>CAVXPJ010000009.1:0-19787 GCA_963763605.1 uncultured Acidobacteriaceae bacterium | reverse complement strand
CCGCGCTGTGGTAGGCGTTCGTTACGTATTGCTGGTAAGCAATACGAATGAACTGGAGTACGGAGTAACGCAGAGGCTCTTTATGCGGCCGGTGAAGACCAAGCCATGCCGGGAAAGACCGACACGCAGCCAGAATCTAGATCCTGATATCAATGGAGGCAGGGTCTACGCGGATGAGTGGGCCGGGGATTCGAAGGAGAAGGGGCCGATCTGCGGCAGCCGCGAGTTGATCAGCTGGCGCCTGACGCAGAAGTACTTCTTCAATGAGACGTTTGGCAATGCGGTGATCGATGGACGGCGGAACATCTTCGATACGACACTGAATCTTTCGGGGGTCGCGTTTTTGACGGAGCCGCGCGCGATTTCGCCACTGATCTCGCGCATGCGGATTCGAACGTCGGAGCACCTGGATGTGGAGTGGGACTTCGACCTGGATACGGGAGCCAAGAAGTTTACGTCGAACAATGTGCTGGTGGACGTACACCAAGGCAACTGGATCTCCGGGGTGGGTTATGCGAAGTTGAACGCTCCGGGACGGTTTTTTACGGAGGGAGTGAGTTCGGCGGTCTCGAACTTCAACCAGCTTTTTCTTCTGCTGGGGTATGGATCGCCGATCAAGCCGGGGCTCGCTTTGGCGGCTAAGGTCGGGTTGGATCTGAGAGTGGGAGACTCGGGGCTGGTGCAGTATGGGACGGTGCAGGGCTCGTACAACTGGGATTGCTGCGGGTTGGGCATAGAGGTGACGAAGTATGAGCTGGGTGCGGTGCGCAATGAGACGCTGGAGCGGTTCAACTTTACGTTGTTGAATATCGGCACGGCGGGCAATCTGCGGCGGGCGTTGAGCTTGTTTTGAGGCTGCTGCGAGGTGTGGTTCGTGGTGGTTGCGCCTCTGGAGACGGGCTCTGCGTGAGATAATCGACGTATTGTGCCTACCGCTGTGAAACCCTTTCGTACCCTGATTTTTGCCCTAACGCTGGCCGCTCTTGGATGCCATGCACAGACCCCCGCAGATGCTTCGAGCAAGCTTTCTCCGGAGCTTACCCGGCGGGTTGAGGTGTTGATCCGCTCGAAGTCGTCGGTGCCGCCTGACTACGACATCCAGATCGGGCCGCGAACGAAGAGCGATGTGCCGGGCTTCGACGAGATCAGCGTGAACTTCTCGGCAGACGGAAAGACGAGCAAGCCGGTGCCGTTTCTGATTTCAGCCGATGGCAAAACTCTGGCCCAGTTCAGTAAATACGACATCAGCAAGGATCCGAAGTTATTGGTGAGCGGGGATGGGCGGCCAGCGCGGGGTGGGCCGGCGAATGCCCCGGTGTTGATCGTCGGCTTCGACGACCTGGAGTGCCCGTATTGCGCGAAGATGCATGAACAGCTCTTTCCCGCACTGATGGAACGATATAAGGACCAGGTCCATATTGTTTACCGCGACTTTCCGCTGGACCAGCATCCGTGGGCGATGCGGGCGGCGATCGATGTGAACTGCGTCGCTGCACAGAGCCCGACAGGCTACTGGAACATGGTGGACTATGTCCATGCCCATGCAGGCGAGATGGGCGGTACAGAGAAGAGTCTGGCAAAGGCAAACGAGACACTGGATTCACTGGCCCGTGATGAAGCGAAGAAGCAGAAGCTGAATGTCGAGACATTGAACGCTTGTCTCGCCAAACAGGACGATGCGGCGATTAAAGCTTCGATGGCGGTGGGTGAGTCGCTGGGCGTGGACTCGACCCCGGCTCTTTTTATCAATGGAGAAAAGGTGGAAGGGGCTCTACCGCTTGAGTATGTATACCGTATGATCGATAACGCACTGATTGCTATGGGCCAGACACCGCCACCACCCCCGCCGGCCCCGATTCAGGCGCAACCACAGGCCCCGCCGGCGACTAAACCCGGCAATTAGGCAGAATGCAGGAGATTTGAATGCAGGACGTGCCCACATTTCGGACCGATTGCGAACGGTCTTTCGCTATGCGCTCCTTTCCCCATGTCTCACTTCCGGTCGCGCTGGTTCTGGCTTTCGGCCTGCTGCCGATCTCCGGCTGCAAGCAGAGCCATAACGCCGACGTGGTCGCCACCGTAAATGGCCACGCGATTATGCGGGCGGAGCTGGATAAAAACTACCAGGATCAGCTCGGCGAGAACCCACAGCAGCGGCAGCTGCCGCAGGAGCAGGCCGATTCACTGCGCCTGAACGTGTTGCGGGAGTTGATCGAGGAAGAGATTGTGCAACAGCAGGCCGCCAAGACGAACCTGACGGCGACGAATGAAGAGGTGGATGCGAAGTTCGCTGAGATGAAGGCTCCGTACACCGAAGAGCAGTTTCAGGAGCGCCTGAAGGCGAGTCATCAGACGGTTGACGATTTGAAGCATGCCCTTCGGCGAAATCTTACGATCAACAAGCTCTTCAATAAAGAGATCAACTCGAAGATCACCGTGACCGACGCGGACGTAGCGAACTACTACAATCAGCACAAGGCCGAGTACAACCTGATTGAGACGCAATATCACCTGGCGCAGATCCAGGTGACCGATCAACCGGCAGCGCAGGCGGGTAACCTGCAAAACAGTAAAGCGACCAACGACGTGGAAGCGAAGAGAAAGATTCAGGCGCTGAAGAACCGGCTGGACAGCGGCGAGGACTTCGGCACGATCGCGATGAACTTCTCAGAACAGCCAGAGACAGCGCCGAATGGCGGCGATATGGGCTTTGTCGCTGAATCGCAGATGCATGCGGACCCGGCGGTCTTCAATGCGGTGATGAAGCTGAAGGCAGGTGAGTCGACCGAGATTCTGCCGCTGCTGGACGCACAGACAAAGAAGCCGGTGGGATATGCGATCTATAAACTGCTCTCGCGTGATCCTCCGGGACAACGTGACCTGAATGATCCGCGGGTGCAGCAGGCGATTCGTCAGCAGCTGCAACTTGGCCGGTCGCAACTGTTGAAGAGTGCGTACCTGGAGATTGTGCACGATCAGGCGAAGGTGGAGAACTTCCTCGCCGAACAGATCTTCAAAAACGACGCGCACTAACTTTAGACACTTCGGAGAACCCATGACTCCGTCACCGGTGCGTTTCGCGATTCTGGGCTTCGGCCATCATGCGGTTCGCCGCCTTCTGCCTGCTTTTGCGCAGTGCGAGCAGGCAACGTTGACCGGAATGTGGCGACGGAACCAGGCGGCTGCACGCGAAGACTGCGCTAAATACGTTATTCCTCATTGCTTCGCCTCGCGCGAGGCGTTGTGCTCTTCGCCCGACGTCGACGTTGTTTTTATTACGTCGCCGGATGCGATGCACCGAGACGATACGCTGCTGGCGCTGGCACATGGCAAGGCTGTGCTGTGCGAGAAGCCGCTGTCGATGAATTCGGCCGAAGCCGAAGAGATGGCCGCTGCCGCCAAAGCTGCGGGAGTCCTGTTTGGCGTGGCGCAAAACTTCCGGTTCAACCGAAGCCTTGTTTGGATGCGGGAGCAGATCGCCGCGGGACGTATCGGCAGGCCACAGCTTGCGCATGCCCAATACTCTTACATGGCGGCACAGGCGCCGAGGAAGTGGATTACCGATCCGATGCTAGCGCGTGGCGGCCCGATCGCCGACGTCGGTGTGCATTGCATCGATGCGCTTCGCTTTGTGCTGGGGGAGGATGTTGTCAGTGTCAGCACCACGGCGCGGAAGGACGAGGCATCCGGAGCGGTTGAGGCTGTCGCTTCATTGCAGATGGAGATGACAGGCAGCGTCTACGCGAATGTGACCGTGAGCGCGCGCGCACCGTACCGGACACTGGTTGAGGTGAATGGAAGCGATGGGGTGCTGGTTGCGGAGAATGGCTTGACCGTAGACCGGCCGGTGCAGATTGTACTGCGCAAAGGTGGGGAGCTGCTCGAAACCGTCACGGTTGAAAATGCGGATGGCTATACGCGCATGCTGGACAGTTTTGCGTCGGCTCTCCGAAGTGGCGGGGAGTTTGTGGCGTCAGGAGAAGATGGCGTCCGTAACATGCGGGCGCTGGATGCCGCGTACGCGAGTTGGCGCAGTGGGCGGCGCGAGACTGTTTGATCTAGCGCAAGGCCGCCGCTAATGCAGTTGTTCCGCCGTGATGCGATACGGATGGGTTGAGGCCAGGAGCGACAGGTGGAAGATATCTTTTATAAACGCTGATGTGAAAACATGCCTGCTGAAACTCCTCTTCTACATCCACTTTGCCCTCTTGCACCAGCGGCAGCAGATAGCCGCGCAGCCACGCGATCTCGGTGAGGGAGAGCCCGTGCTTGGCGATGTCAACGGCCTGACCGGTGAGATGAGGAGACGCTGTGTCGCCTTCAGCAGGTGCGGCGTTGCCATTAATGTGCAGCAGGTGCTCCTGAAATTCGACAGTGCGGACGGCGGAGTTCACCTGTAGCGAGGTATGGAAGTGGGCGTAGTGGGCACGCGCCAGATTGGCGAGGAACTGCGCGGTCCACGGACGGCAGTAGCGACGATTGATGGGAAGGCGTTCGTCTACCTCGAGAGCGCTGTTAACGGGGAGTGAGACGAGAAGCTGATCGTTGCGCATCTCCAGGAGATCACCGTCATCGCGAATGCGGTCGAGACCGTCGCGATCAGCTACGAGATTCTGGTGGATAAGAATCTCGTGGGAGCCCCTAAGCGGCGGCGGAACGATGAGACGGCCACGCTTGTTGTAGAGAGTGGGCACGAGGACCGATGTTGGGTTGATCTCCTGCAGACTTGGGAGCGGCCGTCTCTCTGCCGTGAGTTCGAGATGGCTGCTTCTCGCGGCATAACTGATGGTATGGCGCCGATGGAGAGCTGCTGTATGCCTGATGTGCGTCGACGTCGTAGCGGTGGTTTGTGCCGATGCGGTGGTGTGCCTGTGGTGAGCTAAAGCAGCAGTGCTGTGAGCGCGGTGGTGCGTTGGCTTAGCCACGCTGCTGGCAGGAAAAAGATACAGGGCTGCACACGCCAGAAGAGCCGGGATGAAGGCGTTCACACGCATCATGATTTCGGAGGCGCGGAACGCCAGAGCACTTTCTACAGTAACGTCCCACTGACGAGAGAGTAAGTAATCAGATCGGTTCTGTGTACTTGTCGATTAATAGGGAAGACGATGCAGGCTAGTTACCGGAGGCAACAGAGATCGTTCTTTGCTGGCTGACCCAGCGTTGGAGATCGTCTGGGGTCTGGATATGGTGCTGGATCAGAGCGTCGAGCAGCGCGCGAGTGGAGACAGCGGAGAAGGGCTGGTCGATGCGGACAGAGTTTTGTTGATTGGGAAGCTTGACGATGTAAGCGGGGCGAGGATCGAACTCGCCATGGCTGGCGGCCTGGTCTTCGTCGGTCCAGGTCATCGAGTCCTTCCATATCTGTGTTGTACGCCAAGAGTGATCGCCCATGACGATGATGGTGGAGGAGTCCCATGCGTTTTTCTGTTCGAGCAGCTGACGGATGTGAGCGAGGTAACTGTCGGCGAGAGCGAGGTTATCGATGTAGGAGGTGTGCTTCGTGCTGATTTTTTTCGTGGTGCGATCGTAGAAGCCGTAGGGATGAGGGATGGGTATGTGGAGGAAGAGGAAGTCGATGGAAGAGTCTGCGAGAAACGCATCGCCTGCAGCGCTGAGACGGCGATAGTCGCTGGAGTGTTGGCGGATGTCACGGATCTCATCGGTGGGAGAGCCGGGGTCGCGGCCAAAGAGATGCTTCGTATCGAGCCAGAGATAGCGGAAGGGACGGAGAAGATCGACGGCGAGAGAACGGTTTGGAGATAAGTTGGCGGGGGTGGTCTGGCGATAGATCCAGAAGCAGTGATCGAGGACCTCGGGCATGATGCGGCAGTAAGGGTTATACCAGCCGGCAACCGCGGTGGAGTAGCCGGCATCGAGGGCATCCTGAAATACGGTCTGGTGTTGCTGGTAGCGGACCCACTTGCCAGTAGAAGGATTTTTGAGAGAGACAAGAAGACCGCGTGCAGAGATGTCGACAGCGTTGGAGGGAATGCCGGTGAAGAGCGTTGGAAGTATGTAGCGGGTGTACATGCCGGCGGGAACGACCTGTGTGAAGACGGTGGACTGTTCGGCAAGCCGGTCAAAAGCGGGGAGCTGAAGGCCAGGAAAGCGGCGCTCGTAGACCTGCTGATACGAGAGTTCGTCGAGCAGAAGCCAGATGATGCGTGCGTGGGGAGTGGTTCGGGTGAGTTGAGCTTTGTGAAGTGTGGGGGCTGGGTTGAGGTTTCGTGCCTGCCATCCACTCCAGGCTAGTTGCCCAAAGATTAGCAGTCCGGTGAAGGCGAAGACGCCCAGGACCATTGCAGCGAAGCGCTGAATTTTTTCAAATCGTGGAACGAACCTCTTCCAGAAGACAGAGACTGCGATCAACGTAAAGGAGCAGATGCCCGCGATCGTGTAGGTGAGCCAATCGGGAACATCGGCGCCGGAAAAATTGGCGAGGGTGTGAAGCAAGATAGACGGTAGCGCGAGAAGGAAGGCAGACCAGATGATGACGCGAAGAGCGCCGGGTCGTTCGGCCAGAAAGAGAAGCCCCGTGAAGAGGAGCGAAAGGATGATGAGGTAGATGATGATCGGAACGATGACGGAAGAGGCTGAGCCTACGAGATGATAGACCAGATCATGCTCGGTGGAGATGAGGGGCCCAGTGAGGTCCAGCAGGTACAGGTTCGCGAGCCCAAATGCGACCGTAATGGGGTGGGTGATAGACCTCACAGCCTGTTTTCTTTCATGGTGAGACAACAGGATGCGAACATTCGCTCGAGCCGTTCAGATAGAGATGTGGTTGCTGAGGCGCACCATGGGGTGAGTCTTCTATAAGAAGGCTAATCGGCAATTCTTCCTGATGTCAATTGCACTTATGACGTGTGGGTAGACTCTGGGACGTCTTTGGGAGTTTTGGAAAAGAGGTTTCTCAGGCGCCGCCGGAAGTAAAACAAGGCACCAGAGAAAACTGCGCTAATTCCCTGAAAAATAAGGAGCCCGGAGCCCGGGTCGACATAGGCGTACGCCTGGCGCTCAAAGGTAAAGCTAATTGCTACGAGAAGCATCAACGTGATCGATAAGTATTTCAACTTGTGGGCCATAAATTGTTCCCTCGGAAGAGCTGTCCTGCATGGGACAACCCTGCTTGGATTAGAAGACGCTAACTGATGATAAAAGTTTCGGTAATTCTTGTACTTTTGGGGCGTCTTTATCTTTCAATGTCTCTATAAAATAGAGCAGGTCTCCCCTCGCTTCGCCTTGGAACCTCTTTGTCTTGTTGATGATTGTGGTTCCTCTTTGCCTTCGCAAGCGTGTAGGATGGCCGCACCAAAAAATTGTTTGACATGGAGAAACTCAACGTGCGCCTTGTTTCGTCGGCCTTATTCTTTTCAGCGTTGTTCTTCACAGGATCTTCGACCTTCGGCGTAGCTGCTACCGTCGGCGAAAAACCCCACCTGCTACAACGGCCCGCACTGAGCCAGACACAGATCGTGTTTAACTATGCGGGCGATCTGTGGAGCGTGGATCGTAAGGGAGGACGGGCGACACGGTTGACCGTGGGAGTAGGGGTCGAGACTTCACCGGTATTCTCACCTGACGGAAGTACGATTGCCTTCACGGGTGAGTACGACGGCAACACGGATGTCTTCACGATTCCTGCAGGCGGCGGCGTTCCGCATCGCGTGACATATCATCCGTCGGCCGATTCAGCGGTGGGATGGTCGCCTGATGGAAAAGAGATTGTGTTCCGCTCCGACCGTCAGGCAAACAGCCGTTATACCCAGCTCTACGAAGTTCCGGCAGCGGGTGGATTTGCAAAGGCTTTGCCGCTTCCGATGGCGTATCAGGGACAGATCTCGAGCGATGGCGCGAGCATCGCGTACTCGCCACTGGGTCCTTCGTTCAGCTTCGACTACAACCGATACGTGGCATGGGGGAACTATCGTGGCGGCCGCGCGAGCACGATCTGGATTACCGGCCTGAAAGATCTCAACAGCACGGAGATTCCACACGAGACCGCATCGGATCTTGATCCTGTCTGGGTTGGGAAGATGGTCTATTTTCTCTCCGACCGCAACGGTCCTATGACCTTGTTCAAGTATGATCCTGCGACGAAGGCTGTAACGGAGTGCGTGAAGAACTCCGGCAAGCCCGACATTCACTCGCTCTCCGGCGGTCCTGGTGGTCTTGTGTATGACCAATTGGGCGAGATTTATTTTTATGACACGGCCACCGGACAATCGCATCAGGTTTCGATTGACGTGACGGGTGATCTTCCGGAGGTGAGAGAACGGATTGAGAACGTAAGCACACAGGTCGATCACGCGAATATCTCTCCGACCGGACTACGTGCGGTGTTTGAGGCGCATGGAGAGATTCTGACGGTACCTGCGAAGAAGGGGCCGACGCGCGATATTACCAATACACCGGGTGTGATGGAGCGAAGCCCTGCTTGGTCGCCGGATGGACAATCCATCGCTTACCTCTCTGATGAGTCCGGGCTATACGCGATGCATGTAGCAAGCCAGACAGGCAGCGGTGAGGTAAAGAAGTTTCCGCTGGCGAAGGAGGCAACATTCTACTTCGATCCAATCTGGTCGCCTGACTCGAAGCTGCTGGCGTTTCGTGATAACCATCTGCGACTGTGGATGCTCGACACTGGAAGCGGCAAACTGACGCACGTAGGAGAGGACGATTATTTTCAGACGGACAATCGCGATATCGCATGGTCGCCTGATTCGAAGTGGATCGCCTACTCGCAGATCGTCCAGAATCATCTGCATTCCCTGTTCCTCTACTCCGTAGACACGGGCGTGGCGACACAGTTCACGGCGAGTTCCGCTGACTCGCGCTTCCCTACCTTCGATCGCAACGGAAAGTATCTGTACTTTGCCGCGAGCACCAACTCCGGTGGAACCACTGCCGGTCTCGATATGACGAGCGATCTCTTGTTTCCGTCGCGCAATCTGTATGCTGTGGTCCTGGCCGCAGATCAGGCTTCGCCAATCGCACCTGAGAGTGATGATGAGAAGACTCCCGCCGAAGCACACGAAAAGGCCAGGGAGAATGCCGACGCCACTCCAGCGGGTGATGGCGAGCGCGCACGTCCTGCTGCTGCACGACCTGCTGCGCCGCCAAAGCCGGTAAAGATCGACCTCGCTGGAATTGAAAGCCGCATCGTTTCGCTGCCACTGCCAGCTGGCGACTATCTCGAAGTGGTTGCAGGCAAGCCAGGAATTCTCTACTTCCGTGAGGCTGGTGGCGGAAATCGATTCGCGGATCGCACCGCAGTCTTAAGCCGGTTTGTCTTCGATACGCGTAAGACAGAGAAGCTCGCCGAACGTGTTGCGAGCTTCGAGCTCTCTGCCGACGGCGAAAAGATGCTGCTGTCGCTGACTCTGGAGGGTACGGGAGAACGAGGCGCTGGCGGCGCGGGTGCTCGACCGACATACGTCATCGTTCCATCCAATGCGCCGATCAAGCCGGGCGAGGGGACAGTTTCGCTGGCGGATCTTCAGGTACGCATCGATCCCGCAGCCGAGTGGAAGCAGATGTATCACGAAGTCTGGAGGGTAGAGCGGGCGTACTTCTACGATCCAAACTTCCACGGCGTGAATACGGTCGAGGAAGAGAAGCGCTTCGAGCCGTATGTGGCGTCGATCGCATCACGCAGTGACCTGAACTACATCTTTCAAGAGATGCTGAGTGGATTTTCGGTGGGTCATCTGCGCGGCACAGGTGGAGCGATTCCAGAGGCGAGACGGGTTCCGGGCGGCCTTCTGGGCGCGGACTACACGATTGAGAATGGGCACTACTGTGTTTCGAAGATCCTTACCGGTGGAAGCTGGAATCCTGAAGAGAAGGCACCGCTGGCCGAACCTGGGCTGAACGTTCATGCCGGCGATTGCATCCTCGCGATCGGCGGCGAGGAGGTAAAGGCCGACGATGATATTCAACGGTTATTGGAAGGTACGGCTGGCCATGCGATCGTGCTGCACATTGCTTCGGCAAATGGAAGTGGTGCGCGTGACATTACGGTGGTTCCGGTTCGCAGCGAAGCGGCTTTGCGCAACAGCGAATGGATTGAGGACAACCAGCGGAAGGTCGACCAGCTTTCTGGCGGCAAGCTCGCGTATGTCTATCTGCCGGATACGGGCGCAGGCGGCTTCACCAACTTCAACCGCTTCTACTTCTCTCAACTGAACAAACAAGGTGCTGTGATCGACGAGCGCTTCAACGGAGGCGGCCAGGTTGCCGACTACATCATCGAAGCGATGCAGCGAAAGAACGTCGGATACTGGGCGTATCGTTACGGTGCGGTACAGACGTCCACGAATGCGTCGATTCCCGGGCCAAAGGTCATGATCATCAATGAGGTCGCAGGCTCGGGCGGAGACGCGATGCCGTGGCTGTTCCATCAGGAGAAGGTAGGAACGCTTGTCGGCAAACGAACATGGGGTGGATTGGTTGGCATCGGCGCTATTCCTGTTCTAATGGATGGCGGCAATGTTACGTCGCCGAGCTTCGGCTACTTCTCCCCGGAAGGAAAGTGGCAGATTGAGAATCACGGCACCGATCCGGATATTGTGGTCGATCAGGATCCGAAGGCAGTGAGTGAAGGGCACGATCCACAGCTGGAGAAGGCAGTAAGCGTAGCGATGCAGGAGCTCGCACAACATCCTGTACAGACGCCAGCGAAGCCTCCTTATCCGAACTATCACAAGAAATAGCGGCACCTGAACATTTGCAAGCGATGCGGACATCGATCCGCATCGCTTTTTATTTGTCTTATTTTGCCGTTCCCGCAGGAGTCTCGGTGTGAGCCTGAACGAGCCACTTGCCACCACTGGTTTGGCGAACCCAGACGGTGATGGAGTTGTTGTCGTAGTTCTTCACCTCGGGCTTGTCACCGGTGCCGCAGTTGTAGCTGCTGACGACGTGATACGCGGTGAGAGCTGAGTCCGGCGAGAGAATGCGGACCTGCAAGTCACGAAGTTCGTAGGACACAAGTTTGCAATGTTTGAGATTGACCAGTAAAGAATCAACGGCCTCGATACGGCTGTCGACCTCGATGAAATCTTTGGCGAAGAGACTGCGGACGGTGGCGAAGTCTCCTTCAGCCATCGTGGTCCATAGATGTTGCTCGAGGTTTACGATCTCGACCGGTGCCGGGGTCTGTGCGGGAGAGGGCGTGGCCAGGGCAATCCACAACAACAAGAGGTAGCGCATGCAGACTATGGTAGCGCGGGACCCTTGCCAATGTGGAAAGTCTATGGAATGAGGAGTTTGTTGGTCATCAGTCTGGTACGTCCTCATTTTGAGGGCTTTACCCGAACGCCACTGGGAATATTCTTGTTGGCAAAGGGTTAGGCGATTCTGGATCATGTGAGATATCTGAAGACACATTTGCCTTCTGTGGAGGCTTGGGCGCGGTTTTAGCGTCTTAGTAATATCTGAAGCGGTATCGGATGGAGGATATGTGAAGAAAATGGCGTCTTTGCGAGTTTGTGGTGCCGCAGTAGTGTTTGGGGTATTGGCGGGCCAGGTTGGACTCGCGCAGACGGCCAAGTCGAGCAGCAGTGGTGGAGGGATTAAGCCGACGATGGCGGTATGGACTCCCGACGTGCAGAGGACGCTGGGAGTGTCGCCGGAGAACTTCAACGCGGAGGGATTGAATAAGCTGACGAAGATGCAGTTGTTTGCGCTGATGACCTCCGCCCGACCCGACCCGAGGAAGCATGTACTGACGTGTCCGGCGAGTGGGACGATGCCGTCCGGCAGGATTCGCGTGCTGGTGACGGTGGCGGGCGACGATGCCACAGGGGCGATTGCTGCGGCGATCAAGCAGGCGGTGGGTTCGCTGAGCGGAGTCGACGTTGTGGACACGCCGGCGACGGCGGATCGTGCGCTGCATGTGGTGATTCAGGAACAGACGATCAATAAGCGGACGATTGGCTTTACGGCTTCGTATCTGACCGGAACTCCGTGCAGTGCGGACGTTAGCGGGAAAAAAACGGATGCAGAGCTGAAGGGAACACTGGGGACGTATACCGATGCGAAGGGGCCGGACCTCGCGAAGGATCTGGCAGGGATGATGGATCAGGATTTGCAACCTCTGCGTGCACCTGGGGGGCGTTGAAGTTCGATCGATGGCTCCCCCACCTGCCGAAATGTGCGCAAAGTCTTCATTTAATTTGGCTTAGGCTTGTACTTCCCTTCGTTGATGTTTGGCAAAGTCCTGATTCTATTGGGCTTTTGGTTCGGTGGTCCTGGTAAAGTCTTCATTTAAAAAGGAAAAGCCTCGGAGGAGGTGAATCCTCTGAGGCTTCTTCGTTTTTCTCTACTGATTTAAGTATAGAGGATTGGAGCTAACTAACATGCCACGGGGATGTGGTTTGGTTTGAGGGAGTTAAGTGGTTTGGGGGCTTGACATGCGTTTTTCCCTTTGTTTTTGAGGGTCTGGATGGTGTTTTTCATTGCTGAGGTTAGCCGTTTTCTATGCGCGACTTGATATCGCGGTATGCCGTGTCGATGAGTTTGCTCAGAGCTGCGGCGTTTGCGGGCGATCCCGGTCTTAGCTTCACATGGCGCATGGACTTGCCGTTGCCTTGCAACAAGCGCGCCGGATCCGGCAGCGCTGCGCCTTGAAAGAACCCGACGTTGACGTGCGAGGTGAATACGTTGACGTAGGCGAAGGGCACATCTCCCAGACAGGCAACCGGGCAACCGTCATGGAATAGCTCTCGAACTTCGTCCCCGCATCGTCGCATCACCTGAAACCAGTGATGCGCGATGACTCCCAGCTCCCCTTGCTGCTTTTTCATCCACGCGTCGATAGCGGGGTCCCGCTCCACGGCGCCGTCAAATCGCAACAGTTCCGTTCTCACCGTCGCTCACTTTCTGCTTTCGAGATCTACGAGTAACGTAGCATTCTTTACCAAGTTGTCGTTGCCTTCCGCGAAGCATGATCCTGTCCTGTCAGAGACGAGTGATTTGGACTGGGCTGGGTTCGTCGAGACGGTAGTGGCGATGTGTAGACCATGGCCAGTCTTCGGGATTTGCGACGAGGCCTCGTGTGACTGGATTGCGGTGCATGTACTTTAGTTTTTCGACTCGCTTGTTGTGGGTGAAGACGTTGAAGTCGTAGTAGCGAGTCTGCCAAAACTGACGTTGCGTGAGGCGTTTTGAGACTGAGAGTTTGAGGGATTGGAGTGCTTTGAAGAGTGGGATTTTCTGGTGGTCTTCGGGTTCGCTGACGAGGAGGTGGACGTGCTCGGGCATGACTACATAGCCGAGGACTTCGAAGTTGTAGCGTCTTCGAGTTTGTTCGAGGGAGTCGAGGAAAGTTTCTCTAGACGATGGGGTGTTGAAGTAGGGTTCGCGACGGTAGCAGCTGAAGGTGGTGAAGTGGTCGTCGCCTTCGTGGTCGTATCGCTTGAGGCCGAGGGGCATGGGTGAGTTTAGAGTATCGGGATTTTCGCTGCCGCGAAAATGGCCCACCTTAGTCGCGATAAGACCGCGCCGAAGATTGGGCACCCATTTGTGGTGATTCGGTCAGATGTGGGCCACCCGTCCAGGGGAATGGGCGTAGGTGCAAGGATGCTGTGTTCCTCATGCAGGTAACGCATCTTCAACCGACTCCGCAATGTAACTGTCCATCGCCTGACTGAGCTGCGAATCGATCTCGTCGGCAATCGTCATCACGCCAATCAGCAACACGCTGAAATCGATCGTGGCGAGGTTTTGCTGCAATGTATCGAAGATGGTCACCTGCAACATCCGCGACTCCTCCACCATCATCGCGGCAGTGTAGCCCTGCCTGCGCCGTTTCAACCCATGCTCAGCCGCTGCGTCCGATACAAGCTCTTTGCTTCCGATTGGCTTTGAAGAGAGCAGACGAGACACCAGATCGCGGAATACCTGCGGCAGATGGCCGCAGCGTTCCTCATAGCTCATCGAAACAGACATCACCTTCTCGTCCGTCTCAATGCGTTGGAACCAGTCGCCAATGCAACTTTCGGCCGAGCGCTCGAGGATCGCAGCCACAGTCTCCACTACGCGCATTCCAGGAGGCCCGCTCGCCAGCCGCTGTTTGATCGCGGTAACGAGCGCCTCCACTTTCATCGGCTTCACTAAAATCTCGTCGGCCTGCAGCAGAATCGCTTGAGCGGCCGCATCCATCTCCGGGAAGGCGCTCAAGAGGATGGTGACGGCCTTGGGATTGGCGTGGCGCATCGCGCTTACAACCGTCAGGCCATCCCCCGCACCCGGCATGTGGAGATCGCTTAGAAGAACCTCGAAGCTCTGTGAGCTGATATATTTCAAAGCCTCTTGCACGTTGGCCGCAGTCGTTACCGCAAAACCGCTTTGTTCCAGTACTTCGCACAACGTAAGACGCACTATTTCATCGTCATCAACCAGCAGAATCTTGATCAGGGCCATTTGCAACACCTATAGCGGGATTTAAAGCTCTACATCGCCACTAATGAGCATTTCACGTCGAAGACACCACGTCTGGTCTGTTTTGCTCATATCCCGCGTCTGGTCTCTGCGAAGCTGTTAGAGTGCCAGATTCTTTAATCAAGCGTCTTCGAGGTCGAATTGCCGAGGCTCTTCTCATCGAACAGCATGGCTAAGATCTATTGCAGAAGCGTTCCCTCTTCGGGTTGGGTTTTGGCTTCTTCGGGGGGGATGACGACAGCGGCGGCTACTTTGTCCTGATCCTCGAGGTCGAGGAGCTTGACGCCTGAGGTGGAGCGGCCGGCGGAGCGGACACTCTTGGTGTCGATGCGGATGATCTTGCCGAACTGGCTGATGACCATGAGCTCGGTGGTGTCGTCGACGAGGTTGATGCTGGCGACCTTGCCGATCTTGGGCGTGGTCTTCATGCCGATGACGCCCTTGCCGCCGCGGGACTGGAGACGGTACTGGTCGACGTCGGTGCGTTTGCCGTAGCCGTTCTCTGAGACCGAGAGGATGAGGCATGGAGTGAGGCCGAGCTTCTCGTCGAGTTTGGCGAGCTTGGCCTGTGCCTCTTCCGAAAGCACGGGCGCGGAGAGTTCGCCGGGTTCGGCGAGTTCGAGGGGCTGGGCCGCAGAGGAGTCGGCTGCTTCGTCGATGGCCTCCATGACCTGATCGGTGAGGCCCTTCTGTCCGGATTTGGCGGCGCGCTCGAGGCGGAGCTTGTTGCGGGCCTCGTTCGATGGCGTGACGGCGGCGCCGATGACGTAGTCTCCCTTGCGGAGGTTGATGCCGCGGTTGCCGGTGGCGGGACGGCCCATGGGGCGGAGATCCTGCTCGGCGAAGCGGATGGCCTGGCCGTCGTGGGTGGCGAGGAAGATGATCTGCTGGCCGTCGGTGATGCGGGCGACGATGAGCTCGTCTTCCTTGTCGATGTTGATGGCGATGATGCCGCGGGCCATGACGTTCGAGAAGTCCTTGAGCGCGGTCTTTTTTACCGTTCCATTTCTGGTCGCGAAGAGGACGTACTTGGACTCTTCTTCGAGGTCGCGGACGGGAAGGATGGTGACGACTTTTTCGCCGGGCTGGAGGGCGACGAGCGAGGCCATGGCTTTGCCCTTGCCGGCGGCGCCGACGTCGGGGACTTCGTAGACCTTGAGCCAGTAGACGCGGCCGGTGTTGGTGAAGCAGAGAAGATAGGCGTGCGTCGAGTCGATGATGAGCTGGGCGACGAAGTCCTCTTCGCGGGTCTTCATGCCGAGACGCCCGGTGCCGCCGCGACGCTGCTGGCGGTAGGTGGAGATGGGCGTGCGCTTGAGGTAGCCGGTGTTCGAGACCGTGACGGCCACCTGCTCGTCGGTGATGAGGTCTTCGAGCTGAAGCTCGGTGGTCTCGTCGACGATCTGGGTGCGGCGGGCGTCGCCGTACTTGTCGCGAATCTCGGTGAGCTCTTTGATGATGACTTTGCGCAACTTTGCCGGCGACGCGAGGATGGACTCGAACTCGGTGATGTTGTCGCGGACCTCGGCGAGTTCTTTGAGGAGCTCGTCGATGGAGAGCTGGGTGAGGCGGTAGAGCTGCAGTTCGAGGATGGCATCGATCTGCTTGTAGGAGAGGATCAACGTGCCTGTTGTGCTGAAGGTCATGTCGACCGAGTATTTCTTGGGGTCGAGGGTGACGCCTTTGAGCTCTGTGCCGCGGAGGTTGATCTTCTTGCCGGAGAAGTACTGGAAGAGATTTTCGCGGGCTTCGACGCGGCTGCCGGACTGGCGGATGGTCTTGATGACGTTGTCGAGGTGGTCGAGCGCGATCTGATAGCCGAGGAGAATGTGCTCGCGGTCGCGGGCCTTGCCGAGGAGGAAGGCGGTGCGGCGGCGGACGACTTCGACACGGTGATCGAGGAAGGCGCGGATGGCCTGGTCGAGCGAGAGCTCCTTGGGCTGGTTGTTGTGAACCGCCAGGAAGATCATCGAGAAGGACTCCTGCATCTGGGTGTGCTTGTGGAGCTGGTTGAGGACGATCTGGTGCTCGGCGCCGCGCTTGAGACCGATGACGATGCGCATGCCGTCGCGGTCGGACTCGTCGCGGAACTCGTCGCGTGCGATGTCGGTGATGATGCCTTCGTTGACGAGCTCGGCGATGCGCTCGATGAGCTTGGCTTTGTTGACCTGGTAGGGGATCTCGGTGACGATGATGGCCTGTCGGCCGCCGGAGATGTTTTCGATGCTGCACTTAGCACGCATCATGAAGCGGCCGCGGCCGGTGCGGTAGGCGTTGGCGATGGTGCTCTTGCCGAAGATGAAGCCGCCGGTGGGGAAGTCAGGACCTTTGACGTGTTCGAGGCAGAGCTCGAGGTCGGAGCGCGTTTCGGCTTTGTCCTTCGAGAGGACGGCGATGCAGGCGTTCACGACTTCGGTGAGATTGTGTGGCGGAATGTTGGTGGCCATGCCGACGGCGATGCCGGAGCTGCCGTTGATGATGAGGTTGGGGATGCGCGCGGGGAGGACGGTGGGCTCGAGCGAGGACTCGTCGTAGTTGGGGGCGAAGTCGACGGTATCGGAGTCGATGTCGGCGAGCATCTCGCCGGCGAGGCGCGTGAGACGGGATTCGGTGTAACGCATGGCCGCGGCGGAGTCGCCGTCTACGGAGCCGAAGTTGCCCTGGCCGTCTACCAGGAGATAGCGGAGAGAGAAGGGTTGCGCGAGGCGGACCATGGTGTCGTAGATGGCGGAGTCGCCGTGGGGATGGTAGTTACCCATGACGTGGCCGACGACCTTGGCGGACTTGGTGTACTTCTTGTTGAACTGGAGACCCATCTCCTGCATGCCGTAGAGGATGCGGCGGTGAACGGGCTTGAGGCCGTCGCGGACGTCGGGCAGGGCTCGGCCGATGATGACCGACATGGAGTAGTCGAGGTACGACCGGCGCATCTCCTCCTCAATATTGATGGAGAGCATGAAGGCGGCGCCGCGGCCAGGGATGTTGCTGCCGTCGGGCGGAGTGCCGGCTGGCGGGGGGGCGTTCGAGGCGGCGTCCTGGGGGGATGGGGGAGTAAGGGGAAGTTCTGGATTCTGATCGTCTGCCATGGATTTATGTATCTATTATAGAGGGTTTGGACGCTTGCCGTCAGGGGCGCGACGAGGCTGCAAAAGTGGCCTTTTGCGGGGTTTATATAGCCCTGCAACTACCTGCGGACACACGGAGATGAATCGTGGTTTGAGTGGCCGAGCTAATTGGTGAGTTTTGCGGCCCGCTGTTTGTAGTCTTCCGCCTTCGACGAGTTTCCCTGCTTCTGATAGACGTCGGCCAAGGCGAGATACAAGGCTGCGCTTGATGGTTGAAGCTGCAGCTCCTGCTCGAGGATGCGAGTCGCACCGGGAATATCTCCTATCTGCATGTTCGCCTGTGACATGAGGATCGCAGTCTGCTGATCGACCTCCGAGTTGACTGCGTGTTTCGCAGAGAGGTCTGCGACCTCCCTGTATTTGCCCGCCTGGGAGAGCGTGCTTACAAGTTTTTCAAACGCGAGATTATAGGTTGGATCGTCGACGAGCGATCGCTCGAGCCACACGATGCCATTGTCGTTCTGCTCGAGCATGAGTGCGCTTAGAGCGCGCTTGTAGTCATCGATGGCGTTGCCGCGTGCTCCCTGAAGAGCATCGTAGGCGGTCCACATATCGGTGACCTCGTCCTCACCGGTGATGCGAAAGTTTACGGAGCCAAAGGCCTTTTGCTGGGTCGTCTCGTCGGTCGCTGTGATGACGACGCGATAGTTTCCGGAGGTCATGTTGAGCGTGGAGAGCGTGCGTCCGGTCAACAAAGTGCCGGAGGCATCGAAGCTGCTGCCATCGATCTCCTCATCTTCCTGATGTTGCTCCTGACCAGTCTGCATGGCGCCGTAAAAATAGTGAACTTTGATCTTATGTCCTGCGCGAGAGGCTGGGTCTGCTGGCTTGGTCCAGATTTGAAAGAGCACCCGTACGGGTTCGCCGGGATGGACCGTCGTCTGCTGGATATCTCTTGGCACAAAACGGAGTCCTGCGAGGCTGAACGGTAGATTTCCGTCGGAGTCGTGGATCGGTGGTTGAGGGGAGAAGATTAAAACTTTGCTGAGATCCCATTGCGTCTTTGCTGGGTCAGGTACTGTGATCTGCGCGTGTTGACGTACTGCGAGATGGGTAAGGTCGTTGGTGAGGGTACAGACTAGTTGATACTGCCCGGGCGCTAACGGCACGCGGCTCTCTGCGCCGAAGCGTTTGGCGCGTGCCGATGTCGCCGCCTCGTCCTCTACCACGGCTGAGATTTTTTCATCCTGCTCGTAGACCGATTTGTCATCGGTGGTTAGAACCGATGTCTGGAGAGTCAGGGAGTATCCGCGGCGCTTGTCGGGCAGGGTGCCGATGATGGATGGTTCGGGACGGTTGTAGGAGAACAGGTAGTGAACCGTCATGCGTCCGGTCGCATCGCGAAAGATCGCCGTCTGGAGTGAGGTCGAGTTTTGATCGAGAAATACGTTCGACGTCACTCGCTCGTTTTGCTTCCGCTCGTTGACGATGGACTTGTTGAGAGGATTGTCGGCGAGTCCTTTGATGGTCGCGAGCAGCACGTCGGATTGCAGGCTGGGCGTGTAGTCGGAGAGATCGATCGTTTCGGTGGGAATCAACGATAACGTCGTTCGAGCGACTTCGTTTCCCAAAGATCGCTTGAGGATGTCGAGATCGTTTTTCTGTACATTCAATCCTTCAAGGCCTGTGACCAAACGTGATGGGCCATCCTGGTAAGGCGAGTAGAGCGTGAAGTCTTCGCCTTCACTACGTTTGTAAAAGAGGATATTGAAGTGCGTCGGCAGGGCCGGAGTCTTCGATTCGTAGAACCAGATAATTATTGGGCGTACATTTCTGTTGGCCATATAGTTGGCGCGCTGCTCTGGCGGCCCGAGGACGATATAGATGTGGCCACGATCGGTGCGCCATCCGTCCTGCGCTTTGATGTTGCCGAAGTTCTGATTCGCGTAGGCGAGCCGTCTGTAGTGCTCTTCTCGGTATTCGTTTCCGTCGGAGCCTGGACTAGGGTTTCTCGCGTCCCAGAATGATTTGATAAAACTGTCACGCTCTGCGTCGCTGTGCAGAGCAAGAAACTCCTTCCGCTCTTCGGACTCGATGATGTAGGGCACCTCTTCGTCGATCCAGTGCTGATATTGCGGGGCCAGCTTTTTCGTCGAATCGACGGCGCGGAGAGCTGGAGAGGCAAACAGCAGGAAAAAGAAGGGGAGGAGCAGAAGCGAACGTGAAAGAGACAAACGGAGAGACAAGGGGGGGACTCCTGAACAACAGAAGAGGGAG
>CAVXPJ010000008.1:0-114307 GCA_963763605.1 uncultured Acidobacteriaceae bacterium | reverse complement strand
TACCACGTCCACACCGTCAAACCGCAGCACATTCAAAAAATTATCAATCCCTGCGACATACCGGTACGTCACCTCCGGCTCGATCGTATGCCTTAGGTCATACCCAAACAGTGCGTTATCAAACGTCCGCTCGACCACTGGAGCCCGCAGGTCCGCCTCAGCCTCCACATCCACGCGATTCAACGCATTCGGCAGCTCCACCGGCGGCCCGTCCGTATACGGGGTCTGCCGGCTCCGGCTATAAAACGTGTCTCGTATCGCCACCGACGACCGCAGCTTCCACCCGTCAAAGCTCAGCGGATACGAGAGCTCCGGATGAATATCCAGCCGCTGCGTCAGCCCGCCAGTCGAAAAGTTCGGCTGCACCCGCGACAGCCCCGCATACGAACTATCGAGGCTCCAGTGCACGCCGCTATTGCCAATCTCGTGCTCCGTGCTCGAGAAATCCAGTGATGGCGCATGAAAGATGCGCACCTGCTCCTCCGGTGTTGCCGGCGTGTTCGGACAGCAGGATGTGGTCGTCGGGGTCGGCGTGTCTCCGACAGCCGACAGCGGATGGGGCGTGAACGTCGCCGCCACTGCGGCCATGATCAACCCTTGATAACGGTCAGCCCGCACTGACTCGGCATAACCATCCGCCTCATGCACCCCATAGGCAATCGAAAGAATATCGCTCGAGGTCGCCAGGCTGAAGGTCTCCGCAAACGCCTGCCGGTACGCAAACGAACTCAGATACTCCGCATCTGCCACAATCCGCGTCTGCGAATCGAAGTCATGCCGCCCCGAGAACGTCACATCCTCTCCACCCTGGTTTAAATAAACCCCATTCGTCGTGATGCCCCGGTCCTGCAGCGCACTGAACTTTGCTTTTGCGAAGTCATTCCCCTGGCCGCGATAGCGAAACGACCCCGATTCCTCCCATCCGCGCAGGGAGTAGTATTGCGCCCCAACCGTCAAATCCGTGCTTCGGTTAATCGCCCAGTAGATCTGTTCGCCCAGCACAAGCCCCTTCGTCGACGAGTTCCCCGCAACCGGAATCAAAAATCCGCTCTGCCGCTGTCCTGCATCGGTAGGCTGCGTCACAAACGGGAGATACAGCAGTGGAATCTTCATCAGGTGGAAGATGCTGTTCTGCGCCTTGGCCTTCTTGTTGTCCATGTTCACCGTGAACTTTGCCGCCGACAGTATCCAATCCGCATCCGGCAGTTGGCATGTCGTCAGCGTTCCGTCGTAGATCTCGTACTCCTGCGGCCCGGTCCTCACCACCATCCGTCCGGTAAACAGGAAGGGATTGCTGTTCGCATAGGTAGTCAGGCTATGACCCGGGTTCTTCAAACCCACCGAGCCCGTCACGTCATAGAACCGGCCCGTCTGTTGATTCAGGTTCATCGTCCCATGACTGGCCGTAATGTCTTCGTGGTTTGCGCCACCAGAGACATGCACATGACCATTTGCCGTCAGTTCGCCCGTCGCAGTCTCGTACTCAACGTGGTCCGCCTTGATAATCCGGTCGCGATACGTAATGACCACATCGCCGTCCAGCACATACCGGCTGCCCAGCTTCGACTGCGTGTCCGATTCGATCGTCACCTCTGTCGTATCGTCGGTTTGCGACAGCACCTCGGCCACCGGATACTGCTGCATGCCAGGAGCATCCGGAAGGTTCGCAACAGAAGTTGCCGGGGTTGTTACCTGCTGCGCCAGTAAATGTGGATGACTTGCTGCAAACATCGTGATAGTTATCAAGAGGTAAACAGTCTTCAGGGTGCTCTTCGCGAAACCCTTCGCACGATGTTCCCAGGCTGAGTACAACTCGTTATATCTGCTGGAGCCGAAAGACAGCACCGGCAACGGCACACAGCGCTGCCGACGGATCGTGCCACCCAGTTCGTTCGGTTCTAAACTTGTCAGACGCACCACACCTTTGAGGCTAAACGATTTTACAGAAGCGAGTTTGGATTTGAGCACAATGAGCGCCGCACAAAGAGATCTGTTACCACTGGACGAAGCCACAACAGAAACGGAAGCGACACCTTCGTCCGCATTAAAGGAGCAGGTAGCCCAGCGACTCGCCGCTCATCGTGCACGCCGTAGCCAGACTATGGGTAACGCCGTAACTCCCATCGCCAATCCAGCTCCCGCCAACTCCCGCACCTCGCGCATCGCCGCCGCCGTTGCAGAGCGTTACGCTCACTCGCAAAGCTACCGCGCCTTCCTTGCCGCCCAGGCCGAAGCCGCTATCCACGAGGCCGAAGCTGCCGCAGAGGTTGCCGTTCTCAACGCCCAGGCCGTCGCTGACGCCCAGCACCAACTTCTTGCCGAACTCGATCAGTGGGATCATGCCCCATCAACCAATCCCGTAGACGCTGCCTCATCCGCAACCCGGTCAGAGATCGCCGAAGCTTACGTCACCAGGTCTCCAGACTCCGGCCTCACCATCTGGCTCGATGACGCAGACCAGATCTTCACTGGCAACACGCAGGTCACCGGAACCTCGAACCGGTCCCGGACGCAAAACCCGTTCGACGAAGCCGAGAGCCTGGCCCTCGATGAAGAGATCGCGTTCCGTCAATCGCCCACGTTTGAAGACGCTGGCGCCCCCATCGATATTCCGGCCAACCTGATCGAGTTTCCCCGCCAGCTCGTCGCCTCCCGCAAGGCCCGTCCCCGCCTGGCCGAAGGTCCCCTGCGCGATGACGCCGATCCATCCGCACACAGCAGCTCTCCGGCAGGCCAGCTCCGCATCTTCGAGGTAGAAGCGGCCCAGATCTCAACCGCCCCTGCCGTCGAAGCTCACGCGCCAGAGTGGTCTTCCATCCTGCTGGCAGCCCAGCCCGTCTCCGCCGTCGTCGAAGTCCCCGAAGCACCCTTCCAGCCAGTCTTCTCCCCTCAGACGGCGCTCTTCAGCCTGCGTCTGATGGCAGCCCTGGTCGACGGCTGCATCATCATGGCAGCCCTGCTCGTGTTTACGGCGGCCTTCGCTCTCACGGTCGGCAAGCCGCCCGCCGCCCACGCCGCAACCATCAGCCACATCACGCTCCAAACCGCCGCAATCGGCGCTGCCGGAACCTTCGCCGTCCTCACCCTGCTCTACCAGCTCCTGTTCTTCACCTTCTCTGAAGCCACCCCCGGCATGCGTTACGCGCACATCGCCCTCTGCACGTTTTCAGACGACAATCCCACCCGAACCGCAATGCGCCGCCGCATTCTCGCCACCGTTCTAGCCGCCTGCCCACTAGGCATCGGCTTCCTCTGGGCCTGGCTCGACGACGACGGCCTGGGCTGGCACGACCGCATCTCACGCATGTACCAACGGAGCTACTAGGTCCCGAGTCAAAAGTTCATTCCACCAACCAAACTTTGTCATCCTGAGTGAAGCGCAGCGCAGTCGAAGGATCTGCATTTGTCTTTTCTGCCTCTACCCACCCCACAGATCCATCACCCCAGGCCGGCTTTCAATGGTCACCCAATCTCATCCCTGCGTTTTGCCCAAAAACCGTACGTCAAACCCCTGAAACACACAACCCTTGATAAATCAGCAATATCCAGTGAGAGTTTTTAGCTGCACTCCACCCGATATACTACCTGCGTATCAAAAAAAGCGAGCTGAACTAGCAGGCCCAACTTATTGATAAAAGATACTTTAGCCGCAATCCATTTATTATGAATACTTTGCAGGCATGATACGGCGCAAAATATTGAATACAAGTACTTTACGCGAAAAAACCCCAGGGGGGGGGACCCCAACGACGTGTCCTTGAACTCAAGCACCTCGATCAACTCGGTATTCCAGTCGCTTCGTGGAGGTCTTATCGTCTCTTGCCAAGCCGTCAAAGGCGACCCGCTGGACGATCTCGACACGCTCACCCGGATTGCGACCTCAGTACTCCGCGGCGGAGCAGCAGGTCTTCGCGCAGAAGGAGTCGCGTGCATCGCTGCCTTCCGAAAGATCACACAGCTCCCAATCATCGGCATCCTCAAGACCTTCGACACGAACGGCGACATGTACATCACACCTGACTTTCACGCCGCGAAGGCGATCAGCGAAGCAGGAGCAGACATCATCGCCCTCGATTGCACCGCTCGCCGCCTCACCGCGCCAGAACTCATCTCCCGCATCCATGCCGAACTCAACCGTCCCGTCCTCGCCGATATCGCCACCCTCGAAGACGCTCTCGCCGCGGAACAAGCTGGCGCCGACGCAGTCGCAACCACGCTCTACGGCTACACCACCGAGACCGCCAACATCCGCACCGTCTCCTGGCCTCTGGTCCAATCCCTGGTTGAGCACTTGACTATCCCGGTGTTAGTTGAGGGCCACATCACCCAACCAGAAGAGGTACGCACCGCCCTCCACATGGGTGCCACCGCAGTAGTCGTCGGCTCCGCAATCACACGTCCGGAGACGATCACCGCTCGCTTCGCCGAAGCCACGCGAGATTTTCCAAAGCAATAATTCTTGCACGACCAAAGAAGAAATCGGTAACTTAGGGCAGGGGATTGAAATGGCAATTGGAGTCGGTGGAGATTCGATCACTTCAGTGCAAGCACCCAGGAAAAACTACACCATCCCGCTGATGTTGATGGTCTCACTCTACTTCGGCATCGGCTTCATCACCGCACTGAATGACATCCTGGTCCCACACTTCAAAGACCTCTTCCACCTCACCAACGTCACCGCACTTCTGGTTCAGTTCTGCTTCTTCGGCGCATACTTCGTCATGTCGGTCCCTTCCGGCTGGATTGTAGGCAGAGTCGGCTACAAACGAGGTATCGTCGTTGCATTGTCGGTGATGGGTCTCGGTATGCTCCTCTTCCTTCCTGCCTCCGTCATCATCTTCTACCCGCTCTTCCTCTTCGCATTATTCGTCGTCGGCAGCGGACTAGCTCTGCTCCAGGTTGCGATCAATCCTTACGTCGGCGCACTTGGCAAACCTGAAACCGCCGCATCGCGCCTCAACCTCGCCGGTTTTGCCAACTCATTCGCTGGCTGGCGAGCTCCGAAGATCGGGGCCGCCTTCATCTTCGTGGCCGCAAGTGCAAGTGCAGCGCAGCTTGCCTATTCGGTGCGAAAGCCCTACATGATCCTCTCCGGCTTGGCCTTTCTGATGGCGGCCGTCACACACTTCGTTCACTTGCCAGACGTGGTCGAAACGCGGGAGAAGGGTTCCGTAGCCGCAGGTAGTGCCTGGAACTTTCGCCACCTGCGTTTTGGTGCCGTCGGAATCTTCGTTTACGTTGGCGCCGAGGTCGCGATCGGCAGCCTGATGATCAACTTCCTTGGACAACCCTCGATGGGAGGTATGACCCATGCAGCAGCCGCTGATTACGTCTCGCTCTACTGGGGCGGTGCCATGGTCGGACGACTCATAGGCTTCTTCGCTCTCAAGTGGATCAGTGCTCCCAAAGCACTCACCTTCGTCGCGGTTCTTGCGTCGCTCTTCGTTGCCACGGCCATCTTCGGCCACGGGCACGTGGCTCTGTGGGCCATTGTTTCCTGCGGTCTTTTCAACTCGGTGATGTGGCCTTGCATCTTCCCCATGTCGGTCGCAGGCCTGGGCAAGTTCACCAGCCAAGGCTCCGGAATACTTATCACCATGGTCGTAGGTGGCGCCGTGATCCCGGAGATCCAGGGCCTTCTCGCTGACTCCTTCGGCTACCAGAAAAGTTTCACCGTGGTTCTACTCTGCTACGTGTATATCGTCTTCTTTGCGCTAAGTGGACACCGCAATCTCAATGCGGTCGAAGGGACCGATTCGCTCAATCCCGGAATTATTCAATAGTCGTGGCTGGGACGCGAATCGAAGCTTTGTAGCGGTCGCCGCGGTAACGCGAACAGGCGACTTCGATTGGCGTTTCTTCAGTCGTCATGATGGTACGCGAGATCGACAAGATGCTCGCTCGCTTGGGAATCGTCAAGAGCTCCGATTCTTCACGAGTTGCCGGTAGCGCCTCAATGACCTCATCGGCCCAGGCCACACGCACACCGTAGCTTTCACGCAGAACGAAGTAGAGAGATTGTTTCGCGAAGCTGATCTTATCCAGCCCTGGAAACCGCCTCAGCGGAATGTGCGAGTCTTCAAGAGCCATCGGAGTTCCATCCGCCAGCCGCAACCGGCGCAGCCGCATGACAACCTCCCCAGGTTCCACCTTTAGTTTCTCTGCAAGTTCCTCTGTTGCCTTAACGACCGTCTGTTCCAGCAGCTTCGAGCTCGGCACCATCCCGAGATGTTTCATGTCCTCGGTAAAACCGCGCAGATGCATGATGTTCTTCTCGAGCTTCGGGCGCGTCACGAAGGTTCCGCGACCCTTCTGGCTGACTGCAAAGCCGCTTGTCTTCAACCCATGCAGGGCCTGACGCGCAGTCATCCGGCTCACCTGATAGACGCGAGCCAGCTCTTCTTCAGAGGCCAATGGGTCGCCAGTCGACAGCTCACCAGAGTGAATCTTCTCCATCAGGGCCCGCTGGATCTGGTAGTACAACGGAATGAAACCGCTCTTATCCAAAGGACGCACGGTTGATGCAGGTTGGATCTGAGGCTTGGGCACTCTGACTCCTGAGACGTTCACAGGCTTTATATAACTTTTAGTCGCACTTAGTTCGGATGTCTATACATCGCGATGAAATGCGTCAAGGCATTTCAAATCTGCTGCGAAGCGATATACGTTCCGGACGTGTTCTACGCGAACGTGGGACGTCCCGCGAGGAAGGTTTCGATTACCTCAGCCGCTTGCGACAGTACTGTGATATCAGCCATGCGGCCAATGTCCAGGCTGCCCCAGTTATCGTCAACTCCCATTAGTTTCGAGGGGTTACGCGAAGCAGCGGCTACCGCTTTATCCAGGCTCGCGCTCGCGAATTCCATGAGGTTTCGCACCCCACGGTCCAGAGTCAACACGCTACCAGCCAGGATGCCATTCGAGGTGCAACGACCATCATGGACCTCTACTTCCATATCACCCAGCAGATATGTCCCATCCGGCATTCCTACAGCACTGATACCGTCAGTCACCAGAATGATGCGGTCTTCATCCTTCATTCTAAAGAACAGCCGCACCATCATGGGATCGACATGAATGCCATCGCAGATAATCTCGGCAAACAGAGGCCGCTTGTCGAGCACATAGGCAGCGAGCCCAGGTTCGCGGTGATCGATTGCGCGCATCGCATTGAAAGTATGCGTTGCCGAGCGCGCTCCAGCCACGAAACCTGCCTCAGCTTCACATACTCGCGCATCGCTGTGTCCCATGCTGCAGCGTACGCCCAGTGCAGTTGCATGTTCAATCAGTTCGATGGCACCTGGAAGTTCAGGAGCGATCGTCATCAGGCAGACTTTGCCGTCTGCGGCCTGCCAGAACCTGTCGAATAGCGCGATTGATGGCGCTTCCAACAAAGCGTCCGTGTGCACTCCGCGCTTTAGATGCGAAAGGAAGGGGCCTTCCAGATGTATTCCAAGCGGAGTGGCACCGCGATGCGTCGTGCCTCGTCCAATGTGTGTCGCTAATCCTGCAAGAGCGCGCAGGGTATCCTCTGTCGAAGAGGTGACGGTCGTTGGAAAATATGCCCCGACACCACGGCTCGCGAGATAAGTCCCAATCGCAGTGATAGCTTCGGGTGTTGCCTCCATCACGTCGTGACCCGCGCTGCCATGAATGTGGATGTCGACATAGGCTGGAACCAGGGTCGCCTCTGAGAACCGATGCGTTGCAGGAACTAGTTTGTGGTCACTCGCGCGAAGGCTCTCGATGCGGGTGATATGACCGTCTTCTATGCTGATCAAGGGATGCTCCACCATCCCGCCTGCGCTTATGAGTCGTCGCGCCGCTATCGTCGTACAGGCCATCGTTACCCTTTCGTTGAGGAAGAGTTTTTATCGAGTTCCGACCCGAACTAACGTTGAGGAGCAAGGCTCTTCGACAACTCACTCTTCGGACACTCTTATTACAGTATAGTCGTACATACAAGTAAAGATAAAAAAATATCAATGATTTGCAAACTCTTTCTCGTCCAGCCGTCGCAAACCCAACGAGTAAAAGTCAAACCACAGGAAGCAACTAGAGGTTGCAGCGCATATGAGTGAGTTCACAAATCCCGACGTCACGGTCTTTCCTCACGCCATGTTGCGTGAGATCTATGAGCAGCCACAGGCCCTCGTCTCGACTATCGAGCACTACGTTCCTGGAGGGGCTTCAACAGCGGAGACATTTCGACCGGTTGTCGATGCTCTCGGCAGGCGCGAGCGTCTTGTCATCGCAGCCAGCGGTTCCAGCCGTCATGCGGGACTGGCCGGCGAAATTATGCTGGAGGATCTCGCTGGCATCCCTGTCGACGTCGAATATGCCAGCGAATATACCTATCGTTCGACTCACACTCTGCACAATCCTGGCGTCCTCGTTATTTCTCAGTCGGGTGAGACGGCAGATACACTCGCAGCTCTTCGTGAGGCCAAGGCTCGTGGGCTTGCCACGGTTGCCATTACTAATAATGCTGGTTCCAGCATGGCAACAGAGGCGAGTGCTTCGCTTCCAACCTTCGCTGGCCTTGAGAAAGCCATCCCTGCGACAAAAAGCTTCACCACGCAACTAGCAGTGCTTTACTCGCTCGCCCTCCACCTCGCGCGTTTTCGTGGCCGGATGACGTTGCAAGCAGCCGAAGTGCATGGGCGCCAACTACAGGAGATTCCCGGGCTCATTCAGGCTGCACTGCCTGGCTGGCAAAAACAGATTGAAGGGCTCACACCTCAACTCGCTAGCTCCAGCACGTTACTCTATCTTGGACGGGGAGCTCATTACGCGATTGCCAGAGAAGGCGCGCTCAAGCTTAAAGAATCTGCCTACCTAACTGCTGAAGGTTATCCTGCCGGTGAACTAAAGCATGGTCCTAACGCACTCGTCAGCAAAGATACACCGCTGATTATGATTGCTACCGCAGACGCCGGTGATCCAGACTCGCTGCTGCGTTATTCGAAGGTGCTTCAGCTCATGAAGGATATGCGAGAGCAGGGAGCGCGGATTATTGCTCTCGCAACGCAGGGGGACTCTGAAGTTCCTCACTATAGTGATTCCTGTCTCTTCGTGCCGGCCAGCAATGATCTTCTGTCCACCATCCTTGAGGTCGTGCCTCTGCAGCTAATCGCCTACACGTTGGCAATCAGTCGCGGCATCGACGTTGACCGGCCGCGAAACTTGGTCAAGGCCGTCGTCGAAGAGTAAATCGCAACAGATACCCCTCGCCATGCGACGTATTCGCATAGGTTCATCTGATACGAAGGAACTAGACGCTCCATCTTCAGCGACGAGCGAATTTGATTCGCTCTCCCCCTCTCAAGTATTGATGCACATAGATCCCGCTTCTCAGCGGATTTCACTCTATCCCCTTTTCTATCAGGAGTGAGATATGGGCTGTCGCGCCTAAAGTTGTAGTCGAAAGGGCATCTAGTTTGCTGACCTCGATAAGCTCCCATTCACCCAAGCGAGATAAAGGCCAATCTATCAATTCGATCGGTGCAACTTTCGTGTAATAGGTTCCGTTTGAGGTCGAAGGTTACCTTGAGTACTAAAGTTTCGGGCCGTAGTAACGAGACGCAAAGGGAACCTATGACAACCATGTCCCACAGTTCAAGTTGTTCTTCGGTATCTTCCTTGATTGGTAAATTCCGCGCGAAAACCTTCCTTATCCTGGCAATGCTGATGACGATAGGTTCCGCAGCCTTTGCTGCGCCTGCGTCAACCAAGACAGTTTTGACGATCTCGTCGACGTCCGTTCCTTATCAGACCCCTATTATCCTGACGGTAACCGTCACCTCTGGGGGCTCACCTGTCACGGCGGGGCTGGTTCTTTTTTGCGATGCGACAGCAATATTTTGTGAAAACAACTCGGCTCTGGGTGTTGCCCAGTTGACCTCTGCGAGTGCGAGTGCACCTGCGACTGCGTCGCTAAAAGTAGGTAGCGGCCCAATTGGCAATCACAGTTACAAAGCTGTGTTCCGGGCGAACAATGCATATTCGAGCAGCCTTTCGAACACTGTCACCTACGCCGTAACGGGAACCTTTCTCTCGACCATATCGCTGACCTCTACAGGTACCGTCGGCAACTATAACCTTACTGGAACGGTCGTTGGACTTGGCTCGCTCACTACAGGCCCCACGGGCGCCATCTCATTTCTGGACACCAGCAACGGGAACAACGTGCTTGGCACGGAAAACCTTGTCGTCTCCACGCTTTCGACTACCTTTATTGCAAATCAACCTTTTGCTATAGGTGGTCCGGGAGCCACTAACAGGTCAGTAGCGATTGCATCTGCTTACCTTAATGCGGATAACAATCTCGATGCCGTGACCGGAGATGCTTCGTTAACCCAGGAGGGTCCTTCGACGATCTCCGTGCTTCTCGGCAAAGGCGATGGCACATTTAATACGAAGGTAAATTACACCGGCTGTACGCTCGGAAACGCTCAAAAGATTTTACTTGCGGACTTCAACCGCGATGGCAATACGGATATTGCTCTTGGATGCTCCGACCGCGTCAGCGGCCACGCGGGTGTCAATGGAGGCCTCGTTATCATTCTTGGTAATGGTGACGGCACATTTGGGGCCCCCGTCTTTTACTCCACTGGTGATGTATCCAGTATTGCGCTTGGCGATTTCAATGGCGACGGCTTACTTGATATAGCACTTACTGATGGCGCACAACAAAACGTTGTCTTCTTTACAGGAAATGGGGACGGAACTTTTACAAAAGAAGCGACGACGATTACAACTCTCACCCCTGCTCATGGTGTTGTCGTAGCCGACTTTAACGGACATGGCAATGACGACGTGGCCTATGCAATTAGCAGTTCGGTCCCCGGCAGCAACCTATCGGATCTCTACTTGGCTCTCGGTAATGGTGATGGCACATTTCAAGTGCCAATTCTTCCGGTTGCAACTCAGATCGGAGAGTTTCTGACCTCGGGTGATACCAATGCCGACAACAAGCCGGATATTGTGTCCAGCACGATTAACGAGCCTGGCGGAGGCCTCATTGGCCAAAGCCTCTTTGTGCTTCTCGGCAATGGTAATGGCACTTTCCAGACACCCGTTTCCTATACATCCGATATTCCTTCTGATCCCCATCTGGCCGATGTCAACGGCGACGGAATTCCGGATATTATCGCCGGAGGCAGCACTGGCGCTCTGGTTTATATAGGAAATGGCGACGGAACATTCCAGCCCTATCAGGAGCCAAGCATCGGTGGTTTTGCACTCACCTATGCTGTCAATGCTGGTGACTTCAATAACGACGGAAACGCCGATCTCATCGGAACGGATGCCGATACTCCGCGGGCCGCTGTCTCACTGAGTCAGGTCGCGCAAACCTCCAACGCCTCTGCTCTGACCAGCGTTGCGGTCTTCCCGCTCGGTAGTGGTATCCATAACGTTGATGCCAGCTACTCCGGTGATGGCGTCTACGTTGGTAGTGTATCCACCACTGTACCGTTGACAGCTGCACCGGTGAATACTTCGCTTACTCTGACGGCTTCGCCAAACTCAGCTATCCTAGCCGGTGAATCCGTCACGTTGACTGCGGCTCTTTCTCCTTTTACAGTAGGCCCCCCTACGACAACCACAGATGGCGAGCTTGTTAATTTCTTTAGTGGCTCTACGCTTCTTGGCTCGGGTCATCTATTGGGCGGAGTAGCAACGCTTACGACTACTGCGTTGCCGACGGGCGTAGACACCCTTACCGCAGTATTCCCGGGAGATACCAATTACAACCCCAGCACTTCAAATTCGCTTACAGCCGCAGTCTCCAATATTGTATTGACCTCTTCGTTGAATCCTTCGACGTATCTGCAATCGGTCACCTTCACGGCGGATTTGCCTCCCAGCAAGACAGGAGTTGTTACTTTCTTTGATGGCACAACGAATATCGGAGTTGGAGCAGTTAACGGATCGACGGCAACGTTTACAATCTCCACTCTCCTTGCGGGCTTGCACAATATCACAGCGCAGTTCAACTCTGACACTTCAAATGTAGTTGTCCAGGTAGTCAATAAGGCAACCCCAACCGTGACGGTTACGACGTCGCCCAACCCCAGCACCTTTGGCGGTTCAGTCACGATCACAGGGACTGTTCCTTCTGGTGTAACCGGCACAATTACCTTTACCAGTGGCACGGTCACTCTCGGTTCAGGAACCATTTCATCATCCGGTACGGTGTCCATCACGACCACTTTACTAACACCGCCGAGCGACACAATTACGGCAACCTACAGCGGCGATTCGAACTATAACCCGACAACTGGAACCGCGACTCAGACTGTAAACAAGGCCAGTCCTTCTTCGACTCTGACCTCTTCGGTCAATCCGTCGCTTCCGGGCAGCTCCGTCACCTTCACTGATACGCTGCCTACTAATGTAACTGGGACAGTAACATTTACCAGCGGCGCAACTACACTAGGCACTGGAACCGTAACCAACGGGATTGCGACCCTGACCACCTCAACACTTCCGTTGGGCAGCGATCCGATCAAGGCTACTTACGGTGGCGACGGCAATAACAACACTTCAGTTGCGACCTTGACTCAAAACGTCGCAAAGACAACCCCGACGGTCACTGTGACCACGTCCGGTCCAAGTGTCTTCGGTCAGACCGTCACTATTACAGCCTCCGTTCCAAACGGACCTACGGGCACTATTACGATTACGAGTGGTGGAGTAACGCTGGGTAGCGGCACCATCACCGCTTCTAACGGCAAGGTGATCATCACCACGACTGTGCTGCCAGCTGGTTCAGATGTAATTACGGCGACCTACGGCGGAGATGCAACCAATAACACTGCTACTGGGACGACGACGCAGACTGTAACAAAGGCCGCACCGACCGAGACGCTTGTCTCTTCTCTGAATCCCTCTAACTTTGGGCAATCTGTAACCTTTACGGCCACGCTGCCGACTAACACGACAGGCACAGTAACCTTTACCAATGGCACAACTACTCTCGGTACATCTACCGTTACGAACGGCGTAGCGACGCTAACGACATCTACACTCCCTGCAGGGAGCGACACGATTACCGCAGCCTACGGTGGCAGTGCAAATGACAGCACTGCAACCGCGTCCCTGACCCAGACTGTCAATAAGATAACGCCGACGGTCACAGTTACCACATCTGGTCCCAGCACCTTTGGCGCACCAGTCACTATTACTGTTACCTTGCCCGTCGGCACGACCGGTACAGTGACAATCACAAGCGGAACCACCACCCTCGGTTCTGGCTCCGTCAATCCCACCACGGGCATAGTCACTATCACAACGTCAACCCTGCCGGTTGGCAGTGACCCGATCACCGCATCTTTTGGTGGTGACTCAAATAATAATCCTGCGACAGGGTCCACCACGCAGACCGTTGGCAAAGCAACACCGGTTGTAAATCTGACCTCTTCGACTAACCCATCTACTCCAGGCCAGTCGGTTACCTTTACCGCCACGCTGCCGTCCAGTGCAACTGGAACGGTGACGTTCAAAAATGGCACTACCGTTTTGGGTACATCGACGCTGACGGGCGGAATTGCAACCGCAACGACTTCTTCGCTCGCCACCGGAAGCGATCCCATCACAGCAACCTACAACGGCGACGGAAATAACAACACGGCGACGGGAAACCTGACGCAGGTTGTAGCCAAGGCAACTCCAACCGTCGTGCTAACGTCTTCGGCGAATCCTTCCACCATCAATCAATCAGTCACTTTTACGGCAACGGTTCCTTCGGCCGCGACCGGCACGGTGACGTTCTTCGATGGTGCAACGTCCCTTGGCACAGGAACAATCACTAACGGAGTAGCAAGCTTCACTACCTCGACGCTTACCGTGGGGGTTCATAGCATTACCGCGAGCTATGGTGGGGACACAACCTATGTCTCTGCTGTCTCAGCGCCTCTTTCGCAGACGGTCAACAAGATCACTCCAGTCCTGCCCATACCGGTAGCATCGACAACCAGTCCCACCGTCGGGAGCCCCGTAACAATTACTGAAACCGTACCTCCAGGAGTGACTGGGCCAGTCACATTCTCCAACGGCACAACGCCAATCGGTACCGCGCCTATCGTAGGCGGAGTTGCTACGATCACAGTGTCGAACCTGCCGCTTGGTACAGATCCGATCACAGCAAGTACTCCGGGTGACTCCAACAATAACCCCGCTATCTCTCCACCCGTCTCAATTACCGTCGTAAAAACGGCGCCCACGGTAAGCGTCACATCATCCCTGAATCCGTCAATCTTCAATCAGTCCGTGACCTTTACGGCAATTGCACCTGCTGGTGCAACTGGAACGATAACGTTCCTCGATGGAGCTACTGTTCTCGGCACGGGCACCTTGAACAACGGCCAAGCGACTCTAACGACCAGCACTTTGATCGTTGGTTCTCACATGATCACCGTTAGCTATAGCGGTGACACGAACAACAATTCAGCTACGTCAGTGCCTCTCACTCAGATCGTCAACAAAGCAACGCCCGTCATACCACCACCGGTCGTTTCATCGAATAATCCTCCTGTAAACACTCCTGTGACGATTACAGAGACTGTCCCTCCGGGTGTAACGGGAACAGTAACATTCTCAAACGGCTCAACACCGATTGGCACTGCTCCAATCGTCGGAGGAGTTGCAACGATTACCGTCTCCAACTTACCAGTTGGCCCTGATCCCATCACCGCAACCACATCAGGTGACAGCAATAATAATCCTGCAACCTCGTCACCTACGACCGTAACTGTGACGCCGGTAGTACCAGTGCTGGTTGCTCCCATCGTGTCTTCGAATAACCCGCCGCCAAACACGCCGGTAACAATCACCGAGCCCATTCCTCCTGGAGTGACTGGACCTGTCACGTTCTTCAATGGCACCACTCCTTTGGGTACTGCGCCAATCGTCAATGGCCAAGCCACGTTGACGGTACCGTCGCTGCCGGTTGGTACAAACCCAATTACAGTGACCGCCATCAATACGTCGACGAGCGGTACGATTACGTCGCCTCCGACTCAGGTAACGGTAGCGAAGACAGCAGTTGTAGTTACACTGACGTCCTCTGCAAATCCGTCCAACCCGAGCCAGGCTGTAACCTTTGCAGCCTCGGTACCCGTCGGAGCAACCGGCTCGGTGACATTTCTCGATGGCTCAACTGTTCTTGGAGTGGGAACGATCAACGCCGCCGGAGTTGCGACTTTCACCACTTCGACGTTGTCTATCGGATCTCACCCCATCACTGCATCCTACGGTGGGGACTCTGCCTACAACGCTGGAACTTCGGCCGTCCTGACGCAGGTCGTCGGTAAGATTCCGACAGTGACTACGATCACTGTGAGCACTCCGGCCGAGTTGCTCAACACCGGGGTTACCTTTACGGCGAATGTGACGGCCTCAAGCCCGAATGCCACAGGGACCGTGACTTTCATGGAGGGCACAACTGTATTGGGCACTGCTCCGATTAGTGCAAGCGGAGGTGTCATCGTTTCGCTTACTACCAACGCGAATGCCATCTTTGCAACATCCACCCTCGCGGCTGGTACTCATCAAATTGTGGCGGTCTATTCCGGTGACAGTACCTTCCTTCCAAGCACGTCCGTTCCCGTTCCAAACATTGTGGAAGACTTCACCAATACAAATAGTGGTCCAGCAAGCCAGACAGTCGCTTCGGGTAAAGTTGCCACTTATAACTTCACCCTGGCACCTGTTGGCGCGACGACCTTCCTTGATGATGTAACGGTAGCGGTCACCGGTCTGCCAGCGGGTTCGACCTACACTTTTACACCAGCTACGATCAAAGCCGGCAGCGGCTCCACTCAAGTCGTTCTAAGTGTCCAGACAGGCAGCTCGTCTAGTGCACGGAACCAGGTGCCACATAATGGCCCTGCTCCTCGCAATGAGCTTCCGATCGCGGCTGCTATGCTCGGTCTTGCCAGTCTCGGTACCATACGCAAACTAAGACGCAAAATGCCACGGACACTGCTGCTTCTGCTGCTCACTCTCGGCTCACTGCTGCCGATTGCAGCACTTAGTGGCTGCGCTGGCGGTTATTTCACCCCAGATAATCCAACAACCAATACCCTAACGGTCACCGGTACTGAAGGCACTATTCAGCACGCAGCGACCGCAACCTTGATCGTTCAGTAGGAGAAGAGACGAACATGAAGCATCTCTACAGCGCGGCGCTCCTGGTACTTCTGCTCGCTCTCCCCTGGGCTCTTCATGCCCAGGCGATATCGATGAACGGTTCCGGTGATGACGTTCCAAGGCTCCAAATCGGTGCTAACTACAACTACTTTCACGCGAACGCACCTCCAGGTGAGTGCGGCTGCTTCTCGTTCAACGGAGGAAGCGGAACCGTCGTCTATAACATCACACCGCGATGGGCCGGCGTGGCTGATCTGATGCTCGGTCACGCAAATAACGTAAATAACACAGGGCAGAACATTACAATCTTCAATTACCTTTTTGGGCCCCGATATACTTACCGCTCAAAGAGTCGTTTTGTACCCTATGGGCAGGTCATGTTAGGTGGGGCGAAGGAGGATGTGAACATCGTATTCGATATCAATCGCAATGCGTTTGGTGTTCTTGCTGGCGGTGGCGTTACTACCCCGCTTAAACACAAATTCGGCTTAACCATAATTGAGGGAGACTGGATTTACACCCGAATCCCCAACGCCGTAAATAATCGGCAGAACGATATCCGTATTGCGACTGGTATCACTTACCACTTCGGCAATTAGTTCAAAACCATCGCAGAGCAAAACGTCGTTGGGTTCTCTCAACGTTGATGCAGGTCGCTCAGTGGTTCAAACTTGCAAGACAATTCCTACTGCTTTAATAGCTTCGTGAGATATTCGAGCGCGCGGGGATCATTGGACTGTCCCAACCAGAAAATAGCCTGTCTGCGAACGGCGGCGTCTTTACTCGAATCGGCCACCGCAATCAACTGAGTTGCGGCCTCTTCTCCAGGCAACCGCGAAAGTGCAAAAACGGCAGATTTCCGTATTTGATCGTCCGGGTCATTCGTTGCCAGTGAGCGCAGGTCTTCCGTAACCCTCTTGCCACCCTTGGTCGCCATCCAGAACTGCGCCTGTTTGCGGACTTGTGGTGAAACGTCCTCGTGTGCCATGCGGATGATCTCATTGAGTGCCGCAGGATCTTTCGACAAAGTCAGGTCGAAAGCAAGCTTTTCACGAAACATCGGATCGCTGTCCTCGCGAGCGAATCGTTGGATTGCCGCGAGCCCGTCCTGGCCGCGTTGACTTGCGAGCCAAAACGCAGCCTTCTCGCGCAGCCCAAGATCATTGCCTGTTCCGGCGAGGCTGATTAGTGCAGTCGTCGCAACATTCGCCTGGTGCACAGAGATCGCAAACACCAAACCGTCGCGAAGGTGCCGGGCATCACCTTGCTTTGCAATATCTGCCAATACGCGAACACTGTCGTCTGCATTGACGCCATTCAGCCAGACAAATTTCAACCCTCCTGCATCGAGCTCACGTTCCGGACTCTCAACACGCAGCTTCATAATGGCGCCGTCGGCTACGCGCAGCAGGATGATCGCGTGATCGAAAGATTGGCTGTTCTCGTTAGAGTCACTGACTGTAGAATCGCCGTTGCCTTCTAGATATTCGGTATGGTTTGAGTTCCATCCCGAGGAGAATTTGCTCACAACTGGGATAGAGTAGCCAACCCAAGTCGTACCGCTCTGATGTTTCAATGCATCCAGCGCAGCATTGAGTCCGTTGTTTGCAGTCTCAGTTGTCATCTGACCGTGGACGATGATGGGCTGCTGCGAGAGCAGGGAGGGTCCAGCAGACAGGGCAGTCACAGTTATAAGAACACGTAAAAGAACTTGCATAGGTCGCCTCCTGAGAATCCCGATTTGGTGGTCCATCGATTTTGCCGTGATTCGGTCTGACTTACTTGAGCAACTCCATCATGTAGTCGGTTGCTGCCTTATCGTTCATCAAAGCAAGTTGTGAAACGATGGTCCGTTTCAACTCAAGATCCTTCTCGCTTTTCGCCATCTCGACCATCCGCGATGCGTCCTGCGTAATGAACATAGCGGAGATAATCGACCTCTTAATCTTGAGATCAGTCGTTGTGCGGTAGACCTCGGCCAGCGTATCGTTGGCGCGCTTGCCTTGAAACACCGCTATCGAACGGATTGCCTCCCCTTGTAGTTGCGGGTCCAGCTTCCCGAGCGCAGCATCGTGCAGAATGCTTTCCGCTTCGGGTGATTTACTCTGTGCCAACACAAACAAGGCATGCTTCTTCACATTTGCTGACTGGTTACCGCTCAAAATGCCACGCAATAAAGGAATGGCAGCAGCAGGGTCCCGGTTTAGCAGTGAATTTAGCGCAAGCAACTTCAGGTCTTCGTCCGAACCTCGGGCTACCTTGTTGTCTTCCCCATATGCATAGAAACCGAACGGAGCATATTGAACCTTAACCTGGTCCGCATTGATCTTCATCTGGTCTGCATTAATCTTCAATTGATCTGCCATGACTTTCATATCCACCTGGCCGTTCATGGACATAGCATCGCAATCCTTGTTCCAGGCACTGTCTGCGTATTGCGCGTGAAGCTTCCCGCAAGTAGCAGACGCGAGAGAGGTTTTGCCAAGTTTGTTGAGCGAGTACGCCTTCCAATAGAGCGCCGAGTCGACTCGTGTGGCTTTCTCGCTAATCACCTTTTCAAAGGCGAGAACAGCATCCTGCCAGCGATGTTCATCCATTGCCTTAGTTCCAGCCGCATAGGCACCGTCATCAACGATGGCGACAAGCGAGGCGGAAGAAGAAACTACGATCGCCGTCGCATGAATAGGCTGTGCCGTTGAAAACAAAATCAGGGCAGTCGAGCAGAGTGTAGTGAGTATCAGATTCTTCATTGTGCAACTCCTTGTGAATGATCGTCGTTTTGCTTCAGAATCCTGATGTCGAGCAGTAGTCCGCTCGTGTTCATCTCCAGACGGAGACGCCAGGTACTGTGAGGTGTAGGTGGTTCGTTGTCGAGCGTAGTCAGAACTCGTCCAAAATTTTCGAGTATCGCAGCTTCGGCCAGATCACCACTATCCTTCGCGTTGCGAACGTAAATAGCGTTCTGCAACAGAAGGTTATGCGCCTGTTCGCGAGTAGTGTCGTCCAGTGGGCCGGACGAATTATTAACTTCAGTCAAGAGCCGTTCTGCAGCATCAAGATGATTTGCAATAGGTACCCCTGTTGGCTCAGTTGTGAGTGGACCATGGCCATTTATCGCGATGTTGCGTCGCCCTACTTCACTGCTGTGAAGGACGCGAAAACCGAACACCCCAAGCAGAACTAAGGCTGCCGTAGCGAAGCCGATTGCAGGCCATATCCAATGCCATCGAAGAAGCTCAAAACTGCGACGCTCCGGGGTCAGGACACCGAGGTTGCCACGAAGCTGCTGCCAGTTGCGCTGCAGGTCAAGTTGTGGAACTGACTCGGCGGAGAAGACACGGAGTGTCTCTGCAATAGACTCCGAGAGATCGGCACACTCTGTGCAACTCTCCAAATGCCTGGAGATAATCGTTTCCTCCGAGTTTTCATGAAGCTGATAAGCGATCAGTTCTTCTTCCGAAAAGTGTTTCATCGGAGGCCTCCTGCAATTGGGGTAAGCGATTGGCGAAGTTTGCTGACCGCGCGAAAAACCGCCTGCTTGGCCGAGTTGCTCGTAACATTCAGAGCCGCCGCGATCTCTACCATTGGAATATCCTCCATGTGCCGCAATGTGAACGCCGTCCGTTCCATTGGTGTCAGCTCTGCCATCGCCGCATTGCGGAGACTGACAGCCTCGCGATTTAGCAGCGCGCCTTCCGGTCCGGGCTGCCTGTCCGCGATTCGAACCGTGTGACTTGCTGTTGAAGGCTCATCCGCGATCCGTGGCGCGTGGTACGAGAGGTCGCGATTGCGCCGTTCCACAAGATTGATAGCTGTGTTCATAGTGATTCGCATAATCCAAGTCGAGAAGGCTGAGTCCTGCCGAAAGCCTGGTAGCTTGTTGTAGGCCCGGAGGAAGGCCTCCTGCGTCGCTTCTTCCGCGTCGGCCTCATTTCCAGTGATACGAAACGCAACGCGACTGACAGAGCGAAAGTGGCGATCCATCAGTACGCGATAGGCGTCCCTGTTGCCAGCGAGTACATCCCGGATCGCTTCTGTCTCCGCCTTGTCCATTCGCCGATTAGACAATGAGTTTTGGCCCCGGTTAGGTTGTGTCAGTAAGATTTTCCTGGTTTCATAAGCCACAGATTAATAAAGGTGTTGCAGCGAGATTTGTGGTACGACCAATTACAGGTAATATTCATTGAGCGCATAAATGTGCTTCCTGGAGGCTCGATGAACCACTTGAAGATACGGTTGGTGGCGGCACTGGGGGTTATGGTCATGACCCTTCCCGCTATCGCAGCGAGTAAAGTCTGCGACGTACAGCACTATGGAGGCAAGGCTGACGGGACGACCAAAGATACCAAGGCCATCCAGGCTGCAATCGACGATTGCGCGACCGCAGGTGGTGGAACAGTTAAGCTGTCCGGTGGGACCTTCCTTTCGGGGCCGGTTGTGCTCAAGAGCAACATCACCCTCGACATCGGCCAAGGGCGCTACGCTGCTCGGTTCGCCTGACCATGCTGACTTTCCGGCCAAGACGGAGTTTCGCGCTCCAGGAGCGCAGTCGCTTGTTAGTGCCACGGATGCTGAGAAGGTTGCCATCGTCGGCGGAGGCACCATCGATGGTAACGGCGAGAGTTGGTGGATTCAGGCTCGCGCGACGCATAACGCGGGAGTTGTCGGTACAGTGCAGTTTCGTCCGCGTCTTGTGGTCTTCGATCACTGCAAGCATGTTCGGATGGAAGGAGTAACGGTGCAGAACTCGCCTAGCTGGCAGATTGTTCCTTACTACACGGACGATATGACCATTCGGAACGTCCGGATTCTGGCTCCGGAGCACTCGCCGAATACCGATGCTATCGATCCGTTCAGCTCGTCGAACATGATTATTGATCATGTCTATGCTGATGTTGGCGACGACAATATTGCCATCAAGAGCGGCATCATCAACTCTCCGGGGCCTGATTCGCCGAGCAAGAACATTACGATTACTGACTGCGAGTTCCTGCATGGACATGGGCTTTCGATTGGCAGCGAGATCGCTGGTGGTGCGCAGAATATCCATGCTGAACGAATCCACTTCAAGGGAACGGAACAGGGGATTCGTATCAAGGCTAATCGTGATCGCGGCAATGATGTCAGCAACATCTCCTTCAAGGACATCACTATGGAGGATGTGAAGACTTCAATTTTGATCAGTGAATATTATCCGAAGGCTATGCCGGAAGGTGATGTTGCTGCCGAACCGGTGCAGCGGCTTACACCTTTTTTCCATAACATCCGGATTGAGAATGTGAAGTCGGTGAATAGCCCGTGGGCTGGGGTGATTGTCGGGCTGCCGGAGTCGCCGGTGAAGGACATTGCACTGAAGAACGTCGATATTCAGGCGACGAAGGGGCTGCAGATCGCTTATGCGGAGGTTACGGCCTCCGATTTGAAGGTGACGGCGACCGATGGGCAGAGCATCACGGTCGCTCCGAATGCGAAGCTGGCGGTGAAGTAGCTCGCGCCGCCCATCATGGTTCTGTTTTTGGTGGGCGGCGTCCGAAGAGCGCTGTTCCTACTCGAATGCAGGTGCTGCCCTCTTCGATGGCGACGGTGAAGTCGTTCGACATTCCCATGGAGAGCTGAGTTACGCGAGGGAACCGCGCTGCGGCTTCGTCGCGCAGCCGGCGCAACTGGCGAAAGTATGGCCGCGCAACCTCGGCGTCTTCCGACCACGGTGGAACCGTCATCAACCCGACTGCTGCGATGGATTCAAGCTCCTCCATCGAGGCTAGAAGAGCAGGTAGTTCCTCGGGCGACAGGCCGTGCTTCGACTCTTCGTGGCTCAGCTTTACTTCGACCAGCACCGGCAGCTTTTTGCCGATAGCGGCTGCGGCTGTGTTGAGGCGTTGCGCGATCTTCAAGGAGTCGACTGCGTCAATCGCGTCGAACAGCTCCGCGGCCTTTGCTGTTTTGTTGGATTGCAGGGGGCCGATGAGGTGGAAGTTTGCGTCTGCGAGATCTTTTACGTGCGGCGATTTGTCGTGAAACTCCTGCACGCGGTTTTCGCCGAAGAGACGCTGGCCGGCGGTGTAGGCTTCGAGGATGACCTGGACGGGATGAACCTTGCTGACGGCCATGAGGGCTACCTCGTTGGCGGAGCGGTTGGCTCGGCGACAGGCTTCGGTCATCTGCTCGTGCAGGTGAGCGAGATTTTCTCGGATGGACATGCTCTGCATCTTATCGTTTTGACTCTTTCTTGAATCTTCTGTTGAGGTGAACCCTGTAATGTGGACCATCCTGCTGCTGATCGGCTCGAATATCTTTATGACCTTCGCGTGGTACGGGCACCTGAAGTTTCGCGAGGTGCCGTTGTGGAAGGTGATCGTCGTGAGCTGGGGCATCGCCTTCTTTGAATACTGCCTGCAGGTGCCGGCCAACCGCATCGGCGCGAAGACCTTTTCGCCGGATCAGCTGAAGGTGATTCAAGAGGTGATCACGCTGACGGTCTTCGGCGTCTTCTCGACGTTTTACTTTGGCGACAAGCTGCACTGGAACCACTTTGCTGCTTTTGGCTGCCTGGTGGCTGGAGCGTTCTTCATGTTTCATAAGTTCTGAGTTTCGAGGTACCCCGGGGGGTGGCATTTTTTTGCAAAGTCTTCATAAGAATAGGTTTAGCTTCGGACTTGGGTGGTAAAGGCATAAATATACTTGGCTAACCCAGCAGATTCCGATTGCGAAGAATTACTACGGTGATTGCAATGGAGATCACTTACTTGACTGACTATTTCTTATTTTTTCGCTTATTGTTGAGCTCGTACAAAACGACGCAGACTGCGGACAGAATCATGAAAGCCACTATCCCACTAGAGGCAATTACAGATTCTTTGCCGTGATAGAGAAACGCAAGTAGCATGCCATCCATGCTCTCAGGTCGTCAGGAGAGGCGCAAGAGACTAACCCACTTCGTCAAACCACTATGACCTTTGCTCGGCGTTTGCCGTAGAGCCTAATTTTTGAGACTTTAGCGTCACATCCGAACCGGATAGAGCATGGCTTCTTATGCTTTCGTAGATGTTCAACGATGTCTTGTTGACCTTTTCAAGCCTCTTGCCCCATTTATCCGCTCCATCCTTGTTATTGGTAAGGATGACGACTGAGATTTTAGCCGTTTCTATTTCTGAAGCCCACGTCGTTTCCATGTCTGCGTCTGCGGTTAGCAGCACGGTTTTTTCGGCTGCACAATCAGCTATGATTTGAGGGTCTGGAATCCCCTCAACATTGCCATACCGCTCGAAATGAGTCACAACTTTATATCCCGCCGAGCGCAAAAGAGTAGGCAGTTTTACACTGCCTAGGTTCTCGTCAACGAAAAATACATGACGACTACGACGCGGCGTACTCTGTGATCGCTTGCTCAACCTGAGTAGTGGTCAGACGATAATCCTGTACCAGATCGTCGTAGCTTTCTCCAGCCTTCTTTCGTGCTGCAAGAACCGATGCCATAATCCGAGTGCCTTTGACGACAGGCTGTCCGGAAGAAAGCATGGGATTGATGGCTAGATAATTTGTATTCATTGGATAGATCTGAATCGGCATACCAAATGCGTCTCGTTCAATACGGTGTAGGTATTTCTCCAGAACCTCACGCATCGCGTTCTGGCCAAAAGCGGTAGCGTTGATCGTAGAACCCAAATGTTCGATAAACATTGATTTCCCAGACGTAGAAAAAACATAGGCAAGCAATGGATGGTCGCTCGCAGGAAGCTGTTCGCGGATATATTCCAGCGCACGGCGTACGTTACGCAGGGGTACATGTCGCTCGCGTGTCGAACGGAGTACATGGGCTTCGGCTAAGTTGTAAAACGAAAGCAGTCCTTGGCTAGGGGATGCTGGGACTATCAGGGGAGAGAAATGGCTAATCTTTCCCGTTGTTTTGCTCTTCCGTGGTTGACCGCGCACCCATGCCTTCATTGTGGAGAGGGGGATGCGTAGAAAGTGCGCCGCATCATCCAGGCTGTAGCGAGGATGTTCGCGTACGTCTCCCCCGATCCTCACAACCTTCTTTAGCGCCATGGTTTCCTCACACTCAACAATACACACGTCAGCACCTCCTCGTAGTACACTTTCGAGTGAGGTGTAACCGTGGCCGGTTCATCAAAGTCGTCTGAAAAAAACTCGGGGCTGCCACCACGAGAATCATCAGCGTTTACCGATGCTTTATCAAAGATCGTTACGGCTGGCGCGGTTTCCTCCCGCGCCGCAATTGAGGCATCCAAAGCAACGAAGCCTTCTCGTCATACTCGATTCGTTTATAACCCCTCAAAGGACCGTGCTTAGGCTTCTGACCCTGCCTCCTTGCCCGTCAACTCGGCATAGGTAAGGCGACGGTTTACGACTTGCGACAGAGCCTTTACAAAGCGGCTTCCATCGTTGTGACCAATCCGATTGTTGAACCGAAACATCTGCTTCGTCAAGGTAACGATCTAAGTGCATCGGTTCGACGGCTACATACGTTCCGTTCAATCCACGCTTTAGCAGACTACCAGAAATTCTCGATGCCTTGCGTATTCACTCCACCCTCTGCCACATACTCCTTCATGTGGCAGAGGGTGGAGTGGATGAATGCCTGAGCGTTCAAATCCGTCATAACCGGGCCACTGATCGGTATGGACGGTGGAACCGAATCCAACGTTATCGAGGATGGCTTTCTGTAGCGTTACGCGCTTCACGTTCGGCACTACCTGAGCACGAACCTGTCGTGTCCCCGTCTCCAGCATCCCAAAGACGGCTGTCTTTTCAGCGTACCCGTTCATGCCAATCTTGAGCTTCATGCGGCGTCTTATCGTGCATGTTGATAGGCTTGCCGCCGATAAACGTTTCGTCCATCTGGACAGGCGTACCGGAGCCGCCCATCTTTTCCATCGATACATCCTTGAGGATGAAGCGGAGCCGCTGTAGAACGAACCAAGCGGACTTCTGGGTAATCTCCAGATCGCGGGCTACCTCATAGGAGCTAACGCCGTTCTTGCAGTTGACCAAGAGCCACAGAGCGCACATCCACTTGCTCAGGCTGATCGGGCTATCTTCGAATATCGTGCCCACCTTGACGCTGAACTGCTTCCGGCAAGCATGGCACTTCCACCGCTTCTGAGCGGCCAGCCAGTAGTGATTCCGCTTCTCCTGAGTGGCGTTACATTTCGGGCAGACAGGGCTACCATCTTCCCAGCGCAGGAAAGCTACGGCATTGATGCAGGTCTGTTCGTCCTAGAAGTATTCGATTGCGGCTTTCAGGCTCTTAGGCATTTCCATGTTCGTTCACCTTGACTAACCCAACTCTATCAATTGCTAATGGGTTAGTCAAGTACAAAACCTCTCTAATTATTAGAATTTCTTCAATCGATGATGTGTACCAAATTGATACCGCCTGTAAGTCATTGAAAACATTCGATAATAAAGGACTTTTAATCTTCTTCCCGCTCTGTTAATTTCGCTCTTAGTGTCGTGGAGGCGTGAAATGAAACAGAACAGAATCATCTATGGTGACAACCTTCCCCTACTCGAAGCCATCCCCTCTGCTTCAGTTGATCTCATCTACATTGATCCACCCTTCAATACTGGCAAGGTGCAGTCGCGGCAACGACTAACCACTGTTCGAGATGAAGACGGAGACCGTACTGGCTTCGGGGGAAGACGGTATCGAACGTTGCGAATTGGCTCATCGGGATATGACGATAGCTTCGACGACTTCATCGGTTTTCTCTCGTCCTCGACTCCTTGAGGCGCACCGTATTCTCTCAGCCACGGGATCGCTGTTCTTTCACATCGACTACCGCGAGGTGCACTACTGTCAAGGTGATGCTCGATGAAGTGTTCGGAAGGGAATGCTTTCAGAACGAGATTATCTGGGCCTATGACTATGGCGCACGCTCAAAAAGCAGATGGCCCGCCAAGCATGACAATATCCTTTGGTATTCCAAAGACGCAGACAACTACACGTTCAATTTTGAAAATTGCGACCGCATCCCGTACATGGCACCCGGACTGGTAGGCCCGGAAAAAGCAGCAAGGGGTAAGACGCCGACAGATGTGTGGTGGCACACCATCGTGCCGACTAATGGTAAGGAGAAGACCGGATACGCTACCCAGAAGCCACTAGGGATTGTCGAGAGGATTGTGAAGATGCACTCCCGTCCTGGAGATGTGTGCTTAGACTTTTTCGCGGGAAGTGGAACGCTGGGAGAGGCGGCTGCTAAGTACGACCGGAGTTTCATCCTGATCGACAGCAACTCAAAAGCAATTGAAGTTATGGAAAAAAGGCTAAAGCGATTTTTATGGCAACCTGCTGATGAAAAGGAGGATAATCAGCGACATCGGAGTTCCAATTTGATTTTGCAAGAGGCGTAGAGATGAGCAATTTTGATGAGCTGCGTAATGCTGCTGATGGGTTTCTCGGTAAGTATCCAGAGCTCTTGATAAATAAGGGTTAATTTCGCAAAGTCTTCTTTCTAAATAGGTTAGCCCCGGATAGTCTCCGGGGCTTCTTTGTTTTTGATCTGTATTCAGTATACCGGTTGGAGTGTAACTAAAATGCCAACGCTATGTTGTTGATTGCAGATGATTTATGTGGTTTTTGGGCTTGACATGTGATTTTTGGGCGGAAGATGGGGGAATATATTTTTGGGGAGGGTCATGCCGAGGGCTAAGTGCTTCTTTTCAGGAGTAAAAGCAGAAGTAAATGCAAAAGCAGATTCCTTCGCTTCGCTGCGGAATGACAAACAAAAGGACAGTCAACGGCAACTGCAAAAGCAACGGCAAATGCAAATGCAAAAACAACGGCGACGGCAGACGCAAGGGTCTTTCGCTGGGCTGGTTGTTTTGTAACCTTCGTGGTGCGTGTTCGTCGGATAAGGGTAGTAGCGGGTGGTGGGATGTTCGATACAGAGGTGAGCCGGGACGAGCGGTCGAAGCGGGTGACCCGGCGAGTCTTTCTTGGCGGGGCGGTTGCGGTTACGGGATCGATGACGGTGATGGCGCTGCGGCGCCGGCCCGGTATGGAGGCGAGCACGGCCGTGCATGGCAGCGCGGGAGAGGTGACGATCGTTGAGTTTAGCAACGACGGCACGCGCCTGGGCAGCGAGACGGTGGCGAAGGTGGTGAAGACAGATGGAGAGTGGTTCCGGCAGCTGGGGAAGAACTCGTTCGAGATTGCGCGGCAGGCGGATACGGAGATGGCTTACTCCGGCGTGAGCTTGAACGAGCATGGGCAGGGTGTGTTTCGCTGCGTGTGCTGCGGGACGGCGGTGTTCAGCTCGAAGACGAAGTTCGATTCGGGTACGGGGTGGCCGAGCTTCTGGGCGCCGATTGCGAAGGAGAATGTGGTGGAGGTAGCGGACCGCACGTTAGGGATGGAGCGAACGGAGATCCGGTGCGCGCGGTGCGAGGGGCACCTGGGACATGTTTTCTCCGATGGGCCGGAGCCGACAGGGCTGCGCTACTGCATGAACTCGGCCTCGATGCGGTTTGTGAAGGCGTAGGTCTGTTGCGCGACCCAGTCCGGCAGTCTGAGCTGACCCCGGCGTGAGAGGTTCGGTCTCGGGCGCCGGGGTTGTCAAGGTTAGCGGCCGCGTTCTTCGAGGTATTTTTCTACTTCGAGGGCGGCCATGCAGCCGGAGCCGGCGGCGGTGATGGCCTGGCGGTAGCGGCGGTCCTGAATGTCTCCGCAGGCGAAGACGCCGGGGATGGGCTTGCCGTTGAGGGTGGGGAAGACGTTGTGCTGGGTGAGGATGTAGCCGTCGGGATCGAGGTCCATCATGCCCTTGAAGGCGAAGGCGTTGGGGATGTGGCCGATGCCGAGGAACATGAAGCTGACGGGAAGGACGTACTCTTCGCCGGAGACGAGGCTTTTGAGGCGTAGACCTTTGACGTCCTTTTCTTCGACGCCGAGGACCTCTTCAACCGTTGTGCTGGTGAGGAATTTGATGTTGGGGTGAGCCATGGCGCGGTCGAGCATGATCTTGGAGGCGCGGAACTTTTCTGTTCGGTTGATGATGGTGACTTTGGTGGCGAAGCGCGTGAGGAAGATGGCCTCTTCCATGGCGGAGTCGCCGCCGCCGATGACGGCGATCTCTTTTCCTGAGGAGAAGAAGCCGTCGCAGGTGGCGCAGGAGCTGACACCGTGGCCGATGAGAGCCTGCTCGGAGGGCAGATTGAGCCAGCGCGCGCTGGCGCCGGAGGCGATGATGAGCGTGCGGGTGTAGATGGTCTCGTGGCCGGTGTTGAGCTCGAAGGGGTGTTTGGTGAGATCGATGGAGTTGAGATGGGCCATCTTAAGCTCGGCGCCGAAGCGGACGGCTTGCTTCTTCATGTTCTCGATGAGATCGGGACCCTGGACGCCCTCGGGCCAGCCGGGAAAGTTTTCAACCAGGGTGGTGATGGAGAGCTGGCCGCCGGGCTCGTGGCCTTCGAGGACGAGAGGTTTGAGATTGGAGCGGGCGGCGTAGATGGCGGCGGTGAGTCCGGAGCAGCCGGAGCCGAGGATGACGGTGTCGCGGGTCGTGTTTTCAGGCATATGAACTCTATTAGTGTAAATGCGCGGGGACGGAAAAGGATTCAGACGCGGCTTTTGATGAAAGAATTGAGACTATGGCAAATCTTACCTTGGTGTATGGAATGAGGCTTTTACCGGCGGACGAGGTGGCAGCGGTGGGCGACGCGGCCATCACCCTGAAGAATGGCAACGAGGCGCATGTGACGATGCATGTGCTGGAGGGCAGCCGGGAGCAGATTGAAGGGCAGCTTCGTATGAGCCTGGACGCGTTCTTCGACTTTTACCCGGAGATTTAATCCTCTTCGCTTGGGGGGGCGAGTGTGCAGAATCAGGCCACCGCTGTTATACGGCCCTCTTCCTGACGAAAGACAGGGAGGAGGGAGAGGATATGAGACGGAGTCTGCAGGTTTCTCTGTGGCTGCGCGCGGTTTCGAGTGCCGCGTTGCTGGTGGGATCGTTTGCCGTTGGCCAGCCAGCGCCGACGGTGCAGCCGGAGACCGTCATCGATATTCTGCACCAGATGTCGGACAGGGCGGATGTGATCTTTGCCGGGCAGGTGCTGGCGATTCGGCCGTCGAACGATGGAGTCGTGGAGGTTTCGTTTCGCGTCGATCAGGGGATTCGCGGTTGCACGGCGGGCTCGACTTATATTTTGCGCGAATGGGCGGGGCTGTGGGAGGGAGGCAGCCAGCGTTATCGCGTGGGGCAGAGCCTGCTGATGCTGCTGCATGCGCCGAGTGCGGCGGGGATGAGTTCGCCGGTGGATGGACTCGATGGGGCGATACCGATTCGTCAGGGCGGTACGGTGGCGGCGCTGAACAGGATTGCGACGCCGACGCAACCGCCGTTTGTCGATCTGCGGTGGCTGGGAGTGAAGCTGACGCGCACGGTTTCGTATCGCAGCGTCGCGCGTGCTGGGGAGCCGAGTGGGCTGCCGGAGCCTACTCTCGCGCAGCCGATGGTGCGCATGGCTGCGCCGGGTTCGGTTACGAGTGTTGCGCCGATTGTGATGAGTGGAGTTTCGGGTTTGAGCACCAGCGGTGGATCGGTTCCGGCGCAGCAGGCCTCGGTCGATGCGGTGATCGGGATGTTGACCGCATGGCAGAAGGTGCAACATGCTGCTCCGTGATCTTTGCGCATGGCTACGATTTAGCGGTCGCGCACGAGTTTTTTCAGTGCTTGTTCTCTGCTGGTTTGCGGCTGAGGCGACGTTGTGGGCGGGAGGGCCGCGGTGGGTTACAGGGCCGCCGTACTTCACTACCTCTGCGGTTCCGGTGGTCTGGTATACGAACCAGCCGCTCTACTTTACTGATCCGGGCGAACTGAGTTCGAGTGTGAACCATGCTGCGGCGGACGCGCTGGTAGCGGCTGCGGCGAATGTCTGGAACGCCCCAACGGACAGTCTGGTGCTCGCGCAAGGTGGCTCGCTTGCTGAGCATGTGAGTGGGGCGAATACCTTTCTCGGGCCCAGTGGGCTGATCTTTCCTGCTGACGTTCAGAGCAGTAACTATGCTGCCATTCAGATCGCGGTGATCTACGACAGCGACGGTTCGGTTACGGATCTGCTGCTCGGGAATGGAGCTAGCGATCCTACGAGTTGCCGGCAGAATGGGGTGACCGAGAGTGTCGACTCAATTGTTCCGGCAGGCTTTATTCAACATGCTGTTCTTGTGTTGAATGGACGTTGCACCGGCACGAATCCAGAGCAGCAGATGCAGCTGCAGTACCAATTGATGCGGGCGTTTGGGCGAGTTCTGGGGTTGGGCTGGTCGCAGACGAACGACAACGTCTTTACCGGCAGTCCGCAGCCTACGTTCAACCAGGCGATGCATTGGCCGGTGATGCATCCGATCGATGTTATCTGTGGGCCGTATACGTATCAGTGCATGCCGCAGCCGTTTACGCTGCGTCTGGACGATCTTTCGGCGCTGGCTCAGCTGTACTTTATCCCGCAGGGCACGGCTGGACCGGGACAGACGGACTCATTGCTCAATGCGAGCCAGGTTTTTGGGATCATCCTGTTTCCGACGGGCCAGGGGATGCAGGGAGTGAATCTGCTTGCGCGGCGGTGGGCGGCGGATACCAATACTACGGGTCTCGAAGATTGGTATACGACCTCCTCGGTGACTGGATTTCTCTTCCGGCAGTCCAATGGCAGTCCTGTTGCGGCAGCGGATACCTCTCTTACGGGGAGTCAGGGCACGACGAACGAATTCTATGAGGGCTACTACAACTTTGAACGCATCCCGGTGCTTCCCGGACCCTGGCAGCTACTGATCATGGACACCGAAGCGATCAACCCTTTGTATACCGGCCAGTATGCTGTCGGGCCCTATATCGCGAATACCGTGGAGCCGTCCGGGTCTGACGCAGCGCAGGTCTTTGGTCTGTTCAGCAGCTATCAGCAGGTCGAGATCACTGTGTCCACGGTCGATCCGGCGAGCAGTTGCAATACTGCGGGGGATGGAACCGAGGCTTCGCCGGCGGCAGTGGTTGCCGAAGGCTGGTGGTCGGGGACGCTTTGCGGATATGGTCATTCGGCGTGGTCTTCGCTGAGCATGAAAGGCGGCCGCTCGCTGACGCTGGAGGTGACGGCGGAGGATGAGCAGGGCTTTGCCACAACCGCCAAGGCGATGCCGGTGCTGGGTGTATGGAATGCGACGGACCCGCGAGGCACGTTGCCGACTGTAGCCAGTGCGGGCGAAGCGTTCAACGGCGAAGCTACCGGGATGACGACGTTAGCGGTGCATAGTACGCAACCGAATCAGTTACGAATTGTGATCGCCGACGAGCGCGGGGATGGCCGCCCGGATTACAACTACGGGGCGCGTGTTTTATATGCCGACTCCGTGACTCCGTCAGCAGTGAGCTCTGCTGGAGGGGTTGTTACGATCACGGGGATGGGTTTCCGCACTGGAAATGCAGTCTTGGTTAACGGCGTGGAGGCTACTGTCTCCAGTTGGAGCGACAACACGATTGTGGCTACTGTGCCTTCACTGCATGCGTTGGGTTCGACCACTGCGCTGGTGGCCGATATTACGGTCGAAGACCTGTCGACCGGGGGCACCAGCGTGATGACCCAGGCGCTTAGCTATGCTGCGCCGATGCGTTCGCTGAACCTGGTCTCGGCGCCGTCGGGTGTTGTCGTGCTGGCGCAACAGGCGGCTGTGCCGTTTGCGGTGCAGGTACTGAATGCAGATGGAGTGACTCCGGTTGTGGGTGAGGCGGTAACTTTTACAGCGACTGTGGGGAGTGCTCAGTTTGCTGCATGCGGGGGGAGCAATTGTACTTTGCAGACCAACGCGCAGGGCATCGCGTCAACTTTTGTCACGCCGGAGTCTGCTGGCGCTATTACGCTCGAGGCCACAGGTGTCGATGGTGTGGCGACTGTCTCGTTTACGGCACTGGCTGAGGTGAGAACGGTTACGGCGGTGCAGGCGGAGGAGTATGTCGCTGCTGGTGCGACTGTTGTATGGAGTCCGCAGGTGAGCGTCGCCGACAACATTGATTCGACGGCTGGCGTGTTTGTGAATTGGCAGACCATCTCTGGTCTCGTTACGGCGACACCGGTTCAGTCTCAGGTGAACTCGCAGGGTGCGGCATCGACGCTGGCGACGGTGGGGCCACTGGCAGCGGGTGCGCAGGCGCTGCTGTCTGGTTGTGCGTGGACGAGCGTATGTACGACGTTCACGATGCAGGGCGTTGATCCTGCGGATCTGCGTCTGGTGGCTGTCGCGGGGGCAGGCCAAACTGTCTCTGCCGACGGGTCCTTTGCTTCGGTCGTCGTGCGGGTGACTGATGTAGACTCTCACCCGGTAGCGGGCGCTACGGTTGCGATATACCAGACGGTGAGCGCATGGCAGGCACCGTGTCCGGAGCGCGGCCGCTGCCCCATTCCACCCGTTCTTGCCTCTTCGCAGGCCTCTGCCATCTCGGATGAGAACGGCCTGTTGACGATAACACCGCAACAGATATCGGGGACTGCGGCGACTACCAATCTGGCAGTGGCCACCGGGACGCAGGGTTTTCTTTCGCTGACACTCGAAAAGCTGCCTTGAGCGCATGAAGGCGATTGTCGTTGCGATGGAACTTTCTGAAATAAGAGCATCAAATTAAACGGCAGGAGAGCCGAGGAAGGATAAGCTGGAGACGTCGTCCCTGGCATTCCATCGACATGTTGAACTTGCAGCGAGATGAACCGAGGAGCCTGAGTTATGGCGGAGACAGCGACAGCTCGAAGCGGTGAGATGCGCAAACGGGTCGTGATACTGGGTGGTGGTTTTGCCGGTATCAACGCAGCGATGAGCCTGGCAAAGTTACCGCTCGATGTCACGATAGTGGACCGCAAGAACTATCACCTCTTTCAACCTCTGCTTTACCAGGTGGCGCTCGCCGTTCTGTCGCCGGCCGACATTGCGCAACCGATTCGCTCGATCGTGCGCGACAATCCCAATATCGACGTGCTGATGGACGAGGCAGTTGGCTTCGATCTAGCGAAGCAACGGGTTCACCTGAAGACGGGGGTTGAGCTGGAGTATGACTATCTCATTCTCGCCACCGGTTCGACTCACTCCTACTTTGGCAGAGAGGATTGGGCCAAGCTTGCGCCGGGACTAAAGACTGTTGAGGATGGGACGGAGATTCGTCGACGGGTTCTGCTGGCGTTCGAACTTGCCGAGCGGCAGATGATGGAGACGGGCACGCATCCTGCGCTTAACTTTGTGATTGTTGGTGGTGGCCCAACGGGCGTTGAACTGGCTGGCGCTATCAGCGATATTGCAAAGCTGTATATGGCCAAAGACTTTCGGCACATCGATCCTTCGATGGCGAAGGTTCTTATCCTTGAAGGCGGCCCCAATATTCTCGCGGCGTATCCTGCAGATCTGCAACGCAAGGCCGGCGAACAGCTCAACAAACTAGGAGTGACCTTCCGCACGGGCGCGCATGTGACCGACATACAACCGGGTTACGTTATGGTTGGCGAGGAACGAATCGATGCTGTGGTTACGCTTTGGGCGGCGGGGGTGCAGGCGTCGCCGCTTGGCAAGCTGCTGGGGGTGGAGACTGACAAACGCGGGTGTGTCTTTGTCGATGGCTACCTCAATCCTCCGGGTCATCCTGAGATCTTTATCTGTGGCGATCTTGCGCACATCGAACAGGATGGCAGGCAGGTTCCCGGCGTTGCGCAACCTGCGATACAGATGGGCCGCTACGCCGCAAGACGCATTGGACGGCTGGTTGCCGCTGGCATGGGCAGCGATGGGAGTGGGAAGGGCGAGACGTTTCACTACTTCGACAAGGGCGATATGGCGACGATTGGACGAAAGGCCGCGGTTGCGAATATCAAATGGCCTTTCAAAGGCCACTGGAGTGGCCTTCCTGCGTGGATGACCTGGCTGGTGATTCACATCTTCTTTCTCATTGGCTTTCGCAATCGCCTTTCTGTGTTTCGGCAATGGGCGTGGACCTACCTTACCTTCCGCGATAGCGCGCGCCTGATTACGGGGTCGCAGGAGCTGCCGGGTTGGAAGACGCAGGACGACCCTAGCGGGTATCTGACGACGAAGCCACTGGATATGAGCTCTCCAAAGACCTGATCGGCGATGCTCGGGGAGCCGTCATATTTTTTGTGATCGAAAAAATGAAGAGCAGCGATTGAGTTCGCTGCCCTTCGTTTGTCTTGTTGAGTTTTGTGGAGTGGGTTAGGGTTTGACGCCGTATTTGCCCTGCGCGAGAACCGAGATGGTGGGAGCTGCAACGCCGAGGATCTGAACGACTGGCAACGACGCGGTGGGTGTGCCGTTGATAGTCCACAAGGCTCCAGATGCATCGATTGCCAAGGTGCGTGCTGCGCTGGTTGCGATGATGCCGCCGGTTCCTGCGTTGTTGGACGGGTTGAATCCGTTGCCCTCTGCGGTGAGGAGAAATGATCCTGTGTTTGATCCCGTGGTTCCGATTAAAGGATCGAACTCAACGATCATGCCAGCGGTGTAGCTGGAGATGAAGAGACGGTTGTTGCCGTCGATCATGACAGAGGTTGAACCGTAGAGGCCGCATCCTTTGAGCGGTCCACAGACTGACCCTGTGCCGGTGGTGACGGTCGGGTTATACGAGAGCGGAGTTCCTGAAGGGTTGCCGTGCGCAGCCACAAAGAGATGGCTGCCATTGACCGCAGAGCTGGTACCGGTGATCCAGGTGTTGCTGCTTTTATCGATGGCTGCGGCATAGTTGGTGGAGTCGGCGGTGGTGACCTGCGCGACAGCGTTGGAGTAGGGCGGAAGGAAGAAGCTGGTAACTCCGCTGGACTGCGATGGTGCCCAGACATCGTTGTTGACTGCATTGACGGTGAGAGCAGCGGTGCCTGTGCCCGGAAGAGGCGTGGCGACGGAGAAGATCGTGGGCGTGGTGGCGAAGGTATGCGTGCCGGAGTTGTAGGCAAGCTGACCTAACGCCTGGCCTGAGGTTGTCGACGAGGTGCTGGAGTACCAGAGATTGTTTGCCGAGTCGACTGCGATTCCCGACAAGGACAGACCGCCGGGCGCAATGATTGTTGTTGCCGCTGTGTTGGGGTTGTAGATGTATACGTTTGGCGTTGCGGCACTATCGACGGTTAAGATGTTGCCGTTGAGATCGACGGCGACCTGACGCGTGGATGCGGCCTGCAGGGTAGCGTTGCCCACGCCACCGGTGCTGGGTGAGAGGGGCGCTCCGTTGCTGGCGAGTTCGACGAGTCCTGCGTTGGCCATGCCAGTGATCCAGATGTTGTCATTCGCATCGGCTGCGATGCCCCACGGATTGATTGCGGCAGATCCATTGGTTTGTAGAACCGGCCGAGTAGAGTATGCCGATTGAAAGATCGTTTGGCGCGGTGGCTCCAAGGTGGGCTGGAACGACGGCGTGCCCAGGATCAGGCCGAAGAGCGTAGCTGTGTGATTGCCGGGGTATTGCGCCATATCGAGGGCAGCCTGCCAGGTGTTTGTGGGAGCAGCAAGCGCTGTGACGTGGGAGGTCTGGCGTTTGTGAACAAAGTCGAACAGGAAGTGCTTGAGCCGGAGAGCGAATTGACGCACGCCTCAAGAATGTCGGCGAGGCTGTTGATGAGGTTTGTCGGCACGGTGCCATTGCCCGCGGGGGTCGTGGCCCGTGCGGTGCCGTCTGAGAAGTCCACGATATTTGCTGCGTTCTGGAAGGCATGTTGAAGTCCAGTCGCATTGGTAGCACTGGTTCCGATATTGATGCCGGTCGCACTGGCAAAGCCGCTCAACGCGTAGGCTGCGGCGATCGTCGTGACTTCATTGATGATGACGTGTGTTGCGCCGACAGAGGAGCAGTTTCCCAAGGCGGCCACCAACACCAGAGCGGCGTTGTTGGTTCCGGCAGCGAGGCCAGGGTTGCCGCCAGAGGCGACGGCATAGACCTGCGCAGGATCGCTGCAACTGGTAAATGAGGTGAGCTGAAAGTTACCGTTCGCGTCGGTTGTCGCGGTTCCCAGAAAGGTTGGGTTAGAGCCGTACCCGGTGCTGCCGGTTGCGTACAAGTTAACGGTGGAGCCGCTTACGGGCGGCTGGCCACCGAAGGCGGTACCCTTGATGCTCATACTATGAGCGGCCGTGTCGGTAAACGGCTGCACGCCACATCCAGTGAGAAACAGGACAGAGGCGGAGAGAAGAATCGCCGCAGACCCTACAGTTTTGTGGAAAAGGCTTTTGACAATATGAGTTCGCAATCTACTTCCTCCGGGGTCACTACATGGAAAACCGCTGCTAAAAGCAAAATCGACGACTCATGGGCGCTAGTTTTCCCATATTGGAACAAACATGGTCCTCGGACGTAGATTCTCTATCAAAAAAGTAACAATTACCAAAGTTTTTTCTGGAGGTCACCACAGGCGACATGCTTCCGTTCTCTGAGTAGTTGATACAGAAGATGTTTCATCAAAGTCTGACCGTTTGGGTGGGTGCTTTGAGGAAATTTCAGACTGAGTCCATGGTGCTGATCGTCGCCTGTAAAAAAGTAAAGGGCCGCATTGAGCGGCCCTTTATTTTTATTTCTGCTGAAAAACTACTTTGCCGCGTCCTCGATCTCTTTCCACTCGGCGGCGGAAAGATTTACGTCGGCAGCAGCGATATTTTCTTCAAGGTGCTCCACTGAAGACGTTCCCGGTATCGGCAACATGACGGGCGAGTGATGCAGCAGCCACGCGAGCGAGAGTTGCGAGACTGTGGCATTGTGGGCTTTTGCTGCAGCATCGAGTTTGCCGCCTGGTTGTGCAAGCTTGCCCGCTGCTACGGGAAACCAGGGGATGAACGCGAGTTTATGTTTTGTGCAGTATTCCACCACATCTTCATGCTGCCGGTCGCCGAGGTTGTACTGGTTTTGTACGCTGACGATGTCGATTACCTTGCGTGCCTGGTCGATCTCGTGCGGCTTCACCTCGCTGAGCCCTACATGGCGGATCTTGCCTTGTTCCTGCAGCTTTTTGATCGCGCCGAGCGACTCTTCTACCGGCACCTTCGGGTCGATGCGATGCAGCTGCCATAGATCGATGCGCTCGATCTTCAAGAGACGGAGGCTCATCTCTACCTGCTGGGTGAGGTACTCCGTACGTCCTACCGGGAGCCACTGATTCGGTCCCTGCCGCGTCAAGCCACCTTTGGTCGCGATGACGACACCCTTGGCATAGGGAGCCAGGGCCTCGCCGATCAACCTCTCGCTGACGTCGGGACCGTAGGAGTCTGCTGTGTCGATGAAGTTGACGCCCAGTTCGACCGCGCGCCGCAGTACTTTCTTTGCGCTCTCGCGATCTTTGGGTTCACCCCAGATGCCTTCGCCGGTGATTCGCATCGCTCCGTAACCCAGCCGGTTGATGGTGAGATCGCCGCCAATCGCAAAGGTTCCGCTCGCCTTTGCATTTACTGCTGTCGTAGTAGCCGCCGTTGTAGTCATAGATCATCGGATGCGAACCACAGAATTAAGGTGCATCGTCTCGCCCTCTTCGAGGACTTTTATCTGTTTTTTAATGCCGAGCCGCGTGGCTTCGGCGTCGAGCCGTTTCAGAGGTTCGTCCATCGGTTCGCGCCCCAGGCGGAATGTGCCGTAGTGCATGGGGACCATCTGTTCGGCGCCCAACTCAAGGAAGCCACGCAGCGCCTCTTCGGGGCTGGTGTGGACGGAACGGTAACTGTCGGGAAAGTAAGCTCCGATTGGCAGGAGAGCCACTTCGGGCTTCAGGCGTCTTCCGATCTCGCGGAATCCGTCGAAGTATGCCGTGTCGCCGGAGTGATAGACCGACTGGCCGCCGCCTTCGACGACGTATCCGCCATAACCGCGGTGCATGTCGCGAAACATTCGCGCGCCCCAGTGTTTGCATGGAGTCATTGTTACCTGCAGGCCCTGAACTGTGATGGTCTGCCACCACTCCAGACGATGGACCTGGGAGAAGCCGAGTCGTTCGACGAGGTCTTCGACGCCGCGCGGTACGACGACCTGCGGGGCATCTCCTGTCTGCGCTCGGGTGGATCGTATCACTCTGCGCAGGGAGGCCAGATCGAGGTGGTCCATGTGCGCGTGCGTGAGGAGTACGAGATCGATGGGTGGCAGGTCTTCGACCAGCACGCCCGGACGCCGCTGCCTGCGCAACAGTACGAGACGCTTGGAAAAGACCGGGTCGATCAATACTTTTCGTCCGTCGATTTGGAGGAGGAAGGAGGAGTGACCGATGAAGGTTACGCCCAACTCGTTCGGCTCTACGAGGGTTACAGGACGCGGAGTTCCGGTCAGCGGTTGCTCGTGGCTCTCGCGAACGAGTCGCCAAAGCTGCTCAACCTTTCTGATTGCAAATGGCCGATTCCGCCAAACTCTACGCATCCAAGACACCAACAAAGAAGGTACCAACAAAATAGATGCACGAAATGACAGCCGGCGCACCATGCTTCGACATAAATAGTCATCGCAGGGTGCGCCGGGGTTGAGTGTTTTACTTTGCCTCTGGTTTCAGGATGTCGTCGAGCCGGTCAGGCACGCTCGATACCCGCTCTAATTGCGGATAACGCTCGCCACCGTGATAGTCCAACCGGATCACCTTGTAGAAACCAGTGTTCTCGACGATCAACTCCAATGCTGGGCCGGAGTCTTTGGCGTCGCGGATTGCCGCCTTCAGTACGTCGGGTGAGTAGGCTCGCCCATTGACCGCAACGATCAACATTCCCGGCCCTAACGCTGCCTTATCGGCGACGCCGCCTTTGAGCACATCGGAGACTCTGCCTGATTTGCCTGCATGAAGACCGATCGAGTACCAAAAATCGAAGGTTCCATTTTGCCCGTCTTCCATCGCACTCCAGGAGTTCGGCTTATCGGAGTATGTCAGCTTGTAGCCGCCATTTTCGAGGCCGCCCAGTGGCGCGTGGTACGCATTCGAGTCCAGCCGTCGAGCGGAGGAACGTGGTCCAGTCGTTCGGGACTACTCCGTTCAGTCCGGCGACTACATCCTCGAAGGTGTAGGGCACAACTTTTGGACCGGTATCTCCGCCGAGACCATGGAACTTCGCGACAAAATCATTCAGGGATTTTTTGCCGTCGGTCATCTTGCGAATCGTCGTGTCGACGTCGAGCCAGATCAGCTCGCCCTCATCGTAGTAGTCGACGTTGAGCCGCCAGTTGTCCCATCCGCCGCCTGCCGCGTAGAGAATCTGTGCAGAGGTTGCGGTGTCCTGGACGTCGCGCCAGGTGCGGCCGGGCGGTTGTCGTAGGTGGCTGCAATCGTCGAGAGCCGCTGCTTGTACTGCTCGGGCGTCCAGATACCGCTGCGTGCCGCGAGTACGTCGCCGAGGTACTCGGTTAGCCCTTCGTACACCCAGAGCAGATCTCCGACCATGGGCTTCTGGTAGTTGCTGGTTGCGAGGCCTGCGGGGCGACGATATTTGCCGTTCCAGCTGTGAGTGAACTCGTGAGGGAGGAGAAGGCCGTCCAAGACAAACTCGCGATCGTCTGTAAATGTGCGTGGCGGTCACGCGGTCGTCGCTGGACTGATGATGCTCGAGGCCGAAGTGTGCTACCTCGTCGCTGAGTGTGACGAGAAAGTGATACGAGCCGTAGTGGCGACCCTTGTAAAGAGCGCCGGTTTCGCGGACGAGCTGGTCGAACTGCGCGATATGCTCTTTGGAAAGCTCGACCTCTTCGGGGCCGTCGGCGGCCATGTCGAGATAGTGCTTCGGGGTGATCTCGGGCGCGAGCGGTACTTCGCGGAAGTAGCGGCCGGCGAGAACAGGGGAGTCGATGAGCTGCTCCAGGGAGACGGTCTTGAACGTTGTTACAGGAGTTTTTCCTGCAGATTCAACTTTTGATGTCTCGAGGGCGGTGCCGAACTTCCAACTCTCTGGGAGCGTAATGGACGGCGTAAACATGACGTCGCTCGCGTTCGTGTCGGCTGGGTAGACGAGCACGGTGTTCCAGCTTAGCAACGCGAGGTTTTCGCTGGTCGAACCGCCGGCTGAAAATCCCGACAGCGCGGACGAAGCCAGGAAGTCGATCTTCATCTCGAGTCTGGTGACGCCCTGAGGCACAGTGAGGTGGTAGGCGAACATATCCACCTTGTCGCGCTCCCACTTGATAGGCTGTCCGTTTGCCGTGATAAAAAAGCCGGCCATATTCTCGATGGGACCGGTTGGCCCATGCTCGCCGGGGATCCATTTGGGGTACACCACGGTGAGCGGGCCTGCTGTGACCGGCATCACCTCAGTTGCATGAAGGATCTTGCGAGGAGCATCGGTCAGGTCCACGCTCAACGTAATCGGTCGTGCTTGTGCAACCGCTATCGAACTACCGAACACCACGGCCAAGGCTGCACCGGCACACTTCTTCCAAAGACCAAACATCGTTTCCGACCTTTCAGGGTACAAAGTTTTGCGACGGAAACAGTCTACCGCTGTTGGCACAGCTTTGGTCGTGCAGGTAGGATGATCCACACAGGAGAATCCATGTCTTCGAAGCTGGCCCTTGTCTCTGCCATCCTCTTGCTTCCCGCACTTTGCGTCTCTGCACAACAGCCCGCAGCCCACCCGATCCAGACGATGCCATATACTCCTTCGCTCGATGTGAAGAGCCTGGACCGCTCGGTTGACCCGTGCACTGATTTCTACAAGTTCTCCTGTGGCGGATGGATAAAGAACAACCCAATCCCTGCTGACCAATCGGGCTGGAGCGTCTACGCGAAGCTCGAAAATGATAACCAGCAGTTTCTGTGGGGCATCCTGGAAGCAGACGCGAAGGCAAAGAATCGTACGTCGGTGCAGCAGAAGGTAGGCGACTATTTTGCCGCTTGCATGAATACCTCGGCGATCGATGCGCTCGGCCTGAAGCCGGTGCAGGCGGATCTGGCGCGTATCGATGCACTGAAGACACGGCAGGAGCTTATCGCTGCGATCAGCACGTTGCACCATGAGTATTCGGGCAGCTTTTTCTTCGGTTCCGGCACGGGCCAGGATGCACTCGATTCGTCGGTGGTTATTGTTGAACTCGGCGCCGGTGGTCTTGGACTCCCTGACCGGGACTACTACCTGAAGACGGATGCGAAGAGCGTGAAGCTGCGTGAGCAGTACGTTGCTTATATCCGGCAACTGCTGACACTGGGCGGCGAGTCTGCCGGGCAGGCCAAGACCGACGCGGATGCGATTCTTCGTATCGAAACAGAGCTCGCTAAGGCTTCGCTTACACGCGTGCAGCGGCGGGATCCGCACAACACATATCACATGATGACGATTGGAGAGCTGACGAAGATTGCGCCGGCCTTCGATTGGCCACACTACTTTGCGGTACAAGGCGCACCGGGCATTGCGAAGGTCAACGTGTCGCAGCCCGAGTTCATGAAGTCGGTTCAGGCGCAGCTGACGACGGCGCCGGTTGATGCCCTGCGCGCTTATGTTCGCTTCCACTTCCTTGCCTCGGCGTCGCCCTATCTTGCGAAGCCGTTTGAACAAGCCAATTTTGACTTCTATTCGAAGACGCTGCGGGGCACTCCCGATATGCCGCCGCGGTGGAAGACCTGCACGCGCGCTGTCGACGGCAATCTTGGCGAAGCGCTGGGACAGGAGTTCGTCCAACGCACCTTTACTGCAGACACCAAGGCAAAGACGCAACGGATGACCGAGCAGATTGAGACTGCCATGCAGCACGAGATTGAAAACCTTGAGTGGATGAGCCCTGCGACCAAGCAGGAGGCGTTGCGGAAGCTGCACGCCATTCGGAACAAGATCGGTTATCCGGATCATTGGCGCGACTACACGACGCTCGAGGTTAAACCTGACGATTACTTTGGCAATGTCGTCCGCTCATACCGGTTTGAAGACGCGCGCGACTGGAACAAGCTGGGTAAGCCGGTCGATCTGAATGAATGGGGAATGACGCCACCGACGGTGAATGCCTACTTCAATCCGCAGATGAACGACATCAACTTTCCTGCGGGCGTTCTGCAGCCACCGCTATATGATCCGAAGCTCGATGACGCGCCGAACTATGGCAACACAGGCGCGACCATTGGCCATGAGCTTACGCACGCGTTTGACGATGAGGGGCGGCAGTTCGACTCGAAGGCGAATCTTCGCGACTGGTGGACGAAGGCGGACGCTAAAGGCTTCGAAGATCGCATCAACTGTCTTCGCGATCAGTATGCGCAACAGTACGTCGTCGTCGACGACATCCACATCAACTCCAAGCTGACCAGTGGCGAAGACGTTGCTGATCTCGGTGGAACGCTGCTTGCCTATATTGCCTGGAAGAAACAGACTGAGGGTGCGAAGCTGACGAATGCGGACGGGTTCACGCCAGATCAGCGCTTCTTCGTCGGCATGGCGCAGTGGGCGTGCGAGAATGAGCGGCCGGAGAATCTGCGCCTCAACGCAATCACAGATCCCCACTCTCCTGGCTTTGCGCGTATCAACGGGATTGTGTCGAACATGCCGGAGTTCCAGCAGGCCTTTAGCTGCAAGGCCGGGCAACCCATGGTGCATGCGCCAACCTGCAAGGTCTGGTAGACGTCAACGTCTCCTGGAGCACCGGCGGCTCGCAGTTGTTCTGCAGCTGCCGGTGACGGACCGATTGCAATTGATCGCAGGCTGCGAGTGGTAGACGGTACAGTACACTTATCCCCTAGAACATGAATATCTACGCGATCGTTATCGGCATCATCGTTCTCACCCTGCTTGGCGTCTCTCTTGGCCGTCTGGGCAAGGTGAAGACAAAAGCGGACTATCTTGTTGCCGGACGTTCTCTCTCGGCTTTTGTTCTTGTCTTTACGTTGTTGTCTTCATGGATTGGTTCGGGCTCTCTGCTCGCCGGTGCGGAAAATGCGTACAAGCATGGTTTTGCTGCTCTGTGGCAGGGAGCCGGCGGCTGGGCCGGGCTTCTTCTTATCTACTTCATCGCGCCGCGCGCCAGGAAGTTCGCGCAATTTACGATTCCCGATCTGCTTGAGGCTCGCTATAACCAGACCGCCCGCATCCTTGGCGTGATCGCCATTCTTTTTACGTACACGGCGATTACCAGTTACCAGCTCATCGGGGGCGGCGACATTCTGCACCTGATCTTCCCCACGGTTATCAGCGCTGATCTTGGCAAATACATTCTTGCCGGTTTTGTTATTGTTTTTACCGCGATTGCCGGTATGAGTTCGGTTGCGTATATGGATGTCGCGATCGGTCTGCTCGCCACGATCTCCGATGTTGATTGCGATGCCTGTGCTCGTACACCAGGCTGGTGGGTGGTCGCAGATTCGCGCTGCTCTGCCAGCCACGCACTTTCAGCCGCTTGGTGATTTTACGTTCCTCCAGGCGATGGAGCTGTTTCTGCCGACGTGCCTTCTGCTGATGGGGAATCAGTCGATGTATCAGAAGTTCTTCTCGGCTAAATCTGAAAAGGCCGCCAGCCGCGCTGTCGTGGGCTGGATGGTTGGCACGGTCGTTCTCGAGACCGTTATCGTTGCACTTGCGATGGTTGGCTCGGTTCTATTTCCTAACGGGGAGGTTCACGATCGCCCCCGCGAGATTCTTGCGTATACCGGCCTTCACGCTCTTACCGGTACGCCCGCACTCACTTTGCTGGGCGCTCTGCTGATGGGAGCTATCTTTGCGAAGGTCATCTCCACTGCTAACAATTACCTCTTCTCACCGGCTACGAATCTGGTCAACGATGTCTTCGTTCGTTACCTCGCACCGGACGCGAGCAACAAACGCATTCTTATCGTCAGCCGTCTCATGGTGATCTTTCTCGGTCTGTGGGCACTTTACCAGTCGCTTCACACCGATTCCGTGCTGAAGAAAGCTCTGTATGCCTACACCATTTACTCTGCGGCGCTGACCCCGGTTATTCTGGCTGCTTTTTTTTGGAAGCGAGCTACCGCCGCCGCTGCCGTTGCCAGCATCGCGGCCGGCACAGTGATTACCATCTTCTGGGATACGGCTTTGATCCACCACAATGTGCCCGCCATCATCAGCGATCGGGACGCCATCTTTCCGGCCCTGATCGCGTCGCTGCTTTGCCTGGTCATAGTCAGCCTGATGACCCGGCCCCCGAGCGAGAAGCAGCTGCGACCCTTCGCAGAGAGTTGATGTCTCGGAGTTCATATTGGCATTCGCAACTCTTTTAGTGTTTCGTGTTCAATTATTAGCAGTTTCGTTCAGGTAGCATTGATCTTCTGTGCCAGCACTCGGCCTGGATTTTAAAGCAAGGATTGATGAACTATTTACTTTTACCCGATCTGGCTGCAATGGCAATGCTTCTCAGCATCCTTTACTTCCTGCGCAGACGTCATCCGCGCGAGGCAGTAGATCTTTGGCTCATCGGCCTGCTTTTCATCTTTTTTGAGGCTATTATCCACGCCGCATACCCTGCCGCTGGGCCGTGGCGTCTCGCCGCGCACGTTATCGCATTAAACTTCTTCTACGTCGCCGGAGCTATTTTTCTTTGGGCGTCTGGCAGAGATGTCTTCCCGCGGAAGCCTTCTCTTCTCTATCTTCTCCTCAACTCTTTACCGCCAGTTGCGCTGCTCACCATCTATGGTCTCGGCGTACATGACATCCGCGTGACTATCGCGTTATTGCGGCGAGTGGTCTCTTTCTTGGTATTGCCAGCGCGCTTGCCATCGCTCGGACCTGGAAGTTAGGGAAAGAGTGGTGGCTCCTCTTCATTCAGTTTGGAGCCTGGATCCCTATCTGGTTATTCACCTCCGCTGGGGAGTTTCGCATTGCTGCTTACTTCGTCCTCTTTGTCCTTTACTTCGCGACGGCCGTCGTCTTCCAGCTGAGCCTGCCGCGTAAGAGCCTCGGTAAAGTTGCCATCGTCGTTGGCTTCGTGGCCTGGTCGCTGGTCTTCCTGCTCCACTCCTGGGTCACGAACCACCCGGGCTATGAGGCGATCGCGGACGAGATCTGGAACCTCCAGAAGTTTCTCGTCACCATTGGCATGCTCCTCGTTCTGCTCGAGCAACAGGTCTCGACCAATGAGTGGTATGCCTTTCATGATCACCTTACAGGTCTGCCTAACCAGCGTCTCTTTGAGGATCGCCTCGCCGCGGCCATCCAGCATTCCAAGCTCAACAACACACGCACAGCTCTCCTGATGGTCGACCTTGATGGCTTTAAGCTCATCAACGATACGCACGGTCATGACGTTGGTGACGAGCTTCTTCGGCATATTGGGCATAATCTTCGCAGCGCCATCCGAGCGCCAGATACCCTTGCCCGCCTTGGCGGCGACGAGTTCATCATTATCGCCACCGACCTGCCCAACGATCAGCCGGTGGGTGTTATTGCAGAGAGCGCCGCGACTCGCATCTCCAGTGCGCTCCGGAAGCCGGTTGGAATCAACGGCGGTGCTCTTACTGTCACTGGCAGCGTTGGTGTAGCTGTCTACCCCGACGACACCATGGATGAAGTTCTTCTACGCCGCCTGGCGGATCAAAGGATGTATGAGCAAAAGCGCCAGATCCCCCTCGACTTCTAAATCAGCGTAAAAACATTTTTTTACACTACCTTTTTGTTTCCGCTGCATCTATCCAATACATATTTTTGTAACAGGAGATATTTCATGGCACCCGACCTGCACTTCATTGACCCCAGCGTAACCATCCTCCCCCTGGGACTGACTCCCACTCTTTTCACGGACGAGTCCGTTGAGTACTCCGAATACGCTGGTGGCGAGACTCTCCATGCTGCAATCAAGCGTGTCGACCTCGACGAGGAGGACGAAGATGACGATGAGGAGGAGGAAGACGAGGAGGATGAAGATGACGAAGAAGAGGACGAAGATGGGGACGATGATGAGGAATACGACGACGATGATGACGATGAAGAGGATGATGACGACGACGATTTAGACGATGATGAGGAGGAAGAGGAGGAGGATGGCTTTAACCTTCTCTAAATCGATAGGTCTGGAGCCAGAGCACAGCTATTGTCTCCGTGAAGATCAATAGCCGGCGTCGGTGACTACGTTTTCCAGCTCTTGCCCGGCGATGAATCGTCGCACCTGCTCTGCTCCAAACCGAAATGCACGATGAATAAATTCGGGGGTTGATCCGCCAACGTGGGGCGTGATCATGCAGTTGGGCGCCGACCACAGGGGATGCCCGGTGGGCAGCGGCTCTGGATCTGTGACGTCGAGGGCCGCGTGTATTCGGTTCTGCTGTAACGCCTCTACGAGAGCTTCGGTGACCACTACGGGGCCTCGCGCTGCATTTACCAGCAGCGCTCCAGGTTTCATCAGCCCGAGTTCTACCGCTCCAATCAGTCCGTGCGTCTCTGCTGTCAGCGGCACGATCGCTACCACGACATCGGCCTGTGGCAGCAGTTTATGCAGATCGCTTGTGGCAGAGACCTCAGGCTGTCTTCGCGCACTTCGCGCCAGACGGATGATCTTGACCCCGAACGGCGCAAGGCGAGCCTCGATTGCCGCTCCGATCGACCCGTAGCCGAGTATCAAGACGGTTTTTCCGGCAAGATCGTCTCCGAGGACCGCATACTGCCCGACCTGCGGACCTGCTTCCTTCATGAAACCGTCGGGGATGGATGCCTGTCCCTTCCACTGCTGCTGCAGCTGCATATCGCGGTAGTAAGGGAAACGCTTCAGCGAGGTGAGGACCGCTGTCATGACCCACTCGGAGGCCGAGATGTCGTGAAGGCCACGGCCATCGCATAACACGACGTCCTTTGGCAGCCACGGTGTAATCCAGTCGACCCCGGCCATCATCGACTGCACGACTTTGACGCCGCGCAGATGCTGAAAGGTCTCCCTGGCACTCTTTCGCGCGAAGGGAATGATCCAGAAGTCGACGTCCTGAACCTCTGAGAGATGGCGACCTATCCGCACGATCTCCGCCTCACGACGGAAAATCGGCTAGCAACTCCTGAGCAAGATTCTCATCAATACCAACACGCACCATGTTTTGAGTGTGCACGAAGCGCGCATTAAAAAGAAAGCCCGGCCCAAAAGGCCGAGCTTCCAGAACTTACTGTGATGATCTGAATTAGATATCGAGGTTCTTTACATCGAGCGCGTTCTCTTCGATGAACCTTCGCCGACTTTCGACATCTTCGCCCATCAGAGTGGTAAAGATCTCTTCGCAGGCAGCGATATCTTCGAGTTTGACCTGCAGGAGCGTGCGCCGGTCCGGGTCCATCGTCGTCTCCCAGAGTTGCGGCGCCGTCATCTCGCCCAGGCCCTTGTAGCGCTGGACCTGGTACTCCTTGCGTCCCTGCTCGATCACGTATTCGAAGACCTCGCGTGCTGTCTTCTTCTCGACGGGATCGTGCGATGCCTTGCCAGAGCGCTTTGCAGCCTTTGTTTCGGCTGCTGTTCCAGGGGCCGTCGCGTTTTCTGCTACGCCCTCTTCTGAGGCGATCTCTTCGGCTTCATCGGCTGCCTCGGCGGCGGCTTCGGCCTTGGTTTTGGCAGCATACTCGATCAGGAACGGAGCGACGAGCTGCTCTTTGATCTGCGCATGCTTGGCCAGCATCTGCCGGCTCTCCGGCGTCGAAGCCAATGCCCAGTCGATGGTACGCACGGCGCCCTGCGCGTCGGTGTAGCTGACGGAGTAGCTTCCGTGTTCCTCATCCATCACGACGTCGCCTACGTCCTTGAACTGGTAGGCCTTCTGCATTCCCACCAGCCGTTGGCGCATCTTTTCGAGCTTGGCAGGCGACTCGAAGTCAACGCGGCGGGCTGAGTCCTTGCCTTCCTGCGCGAAGAGCTCGGCAAAGGCCTGTGTTACCTCTTCGTTGCGAAGGCGCTTCTGCACCTTGTTGAAGAAGTTGAGGTAGTCGTTCAACTGGCCCATGTACTTTGTCAACGCAGCGCCTTCGAGCTTCGCTCCGCCTTCGCCGTAACGGATTACCATGCCATCGGAGGCACGCTTCACCATGACGCTGACATACTCGCGATCGTCTTTGATGTACTGCTCGAACTTGCCCTTTTTGATGCGATAGAGCGGTGGTTGGGCGATGTAGACGTGGCCGCGCTTGATCAACTCCGTCATGTGGCGGAAGAAGAAGGTGAGCAGCAGCGTGCGGATGTGCGATCCGTCGACGTCGGCGTCGGTCATGAGGATGAGTTTGCCGTAGCGGAGCTTGGTTGCGTCGAAGTCGTCCTTGCCGATGCCGCAGCCGAGGGCTGTGATCATGGCGCGAATCTCTTCGTGGCCGAGCATCTTGTCGTAGCGGGCCTTCTCGACGTTGAGGATCTTACCCTTGAGCGGAAGGATCGCCTGGAACTTGCGGTCGCGGCCCTGCTTGGCCGTTCCGCCGGCGCTTTCGCCTTCGACGAGATAGAGTTCGCAACGGTCGGGTTCGCGTTCGCAGCAATCTGCGAGTTTGCCGGGGAGACCGCCACCATCGAGTGCGCCTTTGCGGCGTGTGAGGTCGCGGGCTTTGCGGGCAGCCTCTCGCGCGCGTGCGGCATCGATGGCTTTGTTGATGATCTTCTTTGCGACAGAGGGGTTCTGCTCGAGGAATCCGCCGAGGCGCTCGTTGACGAAGGCCTGTACGGTGCCGGCGATGTCGGAGTTGAGCTTGCCCTTGGTCTGTCCTTCGAACTGCGGCTGCGACAGCTTGACGCTGATGACGACGACCAGTCCTTCGCGCACGTCGTCGCCGCTCAGGTTCTCCTTCACGTCTTTGAAGAGTCCGAGGGATTGCCCAGCGGCGTTGATGGTGCGGGTCAGCGCGGTCTTGAAGCCGGAGAGATGGGTTCCACCGTCGACGGTATTGATGTTGTTGGCAAAGGTGAAGACGGTCTCGGAGTAGGCGTCGTTGTACTGCAGCGCGATCTCCATGGCGACGTTGTCGCGCTCGGCCTCCATGTAGATCGGCTTCTCGTGCAACACCTGCTTGCCCTTGTTCAGATGCTTGATGAACTCGGCGATGCCGCCGATGTACTTGAACTCCTGATGCTTGCTTTCGCCGGTCTTTGTGTCTGTGGTGCGCTCGTCGGTCAGGTGAATCTCGAGGCCCTTGTTCAGGAAGGCGAGTTCGCGCAGCCGCTGGGCCAGCGTGTCGTAGTTGAACTCGGTGACGGAGAAGATCGACTTGTCGGGCAGAAAGTGAACCTTGGTCCCCTTGCGCTTGCTCGGGCCCATCTTGCGCAGCTTGCTGGTCGGCGCGCCTTTGGTGTAGTCCTGCTCCCAGGCAAACCCGTCGCGCCAGATTTCGACGTCGAACTCTTCGCTCAGGGCGTTGACGCAGCTGACGCCGACGCCGTGCAGGCCGCCGGAGACCTTGTAGTTCGAGGCGTCGAACTTTCCGCCAGCGTGGAGCATGGTGAGTACGACCTGGACGGCAGGCATCTTCTCGCCGTTGATGACCTTGTCGTCGACCGGGATGCCGCGGCCGTCGTCGACGACGGTAATGGAGTTGTCGACGTGGATGGTGACGTCGATGCGCGAGGCATGGCCGCCGAGCGCCTCGTCGACGGAGTTGTCGACGACTTCATAGACCAAATGGTGCAGTCCCATCTCGCCGGTTGAGCCGATATACATCGCGGGACGCAGGCGAACGGCCGCCAGCCCCTCGAGAACGGTAATATTCTCGGCCGAGTAGCCGCCACCCTCCTTCTTTTTGGTGGGAGCGTCCTTGATTTTGCCAGCTTCAAGCTCTAAAAGAGCGCCTTCGGTAGGGATTGCAGTCGATGCCATGGATCTCCGTTCAGCGGTTGCTGAATATGCAGGGTTTCTCAGCCTGTGCCGTGTTCGCGCAACCTGCGAAAACCCGCGCCATTGCAGCGCTTTACACACGTTCCAGCCTGACGTTCCGTACCCTAAGTATAGCACGGGAAACAGGCCTCGAAACGTCTCTGAATCCCGCGTGGTTCCGGGTCTTTTGGGACGTGGCGTGTCTTGATTTTCGGCCCTTGATCCTGAGGATGCTGGGGTCAGGGCGGCAGGGGCTCTTCTGCCCCAAAAGTGTTACAGATGTAACCCGTTACTCTTGGTATTCTCCCCCTAGTTTTACGAAGTTAGCTGAGAGGTGAACCTATGAAGTTGAATCGCCTGATTGCTGCATCGGTTGTTGGATTCTCACTGCTTACAGCCTCAACCTCGGCCTTTGCCTGTGATCACGATAGCGGTAGTTCGTGGTCCTTCTTTGGCTTCTGCAGCCACAACGATAAAGATAAAGACAAGGATAAAGACTGCGACCACGACCATAACAACGGCGGCCATGACTGCAACCACGGTGGCTCGTCCAGCGGTGGCGGTAGTTCGACCGGTGGTGGTAGCTCAACCGGTGGCGGCGGTACCGACGCGCAGTAGGCCCCAAGGGCTAAAGATCCCTGCAGCCCTCCCAAACCTGGAAAGACCAGGACAGACATCTTTGAACAAGAATGCTCGCCAGAGCTAAGCCAATGACCCTCTTCGGAGGGTCATTTTCGTGCCCTTCATTTCCGTGCCTCTAAAGATGGGAACTTTGCGGCTATTTCTTGCGGGAATGGGCGATTCAAGGTGGAATTAGGGCCAACTTCGTATATACTCAGTAAGTTGTCCAGAAACAGTCAGGAACACAAATGCCAAAGTTGAAAACACACAGCGGCGCAGCCAAGCGCTTCCATAAGACAGGCACGGGCAAGTTCAAGCGTGGCCAGTCGAAGATGCGCCACATCCTCACCTCAAAGGCTACCAAGACCAAGCGCCACCTCGGCGGTCAGGTTCTGGTGTCGGAGGCGGATCACGCCAAGGTTGCCCGGATGCTTCCCTACGCCTGATTCAGGGCAGGGAAGGTAAAGTTTTCAAGTCGAGCCGCCCGGTAGCAAACCGGGCAAAGGGCCAGTCAAAGCGTTCACGGCCCCTGGAATCACGATAGAGATTCCACCGAGACTTGAAGTTGCATAGCGAGTGAAGAGGCCACATCGTCGTTCTCGTAAGTTTCTTTCAGGCACTAAGTTCTGATTGAGACGAGAATGCGACCCTTACCTCCAGCCGCTTAAACGATGTACGCAAAAGGAGAAGTACGATGCCCCGTGTAAAACGGAGTACAAAACGCAATGACCGCCGCAAAAAGATTCTCAAGCGTGCGAGTGGTTACTTCCTCACCAAATCCAAGCTCTACCAGGCTGCCCAAGAGGCTGTTGAGCGTTCCCTCAAGTTCGCCTACACCGGACGCAAACAGAAGAAGCGTCAGTACCGGGCTCTTTGGATCGTTCGTATTAACGCGGCTTGCCGGATGAACGAGATGAGCTACTCGACCTTCATCAATGGCTTGAAGTTGGCCGGCAATGGCCTGGATCGCAAGATCCTCGCCGATATCGCTGCCAATGACGCTGCCGGATTCGCTGCCCTTGCCGCCCAGGCTAAGGCAGCCCTGAAGGTTGCTGCCGATCAGCATGCCAAGAACCGCGCCAAGAGCGCTGCCTAAGGTAAAAGTACCATAGGGAGAGGCGCGGCTTCGGTCGCGCCTCTTCTTTTTGGCAGCAACCACCGGATTGCACCAATAGTGCAAACATCGCAGGGCGCACCCTAAGCGATGTGCCCTTATGTTTAAGAATGATGCGAATCGTGAAGTTTGTGTTCCGGTGCGTCCTGGCTCTCTGTCCTCTGCGCTGTCCCTTCTGTTTCGCAGCAGGTTGCCCTCACGTTTGACGATCTGCCTGCGCATGGCGATCTGCCACCTGGCCAGACGCGGCTCGAGGTGGCTCGAATCGATCGTTCGCACGCTGAAAGATCAACACATGCCTGCGACCTATGGCTTTATCAACGCAGTAAAGCTGAAGGACAGGCCGGACGATATTGAGGTCCTCAAAGCATGGCGCGCCGCGGGCAATCCGCTGGGAAATCATGCCTACTCGCACCCCTCGCTGAATGAAGTGACGGCAGAGCAGTTTGAAGCCGACATCGCCAGAAACGAGGCTGTTCTTTCGAAGTTGATGATGCGGCCAGGACTGGCATTGGTTTCGTTATCCTTTCCTGCTGGAGGGGAACGCTCTGAAAAGCGTCATGCTGTCCGGGCCTATCTTCAGCAGAACGGCTATCAGGTTGCGCAGGTCTCGCTCGACTTTGAGGATTATCTCTGGAACGCTCCGTATGCGCGCTGTGTGGCTAAAAAGGACGCATCATTCGATTGCGGCCCTTCGGGCAAGTTATCTTGCAACAGCCGATCAGTACATCACTGTCTTTCGCGAACTGACCCATACCCTCTATGGTCGCGATATCCCTTATGTGCTGCTGATGCATATAGGAGCCTTTGATGCGAAGATGCTTCCCGATCTCATCGGTCTCTTCCGCAAGCGCGGCTTCACCTTCATGACGCTTCCGGAGGCTATGAAAGATCCTGTCTACCGCGAAGATCCCGATATAGGCATTGAAATATGGCGGAGCATTTCAGGAGCAGGTCGCCGGGACTCGCCATGTCAAATTCCCGCGAAACTCTAAACCATACAAAGAACTCGAAGCGGCATGTCGCTGATGGAATCCGGACGAGTGAAGCGACCGCAAGGTCGGAGTCAGATATCCTATGTTCTATGGCGACCGCTACACGAACAACGCAAGCTGGAACTCCCGGCTGCGGACGAGCAGAGCGATCGACTGGCAAGGCTCCGTTTGAGTCGTGGGGCCGCTATCCAACGTATGGGGCGAAGATTCTCCCGCTTCATTGGCAGAGTGATTTTCCGGCAATTACTGCGGGTCTTCACAATGGCGCGCTACCGGTGGGGATGGGGCGAAGTTATGGCGACGTGTGTCTGCTCAAAGACGGCAACCTCCTGTCTGACTACGGGCATGGATCGGCTGATCGACTTCGATCCGGAGACAGGGTTGCTTACTGCCGAGAGAGGCGTCCGCTTGCGCAGATTCTTGACTTTGCCGTTCCCCGCGGGTTTTTTCTGCCCGTCACTCCTGGAACGAAGTATGTAACGCTGGGTGGAGCAATTGCCAACGATATTCATGGCAAGAACCACCATGTTGCCGGAACGTTTGGGCGGCACATTACGCAGTTTGAGCTGGTTCGCTCTGATGGCTCGCGAGAGGCTTTGTTCTCCAACGGAAAACCCGGAGCTCTATGCCGCGACGATCGGGGGCCTTGGACTGACAGGCCTTATCACCTGGGCGACCCTTCGGTTGAAGCCCATCGTTTCGCGGAAGATCGACTATGAGGGCATTCAGTTTCACGGTATCGACGAGTTTCTTGACCTTACGAGCCAGAGCAAAGACATCGAATATACCGTCAGCTGGATCGACTGCGCTTCAACGGGCCGCAACTTCGCTCGCGGCGTCTTCATGCTGGGGCGACCACTCTGCCAGGAAGGACCACCTCAAACGTCTCCCAAGCCAAAGCTTGTCTTTCCTTTTGATGCTCCGGGCTTTGCACTCAATCACTTAGTGTCAGTCTCTTCAACACTGCTTACTTCCATAAACAGATTCACAAACGCGTCGTCTCGCTACAGGACTACGAACCGTTCTTCTATCCGCTGGACAAAGTTCTCCACTGGAACCGTATGTATGGAAGGCGCGGCCTGCTGCAGTTTCAATATGTCATCCCATGGGAGCACGCGAAAGAGGGCACCGTCGCGATCCTGCACGAGGTTGCCAAATCCGGCCTGGCCAGCTTTCTCGCCGTTCTCAAGGTCTTTGGCGATGTACCGTCGCCTGGCATGATGAGCTTTCCCAAGCCTGGTATTACTCTCGCGCTCGACTTTCCGATCAAGCCGGATAAGAGCTTCCCGCTCTTTGCACGCCTTGCCGACATGACACTGGAGTTTGGCGGCCGCCTCTATCCTGCGAAGGACGCCGCGATGACAGCCTCGCAATTTCAATCGTTCTACCCGCAGTGGGAAGAGTTCGCCCGCTATCGCGATCCCATGTTTACCTCAAGCTTTTGGGAGCGCGTAACCTCCAATGTATAGACCGGACATGCCAAACCTATGAGCGCGACCACGCAAACGACCACCACTCCACGCAAGATACTCGTTCTTGGCGCTACCTCTGGCATTGCCGAGGCTACCTGCCGCATCTGGGCTTCGCAGGGTGCCAGTCTCTTTCTGGTTGCGCGTAATGCAGAAAAGCTTGCCGCAGTTGCAGCCGATCTGAAGACTCGTGGGGCCAGTTACGTCGACACTGCGGTTGTCGACCTCGACGACACGGAGCAGCATCCCGCGCTTCTGGCGCATGCCGTCAATTCGCTGACCGGAATGGATATCGCTTACCTGGCGCACGGCATCCTTGGCGACCAGGCTGAGGCGGAGCAGGACTTCAACGCTGCTGCTCAGATTCTCTATACCAACCTGATGGCGCCGGTCTCCCTGCTCACGTGGCTGGCTAACTTCTGCGTTCAGCGTCATGCCGGTACGCTGGCTGTCATCTCTTCGGTGGCAGGCGATCGGGGTAGAAAATCCAACTACCTCTACGGTGCTTCGAAGGCGGGTCTCTCTGCCTTTCTTGGCGGACTGCGCAACCGCGTCGACCGCGAGGGTGTAACCGTCCTCAACATCAAACCGGGACCCACTCGTACTGCAATGACCGCTGCCATGCCTAAGAGCGAGAGGTTCGCCGATGTTGATTCGGTTGCTGAATCCATCGTGAGGGCCATCGACAAGGGGAAAGATGTGCTTTACGTTCCGTTCCAGTGGCAGCCGATCATGTTCGTCATCCGCAATATTCCAGAGCGGATCTTCAAAAAGCTAAATCTGTAAAAATCAGGATCGGCTAAACAAAATTCTATGAATTTTGGTTGCTTGCCGTGGGGCAAAGCTTCAATAAACAGTGCGTTTTCGATTGGCAATAAAATTGCTCGCTGATATCTCACATATCAAGTTAAAAGGTACAACCGCTGTTTGAGAGGGTTGATACCTCCCGAATTTCGTTTGAGATATGAAGAACGGCAGTAAGTGCAATTGATTGTGGCAATACTTTGGAACCTTATTTTTCTCTTTTCCGTATATCCGAGAACGAGGCAAAAAAAACATGAAGATGGTAGTGCGCAAAACTTCTCTCCTTCTGTTGTTGATGGGGCTTATGCTCTTAGCTCCCCTTACATCGAATGCCCAGACCAGCTTAGGTATTCTGGTCGGTGTTGTTCGCGACGCGACAGGCGCAGTTGTTCCCAGCGTAACTTTGATAATCACCGGTAATGAAGACGGCATCAGCCGTACGGTCGTAACCCAGGGAGATGGCGCCTATCGCGTTGAAGCGCTACGTCCTGAGAACTACACGGTCGCCGTAAAGCAGTCCGGTTTTTCCGCCTTCACGGCTAAAAACGTTATCGTCAGTCCCTCGGAGACCACGACCTACGACGTCAACCTCGTTGTTGGCGCCTCTAAGGAATCGGTCTCAGTTGAAGCTGACTCGATTGCCATTAACACAGAGAACGGTCAGCTCACCGGTATCGTCAATTCGACCGACCTTCAGAAGTTGCCTATCTTTTCGTTGAGTCCCTTCGAAGTGGCGACCACAGTGCCGGGTGCGCAGATCGTCGCCAACGGCGGGTTCAGCAACGGACAAGAGATCCAGATCAACGGAGCCCGCCCGCGAGCCAACAATTATCTGATCGACAGCCAGGAGATCAATGACGTCTCCATCGCCGGACAGGCTTTCCAGCCACTTATCCCCGATTCGTTCAGCAACGTCTCCGTTTTGACCAGCTCTGCTTCGGCCGAGTTCGGCCGTGCGGGTGGCGGAGTCGTCAACTCCATCACCAAGAGCGGCACGAACACGTACCATGGCGAAGTCTATGAACGCTACACCGGTTCAGGTTTGAACGCACTCGGCGGAAATGAGCGTGGCACGGGGATCGGGAAGCCGCGGTCCGACCAGCATACCTATGGATTTACCGCTGGTGGCCCCATCATTAAAGACAAGTTATTTGCCTTTGGCGGCCTCGCAATCCAGCGTTTCTATGGCAAATTAGTACCTTCGGTTCTCGAGTTCCCGGATGCTAACGGTTACGCATTGCTTCAAACCATTGCTGCTGCAGCTCCATCGTCCTCGACACCAGTTGTTGCGCAGCAGGTAGCTTCGCTTGATGCTTTTATCAACAGTGGCATCACCTCAGGCAACTACCTGAGTGCCTACAACCCGCTTGCAGGCCGTACCACGGTCACCACAAACGTGGGAGCTCAGCCGGGTTGTCAGAGCCAACCGGGGGGCAGCTGCGTCATCACGGAGAACTTCTTCCAGCGTCCTGCACCAAACGCAAGCCGGCCCGCTACCCAATGGGAGTACAAGATTGACTACACTCCGTGGTCAAAAGACTCCTTCTCGGCGCGTTATCTTCATGCTCGCACTTCGTCGAACCCTGACTTCACCAACAGCCCCAGCGCATTTATCGGATTTGATACAGAGCAAGGTGGTCCGGCGGAGCTGGGTCTAGGCACCTGGACACACATCTTCTCTGCGAATCTTCTGAACGAGTTCCGCGTCTCGGAGACTCGCATCAACTTTTCGTTTTCGCCAACCCCCCAGACACTTGCCAACCCGCTCTATTCTCTTGGGACGGTCCTTCTCGCCGGTGTGGGCAGTGTCAACGGTGCGGGCAATGGGAATCTTGGTCCGAATCAGAACTTCCCGCAGGGACGCGGTGAAGATCTCTATCAGTTTCAGGACACGGTCGGCTGGCAGAAGGGGCGTCACTCCATGCGTATTGGCTTCGATATTGGACGCCAGTTGGAGCACGACCTGGTCTCGCAAAACGCGATCGGCACTCTCACCTTCGCTGCGGGTGGAACTTTCAACACTGCTCTTGGCAACTTCCTGCAAAATCAACTGGGGCCATCGGGTACCGCGACCAAGACCTTCGGCAGCACACGTATCGATCCACATAACTGGCGCCAAGGCATCTTTGGCCAGGACGATATCAAGCTCAATGCGTCCCTTACCATCAACCTCGGCCTGCGCTGGGACTATCTGACCAACGCTGAAAATTCGCTCAAGTATCCGGGCGTTGACATCAATAACCCGCTTGGAGTCATTACCGTGCAAAACGGCGTGGCTACCCCGAACGCCATCAAGGTGAATAACCCCAAGGACAACTTCTCGCCGCGAATCGGCTTTGCCTACTCCCCTCACTTCGGTGGGTTCTTCGGCGATGGTAAATCTGTTATTCGTGGCGGTCTAGGTGTCTTCTACGACAGCTCCTTCAGTAACATTGTCACCAACGCTGCTCAGTCCTCTCCCAATGCGATTGCAGGTCAGCTCATTCAGACTACGGGGAACGGTCTTGCCAACGCCTCCACCCTGATTCCTACCATCCCGTCCACAATTTCTGTGGCATCCCTCCCGAATACCGTCGTGGAAAGCGTTGCGTCCAATTCGATTAATCCAATCACTTACCAGTACAACCTGGGTGTAGAGCGGCAGTTACCGTGGAATATGTTCTTTGCCGTTCGCTACGTCGGGAATATTGGATCGGGGCTCTTTGCCAACCAGCAGTTCAACTACATCAACGGCCTGACCGGACAGAGATTGAATCCGGCCTACGGCGAAGACATCATTCGCGGCAACTTCGCACGTTCCCGCTATGACAGCCTGCAAGTCGAAGGTTCTCATCTGTTCTCGCATGGTTTCCAGGTACGCGGAAACTACACGTACAGCAAAGCCCTGGACGACGCTTCGGAAATCTTCACTGGTTCGTCGAGCCCTACCTCCTTCGGAAATAACCTTGCCTTTGGTGGACTTCGTACAAACAACTGGGGCCCGTCCGATTACGATCATCGCCATTACTTTGTCGCTACCTATGTTTGGTCCCCGGCAGGTCTGCATGCTTCCAGTGGGTTTGCGGATACCGCTCTCAATGTCCTGACACGGAATTGGACCCTCTCCGGTTCCAGCAGATTCCAGTCTGGAACATACAGCACCTTCGCCGAAAACGTCGATTCCAATGGGGACTCAAGCACTGCCAATGATCGTCCAATCATCGGTAACGCCTCGGCTCCTATCACAACGGGGGCGATCGACGGAGCCTTGATCAAGGGTGGAACGCGAGGAGTCTACTATGACCTTGCCGCTTTCAATGCGAAGCCCTCCACGCTCGTCGTCGATCAACCGGGCAGCGTGCATTTCCTGGTTCCATACGATCCAGACAACTCTCAACTCAATAATGAGATCGGGCGCAACAGCTTCTCGAACCCAGGCAGAATTTTGACTGACATTGCTTTGGAGAAAGGCTTCCAGCTCCCTAAATTTGACCGTGGCAGAATCGTTTTGAGAGCCGAAGCTCAGGACATCGCAAACCACAATAACATCAATATTCTCAATACAACCGTGAACAACATTGGTAACGGCGCATTTCTGAATAGGCAGAACGCCAAATTGGATGCTGGCCGCCAACTGATTCTCTGGGGTAAGTTCAACTTCTAGCACTTTTTGTTCCTCTACAACGCCGAAGTCCAAATGGGACTTCGGCGTTTTTTTGTTTTATGCGGCCATCCGTTTTGCTTTGTGAGAGTTTCCCAAGAGTATTTCTCTGCGCTACCGTATTTTCAATGCGTTACCGGTACATTCACCGTATCTTCTTCTATTCCGGTGCACTTCGTCATCCAGCGTGGGGCTAACTAGGCTAGACTAGTACGGACGCGCACTTTCCCCGAAAAACCACACCTAAGCGCACAGACAGGACAAAAAAGCAGTGAGTAACTCAACCGCAGTTGCCGTTAAGCCCATCTTCAATATTGCCATCATCGCCCACGTCGATCATGGCAAGACCACTCTCGTCGACGCTATGCTGCGCCAGAGCGGGACGTTCCGCTCCAACGAGGCCGTCGCCGAGCGAGTCATGGACTCGAATGATCTTGAAAAAGAGCGTGGTATCACCATTCTTGCGAAGAACACGGCTCTCTACTATCACGACAACAAGATCAATATCGTGGATACCCCGGGCCACGCCGACTTCGGCGGCGAGGTTGAGCGCGCTCTCAAGATGGTCGATGGCGTCGTGCTTCTCGTGGACGCCTCCGAGGGCCCGCTGCCACAGACGCGCTATGTTCTCTCGAAGGCTCTCGAAGCTGGCCTTACGCCGATGGTCGTCATCAACAAGATCGACCGTCCCGACGCTCGTCCGCAGGAGGTTTTGAACGAGGTCTATGACCTCTTTATCGACCTTGATGCCGATGAGTCCGTGCTCGACTTCCCTGTGCTCTACACCAATGGCAAGCTTGGCACTGCGACGACCGATCCTGCGGTTCCCGGCACCGATCTGCAGCCGCTCTTCGAGCAGATCATTGCGACGATTCCTGTTGCAAAGGGTGAGCCCGAGGGTGCGGTTCAGATCCTTGTCACCAACCTCGACTACTCTGACTACCTGGGTCGTCTTGCTATCGGACGTGTCTTCAATGGCACGATGCGCACCGGACAGGAGTATTCGGTTGCGAAGATCGACGGTACCTTCACCAAGCACAAGATTACGAAGCTCTTCAGCTTCTCAGGACTGAAGCGCACCGATATTGAAGAGACTCAGGTTGGCGATATCGTCGCCATTGCAGGTATCCCCGGCATCACCATCGGCGAAAGTTTCTGCGATGTTGAGAATCCTCAGCCTCTGCCGCCGATCACCATTGACGAGCCGACGATTGCGATTCAGTTCAACGTCAACAACGGGCCGTTTGCCGGACGCGAGGGCAAGTTTGTTACCTCACGCAACCTGCGTGACCGTCTCGATAAAGAACTGCTGACCAATGTCTCGCTCAAGATGCAGGATACGGGCTCGCCTGACGCGTTCAAGGTGCTGGGTCGCGGTGAGTTGCAGCTTGGCATTCTTATTGAAATGATGCGCCGCGAAGGTTTTGAGATGATGGTGAGCCGTCCGGAGATCGTCACCAAGAAGATCGATGATCAGGTGATGGAGCCGGTGGAACATCTCTCGATCGACGTGCCGGAGAACTTTGTTGGCACTGTGATCGAACGCCTTGGACCGAGAAAAGGCGAGATGACGAAGATGATCAATCATGGCTCTGGGCGCGTGCGGATGGAGTTTCGCATACCGAGTCGTGGGCTGATTGGGTTGCGGTCAGAGATGCTGACGGAGACTCGTGGCACGATTATCATGAACTCGATTCTTGATGGCTATATTGCTTATCAGGGGGAGATTCCGCAGCGTACTTCTGGGGCTTTGATCTCGGATCGGCAGGGAACGACTACTGCTTACGCGCTCGAGGGTTTGCAGGACCGCGGTATCCTCTTTGTTTCTGATGGCGTAGAGCTTTATGAGGGCATGATTGTTGGCGAGCATAGCCGCGATAATGACCTGGACGTCAATGCTGTTCGTGAGAAGAAGCTTTCGAATATGCGCGCGTCTGGATCGGATGATGCTGTGCGTCTGGTTCCATACAAACAACTTACGTTGGAGCAGTGCATTGAGTTTATTGCGGATGACGAGTTGGTGGAGGTTACGCCTAAGTCCTTGCGGATGCGAAAGAAGGTGCTTCAGGCTAACCGTAGACCACGCAAGGGTTCTTCAGAGTAGCTTTTGGCTTCAATTTTCTTGTGGTTGGACGGCCGAACCCGGATGGGTTTGGCCGTTATTTTTTTGGGGAGGGGAAAGGTGGTTTTTGCTGGGGGTTTTTGGTAGTGGTCAAGTTTGAAATCGGGTTTTTGAATGAGAGGGATCAGTTCGATTTCGGGGGTTTTGGTATGTTCGCGGGGTCCGAAAAAAATCCGCGGGGCTTACCGTAGGCGTCCTCAAGAAGCTCTCTAACTATTGCTACGGGTTCAACTACCCCAATCCCTCCTATGTTCTTGACTTCAGCAAGCACCGTGTCCGGCTTTTGTGTGACCGGATTAGGCGGATTATATTTCTTCAGATGGGTTGCGTCGTCAACCACCACCACGTCTGAGAACTCCTTCGCGTCTTGCGAAACAATTCCTATAAATGAAATTCCTCCACCTAGATTAAGATTTCCATGCTTATCAAAACCGTTACGCAAGCGAAATACGGGGCCACCGCTATTTCCGCCAAAAATATTGGCATCCACCAGAAACGGCCTTCGTTCAGGGTCGTCGGGATCGGTCCAAGCGATCATTCCGCTGCGGGCAATCGGAGTCGTTTGATAGTGCTCCCCAAGAATTCCTGGATAACCCAATACGATTACAGCCGCGCTTTGGAAAATATCGTCTGCGGCTCCAAAGTCTTGCAATCCAACTGCGTGAAGGTTCTTATATTGCCTAAGATCAGGTAACGGTATGACGGCCAAATCACTCTCTTGTGATGTTGTCTTCCAGCGAGCCTGTCCATTTAACATTAGGGGGATGACCACACCTAAATCGTCTTCTAAGCGGGGACCTTCTTGGGGGAGACGCATAGAAATTTGGGTTGGTAGATACTCTGGAGGATTGAAGAACATGTGCTTAGCCGTTAGGAGGCAGGCATGTTGAGCATCAACAGCCACTATAACGGCGCTACCGTTCGTGACAAACGTTTTCTTTCCGCCAAGATCGTACACTTGCCCGAGAGCTACTGTAGCCCTTCTCCAATGTTCGAGCATATCGCTCGTTTGTGCAGGCACCGGAGGAGGCGGAGTAGCTGGCGGCGGAGGCTGTTGCGCAGACGCCACCATACTCAGAGTGAAGAAAATAGCGGCTAATCTCATGCCGCAGATTCTAGCACCCGAGTAATCCAACCAGTTCTTCGATTGTCCATACCGAATTTGCTAGACCTGCTTCCATCGCAGGCGTCACGCGCAAGGTTTTATGCACACGGCAGAAGTTGTAGTGCATAAAATGTAGGGCGATTGCGGCCTCATGGTTCTCTACCTTCTTTGAAAAAGCGTTGGTTAGGCGGGTAAATCGTCGCATCGACATACGCATGGTGAGGTTCTGACGTTCCACAAACGAAGTGCTGATATGTGCAGGGTCAGGATTGCCAGAAAGTACCGCCGTACGGATACCAACGCACTCTCCTCCACCACTGTAGCGGCGATCATGGAGTTCATTTCCGTAGAGTTTTATAAGCATCGCGAAATCGCAGTCCATACCAAACGCACCCTTTACAGCCTCGGCATAAGCCTTGTGGCCGTCAGTAGTGATCTGAATACGTGACGCGATGCGCGATGCTACATCCTCCATAAACTCCTTGGCCCAGCGGGGGCCGCGTTGCCCAACCAGATATGACACGATCAGTTTGGAGTCAGCGTCAATTGCCGTCCATGTCCAGACGTCTCCCCACTCATCAATCTTTTCCTCTGGAACATTCTTCATCTTCGCGCCAACGAATGACCAAATCTCATCACACTGAACCCGCTCACATTGGAGATTACGCACATTCTCATCGTGATATGCCATGCAAGCCTTACCCAAATCAGCCAACAACTTTAGGACGGTAGGCTTGGACACTCCAGTCATACGGCAGGTGGCGCGGATGCTGGTTCCCTCAACCAGTGCTGACGCAACGCGGGTTCGATCGGCTTGACTGAGACGATTCATTCTTTACATTATGCTTGATAAGGTTAATCCTTGTCAATGCCATTTAATCCACAGGCGAATATTGCGCCTCAATCCCAACCATATTGATATAATGCTGACAGCAGCCCTATACCGGGCTTTTGTCACGCTGGATTAGGCTGCTGGATTGTAAAGGGATACATCCCACAAGGAGGTTCCTGTGACGACTAGGCTAGCAAGGGACATATTAGCTAACCGGGTGCAGTAACGGCCCACTGTGAGGCGGTAGCGTATGAGGGTACGCTGCCGTCCTCCAGTATACCAAGCAAGGAGGAAATTATGCCAGTGGATTATGCCGAAGTGCTCAAAGAGCTAGAAGCCGAAGAAGGGCGATTGATGACACAGTTGAATACTGTGAGAGCGGCGAAGCCAGCAATCATGCTTCTAATGAACAACCAAAAGAGTGAGCCGCCTATCGTGTCTCCGCCACTACCAGCGGGAAGGTTCGCCAGATTTGGTGCTACAAGAGCTATCCAGATTTACATGACAGGAAACACTGTTGCCCTCACGTCGCGCCAGATTATGGATGGTCTAAAGGCTGAGGGCTGGACAAGTGAATCTGAAGATCATCTTGCAACGATTTCCGCCACTCTTAGTCAGCTTAGGGATAAGGGAGTTGTTCGCAAGTCTGGAGATGGCTGGTTGCCCAGCAATACCGGGATCGATATTACTCCCCTAAATGATCCTTATTTTGTGCCCACCGGGTCTGAGCCGCTTTCTTCGCAATAGCCTTACGTTTGTCAGGACTCAAAGCAGCAGCCCGTGCATAGCCCCTCTTGGCTGTAGCGGGCTGTACCTTTTTCTGCGGTTTATCGCCTATGGCCTGATCGACTATCGACTTGGCCAGCGTGTTTATGTCCATTGGTCTATTCTCAGGCTCAGGCGGTTTCCTCGCAAGCTGTAAACATTTCAAACTTGACCACTACCGGGTTTTTGAAAAAACGTGGCGCAGAACGTGGTTTTTTGATGGTGAGGATGTGGTTTTTTTGTGGTGAAACGTGATGTGTGGATGGTCACTATTTCGGAGTTAAGAATTTGCCACTTTTTTCAACTATTTTTGTCGAAGCCGAGTCTCTGCGAAATGAGTTTCAGAGGGTGTCGGGGCCGAAGGTGCTACGAAGAGGGCGCTTTCGTCTTCGTTAGGAGGTAACCCCCTATTGGCCGGCTATGAATCACTTTGTTTCAATGATCCGGGCTTTCGTTGCAGGTCTCACGGCGCGGAGAGAGAGTGCGAGCGACAGGCTGGCTTGGGATGGCCCGAATTGACCTCTAACGGCACTTGCGTTTGGCTTGATCGTATCGGAAGATCGGCTCCACCAGAGGATGATCTCTGGTACGAGAACACATCTCCATTCCAACTCCTGAGGGTCTTATGCGCTTTGAAAAAACGATTATCTGCCTGATTTCACTTGCCTTTACGCTTCCTGCTGCTGCCGATACTGTCGTTGCGACGGACTCGATCTGGCTTGCCGCGCAACCCTCCGGAACGTCAACGACCGGGTTCTTCGGGTCTGACACCGCTCCGGGCAACTCTCCTCTTCAAATCACAATTGGCGGACAATCGGTTATCTTTGCGGCGACCGGAAGCACGTCGGTGGATGGCTCGTGCTTCGCTGGACCGGCGGGCGGGTGTTTCCCGGACGAGTCGGGCTTCTCGCCTGCCCCCGTGGAGCTCGGATTACAACGGTCCGGCGGGTGCACTGATCGGTATCTTTACTGACGGAACGCCGGCGCTGACCAGCGTCGATGGCTTCACGGGGCCTGTCCTTGCGCCAGGGCTCGACTACCAGAACTCGGCGAATCTGGGTCCGGGTAGCTACTCGCCGGGTCTCGACCAGATATTCCTTATCGGCACGGGAGCAGGTGAGACCTTCGTGGTTCCGGCTGGGGCGACGGGGCTTTACCTCGGCGTGGCCGACTCGCTGGGCGCGAGCACAGGAGATTTGGGATCATTCACGGTGACTGATTCGTTCTCGGTTGCCACAACGCCAGAGCCGGAGAGCCTTGCTCTCTTCGGAACTGGTTTACTCTGCATGGTGGGTGTGATCCGCCGTCGGCTTGCGTAGACTCCGTCGGTTTGCACAGGCCCTCGTTTTTTGATATTTGCTGAACAGGCGGCAACTATGCCACCAAGGGCGGTCCCACATATTGCATTTCGTACCGCGCAAACACTTCCGCGTCCATCTTCGGTCCGTTCGGCACTGCCACGTAGCGGAAGAACTCCTCCATCTTCCCCGCGGGAGTAAACGCAATCAGCATATGCGCGGGCTTCTCGCCCACCCCGGAAAAACCATGCGGAATCCCGCGCGGCCCCAGGAGCGATTCCCCCGCGCGCAATGTTCTCCGGCTGTCGCCAATCTGAAACAACACCTCGCCCTCCATCACGTAGAACCACTCCTCCTGATGGAGATGGAGGTGACGTGGAGGGCCACCCTTCATCAGGTTCTTGTGTTCAATCATGAGTAAGCCGCCATTGGTTTCGCGTGGCACCGCCTTAAATAGAATCGTGCTGTATCCCAGCGAGTGCGTCTCTCCGAACCGGTCTTGTCCCGCTTCCACCGGATATATACCGCCAGATGGTGGAAGCGCGGGACTTTGGCCGAGAGCGAACGCCTCGAGTCCTGCTGCAAAGCCCGCTGCTGGAATTACTGCTCCTGCACTCTTGAGAAAATCGCGACGTTTCATTGGCAGTTTCCTTTTCTGGAAGAGAGGTAATCAATCCGCTGAAGCGGGATTTCATTTCAGCATGCCCGGGAATCTGAATAATTGAGAGATTGTATCTTCTCGGAGTCACCGGCGTTTGCGGGTGAGGGATAGGTGTAGTCGGGCCAGCTTCGACGGTCCATGGGCACTTCTACCATAGGCTTCGGCAGGGTTACAACGAATGGAAAGATGCGTAGTAGGTTAGCTTGGGCAGGAGAGCCGGTTATGGGAGTTTCGGCCTGGATTGCTAAACACGAGAGCGTCTCTGAGGGCTAACTTTCGATTCACAAGCCCTCATTGAGGGACTCGGCCTGATATGCCATTCGAGGCTTCGATTCGTTCGGTGCTGCCTCATTGCATACTGGTAACGATGAAGCTGCGCCAAGGGTTACGCTGTTTCAGCTTAGCGGCCGAGGGAGAGGACGACCCAATTCACAGCTTTGGAGTGCAAGCATCTTCCACTCTGTGCCACGCTTAATCCACGTTTCGGTGGAGCGATACTTTGTGTGCAGAACCTGTCCGTAGTAGTGCGTAACTCTTTCGTGAATAAAAGTAGCGATCGCAACATCGCCAAAGCTGCGGACCACTAAGTCCGCAGCGGGAAGGACCGTCGATGAAATGCCAGGCTGCGTAACGGCGGTATCATTTTGAGGAGCGACGGGACCGCTCCTGATGAGTTCGAGTCCGCGACTGCTGACGTACCCATCAATATGTCCGCTCTTGTCGCGCTGGAAGATAATGCGCGAGCGAGGAGTGCCCGGAGGTAAGCCCGGTGTGAAGAAAAGATCGCGACCCTCGGCTTCATACGCAACGGCTTTTCCGCCATTGGAGGAGGCAGTGAGTTCGCTACCGTCCAGCGAAATGACGACGGAAAGGCCGGTCCCGCCGGTATAGGTGCCGACGTATTCCTTCAAAGCACTTGAAGACAGGATCACAGCAGGCGAATCTGAATACAAAGGAATGCTTTGACTTGCAATCAGCTTCCATGCAGCATCCGACTTGATCCATGTTTCGACTGATAGGAACTTATGGCTGAGAGCCTGGTTTCCGGAGTCGGCAGTCTGCTCGCCGACAAAACTGGCGACTGCAACATCGCCGGAGTAGTGAAGTACCCAGTCTGTCACTGTTATTGCTGATGAGTTGCCCTTCAACGCGACGGCAGATGTGTTTCGTCGAGTATCGCCCGAGCCTGAAACGCTGCCATCTTCATTGATGAAAAGGGCCTCATTCGCGACATAGGGCTGCATTGCAGTTGTATCCTGGTGCCGGCCCGCGTCATGAAAGGCCAAGGTCTGTTGTTTAAGCAATGCGGCGATCGCGTCGGATTTGTCACGCTTTGGGTCGCGATCAACGGTGCCGCTACCGCTTGAAAAAAGTACCTCGTCATCCAGTAAGCTGTTCATCCCGGATTGATCCCCACGCGAACTCGCATCGGAGAACGCTTCGACTCGCTCTCTGATCAGTCCGGTGAACGCGTCATCGCGAGCGGCGAATGAAGTGCTACTGAAGAAGCATGTAGCAAAAACTAGCGCCCACATTGTCACTTTAACCATCGTGCTTGCTCCTGTTAAGCGGCTGTGAACAACCATAAATTCATTGAGCCTATTTGTCTCGTGACAATCATCGGACTGTGCTATTGGTTCACATTTACTACAGTGTGATAAATCGCCGAGTCACTCATCAAGGGCCGGATAGTCCTCACAAGTCGGTTTGTGGGGGAGTGATATCGGGTTTTGAGAGGCAGATTCCCTTTGGGAATGACAAACAAGTAGGGCAAAAGGCCATGCAAAGCTATGGGGCTCTGGAAGTTGGTTTAGTCGAAGTAGCAGGGTATTTTTTTATTGCCGGATGGCCGGGGCTTTGAGGTGTCTTGCGGTTTTTGATTTGATTGATCGGGGCAAAGAGTAAGAGGCTGCGCGATGGCAGCCTCTTGGTGTTTGCAAGGATTTAGGTTTCGTTATTTGTAGCTTTTGGCGGTGGCGAAGCGCTTGTTGATCTCGTCCCAGTTGACGGTGTTCCACCAGGCGGCGAGGTAGTCGGGGCGCTTGTTCTGGTACTTGAGGTAGTAGGCGTGCTCCCAGACGTCGTTGCCGAGGATGGGGTAGTGGCCCTGCGAGATGGGGTTGTCCTGGTTGGCGGTGGTGACGATCTTCAGCTTGCCGCCTTCGAAGGTGAGCCAGCCCCAGCCGGAGCCGAACTGCTTGGCGGTGGTCTCGTTGAAGAGCTTCTTGAAGGTCTCGAAGTCGCCGAAGTCGGCCTTGATCTGAGCGGCGATGTCGCCGGTGGGCTCGCCGCCGCCCTTGGGCTTCATGATCTGCCAGAACATGGTGTGGTTGACGTGGCCGCCGCCGTTGTTCTGGACGACCTTGCGGATGTCCTCGGGGATGCTGGCGAGGTTCTTGATGAGCTCTTCGGGGGATTTGCTGCCGAGGTCGGGGTGCTTTTCGATGGCGCCGTTGAGGTTGGTGACGTAGGTCTGGTGGTGCTTGTCGTGGTGCAGCTTCATGGTCGCTTCGTCGATGTGGGGCTCAAGGCCGGCGTAGTCGTAGGGCAGAGGGGGTAGTTCGTAGGCCACGGTAGTTCTCCTGTCGTTCGTTGGTTATGTCAGCCAGGAGGGTCCTGACCGGCTCATTGACTTCGATGCTATCTCGAGACCCGGCACGATGCACCTGAGCGCAGGATGACTGTAAACCATCGTACCGAATCGTCCGCAGCAATGGGCAGTCATCGCATCATATCGTTTGTTCACGGAGGATTTGTATCGCTCTGGAAGCTATTTGCGCTCTAATGGATGCAATGAGCGATCTGAGCGCTGCTTATCGCTGGCTGGATGATGATGGACCCGCGTTTGGGGCTCCGGGTTGAACCACGCTGGACCTCGAGCGAGAAAGATGCGGTGTCGACGGCGTATCTGCGTCGAGCCGGGTGTGGTTTACGGTTTCGCACGGCACGTTGAACGAGATCTACTATCCGACGATCGACCGACCGCAGACGCGCGACATGGAGCTGCTGTTCAGCGACGGCGAGACCTTTTTCCATGAAGAGAAGCGGGACCTCGCGTACGACTTTCACTACATCGACAGCACTGCGCCTGCGGTGCGGGTGACGGCGAGCGACCTGAAGGGCCGGTACACGGTGACGAAGGAGTTCATCAGCGACCCGCACCATCCGGTGGTGCTGATGAACGTGAAGATCAGCGGGGACGAAGCGGTGTTGTCGCGGTTGAAGTGCTATGCGCTGCTGGCGCCGCATTTGAATGGCGGCGGGGCGGGGAACTCGGCGCGCTCGATCGATGTTGCGGGGCGGCGATGCCTGCTGGCGTGGAAGGGCGAGACGATGCTGGCGATGGGCGCAGATTGCGGCTTCACCCGTTCGTCGTGCGGCTACGTGGGGACGAGCGACGGGTATCAGGATCTGTGCACGGACATGAAGATGAGCTGGCAGTTCGGGCAGGCGCTGGATGGCAATATCGCGGTGATGGGCGAGATCGATGTTGCGCGCGAATCGTGAGTTCACGATTGCGATCTCGTTTGGCGATGGGAACCATGCGGCGATTGCGCAGATGATGCAGACGCTGGCGACACCGTATGACGAGCACCAGAAGCGGTTTCTGCTGCAGTGGACGCGGTCATTTCGGCGGTAGTTGCCGATCATCGCCGAGGCTGTCTGCCGGCAGCGAAGGACGGCGGGAAGCTGATGCGGATCAGCCACAACGTGCTGCTGACGCATGAGGACAAGACGTACTCGGGCGCGTTTATTGCGTCGGCGTCGATTCCGTGGGGAGCGTCGAAGGGCGATACGGACCTGGGCGGCTATCACCTGGTATGGACGCGGGACATGGTGCAGACCGCGACGGCGCTGCTGGCGTGCGGGCATACGGATACGGCGATGCGCGCGCTGGTGTATCTGGCGTGTACGCAGCGGCCGGATGGGAGCTTTGCGCAGAACTTCTGGATCGACGGGACGCCGTACTGGACGGGGATTCAGTTGGATGAGGTTGCGTTTCCGATCATCCTGGCGTGGCGGCTGTGGAAGCAGGATGGGCTGGGGGAGTTCGACATCTTCCCGTTTGTGGAGCGTGCGGCGGCGTTCCTGGTGCGGTATGCGCCGGTGACGCAGCAGGAGCGATGGGAGGAGACGGCGGGGTATTCGCCGTCGACGCTGGCGGCGGTGATCTCGGCGCTGGTTTGTGCGGCGGATATTGCGCGGGCACGCCAGGCGTCGGAGCTGGCAGCTTATCTGGAGACGTATCGCGGACTGGATCGAGGCGCATCTGGATGAGTGGACGACGACGACGGAGGGGGTGCTGCATCCGGAGGTCAAATATCACTACATGCGGATTCGTCCGCCGGCCGAGGGTGAGCCGTTTTATAACGGCCAGCTTCCCGCCGGGCTGGATTCATATCAACAACCGCGAGCCGGGAGAGAAGTGCGACTTCGAGGCGCGCGAGGTGGTCGACGCGGGTTTCTGGAGCTGGTGCGGTATGGGATTCGGCGGGCGGATGATCCGCTGATCGTCGACTCGCTGAAGGTTGTGGACTACTGCCTGAAGATCGAGACGCCGCTATGGCGAGTGCTGGCGTCGCTACAACCATGACGGGTATGGGCAGAAGAAGGATGGCGGTCCGTACAACGGCTCGGGGCAGGGCCGGGCGTGGCCGATCCTGACGGGTGAGCGTGGGCACTATGAGTTGTGCGCAGGGCAGACTTTACACGGCGCATATCAAGGCGATCGAGCAGTTCGCTTCGATCGGCGGGATGCTGCCGGAGCAGGTGTGGGACTACGACGATATTCCGTCCAAGGGGATGTACTCGGGGACGTCCGGCGGGTTCGGCGCAGCCGCTGGTGTGGGCGCATGCGGAGTATCTGAAGCTGCTGCGGTCGGCTGCGGATGGACGGGTGTTTGACCGCATCTCGGTGGTGGAGGAGCGGTATGCGGTTCCAGCGGGCAAGCGCACCTTTGCCAACCATATCGAGATCTTCGAGGTGACGCGGCCGGTGTCGACGATCTTCGCGGCGAACACGCTGCGAATCGTTGACCGCGAGCACTTTCGTGTTGTCTATACGTTCGATAACTGGGCGACGACGCTGTCGGCCTGGAGGCGCGGTCGGTTGGGTATCCGGGCTCGTTTGTGGATATTCCTGCGCTGCGGAGCAGAGCGGGCAGCATCGTATTTACGCTGGCGTGGCCTTCGGAGCAAACGGGCAGGAGCGGTGGCTGGGGAGAAATATCATTGTCTCTCGTTATCGAGCCGCCAGTATCCACAAGAAAGATAGAGATGCAGCCGCGTCTGGTGCAGGGATGCAGCGAGTCGGCGCTGGGCTAGTACACTGTCTTAGATCGACCAATTTATCGAGATTCAGCGTCGCGAAGCGCGACCGAGTCCCCTCACTGAGCAAAGGAAAAGAATGAGCGACCGCAGGATTCGAAGCAGCAGGAACTAGATCAGCTTTCCATCAACGCCCTCCGCTTTCTCGCCGTTGACGCCGTGCAAAAGGCGAACTCCGGCCACCCGGGTGCGCCGCTGGGTTGTGCGCCGATCGCCTATCTGCTGTATCACAAGCTGATGAAGTATGATCCGTCGGACCCGAAGTGGATCGACCGGGATCGCTTCATTCTGTCGAACGGCCATGCGTCGGCGCTGTTGTATGGTGCGCTGCATCTGTCGGGGTATGATCTGCCGATGTCGCAGCTGGAGCAGTTCCGGCAGTGGGGTTCGCATACGCCGGGACATCCGGAGTATGGCGATACGCCGGGAGTCGAGGTGACGACCGGGCCGCTGGGCCAGGGTTTTGGCATGGCGGTGGGAATTGCGACGGCGGAGAAGCATCTGGCGGCGGTGTTAATCGCGACGACGTACAACATCGTCGATCACCACACGTATGTGCTGTGCGGTGATGGCGATCTGATGGAAGGCATCTCGCATGAGACGGCTTCGCTGGCGGGGACGCTGGGACTGGGCAAGCTGATTGTGTTGTATGACGACAACCTGATCTCGCTGGATGGGCCGACGGAGCTTTCGTTTCACGGAAGATGTGACGAAGCGGTTTGAGGCGTACCACTGGCAGGTGCAGCATGTCGCCGATGGCAACGATCTGGTCGCGATTGAGAAGGCGATTCTTGCGGCGAAGGCAGAGACGACACGCCTTCGCTGATTCGGGTGCGGACCGTGATTGGCTACGGCAGCCCGAAGGCGGGAACGAACAAGGTACACGGCGAGGCGCTGGGAGTGGAGGCGGTGAAGGCCACGAAGAAGAATCTTGGCTGGCCGGAGGATAAGAGCTTTTATGTTCCTGAAGAGGCGCGCGCGAACTGGGACACGACCAAGCCGCGGGGCAAAAGATGCGCATGCGGCGTGGACGGCGGAGTTTGAGGAGTACGAGAAGGCGTATCCCGAGCCTGCGGCGCAGTTCGACCGCATCGTCACGGCCAAATGGACGCTGGGTGGGAGAAGAAGATTCCGGTGTTCCCGACGGACAAGCCGATTGCGACGCGAAATGCGGGGCAGACGGTGATGCAGGCGATCGAGAATGTGGTGCCGGAGTTGATTGGCGGCGCGGCGGACCTGACGAGCTCGACGAAGACGATCTTCAAGGATTCGCCGAGTTTTCATGTTGATCCGACGGGGCGCAACGTCTTCTTTGGCGTGCGCGAGTTTGGCATGATGGCGATGGTGAACGGAATGGCGGCGCATGGCGGGTTGATTCCGTTCGGCTCGACGTTCTTTCGTGTTCTCGGACTACTGCCGTCCGGCGTTACGCCTGGCTGCGCTGATGGGCGTGCATTCGCTGTTTGTGTTTACGCATGACTCGGTGGGTCTGGGCGAAGATGGGCCGACGCATCAGCCGATTGAGCAGATGATGAGTCTGCGGATGATTCCGCAGCTTCACGGATTTTCGTCCTGCGGACGCAAATGAGACTGCTGCGTGCTGGCAGCTTTCGCTGGAGCGGAAGGCGCCGAGCTTCATGGCTCTTTCGCGGCAGGATCTGCCGGTGCTTGATGCCAAGATTGCGCAGGCTGGAGCGCGCAAGGGCGCGTATGAGCTCTCGTCGAATGGCAAGGACATTATTCTGATTGCGACGGGCTCGGAGGTTTCGGTGATCGTGAAGGCGGCGGAGGAGTTGAAGGCTGCCGGGCATCAACGCGACTGTGGTTTCGATGCCGAGCTTCAAGATCTACGACGAGCAGACGGAGGCGTACAAGGCGAGCTGCTGCCGGAGGGTACGCCGAAGATTGCAATTGAAGCGGGGGCGACGCTGGGCTGGTACAAGTATGTCGGCCACAATGGCGCGGTGATTGGGCTGGATCGCTTTGGCGCTTCGGCTCCGGGTCCGATTGCACTGGATAAGCTGGGCATCAATGTGGCGAATGTCGTGGAGCATGCGAAGAAGCTGCTGAAGAAGTAGGAGAGGGGCGGCGATGGTGTGCGCGTCGCCGCCGTTTCTTAACCTGCGGGGAGCATTGTGTTGAACAGCGAACGCGAGATGTTGCACGAAGACGACGAGGCGAAGCTGGGCGAACGAACGCCGTTCGATTCGTCGCGTCAGGCGACGTATGAGGACAGTGTGCCTCCTCGGGACGAATGGGAGCACGAGGATTCGTAGCAGGACGAGGCTGTAGACACTTCAGGGGATTTGGATGACGCAGGATGAAGCGAAACATCTGGTCGCGAAACGCGCAGTTGAGTTCGTTGAAGGATGGCATGGCGGTCGGGTTGGGGACTGGCACGACGGCGACGATGTTTATTCGCGAACTGGCTGACCGCGTGCAGCAGGGGTTGAAGATTCGTTGTGTGGCGTCGAGCGATGCGAGCCATGATCTTGGCTTGTCGCTGGGTATGGATGTGACGACGCTCGACGAGCTGCCGGAGCTGGATCTGTATATCGATGGCGCGGATGAGGTTGGGCCGGGGCTTGCGCTGATCAAAGGCGGAGGCGGTGCGCTGCTGCGAGAGAAGATTGTTGACGAGTGCGGCGAAGGAGTTTCTGGTGGTGGTGGACTCGACAAAGATTGTGGAGCGGCTGGGGAGATTTCCGCTGCCGGTGGAGGTGGTGAAGATGGCGCTGCCGTGGTGGAACCCAGGCTGGCTGAGCTGGGGCTGAATCCGAAGTTGAGAAGGGCGAAGAGCGGCGACGGGCCTTACCTGACAGATGAAGGGAACTACATTCTGGACTGCGCGTGCGGGGTGATCGACGAGCCGGAGGAGCTGGCGGCGGAGATTCGCGGGATTGTTGGCGTGGTGGAGCATGGCCTGTTTCTGGGAATGGCGACGCTGGCGCTGGTGGCCGGAGAGGATGGCGTGACGGAACAGCGCGGGTAGAGCACATCGCTGCATCGTCGTGCGCGCGCGCCGCGTCTATAGAGATATGACTAATTCAGCAAACACATCGCAAGCAAACAGGGTTTGGTTTATTACGGGAGCATCGACCGGATTTGGTCGGCTGCTGGCCGAAGAGGTTTTGAAGGCGGGCGGCAGGGTCGTTGCCACGGCGCGAAAGCTGGAGAAGGTGGCGGATCTTGAAAAAGGGTATTCGCAGACGGCGAAGGCACTGGCGCTCGATGTGACGGATTCCGGCCAAGTGGATGTCAGCGGTAACGGAGACAGTTGCGAGGTTCGGGCGGGTCGATGTTCTGGTGAACAACGCGGGCTATGGGGTTGCGGGTGCTCTGGAAGAGGTCTCGGAGGCGGAGTCCATGCCGATGTTTGAGACCAATGTCTTTGGGCTGCTGCGAGTGACGCGAGCTTTTTTGCCGCAACTTCGCAAGCAGCGTAGTGGGCATATTCTCAATCTGTCGTCGATTGGCGGGGTGATTGCGAGCCCTGGCTTCGGTTTTTACAACGCAACGAAGTTTGCTGTTGAGGGGATTTCGGAGTCGCTTGCTGCAGAGCTTGCGCCGCTGGGGATTCGAGTTACGATCGTCGAACCAGGGCCGTTTCGCACCGATTTTCTGGGGCGTTCGGGTGTGGTGGCGAAGGAACGCATCGCCGACTATGACGCGACCGCCGGCAACATGCGCAGGTATTTCGCGGAGAATGACGGCAAGCAGAGAGGGAATCCGCTTCGTGCGGTTGAGGCGATGATGCAGGTGGTGGATTCGCCGAACCCGCCGCTGCGTTTGTTGCTGGGCGCGAGTGCGGTGCAACGATTGCGCGCTAAGTTAAGTAATTGGGAGAAGGAGATTGCTGCGTGGGAGCAGGTTTCGGTCGGCGCAGATTTTCCGGAGGGTGAGTGACCTGTTGTTTTCTCACGCCTGTAGCGTTTGACTCAACGACAAGTCAGCGATGAGCTGATGCAACTCGGCGGACAAGCCGGATAAGAAAGGAACACTTCATGGAATTAGGAATCATTGGACTGGGCAAGATGGGCTTCAACATGGCGGAGCGGTTGCGTCTTGCTGGCCATAAAGTTGTTGGCTTCGACTTCAACAAAGATGCGACCGCGAAGCTGACGGCAGCGGGATCGCTTGGCGTTAATTCCCTTGTCGATCTGGTGAAGAATCTTGCGGAGCCGCGTGCTATCTGGATCATGGTTCCTTCGGGTGATCCGGTGGATCAGACGATCGCGAGGCTGGAGCCGCTGATGGAGAAGGGAGACACCTTCATCGATGGAGGCAACTCCAACTACAAGGACACGCAGCGTCGCCACGCCGAAGAGACAGCCAAGGGTTTTAATTTTGTGGACTGCGGAACCTCGGGTGGCGTGTGGGGGCTGAAAGAGGGATACAGCCTGATGATTGGCGGCGACAAGGAGCCGGTTGAAAGACTGCGGCCGATCTTTGAGACGCTGGCACCGGGGAAAAACGAGGGTTGGGGACATGTCGGGCCTTCCGGCGCCGGGCACTTCGTGAAGATGGTGCACAACGGAATTGAGTACGGCATGATGCAGGCGTATGCCGAGGGGTTTTCGATTATGAAGGCAAAGACTCCACTGGATCTCGACCTGACGCAGATATCGAAGATCTGGCAGAAGGGTTCTGTGGTGCGTTCGTGGCTGTTGGATTTGACTGCGGACGCGCTGGCGAAGAATCCTACGCTGGATGGGCTGGAGGCGTATGTGCCTGACTCTGGTGAGGGGCGCTGGACGGTAATGGAGGCGATTGATCTGAATATCTCTGCGCCGGTGATTACGGAGTCGCTGATTCGGCGACTGCGCTCGCGCGAGGAGAACAACTTTACCGATCGTATGCTTTCGATTATGCGCGGGGCCTTTGGTGGGCACGATGTGAAGAAGTCACAGTCTTAGATTTTCAAATTACAGCGAAGTGTTAACGAAGTGCGAGGTAAAAAGAATATGTCGACCAGCGAAAACAGCACCGCGCTCGTAACTCAGCAGCCGGAGCGCACGCCAGACCCCTGCATCGTTGTCATCTTCGGTGCGTCAGGCGATCTGACGAAGCGCAAACTGCTACCGGCGCTCTATCACCTGGAGCAGTCGGGGCTGCTGCCTAAGGACTTCGCGGTTGTCGGGGTGGCTCGACGGCCGCTGGGGCAGACCTTTGCGGCAGATATGAAGGATGGGATCGTCAGCGGGGGAGGCGTCGAGAACGACGATGCCAAGCTTGATCCGTTTGTGAATCGCATTCAGTATCATGCGATGAACTTCGACGACGCTTCTGGCTACGATTCGCTGAAGCAGGTGCTTGCCGACATGGACACGAAGTTTGGCACGAAGGGCAATCGGCTCTTCTACCTTGCGACTGCGCCGGAGTATTTTTCCGACATCATTCAATACCTTGGCGATCATTGCATGGCAAAGCCCGCAGATTGCGGCGATGGCAAAAACTGGATTCGCATCATTATCGAGAAGCCGTTCGGTCACGATCTGGAGTCGGCCAAGGCGCTGAACAATGAGGTGAACAAGGTGTTTGGGGAAGATCAGATCTTCCGGATCGACCACTACCTTGGCAAGGAGACGGTGCAGAATATCCTTGTGTTTCGCTTTGCCAACGGCATCTTTGAAAACGTGTGGAACCGGAACTATATCGACCACGTTGAGATTACGGCGGCGGAGAGCATCGGCATCGAAGGGCGTGGGCCGTTCTACGAGACCGCCGGCGCTCTGCGTGATGTGGTGCAGAACCACGTGATGGAGTTGCTGAGTTTTGTGGCGATGGAGCCGCCGGTTTCGTTTGAAGCCGATGCGGTGCGCGCAGAAAAGGTGAAGGTGTGGAAGGCGGTTCAGCCGATTCATCCGGCCGATACAGTGCGTGGGCAGTATGGGCCGGGCACAGTTGATGGAAAATCGGTTGTGGGATATCGGCAGGAGGACCGGGTACATCCGCGTTCGCAGACGGAGACGTATGCTGCGCTTCGTCTGGAGATCGAGAACTGGCGATGGGCGGGTGTGCCGTTTTATATTCGCGCGGGCAAGAGACTGCCGAAGCGTGTGACGGAGATCAGCATTCAGTTTAAACTGCCGCCGCTGCTGCTGTTCAAAGATGCGCAGGGGAAGAGCAGCGAAGGTATCCGGCCGAATGTGCTTTCGATGCGGATACAGCCGGATGAGGGGATTACGCTGCAGTTTGGAGCGAAGGTTCCGGGCCCGACGATGACCATCAGTAAGGTAAATATGGACTTCAGCTATGCCGAGGCGTTTGGGAAGTCTTCGGCGAATGGATATGAGCGGCTGCTGCTGGACGCAATGCTGGGAGATGCGACGCTGTTTGCTCATCGCGATGGTGTGGAGGCGACCTGGGCGCTGATGACACCGATTCTTGAGGCATGGGCGAAAGATCCGATTCGCGATCTGCCGAACTATGCTGCAGGAACGTGGGGGCCGGCGACGGCGGATGCCATGCTGAAGAGTGATGGTCGCAGATGGCGCAAACTTTAAATTTTTTGAAGGGATAGGATCCTATGCCTCGTCCAGTCACCATTACCTATCGCGTATTACCTACACCGGCTGCTACGGCGCGAGCGGGTGCGCAACTATTTTTGGACGCGGCGGTGAAGGCTGCCACGACTCGCGGCGTTGCTCGAATTGCGGTCTCGGGTGGGACGACGCCGAAGACGATGTTTGCTCTGCTGGCTGATCCTGCCGAGCCGTTTTTGAAGCAAGTGCCGTGGGATAAGCTCGACCTGTACTGGGTCGATGAGCGTTGCGTGCCGCCGGATAATGCGGAATCGAACTATCGCATGACGCGCGAGGCGATGCTTTCGAAGGTTCCGCTGCCGGCCGAGCGGGTACACCGGATGGAGGGTGAACTGGAGCCGGAGGTTGCGGCGGCGCGGTATGAGTCGACCATTCGCAATACGTTCAAGCTGGAGGGTGCAGAGACGCCTACGTTTGACCTGGTGTTGCTCGGGATGGGCGATGATGGGCACACTGCATCGCTGTTTCCGCATACCGAGGCGCTGAACGAGTTGAGCCACATTGTTGTGCCGAACCATGTGCCGCAGAAGGACACGTGGCGGATTACGCTGACCTCGCCGGTGATCAATCAGGGCAGGGAGGTTGCGTTTCTGATTGAAGGTGCAGGCAAGACGCAGGTGCTGCATGATGTTTTACTTGGGCCGTACCAGCCGGAGACGTATCCGTCGCAGATTATCCGTCCCGCGAGTGGGCGGCTGAGCCTCTTGCTCGACGCGGCGGCAGCAGCTAAGCTGCCAGCACCGAGGGATTCCGATTCTACAGGTACTCTGGAGCTGAGATAGATGATTCTTGCTGGCGATGTTGGTGGGACCAAGGTTCACCTTGCGCTGTATAACTTCGCCAATGGGCGATTGCAGGCGGTTCGTGACGAGAAGTTTCCAGCGCATGATTTTGCAACGCCTTGATGCTGTGGTGAATAAGTTTCTTGCCGATGGAAAGGAGAAGAAGGACGAGATACTTGCGGCGTGCTTTGGGTGTCCCGGGCCGGTGCGCGATGGGCGGCTGAAGCTGACGAACCTGCCGTGGACGCTGGATACGCGCGACCTGGTGAAGTCGCTGGGGATTCCGCATATCTTCCTGATTAACGACCTGGAAGCGAACGGATTTGGCATTCCTGAGCTTGCGCCGGAGAGCATCTTTACGCTGCACAACGGCGATGCGAATGCGAGTGGACACCAGGGGTTGATGGCGGCCGGAACGGGGCTTGGCGAGGCGCTGTTGATCTGGGATGGCAAGAGTCATCGGCCGATTCCGTCCGAGGGCGGTCATTGCGACTTTGCGGCGCGCAGCAATCGCGAGATCGCGCTGCTGGAATATCTGCGCAGTACGCTCAAAGGGCGGGTGAGCTGGGAGCGGGTTGTCTCGGGTATCGGAATCAAGAACGTCTATTCCTTTCTGCGTGACGTCGAGAAGATAAGTGAGCCGGGTTGGTTGCATGATCGAATGATGGCGGAGGATCCCAACGCCGTAATCGGTCAATGCGCCGAGGATGGTTCGAGCTCGCTTTGCTTTGAGACGATGAAGATTTTTTCCGGGGCGTATGGGGCCGAGGCGGGAAATATCGCGTTGAAGGTGCTGGCTACGGGGGGAGTGTACCTGGGCGGCGGCATCGCTCCGAAGATATTGAAAACGCTGAAGAATGGCACATTTCTTCAGGCTTTTCTGGATAAAGGCAGACTGTCGCCGCTGTTGGAATCGATTCCTGTGAGGGTGATTCTTGACGATACCTGCGCGCTGTTGGGTGCGGCGGCCTATGCGGAAGCTCGGGCGTCGGAGGCCTCGGGTCACTCTGAGCGGTCCGCGTCGCTCCACGCGTAACTGCATGGGTTTGTTGCCTGCCGCTATACTGATCGCGGACCATTTTGCCGCCTACACCCATTCCGACCTCATCTTCTGAAAGTTCCGAAGCTTTTTCTTCCGCGAGTGGAGAGGCATCGACCGTTTCGCCGGGACTTGATTTTTCGCGTCGCGCGGAGCTCGTCGAGCTGATGGATGAACCTTGCAGTTATGAGCAGCTTCGCGCCTGCCTGCATGACATTGCGCGAGTGAACCGGCTGACGTTTGCTTATCGGCCTACGATTGTGTGGATGGACGAGCTGGTTGCGGCTCATGCTGTGTCGGCGAGGCCGCTTCGTGTGGTTGACGTGGGCTGCGGTTACGGCGATACGCTGCGGAGGATCGATGGCTGGGCTCAGAAGCGCGGGATACCGGTTGCTTTGACTGGCATCGACCTGAATCCAGATGCGATTCGTGCGGCGAAGGAGGCTACGCCGCCGGGACAGAAGATCGAATGGGTTGTTGGCGACGCGCTAGCCGATGCGGCGACGGGTGAGATCGATGTTGTCGTCTGTTCACTGCTGACGCACCATCTGACCGATCCGGAGGTCGTACAGTTTGTTCGCTGGATGGAGCGGACGACACGGCTCGGGTGGTTTATCAACGATCTTCACCGGCAGCCTGTGCCATATCATCTGTTTCGTTTGCTCGCGCGGTTCACGAACTGGCATTCGTTTGTGAAGAACGATGGGCCGGTTTCGATTCGCCGCAGTTTTATTGTTGAGGATTGGCGGCGACTCTGCGCTGCTGCCAAAGTCGATGCGGCGAACGTCTCAATACAGGAGTATCGGCCTGCACGTCTCTGTGTCAGCAGGATCAAATAGAAAGACATTGCTGTATCCATTTGTTGAACTTCGTCAAAGGAATCTTCATGCCAGTTCGCAATACCGTTCTTGCCGTCGCTGCACTTGCCCTCACTCTTTCTACCGCAGTTCAGGCGCAACGGCTTCCAGCCGGCGTCCATCCTGAACACTATCGGCTTATGCTGACTCCTGATCTTCATGCGGCTACCTTCAGCGGGGAGGAGACGATCGACTTGAAGCTCGATCTCCGAGCAAGAGCATCACGTTGAATGCGATTGAGATCAAATTCGGCGAGGTGAAGGCGTATGTTTTGCCGACTGCCACCTATGACTACGGCAAGCTGGGGTCGCAGCCCAGAGCGCTGAGTGCGCTCGAGGCCGATAAGCATCCGCAGACGGCGGCGACGACGCTCGATCCGACCAAGGAGCAGGTTACGTTTACGTTTGCCGACGAGCTGCCCGCGGGCAACGTCACGCTGTCGATACGGTTTACGGGCATTCTGAACGACAAGCTGCGCGGTTTTTATCTTTCGAAGACGAAGACGCGCAACTATGCTGTGACGCAGTTTGAATCGACGGACGCGCGACGCGCTTTTCCTTCGTTCGACGAGCCTGCGCTGAAGGCGACCTTCGATATTTCGTTGACTGTCGATGCGGCCGATACGGTGATCTCGAATACGAACATGATCTCGGACAAGGCGGGCCCGATTGCAGGCAAGCATACGCTGCACTTTGCGACGACGCCGAAGATGTCGACCTACCTGGTCGCGTTTCTGGTGGGGGATTTCAAGTGCACGGAAGGTAAGTCCGACGGGGTGCCGATTCGCGCCTGTTCGACGCCGGATAAGGTGGAGCTGACGAAGTTTGCGCTGGAGTCGGCGAAGTATGTGCTGCATTACTACGACACGTACTTCGGGATTAAATATCCGATGCCGAAGCTGGACATGGTGGCGCTGCCGGACTTTGAAGCCGGGGCGATGGAAAACTTCGGATGCATTACGTATCGCGAGACCGATCTGCTGACCGATACGAAGACGGGCGATATTCCGTCGAAGAAACGGGTGGCGGTGGTAGTGGCGCATGAGATGGCTCACCAGTGGTTTGGCGATATGGTGACGATGCAGTGGTGGGACAATCTGTGGCTCAACGAGGGCTTTGCGACGTGGATGGAGACCAAGCCGGTTGCGGAGTGGAAGCCGGAGTGGAACTTTCTCGCAGGACGATGCAGCGGATCTCGACCGGACGCTGAATCTGGACGCGCAGAAGACGACACGAACGATTCGTGCGACGGCTGAGACACCGGATGAGATTAATGAGATGTTCGACGGCATTGCGTATGGCAAGGCAGGCGCGGTGATCGGGATGGTGGAGAGCTATCTGGGCAAAGAGGTGTTTCGGCAGGGCGTGCATAACTACCTGCAGGCGCACCTGTACGCCAATGCAACGGCAGAGGACTTCTGGAATGCGCAGACGGAGAACTCGCATCTGCCGGTGGACAAGATGATGTCGAGTTTTGTGACGCAGCCAGGTGTGCCGCTGCTGACGTTCAGCGAAAGACAGGCGAGCGGGGTTCCGGTGGCGCAGAGCCGGTTCTTTTTGTCATCGACGACAACTGCAGGGAGAGACCAGCGGTGGACTGTGCCGGTGTGCCTGAAGACCAGCGGGAAGCCGATCTGCCGTGTGCTGACGCCGGAGGATGCCGCTGTTCCGCTGCCGACGGATGTTGGAATGCCGATGTTCTACGCCAACGCGGGCGGGAAGGGTTATTACAGGACGTTGTATACGCCGGCGCAATACAAGGCCGTTGTTGCGAAGGCTGAGGGTGGGTTGACGCCGCCGGAGAAGATTGGACTGCTGGGCGATCGCTGGGCGTTGGTGCAGTCGGGGCAGGGAACCGTGGGAGAGTATCTCGATCTGGTGCTTGCGCTGAAGGAAGACCCGAATGCTGCGGTGTTGGATACGGCGCATCAGCAGATGGAGAAGATCGACTCGGACATTGCGACGGACGAAGATCGCGTTGCGTTTGCGGCGGTGGTGCGGCGTCAGTTTGGGCCGGTGTATGCCGCGATGGGAAACCCCGTGAAGGATGAGAGCTTTGACCGGCAGCAGCTTCGCGGCACGTTGTTCGAGATGCTTGGCGATGCGCACGATCCGGCAGTGCTCGCGCAGGCGCATCAGTTGACGGAGCGGGTCTTCGCCGAGGAGAACAAGAAGGACAGGACGCTCGATGCCACGCTCTCGGATGCGGCAGTGCTGGTGAGTACGAGCAATGGCGACGCTGCGTTGTATGAGAAGGTGCTTGCGGTCAGCAGGAACTCGGGCGATCCGGGAGAGAAGGCTGATGCGCTGCGGACGCTGGCCCGGTTTCAGGATCCTTCGCTGGTCAGGCGCACGCTCGACTACACGGTGTCCGGAGAGGTGAGGAACCAGGACAGCTGGACGGTGCTGGTTGCTTTGCTGCGGGACCGTGGGACCCGGGACCAGACCTGGCGGTATATGCAGGAAAACTGGGATAAGGTACATGCCCAGTTAACGGTTGCTTCCGGGGAGCGAGTGGTGGGGGCGACGGGGTCTTTCTGCTCGGTGAAAGAGCGAGATGAGGTCGCCAATTTCTTCGCGACGCATAAGGTTGAGGCGGCAGAGCGCACGCTTGCGAAAGCCATGGACAGCATCAATGACTGCGTCCAGGTGCGGTCGACGCAGGAGACGGATCTGCACAGATGGCTGGCAAATCAGTCGAAATAAAAGAAAATAGGGCCAGTTGGACGTAAGTTGTAGACCGTAAGTACTTAGCCTGTGTACTTCGTCTGAAAAGAAACGCCGTCCTCTCGTCTGCCGACTCTCAATGGTTAGTGGAAAGTGAAGTGCCATGAGAGGCATACGGGGGACGGCCGTGCCATCTTTGTAGCCGAGTGATTAAAAGATTATTGATACACAAAAAGTGTTATGAAGTAAGGGTCATTCGTCGTTGACATTCAACTTTTGTGACGTTACCTTCCCAAAAGAGGACACAAATGAAGAAAACCTGTCTAGTACTTGCCGGTATCGCCCTCCTCTCTTTCGTCGCCCTCCCGCTTTATGGCCAGGATCCCGGCGGTTGCGTGAACTCCCCTGAAAACCCAACGGCTATCCTTGCTGTTGTGGGCTCTGCAGGTGCATTTTTTGTATCTGTCCGTGCTCGCATCAAGGCTCGCCGCAACTCGAAATAGATTATTGTTGTAACAAGAGTTTTAGCCACTTATCTACTCCCCTGTCTCCTGAATTGAATCTGTATGTCAACTTTCCCGGCTGCCGCTGAAGTCAGCCCACTCCGTTCCGATGGATTGGCTGGGTTCAGCGCGTCGCGAGCCGCTGGTTTGGCTGCGCTTCTTGCCGTTTTGGGCCTGTCCACAATCTGGTCGACCATGAACGCCCTCTGGGCCCTGTGGACGACTGACGCCCTGAAGTCAATCGGCATGTTCATTCCGCTGGTGAGCTTTGTGCTGATCCTGTGGGTGTGGCGTTCCCTGGGGTGGGAGATGGAGGGCAGCTGGTGGGGCCTCGTCATTCTGGTAGTCACCGCTGCGGTAGTGCATGTGCGAGATCAGGCGATCCTGGTATTTGTCTTCTCGCCGCAGTGGTCGATCTATGTGCCGCCGCACTCGCTGGTTGTCTTTGCCTACGGTGCAGGAGTGGTTCTGCTGTTTGGCGGTACGCGGCTCTTCCGGGCTGCGTTGTTTCCGCTGGTTCTTCTGTGGTTCGTCAATCCGATCCCTCATATCTTTAATGTGTTTGTGGACCTGCCTTTGCAACGGGTCTCCGCACACGTTGCGCGGGCCTTTGCGATGTCGCTGGGCCAGCCTCTGAGCCCGGACCAGCTACGGCTGATGTTCACGCCGCAGTTCGGCATGTTTATTGCGCCGGGATGCAATGGCATTCGAGGCGCCGTTACGATGGGCTTTATCGCATTGATCGCGGGCTATATCTATCGATTCCGCTGGTACGCGCAGGCGACCGTGGTCGCTGGCGGCTGTGCTGCTGGGATATGTCTTCAACTTTGTGCGGTTATGCACCCTGGTGTTGTATTACCTGGTGGCTCTGCACTTTACATCGCTGCAGAACAAAGCGGAGATGGGCGACTACATCATCGGGGGCTGTCTCTTTCTGATCGCCACATTTTTGCTCTTCTATGTTGTTCGCCGCTTGAGCGAATCACCGGGGCAGATTAAGCCGCCGGCGATGAATTTATTACCGGTGACCGGTCCGCATCGAGGATCTTCGTTCTATCTACGGTTTGCGGCGATGTTGGCTCTCGTGCTCTTTAGCAGCTATGGAGTTGCACGCGCGTATGTGCTTGAGCACAGCGCCAGTACTCTGTCGCAGGCGAAGATGGACCAGAATGCGCCGGGGCAGTTTCCTGCTCGCATCGGAAACTACACGCTGTCGCGCACGTGGAATGAGAACCTCTTTACCGGGCCGCTCATCTTTCATTGGGCCGAGTATGTGCCGAACGATGGCGGAACGCATATCTCTCTGGGCATATCTCCCGTTCTTGGCTCGCATGACACGCTGATCTGCCACTCGGCTCGCGGGGAAGATCCGCTGTGGCGCGACCAGATCACGATGTCGACGGCGGGCAATGTCGCCATCAACTTCTCCGGGTCGTTCTTCAACGATGGAGCGACACAGTATCTTGAGGCGACGACGATCTGCAATGGAGGATCGTGCGGCGAGTATTCGAGCGATCGTGCTCGCTTTGGCCTGGTGTACAGCAAGCCCACAACGACCGCCCTCTTCTCGCAGGACCCTCAACGCCCCATTCCGATTTTGATCAAGGCCGAGACGATCAACACAACTCTTCCGGCCGAGGTGGCGCGTCAACAGATGATCGGCGCGGTGCGCTCCTTTTTAACGGCTGCTGATCTTGCAGGTCTTACTCAACCGTATCGACACCAGTAGGCGCACTCCTTGGTATTCTTAGTCCCAGTGAGATCCTTTTTCCGCAGCGCTTCAGTGTCTTTCGCCGCCGTGGTGGCCGGCGCTTTTTGCTTCGGTCTTGCCGGATGCGGCGGAAGCACGACTACGACCACGACTCCACCGCCACCACCTCCTCCTCCGCCTGTCACTAATCCTGGAGTGAGTTTTGGTGGGAAGGCTATGGCCGGGACGCATCCGATCGTAGGAGCGACGGTGCAGATCTATGCTGCCGGTACTGCGGGGAACGGATCTGCGGCTACTGCACTTCTGACGACCATACCGGCCACGGATGCAACGGGAGCGTTTACGGTTCCTGCTGGATATTCCTGCCCTACGGCGGCCTCGCAGCTCTATGTTGTTGTTCAAGGGGGACAGGTTGGAACCTCTTCGACCAATGCAGCGATTACGCTGGCTACTGTGCTTGGCGCGTGCAACCAGGTGGTAGCTTCCTCCCAATTTGTCATCAACGAGGTTACGACGGCTGCAACGTCGTGGGGGCTTGCCCAGTTCTTCGGTACCGGTGGCAACGTTGGAGCGTCGTCAACTAACGCTCAGGGTTTGAGTAATGCGGTAGCGACAGTGGGGAATCTGGTTAACGTCGCAACGGGAGTGTCGCCGGGTGCGTCGTTCCCATCGACAGGCACGTCGCCCGCTGCAAAGATCAACTCCCTTGCGAACCTGCTGAATACCTGCACGACGGCGGCTAGTTCGTCTGGCTGCAGCCCACTCTTTTCTGCGACGACACCCAACGGCGGGACGGCCCCGGCCAACACTCTCGATGCCGCGCTAAACCTTGTCCACAATCCTGGAATCAACGTCGCTACGCTCTACACGCAGTCGACTGCCAGCACAGCCTTTACGCCTGCACTGGCAGTGGCGCCCGCGGACTGGACGATGAACATCAACTACTCGGGTGGGGGGATGAACGGACCTTCCGGTCTCGGTGTCGACGCAACGGGCAACGTCTGGGTTGCCGACTACTTCGGCGGAGTCTCGGAGTTCTCTCCGACTGGCAGTCCTGTTATTCCCGGTGGCGTCAGCTCAGGCGGTCTGTTTCATTCCTATGGATTAGCTCTCGACAACCAAAATAACGTGTGGGTTGCTAACGAAGACAGCACAGCAACCGGAGTCAACAACAACCTGGGCAGTGTGACAACTCTCAACTCCGCCGGGCAGGTGACCTCCGGCGCTTCGGGCTACTTTGCGGGTGGTATTTACTATCCAATCGCAGTCGCCATCGATCCTGACGCCACTGCATGGATCGTCGACTACGGCGATTCGAGCCTCACGCTGCTCTCGAGCACCGGCCAGCCGCTCTCTGGCGCAAAGGGCTATAGCTCTCCGCAGCTTGTCTTTCCGGTGGCCGTTGCCATCGACGCAAATCACAATGGCTGGATAGCGAATCAGGAGGACCTTACCGTCACTAAGGTCTCTGCTGATGGCAGCCAGTTCACCAGCTACTCCTGTTGCAATGGCGCCTCCGGTATCGCAATCGATCAACGTGGCTTTGTGTGGGTCGCCAACTACTACGGCGACAGCATCAGTCAGCTTGCCAGCGACGGAACGGTGATCTCCAGCGGATACAGCGATAACAAGGCCAGTATCTGGCATCCGCAGGGCATCGCTGTCGATGGGTCTGGTCATGTTTGGGTTGCGAATTACCTGGGGTTATCGATCACGGAGCTGGCTGGTTCCGCCGCGAGCTCGCCGGGACAGATTCTGTCGCCAACCGCAGGCTATGCGACGGACGCTGGCCTCAACCTGCCGTTCGCCGTCGCTATCGATGCGAGCGGAAACCTGTGGGTCACGAACTTTCAAAACAACACCCTGACCGAAGTCGTGGGGCTAGCAGCACCCGCAAAAACGCCACAGTTAGGCCCGGTTCAGTCGCCTTAGGGGTGCGTCGGCGTCCCGGAGCTGCTACGCGTCACTTCGCCCAATTTGGATTCGATGTGCTTCGAGGTACAACCACATGGGTTTTGGGGAGCCTATGCCACCATGCTTCGCAGGCTTCCACGAGCGAGGCTCGTATTCCCCAGCATTTGCTGGCCCCCCGGGCCAGTATCCCCAGAAGATTCAGGATCAAAAAAACTTCTATTTTTGACTTGACAGCTCCTACAACAAGAGAAGAAGCTTTCTAACGCGTCCAATGTGGTCTGACCTTAGATCGCCAAATTGAGTAGCAGGCCATATCAGGACAGCCAAAAGATCAAGTTCTACCCGAAATATTTTATCTGTGAGGTTAGATTATGACGTTTGATAACACTGAGAGACAGACCACGCTGCGCCGTGGAACTTCCAATGTCCGTGTGTTCTCTGGGCTGCTTGTGCTCTTCGCCGCCATCGTTCTGCTCTGGGGTTCCACGGCGAGTGCCCAGCTCACCGGAAAGGGCGAGATCAAGGGAGTCGTCACCGACCCGAGTGGCGCCGTCGTTCCCGGCGCTATCGTCACAGCGACGTCGACCACGCAGGGAACCAAGATCACCCGCACCACATCCAGCTCCGGCGACTTCGATCTGCCCTCGCTGAATCCCGATATTTATCGTGTCACCATCACCGCCAAGGGCTTTCAGACGCTCACCCAGGAAAATGTGCATGTCAACGCGCTTGAGGTATCTGACCTTCCGCTTACCATGACCATCGGTTCCGAGTCTCAGAGCATTGACGTCTCCACCGCGCCGCCCGCGCTTGAGACCAGTAACGCCACTCTGGGCGCAACGATGGAGAACGATGTGTACTCCGCGCTTCCGATCGAGCTCGGTTCGTACGGCAGCCCCGACCAGCGGCGCGCCACCGACTTCGCGTTTCTGATGCCGGGAGTGCAGGGCAATAACACGACGGGAAATCCAACAACAAACGTCGGCATCGTCGACGGATCGGGCAGCCGCGGCGCCGTCACCGCTATTTACATTGACGGTGTTCCCTTCGTGCGGGCCGGCGGCAACGGCGATCCGCGCTTTGTCTGGACGGCGATCTCTGTCGATGCGGTCGACCAGTTTCAGGTTCTAACCAGCGGCTACTCCGCCATCTATGAAGGGCAGGGAGTTCAGAACTACAACATCAAGCTTGGCGGCAATAAATATCACGGTAGCGTATACGAGTTCTTCCGCAATACCGCTCTCGATACGTGGGGATTCTTCGGTGCAAACAATCTGAATCCCGCCACCGGTCTGCCGATCAAGCCGATCGAGCACAGCAATGAGTACGGCATCAACCTCAGCGGGCCGCTGATTCCCGTCGGCACCTGGAGAGAGAAACTGTTCTTCTTTGGCAACTATAGCGGGTTCCGTTATTCGAGCCAGACTCCGACAAGCTTGACCTTCCCAACGGCTAACCAGCAGGCAGGCAACTTCCAGGGTCTGCAGACCGGAGGTATCTTCGATCCGTTCACCCAGGCGCAGTGCACAGCCAACAGCAGTAACGGGCCGTGCCGATACCGCTACGGGACGGGGCCGGGTGCAGGCGTTGGCCCAGCCGGCAATCCCGTGTCGCTATGCCCTGCCAATCCCGCCGGTTGCCTGGATATTATTCCTTCCTCCGAGTTTTCTGCGGTTGCTCTCAAGCTGCAGAGCTTCCTGCCCGGCGGCATCGGCACGACAGCGCAGAACAACTTCATCTCCCCGAACCCTAACGGTCTTGTCAACTGGTCCACGACGGAGCGTATCGATTACAACATCAACTCGAAGGACACACTTTCGTTGATTTCGGCAATCGGCCGCCAGGCAAGTGTCGGCCCTGCAGGCCAGACGACCGCGGGACGCAACGTGGGCCCGGTACCGTACAACTACGGCCAGGTCTTCGCACCAAAGACCGCGGTGGGCGTCATCGAGGAGACTCACGTCTTTTCGCCGAATATCGTCAATCAGTTCAAGTATGGATTCGCCCGCTACAACGGCCCGACCTTTCAGCCAAATGAGGCACCGGCGTATGCCGCAGCCACCCAGGGCATAGCCGGGCTGCCGGCGGGGCAGGGTGCGGGCGCCTTTCCCATCGTTACCTTCGCCGGAACCAATCCAGTGACAAACTGGGCAGGTCAGGTGGCCAACGTCACCATTGCGCAGAACTACACCCTGCTCGATAACGTTCAGTGGAACCGTGGAAGGCACTCCTTCACCTTCGGCGGACAGATAGCGTGGCTGCAATATCAGGTGACGCCGGACATCGGGGGCTCCAGCCCGCTTACGATCGCAGCTGCCGTCACCGAGACAGCTGCGCTCAACAAATCGAGCAACGCGTCTCCCTCCTATGCGGCTACGGCCAATACCGGTCTCTCCTATGCAAGCTTCCTGATCGGAGAGAACGACAAGGGAAGCCTGACACAGAATGTTGTCCAGGAGTATGGGTCGCGCTTTCGGGCGATCTCTCCTTACGTGCAGGACAACTGGAGGGTCTCTTCGAAGCTGACTCTCGACCTCGGCCTGCGCTGGGACTACTTCCCGTCCCTCCGCGAAGCGCACGACAGCCAGAGCTTACTTCAACCCCAATCTGGCCAACCCGATCTCCGGGGTCAACGGCGCTTTGGAGTTCACCGGGACAGGAACCAACACTTGCAACTGTCATTCGCCGGTGAACAACTACTTCAAGAACTTCGGTCCGCGCCTTGGTCTTGCCTATCAGGTCGATCCGAAGACAGTTATCCGCACCAGCTATGCTGTGATATTTACGCACGGCAACGCGGTGGGTGGCGGCGGTTCTACCGCTGGTCTAGCTGGCAACACTCTCGGCTTTGCGGCGAGCCCGAGCTTCGCGGCGAATGGTCAGCTGCTGTCGACGTTCCCGCTTACAGGAACCGCCGGCGCGTTTCCGGCCTACGCGCAAGCGCTGGGACGGGCTTCGGGGCCGTCTTTTGGTACGGGCTATACGACAACCAGTGGCTATACCGGTACACCGTCCTCGATCAGTTACTACGATCCGTATCTGGGTGGCCGGGCGCCGGAGTACATCGACTGGACCTTCGGCTTCCAGCACCAGTGGACCGACGCCATTACGTCGAACATCACGTATGTCGGATCACAGGGGCACTTCCTTCCCGCCGACGGGACGAACGCTCGCGGCTTCTGGGCAAACCAGCTGGATCCGAAGTACCTTGGGCTGGGATCGACTCTGAGCACGGCCGGTACCGCGGCCTGCGCGGCCAACGGTCTTACCTGCCCGGCGCACTTCACGACCGGCCAACAACTGAATGTGGCCCTCAGGCCCTTCCCGTTTGCCACCATTACCGATCAGTTCGGTAATGTGTCGAACGCCAACTATCACGCACTGCAGACGCAGGTAAATATGCGTGCTTCGCACGGGCTCACCTTCATGGGTAGTTACACCTGGTCGCGATCGATCGATGACGGAGGCACCTTCCGCACCGGGTACGATATTCCGGCAGCATTTGCCGGCGATGGCAAATTCCATAAAGCAGACTCTATCGAACGCACCGTATCCACCAGCAATCAACCGCAGCACGTCGTCATCACAGGCGTTTGGGACCTTCCCATTGGCAGATCCTTTCTGGGAAACAATGCATGGGAGCGAGCGGTCTTCGGAGGGTTCAAGTTCTCTGAAGTCTTCCAGGCCTTCTCAGGCTCTCCCCTGGCGATAACGGGGTCAACCTGTAATACCAATCCGGCGCAGACTACCTGCGTGCCCAGCTACAATCCGGCATTTTCGGGCTCTGCGCGCATCAATGGCAAATGGGGCCAGGGAGTCACTCGCACGACTTTCAACTCGCCGGCGAACACGTACATCAACTCCAGCGCGTTCGTCTACGCGCCGGCCTATACCTTCGGCGATCTGCCCCGTACCGCTGCTTACAACATCTACGGTCCGGGTAACTACGATCTCGACATCAGCCTCCGCCGCAGCTTCGCTCTTCACCTCGGGGAATCTACGAGGTTCAATCTGCAGGGCGATCTGTATAACGTCACCAACCACACTGAATTCACCGTTGCCAGTCCCGTGTATGGTAACGCCAGCTTCGGTCAGGTCTCTGGAACTCAGGCCAACGGACGCCGTGCTGCGCAGCTCAGCGCTCGCATCGATTTCTAACCTCAATGTGATGTCGGCGGCTGATTTGCCGGCGTCCCAACCGAATCAATTTTGTTCCAATCAAAAAATGCCGCCTGCATCGTTGCAGGCGGCATTTTTGCGCCTACTGGTTGGCGGCTGCCTCGGTCTTTGGCTGAAGAGAGTCAAAGGCGTTTTTCATAGCAGAAGAAGCGAAGCCCTGGCCTCGTCTTTAGGCCGATCTCGCCCGCGAGCCGATAACCCAGCTTGGGAAATAGCCGCTGTGTCGCTTCGTTTTGAGTATTGGTGTCGACGCGTAGTACGGTGATACCGCGCGCGACTGCGATCTCCTCGGCCTTGCGCATTAAAGCGACGGCGATTCCAGCTCCACGAAATGCAGGATCGACCGCGAGCCGGTGGACAACGATGGAAGGCTCGTCGATGTCGCACCCGACCTGGGCATAATCAGGCTCCTGGTCCATTGTTATTGCGGCCACACCTGCTATGGTTTCTTCTGCGTCGGCAACCCAAAGCTGTTCCAAGTCGATGTCGCGTTGAAAGATCGCTTCGTCTGGATATCTTTCATCCCATTGCAGGTTTCCTGTTGCGCGCATCAATGGGACTATTCGCCGCATGAGTGCCGCGTTCGCTACGGTTACGCCGCGCCGCGCACACGCAGCCCGCCACTCCCCCGCTTCGCTAGCCCTGCGTGTGCGCGGCTACGCCTTCCCGCCTCTGGCGGGGCTGCGTGGGCCGCGTCCCCCCACGCAGGTGCGCTGGCGCGCACCGGGCCGTTACGTCGGCCCGCCCCACCAAAAAAACAAAACAAAAACAAAAACGTGATGGTGTCCACTTACTTGCTGGACACCTCGATGGACACCCTATAAAACAGGGGAAGGACGAGCGTGTGTGAAGGTCTGCATCACCATGTTCATCAGGATTTGTAGACGGCGGATGAGCTTTTGCTCTTCCACCCGCTCTTCTGCGCTGATCACGACGACCTCTACACTTGTTTCGTTCAACTCCATCAAGACCTCCGGATCAAACGAACCGCTACTGATTTGATGCTCCGATAACCTCGTGGATTCCGCCGTCTTTGGTCAGCAGGAATGTGATCAAGCCGAACTCGTCGGTTCGATACAGCTTAGTCCCAGCTTCTGCAATCCGTTCGATTACTTCATAGCGAGGGTGCCCGAATGTATTCCCTTGGCCAACTGACACCACGGCGTCCTTCGGGGCTGCAGCGTTGAAGAACTGCTGGGTCGTCGAGGTGCGGCTTCCGTGGTGTCCGATTTTGAGAAGCGTTGCCGCGGCCACCCGGTCATGCGCCAACATCTCGCGTTCGCTCGACGCCTCGGCGTCGCCTTCGAGTAACGCGGAAGACTTGCCATACTGTATTCGCATCACAAGCGAATCGTTATTCACTGGCTCACGAGGGTTGTTGTAGCCAGCCTCTGGCGCAAGCACGGCTATCTGCGTTCCATCCCAGGCGAGTTGATCTCCAGCATGGAAGTGGCGAACCTGTACTCCGAGATCTCTGGCTTCAGCCAGCAGTGCGCGATACGCGGCCGAATTTGGATCGATGCTAACCCAGAGCTCTCGTGGTTTGAAGTTGCGCATGACCGCAGGCATTCCGCCCATGTGATCGCTATGTGCGTGACTAAGAACAAGCACATCGAGACGGCGAAGTCTGCGCGACCAAAGATAGGGAGACACAACTTCTTCGCCTACATCGAAACGGCTCGTTGCTTCGGCGGCTTCGGTCACTCTGCCTACAGGGCCACCTGCATCGACCAGCATCGTCGCTCCATCGGGGGCTACGATGAAGAGGGAGTCGCCTTGTCCGACGTCGATCGCCGTCACCTCCATTATGCCTGGCGAGACGATAGCTGGCTCCGGCCATAACACCATCACTGAAACAAGAGGAAGTACAACCACAGCGATCCATGGCCATCTGCGCGATCTACGGACTGCCCAGCAGCAGAAGACCCAGGACGCAATTGCTAGTAGCATGATCCACCAGGCTGGAGCCGGAACCCGCAGGTCTGCGGCTCGCACGGCACTGACGCGTCCAATGACACCGGTGATGCCGTGTAGCAGCAACGCAGTCGTCGCGCCCGGCAATATGGCTACCCAGGGGCTGAGCAGAGATGCGCAAAACGTGACGATAGCTATTGGAGCCAATACCGCTACAAGGGGAACGCTCAACATATTTGTCGGCACAGCAAACATCGTCGCGCGATGAAAGTAGACAGCCATGGGCAGCACCATCACCATCTCTGCTACCGCACCTATCAGCGCTAACTCCAGCGCCCAGAGACTCCAGCGGACAAGCAAAGACAGAAGATTCCTTGCCCAGTCGCCAACAATGTTGGCAACGGTCTCGCCCCAGAGACGCAGCATCACACGAAACTGGGCCACGCGTGGCGGCATGCCTGCATCCTGCCACTTATCCCAGAGATCTTTGGCGGCGTGAGCATAGGGGAGAAAGCTGCGTTCGCCGAGCGGGATTGCGATACCTCCAATCGCGATGATCGCGAGAAATGTCATTTGAAAGCTGGCTTCAAACAAGGCTGCAGGCGACCATACCAGCACTCCCAGGGCTGCTGCGCCCAAGGCGTTTAGAACACTGCGATCCCGCGACAGCAGGCGTGCCAACAGAAAGACTGCGGTCATAAATAATGCACGCTGAACTGGTGCGCCGAAGCCGGTCAGCAGAGCGTATCCGAAGGTGAGCGTGATAGTTACGAACGTGGCTAGCCATTCGTGTAACTTGAATCTTCGTGCAAGCCAGAACACCAGGCCAGCCAGAAGCCCTACGTGCGTACCGGAGACGACGAAGAGATGAAATGATCCTGTGCGCTCGAAGCCGATGCGCTGCGTCTTGTTCAAACCAGCGCGGTCGCCAAAGAGCATTGCGTTCAACATTCCCGCATCATCAAGGCTAAGCCGTAGGATTTTGGGTAACCTGCGGTTTGCTTTTGAGCGCACATAGCCCAGCATGCGCGTGGAAGCCCAGCTTTGTGCGGCGTAGATTCTGCATTGCAACTGCGCAGCGTGATCAACTCGTGTCATGGTTGCGCCTGATTCCTTGAGCAGAGCGATCTTCGATGTCCGCACGCTGGCATGCGCGCCAATTCCTTGTGCGAGAAGATAGTCTGCGTACTGCCACGCCCCGGGATCGCGATAGCGCTCTGCGAGTTTGATCCGCATTGGCGCTTCCACTACGTCGCCGCACTTCAGTGTCGGTAAAGCTTCTGTCTTTACGATCTCACTCCCAGGCTCTCGATTGAATGGTTTATCTGCGATTACATTCATTCGCACGCCACCGGTCATCGGAACCATCCGCGATATATCCGGTGTTACTTCTTCGATGGAATCGACCTGGATGTCCACGGAGAGTGCGCCTATAGCTGCGGCCTCCTCGTCGGCTTCTTTCTCTGGCCACCAATTTGTCTCGTTATCGTGATCGGAGCTTTCTTGTTGGGGAGGCAGCTCGCGCACACGTATGACGTGGCCGCGAAGTTGCCGGCTGAGACCATCCGCGTAGCCAGCAAGGGCATGCTGGGTCGGAGGAGCTGGCTGTATCTCGGTACACCAGCAGCCGATGGCGATCCAGACAGCTGCCAGTGGCACAATCGCAACCCGTAGTGACCATCGAAGTGCGACAAGAGTGAGCAGACATAGCAGCGCAGCGGCAAATAGCAGGATGACCGTAGAGTGGTGGTTTCGTGCGATCACGCCGCCCAACGCAAACCAACACACCGCTGCTAAGAGAGGAGCGCGGCGGAGTTCGAGCGTCGGTACGCGTGAGACTGCCTTCGGCCAAAGATCAGGGTTCGGGCCGTTCGTCGTTTCGGTCTTCGAAGCTCTACCTGCTGACCGCACTCACTTACCATTTCATCACAGTGTGGCTATGATTCTCTGCGCAAAACGGCTACGGTCTCGAGGTGAAACGTTTGAGGAAACATATCCACCATATGAAGTTCCACCAGGCGATAGCCAGCCTCGACAAGTGATTTCAAATCTCTAGCCAAAGTCACGGGATCGCAGGAGACATAGACGAGCTTCGGCGCAGAGATCCGCGCTAAGAGTGAACAGGCCTCTGCGCCAACGCCGGTTCGGGGGGGATCCATGACGATGAAGTCTGGCCGCTCGCGTTGTACAACTGCATTACGCAAAAACTCCACCGTTGTGGCGGTTACGGCACGCTTTCCTGGTCCCTTGAAGGATTTAGGTAGATCGTTCGCGGCTGCTTCGACCGCAACGACATGAGGAAATGCCCTGGTGAGTGCTCGGGAAAATAATCCCACGCCAGCGTAGAGATCCCAGGCGATTGTGCCGTTCGATTCTGCAGTCACGATATGGACAAGTGCATCAACGAGAAAGCGGTTGACCTGAAAAAAACCACCACGGCTAACCCAGTAGTCTTCGCCGGCTGCAGAATAATTCAATCCCTCCGTACCCCAGCTCTCCAATTGTCGCGGGGTTTTAGCTCGTCGCTGAGGGCCTGCGGATGGCAGTAATGATGCAGAGGCGCCAACCAGCTCCGGTATAAGCTTTTGCATTCGTTCGCATAATGCGGTTAGCCCGGCTTGCTCTCTCCGTATAAAGACGGCCATCTGCAGCTTCTTCTCATCACTGGTAGTGAAGAATTCCACCTCGACTGCGTTGTGAAGCCAACGTGCCGCCGCAGAGTTCTCTGCTGCGATGTGCAACAGCTCTTCAGCGGTGCGCCACAGAATCGGAGCCAGGATTGGACACTGCTGGATTGCGAGAAACTCATTGGAGCCGCGACGGTTGTACCCGACCCTCAGGGCTGTATTTAACTCTGCGACCCGCAGCTGTGTTCGATTTCTGTAGGCCCACGGTTTGCCTGTGTGTGTCTGTATTGCGGGCAGTCCTTCCAAGTTCGCCCGCTCCAGTGTCTCTCGCAGAATCGAAACCTTGATTTGCACTTGTGCGTCGTATGCCGCGTGCTGATAGTGGCATCCACCGCACTGTTCGAAGTGCATGCACGTTGGTTCTACACGATCTTTGGAGGGAGTGAGCACTTGAACCAGCGAAGCCTCCCCAAAGGAGTCTTTGTGTTCAAGAAGGCGCGCTTCGACATGCTCTCCCGGTAGTGTGAAGGGTACAAATACAGCACGCCCCGCATCGATGCCTTCGGTTTGATGGGCGAGTCCAGAGCCGCCATATACTTCTTTTTCAATTTGTAACTTCATCCGTGACCCATATAAAAGAGGCTCAGCCTGGGTAGTTTGCTCGCTTCGAAGAGCCGCTTTTGGAGAAACTGTTGCTGCACCTGCTTGATCTGCACGGCCTGCATCTTACCGCGATATGGCGCTAGTTCTCGCGCTGCCTGTTCGCGCAATGCCACCAGTTCTTCTTCTGGTGTCGATGTCAGAAGCACTGCGAATAGTTTTTCTTCGAGCACGCTGAGCGTTCGGTCGAGTTCTTCGAGAGACTGGAATGGTTCAGCGCGGATGCTCACGATGAGAGAACGCAGCCGGGCAGCGACGTCGGCAGCTATTGCGACGGCGGATGGGTTGAGTATTGCTGCTTCGATGAGGCTCGCATTCTGTTCCAGGTACTGGGCAACACGTTCGGTTTCAAAGCCGCTCTCAATCGCTTCAGCTTCTGCTCCGGGCGCAGCGCCGATTGAGGCTTCCATCGCTTGCTCTACCGCTTCCATCACGCTTTGCGCGCACCATGCCAGGCCGTTTACCTTGCGCGTTCTACCGGAAGCTCGAAGCGCCTTCGCATCGTGTTTGTCGAAGGCGTTACCGATGCCGCGCAGGACGGCTTCGAGTGGAACTCCGGCTTCGCGCCACGTTTCAATCAAGGCCCAGTCGAGCGTGGACAGCATTAGCAGCGAACCACGCCGCTGTTGGAACCGCTCTTCGATCTCGGTAAAGTAGTTGAAGTAATTCTGCATGGGCTCTTCTACAGCTTAAGCGCATAAAGTCGAGCGCGCCTAAACTAGACCCCGCGCTTTCTGTGCCGATCGAGATTGCGTTCGTAGATAAGACGCAGCCCGGTAAGGGTCAACATCTCGTCTACCGCGTGGATGTGCTTCGATCCACCTGCGATCAGCTTTGCAAGACCGCCCGTGGCAACGGTCTTTGTCTCTGGCCCCATCTCGGCGATCATGCGTTCCAGGATGCCGTCGACCAGGCCGATGTAGCCGTAGTAGAGGCCGATCTGGATATTATCGACGGTTCCGGTTCCGATGACTTTGGCGGGCTTCTTGATATTGATGCGTGGTAGCCGGGCGGCTCTGGAGAATAGCGCATCGGCAGAGATGCCGAGTCCGGGAGCGATTGCACCGCCGAGAAACTCCCCTTTCTTTGAGAGCACATCGAAGGTTGTCGCTGTGCCCATATCGACGACGATGCAGGGGCCACCAAAGCGCTCAAATGCAGCGACACAGTTGACGATCCGATCGGCGCCAAGCTCGACAGGATTGTCCGTCAAGACTGGTATTCCGGTTTTGATACCGGGTTCGACGAACAACGGCTTCACTTTGAAATAAAGTTCGCAGACCTGTCGCAAGGTCGAATCCAATGGAGGCACAACCGATGAGATCGCGATGCCATCGACAACTCCAATTTCGAGCCCTTTCAGTTCGAAAAGATTGCGCAGAAGGACGCCAAATTCGTCGCTCGTCTGTGCGGATGATGGCGTGGTGATGCGCCAGTTTGCAACCATCTCAGATGATGCAGCAGATTCTCCTGCTTCGTTTGCGAGCCGGTAGAGTCCAAGGACCGTGTTGGTATTGCCTACATCGAGTGCCAATAGCATCAGTGCTTCTCCATGTCGATTACTGCGCCCGGACTCCGCCGGAGAGGACGGTGTGCAGCACACCATCATCGCCGGAGACGCGCAGAAAACCGCGTGCATCAAGCCCATCCGTCACGCCAGTATATCCGCCGCCTTCGTCTACACGGACGCGTTTGCCACGAACCCAGCTGGAGGCAGAGGCGAAGCGATCCAGCAGCCCTTTGTCGGTCGAGGTTCGTTGCAGTTCGGCTTCGAGCAACGCGATCTCCTTCTCCAACGACCGCAAAAATCCGATCAGGATCTGTTCGCGGGCGCATGGTTTGCCGCTTTCCCGTCGCAAGGAGGTGGCGATGGCCGCTAACTCAACGGGGAAAGCCTGATGGTTCACGTTGATGCCAACTCCGATGACAGCATGACGCAGCATCGCAGGTGCGTCTGATTGCGAGGCTATGGCGGAGGTCTCGACGAGGATGCCGCCGCACTTTTTGTCGCCGATCAGAAGATCGTTTGGCCAGCGAATATCAGGAGAGAGCCCTGTCACGCTAGCGATCGCTGTTTGAACCGCCAGTCCGGTGGAGAGTGAGAGCCATAACGCATCAACCAGGGCCATCCGAGGGCGCAGCAGCACGCTGACGTAGAGTCCGTCACCTGCTGCAGAGTGCCATGCATGGTTGCTACGTCCTCGGCCTGCGGTCTGCTCGTCGGCTATCCATACGCTACCGTTGGGCGCACCGGCTTGTGCTGCTTCGAGCGCTAATGCGTTGGTTGATCCTACAGAAGAGAGATGGTGGAGTTTGTCTGCGAATTGAGTGTTGGCGATAGCTGCCACAGCGCTGGATAGATCGAATGGGTCGGGCACACGATCCTCAGTAGATGTCTGCCGTGATTCGCATGCTAAGGTCGGCGGCTGCTGCGGAATGAGTCAAAGCACCGACAGAGACGAAGTCTACTCCGGCTATTGCATACTTGCGCACTGTCTTCAGGTTCATGTTGCCTGAGGCTTCGATGGGGACATTCGGGAGTGTTGCGCGAATCTGTTTGACAGCTTTCTTCACCTGGGATGGGGTCATGTTGTCGAGCAGAATTGATTCTGCGCCGCCTGCGATGGCTTGTTCGAGCTCAGTCTGTGTGCGAACTTCGACCTGAACCGATTGGCCCGTTTTGCGGTTGGCGAGGGCGCGCTCGAGCGCGGTGGGGATGCCGCCGCCGAGAGATATGTGGTTATTCTTGATGAGGATACCGTCTTGCAGGTCGAGGCGGTGATTGACACCGCCGCCGCAGCAGACGGCGTATTTATCGAGGACGCGGAGGCCGGGGATGGTTTTGCGGGTGTCTAGGACTTTGGTCTTTGTGCCGGCGACTGCTTTGACAAATTCGCTGGTCAATGTGGCGATACCGGTCATTCGCTGCATTAAATTGAGGATGACGCGTTCGCAGGAGAGGATCGCGGCAGCGTTATGGCGAATGACGGCGAGGGTTTGGCCTTTTTTTACTTTGACTCCGTCGAAGATTTCGGGATGGCTGATGACTTCGAAGCGGCCGACGGGAGAGGGGGACATCTTGGCGAAGATCTCTAGAAACACAGGGATACAGCCGAGGCCAGCGACGACGCAGGCCTGCTTGGCGATGATGGTTCCGGAGGCGCGGAGGTTGGAGGGGATGGTTAGTGCGGTGGTAATGTCGTTGACGACCCGATCTTCTGCGAGGGCTGCCTCGAGGATCGAGCCTACCCTTTTGCTCTTCCAGTCCATTTAGTCATCCTAACCCGTTTCGCCCGTGATTTTTTTTCTGGCGTGGTCTGGAGTGATTTTTTTACGGGTTATGGGCTTTTTTGAGGGGGGTTGCAAAAAAATGGGTGGTTGAACGTGGTTTTCTGGTGGTGAATTTGTAGTTTTTGGGTGGTGGATTGTGGTGTGAAAGTGGTCGATTTTTATCGACGGGAAATATGCCACGTTTCTAAATAATTCTGTGGAAGATGAACCTAGTAGTTTTTGCAGTGACGAAGCCTGTACGTTCCAAATATGGTTTGAAGACCACGAGTCCGACACGACGACGGAGAGGCGATGGCACCGCAGATAACCGATGAGTCCGGCAAAGCAACGACAGCAGAGGGGCAGGTGCATCCCGGGATGGTTTGGATCGAGGGTGGAACGTTCGCCATGGGTTCGGAGGACTTCTATCCTGAGGAGCGGCCAGTACACCAGGTAAAGGTGGATGGCTTCTGGATCGATTCGCACCAGGTGACCAACGAAGAGTTCGCGAAGTTTGTGGAGGCGACCGGGTATACGACGCTTGCCGAACGGCCGATCAATCCGGCTGACTTTCCGGGGGCTCCGCCGGAGAATCTTGTGTCTGGCTCCATGTTGTTTCGCAAGACGCAGGGCCCGGTTGATCTGCGCGACTACTTCAACTGGTGGGTGTGGGCACCGGGAACGAGTTGGCGTCATCCGTTGGGGCCGAAGACGTCGCTCGATGGGCGATTGAGGCATCCGGTGGTCCATGTCTGCTATGAAGACGCCGAGACGTATGCGAAGAGGGCCGGGAAGGAGTTGCCGACCGAAGCAGAGTGGGAGTTTGCAGCGCGCGGCGGTCTTGAGGGAAAGAAGTTTACGTGGGGGGATGAGGATGCTGCCCCCGATCAGCCGATGGCGAATAGCTGGCAGGGGGAGTTTCCGTGGCAGAACCTGCTGCACGACGGCTACGAAGGAGTGGCGCCGGTGGGATCGTTTCCGCCGAATGGGTACGGTTTGTACGATATGGCGGGGAATGTGTGGGAGTGGACGTCGGACTGGTATGTGCCGCGGCTGGCTGACGAGGTGATCAAGAGCTGCTGCGGGCCGACACTGAATCCGCGGATTGCTTCGCCGGAGAAGAGCTACGATCCCAATCAGCCGCAGTTCAAGATTCCGCGCAGGGTGCTGAAGGGTGGCTCGCATCTGTGTGCGCCCAACTATTGCCTGCGATATCGTCCGGCGGCGCGTCAGCCGCAGATGGTTGACACCGGCATGAATCACCTTGGGTTTCGTTGCGTTGCGCGATAACTAAAGTAAAAGCCTGTACCGGCTGATGAGCGAGGCTATTGGTTGTTCTGCTTCGGCTGCGCCGTGCAGGATTGGCCTTCTTCCTGCTTGACGAGCTCGAGCAGCGTTACCGAGCGGTCCTGCGTACCCGGCACGAGTTCGAGACCAAGAGTCTTTCTGAGCACGGCATTCGCATCGTCGATATCTTCTTGTTTGAAGTTGAAACGCGCATCGAACTGACCCAGGATGCCGGTTTGATTCACCACGGGATTCTCGAGCCCCGTTGTCAACGCGAAGGCGAGATCGTCCATCGATCCTTTTGAGATCATGAGCCTCCCGTTCCAGTAGCCTCGAAGCGTCTTTGTGTTCGAGGTGGATGGACTTAAGAGCTTCTGGCTTGCCTCAGTGGCTCTGAGGATGTATTCGCGTTTTGTCATGGTCTTCGGCTGCACCTGCAGATGCAATCCGCAGAACACCGCTGTCTGGATGATGGACGACGCCTGGGCATTGGGGACGCCGGCTAACTCCACCTGCAGGTTGTAGAGTCCTTCCGGCAGCGGGTTTTTGAGAACCACGCGCTGCTCGATGGGATCGTAGATGTAGGTCAAAAGAGTTGCCGCATCGACTCCAAGGAAGTCCGTACCGGTTGGCGGATGCTTCACCATGGAGAACTTCGAGTCTGGAGCGGCGTTGCTGAACGAAACAGAGAACAAAGGATGAGCCGCAGGGGACGAGGAGGCAGCAGCACTCTGCGTAACGATCTCCATTGCTGGTTTGAATGCGACGCTTCTGCCTTCGGCTACTGCTTCCAGATCGGCGGCGTTCAGATCTTCCATTGTGGTTGCTGCGACGATCGTTCCATGCGTGTCGACGACGATGGTGGTGGGCCTTGACTCTACACCATACTGCGCAAAGATACTGCCAGAGCTGTCTACGCCGACCCAACCCGCAATCTTCTTTTTGGCGAGAAATGACTGGACTACTTTTGGGGCTTCGTCGTCGATGGAGATGAATTGAAAGCGAGCGGGGTCAAGGGTCTCGACGAGTTGGTTCTGGTGAGGGAGGCTGGCGATGCATGGCGCGCACCAGGTAGCCCAAAACTCCAGCACGACTACTTTTCCTCGCAGGCTCTCCCAATCTGTTCGAGCGCCGGTTGGAGCCTGCAGTAGCTGGATGCTCGTGATGGGCGGAGCGGGCGTGCCTTTGGCGGGAAGCGCCTGTGCTGAGAGAGTGCAGAGCGCGATCATCGAGCCTAATGTCAGCTTGCCGGGTGATAGGAGGCTCCGCGGTTTCATGCACCTATTATGAAACGAAGTTCTGATTCAGGACCTAGGAGTTTTTGGTTTCGGGTGTATCGAGATACTTGATGAGGATGGCTTCGTTGCCGATTTCGTTGTAGATGAGTTCGTCGACGGTGCCGGCGGCGAGGAGTAGGCCGTAGCCTCCGGCGCGGATGCCATGCTGTTCGCGTTGCGCGATGTGTGCGGTTGGATCGGGGGAGGAGAAGGCTGCGTGCGTGATGGAGTCTTTGCGGAATCCGGCGCCGGGGTCGCGTACGCGAAAGGTCATGGTGCGGGCGGTGCGGATGGCGTTGACCTCGACGACCTGCTCGGGGTTGAAGGCGGCTCCGTGCTCCATGGCGTTGATGAGGATCTCGCGTAGAGCCTGCATGATCTCCTGACGCTTGTTCTCGGGTAGTTGCGCGGCGAACTCTTTGGCGAAGGACATGAGGCGTTCGGCGGTGGCGAGGCGGCAGTTGACGCGGACGGCGATCCAGCCGGGGCGGGCGGAGAGGACCTCGATGTCTTCGTGGGCCTGGTTGTCGGAGGCTGCGTTGCGGGCGAGGGCGGCGATCTCGTGGGCGTCGAAGGGAGAGGTGAAGCAGCCGAAGACGTGGGCGCGGAGAGCGGCGATGAGCGCGTCGGGAGTGCTGCGGGGGGCGAGGACGATGCACTTGAGATTGGGCCGGATGGTCCGCATCTCCTGCATGAGGGCGAGGGACTCTTCGATGGCGCAGTCGGCGCTGGTGACGATGACGCCGGAGGCGCTGGCGCGGAGGCGATGGAGAGCGTCGATGTGGCCGGCGACGTACTCGATGGGAATGCCGGCGGCGGTGAGGAGGGTGCCGACCTCAGCGCTGACGGGGGTTTGGCTGGCGATGATGAGAACTCGGCTCATGGGTTCTTCAGAGAAACATGATTTTCTTTGGCCGATCGCTTGGGGAAGATCTCCGGTGTCTCTTGAATTTTAGATTGTTCGGTTTCATTGGGAAGGCGTCGAGTGCGGCTTTGGTTTTGTCGTAGAGGGTTTTGGTTTCGGCGGATTGTTTGCGGAGGCCTTCGACGATGTGGGCTGGGGCTTTGGCCATGAAGGACTCGTTGTTGAGTTGACGGTTTGCGGCTTCGAGACCCTTTTCGTATTTGGTGAGGTCTTTGGTGAGACGTTCGCGCTCGGCGGGGATGTCGATCTGTCGCTCGTAGGTGATGGCTACGTCGAAGGCAAATGTGCGAGCGTTGCCCCGGTTGAGTGGCTCGTGTCGACATATTATTCTGAAATGCGAGCGAGCGCTTTGTAATATCGAGCAGACTTGGTCTGCTTCGAGAAGTCAGCTTTTGCCATCGGTGTCGAAGTAAATCTGAATAGGAGTGATCTCTTTTTCTGGCACACCAATCCTTTACGTAAGCTCGAATGTCTACGATCAAACTCTTTTATATGTCCATTGCCCAAATGGCGGTCATCATCGCTGCAAAATCGGCTGGCCTTGGGATACGGGTGAGTGCGATGGATTTGGCTGGGTGGTTTCATTTCGTCGATGCTAGAGGGCGTGCCAGATCTCTTCGGTGATGAAGGGCATGAATGGGCTGAGCGTAGGCGTAATGAGGCTTCAAAGATGGCAATCAGAGTGCAGAGGGTGGAGGCGGTTGCTGTTGTCGTCGTTCTGCGCCGAAATTGAGACGAAGTTTGACGATCTCGAAGTACCAGTCGCAGAGCTCGCGCCAGAAAAACTGGTAGATGATGTTGGCGGCTTCATCGAAGCGGTATTCGGCGAGGGAGTTGTCGACGGCCCGCAGGTTTCGCTGAGACACAGCGTAAATCCAGACGGTTTCAATTGGGAGTTCCAGTTGGCTCCAACCCAGTGTCTCAACATCGAATACCTCTCCAGCCTCACTGGAAATGATCCCTGTTGAGGAAAGATGAAGCCAGTCTGATTAAAACCACATTTGAGTAGCCGGCTTCTTTGGCTCTGTCGATGTTCATGAAGAGGAAGCGGGCGGCGTTCCAGATTTTGTTGGCGAAGGCGCGGTTGCCCTCGGTGCGGGCTTCGGAGAAGGCTATGTCGGTGCCGGGGGAGGCCATGGAGGCGAGGGTGAAGCGGACGGCGTCGGTGCCGAAGCGCTCGATGATGTCGATGGGGTTGATGACGTTGCCCTTGGTCTTGGACATCTTCTGACGGTCGGCGTCGCGGACCAGGCCGTGGATGTAGACCTCCTTAAAGGGACCGCTTCCGCAAGCGTGCGCGGTCTGACTCCGCCGTCTCCGTTGGGCATGGGGATGTCGAGGGTGAAGTGGCAGCCGAGCATGATCATGCGGGCGACCCAGAAGAAGAGGATGTCGAAGCCGGTGACGAGGAGGGTGGTGGGGTAGAAGGCGGCGAGGTCTTCGGTGAGTTGCGGTTTGCCGTCGGCGTCTGCGTTGGGCCAGCCGAGGGTGGTGAAGGGAAGGAGGCCGGAGGAGAACCAGGTGTCGAGGACGTCGGTCTCCTGCGTGATGTCGGTGGAGTTGCAGTTGCCGCAGGTTGTGGGGGTTTCGCGGGAGACGGTGATGCCGCCGCAGGGTTTGCAGTGCCATGCGGGGATGCGATGGCCCCACCAGAGCTGGCGGGAGATGCACCAGTCGTGGAGGTTGTTCATCCATTCGAGATAGATCTTTTTGTACATCTCGGGCGTGAAGTTGATGGCGGGGTCTTTGCCTTCGACGGCGTCGATGGCGTTTCTGGCGATGCTTTGGCCGCCGGTGTTGGGTGCCTTGTTGACGGCGAGGAACCACTGCATGGAGAGACGCGGCTCGATGACGACGCCGGTGCGCTGCGAGAGGCCGATGGAGTTGGTGTGGTCTTTGACGGCGACGAGGAGGCCGAGGGCTTCGAGGTCGGCGACGATCTTTTCGCGTGCGGCGTAGCGGTCGAGGCCGTGGTAGGGCGAGCCGGGGAGAGTGATGTGCGCGGTTTCGTCGAGGATGCTGGGCTGCGGGAGGTTGTGGCGCTGGCCGATGGCGAAGTCGTTGGGGTCGTGGGCGGGCGTGACTTTGACGGCTCCGGTGCCGAACTCGGGCTTGGCCCAGTCGTCGGCTAAGATGGGGACTTCGCGGGCTGGACTTCCGTTTATTTCCGTGAGGGGGACGCGGACTTTTTTGCCGAGCAACGCAGCGTAGCGTTCGTCGGTGGGGTTTACGGCTACGGCGGTGTCGCCGAGCATGGTCTCGGGGCGGGTGGTGGCTACGGTGATGGAGCCGGAACCGTCAGCTAGCGGGTAGCGGATGTGGTAGATCTTGCCGAGGCGCTCCTCATGCTCGACTTCGAGGTCGGAGACGGCGGTCTGGATGCTGGGGTCCCAGTTGACGATGTAGGCGCCGCGGTAGATGAGGCCCTGCTCGTAGAGGCGGACGAAGGCTTCCTTGACGGCGGGGCTGAGGCGGTCGTCCATGGTGAAGTATTCGCGGGACCAGTCGACGGAGGCGCCGAGGCGCTTCATCTGGTCGAGGATGGCGTTGCCGTAGAGATTCTTCCACTGCCAGACGCGCTGGGTGAAGGCTTCGCGGCCCAACTCCTGGCGGGTTTTGCCCTCTTCTTTGAGCTGGCGCTCGACCATCATCTGGGTGGCGATGCCGGCGTGGTCGGTGCCGGGGATCCATAGAGCGAGTTCGCCACGCATGCGGTGCCAGCGGGTGAGGATGTCCATCTCGGCCTGGTTGAGCATGTGGCCCATGTGCAGGCGGCCGGTGACGTTAGGCGGCGGCAGGAGGATGGTGAACTTTTCGGCTCCGTCCTGCGTAGTTTCGGGAGTTGGAACGTCAAACAGACGTTCCCTGACCCAGTACTCGGCCCAACGCTCTTCTATGACGGACGGATCGTATGCTTTTGGCAGTTCGTGGTTGCTGGCTTGCTCGCTCATGGGTGCTTTAAGGGTAGCATCCGTGGACTCTGTGAGCCTTGATTGAGCTACCGAAGATTCGAGTCCCGCCGTACACTAACCCCACGAGGTTCCCTCTATGCGCCGATTGCTCCTCGCTGTTGCACTTTTACTCTCCATCACACTGCCGGCCTTTGCTCGTTCGAGCGAGGACCGTACTGGATTCGGCAGTGACATTACGGTTGCCGAGGGTGAGACGGCGGGTGACATTGCGTGTATGTTCTGCGACGTGCATGTGCATGGCGAAGTGAGGGGTGACGTTGCGGTGATGTTCGGAAAAGTAGAGGTTGATCCGGGCCGGAGTATCGCGGGTGATGTTGCTGCGCTGGGCGCGGACCTGAATATGGGACCGGGCGCGACGGTCGGCGGGGACCTGGCGATGGCAGCCGGGGATGTGAATCTGGGGCCGGGAGCGATGGTCCACGGTTCGAGCGCGGTGTTTCCTAGCCGTATCTGGCTGCTGCTGCCGCTTGCGCCATTTTTGATCCTGATTGGGATTATCTGGCTGATTGTGTACATCATTCGGCGCAATAGCTATCAGTTTCCGGCTTATCCGCAGGGCAGGGGATTTTAGGCCCGATGAGAGAGATGGAACCGGTGTGGTGAAGACTGCGTATCCTCTCAAACAGGGTTGGGTCCGACAGGTTGATATCTTTGGGGGAATAGTGCGAGTCCATGTGTTTCGCAGCTTAGTTTTGACGCTTCTGCTCGCGGTTGGCGCATTGGGCCAGACACCGGGAAACCGAACCTTTGTGCGGGAAGAAGTGTTCGTTGCAGCGGGGCAGCAGGTGCATAACGCCACGTGTCTTTTCTGTTCGGTGCAGGTAGAGGGCGACCTGACGGGGCATGTCTTCGTTCTGTTTGGAAACCTGAATGTGAGCGGGCAGGTGCGGGGCAACGCTACGGTGATCTGGGGCAACGTGGTGGTCGATTCCCAGGCTCGGATTGCCGGCAATACGCTGGTGCTGGGCGGCAATGCAGTGTATGAGACGGACGAATCGCTGGCGGGCAGTGCGTATGTGGTGGGTGGGCATCTCTCGCATGTTCCGAGGGCGAGCGCGCAGAAGGAGATACCGAGCCGGGTCTCTCTTGGTCCGCTGTACTCCGGGCTGATTGGCGTTGTGATTCTTCTTCTGCTGTCGGTGATGATCGTGCCGAAGGTTCGCCGCGGCGTTGCGGTCAATCAGCCATCGTGATGTGACGGATCGTACTGGCGTGGTGAGTCCGAAGTTCATTGCTTATTGCAACTATTAGTGGCTCACAGGCTGTTGAAAAGCAGGTCCTTCGACTGCGCTACGCTTCGCTCAGGATGACAAATTTTATGTAACGAACTCTTCACACTCGGGAGACTAGAAGGGTTGTGCATGAAAAAGGGATGCAGCCGATTGGCCGCATCCCTTTTTCGTATCGCAGGAACGGTAAGTTTAGAAGGGGTTCAGCTTGGCGAGACCCTTCTTCTTTTTGTGCTTGCTGGAGGATTCGTCGCTCTTGTCGAACTCGGGCTTCGCGTTCTTCTTGCCGTTGGCGTTGGGGGCCTGTCCGGCGGGCGACTGCTTCGATGCGACGTCGTTCACCGTCTCCGGTGCCGGCGCGGCCTTCTCTGCTGCGGGCAGTGGGGTTGCGTTCTCCGGCCCTACTGCCTTTAGGCCACCGTTCGTGTCGGCGGGCTTTGCTGTGGCTCCCGAGCTTAGGATTTCGACGCCGCCTATGTTGTTTCCACTGGCAGCAGGCGGCGCAGTGTTGGTCTGAACGTTGACAGCCGATCCCGCGGGCGCACCGGCGCTTTCCGTGGTCACATCTTGGAACTGGAGTGGAGCTGCCGGGATAGCGGGCGCGGCGGTGGCTGTGCTGGTGTCAGGTGCATTCGTGGCGGCCGGTGCTGCAGGTGCGGCCGCCTTGGCCGCATTTGGGTTAAAGGCGCTGTTGAAGTCCTGGTAGATCGCCTTGGTGATATTGGGCGCGATGGTGGGAGTCGGGTCGACGAGGGTCGGATCGCCCTCTCTGGACGCGAGGACCACGTCAGGTTTGTGCATTAAAAGCAGAGTCGCTCGATCCTGCAGCCGATATTGTCTGCGGCTGTTTTCGAGGGCGAGGCTGGCTGCGATCTGCTCCGGCGTTGGAGTGGGGATCGGTACATTCATGGCGTCGAGGCGGTCTCGCGCGTCTTCGACGTGGGGTGAGGCGGAGTGCTCGAGGATGACCCTGGAGTAAGCCGCGATCGCCTGATCGTCGTAGATCTTTTCGAGGCGGGCCTTGGCGCCTTCGGGCGAGCTTCAAGGAGCGGATGTAGCGGGCCTCGGTCTCATAGGCGTCGCCGAGGCCAACGAGGACATCGTCCATGTGGCTGTACTGCGGATAGGTGTCGACGACGGTCTGGTAGCGGGCGATGGTGGCCGGCCAGTTGGCTGTGGGTGGCGTAGATAGGCGGCGATAGAGGATTCGCGAGTGGCCATGACCTCCTGCACCTCGCGCAGACGCTGCTTGGCCTGCGGGACCAGAGTGGAGTCAGGGTACTGCTGGAGCATGAGGCGGTACTCTTCCTCGGCGTGCTGAGACTTGGAGTAGTCGCGGTCCGGCTTGTCCATCTCGCGGAAGTAGATGTCGCCGACGCGCATCTGGGCCTCGGCGGCCTCGGGCGCGTTGGGGAAGAAGGTCTCGAAGTCCTTGTACTCCTGCTCGGCCTGGGTGAGAGCGGCGGTGCCGCCCTCCTTGTACCAGCTGTCGGCGATGGCGAGCTTGGCCCGCATCTGGTATTGCGAGTCAGGATAGGTGTTGAGCAGGGTCTGCAGGTCGAGGCGGGCGACGTCGAAGTGGCCGTGCTTGGTGGCGTCGACCGCCTTGTCGTAGAGCACCTTGTCCGGAAGCCTGGATCGACGGGAGCGATCTTCTTTTCCTTCTGCAGCTCTTTCCGGGTGTCCTTGGACTGGATGACCTTGTCGTCCTTCTTGCTGCTGCCCGGCGTGGCAGAGAGAGTTACGCTCTGGGTTTGCTTGCCGTTGGCATCGGTGGTGGTTTGGGAGGAGCCGGTGACCTGCGCGGTTGCGCTCAGGGTAGAGACGATCAGACCTGCGATCACGAGACCGGCCAGTGAGCTGGCTCTGACGCTTGGGAAAAAAGAACGCTTGTTCATCCGCAATAGACCCCATCCCGCCTCGCGCCGAAAGGGCGCTCAGGCTGCCTTCTATTCTAATCTTCCGGTCAGATTTGTGGTGGGGAGGCAGCGCGCGCAAGCTGCAAAAATTCCTGCGCGTTTTGCTCCGTTTTGCCCGGGGCGAAGATCGCCGACCCGGCCACCAGCATGTCCGCTCCTGCTTCGACCACCAGAGCGACGGTATCGTGAGCAACGCCGCCGTCGACTTCGATGCGAAAGTTGAGCCCCATCTCCTCGCGAAGCTCGGCGAGGTGGGCGATTTTGTCGAGGCAGAGGGGCAGGAACTGCTGGCCGCCGAAGCCGGGATTGACGCTCATGACGAGGACATGGTGCACCATGGGAAGGACTTCGATGAGGGTCTCGACCGGGGTGGCTGGGTTGATGACGACGCCGGGCTGCATGCCGTGGTGGGCGATCTGCTGGAGGGTGCGGTGCAGGTGGCGGCAGACCTCCTGATGGACGGACATCATGTCGGCACCGGCCTGGGCGAAGTCGGCGATGAAGTCGTCGGGATTTTCGACCATCATGTGGCAGTCGAGCGGGAGCTTGGTGATGGGGCGGAGGGCCTTGACCATGGGCGGGCCGAAGGTGATGTTGGGGACGAAGTGGCCGTCCATGACGTCGACGTGGACGATGGTGCCGCCGCCGCGCTCGGCTGCCGCGACCTCGTCGGCCAGATGGGCGAAGTCGGCGGCAAGAATGGAGAATGCCAGTTCGATCACTTGAGGGGTTGCTCCTGATGGAAGTTTAGCAGCGGGAGGAGAGTATTTTGCTGCCATCGCGCCGGACGCGCATCCAAAGGCATGTATACATCAAAAACATTTTCTGCTGCCAGCGCAACATCGCCGCTCGCCTCCACTACGATCGCGCTCGCGATGTGGGCCGGGAGTTCTTTTTGCAGTTGCGTTCTTTAATGATTCTTCGGCACGACAGGCACGATGCGCTCGACGTCGGGGCGGCCTTCGTGGAGGATCTTGGTTTTGATCTCTTTGGCGGCGGACTTTGCGGCGTCGCGGTGGGTTTCGGCCATGGGTTTGGGGTCGCCGATGACCATGCGGGCGGCGCCGCGGAGGATCTTGCGGATGGGCCAGGTGCCGTCTTCGTTCGGCGAAGAAGATTTCGCCGATGCGCTGTTTTTCGGGGCGATAGTACCAGCGGCGCAGCAGCGAGAGATGGTCGCTGAGGAGGGCGAGGTCGCTGGGCTTGCCGGCTTTTTCTTCGAGCGCTTTGAGGGCGTGGGCGGCGCGGTCTTCGGGTGAGTTGGTGACGCCGGCTTCGCCTTCGAGCGGGACGGCCTGGAGCATGAGCGGCTGGGCGAAGAGGGAGCTGCCGACGCTGGTCTGCTCGCGAACGGCGCGGACGCCGAGGGTGGAGAGACGCTCGGGGCCGACGAGGCAGCCGCCTTCGAGGAGGAAGAGCGCGGCGTCGCTCGGTGTGTGCGATCTTCCTGCGGGGCTGCGGCCTGGACGATGATGGCGCGCAGCTTGGGGATGGGGCGGACGATCCAGTCGGCGAGGGCCTGCGCGGCTTTTACCTTTTGCCACTGGGCGTGGAGCGCGGCGGCTTTTTCGAACTGCATGCCGGCGGAGGCCTCTTCGCGCTCGAGGCCGATGGCGATGATCATGCTTTCGCCGCGGGTGTCGAAGAATTTTTTTACGGCTGCGGCTTCGGCGGCGTACTGCTCTGGCGTGCAGGCCTGTTTGCAGGGCGCGAGGCACTTGTTCATCTCGCCGTAGACGCAGCCGGGATGCTCGGGGTAGGGCGCGAGGTCTTCGTAGCAGCGGCGGAGTTTGAAGAGGTCGAGGACGGCGTCGCAGTAGCGCTCGGCGGCGAGGCGCGAGGGGAAGGGGCCGTACATCTGGGCGAGGCCGCGCTTGGAGAGCTTGTTGGTGGAGTAGACGCGGGGGAAGGCGTTCTCCATCGTCATGCGGAGGAAGTAGGGCGTGTGGAGCTTGAGGCGGCGGCGGGCTTCGGTGTATCCGAAGAGGGCGGCGGTGGCGTGGTAGAGGACGAGCGAGGACTCGAAGCGCGGAGCCGGTGACGCAGTACTCGATGCGGGCGACCTTGTCGCGGAGGTTGAGGCGCTTGGACTGCGACTCGGGTGGGTCGAGGAGACGCCGCGTGCGACGGCGGAGGTCGGTGGTCTGGGTGAGGTAGGGTGCGTCTCCGGCGCGGGGGCCGCGAAGGGCGAAGACGCCGGGCTGCGCGGGGATGGCGCGCAGAATCTCGTCGGCTCGCTCGGGGGCGAAAACTACAACCTCATCGAAATGGAAGCTTGCTGCCACATCGAGAATTGTAGTGCAAAGTATTGCAACTTCTCAGATTGTTGAAGAGATGCTGGAGTTTTGAATGTCAGGACCCGGCGATGGTCATGCCTTCGATGCGGATGGTGGGGGCGGCGCTGGCTCCGCGGAAGATGAGGTCGTTGCCGATGGCGACGATGTTGCGGTACATGTCTTTGAGGTTGCCGGCGATGGTGATCTCTTCGACGGGGTAGGCGAGCTCGCCGTTCTCGATCCACATGCCGCTGGCGCCCTGGGAGTAGTCGCCGGTGACGAGGTTGATGCCGTGGCCCATGGTCTCGGTGACGTAGAGGCCGCTCTTTATGTCGCCGATGATCTGTTGGGGGGTGAGGGTTCCGGCTTCGAGGTAGAAGTTGCCGGCGCCGATGCCGGGGTTTCCGGCGAGCCCGCGCGAGGCGTTGCCGGTGGAGTGCATGTTGAGCTTGCGCGCGGTGTAGGTGTTCATGACGTAGTTTTTGAGGATGCCGCGTTCGACGAGCACGGTGCGGCGGGTGGGAAGACCTTCGCCGTCGAAGGGGCGGGTGCCGAAGCCGCCGACGCTGTCTCCGTTTTTTTCGCGAAAGACTAAGGTGCCGTCGTCGATGACGGTGATGTTTTCTCCGGCGACGCGCTCGCCGAGCATGCCGCTGAAGAAGGAGGCGTTGCGGTAGATGGCGTCGCCGTTGGCGGCGTCGAAGATGTTGCCGATGATGGATTGCGGCGAGCTCGGCGGAGAAGACGACGGGAGCTTTTTGGGTTTTGACCTGGCGCGCGCCGAGGCGTTGCAGAGTGCGGCGTGCGGCTTCGCGGCCGATCTCTTCGGGGTCTTCGAGTTTGGTGACGGTGCGTGCGTTCGAGAACCAATAGTTGCGCTGCATGTTGCCCTTTTCGTCGTGGGCGATGGGCGATGCGGAGAAGCCGCAGTAGCTGCGGCGGTACTCGCCGACGAAGCCGCGGGAGTTCATCATGATCTTGTGCGAGGTTGCGGTGTCGAAGTCGCCGCCGCGGGAGTTCTGGATGCGGGTGTCGTAGGCAAGGGCCGCGGCTTCGGTGCGGCGGGCGATCTCGATGCGCTCGGCGGGGGGCATCTGGTTGACGTCGTCGAAGTAGAGGTGCTGATCTTCTTCGATCTTGCCGAACTCGTGCGCTTCGGGAAGCCCGGCGAAGGGATCTTCGCTGGTGATCTTCGCGAGCGTGATGGCGCCTTCGACCAGGCGGGTGATGCTCTCGGGCGAAAGTCGGAGGATGAGGTGCTGGCTGTATGTTGTCCGATGAAGACGCGCAGGCCGACGGCGCGCGAGCCGGATTCCTTCAGGGTTTCGACCTGGCCGAGGTGGACGAGCGCAGAGAACTCGTCGCCTTCGTAGACGACGGCTTCGGCGTCGGTGGCTCCGGCTTTGAGCGCCTTAGAGAGAACGTCGGAGGCTAAGTTTTTCAGCTCGGAGTTCATCAGGATCTCAGTTTGCATGGCCGGCAATAATTCTCTCTCTATCTTGTTTCCGGGCTGGGTTTAAAAGATTTTGTTGGTTACGATCGACGTGTGAAGCCCATTGAAGTTGAGAATATCAGCAATTCTTCGCAGGAAGAGCCGGATATGCTTCGAGCCTCGGGGCTTTCGCGGTCTTCTTTTTTCCTTGTTTGCCTTGGGGTTCTCTTCTTTTTGTATCTGAGGCGCTTTCTGCTGAACGGCGCTGCCTTGGTTGTGACGGGGGATGAGAGTTTGTTCTGGGGGCGCGCTGTTCACGTTCTTCACGGCCAGATGATCTATCGTGATTTTTTCGAACTTGTCTCACCGGGAACAGAGCTTCTTGATGCGGCAGCGTTCTGGATGTTCGGCATCCACGCATGGGTGATACAGGCAGTCGCTGTGGCGTTTGGCATGACCATGTTCGCCGTCATGACGTGGATTGCGGGACAATATTCAAGGGCCGCTTGTGCTGCTTCCCGGAGTGCTGTTCCTCGTCTTCGATTTCAGCAACGCGCACGACATGACACATCATTGGTACAGCACGCTGGCTGTACTGTGTGCCGTCGGTTTTCTGATGGATGGGACCAGGATCAAGCAGGTGCTGTGGGCGAGTTTCTTTTGCGCCCTGGCTGTTCTCTTTACGCAGACGCAGGGCGTGCTCGTCTTCTTTGCCCTATTGATTTACTTGATTTGGCAGGCGCGCAGCGGAGAAGAACAGGAGAGCCTGACGATACAACTTGCGGCTTTTACGGTGCCATTCGCGGTGATTCTTGCCGGGGTGTTTGGGTACTACATTCGCCATGCAGGGTTTTCCAGGTGTTCTTTGACCTTGTCGTGTTCCCGGTCAGGTATTTAACCGGTGAGGTCAACTCGCCGCGCACTTACCTCCATCAGATTCCGAGCGTGCATTCTGGTGGCGACGTGTTTCGTGTCTTTCCCTACCTGTTGATCTATGCGATTATGCCCTACGTCTATCTGTTTGGATGGTGGCGGCTATGGACTGCTCGCCGCGAGTTGCCCGTGAATATGCGACAGCGCCTTGTTCTGCTTCATCTCGTCGGTGTGGCATTAGTGCTGGCTGTCGTGACGGGGCCACGGTTCTTCCGTTTGAGCACGGTAGCTCCACCGGCCCTTCTTGTGTTGGTGTGCGCTTTTTGCGAGCCTACCCGCGCGAGGAAGATTGCCCGCAATTTTTTGGGGGTTGTGGCTGCGGTCTTTGCTCTTGTGTTGTCTCTTCACCGCGTAACGCAATGGCATGGCGTTCTCAATCTTCCAATTGGAAGAACTGCTTTTGTTGAGCGCGCTGAATTCGATGAGTTTCGATGGCTGGCAGAGAGAACCAAAGCGGGAGACGTGTTCTTCAACAATACTTCGCTTTCGCTCTATCTTTCTCTGTCTACGCCAGTCGCGGCCGAGTTTATCGATGACGGCGATTCCACACGGCCCGATCAGGTTGACGCAATTCTCGATTGGCTGAAGCAGAACCCAGCACAGTTTATCGTGATGTACCCGAAGCTAGGCTCTTCGCGAGACGACAATCATTCTGAGCTTTTTCGTCAGTTCGTGAAGGAAGATTCACTTTGTCCGCACGTTTCCCCGCCCTGAAGGAACCTTTGCCGATGAGATGTGGGAAAGCAACGAACCGATACGATAAGGCGAGTTTGGATCTCGTGCGCTTCG
>CAVXPJ010000007.1:0-118847 GCA_963763605.1 uncultured Acidobacteriaceae bacterium | reverse complement strand
GCCGCAGCAAAAAGAACACCACCACCCCCGCAAAAAACACCAGCGCCATCCGAATCCCCGGCTCCCGATTCACCTCCGGCACCAGGTCCGTCGCCGCCACATAAATCGTCACCCCAGCCGACAGCGGCAACCCCTCCCGCACCCACGCTCGGCTCAAGATTGATCACCAAGCACCCCAAGCACCGTCATAGCCCCAAGAAACAACGCCGAGTTCAACGCCGCCGCCCGCCCTCGTCCCCCCGCCAGCATCACGCTCGCCATCGTAAAACCCTCCGGAATCTTATGCAGAAACACCGCAAAGAACAGCACCCACCCCAGCCACTGCGACAACACAAACCCCGACCCAATCGCCACGCCATCGAAAAATGTATGCGTCGCCAGCCCCAGCAACACCGAGTAGCTCGTCTTCGCCGAAAGAAACTCGTGATGATGCGTCTCTTCGCCAAAGTGAAAGTGCGGCACCAGCGTATGCTCCAGCAGATGCACCCCGCAGTACCCCGCAAGAATCAGCAGCGGAGCCCACCGCGCATTCATCCCCATCCCCTCCGGCACCATCTCCAGCACCGCCGCCGCCAAGCATAAACCCCGCGCCCAGCGCGACAAAGTAGCGCAGCGCCTTCGCCGAAGGCGACCGCCGCACCAGCAGAAACCCGCCCAGATAATCCGCCAGCCCAGCCACCAGCCCCAGCGTCAGGCTCAACCAAAGCGCCGACACAGCTAATCGTTCCGGCGAATGTTCAACGTCATCGCAGCCACGCCGCACTCGAAACCAGCCGCGCTAATCTTCATGGTCTAACGATTCTATCCATCTTCGGCTTACCCGTCTCCGGCCACTGCGACTCGCGCGACAGCACAAACACCACGCCAAGCCCGCAAAACAGCACCAACCCCTCCAGCCGCTCCGACAGCGCATGCAGCCGCTCGAAGTCCACCCGTCCCGGCATTGTCCAGCGAAGCCGTCTCCACCTCGCCACCCGCCAGCGCGCGATCCACCTCCATCGCCGGCAGAATCCTGAACTGCGAGTAAGCCGTCACCACCAGCATCACCGCCGTCAACGCCAACTGCATCGCAAACCCAACCCGCGCCGGCACCTCCGCCCACAGCCAAAGCCACCCCGTCGCCAGGCAGAAACACTCCACCGCCGATCAACCCAATCCAGTGCAGCACCCGCAGCGTCCCACCCACCACCATCCCCGCCTCATGCGCACTCGGCAGACTACCGAACGCCACCGGAGCAACCACAAAAGCAAAGAAGGCCAACCCGCCAACCCACGCCACCATCGCATACAACCGCAAAGCCCGCAAAAAAGTCTGCATCCTAAACGTGGTCCCTTCCAATCAGCCGCTGAATCCGTTCCTTCATCGGAGGATGCGTCGAAAACAAGCTCCCAATCCCGCCACTCCCCAGCAGCGGAGCCACAATAAACAGATGCGCATTCGACGGCGAAGCCTGCATCGGAATCCGCTTCGAATAATCATCCAGCTTCTGCAACGCGCGCGCCAGCGCATACGGATCGCCCGTCGTCGCCGCTCCCGTCGCATCCGCCTCAAACTCCCGCGACCGCGAGATCGCCAGCTGAATCAGCGAAGCCGCAATCGGCGCCACAATAATCATCAGCAGCGCACTCAAGCCCCCGCCCCACGCTCGCGGCTGCGCCCGCCGCCGCCGCCGCCAAACAGCGAAGCCCATACCCCATCCGCGCCACCATCGTAATCGCTCCCGCCAGCGTCGCCGCAATCGAGCTGGTCAAAATATCGCGATTCTTTACATGCCCCAGCTCATGCGCCAGCACGCCCTCCAGCTCCTCATCATCCAGCAGCTCCAGAATCCCATGCGTCACCGCCACCGAAGCATGTTGCGGATTCCGTCCCGTGCAAACGCATTCGGCGACTCCGTCGGCAGCACATAAATCTTCGGCATCGGCAGCCCCTGCTTCGCCGTCAGCCGCTCCACCGCCGCATACGCCCGCGGCAGCTGCTCCCGCGTCACCGGCTGCGCGTTGTACATCCTCAGCGCAATCTTGTCCGAGAAGAAGTAGGTCCCAAAGTTGATCGCGACCGAGAGCAGAAACGCCAGCACCATCCCGTTCCGTCCGCCGAAGTACTCCCCAATCAACATCAGAAACAGCGTCAGCACCACCAGCAGCAACGTCGATTTGAACGTATTCATCGCTCAGTCCCTCAGACAACCGGGCCCGCTACATTAGACGCCTCGGCCGCGCGCTCGCCGCGCACCAGCGCCCGTCGCAGCACCACCTCCAGCGCAGCCTTCTGCTCCGCATACTCGCTCTCGCTCAACCGCCCCTGCAACCTATCCGTCTCCAGCGCAAACAGCTCCTCCTTCATCGCCGCCAGCAGGGAATCGCCCCCCGCCGCAACCGCGCACTCGCCCGCCATAGCACGCAGCAGTCCGCCGTCGGCGCTCGGCCCATCTCTTCAACATGAATCCCGCACCCACCGCCATCACCAACCCCAGCCCACCCAGAATCCACCACTTATACTTCGCCCACGGATCGTTCGCCCCCTCAGGATCAAGCGGAACTCCCAACCCACCTCCCGGCCGCGTATCCGCTGCCGCCGGCACCAGCGCCAGCCGCCGCCGCAAGCATCCGCCGCACCTCCCTCCCGCCGTAGCCGCCGCACCTGCGTATCCCGTGGCATCTGCCCCGTCCCCGCAACCGTAAAATCCAGCGGCTGCGAAGGCTGCACGCTGCCGCGCCACATACGTCTGCGCCGTCGTCTCCTCCGTCACCGGGCTATACGGAGCCGACGGCCCCGGCGTAAACGTCATGCTCTTCGGCATCATCACCGCAATCGTATCCGTCGGCATCATCACCCGCGGAGCGAACTTCAGCTCCCGCTATACGGCAGCGTGTACGTAATCTGAAACCGCGTCTCGCCCGGCCGAATCGGAAAGACAAACGCATAGTGGTTCGGCTCTCCCAGCGGCACCGGCGAAGCCTGCACCGGCATCCCGCCCGGCGCCAGCGCAGCCGACCCCTCCACCACCGCGCCCGCCGGCAGATAAAACTCAAACGGCCTGTCGCTGAACTGTGTCAGCGGAGGGTTCGAATCATTCTTCACAAAAAAGTTCTCAATCACATGCAGCGTCTTGCCGCTCTCGTCCGTCTGCATACGCATCACATCCGCCTCGCTGCTCACGCCCTTCACCTTCGCCGCAGCGTTGATAGACCTCAACCTCAACCGACTGCGTCCCCGGAGGCGCTGGCCGAAAATAGTTCGCCTTATCATGCGTCACGCGAACCAGGTGAATCCCGTTATCCCCCGGCACCTCCAGCGTAAATCGCCCCTTCGCATCCGTCTTCGTCCGCGTCGCCTCCTGCATCCCCTGCTGCAGGCGAATCAGCACCACATCGTCGCCGCCCGAAGGCTTGTTCGTCGTCTTATTTGTAACGATGCCGGTGATCGATTCGGCGAGAGCAAAGCTTGAAAAAGCAGCCACTACAGCAACAGCTGCAACAACACGTCGGAGGCTAAAAAGAAAGGAAGTCACCTCTAAAGTTTACGTCAAATAAGCGGCATTAGGCGCGATCCACACACCTCCGGCAATCGCAAATCAATGCCCGTTCTGCATCGCCCACGCTGACAGGTCTTCCTTCGATCGGATCTTCTCGGACAGCAAAGCATCGAGCAACCGCCGCGTATTCGTAGCCGCAAAAGGCGTATCGATACGGGCTCCCGTGCGTTGTTCCGGCAGCTTCACAACGTAAAACGGACGGTCATCGAACTGTCCGCCATGACTGGCGATCTCGTCCTCGTGCGACCATTCCGGCTTATTCCTCCACATGTATTTTGTACGCCACGAGTGGTCTGCCATAATGACGATCGTCGAAGAATCCCACTGCCCGCTCTTCTCAAGCTTCGATCGAACGTGACTCAGAAACTTATCGGCAAGCGCAACATTATCCAGGTAATCTGAGTTTCTGATGGCAAACTTGCCGCTTCTCCGGTCATAGATTCCTCCGGGATGAGGAATCGGCATATGAATCAAAGTAAACTCAACTGAGCGGTTATCGAGTAGCTGGTCCGCGGCCTGCGCCAGCGATAAATAATCGGAGATATGTTCCTGGCTGTTGATATCGCTCCTCTCACGAAAGTTCGTGAACCACATGGCTACGCGATAGCCCAGCCCGAAACGAAAAAAGTGTATCCACGGCTGCATCAGGTTCGATCGCCATGACGCCTGCGGAGACATGGTGTTATTCGCAGACGTGCTCGACGTCCAGAAGCAATGGTCCAAAACATCCGGCAGCAGACGGCAATACGGGTTATACCAACCCGCGATCGCTGTACCGTAGTTCAGGTTCAGCGCATCCTGAAAGACAGTATTGTGCTCATCGAACTGTCGCCAGACATTGGTCTTCGAATTGTGTGTTCTGATGTCCCTCCCATTGGCCAGCGGACGAATATCATCGATCGGTTCACCCGTCAGCAGAGCTGGCAAAACCATCTCCGTCATTCCCCCCGCTGGAACGGCGTGAGTGAACACGGTCGACTCTGAGGCCAGCGCATCGAAGGCAGGCAGCTCGAGCCCTGGAAGTCGGCGCTCATACACCTGCTGATACGAGAGTTCATCAAACAGAATCCAGATGACCCGTGGCCTTCCTGGCGTCGGCTTGTGCAGCGTCGCATCGTGTAATGTCGGTGCGACATCCAGAGACCGAGCCTCCCAGCCAAGCCATGCATACCGCGACAGGATTAAAACCCCGCAAAAGGCAGATGCGATAAACAAAACTGTCGCAAGTGATTCCACCTGTCCAAACTTCTCTTCGAACTTCGACCGCCACAGCACCAGGAGAATTGGAAAGATAGCCAGTCCCAGGCAGAGCGCCAGGATCGAAACTTCAACGGACACAGATCCGTGCGACAGGTACTCCCAGTTGTTAAGCTTCCACCCACGGTGTAAACGAGAGGATGACGCACCATATCGCGATCCGCACCTTTCCTCTCGCAAAGTACAGCAACAACGTCAATATCAGCCAGAAGGTACAGAAATCCACAAGAGGGACGACAAAGAGTTCAGCCCACGAACCGTCCCAGTGATAGACCGCGTCGTGCATTGTGCTGATGAGGGGATCAAGCAGCCAAAACAGGTAAATCGTGGTGATGCCTAATGCAACACCCGCTGCCCGTAGCAACCTGATCAATCCGTTATTCGCCAAAATTTGCCCTAATTGCCCGGTAGAGGTGCATTTTGTCGAGCAGCAGATTGATCGTGATCTCTCCTGCAGCTGTTAACATCTTTGTAACCTACGATACCTTAGCGGTTCGTTTGTTGTCCAAAATTATTTGCAAGCAGGCAAATCCTCACTCTGCGATCAATGGGCAGTCGTCTGCTTCACCCAGGCAGAAAGCTCATCCGCAGTACGAATCCTCCCTGCCAGCAATGCATCCAGCAGCTTCCGCGTATTCGACGAATTAAACGGAGCGTCAACCCGAGCGCCCTCCATCTGGTTAGGCAGCTTCAATACATAAGCCTGTCGATTGTCCCACTGCCCTCCATGGCTTGCCACCTGGTCCTCATGCGTCCAGTCAGGCAAAAGTGCCCAGAACACCGACGTACGCCACGAGTGGTCTCCCATAACGAGCAGCGTGGAAGAATCCCACTGCCCGCTCTGCTTCAGCCGCGATTCGAAGCCTCCCATCAACTTATCTGCGAGCACCAGGTTGTCGATATAGCTGCTGTTCTTCGTCACAAACTTGCCAGTCCTGCGGTCGTAGATCCCGCCAGGATGAGGAATAGGAAGATGGATGTAAGTAAAGCCGGCAGACCGGTCATCCAGCATCCGGTCGCTTGCATCTGCCAGAGTCACATAGTCCAGAATATGTTGCCGTGCATCGAACTCATCAGGCGAAGGAATTGGAAGAAGGTGTGAAATCATACGATAGCCAGACCCCGTTCCAAGAAGCTGAAGCCAGGGTGCAACCATGTTGGATAGCAGTGACGCTTGTGGAAACGTCATGTTGCCCGCTGACGTGTTGAACGACCAGAAACACTTGTCCAGAACATCCGACAGAATGCGGCAGTAGGGAAGAAACCAGCCAGTCGCGGCTGTCGTGTAGTTCAGGTTTCGTGCGTCTTGAAAAACGCTGTCATGTTCGTTGAACGGCTCCCACGCCTTGATCGAAGGGTTATAAACAGACAGCTGCCTCTCATCGGACGATGGGTGAAAACGCTCGACAGGCCTGCCCGTGATGAAGGTGCTAATCACCTTTTCGGTATGGATTCCTGCCGGAACCATGTGCGTGAATACGTTGGCCTGGGCCGCCAGCGCATCGAAGGCAGGAAGTTCAATCCCCGGAAAACGACGTTCATAGATCTGGTCGTAAGAGAGTTCGTCAAACACGATCCAGATCACTCGCGGTTTTTCCGCATGCGCCACCGGATGCAGGCGGTTGGCATTCATTGACCGAGCCAGCCATCCGTACCACGCAATCTGGCACAAAATAAAAGTGCCCGACACAGCCGAGAAGAGGAACACCGTCGAAGCGAATTTGACGTAGTGTTCAAATCGCTCTGCAAACGAAGGCCGCCAGAGCGCCAGCGGAAGCAGAAAACCAAGCAGCCCCACGGCGAACAGCGTCACGCTCGCCCAATGGGCGTCGCCATCGGTGATCGATGCCCAGTTTCTCAACTCCATCCACGGCGTCATTGCGAGTGCGCCGCACCAGATCGAAGCTCGTACCCTGCCCGGTGTTCTTACCACAAGAAACACCACTGTCACCACCAGCCAGAAGAGACAGAAGTCCAGCATAAGAGGGAGATAGAGCTTCCACAGCGGCCCGCTCCAGTGATAGATCACGCTGCGAGCCGGGCTGACAAACGGAGCCAGCAACCAAAGCTGGTAGATGGAAGTGATTCCCAGGGCAACGAAGGTAGTTCGCAGCAAAACGCCTGATTTAAAGGTCATTTAGCACCCATCGGGTAGGTCTTCTTACCCTGCGGATATTTAATCAAATCGGGGAGGCGAGAAGTATCACCCATCCGCCACCAAACCGCAATCCTTTTAAACCTGGTTTCTTCGCCCCAAAACACCCCGCGCTTCGAGCGCTTCCATCTCGGCAATCACCCGTGATGCCTCATCTTCCAGCCCCACCCGTTGTTCCATGTAGTCCTGCTCCGGATACTTCCCGGCCTGGTACTCAAAGTTCAAGTCGCGCAGGTTTTCATAGATCACGTCCTTCCGTTCCCGCAGATAATCCACCCTGGTCTTATCTGCCTGCACAAAAGGATTCTTCTCCGGCCAGAACATGTACGCGAACACCGCCAAAGTCAGCACCACACCCGCCATCATGCCCATGTCAGTACTCCGTCTCCCGGCGAATCCGCTCCCGCATCGCGTCTCCTGTCACATCGGGCCCCGCCGCGCTCAACGGCGCACTCAGTCCCCGTCGCTGCGTCCACATCCGAATCAAAAATCCCAGTCCCACCGTCGCCAGCAGAAACACGGCAATCGGCGCAATCCACGCCACGTTATCGAATCCGCCACGAATCGGCGCAGCCAGCACAGTCGCTCCATACTTCGCCGCAAACCAGTTCAGAATCGAAGCGTTCGACCCGCCCCCATCCATCTGCACATGCAGTTCATTAATCATGACCGGCGAGACCGGGCACCCCACATGATTGCACTCCAGCAGAATCTGCCCGCACCCACACGTGCAGATCATCTCGTGCCCCACCTTGTCAAACCGCGACGAAGGGTCAGCCCCAAGCATCACCACCGCAAGCAGGCAAACCGCGCAGGCCTGCATCCATCGTCTTAGTCGAAGCCTAGACATGATGAACCTCGGCTTCAACCAGTCGCGGCTCCAACACGGCAACCCTCACAGCCGTCCGTGTCACATTGGGCACCAGCGCAAGAAACGTCCCCATCACCACAATCAACACACCAATCCATATCCAGTTCATCAGCGGATTCAAAAACACTTTGATGATCGGCTTATCCGTATCTGGATTCCGCCCCTCATAAATCACATACAGGTCGTCCGCCAGCGTCGAGTGCAGCGCCACCATCGTCGACGGCTGTGCATGGTCCGTATTCGGAAAATAAATCCGCTTCTCCGGAGCCAGTTGCACCAGCTTCTTCTGGCCTCGGTAAACATCCAGCAACGCATACTCCGTATCGAACTCCGGTTTAGAGTCCTGTGTAAAGCTCTGGCACACCAGCCGGTACGGGCCCATCGTCACCGTATCGCCGTACCCCATCTCCTGCTCATGCGACCGGTTGAAGGCCCCGCCCGCGATCCCGATAAACATCACCACAATGCCGAAGTGAACGATATACCCGCCATACCGTCGCGTATTTCTTCGCACCAGCAGCACCGTCGAAGCCGCCAGGTTCTTTCCCGTCTGCGTCTGCACCACCGAAGCCCCACGCAGAAACTCCGCCGCAATCGCTGTAATCACACCCGCGGCCAACGTAAACGTCACCAGCGAAAACAACTGCGCCTGCCAGTCATCGCCCGCAGTCCACGGCCGCACGCCATCCACCAGCAATACCACCAGCGCAACACCCATCGCAATCGACGGCAGAATAAAGTTCCGCCGAATCGACCGCAGCGAAGTTGATCGCCACGCGAGCAGCGGTCCAATCCCCGTCAAAAACAGCAGGAACAAACCGATCGGCAGGTTGACGCGGTTGTAGAACGGAGCTCCCATCGTCACCTTCGTGCCCTGCACATACTCGCTCAGCACCGGGAACAGCGTCCCCCATAAAACCGTAAAACAAGCCGCCAGCAGAATCAGATTATTGAACAGAAAACTCGACTCGCGGCTCACCAGCGACTCCAGCCGATTCTCGCTCTTCAAATGATCTCTCTGCTTGAAGAACGTAAACAGGCAAACCGACAGCACAATCAGGATGAACGCATAGAACCAGTCGCCGATCGAACTCTGCGCAAACGCATGTACCGAGCTCACAATCCCCGACCGCGTCAGCAACGTCCCCAGAATCGTCAGCATAAACGTCGAGAAGATCAGCCACACATTCCAGCTCTTCATCATCCCGCGCTTCTCCTGCATCATCACCGAGTGCAGAAACGCAGTTCCCGTCAGCCATGGCATCAGGCTTGCATTCTCCACCGGGTCCCATCCCCAGTACCCGCCCCAGCCCAGCACGCTATACGCCCAGTGCGCGCCCAGAAAGATTCCACACGTCAGAAACAGCCACGTCACCATCGTCCAGCGCCGCGTAATGTGAATCCACTTCTCTCCCGGATACCGCATCATCAGCGCACCCAGCGCAAACGCAAACGGCACCGAAAATCCCACGTAGCCCAGGTACAGCATCGGCGGATGGATCACCATCTCCGGATACTGCAGCAGCGGATTCAAACCAAAACCATCCGCAGCCACTGGCCCCGGCTGAATCGAAAACGGCGGCGCTGCAAAACACAGCAACGACAAAAAGAAGATCTGTATTCCTGCCAGAATCGTCGACGCAAACGCCGTCAACCGCACATCCACCTTGTGCCGAATCCGCAAAACAAATCCATACGCACTCAGCAGCCACGCCCACAGCAGCAGCGAACCCTCCTGCCCCGACCACAGCGCAGAAAACTTATAGGCAGTATTTAAAGCTCTATTGGTGTGATGAAGAATGTACGAGACCGAATAGTCATTCGTATACGAAGCCCACACCAGCGCAAACGCCGCACAACTCAGGGCAGCGAAGCTCGAAATCCCCGCTCGCCGAGCCGTCTCCCCCAGCCTCGCCGCCGCACCGTCTGCTCCTGCGACTGCCGCGCGCGTCCGCCAAAGTGAGACCCCGCCAATCACCAGCGTATAAACGCTCAACGCCAACGCCAGCAACAGCGTGAACCAACCAAACTCCGGCATCGGGTGCAATGGCATGAAATTCCTCTACCCATTCTCTCAAGGGCAGCGCGGAACAGCAATAAACCATCGTTTACCGGACAGAATCATCGACCCTAAGAAGCAGCGTCCACCTTATTGCGCTCGCTCACCAGCCCCCGCACCGTCTCCAGCAGAAGGTCTGGCAGCAGCGGCTTCATCCGAAACGTTACATCCATCCCCGCATACTCCTGCTCTGCCTCTTCCAGTCCGCTGATCACCAGTACCGGCAGTCTCGGATGTATCTTGCGCAGTGCCCGCACAAACTGCGCACCGTTCATCCCAGGCATCAGATGATCCGTAATCACCAGCCGGATCTCATCCACGAACTCGTTATTTCGAAACTGCTCCAGCGCGCGCTCTGGATTTAACACCGCGATTGCAAAATATCCCGCCCGCCGCAAAATCGTCAGCCGTGTCGCTGCTTGTACAGCATTATCGTCAATGAGAAGCAGGTTAGCCGTCATACGCGGGGTTGATAGCTCCAGTGGAGTAGATACGGCGAGATCCATTGCAAACTCTTTCTTACTTTCTCCGCACAGTGGAGAGAGGCGATTTGTGGCATTAACATCTAGTGCGATGCGCATTCTTCGGTTAGTGTTGGCGCTACCGAGAAATTCTTTCCCTTCACGGGTAACTAACTTCCAACGTTCTCATAGTTTTTACCTGCAATCCTGGTGCCACAAACCACACACGGGCTCTCTCAAACCCTTGGCTATCGATTGGAACAAAGTCCAGTTTTCGCCGGTACCATAACGACTTACAACCTCTAAAAACCGACGATCTCCCTAACTCCCTCTTGGTAAGACGACACCGTTGCCTCGGTTAGCGAGGCAAAGACCCCCACCACGAACCCTGTACCCCTCTCAAAGGGCAGGGAGAAATGCATATCTCGACTATGTAAATATTTTCCCATAACTTACAGGCCAAAGAGGGCTCCCTCGATCAGGGAACGCCCCTAAATCATCAAAAAATCACACATTTGCCCGATTATTGCAAATGGCCGCATAGTTGCAAGTATTTGCACCGTACAGCAAGACGAACCCAAACCTGCACCATGGAGACCTATGAACTTCTCGAAACTAAGCCTGCTGGCAGCCGCAACCATATTGACCATCACCGGAGCCTTAGCTCACGCCGACACCCTCACCCTAGGAGGCTCCAGCGCTGGCGGAGTCATGAATGTCACCATCGACGGCCTCACCCTCACCGGCAGCGGCGGCAACTTTGTCGGCTCCACCGGAACCGTCAACAACCAAACCGTCTCCTTCAGCGAGCTCTTTTGCGTCAGCTTCTTTAACGACATCAGCTTCGGCGGCACCTACTCCGCAACCTACAACAACCAGGGAAAGATCAACGGCTCCAGCAATCCGCTCAACAACGATGCCGAGATCGCATGGCTGATCCTCAACGTCGCCCCCGCCGCAACCACCGAAGCGCAGAACCAGGCGCTGCAGATCGCCATCTGGGAGGAAGAGTACGGCAAAAACAACGTACAGCTTGGCTCCGTAGACACCGGCGTCGCCAGCCTCTCTCAGTTGGACTTCAACCTGGCCAACTCGAACGTCGGCTTCTGGAACTCGTCCTCTCTTGTGAGCTCCGTCGACTGGATCACTCCGCAAAACGCCGATGGCAGCTACGCACAGGCCCAGGTTGGCATCGTAAACTCGCCGGCCGTTCCCGAACCTGCAACCCTCACCCTCTTCGGCACCGGCATCCTCGGCCTCGCCGGAGCGGTTCGCCGTCGTCTCTCTGCTTAACCTGAACCACCTGCAGCAACCTCTCTGATTCGATCCACTCCTGGCCCCGGCTTCGCACTCACTGCGAAGACCGGGGCGCACCTGTCAGGTCCGTCTGGGCTAACTCCGGCAAATAACTCCGTCACAACCTTTCACACACCGACACTTGCAATAATGAATCCATGAAGCGCCGCGAGATCAAGCAGTACGAGTTCGTTCGCAGAATCGGAGCGGGCGGCAGCGGCGTCGTGTACCTCGCCAACGACACCCTCCTCCAGCGTCCTGTCGTCCTCAAGCTCCTCAAGCGCGGCAACCTCACCACCGAGCAGATGCGAGCCACCCAGCTTCGCGAAGCCCGCCTCGCCTCCGCCATCGACCACCCCAACGTCTGCGCCATCTACGACGTCGGCGAAGCCCCCGCCGAAGCCGGCGCCGGCGAAGAAGCCTACATCGTCATGCAGTACATCCCCGGCAAATCCCTCGACAAGCTCATCGCCGAAGGCCCCGCCACCCTCCAGCTCATCCTCTCCGCCGGCATCCAGACCACAGACGGCCTCTCCGCCGCGCACTCGCTCGGCATCTTCCATCGCGACCTCAAGCCCGCCAACGTCATGCTCACCGACGGCGGCCTCATCAAGATCCTCGACTTCGGTCTTGCGCGCCGCCTCCGCCCCGACCAGGCCGAGTTCGACCCCGGCGCCCCCACCAACAAGCGCAAAGTCGGCAGCCCTCAAGCGGTACCCGGCCCCACCTACACCGCTCGCGGCGGCACCATCGCCTACATGGCGCCAGAGCAGTTCGTCACCGGCCAATCCTCCGTTCAATCCGACATCTTCGCCCTCGGCCTCATCCTCTACGAGCTCGCCACCGGCCGCCACCCCTTCCATCGCCCCGACGCGCCAGAGTTCCAATCCATCCGCGCCATCCAGTTCGCCGATCCGCCCTCCATCCGCGAGATCGCACCCAACCTCCCCATCGAACTCGAGTCCGTCATCCTTCGCTGCCTCGAAAAACAACCCTCCGCGCGCTTCTCCTCCGCAGCCGACGTTCGCGAAGCCCTCAAGACCATCATGCGCTCCATGCAGCTCGACTCTGTCCTCCTCTCCGGCGACAACATGTCCCTGCGCACCTCGCAGATCCGCCTCGCCCTCGACACCCCCGAAGAAGAGAAGCGCACCACCGGCATCCTCTCCATGCTCGCCGAGCGCTTCCGCGAGCCCAGTGCCACTGCCTCCAGCAATCAAAACAGCATCGTCGTCCTCCCCTTCATCAACTTCGGCCCCGCCGACGTCGCGCCCCTCTACGGTTACGCCTTGGCCGACGCCATCGCCACCCGTCTCACCCGCATGTCCACCCTCGTCGTTCGCCCGTCATCATCATTAATGACAATCCCCGCCGCGCAGCTCGACCCACTCAGCGTCGGCAAAAAACTCCTCGTCAACTTCGTCCTCGCCGGCAACTTTCTCCGCTCCGACAAGGGCTTCGATCTCAACTGGCAGCTCCTCGACGTGCCCAGTCAAAGTGTCCGGGCCGGCGGCTCCATCAACGTAGCTTCGTTTGACCTCGTAGCCGTACAGTCTGAGATCTGCAACGAAGTCTTCAGCACCCTGCAGGGCTTCGGCGATCTCCAGCCGCCCAACGAAAACCATCGCGCCTCGTCGCTCACCACCGATCTGTCCGAAGAATATCTGCAGGCTCGCGCCGTTCTATCTGCCTTTATGACGCGCACCGGCAGCCGCGAAGACCTCGACCGCGCCCGCGAACTCTTCGCCTCCGTCGTCTCTCAGGACGAGAACTACGCCCCCGGCTGGGCCGGCCTCGGCATCACCCATCTCCAATACGCCCGCCACGGCCTCGGCGGCCAGATGCACGTCCTCGAAGCCCGCCGCGCCTTCGACCGTGCTCTCGCCCTCGATCCCGGCTCCGTCGAAGCCAATCTCTACCGCGTCTACATGCTCCTCTCGCGCGGAGAAAAAGAGTCTGCCCGCCACGGCATCGAAAACCTCCTCCAGACCGCAGGCAACGACTGGAACGTTCGTCTCGTCGCCGGACAAACCCTCCGCATCGACGGCATGTACGACGAAGCCCTCGAGCAGTTCAACATCTCCCTGCGCATGAACCCCGCCAACGCGGTCATGATCTACAACCATCGCGCCCGCGTCTACCAGTATCAAAACCAGATGGAGCTAGCCGCCGACGAGATCGAGAAGGGTCTCACCCTCGAACCCCGCCAGCCTCTCCTCCGCACCTCGCTCGGCTACCAGCAGATGCGCACCGGCGATCTTCCCAAAGCCATCGAGACCCTCGAAAGAGTCATCCACGACGACTCATCCCTCCGCATCGTCTTCCCAACCATCGCGCTCTGCTACGTCCAGCTTGGCGAGCGCGAAAAAGCCGCGACCTTCATCGTCGACGAAACTCTCTCCGCCGCCGAAGCCGACAGCGAGATGGCCTATCGCCTCGCAACCTACTTCGCCGTAGAAGGCGACGAGTCCGAAGCGCTCCACTGGCTCCGCCGCGCCATCTATCTAGGCAACGAAAACTTTCCCTGGTTCAGCAAAAACCCCGCCTGGCGCAACCTGGCAGGCCACAGCGACTTCGAACGCATCCTCGAAGACCTCAACAAGTCCTACCGCCGCAACCGGAAAAACTGGAAGCGCCTCCTGGCCCAGGTCCACGACTAACCCTACATTTACCGTCGCCTTTGCCGTTGTTGTTGCCTTAGCCGTTGTTGTAGCTGTTGCCGTTGTTTGTTCTCCCGACCCTGCCACAAAACCGCTGTCATTCTGAGCGAAGCGAAGAATTCCCGCATTTGCATCTGTCGTTGCCGTTGCAGTTGCAGTTGTCTGTCCTTTTGGTGGTCATCCCCGAAGGGGATCTGCTTCCACACCCTCACTCTCAGCCACAAATCCACCCACCACATACCGCCCCCGCACCCACTCCTCATTAACGGACCTATCATTGGCCATCCACGGATGCAACTCCCCCACCTTCGTAATCGCAAACGCGAAACAATTACTCTGCTTAGGAAAAGCCGCAGCAAACACGCGCACCGCAGGCACCAAAGCCATCAACGCACCAGCAACCAGCCGGTTCTTCATGATCCGAATCCGCGACTCCGGCACCCTCAGGGCAGAGAAGTAGCGAAACCCCGCCCTCCCCTCCGGAGCAAACGTATGGATCGTCTTCTCAATCTCATGCTCCGTCCACCGATAAACAAAGTTCGGCGTCGCACTATTACCCACCCCGCCAAACTGCAGCCCATTTCCCGCCACAGCCGCAATCTCGTACTCCTGCCCAAACCCCAACCGCACACCCAGTCTCACCAGCCGCGTATCCCGAGGCTCAAACGCCACCACCCCACGCCTCGCCACCCGATACATCTCCAGCAACCCACGATGCGGCGACCTGCAATGATGCAGCCCCTGGTGCACAACCACAAAATCGAACGCCCCATCCTCGAAACTAAGATTCTCCACATCCTGCCGACTCCACGGATACGGAGCAAACTCATTGCCCTTCAACCGCGAATCGAGATTGGAGATCGTGACATCGCGAAACCCCAGCGCCTCGAAGGTGTCCCGGTCATAGCCTCCCCCGCAGACTACGAGCACACGGCTATCCAGCCTCAGCCACCCGTCCTTCAGCAACTCACGCAGCGTCTGCTGATAAAAATCATCCATACAAAAACTACCCTATCCATCGGATAGGGTAGGGTCAACGCATCGAAGCAACTAACAGGAAAAATCCTTACTGCGCCGCTCCAGCCACACTCACTTCGCTCATCGAAGACGCGCTCAACGGAGTCAGAATCATCGGTGTCGTCAAGCTGAACACCAGCGGAACATCCTTCGGCAGCGTAGCCTGGCGGTCCTGCTTGAACCAGATAACCGTGCTCACACCAGCTCCGATACCCGCGCCAACGATCGCTCCCACCCCGCCGCCAATCAATGCGCCGCTCGCAGCTCCGGCTCCGGTCACGCCGCCAATCACCGCCAGCGTCTCCTTGCCGTTTCCTTTTTTCTTCAGCGTCCCTTCGCTCGTTACATTGAAGTCGCTTCTACCCATATCGATGATCTGCGCATGAACAATATAGTGCGTTCCATCCGGCAGCAGCACATCGCTCGTCTCCAGGTGCAGCAGCGCCCCACCCGATATCCGCCTCCCGCCATGAACCTCCGACACTCGTCCCTCAAGGATCGACCCCACCGGAATAATCACGCGTCCGTCTCTCTGGATCGGCTCCGTCACCTCTGCCGTAAACTTGCTTCCCTCAATCGTGCCATCGGTCGAAAGCGTATTCATAATCTTCGTCTTCAGCAGCGTCCCTTCGCGCAACGTCCCCTCGCGCTCCGGCACGTCGACCACAATCATCGCGTCTCTCGGATCTTCTACCGGCATCGCATGCGTCACCACCGGCGCACCCGCCGCTGCAGGTCCAGCATAAGGAACATACGCCCCATACATCTCGGTCGAAGTAGGCGCCGTCGCCGGAATCGCAGCGCTTGGTCTCGGTGTCAATGGCTTCGGTGCTGGTGTCGCCTCATCGCTCGTAATCACTGCCGGATCGGGTTTAGAAACTCCGGTCATCTGGGCAAACACAGGAGCAGCAACAAAAAGAAAAGCGGCGGTCGTAATCCGGAGAGTCATGGCGATATCCTCATTAACAGAGCTCGAGCATCTAAAAATTCAACACTTCTGTTAACCAAAAGGTTAGTGCCACCACTAGGCCCACGGAGCAAAATTACCAACAGGGAACCGACCCTGCTAATAAGCCACCCACTCCCCCACACAAAACGCCTGCCATTCTGACCCTGAGCTTGCCGAAGGGGAAGAACCCCCGCATTTGCTTTTGCTGTTGCACTTGCTTTTGCATTTGCCGTTCTCCTCCAAACCCCCACATTCCCACCCAAATCAATCCCTTGATAAAATCCATCAGGTGAGCCCTTCCGACGCAGCCCTGGTGCAATCGATCTCCCTCGCAGGAGGCCGCACCGTCCCTGTCGACCGCCGCCCAAAGTTAAACGAACGCTTGAATCACCGCATCGTAGCCCAACATTCCACAACTCTGAGCCAATCCAAAAACAGGAGCAACATGACCGAGATCGTCTCTATCCACGCACGCGAAATCCTTGACTCCCGCGGCAATCCCACCGTCGAAGCCGACGTCGTCCTCGACGGCGGAGCCAAAGGCCGCGCCGCCGTTCCCAGCGGAGCCTCCACCGGCGAGCACGAAGCCGTCGAACTCCGCGATGGAGACAAAGATCACTACCTCGGCAAAGGCGTCCTCCACGCCGTAGAAAACGTCGAGTCCATCCTCGGGCCCGAGCTCACCGGCATGGACGCGAGCAACCAGCGCCTCATCGACGCAACCATGATCTCCATCGACGGCACCGAAAACAAATCCAAACTCGGAGCCAACGCCATCCTCGCCGTCTCCATGGCCTGCGCCCGCGCCTCTGCCGAAGCCCTCAAACTCCCCCTCTATCGCTACCTCGGCGGCATCAACGCCTGCCTCCTCCCCACGCCCATGATGAACATCCTCAACGGCGGCTCGCACGCGGACTCAAACGTCGACTTCCAGGAGTTCATGGTCATGCCCGTCGGCGCCGAAACCTTCTCCGACGCCCTCCGCTGGGGCACCGAAGTCTTCCACACATTAAAAGGCGTCCTCAAGAAAAAGGGCTACAACACCGCCGTCGGCGACGAAGGCGGCTTCGCTCCCTCGCTCAAATCCAATGACGAAGCCCTCGACCTCATCCTCGAAGCCATCCATCTAGCCGGCTACGTCGCAGGCGAAGACATCGCCATCGCCCTCGACCCCGCCTCCAGCGAGTTCTACAACAAGGAGACCGGCAAGTACGTCTTCAAAAAATCCGACAAGCGCGAACTCTCCTCTGCCGAGATGGCCGCCTACTGGGAGTCCTGGGTCAAGCAATACCCCATCGTCAGCATCGAAGACGGCCTCGCCGAAGACGACTGGGACGGCTGGAAGCTCCTCACCCAATCCATCGGCGACAAGGTCCAGCTCGTAGGCGACGACCTCTTCGTCACCAACACCCAGCGCCTCCAGCAGGGAATCGAGCAAAAAGTTGCCAACTCCATCCTTATCAAAGTCAACCAGATCGGCACAGTCACCGAAACCCTCGAAGCCATCGAACTCGCTCGCCGCTTCGGCTACACCAGCATCATCAGCCACCGCTCTGGCGAAACCGAAGACACCTTCATCGCCGACCTCGCCGTAGGCACAGGCGCCGGCCAGATCAAAACCGGCAGCGCCAGCCGCACCGACCGCATCGCCAAATACAACCAGCTCCTCCGCATCGAAGAAGAGCTGGGCCAGTCCGCCGAATTCCTCGGCATCGAGTCCGTCAACTTCGGGCAATAGCCTCCGTTACAAAAGCAACGCACTCACGTCTGGACGTTCAGAAGTGAGTGCGTTTTTTGCTGCTTGTTTTTTGCTCGCCAAATACCACCAATCACCAGTGACAGCACCAAGAGGGTCTGCTACCATCCTCCCGTAACCGTATCTACCGGGCCCAATACAAGGAGGAACGATTATGCATTCTGCACAAGAAGCGACTATGCCGCCAGTTCCACAAATCATTGCAACGGGCCCGATAGATTCGATAAACCAGATAGATCTGAAAGCAGACGCAGCCACCAGGCGACGAGGATGGGGGCGATGCTCTTGTGGATCTTGTGGCGCCTTCGGATCGGGCCACGTCAATCAGAACCTGTGCTCCAACTGCGGATGCCCCTACGCCAATCACTCATAGCCTGCTGCACCAGGCTTTAAAGGCCAAGAAGATCTAGCTCACAAGCCTACAGCCCTTCACCGCAGCGGTTTGCAGGTGATGCTGATGTAGTGTGCTCTGTCTATGCTTTATGAGCATCGCCACCGAAGCCCTTCCAAGGCTCATCGACTCAACGGCGAACTGCCACAGCGATTCGTTTACAGTTAGCACATGGCGAAATCGTCGAAGGTTGATCTCGTCGGCGTAGGACTCAACCCAACCGACACAGTCATCCTCCGATCCTTGGATCCTCCAATCAGAACCCCACACCCGAATCCATTACACAACTATTACCAATCCCACGCGCACGCTCTAAATCATTGGAGTCCAATGAACTAATGAACCTGCCGAAGATCTTCGTGCACGATCGCACCTTCACCCAACCCGTAGTTTGGATAACGGTCATCGTGATGATCCTGTTTCACCTCGGCGCCGTCGCCGCATTATTCATGTTCCACTGGAAGCCATTCCTCGTCGCCATGCTTCTGTGGTGGGTTGCCGGAGGCTTCGGCATTGGCATGGGCTATCATCGCCTCCTCACCCATCGCGGCTACAAAACGCCCAGGTGGTTCGAGTATCTCCTCACCGTCTGCGGCACCCTCACCCTCGAAGGCGGACCCATCTTCTGGGTCGCCACGCACCGCATGCATCACCAAAACACCGACAAGGAAGGCGACCCGCACTCTCCCAACGACGGCGGCCTCTGGGCCCACGTCGGCTGGCTCCTCACCGGAGAGACCAAGCACAGCGGCTCAGCCGAACTAAACCCCTACGTCCCCGAACTCCGCAAAGACAACTTCCACCTCTGGATCAGCAAGTGGCACTGGATTCCCATCACCGTTCTCGGCATCGCTCTCCTCGTCTTCGGTGGATGGCCTTATCTCTTCTGGGGAATCTTCTTCCGCACCGTCCTCGGCCTTCACTCCACCTGGCTGGTCAACTCCGCCACTCACATGTGGGGTTCACGCCGCTTCGCCACCACCGACACCTCCCGCAACAGCATGTGGGTCGCTCTACTCACCTTCGGCGAAGGCTGGCACAACAACCACCACGCCCACCCGCAATCCTCCCGTCACGGCCTGGCCTGGTACGAGTTCGATCCCAACTGGTACGGCATCTCCGCGCTCCGCCTCTGCGGACTGGCATGGGACGTCAAAGCCCGCTCCCTGCATCCCAAACCCGATCCCGTCGTAAGCGCCGTCTAGCACCCAAGCATCAATTCGATCGCACACCCTGAAACGATCCCGTGCCTCCCCGGTCGTGGAACGTCCCATTGAACGTACTCCCCTGCACCACGCCCTCGACACGCGGCCCATCCACTCGTCCTCGAAACACCAGCACATCGCGCGTCTTCGTCCGCACCACCAGGTGCTGTATGTCGATCGTGCCCTCCACGCCACCCGACTGATTCGGCCCTTTGAAGTGGCCCGAAATCACCGCGCCCTTCTGCTGCAGCTCGAGATACTTCGTCGACGTCGCTCCATTCGGATCCTTGCAGTACAGAGTCCACTTGCCCGCCGCATTCGCCGGCATCTGCTCCGCCGGAGGCTGTTGGCCCCACGCCGCTCTCCCGGCCAATCCCACTAACGCGAAGCAAAGCAGAAACAGCCCATAGCAATATCGCTTCATTTCATCCTCCATGTGCAAGCCCACAGTATCAAAAAATTGCAGCAACTCTCAAAGTCTTTCCTCCTTCGCCCCCACAAGATAAAATCTCCGCAACCTATCCACGTCATCGCTCGCTTACAGGTTCCTCATCGAAAGGACACCACTCTATGTCGAGTCCCTCACTCGCCGAACCCTCCTCCAAAATCTCGCCCTTACCACCGCCGCCACCACCCTCCCGGCCATCCGGGCATTTGCGCGGCCCCAATTCGGCGGCTCCGACGGCCAGCAGCGCGGCGAAATGGGTCGTCTCGCCGGACAATTCCGTCAGCAATTCCGCGTCCCCGCCACCTCCATCGCCATCTCCCGCAGCGGCCAGTTCGCCTATGACCAGACCGTCGGCATGGCCGACCATCAGCATCTCGTCCAGGCCACGCAAGACTCGCTCTTCCGCATCGCCTCCGTCACCAAGCCCATCACCGCCGTCACCATCTTCACCCTCATCGAGCAGGGCAAGCTCAACCTCACCGACAAAGTCTTCGGCCCCTCCGCCATCCTCGACATCAAGTACGGCAAGCCCCCCTACCAGCAATGGGTCGCCGACATCACCGTCGACCAACTCCTCACCCACACCTGCGGCGGCTGGCCCAACGACGCCAACGACCCCATGATGCACAACGACGGCTGGGACCACACCAAGCTCATCACCGAAACCATCGCCAACCAGCCCCTCACCAACCCAGCCCGGCACCCACTGGGCGTACTCCAACTTCGGCTACTGCATCCTCGGCCGCGTCATCGAGCAGATCACCAGCCAGTCCTACGACTCCTACGTCAAAGCCAACATCCTCGCCCCCTGCGGCATCTCCACCATGCAGATCGCCGCCAACAAGGAGAGTCAGCGCGCACCCAACGAAGTCGTCTACGTCGGCCAGTACTCCGAAGACCCTTACAAACTCAACGTCACCCGCATGGACTCGCACGGCGGATGGATCGCCTCCTCCACGCAACTCGTCCAGTTCCTCAACCACGTCGCCGGGGCACCCGGCATCCCCGCGCTCCTCAAACCCGCCACCATCAAAATCATGACCACCCCCGCCCCCGCCTACCCACAGGGCGACGCCCGCTACGCCCGCGGCTGGATGGTCCGCGACAACGGAGCAGGAAACTGGTGGCACAGCGGCAGCCTTCCCGGCACCACCACCATCATGGTCCGCACCAGCACAGGCTTCTGCTGGGCCGGCCTATGCAACACCCGCACCCAACCCTCCAACGAAATCGACACCGCCCTCGACCAACTCCTATGGAACATGGTCCGCACCGTCCCTTCCTGGAACCCCTGACAACCTAAAACTCGGCTCCGATGCTCGGCGCACCGGCGACGTGGCTGAGCAACTAAACCGAATTAGGCTCTCTAGCCTTTATGTGAAGTGGTGTACTCCTGGTAGACAGCCCCCACCACTAGCGGCACTCGAGGTGTGAGAGCATGCTGGCATGACATCACGCTTAGATGACATCAAAGTTCACGTGAAGTTCAAGCTCTTCGCACTATGGTCTTCCGTAATCTTCTTCTACGTATACGGAGACTACTTCGAGCTTTATCAACCGCCACACGTTCATCGGATACATCACCCGCGAACGTAACTGCCTTCCCACCTGCTCCCAAAATTTCATTCCGAAGAGCGGTCAATCTGTCCTGATCACGATCAACAAGAACAACGGCTGCGCCCGATTCTGCGAACGCCTTCGCCGTGACACGACCGATGCCCGACGATGCTCCAGTGATGGGGTGGACGTAGACTGTTCAACCAGCCACAGCCGGGCTCCCAATCTTGGTATCCTTGCCATGCATGTCCAAACCCATCGTCCTCACCATCCTCGACGGCTGGGGCTATCGCCCCGAGACCCACGGCAACGCCATCGCACAAGCCCGCAAGCCAACCTACGACCGCCTCCTGCGCGACTACCCTAACACCCTCCTCCGCGCCAGCGAACACTTCGTCGGACTCCCCGACGGCCAGATGGGCAACAGCGAAGTCGGCCACCTCAACCTCGGCGCAGGCCGCATCGTCCGTATGGATATGACCCGCATCGACACCGCCATCTTCGACGGCAGCCTCTACACCGACCCGACGCTGGTCCGCGCCTACGAGCTAGCCGCACAAAAGGGAAGAGCGCTTCATCTCATCGGCCTGCTCTCCGACGGCGGCGTCCACTCGCACCAACGCCATCTCGACGCTCTCATCCGCATGGCCGCGCAGCACAAACTAACCCACGTCTTCGTCCACGCCTTCATGGATGGCCGCGACACCATGCCCACCAGTGGCCTCGGCTACCTCGAACAACTCCAGCGAACCCTCCGCGAAGACGGAACCGGCCACATCGCCTCGAGCGTCAGCGGCCGCTACTACGCCATGGACCGCGATCTCCGCTGGGAAAAAGAAAGACAAGCCTTCGACGCCATGGTCACCGGCACTCCGGAGGGCGGACGCTACGCCGAACCCCGTCGAACGAATCAAAGAACTCTACAACAACGGCATCACCGACGAGTTCATCCCGCCCTTCACCTGCATCAACGCCGAAGGCCATCCCATCGGCCTCATCCGCGACCACGACGTCGTCATCAACTTCAACTACCGCGCCGACCGCGTCCGTCAAATCACCCGCGTCCTCACCCGCCGCTCCGGCCTCACCGCCGACCCCGTCGGCAGCCAGGGCCACCAACTCCCCAAAGCCGCCGAACTCGACGCCGAGATCCCCCTCAATGAAGTCCCCGCCAGACCTCCACTACGTCTGCATGACCCAGTACGACAAAAACTTCAAACTCCCCATCGTCATCCCCGCCGAATCGATGGACAACCTCCTCGCCAACCTCATGTCGCAAGCCAACCTCCGCAACCTCCGCGTAGCCGAGACGGAAAAGTACGCGCACGTCACCTACTTCTTCAACGGCGGCATCGAAAAACCCTTCCCCGGCGAAGACCGCGCCCTCGTCCCATCACAAAAAGTCGCCACCTACGATCTCGCCCCCGAGATGTCCGCCTCCGGCATCGCCGACGCCGTCATCAAAGCCGTCAACGACACCGCCTTCGACGTCATCATCGTCAACTTCGCCAACGCCGACATGGTCGGCCACTCCGGCATGATGGAACCCACCATCCGCGCCGTAGAAACCGTCGACACCCAGCTAGGCCGCATCTACAAGGAGATCCGCCAACGCGGTGGCTCGCTCCTCGTCACCGCCGACCACGGCAACGCCGAGATGCTCATCGACCCCGCCACCGGAGGCCCCCACACCGCCCACACCACCAACCCCGTCCCTTTCCTCTACATCACCGAAGAAGGCAACAAACCCACGCTGAAAGCGGACGGAAGCCTGCGCGACATCTCCCCCACCATCCTGTCGCTGCTCAACCTAGACCAACCCAACCAGATGACCGGCGGCAACCTCCGCACCGAAGAAGACGGTCGATGAGTGCCGACTTGCAACGCCGTCGTGACAGAATTCAAGAGTGGATGAATCATGTGTACGCCACTGGTGGAGTGGAGAGATACGATGACTTGCACATCGATCTTATAGACACCGAATGGAAGCCGCGCGAGATGTGGATCTCTGGCGGAATCGCAGCTTTAGAACTCGCGTCATCAATGCAGGCAACGACGAGACAGGGGTTCGTCGTTGCCTTGGGAATGTCTCTACTTGCACGCAAACCTCATACGATTCCAAGCACAATCGCTGATCTGGCCGAACAGATGGATTGGACGCCACCATCCATCTACCTATTTCAATCAGGTCAAGAACCGTGGCATGAGCATTGCGAATGTAACTTTATTAAACAAATTTTGGGATGAGAGAATATGACATCAGTGGTGTGTATATTGAATTTCGACGCAGCAACGAACTGCGACGTTCCTATTATCTGATTGACGCCGCTAAGTTACGAGTTCAGATTTAGCTATTCCAAAATCCCCACCGCCCCATCCACCCGCTTCGTAAACGCATGAATCACCTTCCCCTGCTCATCGAGATGCCGCAGCGTCAACATCTCCTGCGCCACAATCAATTCGCTGAACCCATACACCTTCTCGGCCATCGGACCACGCTGCGCCTGCGCAATCTTCAGGTTGTATAAATCCGCCCCACCCCCGCCCGATAAAACAAACGATGTAGGATGCCCCTCGAACTCAAGGTGCTGCATGTCATGGTCATGCCCCGCCAGATACATGTGCACCTTATGCTCCCTCAGCAAAGGCTCCCAGTCACGAATCAAAACCTTGTGATCCCCATGCGGTCCATTCGAAAAGATCGGATGATGTCCCATCACCACTAAAAACGGTGTGTTCCTCGGCTTCTCCAACTCCGCCTTCAGCCAGACCAGCTGCTCCGCCTGCTGTTCCGGCCTAAGAGTAAAGTCCGTCCCGCGGTCCCACTTCCCACTCTCCGAAGGCATATTGCTGTCCAGCGCAATCACCGTCACCAGCGGCTTCTTCGCAGGAAACGTAAAGCTGTACCAAAGCGAAGGCATCGTCCACCGCGTCCCCGGCACCTTCGCATACTCCAGCTCTGCCGCGACCTTGCTCGCCGGCATCCGCTGGTAGTCGTGATTGCCCGGAATCGCATAAGCGGGACAATCGAACACGCTCTTCGGATACATCTCTTCAAACTGCACCTGCCACCGCTTATCCTTCGCCCCGCCCGGCAGCGTCCCGTACCAGTTATCGCCCAGCATCAGCAGCGCCTCAGTCGTAAATCCCTGCTCCCGCACATAACCCTGCATCGCCTTCGCCACCCGGCTCTGCGCCTCGAAGTCCTCATACCCCCAGTCACCCACCATCAACAGATGCGATCCATCACCACCTGGCCCACTCTTGCGGAGATCGGCAAATACCGGCGAACCGAGCCCGGCCAAGGCACTGAACGCAAAACTCTGATGAATAAAACGGCGGCGTGAAAGCATCTTGTTTGGGGCCTCTATTCTTTGCATCTCTACCGGTTAAAACGAAGCTCGCCGCCCTCGGGTCTCAATTTGGGACCAGAATTCTTCCCCTATTCATCGTTCAAAGCCGCGTAGCACAAAGACTTGCAATGACTGTAGTGAAAAAAACGATTCCGCCGATAAAGGTAACAGTGACGTTAGTGTAGAAAAAATCTCACCGACCGGCACTGTGCAGACAAGTCAGCCGAATCACCAAAAAGGACAAGTTCGATGTCTCTGATCCAAACCTGTAAATGCGAAGAGTGCGATATGCAGAAGTCATTCGCGAACCATTGGGTTATGTTGTTCGAAAAGAACGGGAATCTGGTCATCCTCCCAAAGTGGGATACCAAAATGCTGCGGCGTACGCGACACTTTTGTGGAAGAGCTCATGCCAGCCGATATGTGGAGCGGTGGATCGCTGGCATCGCCCTCAACGCAGTGTCTGACGCAGCGCCTGAGCAGGGCCCGCAAAAGGCCGCCCAGCCTCAGTTAGTGTCACAATTCATCTCCGACGAGGAAGATGAAGCGAACGCACTCGAAATGGTCGCAAAATACCGGTAAGCCCAGTCCTTTGGCCTGCTTGCATCTGCGGTTGTTTTGAGTCGAGTGCTCATCTTCTCTACCGCACCGTCGATATGGTTCAGTACGGAGCGCCGGCAGGAGCGAAGGGAGCACGTTTTGACCCGTTATCGAATCTACAGAAACTCGGCAGCAGAGACGACCTACATCTCAACCCACGACTCCAAGGCGCGACCCGATCCCCAGGAGTTTCCCAATCTGAACATCGCCCTGGCCGTGCTCCGCGACTCTGGAATCCCGGAGTACGAGATCCGCAGAGTCACAAAGGAACTGGCTGCGATCAACGGCGCAATCGTGCAGGTGGCCGAGAGGCTCGTCTTCAACCAGGCAACTGAGCGAACCACCGTAAGCTAAAACTCACGCCGCCCTTCCATCGCGCGAGTCATCGTCACCTCGTCGGCATACTCGATATCGCTCCCCGCCGGCACCCCGGTAGCAATCCGGGTAATCTTTACCTCACCCTTAACCTTGCGCAACTCAATCGCAAGATAAGCAGCCGTAGCCTCGCCCTCTGTCGTCGGCGAAGTCGCCAGAATCACCTCATCCACATCCGGCAATCGAGTCAGCAGGTTTGCAATCCGCAGCTGCTCCGGCCCAACGCCGCTGATCGGCGATAGCGTTCCATGCAACACGTGATAGACGCCGTTATAACTCCGCGTCTTTTCAATCGTGGCAATATTCGTCGGCTCCTCCAACACGCAAACCAGCCGCTGATTCCGCACCGCACTCGTGCAATATCCGCAGGGATCGACATCGGTAATGTTGTTGCACACCGAGCAAAGTCGCAGATGCAGCTTCAGCTCCCGAATCGCGACCGACAGCGCCTCCGCATCCTCAGCCGAAGACCGCAGCACATGAAACGCCAGTCGCTGAGCGCTCTTGGTTCCAATCCCGGGAAGTCTTCGGAACTCCTCAATCAACCGCGCCATCGGCTCCGCAAACCGGTTCGCATTGGGTATAAATGAGCCAGCCACCTAGCCCAGCCCCGGCAGATCGGGCAGCCCCAGCCCACCCATCATCCCTGCCACGCTCGACTTCATCGCCTCATCCGCACGCCGTCCCGCTTCATTCACCGCTGCAGCAATCAAATCCTCCAGCAGCTCAAGATCGCTCGCCGAACTCCCCATCGCCGTCGGTTCAATCTTCACGCGCAGCACTTCTTTCTTGCCATTCATCCGCACCGTCACCACGCCGCCGCCGCTCGAAGCCTCCACCACAGTCGCAGCGAGCTTCTTCTCCATCTGCTCCTGCATCAGCTTCGCCTGCCCCATCATCTCTTTCATCTTGCCAAGATCGGAAAAATCCATCATCACCCTCGCTTGCTACTCGTTCTCCCGCAGATCGATCACAGTCCGAATCTCCGCATTGAACAGCGTCTGCGCGCGCTGCACAATCGGATGATCCATCGCCTTCGCCTGTGCACTACCGCTCTTTGTTGCCCTTGGCTTCTTTGGGCCGACAGCAGTCTTCGCACCAGGCAATAAAACCAGCTTCAACGCGCCTGCACCTGCGTCGCGCAGAGCACTCTTCACCAGCTTCTCCGCGTCCGCATTGATAGCCATCGAAAGCATCGTCTTTGACAGGCCGGTCTGAATACGAAGCTCGCCCTCGGTTACAGTCCATTCCGCATCCGCAATAGCATCCGCCGCAGTCTGCTGACTCTTCACACCCGACAAAGCAGTCACCGCCGCCTCCTGTAGCGCCTCCGTAGAATGTGACGAAGAAGCCGTCAAATCAGGACTGGCCCAAGCCTCCATCCGTCCAACAACTGCCCCGGCAAGCCCTTCCGTAATCGCCAAAGCCACATCGGCAGCTTCAGTCCGGTCGCCAATCTCCACAATCGCAGCCCCTGCCGCATCTTCCTCGGTCAACACCATCTCCACAGGCGTGGGAATCGGTGCAGGCATCGGCACTGCTACAGGAATGGGCATCGGCTCTGCAATCGGTGTAACTGGTACGGCGATCGGCGCAGCCACAAACGCTTTTTCGTCCAACCGTGTTCTACTCTGGTCTCTCTCAAATGGAGAAAACGCCGGCTTGGCACTCACTACAGCGGCACTTGTCTCCAGAACCCGCGCCGTAGCCGCTCCACTCACCGGCGGCCTCGTCGAAGATCCACCAGCAGGCCCGCTGATCGTCCGTGCCGTCGCCACACCTGGTCCCGGTCGCGACCCCCCGCCGACAGGGAACTGGCTCAACACCTCTTCGATCGGCAGCAGCCGTCGCAGATGCACCAGCTTCAGCAGCCCAAGTTCGAAATGAAATCGTTGTTCCTGCCGATATCCCAGTTCATCAAACGTCCGCAGCATCACCTGCAGAAACCGCGTCAACTCCTCTTCGCTGAACAGCGTAGCCGACCGTCCCGCGCGCCGCTGCTCATCGGCCGAAATCTGCAGCAGCTCTCCAGCAACGCCGTCCGCGCCAGCGCCATCCACGCCGATCCCGGCAATCTTCGCAATCACGCAGTTCCGCAGATACCGCACAAACTGCCGCGCCAGCTGCGCCGGAGAGTTCCCCGCATCCAGCAGCTGATTCGCAACCGTAATCACCTCGGCGCTGCGACCGCCATCCACCGCCTCAAGAACCTTTTCAAACACCGCATTCGGAACCGTCCCCATCAGCTCCCGAATCTGTCCTGCATCGAGCCGCGCGCGCCCATCCTCCACCGGCGCACTTGCAATCGCCTGGTCCATAATCGACAACGCATCCCGCATCGAGCCATCTCCCGCCTCTGCCAGCAGGCTCAGTGCCCCCTCATCCGCATCCACACCCTCGCGCTCTGCAATCCCACGCAGCTCGCTCAAAATGTCGACCAGCTTCACCGCATGAAAGCTGAAGTGCTGGCACCGCGATCGCACCGTCTGCGGAATATCCTCCGGCTGCGTCGTCGCCATCATAAAGACGATGTGGTCCGGCGGCTCCTCCAGCGTCTTCAGCAGCGCATTGAACGCCGCATCGGTAATCTGGTGCGCCTCGTCCAGAATGTAGATCTTGTACTTATCTCGTGCCGGTCTGTACCGGGCCGCATCCCGCAGCTCACGAATCTCGTCGATCCCGCGATTGGTCGCAGCATCAATCTCAATCACATCGACCGCATTGCCCGCGCGAATCTCGGTACAACTCTCGCAAACCTCGCAAGGCTCCGCCGTAGGCCGTGCAGTCGACCCAATCGTATTTCTGCAGTTCAACGCCATCGCCAGGATGCGCGCAATCGTTGTCTTCCCGATGCCACGATGCCCGCTGAAGATGTACCCATGCGCAATCCGACTCTGAGTCAGCGCATTCATCAGCGTCACCGTCACGTGGTCCTGTCCCGCAACATCCGCGAAACGCTGTGGCCGGTATTTCCGTGCAAGAACCTGATATGCCATAGTAAAAATTAAACTAACTTGAACGCTTGCGCAGTGAAGTTTTCAACCCACCCGCAACTTCCATTGTATCGTCCCAGCGCCCCCACCCAATCGCTCGTCTTATCGCTTCAAAGCCTTCGCCTTGGCGCGCGCTTTTTTCGCCCGCCGTTTCACCTCATCCACGCTATACATCGTCCCCCGGCAGTTCTTCGCGCCGCAGTAGCAAGCCGCATCGTCATCATCGCTGTCATACAGGTGGTACTCATAGGTCAGCTCCTCGCCCGCTGCAATGGGGCGAATCGCCATAACGAAGATCCGCCCATCCACCGCCTCCGACTCGCAGTTTGGATCGCACGAGTGATTGATAAACATGGCAATCCCGAACCCATCGATCACTGTTTCATCATCGCCACAGCTGAAGAGATAGGTGATATCCCGATCCTTATATCGCTCATCCGCATCATCTTTCGCAAACCGCGGTCCATCGTACTCGACCACCCGAGTACCCTTTTTTATTGCCCGTGTCGTATAACAGCCCGCCGCATGAATCGACGAAGAACGAATAATCAGCCCATCAACCATAATCAGATCAGTTCCATCAAATAAAATACTGGCAGGCAAGCAGCCCAGGTCAGCTGACTATAACAAACCGTCGTGCAACAACGTCAAATCATCAGGCGAGTACTCAGAAACCACATGGCAATTCACTCCATAACTCGAGCGCTGGCAGCAGCCCTTCTGCTCTCCACCGCATGCTTTGCCCAGGCGCCCCCGGCCCAGAATCCTCCGCCGCCTTGCACGACAGACCAGACAGCGAAACCCTGCCCCCCGTCGACTCCCGCAGCAAAAACAACATCCCCATCCGAGCAGTTCCCCTTTCCCGGCGAGTCCCCCAAACCCGCAGCCCCGCCAGACTCCCCGAGCCCATCAACAACTCCCTCCGATGCAGCGTCGCGACACCCATTCCCCACGCAACCTGCTCCCAAACTCCCCGGCGATGACTCCAGCTCCAGCTCCAGCTCCAGCAGCAACGACTCCACCGGCGTCCCCGACGACAATCCAGACGCCAAAGGCGATCCCCCCGAAGGCACCTCCGTTCACCGCAAACTCCCCAAGGTCAAACGAGTTCAGTCCGACGACGAGCGTGTCGACGAGGATCTCTACATCGCAAAGTTTTACCTGCACGACGAAAACTACCAGGGCGCCTACCTCCGCGCCAAAGATGCGGTCAGCATCCAGCCCGATTACTCTGCCACCCACTTCGCCCTTGCTGAGGTTGCGCAAAAGATGAAGAAAAAAGACGAAGCCATCGCCGAATACCAGACCTACCTGAAACTCGACCCCGACGGCGAAAAGGCCAAAGACGCCAAAAAGGCCCTCGCGGATCTCAAATAACATCCTCAAAATGAGAGTAGCGCCGCATTCGCAGGCCATGTAACGTAGTCCTGCAGCGTCCGCCAACGATGAACCCCATCCTTCAAACTCTTCAACGCGAGATCGCCACCTCTCTTCGAGGGCTCGACGCCAACCAGACCCAGCTCACTCCATCCTCGCCGCCCGGTAAATGGAGCATCCAGCAGATCACCGAGCACCTGCTCCTCTCCTACTCCAGCACCGAAACCGTCATCAACGCCCGCCTCGTCAAGCGCACTCCCACCCGCGCTCAAGCCACCGTCCCACAGCGCATCTTTCAATACGCGGTCACTCGTTGCGGCTACTTCCCCACAGGCCGCCAGGCGCCATCCATCGTCACGCCGCAGCCAACCACCCATCGACTCGCCGGCGAGTTGCTCACCCACGCCACCGCCGAACGCCTCGCACATCTCGATCTGCTTCTCGCCGAAGCCGAGACCCTCTTCGGCCCCCACGTCCAATTCGCCAGCCACACCGTCCTAGGGCCGCTCCATATCAATCAGTGGCGCACCTTCCATCTGGTGCACGGCAGACACCACCTCAAACAGATCGCCGCCATCCGCAAAGCCCGCAGCCTCTGACGCCACAACGGCGAATCAATCCTCGTCTTCCAGATCGCTGTCCATAATCGGGTCATCCTCCACCAGCTCATCCTCCACCCGCAGGTACCGTCGCATATATCGCAGCGGCTCCTCCGATGCAGCCAGCTCCTTCAGGTGATACAGCCACGCATCCTCCCGCGCACTGCGCCGCGTATACCCCTTGCGCTTCACCGTGCCTATCGTTCCGTCCTTCATCCTGCGCGTAAACGTCTGCGTCGGCACCTGGAAGGTCATCACCTCGCCCGGCTTCCAGAAGCTCGATGCGAACTCATGGGAGAACAAAAGAGCATAGTACCGCCGCTCCGCCGCCAGCGTCTCCACTGCGTGCCTGGCGCTCTGCCACGGCAGACCCAGCTTGCCGACATACCATCTGCGGAACTCGAACCCATTACTGCGTGCCTGCCCAACCAGCAACTGAAGCAGCTCAACCCGTGTCATAAGTTTGTTTTCAGCCCCGATGAAAGTACAACAGCCCGGAGATTTCCCAGTACCAAAGGGTATAGTTTACCGTGTCATGCGTCCAATACAGCACCGGCAGAGTATGCCCTGTCCTCTGTATCGGCATCAGAAGAGAAGTGTTCTGTATAACAACAACTAGTCTCAGCCCTCGAAGAAAAATTAGGAGAAGAACAATAGAACGCTGCGCAAAAACTCTCCTCCTCCTTGCCGCACTCCTGCTGGCATCTCCGGCCTTCGCTGACAACCACACCGACCCCATCAACCTCACGCCCCAGGTTCGCGAGGCGCAAGAGCACTTCTACAACCTCGACTACGAAGGCGCCCTCACCCGCTTCGAGGCCATCCAGAAAGCCAACCCCCAAAGCCCCATCGCGACCGGCTACATCCTCCAAACCCTCGTCTTCCGCGAGCTCTACCGTCAAGACCTCCTCGACACCACCTACTACGCCCACGACTCCTTCCTCACCTCCAAACGCAACGTCCCCGTCCCCACCGACGTTCGCGACCGCATCGAATCTCTCACCAACTCCGCCATCGCCCTCTGCGACCGCCAGATCAAAGCCAATCCAAACGACGCCAACGCCTACTTCGCCCGCGGCTACGCTCGTGGCATGCACGCCGCCTTCATCACCCTCGCCGATCACAGCTACGTAGCCGCCGCCCGCCAGGGCTACGCCTCCCGCGGCGACAGTGAGCAAACCCTCAAGCTCGATCCCGACTACGTCGACGCCAAGATGGCCATCGGCATCCAGCAGTTCGCCGTAGCCAGCCTGCCGCGCGTCGTCCGCATCCTCGTCGGCATCGCTGGCGTAGGAGGCAACAAAGAGAAAGGCCTCAACCTCCTCCGCGACTGCGCTGCCCACGGCATCGTCACGCCAGTCGAGTCCCGCACCGCGCTCTCCCTCTTCCTGCGCCACGACGCCCGCTACCCCGAAGCCATCGTCGTCCAGAAGGGTCTGGCCGATCAGTATCCCCACGACTTCCTCTTCCGTCTCGAAGTCGCCAACCTCACCAAAGACTCCGGCAACGGCCCCGGCGCCATCGCCATCTACCGCGAGATCCTCGCCGACGCCAAAAAGCCCGGCTACTTCATCGAACCCCGCCTTCACATGACCTACTTCGGTCTAGCCGACACCGAACGCGGCCAGAACAACATCGCCGATGCAGCACAAAACTACCTGCTAGCCGCCGCTCAACCCACCTGCAGCGACTGGATTCGCCGCCGCGCCCAGCTAAACGCCGGCGAAATGTTCGATCTCCTCAACAAGCGCGACGAAGCAATCAAACAATACCAGCTAGCCTCAGCAGGCGGCGGCGACCAATCACAGTCCGACGTAGCCCGCCACTACTTGAAGACCCCCTACACCGGAAAATAATCCAAAAAACAGTCTTTCATCCTTCGCCAGAAGCAGAAGACGCACTGTAGTTTTGATCTCCCTTTGTTTCAACTTGTCATTCTTCCGCGAAGCGGGTGGACCTGCTTTTGTTTTTGCTCTTTAGCTTTTGTTTTGCGTTGCCTTTTTAGCTTGTCATTCTGAGCGCAGCGAAGAACCCCCGCATTTGCTTTTGTCTTTGCTTTTGCCTTTATCCTTTGCCTTTGCCTTTGCTTTTATCCTTTGCTTTTTCAACTTGTGATCCTACGCCAAGCGAGACGACCCGCTTATATCTTTCTCCTTGACGAACTAGGAAAGCCGCGTAACAATCTCCTAGACCGCCAAGGAGAGCAACAAAATGCCAAAGCAAGTAGACCTGATGCAGGGCACGCTTGAGATGTTGATCCTCAAAGCCGTCTCACTCGGCAAACTCCACGGCTACGGCGTTCTCTTGCGAATCCAGCAGATCAGCGGCGAACAGCTCGTCATCCAGCAAGGCTCGCTCTACCCCGCGCTCTACCGCCTGGAGCACGAGGGAGCCATCAAAAGTGAGTGGGGCGAGAGCGACAACAACCGCCGCGCCAAGTACTACACCCTCACTCCTGCAGGCCGCAAACAGCTCGCAGCCGAAACCGAAAAGTGGAATCGCATGGCCGGCATCATCGGCACCATCCTGCGCCTCACGGCATCGAACTGGGCCGAAGACATCACCGAGGTGCAGCCATGAGCGCCCGCTGGTCCCGCCTCAAATCCTGGCTCCGATCGATCTCAGGCCGCCGTCGGCTTGAACACGACATGGACGAAGAGCTCCTCTTCCACCTCGAAGCTCGCGCCGCCGACCTCACCCGCGAAGGCCTCACACCGCAGCAAGCCACGCGGAAGGCGAGGCTCGAGTTCGGCGGCATCGAGTCGCACAAAGACAGCATTCGCAAATCCCTCGGCCTGCGCTGGATAGACGAGCTCTGCACCGATCTCCTCTACGCCATCCGCATCCTCCGCAAGAGCCCCGGCTTCACCGTCATCGCCGTAGCTTCGCTCGCTCTCGCCATCGGCGCCAACACCACCATCTTCTCCTACGCCAACCAGATGCTCTACGTTCGCCTCGGTGTCCCGCACCCCCGGCAGCTTCGCCTCTTCACCCTTCGTGGCGACGAGCACATCGCCGTCCACAACTTCTGGGGCGACGGCAGCATCGGGACTGCGGATTCACGTCTCGCTGCGTTCACCTACCCCATCTATCAGCAGCTTCGCCGCAACTCCGGGCTGCAGACCGTGCTCCAGGACATCGTCGCCTTCAAGGATCTTGGTAGCGTCAACGTCACTGCCGCCGGCGCGCCTCAAAGCGGCGTAGTCGAGCTCGTCTCCGGCAACTTCTACACCCAGATGCAGCTCAGGCCCCAGCTCGGCCGCGCCATCCTCCCCACCGACGACGGTGCGCCCGGCTCCGGCTCGGTCGTCGTCCTCAGCGACCGCTTCTGGCACAGCGCCTACGGTGGTTCGCGCGACGTGCTCGGCAAGACTCTCCGCGTCAACACCATGCCGCTTACGATCGTCGGCGTCAATCCGCCAGAGTTCACCAGCGCACAGGCAGGTTCGACCACCGTACCTGAGCTCTTCCTCCCGCTCTCTCTCGTTTCGGCCCTGAACCCTGGCCGCGGGGCCAGCGATCCCGTCGGCCCCGCGCTCTGGTGGCTCACGCTCATGGCGCGCACCCGTTCCGGCGTCTCCGACCCACGCGCCGAGGCCGCCCTGAACGCCGCCTTCAACGCAGCCACCCGCGACACCATCACCCTTGAGAAAGGAGATACCATTCCCCGGCTGGTACTCCAGGACGGCAGTCGCGGCGATAACTTCGGCGAGGACGATCTCGCCAAACCTATCTACATCCTGCTTGCGCTCGCCGGTCTGGTGCTGCTGCTCGCCTGCGTCAACATCGCCAACCTCATGCTCGCCCGCGCCGCCTTCCGCCAGCGCGAGATGGGCGTCCGTCTGGCGCTTGGCGCGGGACGCAACCGCATCCTGCGGCAGTTGATGACCGAAAGCCTGCTGCTCGCAGCGGCTGGCGGCGCATTCGGGCTTGTGCTCGCCTACCTTAGCCGCAATCTGATTCCTTCGTTGATGCACTCCGGCTGGCAGGGTGGTGAGTTCAACATCCCCTTCGATTGGCGCGTCTTCGGCTTCACCGCCGCGGTCGCCACGCTCACCGGCCTGCTCTTCGGCATCGCTCCAGCCCTGCGGGCCACGCGCGCACAGCTCAATACCAGCCTCAAAGAGGGCAACCGCGCCGCCACCCGTGCGCGCAGCTCGAAGACCGGCAAGACCCTCGTCGCACTTCAGATCCTGCTCTCGACACTGCTCGTTGTCTCTTCGGCGCTCTTCGTTCGAACGATCATGAACCTGGAGTCGGTCGATCCCGGCTTCCGAGTACGTGGTCTGACGTTGCCACCATCACGCTGCCAACGGGCCAGTATGCCCCGCCAAAAGACATCGCCACGCTCCATCGCATCGAGCAATCCGTAGCCGCCATCCCAGGCGTTCAGGGCGCAACCCTCAGCGTGATGCCTTTCGTCGGGGGGTGGTACTTCGGCGCCAACTTTTATGTCGAGGGCGCGGCCGCGGCCATCACCAAGGCAGAGAGCGACCATTCGTCCTCTGCCTGGGCGGCTGTCGGCAACAGCTTCTTTTCTACGATGTCCATCCCCATCCTTGCCGGTCGCGGCTTCACCGATCAGGACACCGAGACCTCGACCCGTGTCGCCGTAATCAACCAGGCGCTCGCCCATAAGTTCTTTCCCAACACCAACCCTATCGGCAAGCGTTTCAAAACCACCGACTCGAAGGAACTCAAGTCCTGGGTCGAGATCGTCGGCGTCTGCGCCAACACCCGCTACCAGCAGCTGCGGGAAGAACAGGCAGTGATCGAGTTCAAGCCATACCGCCAATCCAGGGAGATGGGCAGCACGACCTTAATCGTTCGCTCCAGCCTCGCGCCCGAGGAACTGCTCTCTTCGCTGCGCCGTGCCGTGCAGCAGATCGATCCGAATCTTCCAGTCACGCAGGTCCGCACCCAGCAGCAGGAGATCGACGCCACTATGCAGCAGGAGCGTCTCTTCGCCTCACTTACCGCTGTCTTCGGCCTCCTTGCTCTCGCCCTAGCCTGCGTCGGCATCTACGGCATCATGGCTTACACCGTCTCGCAGCGCACCAACGAGATTGGCATTCGCCTCGCCCTCGGCGCCGTCCGCGGTCAGATCCGTGCCATGGTGCTGCGCGAGGCCGGATGGATCGCCATCGTTGGCGTCCTCTCAGGTCTCGGCGTGGCGCTTCTGCTCGTCCGCCTCGTCAAGTCGATGCTCTACGGGCTCAAGCCCCACGATCCTCTCACCCTCGCCGGATCGGCGCTTCTTCTCTGTTGACAGCGATCCTCGCCGCCTGGATTCCCGCCCTGCGCGCCTCACGCGTCGAGCCAATGGAAGCCTTACGCCACGAATGACGCGATCAAGCCTCACCGGCAAAGTTGAAGTCGTTTCCAGCGCACCGTTATGGCAAAATAGAGTCTTCCGGAGACGCCCATGTTCTGTTCTAAATGCGGCAACCAAGTCGATCCCTCCTCCCGTTTCTGCCCAGCCTGCGGAGCCGCCATCTCCTCCTCCGTGCCACCGCCATCCGGCTACCCGCCAAACATGGGCCAGCTCTTCCGCCCCATCACCGGCCGTATGATTGGCGGCGTCTGCGCCGGCTTTTGCCCTCCACTACCACTGGGACCTCACCGTGACCCGTATCATCACTGCCCTGCTGCTCGTCTGCACTGGCGTCGGCGCGCTCGCTTACATCGCCGCATGGATCATCATCCCCGAAGAACCCTACCCATTCCCCACAAAGAGCGTCTGACACTTTGACGAAAAAGACAGCTTCCTCTCAGCCTGCTCCCCGTCCCTTCGTCTATCGCAACCGCACGCTCCACTGCGACGAGGTCAGCCTCGACCCACTCGCCGAAAAATACGGCACTCCTCTCTACGTCTACTCCGCCACGCAGATCTCCCAGCGCTTCCAGCTCTTCGACGCAGGCCTTCGCGCATGGTCCCAACGCCCGCCCCCACACCATCTGCTACGCCGTCAAAGCCAACTCCTCCCTCGCCATCATCCGCCTTCTGGCAGAGCAGGGAGCAGGCTTCGACATCGTCTCCGGCGGCGAACTCGAGCGCGTCCGCAAGGCCCACAAGCCCGCCCTCAAAAAAGTAGTCTTCTCCGGCGTAGGCAAACAACTCTGGGAGATCGACGCCGCCCTCCACGCCAACATCCTCCTCTTCAACGTCGAGTCCGAAGCCGAACTCCACCTGCTCGCCGCCCGCGCCGAAGCCCTCGGCAAGTCGCCCGCTTCGCCCTCCGCGTCAACCCCGACGTCTTCGCCGAAACTCACCCCTACATCTCCACCGGCCTCAGCGAGCACAAGTTCGGCATCGACATCAAAGCCGCCCGCGCCATCTACCGCGCCGCAAAAAAATCGAAGTGGCTCGACCCCGCCGGCGTCTCCGTCCACATCGGCTCGCAGATTCGCAAAGTCGACCCCTTCGCCGCCGCACTCACCCGCGTCACCAGCCTCATCGCCGACCTGCGCAAAGACGGCCACAACATCCGCTACGTCGACGCCGGCGGCGGCCTCGGCATCGACTACGGCACCCACCGCCACTTCGATCCCGCCAAGCAGGTAGAAAAATACGCAGCCGCTCTCACCAAAGGTCTGGCGAACGAGCGCGCGCACCTACTCCTCGAACCCGGCCGCTTCATCGTAGCCCAGGCCGGAGCGCTCCTCACCCGCGTCCTCTACGTCAAGAAAAACGGCGCCAAGACCTTCGTCATCACCGACGCCGGCATGAACGACCTCATCCGCCCCGCGCTCTACCACGCCCATCACGAGATCATCCCGGTAAAGCAGCCAGCAGGGAAGTCATCCCTCATCGCAGACGTAGTCGGCCCAGTCTGCGAATCAGGAGACTTCTTCGCCCGCGACCGCACCCTCTCGCCCGTCAAACCCAACGACCTCGTCGCACTCCTCGACGCCGGAGCCTACGGCATGAGCCAAACCTCCAACTACAACACCCGCCCCCGCCCCGCCGAAGTCCTCATCAACGGAGACTCCACAAAACTAATCCGCCGCCGCGAAACCATGCGCGACCTCCTCGCCCCCGAACTCCTCTAGATTTCAACGGGAAACTTCAAGTATTGGCTCGTCATCCCGTAGGGATATGCTTTTTGCTCTCTCGCTATACCCTCCTCCACAATCTGTCATCTTGACGCACTAATCGACTGTCGCACTCCAGCCAGCGGAGCCTTCGCATCCAACACCACTCCATTATTCGGACCCACACTCACACCCAACTCCTTCCACAACGCGGTCAAATCCACATCCACCGGCTTCTGACTCCACTTCGCATACATATCCGTCAGAACAGTCGTCCCGGTAGCCCGGTCCCCAATCTGCAATACACGCGACAGCGGCCAGTCCTTATCGATACCGCCCCCGCTCTCCACCACCGCACGCAACGCGTCTTTCAATCCTTTTCGGTCGTTTGTCTCCCGTCGAATCGAAACATCCGCCATCAGGCAGAACATCGCCCCACCCCAGTACGTCCGTCCCCACGTCTGCGTCTCATTCAGCCCGCGATCACCACGCTCCGGCTCGCCGTTATGCATCTCATGCAAAAACTCCGCCCACACTCTGTTCTCGGTTAGTCTGCCCGTTCCCGCACGAGCAATTGGTTCGATGTAAGTCGCCAGCCCCTCCTCCATCCAATGCTGATCGTCCGGAAGATCCGGCAACGCGGTATGCACAAGCTCATGCGTCATCACCCAGTCGTCCTTCAGGTCGTCTTTCGTCGCATGCTGCGCCAAACGAATCCGTGTAACAGCAGGGAAACCACCCACACCACCCCATGTCGTACCATGAATCGAATCGGAGACGCCAGCAATCGGTTCAATCACCACCCGAGCCCGCGCCACCGGAAACCTGCCGTAATACACCGCAACCGAATGCGCCGACGCTTGCACCCACGCCACAACATCGGAGTGCGACAGATCAAGATCACCCGTCGCAAAGTCCACCTGAATCGTGCTCCCACTCTCCGCAAAACTCTGCGAAGCAACGATCTGCTCGTTTCTCCAGCGCCGACCCTGCGCACAACCGGCACTGGAAGACCAGAGAAGCGCCAGGTACGCGCACATCAGCATAGTAGTCCGTCCCCACAAACATCTCATTCCAACCTCAAACCGAACTCTGCCCGATCACTCGGGCTTTTATAGGACTCGACCGCGACCGAAACAGTTACACCACGCAGCAACAGCGCTTGATCTCCCCAACATGCTAAAATCACAAGGTCGCGCAAGCCCGCAACAGATCGTAGGCACACGCAAAATCAACACCGAGGGAATCCATGTCCGGCCACTCAAAATGGGCGACAATCAAGCATAAGAAGGGCGCACTCGACGCCAAACGCGGCAAGATCTTCACCCGCCTCATCAAGGAAATCACCATAGCCGCCAAGCAGGGCGGAGGCGATCCCGACGGCAACCCCCGCCTCCGCGGAGCTATCGCAGCCGCAAAAGCTGAGAACATGCCAGCCGAAAACATCAAGCGCGCCATCCAGCGCGGCACCGGCGAGCTCGAAGGCGTCTCCTACGAGGAGATCACCTACGAGGGCTACGGCCCCGGCGGTGTAGCCATCATCGTTGAAGTTCTCACCGACAACAAAAATCGCGCCGTCAGCGAAGTTCGCCACGCCTTCTCGAAGAACGGCGGCAACATGGGCGCAGAGGGCGCCGTCGCCTGGATGTTCACCAAGAAGGGCGTCATCACCATCGCGAAGAATGCAGCCGGCGAAGACAAGCTCACCGAGATCGTCCTCGACGCGGGCGCCGAAGATCTCTCCGACGAAGGGGAAAACTGGGAGGTTCTCACCGACCCCAAGGACTTCGAAGCCGTCACCGAAGCCCTCAAGGCCGCGAAGATCACCCCCGAGCACGCCGAGGTCACCAAGATCGCCTCGACCTACACCAAGCTCGAAGGCACCCAGGCCAGCGCCATGATCCGTCTCCTCGAAACCCTTGAAGACCTCGACGACACGCAAAACGTCTACTCCAACTTTGACTTCGACGAAGCCGCCGTGGCCAGTGCCAGCCACTAACTCATCGGTCGCCAATCCCAAACGGCCGCCGTTCACCGGCGGCCTTCTTCTGCCAGCAACCAACGGAGCCCTCGATTGATCGACACCAAGCATCGCATCCGCACAAAGGCCATCTGCGTTCTGGCGCTCCTGCTATTTTTCTCTCGCGTCCTCCCGGCACAAGCGATCGCCAGCAGTGACGCGACGCCCTTCCATGTCGACTCCGATCATCTCCCTTTCGAGATCGGCGCCATCGTTCAGGGTGGAGTCGGCCTCACAGAGAACCGTGACGGCTTCAAGTTCCTCCTGGCGGGCGTTCATGTCGGCAAAGTTCTCGCCGCCAGCCACGGCCACAGCGCGTTTCGCAGCAACTTTGAGTTAGCCGGCGAAGCCTTCCCCTTCTGGCAGTCCTACACCCCCAAGTTCCAGCGTCCTTTCTGCACCAACCTGCCCGGAACACCGCCAGCCTGCACTCCGTTCTACACCGTAGGCGGCACCTTCACCGGAACATCCATTACGCCCGTCATCTTCCGCTGGAATCTCGCCGGCACCAAACATTTTTCCTTCTGGGGCCAGGCAGCCGGCGGCCTTCTCTGGACCAATCACAAATATCCAGCCTTCGGCGGCGCTCCCTACAACGAGCAAAACGACGGCCCCAACGCGGACGCAAGCGTATGGAACTTCACCCCGCAAGGAGGCGTCGGCGTCCACTACTTCTTCCGCCCTCGCCGCTCCATCGACTTCGGCGCCAACGGCGTCCACATCTCCAGCGCCTCTCTCGGAGACCGCAACCCCGGCGTCAACGCCAGCGTGCAGTTTTCCCTCGGCTACACCTGGTGGAAATAAAACGCTCGTACACTAATCACGGACTGTTGCAGCAAAATGAATCCAGAAGCCATCATCGAATGCGTCCCGAACTTCTCCGAGGGCACTGACGCAGCCAAAGTCACTCAGATCGTCGCCGCCATGCAGGTCGAAGGCGTTCGCCTCCTCGACTGGTCCCTCGACAAGGCGCACAACCGCTCCGTCGTCACCATCGCCGGCACGCCCACCGGCATCGTCGAAGCCGCCGCCCGCGCCGCCGGCAAAGCCGCCGAACTCATCGACCTCACCAAGCAGAACGGCGTCCACCCTCGCATCGGCGCCGCCGACGTCATCCCCTTCATCCCCGTCAGCGGAGCGTCCCTCGCCGAGTGCGCCGTCCTCGCCCGTCAGGCCGGCCTCCTCATCTGGCGCCGCTACGGCGTCCCCGTCTACTTCTACGGAGCCGCCGCCGCCCGTCCCGACCGCATCCTTCTTGAAGATGTCCGCAAGGGTCAGTTCGAAGGCCTCCGCGACGCCGCCCGTCGCGACGCAGCCCGTCGTCCCGACATCGGCGGCCCCGAGCTCCACGAAACCGCCGGAGCCAGTGCGGTCGGCGCCCGCAGCTTCCTCATCGCCTACAACGTCCATCTCAAAGGGTCTGATATCACCGCCGCCCGCGCCATCGCCCGCGACATCCGCGCCGCCAACGGCGGCCTCCACGGCGTTAAAGCCATTGGAGTCTTCGCCAACGGCCGCGCCCAGGTCAGCATGAATGTCACTGACTTTACCCTCACCCCCATGCGCCATGTCCACGCAACCATTCACCATCTGGCCCAGCGCCACGGCGTCCTTATCGACGACGCCGAACTCATCGGCCTCATTCCCGAGGCGGCCTATGAGCCGGATTCCGAATGGGTACGTCAAATAACTGGCTTTGACCCCGACGGCAAGGTACTGGAGCGCAAACTACACGCCCCCATAGCCTGGCCATAAGCCCGTTGCAGTTTCATTGTCATCCCCACAGGGATATGTGTTGCTTTTGCCTTTGCCAAATAAACCGAAGTACCACAAAAGTAGCATTCTGAGAGAGAACACCTCCCCAACCACTCTTGCAAACAGTCTTATATTCACGGAACAATAGTGTAGTGACGCTACACTGGTAGAAGCTCAAGGAGTAAACGTAACAATGAAATCGATCAAGCAAACCCTCCTCCTCACGACCGTCGCCCTCGCGGCCTCCGTGGCCCCCACATTTGCCTCCGCTGCCCAGCTCTCCAGCGACGCCAAGTCCTCCATCCCCAAAGATATTCAGCAGCTCATCGTCGTCGATTACCACGCGATGCAGAACTCTCCGGCAGCGATGGACCTCAAAGATCGCATCCTCCCGCCAGAGCTCAAGCGCCTTGAGAGCGCCCTCAAAAGCTCCGGCCTCAAGGTCGATCAGGACGCCGATGTTCTCGCCTTCGCTGCCTTCCGCGATCCCAAGGGCGAGGGAACCCGCATCGTCGGTATCGCCCAGGGTCAGTTTCACACCCGCGAGATCATGGCCAACTTCACCAAGAGCAAAACCAAGCCCGTCACCCTGCGCAACAACAGCATCTACCCCATGGGCTCCAACGGTATGAGCGTCGTCTTCCTTAATCAGACCACCATGGTCTTCGGTGATCAGTCTGCGGTCAAAGCTGCAATGGACGCTCGTGACGGCATCGTCCCCGACTTCCTCTCCAACGGCGACATGGTCAACGAGATGGGAGTCGTCGATTCCAAGGCGGTCTGGAGTCTTCTCGACGCCAAAGGCACGCAGAGCATGATGAAAGGTGTCCTCGGAGATGCAGCCCAGCTCGCCGACTACGACACGGTCAAAAACCGCATGAAGAGCAGCCGTTACACCATGGACTTCCAGAACGGCGTCAAGTTCGATATGGCAGTCGTCATGTCCGACACCATCACCGCCGCGACGGCTGCGACGCTGATGAAGGGTGTCTCGATCCTGCGCAAGACCTCCGGCTCACCGCTCGAAAAATCCGCCCTCGAGCAGACCACCATCGACTCGAACGCTGGAACCCTGACGGTCGACTACTCCTCCTCCGACAGCCAGTTTGCCAGCCTCCTCACCTCACCTCTCTTCCAGTCCGTAGTCAAATAACCCCCGACAACGACCAACAAACCCGAAAGAAAAAAATGGTCCTCCGCAAAAAAAAGCGAAGGATCATCTTCATTTGCCTCGAAACAAAACGACGATGAACAGATATTTCTCGAAATAGGAGACAGAGGAATAAGCCTGACTCCTTACCAGAGCCTCACTATTGCGCAGCCTTTTTGATGAAGAGGGAGGTAAAAGGACTGACTTCCTCGACCTTTAGGCTTCGATCGTCAAGGGGGGTAATTCCAAATTTTCCAAGGGTTTGGTCCATTCAACTACAATCATGCCAACTAGCAGAAAAAGGGAAGATAGGTTCACCATTAGGTGGTGTCCTAATTTGCTTTTTGGGGCGCTGCTGGTCCCGGCGTGCCTAATCACCTTCGTTGCCCTCGACGTCGGTGTAAGTGACATAAAACTTATTTCCTGATTCGTCTGTGTCAAGTTGTATCCCCATGGGGCCACCTACAACCAGTTGCAATCGCAGAGGATGGGGTTCTTTAAAAATATCCAAATAGGTAAATCGCCCTGTTATGAAGAGAACCTGATTTGGACTGCTACGCAGGGCTTCAATGGCTTTTTGCGGATACGGAAGTATCCCACCGGCGTAATGGGCTCTGTCGGAACCTATAATTCCCTTGGATTGCTGGAGAAGTTGTGGAGGTTCCCACGATTCGGTTCTGGGGTAAACAGAAATGCCACTTCTAAGTGTTCCTTGAAAATCATAAGCAGGGGTCTGGCCGCAATTCACTATTTCGACCATAAGCCTCAGCCCCCCTCCTTCCAACAGCAGAATCCTTCCTCGCCTGAGAACCATATAAGCCCTCAATTGCCGTTTGGCGGTATCTTCCATCAGAACAGCTTGTTTGAGAGTCGCATTAGCCAAGTCTTCGAAGTGTTTGGCATGTTTAGCCATGAGTGTGGCCTGCCAGCAGACTACGAACAAAGTAGCAATCAGCGCCCATGTAGTAATAGCTTCCGGCCATGCCAAGAGTACGTGCCACCCAGTAGGGCGGTCATCGCACTCCTTGCCCTGATTAGCAGAATGACTGTTATCTATCGGGGCCATGGAAAGAGCGGCGCTTTGTTCTTGGCATACTCTCTTGGTTTTCTCGTGGGAGTACTGCTGCTGACAGGTCACCAGTATGATTGCGGCCACAATGACAGCGAAACCAACGAACCATCTCGACATGATGGAAAAAATGTAACACAAAAATATATAGACGCCAGTCCACATCCGATGGGAGGATTGTGGGAATGTGGCTCTATTACAAAAAAATCTTTGGAGTGGTCTGGAAGGACTTCAAGACGGCTACGGGTGAGCAGATGATAGGCGCTTTCCTTGCTGTCGCAATCTTTTTCTTCCAAATCTATTTGGGGGTTGTCCATCGCGCGGATGTTCGCGCATCATCTTGGGCTATTGCATGGCCGTACTTGCTGTTGTTAACGGCACTGTTTTTTTGGCATCTAGTTAGAGCCCCATGGAAATTGGACGTAGAGCGCGCCAATACCATCGCCGCTTCGCAGACACAACTTATAGCGTTGACAGACAAACCCGATCTTCGCAACGAGGCTCTAAAGCTATCCAAGGAAATAATGGATTTTGCCTATGAAAGGTCGCAGAATGCGCCTGCGCTTACCGCCTCTCGCTTTGTCGGCTATGAGGATACGGCAAATTGGCTCCAGGAAATGGATAAATTTAGCCGAGAACAACAGACGCTCAAGAATTATGAGAAGGACACGCTTGGGATGTACGACTACAGGTTCAAACGAAGAGTAGCTGCGATCCTCAGCGCATTTAAAGAAAAAGGCTTATCTGATGAATGGTTGGACGGTTGGGTGGATGACATGGCCCGTTGGTTGGTTCCCTATAGCGACCGTGCGAAAGATATCGGAACAATACTTGGACAGCTTGCTGATAGGGATTCCTTGTGATTTCCGGCAGATTTTCCCATGAAGCCAAAATCCAAATTAGGAAACTACCCACGATTCAGAGCCTCAGAGACGCATTTGAAAAGGGCGGCCAGCTTACTTTTCTGTATTAACGGGATAGTTGCTGATGTATCTTATTGATTCATTGATAACTTAGGGTGCGGCAAATTTAAATTTGCATGGTTTCCGCCCAAAAAACGCATGTCAAGCCCCTGACCAATCTAACTCATTGCCGATCAGCGAGATACGCCTGCAGGTTAGTTATGCTCAAACCGTTATACTGTATATAGATCAAAAAATAAGCGAAGCCCCGGACAAACTCCGGGGCTAACTCTTTTAGAAAGAAGACTTTGAGGGCTATGCCTTTTATTTGCAATACTTTACCCTCAAAGTCCGGCAGTAAACCGTTTTTTATGAAGACTTTGCGCAAAATAAGGCAGGTGGGGCAAGTTGCCGTGTCAGAAGGCGAGGACCACCCCGAACACGTTTCCCTGAAAGGAGTAGTTACGGCTGAATTTGGTCCCGAACTGAGTCTTGTAGCCCTCAAGCCCCTCCCGCGTCACAGCCGGAACCGAGATCTGGCACGGCGACGACTCCGAAGACAGCTTGTTCTTCCAGCCGCCGGCGATCATGTTGCAAAGTTCTCCAATCGCATCGTCGGCCATCGGGTCATGCGGTTCAGCGGGAGTGCCAAGCAATGCCTCCGCCGTCACAGATGCTGTCGCCGGGCTCGCATACAGCAGGCACTCTCCATCCACCGCACCGGAAAATTGAATCCTCGCAATGATCCGGCCTTCGACCGTGTCAACTTCACCCTCCATCGGGTCACAACTACGCTCAAGCATCGTCTCAAACACCTCAGAGACGGCCGAGTCGAGCCGCGTTACTGCCTCGTTCTGTGCATCGGTCACGCTGATCCTCTTCCTGCTTCAAGTTTTAACTTCGGCACAACAACTGCAAATAGGCTAGGCAGCTCGCATCAACGTCAGCACACGCGCCTTCACCTGCTCCGCAGTAAACGGCTTGCAGATATAACCCTGGGCACCTGCTGCAATCGCGCGCATAACAAACGTGTCATTACCTTCTGTCGTAATCATCACCACCGGAACCCCCGGCGCCAGATTCTCCTGCTTCCTCGTCTCCAAAAACTGCAACCCATCCATCACCGGCATATTGATGTCACTCAAAATCAATGACAAAGAAGTGGAGGAAGTTTGACTCTCTCGAAGCACCTGCAAACCCTCTTCTCCGTTTGAAGCCTGCAAAACCTCGGTGAGTTCCAGACCAGCCTGACGCAGAGCCCGTTCGATCACCTTCCTCATCACCGCCGAATCATCCACAATTAGAACTCGCAACCAATCCTCCTCAAGTCAGCATCCAGACTGCATCCGACTGGAGATCAATATCGGCAGCCAGTCAGTAACCTTGAGTTAGCTCTGCCTTAGCTCCCTCTAACCTGCACCTCACCACTTCGGCCATGCAACTGCATAAGCTTGTGGCATGGACAGCGGACTCTACGCAGCATATACAGGCCTCCTCGCGCGAACGCAGGCGCTCGACACCGCAGCCAACAACCTCGCAAACGCAGGAACCACCGGCTTCCGCGCACAGCGCGACTATTTTAGTGGAGTCCTCGCTGGAGGCGTCGATCAGGATCCTGAGACTGCCTCGCAGATCGGTCAGACCGTCAACGGCTTTGGCGTCCTCGGTGGAAACCGTCTCGATCTCGGACAAGGTGAGATAAAATCCACCGGCAATCCTCTCGATCTAGGTCTCGAAGGCCAGGGCTTCTTCGCCATACAGACTAACAAGGGCATTCGGTATACGCGTGACGGAGCCTTCTCGCGCTCGTCCACTGGTACGCTCCAGACCGCTCAGGGCGAGCCTGTCCTCGACGCCAACCAGAAGCCCATCACGATCCCAACCGGCTCCATCTACGTCTCGCCAGACGGCAGCATCTCGGTCTCTACAAGCGACGGCAGCGTGATTGTCGGCAAGGTGGGTGCCTTCGACTTCACTGACAAATCTGTTTTGACAGCAGAAGGAGCGAATCGTTTCTCCGCCAACGGAGCGAAACCGATTCCAGCAACTGCCTCTATCGAACAAGGCTCCATCGAAGGAGCCAACGAAGACGCCATTCACGGAACGATGCAGTTGGTTCTCGTGCAGCGACAGGCAGAGATGATGCAGAAAGCACTCAGCGTATTCAACAACGACTTTGACAAGACCGCGTCGGAGGATCTTCCCAGAGTCTGACGCAAACCACAACATTTGACCTTCGCATTCTGACCACAGAGGAGCAACCATGATCCGAGCTTTATACACAGCAGCAAGCGGAATGAGTGCCCAGCAAACAAGCCTGGACACGATCGCAAATAACCTGGCGAACTCCGCAACAACCGGCTTTCACCAGCGTCAGGTGCAGTTCGAAGACATGATCTATCAGAACCTCATCACTCCAGGTTCAGCCGAGACTCAGCAGACACTTTCCGCTGGCCTGCAGGTCGGTCTGGGAACCAAATCGGCTGCCAGTGAAGTCATCATGACGCAGGGAGACTTCAACCAGACAAACGGTCCGCTTGACCTGGCGATTCAGGGTGCAGGTTTCTTCCAGATATCCCGTCCCGACGGAACCATCGCCTACACCAGAGCAGGAAACTTCCATCCGAACAACCAGGGGACACTTGTCACTTCAGACGGAGACACGGTACTGCCTGCAATTACCGTCCCTTCTAATGCCACCAACATCACGATCTCCCAGTATGGAGTCGTATCGGCCACCATCCCCGGCCAGACGAATGCTGCACAGCTTGGAACGATCCAACTGGCAACCTTTGCCAATCCGGGAGGACTGAACTCAATCGGCGGCAACTTGCTGCAACAGACTGCGTCATCCGGTAACCCCATTACTGACACTCCCGGAGGATCCACCGGAATGGGAACGCTGCAGCAAGGTTATCTGGAAAACTCGAACGTCGATGTCGTCTCTGAGTTTGTACAGATGATCCTTGCGCAGCGCGCGTACGAGAGCAATTCCAAAGTGATTCATGTAGCAGACGACATGTACTCGCAGGTAAACGGGCTGATCCGGTAAGAGCATATGAGCAATAGTCTTTATTCACAACTCAGACGTGTCTGGTTAGCCTCTTTACTCACGCTTCATGGGCTATTTATGTGCACTTCGGCATGCGCAGCTTGTTACAGTACGCCACAGATTGCAGCCGACGCAGTCATACCAGGGCATTTGTCCACCCAAGGCTTGAATAACAACGGCTATCGAGTAGCGAAGGTTCAGTTAGATCGAGTGTTAGGTAAAAGATGGGTGATGATTGCCAGTTGTGACCATCCGGAATGGCCTGCATTTGCTCTTGTGGCGAATAATGCTGACCTGCCTGTAACGCCGCAGGAAGCAACAAATCTTTTGGCAGAGAAGACCCAGCAAGGCCCAGCAGTAAGGGCTGGTGAGATCGTTCGAGTGTGGAGACAAGGAGCTCTTCTAAGAATCGAGGCTACCGGAGTTTCAGAAGAAAATGGCGGTTTGGGAAAAGCCATACGAGTACGACTATTCAGTAGAAACACAGATGATGATCAATCGGTATCGGAGCTTTCGGGCATTGTTCGGGGCCCGTCGGATGTGGAAATACAACCGTGATGAGGTCAAAACCAATGAGTCCATTTCTTACGATGAGCAACTGGCCGGTGTATCGCAGGCCATGGATTACGAGTGCGCCAACTCTGTCGCAGCAGAGTAAGGATAGGGTTATAGGACATCATGCGACGAGTATCGCCATTGTGGTGTTCCTGTTATTGACAGGTTCTCTACTCCAAGCCCAAACAAATGCCATTCACAAATTGATCGAGCCAAAGCCAAATGTTGCGGCTGCATCATTGTCCTCGTACTTAGATCGGGTTCGAGCCGAAAACTCTAATATCCAGGCAGCCCCAGGTTCTATTTGGACTGACAGTGGGAGGCTCACTCGCATGGTTACTGACGTACGCGCCATGCGGCCTCACGATCTGATCTCCGTCGTAGTCTCCGAGAGCCTCGCGGCCTCTACCGATGGAACGGTGAAAAATTCACGGGCCTCCAATGCAAGTTCAGGAATCTCAGGATTGATCGGAACTTTGCATGCGGGCAACGCGCTACAGAATTTTAATCAACCAAACCTCAGCGTCCGGATTAAACGCACAAGGAACAAGCGCAACAAACTCAAGCTTGAGCACGACGTTCGGAGGGCAAGTGATTGAAGTGCTGCCTAATGGGATGCTCGTAGTTGAAGCGGCCAGGCAAGTCGAGTTCAGCCAGCAAACGCAGACCATTATCCTGCGCGGGCTGGTACGACCTGAAGATATATCCCAACAAAACCAGGTTTTATCGACTGCTATCTCAAGCCTCGAGCTTGAAGTGCGTGGAAAAGGAATTATCAACGACTATACCTATCGTCAGAACTTTCTCGTGCGATTTCTACAAAAGGTGTTGATCTTCTAGTGGAGAATTATGACAGCTGAAATAAGCAAAGCGAAGGCCTCGCTAACAACAAGAATCTGCATAGCTGAGTTCTCTTCTTGTGCTGTACTGGTGCTCGCTGCACTCTTGCTCTTTTCCACCAGCGCTTTCGCAACGGATCCAGCTATACCGGCACCGAGGCAAGCCCGTGTCAAAGATATCTCTTCGGTTGAAGGTATTCGCGACAATCAGTTGGTTGGATACGGTATCGTCGTAGGGCTGCAAGGTACTGGCGATAGTCAACAAACTACCTTTCCAATACAAACGTTGGCAGCTACGTTACTTCGAATGGGAGTGAGTGTTCCGGCTTCTTCTATTCGAATACAAAATCTGGCCGCAGTTTTTATCTCCGCAACATTACCGCCTTTCTCTCGATCGGGGACGAAGTTGGATATCACCGTCTCTTCGGCGGGTGATGCGAGAAGTCTCGAGGGCGGCCTGCTTCTAATGACTCCACTGTATGGGGCTGATGGAAAGATCTATGCCCAGGCACAGGGTTCTCTTGTTGTAGGCGGATATTCTGTTACTGCTAATGGCAATGTAAAACAGTTCAACCATCCCAACACTGCCAGAATTCCTTTTGGGGCAATCGTGGAACATGGAGTTCCCGTAGAATTAGGCGACAAAAAGGAGCTCTCGCTGTTGTTGAATGACGCTGACTTCCGCAGTGCGGAAGCTATGGCTTCCGCAATCAACAAGACGCTAGGTCGCTCCGCAGCACATGCCGTCGATAGCCGGCGTATTGAGCTGTCAGTGACCAGCGGTGAAGATGTCCCCGAATTGCTTGCGGAGGTTGAATCCATTGAGGTGCCAGTTTTCCCCCGGGCAAAGGTCGTTGTCAATGAGCGCACCGGTACAGTCGTTATTGGAGGAACCGTTGTTCTGCAACCAGTGTCTATTCTGCATGGAGGGTTGGCGGTTAATGTTGTGAACGAGTTTCAGGTATCACAGCCGACGGCCTTCTCGTCCGGAGGTACGACGCAGGTTGTGCAGCAGACGAGAATCGAGGCGCAGGATAAGCCTGTCAATCGCATTGAGCTGAAGCAGGGAGCAACCGTCGATGACCTGGTACGCAGTCTGCAAACAATCGGAGCCTCGGCGCGGGACGTTATATCAATTCTTCAGGCGATGAAATCTGCGGGAGCATTGGAAGCGGAGATTGAGGTGCTATGAGAATCGGCTCGGATATTTCCAGTCAGTCTGCTGCCACTATTGACGGACAGAAGCAGAGTAAGTTGGTCGATGCCGCTCAACAGTTTGAGGCAACGATGCTGCAGGAGTTGCTGAAGCCGATGCAACATGGGCAGGGTGAATGGACCGAGGAAGAGAAGAGTGACGATTCAGCATCGGACACAATAAGCAGCTTCGGAACTGAAGCGATAGCGAAGGCCATCTCGAAAGGAGGCGGCTTCGGAATAGCGAAGCAGATCGTCTCGAAGGTAACGCTGGAGCGTCAGAGAAATTCCGAAAAGAAACCTGTTCAGTACTAAAGTTCAAGTATTCGGCGCCGATACATCAAGTAAGACGGAGGTCACTATGAGTTTTACAAGCGGAATCGGCAATCAACAGCAAGCAATTGGTCAGATCGCGCCGGCAGAGACGAAGCCGGTGGTACAAACGGGCACCTCTGATGGTGTGACCCCTGGAAGGGTTACCGCCAATGTGGTGCATGCAGATCAAACGAACCTGAGTTCCACTGGGGGTCTTGTTGCCCAGGCCCTCGAAGGTTCCGATGTACGAACGGCGAAGGTTGCGTCTTTGCAGCAGGCAATTGCTGCCGGGAGCTACAACGTGTCGTCGTCGGATGTCGCGGGCAAAATCATCGACTCTTTGTTGGACTGATGCATGGCTGCCGATCAGGCCTTGGCTCTCATTCCTGATGAGCTGTTGAGGCTCTCGGCAATTCAGATATATCCAAGGCTTCAACTGGCAGAGCTAGACGAAAATCATCCTTTCATAAAAGACATCGAAGTAAATCTTGATGCGCTAATGCGCCTCCACGTCAGAAACAAGAGGAACCAATGGGCTCGATAACAACGTTACTTGATATCTCTCAACAGGCACTCACGGCCGACCAGGAGGCTTTGAATGTGACTGCAAACAATGTCGCCAACCAAAACACTCCTGGTTACACCCGCGAGGTTGTGAGCTTTCAGGCGGTTGATTCGGTTACGCTCAGCGGCGGCAGTGTTGGGACAGGAGTTACAGCGAGCGAAACTTCGCAGCGGAACCGAGTGCTCAATCAAAGCGTGCAGCAGCAGACGCAGACCCAGGCGCAGTCTGGGGCGCTCGTATCTGCTCTGCAGCAGGTTCAAAACATCTTCGACCTGAGTTCAACGGCCACCTCTGCAAGCTCTACCGTGTTGGGTTCAGCGTCGGACTCGTTCTTTAGCGCACTCTCTGCGCTGGCGAGCGATCCTTCCGATGCATCGACGCGGCAGAATGTGCTCGCCACTGCCAACAGTCTGGCGAGTGCCTTCAACTCAGCGTCCAACCAATTGTCACAGGTGACTACCAGCCTTAACCAGCAGGTTACCAGTGACGTCAGTCAAGTGAACACGCTTACAACTACGATCGCCTCTCTCAATGGGCAGATCACCGCTCAGAGCCCCAATTCGGACGCGGGCACACTCGAAGATCAGCGCCAACTGGCGATTACACAGCTCTCTCAGCTGGTTGGGCTGGATCAGATTTCAACCGAGAATAACGGCCTTACGCTGACAACCACCGGAGGAGCCGTCCTGGTCAGTGGAAGCCAGTCGTTTGCTGTGAGTACGACGCAGGTAGGCGGGGTGACTGACGTTCTTGCTGGCGTTAATAGCCAGAATGTGACCTCGAACCTTACTGGCGGCGATCTGGGCGGCACTCTGCAGGCACGAGACCAGCAGCTGCCGTCGTATCAGAGCGCGCTCGATAACCTCGCTTTCAGCATTGGGACCCAGGTGAATCAGCAGAACGAACAGGGCGTTGACGCGAACGGAAATCCGGGTGCGGCTCTGTTCAGCCTTCCGAGTTCGGCAACCGGTGCTGCGGGGCTGATTCAGGTTACGACTACCGATCCAAATGCAATTGCAGCGGCTGCGACGGGTGAAGGATCTGCCGGGAACACGAATGCGTCGGCACTGGCGAATCTGGCGAACGAGAATATCGTCGGCGGTCAGACGGCCTCGGGATTTCTTGCCTCCTTTCTTGGCCAGATCGGTAGCGATACCGCTGGAGCGACGACGAACAACACGGCGCAGCAGGCGACACTGTCGCAGCTGACGACTCAGCAGGACTCTTTCTCCGGCGTTTCGCTGGATGAAGAAGCATCTAATTTGACGCAGTACCAACGGGCCTACCAGGCGGCAGCCCAGGTCTTCAATATCGGCAACACGGTTCTGGCGAGCGCCCTGAACCTGGGTGTTGAGACAGCAGTGAACTAATGGCAGCTGCGAATCATCATCGAATCCCAAGATTAAAACTCAGGAGTACCATCATGCGAGTCGATCCGAATTACATCTCGAACCTGACGGCGGCTGTGGATCAATCGGCCAGTGAAGAAGACACGCTCACCTCCGAGTTGTCGAGCGGTTTGCAGGTCGCAAACCTCTCGGACAATCCAGTCGCGGTGGCGCAGAGCACGTTACTGGGCACCTCCATCTCGCAGGACGACACCTTTGTTCAGACTGCATCCAACGAATCTTCGCGGCTGCAGGTTACGGACTCGACTCTGGGTGAGGTCGTCACTCAAATTACTTCGGCGTTGTCTACTGCTGTCAGTGGAAATAACGGAACACTGAACTCGAGCGATCTTGCCAATGTGGCCCAGACGCTGAGCGGAGTTCGCGATCAGGTTCTTGCGCTGGCGAATACCAGCTACCAGGGGCAGTACCTGTTTGGTGGAAGCCAGGGGTCGACGCCACCGTTCACGCTCGATAACTCGACGAATCCTGCGACGGTCACCTATAACGGGGATAACGATCTGCAGTTCGTCGAGACTCCCACCGGGCAGCAGATTCAAGTCAACCTTCCCGGGTCTTCGGTCTTTGGTACGTCGGGGTCGGGTGTGCTTGGTGCGCTCAACCAGTTGATCTCCGATTTTTCCGGAGGGGCCACTACTGCCACGCTTACTGCAGATACCTCTGCGCTGACTTCTTCGCTGTCTCAGGTATCGTCCCAGCGGAGCACGATCGATAGCTCGTTGAACCGGCTTCAGTCGACAAGTACCTACCTACAGACGCAGGAGGGTCAGCTGACCATCGCGCAAGGTAACCTGGTCTCTGCAGACCCAGCAACCGTGGCTACCCAGTTGTCCCAAGCCGAGACGCAACACCAGGCGCTGCTGAGTGTGATCAGTAATCTGAATAGCAACGGAGACCTCTTTAGTCTTCTGAGATAGCTCCTTTCTTCGTGTTTCATTGCATGGATGATGGGGTGTCCGGCACCCCCTCGAATTTGCGCAAAGTATTCACAATAGAAACTTTAGCCTTGGACTAGAGCGCTAAAGTATTGATAAATAAGAACGTGGCTCTCAAAGTATTCTTTTCAAACGAGTTAGCCCCGGAGGTTGTCCGGGGCTGCTTGTTTTTTGATCTATATATAGTATAGCGGTTTGAATCTAACTAACATGCCACGCCGATGTTGCTGATTGGTAATGGGTTAGGGTGTTTTTGGACTTGACATGCGATTTTTGGGCTGAAAACGCCTAAAAAAATCTGGCACCGCTCCTCGGGAACTACTCCGAACGTAGAGCTTCGACTGCGTTTACTCGTGCTGCTCGTGCTGCCGGCACGGCGGAGGCGAGGATGGCTGCAGCGAGGATGAGGAAGGCTGACGCAACAAAGGTGAGGACGCTGGGGAGATGTGCCTCGGTGACATACCTGCTGATGACGCGTGCGAAGGCGATGCCGAAGATGACGCCTGCACCTACGCCGATTCCGGCGATCGCCAGCCCCTGCAACAGCACGTCGGTAAGGATGTTGCGCGGCTGCGCGCCGAGTGCCATGCGAATGCCGAACTCGCGCGTGCGCCCGCTGACGGAAAATGCGAGCACGCCAGCTACGCCTACGACGGAGATGAGGAGCGCCACCGCTGCGAATCCGCCGAAGACAACTGCGTTCAGCCGGTCGGGCGTCAGGACGGCGGCGCGAACGTCTTTGAGCGTGGTTATCTTTTCGACCGGCTCTTCGGCTGAGATCTCGTGAATGGTTCGCGTGATGGCGGGAGCGAGCGTGTATGGGTCTTGCTCGGAGCGCACAAAGAGGCGGCCCTGCCATCCCTCCTGATCGGTCGGCTGGTAGACCATCATGGCGGGAGAGGGGATGATGTTTTCGTCGTCGAGGTCGGGCACGACTCCGATGATGCGGCGCGGTTCGGTGCTGATGCCGACAAACTTCATTACTCCGTCGGTCCAGCGCAGCTCGCGATTCAGCGCATCCTTGCCGGGGAACAGCGTCTGTGCCAGGGTCTGGTTTACGATGACCACACGTTCGGAGCCGTCTTTGTCGGCGGCGGTGAAGTCGCGTCCCTCCAGTATTGGCAGGTTCAGAGTCGCGAAGTAGTCGGGTGATATGGATCGGAACTTTGCGCGCCAGTCATCGAGGCCGTTCTTTCGGCCAGCTCCCTTGGCGGCAAAGGCGAAGTTGATATTCAGCTCCTGATCGACGCTCCACGGGACGCCGAAGCCGGTTGCTACGTGAGTCACTCCGGGCAATGCGGCTACTCGGCGTTTGACTTCGTGGTAAAAGTCCTGAACCTGCTCTGGTGTTCGTCCGTAGGACATCACGGGGAGATTTAATGCCAGCACGCGCGCGGGGTCGAACGGAGGTTGGGTTTTTTCGAGCACGTACAGAGTCCGCATGAGGACGGTCGCTCCGGTGAGCAAGAGGAAAGAGGCCGTGATCTGCAGGATGGCGAAGATGCGGAGCCGCCGGCTGCTGCTGCTTGTTGTCCTCGCTCCGCCGCTGGTGAGCGCTGCGGCTAACGACGCGCTGCCCGAGGGCAGCCTTGGAATGAGCGCGAGGAAGACGGCAGCTGTGAGCGCGAGGGCAACGCCGAACCATACGAGGGTGAAGTCGAGCTTGAGGCCTTCGGCACGCACGGAGAAGCGCGCTGCGTAGCGGCCGAGCACGGCAACCATCGGCCATGCGAGGAGCAACGCTGCTACTACTCCGCTGCCGCAGAGGACCAGGCTCTCTGCGAGTAGCGAACGACGGAGTGCGGCGGCGTTGGCTCCAAGCGCTGAGCGCACGGCTAGCTCGGATTCGCGACGGACTGTTCGTGCGAGGACCAGGTTGGCGACGTTTGAGCAAGCGATGACAAAGAGTAGCCCAGAGGCCGCAAACAGTATCCACAAGACTGTATTGGCGCGTGAGTTGATCTGGTCGTGCATGCGGGTTACGTCGATACGGTAGTGATCGGCTGTCTTGTAGACCTCAGGATGCGCAGCTATTATTGCTGCGTGCCGCGTGCTTAGCTCGGATCGTGCGGCCTCGACAGTGGCTCCGGGTGCGAGGCGGCCGAAGAGCTCGGTCATTCGGTGTTCGCGACCTGTGACCATGGTGGCCGAGAGGTGATGCGGGCTGGTGACAACGTTGGAGATAATCTCTGTTGCGACGGGGTAGGGTACTGACGGTTCGAGTACGCCTACGATCGTCGCTGAACGCGCGCCGGTGACGCTCTCGAGCCGCACCGTCTTGCCGAGGACGCTGGGGTCGGAGTGCAGGGCCTGGCTCCAGAAGCGATAGGTCAGGACGACTGCGCCTGCGGCGTTGGGGCCGTCGTCGGCGGGGGTGAGTAGCCGCCCCAGCACAGGGCGAAGGCCCATGACTTCGAAGTAGTGACCGTCGACTACGCCGGCGGGGATCTCGCGCGGTGTGCCGAGACCTACGATGGTGAAACCGATCTGCGAAAATGTACCCAGCTCCGTGATCGTCTTGAGGCCTTTGCTGAGGTCGTCGATCTCGGGCACTGAAAATGCCGTGTTATCGGTGCCGAGGCCGGGGGCGCTCTGTCGTACGTAGAGCAGGCGGTCTTCGTCGCGGTTTGCGAGCGGACGCAGAAGCACCGCGCGGATGACGCTGAAGAGGGCGGCGTTGGCGCCGATGCCGAGAGCGAGCGTGAGAGCGACAGTGATCCACAGGGCACGGACGCGCCACAGTGAGCGTACGGCAATCTTTAAATCACGGATGAATGACATGTCGGTCCTCCACTGGCTGGTCTGCGGTTTTGTGAGTTGTCGCAGACGCTCTAGCTTTAGGTCTTGACGGGGCCCGGTTGCTCTTGGCTTTACTATAACGACGAACGGATTGGCAAATCGTTCAGGATTGCCTGGTTGCTTGACAATGTATGTTGATATCAACATAGTTGAGAGAATGTCAAGGGCCACCTTAGTTCCGTTCGAAACTACGCTGCGTGTTCGCGACTGCTGTCTCTGTCTTCATGTTCAGCGGACGGCGCGCGCGCTGGCTCGGCGCTTCGATGAGGCGCTGCGGCCCGTTGGTCTGACGAACGGGCAGTTTTCGTTGATGATGTCGCTGAACCGACCGGAGCCGGCGGGGTTGGCGGCGGTCGCGACTCTGCTCGCGATGGATCGCACTACGCTTACGGCGGCGCTTAAACCGCTTGAGCGGCGTGGGCTGATCACCGTGGCCAAAGACCCCTCGGACCGGCGCAGTCGCCGGCTGAGCTTAACCGCGGAGGGTAGAGCGGTGCTTGCATCGGCGGTACCGATATGGGAGCAGGGGCATCGTGAGGTGGAGGCGATGCTGAAGGATGGTGATCCTGATCACCTCAGAAGCAGTTTGCGTATGCTGTGCTGATCGTTTTATTTCTTACTCGGTTGCCTATACTTGATGAAGGATGGATGGAATGGGCGAGGAGCTTAGATTTTTGTGGAATGCTACGCGCGGGAGTCGATTGCGGCCGTGGCGGAGTCCTTATCTTCGGTGGCGGCTGGAGACGTACTCGGGGCAGAAGGCGGATACGGTGCGGGCGCGGGACTTCTGGAATATCTTCTGGAAGGAGAAGAGGCAGTTTCTGCGGTTTCTCCGGTGGACGCGAGAGATGAAGAGCTACTCGGATTCGGGGAAGGCTTCGTAGCTGCGGTTTGTTTTTCGATATTCGGTTTGTGCATCGGCGATTAAGTTTTACTTTTATTTGACAAGAGCTGAACGCCTGAGATGAAGCGTCAGTCGCTATGATGGAGTCATGAGCGAATGGATCAAGTTGAAGGCACAGGATGGTCATGAGTTGGGCGCGTATGTTGCGCGGCCCAAGGGTGAGGTAATTGGAGCACTGGTTTTGGTGCAGGAGATCTACGGCGTCAACGCGCATATTCGCAGCGTTGCGGATGGGTATGCCGCGGATGGGTTTCTGGTGGTTGCGCCGGCGATCTTCGATCGCTTTGAGCGCGGCGTGGAGCTGAAGTATGGCGGCGAAGATCAGCAGAGGGCGTTTGACTACTACGGACGGCTGAAGCCTGAGACCACTCTGATGGATGTTGCCGCGGCGTATGGGGTGGCCAAAGAGGCTGGGAAGGGAATTGGCATTATTGGGTACTGCTATGGCGGGCTGACGGCGTGGCTGGTGGCGGTGCGTGGAGAGAATTACAAGATGCAGCCGTCCTGCTGCGTTGGGTACTATGCTGGCGGAGTTGGGTCTTTTGCCAAGGAGGAGCCGAGCTGCCCGGTGATGTTGCACTTTGGGGCGAACGACGATCATATCGGGAAGGAGCAGACCGAGGCCGTTCGAGAGGCGCATCCTGAGGTGGAGATCTTTGTCTATGAAGGCGCGGGACATGCGTTTAACCGCGATGTCGATCCGGCTCATTACAATGCAGCGGCGGCGAAGCTGGCGCGGGAGCGGAGTCTCGGCTTTTTGAAGGCCAACTTATCGCCTGAGGCATCTACCAGATCTTTTGAGTGTCTTTGGGCGTGGCTTGTTTGCCGCGTTTCGCCCCGCAATGCTATCCTTATGTAGACACTAAGAGTGGACTAGAAGAATCAGGAGCAGAAAACAGCTGTGTTGGCATCCGCTAAAAAGACAGACATTATTGCAAAGTTTCGTACTCACGACTCCGATACCGGGAGCCCAGAGGTTCAGATCGCTATTTTGAGCGAGCGCATTGGCGAGTTGACGGAACACTTCAAAGAGCACAAGAAAGACCACGGCTCGCGCCGCGGGCTTCTGATGCTTGTAAGCAAGCGCCGCCGTCTGCTGGACTACTTGAAGAAGTGCGACGCAGACCGTTACCGCGAGGTTATCGGCAAACTCGGGATCCGCAAGTAACCGCAGTCCTCTCCGGAGATACCGTTCAAACTATGGAAGCATACACGGCCCGTCTATCGTCGGCTGCAATACTTCGTGCAAGGTCAGGTATAGACCTTGCCGTTGGAGTTGCTGACGATGACAGGGCGCCGCGTTGCTTTCGTGGTTTATGGCTTGGACGAGTCCACGATTCCAAACGACCTATACGAGCGCAGTTCTTTGGCGGCCAAGTAGCCGCACAACGAATTGCGCTTTTTCGCGCCCGCTTGACGGAAGACGCGACAAAAGCTTAATTGAATGAAAACGAGAGAAGAGAGGCAACATGAAACAAGATGTGACAGTTGAGCTTGCCGGCGGCAAGCATATTAAATTCGAGACCGGACGCATGGCGAAGCAGGCCCCCGGCGCGGCGCTCACTTCAAGTGGCGACAATGTAGTTCTAGCAACGGCTATGGCCTCGCCCGACCCAAAAGAGGGCATCGATTTTTTCCCGCTGACTGTGGAGTATCGCGAGTTCACCTATGCGGGAGGCCGTATTCCTGGCGGATTTATCAAGCGTGAAGGACGTCCGAGCGAGAAAGAGATTCTGACGAGCCGTCAGATTGATCGCCCAATCCGGCCGCTGTTTCCTGAGGCATTCCGCAATGAGACGCAGGTGGTTGCGTTTGTTTACTCCGCGGATAAAGAAAATGATCCCGATGTGCTGGGCATCAACGGCGCAAGCTGCGCGTTGGCGTTGAGTGATATTCCTTTTCACGGACCGGTTGGTGCGGTGCGAATTGGCATTGTGGACGATCAATTTGTTGTGAATCCCACGTATGCCGAGCGCGCAAAAAGCCTACTTCAACATCATGGTCGTCGGAACGAAGGACGGCATCGTGATGGTCGAGTCCGGCGCGAAGGAGATCTGCCGAAGAGAAGGTCGTCGGATGCGATTGAGTTTGCGCATGAGCAGATCAAGAAGATCTGCGCAGCTATTGAGGATCTGGTCAGCCGCGCCGGAAAGCCAAGAGGCAAGTTAGCGCGGTCGAGATCGATCACGATTATCTGAATCAGTTGACGGCCAAGATTGGCGCGCAGTTGAAGGACGCGCTCGACACGCAGAAGCATCCGAAGTTCGAGAGCTATGCGTTGGTGAAAGCGATCAAGGATGAGCTTGAAGAAAGAGCTGCCTGAGGGCGATGCGGATGCGGCGAAGAAGCTGAGCAAGTACTATGAGCTGCTGCGCGAGAAGATCTTCCGCGATCAGGTGCTGATGGACCGGATTCGGCCGGATCATCGGGCGTTCGACAAGATTCGCGATCTGACGATCGAGGTTGGTGTGTTGCCGCGAGTTCACGGATCGGCGTTGTTTACGCGCGGCGAGACGCAGGCGCTGGTAAGTGCGACGCTGGGAACGACCGACGATGCGCAACGGCTTGAGAGCTACGAGGGCGAGCAGAAGCGACGCTTCATGCTGCACTATAACTTCCCTCCGTTCTCCGTTGGTGAGGTTGGACGTATGACCGGGGTCGGACGGCGTGAGATCGGTCATGGGGCGCTTGCTTTCCGAGCGATCGAAGCTGTTCTGCCGGGTGAGGATGAGTCGCCTTATACGTTGCGCGTCGTCTCCGACATTCTGGAGTCGAACGGATCATCTTCGATGGCGACGGTTTGCGGCGCTTCGCTTGCCTTGATGCAGGCCGGCATTCCGATCAAGGGATCGGTTGCGGGTGTTGCGATGGGCCTGGTGAAGGAGGGCGACAACTACGCCATCCTGACGGACATCGCGGGCGCAGAAGATCACTATGGCGACATGGACTTCAAGGTTGCCGGTACGCGCAAGGGAATTACGGCGCTGCAGATGGACATCAAGATCATGGGGATCACTCCGCAGATTATGCGCGAGGCCCTGGAGCAGGCGCGGCATGGCAGGTTGTTCCTGCTCGATACGATGGACGGGTGATTGCGAATGCGAGCGAAGAGAAGTCGCAGTTTGCACCGCGTATTCACACCATTCAGATTCCGACTGACAAGATTCGCGATCTGATCGGACCGGGAGGCAAGGTGATTCGTGGAATCATCGATGCGACCGGTGTGAAGATCGATGTCGACGATACGGGTCGCGTGAATGTCGCTTCGAGCGATGCGGATGGACTGGCACGAGCGATCCAGATGATTAGCGATCTCACGGCTGTGCCGGAGATTGGAAAGACGTACCTGGGCAAGGTGGTTCGGCTTGCGGAGTTCGGCGCGTTTGTCGAAATATTCCCGGGCACCGATGGTTTGTTGCACGTCTCCGAGATCGCCGAGCATCGCGTGAAGGAGGTCAAGGACGAGCTTCGTGAAGGTGACCAGATCCTTGTGAAGGTGCTGGCCATCGAAGGGAACCGTATCAAGCTGTCTCGCAAGGCGGTGCTGCGTGAGCAGCGTGCGAAGCTTGGGCTGCCAGAGCCGGGACAGATCGGGACGGATGGAGCACATGTAGAGGCAGGGGATGCACCACGTGTGAACCAGGCTTCTGAGGATGCGAATGACGACGGTGAAGATTTTGACGAAGACGGCGAAGAGTCGGACGAGCCAAACTTCAATCGCGCCGATGGCGCTCCTGCGGCTCCAGCAGCTGGCGATGGTGCGAGGCCGAGTGGACCCGGAGGACAGAGGCGGCCGGGCGGTAGGCGTCGTCGCGGTGGACGGAAGCCTGGCTCGGGTTCGGGCGCACCGCAGGGCGGCGGCAATCGCTAGGGGTTCATCGACGTTCAACACAGAGGCCGCGCATTTGCGCGGCTTTTGTGTCTTTGTGACGACTTGGGCTTATGAGATTGTTCGGAAGGAGTTGCTTCTTATGGCGCTCCTGCTTGGTTTTGGACAGAGCGCTTTGGGGCAAGATGTGCCTCCGCAGAAGATCGCCGATGGGGTTTGGTTTTTGCTCGGGGACTCGAGTAAGGGGTACAGCAATACTACGGTCATTGAGATGGATCGTTATCTGATTGTCGTGGATGCGAACTATCCGGGGAGGGCGAAGGAGTTACTTGAGATCGTGAAGGGATTATCGAAGAAGCCTGTCCGCTATGTCTTCGATACGCATGCTCATGGAGATCATGCTTATGGCAACTCGGTGTGGACCGCGGCGGGCGCGACGACGATGGCGTTCCGTGGAGTTGTGAGCGAGATGGATCGGTGGGAGCCGGGGCGGTGGCAGGCGGCGATGGCGAAGCGTGATGATGTGCGTGCGATGAGGGAGTCTGATGTTCAGCGGCCGCAGAAGGTTATCGATGGCGATTCGTTTGTGTTGAAGGATAGACGGCGTGAGGTGCGGTTTCTTTTTCTGGGATGGGGACATACGCCTGGTGATGGTTATGTGTGGCTGCCGAAGGAGCGAGTGTTGTGTACGGGAGATGCGGCGGTGAATGGGCCGCGAAATAAATTGCTCGATGCGAACATCGCTAACTGGCCTGATGTGCTGGACAAGGCGTTGGCGTTGAAGCCTCTGCATGTTTTGCCTGGCCATGGCGATGCGGGTGGAGCGGAGATTTTGACGGGGCAGCAAAGATTTCTGCGAGATCTCTATCGTGAAGTTAAACTTCAAGCGGACTCCGGGAAGAAGCCGGCTGAGATGCAGATCAAGTTGCCAGATGACGACAGGAATTGGGTTCCGAATCGGCCCGATGGATTGCAACAGGATATCGAGACTGTTTACCTTGAACTGATCTCGCATGTTCCGGCTGGCTCGGTTCCTCATGTTTGGAAGTGATTTGTAGTTGGTGAGGGTGGATGTTATGCGATGGAATCGGTGGGTGGTCTTTGCGGCGCTTTGCATCTTGTCCGGGACTTCGTGGGTGATTCCTCGTGTGTCGGATGGATTGCCTGCGCTGGAGTTGCAGAGCTTTCTCTTTGGTGTGATTGGACTGGCGGCTCTGATACTGACTGTTCGCGGAGTGCGGTTTCGAGCGGGCGCGTTGCTCTATGCAAGGTTGGCTGCTGCGAGCGTGAGCTTCTTTGGGGTTCCGCTGGTGATGAGTGAATATGCGCGAGGAAGCGTTGCGGAGAATAGTCGATCTGCGTTGTTTGCCATGGTGCCTGTGGTGGTGGTGCTGACAGTTGCGGCAGGCGATGCTGCGGGGAGTGAGGAGCGAGGGGCGAGACGTTTTCTGATACCGGCGCTGGTGGGAGTTGGCGGGCTTTTGCTGTTGTTGTCGATGGAGTTTTCGCGGTCTGTGCGTGGATGGGCGATACTTGCGGGCGTCTGCACGGCGGTGATGCTGGCAGGAGTGGCGAGTGTGTGGCTCTATCGGTTGCTGCGTGGGATTGTTTTTGCGGATGCAGTTGCGGTGATGGCGTTGAGCAATGCGGCGTTTTTGTTGGGGTGGAGCGTCGTGCATGAAGAGGTTGTGTGGCGATGGAGTGGTTTTGTTTCGGCGATATCGATCTCTTCAACAGCCGATGTGACGGAGTTGCTGTTGCTGATGTGGTTGCTGCGCGAGATGTCTCCGGTACGATTTGCGTCGCGCTATCTTTTGATTCCGCTGCTCACAATTTGTGAGAGCTATATTTTGATTCGACCTGAGTGGACGATAAGGATGGTGTCCGGGACGGCTCTTCTGGGAGCAGGCGCTGGAGCGCTTTTGTTTTTGAAGCCGGGGGAAGACGATACTGGCCTGTCGCTTCGCTGATACTTCTCCGCAGGCGTTTTGCGGGGTACACTGCGAGGAATGGCTGCTTGCATGTACATCGTGGTCGAGGGTGAGGACCCTGGATTCGATATCTTCGTCAACGGGCGCTCGATGGCTCGGCATGAGGATGCGCTGGAACGGCTGGCACTGCGGTTGGGAGTGCGTCCGCTGATTGAGTTTTTTTCGGCCGATGAGAATTCGATGTCGTTGCTGATTGAAGAGGGCGCAGGGAACCAGGAGTTGATGCGCCGGTTGCCTCCACCGCAGTGGTACTTCGCTGAAGACGGATTGAAGACAGTGCAGGCGCTTATTATGACGCTGGAGGCTGATCCGCAGCAGTTGGGTTCAGAGGGTGAGCAGGTTTTGTCTGAACTGCTGGAGTATGCGCATGTGCTGGAGAAGACGATGAATCGTAAGATGCGGTGGCATCTGGCAGTTAGCTGGCGATAATTTTCTAAATAGAAAACCCAGCCCTCGTGTGATGCGAAGGCTGGGTTTTTCTGTGGGTTTATAAACGCTTATTCGACGTCGCTTACTTTGCCGGCTTTGAAGGTAATCTTCATGTCCTTGTAGACGTAGATTTTTTTGGTGCCGAGATCGATGATGCGTGTCGGTGCGCCCATGCTGGCGGTTACCTGGTCGACGGTCTGCCCCAGGGCGATCGTTGTTGGAGCGGCTGGTGGAGGTGGAGGAGGCGCGATTGGAGCGGGTGCGGCGGAATCGGATGGGCCGGAGGCGGCGGGAGCAGCACTTGCTACCTCCTGCTCGGCTTGATCGGCCGCTTGTGTCTGCGCTGCGATCTCAGTGGATGCTGTGGTGTCTGGCGGAGGAGCACCGGCAGTGAAGGCTGCGGCGACGGGAGCTACCTGTGCCGATGGAGGTGCGGCGGGAAGGCCGCCCTTACCCTGCTTCGACTGCAGATCGCCCATGCCTGCGTCGATGGTCTCGCGCATGTGATTCTGCATGTCCTGCAGATCGTTGAAGGCTATGGTGACATTGGCGGATTTTGCGCACTCCTTGCCGCCTTTGCTGGCGAGAACGAGAGCGGTGGCTCCGGCGGCGTCGGCTGCGGGCGCGGAGGAGACTTCAACGATGTCGCCCTGGCTGATAGGGCACTCGTTTCCTGCAGAGTCGACGACGTCAAGATCGCTGCCGGCGATGAAGACGTGAGGCTGATTGTCGCTCAACATGCGGGCGATGCTGCTGGAAGCGGGATCGGGCTGCTGGCTCTGAGCGTTGGCTGCGGCTTCGGAGTTTTCAAGAGCGACCTGACGCTTAACCTCGTCGGCGACCATCTGCTTGACCTCTGGAGTGAGTGCCGGAGGACCACTGGCAGCGGCGGCGGCCTCAGCGTTTGCGGCATTTGCGGCGTAGGCGGCCTGAAGGCTGGTGGCGATGAGATAGTCCGTGAGCCAGAAGGCTGCGCTGGGATAGACCGGGTAGGGGGCGAAGTAAGCACCGTAGTAGCCGTACCAGGGTGCGGCGCCCCATCCCCAGGAGTAGGCGACGGGAACGGCCCAGGGATTGTAGGCCCAGCCGTAGAAGCCTACCGGGTAGTAACGGGCAGGAGCGTAGACGTCGAGATAAGCGCCGCGATAGCCGTAGCGGTTGTAGTAGCGATCGTAGTAGCGGCCGTGATCGTAGTAGGTGCGATGACCGTACTCGCGGCCATGGTACATGTAGGGGTGCTGGACGTAACCGCGGCCACCGCGCTCGGCATAGACACGAGAGTGATCGGCGCGCTCGACGGAGATGCGACGGTTGCCGTCGAGGCCGTGATGGATATCCATGCCGCGACGTGCGTCGTGGACATCGGCGCGGGAGCCGTTGGCGCGGGTGCGAACCACGTCTGCCGTTCGCGGTACGGACTTCATGGCTGCCGGTGGGAGTGCGACCTACAGGTCCACCGACGTGCGATACGGTGGTCGTTCTTGTCGTAGAGGATGTGACGGAGCGTCCACCAGCGGTCGTTGTCGTATGAGAGGTGGTGGTTGTGGTGGTTCTGGCGCCGGTGGTGGTGTGGCCTGCAGTCGTTGTGGTGGTGTGGCCGGCTGTCGATGCACCAGCAGGTTTTGCAGCAGACGATGTTGCGGGTTTGGCAGGAGCCGCGGGCTTGGCGGCAGGAGCAGCAGGCTTTTTGGTTTGAGACGGCGCGGTTGCCGAGAGACCCAGGCATAGAGTGAGCGCAAGTGCGATAAAGATGAAGGATGGGTTAGTGCGAGTCTTTGAAAGGTACACGACGATCTCCTTGGATATATGTGGATATGCGTCTTTGCGGTGAAGCTGGCCGAGCCTGGGCGAGAAAAAAGCTACTGGACGTCTGTGACCTTGTTGTTGACGAACGTGACCTTCATGTCTGGGTAGTAGTCGATCTCTTTGGTGCCGAGTTTGACGATCTTAGTGGGTGGGCCGAAGTTCGCGAGGACCTCATCCTTTGTTTGTTTGAGTGCGATGGTCTTGGGAGCTGGAGGCGGCGTATCGGCAGGCGGCGGCGGCGGAGCGATGGGGGCCATGGCTGCGGGTGGAGGAGCGGCTGCCTCGACTGCTGGAGCTGCGGTGCCTGCAGCAGGCTGCTTGCCGCCCTTGGCGCCTTTGTCGTCTGCGGCGGCATCGTCTGGTTGAACTTTGAAGACTTCGCCGACGGTGGTATCGACCTGATCGGGTGCGGGAACTGCGCCTTTGGTGAAGGGGAACTTCAGGGTGGAATAGTAGCGGACGTCGGAGATGGGATCGCTGAGAAGCTCGAAGACGACGCCGTCATCGTGAACGGTGATCTTTGTCACCCAGAATTTTTCGCCGGCGACGAAGGATCGCGTCGTAACGGTTGTGTTTGCAGTGTGAGAGACCAGGCCGCCGAAGCCGGGCATCTTGGCGATCTTCCACATGCCTTGCGAGATCTTTCCGTCACGGTAGGTGTTCGATGCGGCGCTGCCGGTGGTGGTGGCGCTCATGAGGAGGCCGTCTACTTTGAGGACGAGAACTGCGCCTGCAGTAACGATGTCGCTCTTGTCTGCAGCCGCCTTGCTCACAGCGAAGTCCGACTCAAGTTTTTGCTGGATACCGGCGGGGGTGTTTGTGGTCTGGGCGTTGAGGGAGAAGCAGGTAAGTAGAAGTGCAGCGGCAAGATAGCGCGGGACGATGAGACGAAGGGGAATCATGGAGTCCTTCTAAGTGCTATTTGATTGAGAACGGGGGCCCGGGCCGAGAGGAATTGGGTGCAGAATAGCACCGCTAAAACGCCGCCGCAATCGGTTTTGGCGTGAAGATGGTGAGATTCATGCCAGTGCGATTGCGGGTGTTGTTGTATTGACGCTATGCCTGGAGAAAAGTTGCAGCCTAGGTTGCGGTGGTGAGGAAGCGCAGGGGGAGGTCGGCGGCTTTGGAGAGGCCTATGCGTGGGGTGGTTTGGATTTCTTTGGGGCGATGGCCGTCGTCGGCGATCTGGATGGGTGAGGTGGGTGAGGTCAGGTCGAGGTCGTTGGAGTTTTTGCGGGTGATGTCGAGTGCCTGGCAGAGGCGGCCGGGGCCTCCGGTGAGGAGTTTGGGTTTTGTGTTGCGGGGAAGGCCGCGGAGATCGGCCATGGTTTCGAGGCCGTCGATGGGAGTGATGGCGCGGATGAGGACTCCACCAGCTTCGCCGGGGAGATGGGCGGATGCGTTGACGCAGTAGTACATGCCGTAGATGAAGTAGACGTGGGTGTGGCCGGGTGGGCCGAAGAGGGGGAAGTTGTTGGGGGTGAGGCCGCGGTAGGCGTGAGAGGCGGGGTCGGTGAGGCCGAGGTAGGCTTCGACTTCAATGATGCGGCCGGTGAGGCGCTCGCCGTGGAGATCTCGGATGACGAGCTTGCCGAGGAGAGCTCGGGCTACGATTTCGGGTGAACGGGAGTAGAAGGTGCGCGGGAGGAGTTTGGGGGTGTTGCGGGTTTTGGGAGGTTGGGTCATATTTTTTCAGGAGTTCGAAAGCGCACGACCTTTGGCAGCTTTATTTTTCCATAGGCGTGAGAGTAATGTCCCATTCATCGCCTGCACTATCGCGTGAATTGGATAGGTGGTGCCTGCATCCGGATAGACTTTGTACCTGGAAGGTGGAATGAGAGCGAAGCACTTTTTACTGGTGGGTGTATCGTGGCTGGCGGGATATTTGGTTTTGGGGAGTCGGGGCATGTCTGCTGAACCGGTGGAGGGACGTGTCGTGCGGCTCTCTGAGTTGGAGATTGATCCGGCTCAATTGGAGAGATATACTGCGGCGCTGAGGGAAGAGATCGAGACCTCGATTCGAGTCGAGCCGGGCGTGTTGAGTTTGTATGCTGTGTCGGTCAAGGGGCATCCCACGCAGATCAGGCTTTTTGAGATGTAGCCAGTGTGGCTGCTTATCAAGCGCACCTTGAGACGGTGCACTTCAAGAAATACAAGGCTGAGACTGCGGGGATGGTGAAGTCGCTCACGCTGCTGGAGACTGAGCCTGTTTTGCTTGGGTCGAAGTTTAGGTAATGAGGTGGGCGATGGGTTTGGTTTTGGTGGGTTTTGGGTTGGGTGCGCTGGTGTTGGCGTCTGCCAATGAGCAGTTAGAAGTGGACTAATGGCTGAAGATAGCTTCTATATCTCGGCGTCCGTGGACGATCCGTAGGATGAGTACGTCGTTTTGGGAGATGGTGTAGATGATGACATATTCACCGACGGCGAAGGTACGGGTGCCGGGACCGAAGTCTTCCTCGCGGAGGCGGCCTAGATAAGGATAGGGTCCGAGGAGGAGCAGGCGGTTGGTGATTGTGTCGATCAGGCGATCGGCGACCTCAATGCTGGTGCTCTCTTTTGCGATGTAAAGCCAGATTTCGTCGAGATCGATCTCGGCCTGCGGGGATAGAATGAGGGCCATTTATTTCGAGGAGGCCAACTCTGCGGCGAGGCGCGCGCGGCCTTGCTCCTTGATGCTTGCGGAGAGTTTCTGCATGGATTCTTCTGTGACCGGACGGCCTTCGCCGCGTGCAAAGGACTTGTGAGCCTCGTCGAGCGAGGCTAAGAACTCGATGCGGTGACGTTCGCGCTCCTCCCAGAGGGATAGGGCTTCCTGCACGACGTCTTCTTCTGCGTGCAGACGTCCGCTTTCGATCGCCTGACGGGCGAGAGCGCGTTGGTCGGAAGTGAGGGTTACGTCCATGGGGTTAGGGTACGGGAAAGTGGATGGGGAAGCAATTCCCTATGTCATCTCGTCACTCGAACATTTTCGAGCAGGGAGAGAATATTTGCTTAGGTGAGCCGTTCGCCGACCCATGAACTACCCAAAATGGGCGCCGCTACCCGCTGTGTTTACTGATGTTTCTAATAAATATGTGCAGATAGCCTGTTCTTCTGTAATACTTTGCCGGTATTAATCCAACGGAGAACTGATGAAACGTGCGATTGGCGTTTTCGGATTGCTATTTGTGTGCGTATTGCCTGCTTTATCGCAGAAGCTAGACGTAAAGATTGTTGACCGACAGGATAAAGAAGATTCCTACGACTATGCTGCTGTGTACAACAATGTCGCAACTGGAAAAACCTTTAAGGTACATGGCGCCGCATTTACCCTTCTGCTTCCCGATGGTCGTCTGGCAGTCGTGAATTGTGAGAGTAAGTTTGCAGAGCATATGGCCGGCGCAGCTGGAAACCGTAGAAGTTGCCGCATGCCCATTGTGGATGCTATTCAAGTCGATTTCCACGGCGACAATGCCAAATTGATTTGGTCAGTCAGCCTGGACGGGAAAAAGATTCAATCGGAAACATACAAAATTCTGGGAATTTTAGACAAACCCAAGAATCCCTAGTATTGAGTACGACCTATCCCCAATAGCTAACTCTCTCTTACTAGAAGGAGCGATGGATTCTGAAATCCCTTGGCTAGTTCCTAGCTGAACAGGAATTCTTTGGTGCGGAGTTCTTTTACTGTGTCGCGGAGTTTGGCGGCTTTTTCGAATTCGAATTTTTTGGCGGCTTCGCGCATGTCGGATTCCAGTTTGTTGATGTAGGTGTCTAGTTCCTGCTGGGTGGCGAAGTCGGGCATGCCTTCGGCTTCGTCGATGAGGTCGGCGTAGTCGGCTCTGAGGATGCCGGCGAGGCCCATTTCGAGCGGGCGGATGATGGACATGGGCGTGATGCCGTTTTCTTCGTTGTAGGCGACCTGTTTTTCGCGGCGGCGGTCGGTTTCGTTGATGGCGCGCTGCATGGAGTCGGTCATTTTATCGGCGTAGAGGATTGCGCGGCCTTCGATGTGGCGGGCGGCTCGGCCGATGGTTTGGATGAGGGAGCCCTGGGAGCGGAGGAAGCCTTCTTTGTCGGCGTCGAAGATTGCTACCAACGAGACTTCGGGGAGGTCGAGGCCTTCGCGGAGGAGGTTGATGCCGATGAGGACGTCGTACTCGCCTTTGCGGAGGTCGCGGAGGAGTTTGATGCGTTCGAGGGTTTCGATCTCGGAGTGCATGTAGCGGCAGCGGACGCCGACTTCGGTGTAGTAGCTGGCGAGGTCTTCGGACATGCGCTTGGTGAGGGTGGTGACGAGGACGCGCTGATTTTTTTCGGTGCGGTCGCGGATCTCGGCGAGGAGGTCGTCGATCTGGCCTTTGATGGGGCGGATTTCGACGACGGGGTCGATGAGGCCGGTGGGGCGGATGATCTGTTCGACGACGACTCCCGCTGACTTCGTCAGTTCGTAGGGGCCGGGGGTGGCGGAGACGTAGATGATCTGGCCGGTGCGGGATTCGAACTCTTCGAACTTGAGGGGGCGGTTGTCCATCGCCGAGGGGAGACGGAAGCCGTAGTCGACGAGGTTTTGCTTGCGGCTGCGATCGCCGTGCCACATGCCGTGGAGTTGGGGGACGGTGACGTGGGACTCGTCGATGAAGAGGAGGTAGTCCTTGGGGAAGTAGTCGAGGAGTGTGGGCGGGGGTTCGCCGGGGAGACGGCCGGAGAAGTGGCGGGAGTAGTTTTCGATGCCGTGGCAGAAGCCGACGGATTTGATCATCTCGAGGTCGAAGCGGGTGCGCTGGTGGATGCGTTGGGATTCGACGAGGCGGCCTTGTTGTTCGAGTTCTTTTTCCCACCACTCCATCTCTTCGATGATGGTGGCGATGGCGGTGGTCTTGCGCTCGGGTTGGACGACGTAGTGGGACTTGGGGTAGATGGGGAGGCGGGAGTATTTTTGGCGGACGGTGCCGAAGAGCGGGTCGATTTGAGAGAGCGAGTCGATCTCGTCGCCGAAGAGTTCGATGCGGTAGGCGTTTTCGTCGTAGGTGGGGTAGACCTCGATGATGTCGCCGCGGACGCGGAAGGTGCCGCGACGGAAGTCGACGTCGTTGCGGTCGTAGAGGATCTCGACGAGGCGACGGGTGATGTCTTCGCGCTTGATGCGCTGGCCTTTTTCGAGGAGCATCAACATGCCGTAGTAGGCTTCGGGCGAGCCGAGGCCGTAGATGCAGGAGACGGAGGAGACGATGATGGCGTCGCGGCGTTCGAAGAGGCTGCGGGTGGCGGCGAGACGGAGCTTGTCTAACTCTTCATTGACGGTGGACTCTTTTTCGATGAAGAGATCGCCGGCGGGGATGTAGGCTTCGGGCTGGTAGTAGTCGTAGTAGGAGACGAAGTACTCGACGGCGTTGTTGGGGAAGAAGGTTTTGAACTCGTGGTAGAGCTGGGCGGCGAGGGTTTTGTTGTGCGCGAGGATGAGGGCGGGGCGCTGCAGCTCTTCGATGACCTTGGCCATGGTGAAGGTTTTGCCGGAGCCGGTGACGCCGAGGAGGACTTGATCTTTTTCACCGGCGTGGATGCCGGAGACGAGCTCGGAGATGGCGCGGGGCTGGTCGCCCTGGGGCTTGTAGGTGGTGGAGAGCTGAAAGTCCATCTTTATAGGATAGTTTATGGAGAGGTTGGTTGCGGTGAGTAGGTAAAGACAACTGCAGAAGCGAGGGTTCTTGGCTCCGCTCAGAATGACAAAGCTTTATGGTCGAGGAGGTTGCGAATGAGTGTAGGAACTGAGTTGTGGCTGGTACGGCATGGGGAGACGGAGTGGAGTTTGAGCGGGGCGCATACGAGCCGGACGGATATTCCGCTGACGGAGCAGGGGCGGCAGCGGGCGGTGGAGTTGCGGGATTATCTGAAAGGGACGACGTTTGATGCGGTGTTTGTGAGTCCGATGCAGCGGGCGCGGGAGACCTGCGCGATTGCGGGGTTTGGGGATGTTGCCGTGGTGAATGATGGGTTGAAGGAGTGGGACTATGGGGTGTATGAGGGGAAGACGACGAAGGAGATTCAGGCGAAGATTCCGGGGTGGTCGGTTTGGAAGAACGAGATTGTGGGTGGGGAGACGGTGGAGCATGTTGGGGAGCGGGCGGATGGGGTGATTGCGCAGGCCTTGGCGACGGTGCCTGACGCGGGAAGGTTGCGATGTTTGCGCATGCGCATATTTTGCGGATTCTGGCGGCGCGATGGATTGGGCTGGCGGCGGCGGGAGGGGCGCTGTTGGCGCTGGGGACGGGAAGCGTGAGCGTGCTGGGATGGGAGCGGGAGACGCGGGTGATCCAGAGCTGGAATCGAGGGTTTGAAGGGTGATGGTTCTTGCGGGAGCGAATCAGACGCGACGGGTGGTGAGCTGGCGCCAATTCAGTGCGAGGTCGGGAATGAGGACAGCCATGAAGGTGATCAGGATGGTGGCGATTGTGCCGCCGGCGACATTGAGATGATTCCATGCCGGTATAGGTTGCAGGATACGTGTGCCGACAAAGGTGAAGGTGAGGGCGTAGGAGCGGACCATCCACTCGCGGTGTTGCTGGATGTGGCGGTTGCGCGCGGTGAGGAAGGCGGCAGCAGTGGCAAGGAACCACGTTCCGCCCTGAACGGTGGCGCCAGTTACGAACAAGCCGGCTCTGGGGATATGTTTGGTGACGGCCATGAGGATGGCGAGCGGGGCAGCGATGAAGACGGAAGAGACATAAACGCGGCCGAGTATCCGATGGAACTTCGGGTTGCGGCGGCGGAGACGGCTGGAGAACTGCAGCGGGCCGCTGAGCAGGGCAGTGAGGCCGCCGGCGATATGCGGGATGAGCATCCAGGGGATGCGATGAAACAGCCGTTTTTCTGGAGCGGAACGGAGGAGGGGGATCTCACTGTAGAGCGTGACGGAGATGACGGCTGCGCCCATGATGGCCCAGAGCGCGGGTTTTTGCCAGTTGCGGCTCGATGGGGCTGATATTTGCGGGGGAGTGGAGGTGCTTGGCATCGCAGTTGAAGTGAGTATACGGCAGGAGGATTTCGAAAAATAGAGTGGAACGCAGTTTGACGGGCACAAAATGCAGGAACGACGCATCGATGCGTGGGTACGCTAGAAGGTCTTGATGTGTTGTGGTTGGAGGCCCATGCCGACGAAGCGTCCGGTGAGGTATTTGAAGCCGGGGATCTTGGTGGCGATGCGGAGCGCGAGGGGCGGGGTGACCGGGCCAGTGTTCTGAAGAGCGCGGGAGAGGATGCGGTGCGCCAGGATCTGCACTCGCTGTGTGTTGCGGACGGCACCTTCGCGGTAGTTCTGAACCCTTCGCAGATCGTGTACGGTGGCTCCGCTGCCGAGTAGAGATTCGGTGAGGTGGTTCGCGGTGGCGACTGCGTCCTGAAGGGCGATGTTGATACCGATGCCGCCGACGGGGGACATGGCGTGGGCCGCGTCGCCGATGCAGAGCAGGCCGGGGGAACACCAGTCACGAAGGCGATTGATCTCGATGGTGAGGAGTTTGACCTTGTCCCAGGAGTCGATCTCGCTGGTGCGGACGGCGAGGAACGGGATGATGCGCTCGATGCTCTGCTGGAAGGCTGGGATGCCTTGCTGCTGGATCTGCGGAAGGGCGCCTTTGGGGATGAGATAGCCAACCTGGAAGTAATCGTTGCGATTGATGAGGATGATGAAGCGGCCGAAGTTGAAGTAGCCGAGGGCATTTTCGGGGTCGGAGGGCTGGCGTGCGATGCGGAGCCAGAGGATGTCTACCGGAACACCTTCGTCGATGATGGGGAGATCTCCGGCGACGCGTGAGATGGCGTGACGGCCGTCGCAGCCGACGGTGAGAGCGGCTGGAACTTCGACGGGGCCGTTTGGGGTGTTGGCGAGAACGCCGGTGGTGGTGCCGTCGCTGGTTTGCATGAGACCGGTGGCCTCCCAGCCCATGCGCAGCGTGAAGGATGGGAAGCGGGCTGCTTCCGCTGAGAGGAAGTTGAGGAAGTCCCACTGGGGCATGAGGGCGACGAACCTGGCGTGGGTGGGGAGGTGGGTGAAATCGGACATTTGAAGACGGTAGCCACCAATGATGGCAGAGAGTCCGGTGATCTGCGAATGGGGGAGCGCGAGGAATTTTTCGAGGAGGCCAAGCTCGTAGAGGAGTTCGAGGGTGGAGGGATGGATGGTGTCGCCGCGGAAGTCGCGGAAGAAGTCTTTGTACTTTTCAAGGACAGTGACAGCGATGCCCTGACGCGCGAGAAGGAAGCCGAGCATAATACCGGCGGGGCCTCCGCCGATGATGCAGCAGGTAGTGGCAAGCGGATTGTTTGTCGCGGCCATCTGTGAGGATGAGCCTAGCAAGGGTTTGGGTATACGTCAAAGTTTGGGGACAGGAATGCCGAGAATCCGGAGCCAATCGGCTGGGGCGTGGGCGAGGTGGTCTGGCGGGGCATCGACGAGAGAGTGCGGCTTGAGACCGAAGCCGCAGCCGATGCTGTGGGCACCACAGTTGCGGGCGGTGAGGACGTCGACGTCGGTGTCGCCGATCATGATGGTTTCCTTTGGGGTGATGGTGTGGCCGGCGATGACGCTGGCTTCAGCGATGAGAGTTTGAAGGCCATGAGGGTCGGGCTTCTTGGTGTGAAAGCTGTTGCCGCCGTAGTTTTGAAAGAAGAAGCGCGAGAGGTTGAAGTGGGCACAGATGTCGCGGGAGGGGTTGACGGGTTTGTTGGTGAGGACCGCCATGAGGATCTCGGGATGCGTACGGTGGATGGCTTCGAGTGATTCGAGGACGCCGGGGTAGAGATAGGTGTAGTCGAGTTTGTGAATGCGGTAGTAGTCGAGGAAGAAGGTAAGGGCTTTGGTCACGTAGTCTTCGTCGTGGCGGTCGCCTTCGGGATCGCCGAAGGCTCGACGGACGAGCAGAGAGGCGCCGTCACCGATGTAACTGGAGATGACGGCTTCGGGAAGCTGGGGTTTGCCGAAGTGGGCGAGGGTGGCGTTGACGGAGTTGCAGAGGTCGATGCGGGAGTCGATGAGAGTGCCGTCGAGATCGAAGACAAGGAGACGAGGGAGAGGCGTAACGGGCATTGTTTAAGGGTAATTGATTTGGTTTGGTATAAGCTTCTTGGCAACAGGAGGGACTATGAGGGACGCGATGGCTGGTGATTGGACGAGACGGCAGTTCGTTGCCGGGCTGGCAGCGGCAGGAGTGGTGGCAGGAGGCGCTGTACCGATTTTGGCGCAGACCGAACTGACCGGCGAAGGAGCGATGCGGGAGCTGATGGCCGGCAATGAACGATTCGTCGCGGGGACGATCACTTCATTTCCGGAAGACCTGAAGATTTTGAAAGAGAAGACGGTGAGCAAACAGGAGCCTTTTGCTGCAGTGCTCGCGTGCGCCGATTCACGAGTGCCTGTGGAGATTCTCTTTGATCAGAGCATCGGGCATGTTTTTGTCTCGCGTGTGGCAGGCAATATTGTGACGCCGGAGATTATGGCGAGCATGGAGTATGCGGTGGCGGTGCTTGGAGTGAAGGCGCTGTTGGTCATGGGGCATTCGAACTGTGGAGCCATCAGCGCGGCGATCGCAGCCAAGGAGGTGCCGGGACAGATCAGCGTTCTGTACCAACACCTGATACCGGCGATAAAAGATGCGAAGGGCGATGCCTCGTTGGCGGTGAAGAGGAATGCGGCTTACCAGGCCCAGGTGCTAAGGGAGAGTTCGACCGTAATCGCGGCGGCTATCAAGAGCGGTGGATTGAAGGTCGCGAGCGGAAGCTACGATCTTGCGACGGGCAGAGTAATGCTGGTGGATTAAATGAGAACGCGGCGGCTGGGTGAGCCGCCGCGTAGTCGAGTTGCCGCTATTTGATTTGAACGTCGCCAGAGCCGGTGCTGACGCGAATAGTGGGTCCGCCGCCGTTGACTGCTCCGCTGACGTGATGATGGTTGAGGCTACCCTGCATCGTGATGGGCTGCGAGACGTTGATGCTGCCTGAGCCTGTGTCTGCGTCGAGGTTGAAGTGGGCGCTGCCGACGGCGAGGCGAACTGAGCCGCTGCCGGTAGTGAGCTTCCAATCTGAGGTGGGCTGGCCCTGCGCTTCGATATCGCCGCTGCCGGTGCCGGCTTTGAGAGCGCCGGCGAGACCCTGAAGGCGGATGTTGCCGCTGCCGGTCTCCGCTTTCACGTCGCCCGGGCCGGTCTGCTGAAGTTCGATATCGCCAGAGCCGGTGCCAAGGATCGCAGGGCCTTCGATGCCATGAGCGCGAACGTTGCCGGAGCCGCTCTGGGCTTTGATGGTTGCGCCGACATTCTGGATTTCGATGTCACCGGAGCCGGAGGCAGCGCTGATGCTGGAGGATTTTGGCAGGGTGATCTCGTAGTCGATGTTGATGTTGCGATAGAGATCGTTGTTGTTGTGACGGTCGCCGATGGTGATGTCGTTACCGCTCTGAACGATGGGAGGGTTGGCGACGATCTGCTGGATGCGGCTGTCGACGTCACTGCCTCCGCCCATCCAGCCGTGGCTGGAGCGGACGTGGGCGACGATGTGAACCTGATTTCCCGATCCTGGATTGAGATGAACGTTGCCAGAGCCGGTGGCGACTGAGACGTTGGGCGAGCCGCTGACGGTGAGGGTTCGGTCGAAGGTGCTGTCGGCGGCAAAGGCGGTGGTAGCGGCGAGGGCGAGGGTTGCGGCGGCGGTAGTGAAGACTTTGATAGTCATGACGTTCCTTTAGTCGACTCTGATAGCTGCGGTTTAGTTGACGAGCTTGCCACTGGCCCTACAGTTTATTGCTGAAGGATGACGGTGTCGCCGGATTTGAGACCGGCAAGGACTTCAGTTTTGGTGCCATTCGAGATGCCAGCTTTGATTTCGACGGTGCGGCGGCCGTTCTTTCCCTTGGCGTCGGGGACTTCGACAGAGGCGTTGCGATCTTTGTCGTAGAGGACGGCCTGCTCGGGAACGGTGAGGACGTTTTTGTGCTCTTCGAGGAGGATCTCGGCGTTGGCTGTCATGTTGGTCTTGAGTTCGCCGCCGGGATTGTCGATGGAGACGCGAACCTCGAAGGTGGTGACGTTATCCTTTTCGACGCCGAGAGGCGCGATCTTGGTTACCTTACCCTGGAAGGTCTTGTCCTTGAAGGACTCTACCTTGATGCGAGCAGCCTGTCCGAGGTAGACCTTGCCGATGTCCGACTCGTCGACCTTGCCCTGAACGTAGACCTGGGTGGTGTCGCCAACGGTCATGACGAGAGTGGCGGTGGAGCCGAGGACGAGGATGGAGCTGACGGCGTCACCGATCTCAACGTCGCGGGAGAGAATGATGCCGTCCATTGGTGCGATGACTGTGGTGTAGCCTAGCTGCTCCTCAAGCTGTTTGAGGGAGGCCTGAGCCTGCGCGACCTGCGCCTCGGCCTGGCGAAGCTTGGAGTTGTCGACGCTGATCTGCGAGACGGCCTTGTCGCGTGTGTTCGCGGCTGCGAGGTACTTCTGCTGCGCATCGTCGAGAGACTGCTGGGAGACGACACCCTCTTTGGACATCTTGAGGTTTCGCTCGTAGGTGTTCTTGTACATGGGAAGATCGGGGGCTTCGGCGTTGACCTTGTCGTACTGGATCGAGGCGGCTGCGGCGCGAGCGTTGGATTCGGCTGCGGCGAGGGTTGCCTTTTGAGCGGCGACCTGATCGAGAATCTCCTGCTGGTCTAGCTGAGCGAGAACTTGACCTTGCTTGACGTGATTGTTAATGTCCACGTCGAGACGCGTTACGATGCCGGATGCTTTGGATTTGACCTCGACTTTGGTGATGGGTTGAACTTTGCCAGTGGCAACGACGGAGCGGGCGATGTCGCTGAGGTCGGCTTTGGAGAGCTGCGAGGGTTCAAACTTGGTGGTGTTTCCGCGGGCGGATACTGCGATGCCGAGAGCGCCAACTACAACCAGGGCGATGAGGCCGGTCCAGATCCAGAACTTCCGTTTATTTTTACGCTGTGTAGCCAAGGGGATGCTCCCATTTTTTCGGGTTGGTGAGTCGTCTCGGAGTGTGGTTACGCAAGAAGATCGTGCGTAGTTCCATAGACGGAGGAGAAAGTTTCCGCCAGGAGGCGCGGAGTTACTGCCGTCTCCTATTTTGGACGCTCCGCGGAGCAAAAGAAATAACCTCTTTGGGGAGGGTTATGTGTAAATTTCAGGCGTACTTGCGCAGGACGCCGAGAACTTTGCCTTGGATGCTGACGTTAGCGGCAGGGGCGTAGATGGGGGACATCTCTGTGTTGGAAGGTTGCAGGCGGACCATGCTGCCTTCGCGATAAAAACGTTTGAGGGTGGCGTCAGCGCCATCGATGAGGGCAACGATGATCTCGCCTTCGCGGGCAGTGCGTGTGCGTTCGACCAGGACGTAGTCGCCGGAGACGATGTGCTCGTCGCGCATGGAGTCGCCGCGTACCTCGAGGGCGAAGACTTCGCGGTTTCCGATGATGTCCGACAGGGAGATGCTTTCCGCGGTTTCGATGGCTTCTACCGGCTGGCCAGCGGCGATGCGGCCCATCAGCGGCAGGCGATCAGAGCCTTTTTTGCCGCTGCGGATTGGAAGGACATCGATGGAGCGGCTGCGGTTGTGGGCGCGCTGGAGTAGGCCCTTGTTCTGCAGGTTGGTGACGTGCTTGTGCACGGTGGCTAGAGAGCTGAGGCCGAGACCGCTGGCGATTTCTTCATAGGAAGGAGAGTAGCCGTTCTTCTGAGTGAAACTGGAAAGGAAGTCGATAACCTCTTTTTGCCGCCGCGTGATAGCCATGCGCATGATTGTAGCGAATAAAAAGCGAATTGCAAGCTCTTTCGGTAAATGAGGTACTTCTTGCTAACTGGCTTGATTCCGGTAGCTGGTTTTCAGCGTGGCGGGGCGGCCTGTGGGATCGCCTGGGCTGCTGTTTTAGTCCGGGATGAGATTGTCAGAACCTGCAAGCTGCGATCTTGCGACGGGTTGGCTTGAGTGAGACGGTCTGATTTTATTCCTCGACTGCCTCGTCTTTCTATCTGCCGGGTTGAGTTGAGAAGACGAACACTAAGAGCACAAAGGGAATGCTCAGGCCTGCTGGCAACATTCGTGTTTGTTTTTTTCGCGTGCGCGTTGCCAGAGTCGTGGTGATGCGATTTGAAGAATTCCCATTTTGAAATCGTGTGTGCATTTTGAAGCGAAGGGGTACTTGTCAGGATGCAGCGGATGAACCAAGGTAATGAAACACGGTTGAAATAGTAACTGTGACTGCTGAGCTGAAGCACTTCTTGGTTCTAAGGGGAGAGAAAAAATGCGAGTTTTAATTGTTGAAGATGATGCAGCACTTGGATTGTTTCTGCAAAAAGGGTTGAAGCTCGAGGGTCACGAGGTGTCTTGGGTGGGAGATGGAGAGGCTGCACTGGTTTATGCAGCAGAGCATCGTCCGGATCTGATTGTGCTTGATCTGAGCCTTCCGAGAAAGGATGGAACGGAGGTGCTGGCAGAGATGCGTGGCCGGTTCGATGAGACCGCTGTGCTGGTGCTGACGGGACGGAGCCAGGTGGAAGAGCGAGTGAAGTGCCTGAACCTGGGAGCGGATGACTGCCTGTTGAAGCCCTTCAGCTTTCACGAACTGACGGCTCGTTGCCGGGCGCTGCTGCGACGGCGGGAGCAGTTTGCTGATCCGGTACTGCGCCACGGCAATGTTGAGTTGAACCGTATGGAACGTAGGGTGATTCGGAATGGGCGGCTGGTTGAGCTGACGGTGAAGGAGTTTGCGCTGCTGGAGTTTTTGATGATGCGACGCGGACAGTGCTGCAGCCGGAGTGAGTTGCTGTGCGAGGTGTGGCAGATGTCTCCGGATGCGGGAACGAATGTGGTGGATGTGTATGTGAACTATCTGCGGAAGAAGTTGGGAGCGGCAAGCGCGGAAGGAGATACGGGAGTCTCCGTGATTGAGACGGTGCGGGGCGAAGGCTACCGGATAGGTATTGGAAGCAAGACGGTGGCGCGGGCCGGCGAGTATCGCGTAAGTGCGGCGTGCGCGGGTGCGTGAGTTGGAACGACAAGCTGGCGGGATGGATCTGGTGGAACGGATTGACGTGGCGCTGCACGGTCTTTGCCAGCCGCTGACGGTGTTGCAGTGCCGGCTTGCGATGGGAGAGCTGATCGGCGAACCAGATGCAATGCGGGATGCGATCCGCGAGGGTTTGCAGGAGTGTGCGCGGATGAACAAGACGGTTGGAACGATGCGAGAGATATTGCAACAGGTAATGGATACAGAGAGCGAGGGGATACGGTGAGCAGCATGACGATGGGACGGGATGCGGTGTTGAACGGAGAGGGAACGGAAGCGGCGGCAGCGCGCACGGTTGTTCTGGCGAGTGCGGATGCGGGGCTGCGGCAAAGGCTGCGTGCTTCGCTGACCGGGTTGCGGTGGCAGGTGCGAGAGGCCTCGGGCGGTGCGGAGGCCATGGCGCAGTTGGAGGATTCGCGTTCGGAGGCGCTGCTGGTAGATAGCTGGCTGCCTGACCTTGAGGTTGGCGAGTTTGCGACGGTGATTCGAATGCTGTATCCGTCGATGGAGTTGCTGCGCGTTGATGGTGGAGTGGATGGCGGAGCGCGAAGTCCGAGAAGAAATGAGCTGCTGCATGCGCTGCGGGAGGCACAGAATGCTCCGCTGAACGATACGGCATCGTGGGCGGCGGCTCCTGATGTTGTGCCTGTGATTATCGGGTCGTCGACGCGAGCCTCTAACCTTGTCCGCAAGGATGCCGGGCAGGATGTGCCGCGCAAGAGAGACGAGGAGGCTCGTCTGGATTCGGCGCGGCAGGCATTGTCGGTTTTGATGGGACGGCCGGAGGCGGCGGCACGGACGGTTGTGCCGAAGGAGCAGATGTTGCCGGAGATGGTTGGGACCAGCGAACCGATGCGTGAACTGACGCGGCTGATCCGTCTGGTGGCGCCGCGGTCGACTACGGTGTTGATTGAAGGAGAGACGGGGACCGGGAAAGAGGTTGTGGCGAAGGCGCTGCATCGCTTGAGTGAGCGAGCGAATAAACCATTTGCAGTGTTGAACTGCGCGGCAATTCCGGAAGCATTGCTTGAAGCTGAACTGTTTGGACATACGCGTGGGGCATTCACCGGGGCGGTGCAATCGCGCACGGGAAGGATCGAGGCGGCACATGGAGGGACGCTGTTTCTGGACGAGATTGGCGAGATGCCGATGGCGCTGCAGGCTAAGATGCTGCGGTTTCTGGAGTGCGGCGAGCTGCAGCGGGTGGGCGATAACGAGACGATGCGCGTCGACGTCAGGGTGATCGCTGCGACGCATCAGCCGCTGGAGAAGCTGGCTACGAGTGTGGGAGCGGAACGGACCTTTCGGCTTGACCTCTATCACAGGCTTGCCGTTTTTCCGGTAGAGGTTCCTGCGTTGCGAGAGAGGATCGAGGACCTGGAACTTCTCGTGGAGCACTTTCTGGAACAGATGGGACAGGAGATGCCACGGAAGCGGCTGACGGTTGAAGCTATGGTAAAGCTGCAGGAACATACATGGCCCGGGAATGTGCGGGAGCTGATGCATGTGCTCGAACGCGGTGCGATTCTTGCCGGAGACCGGATGGAGATTGGAGTGGATGAGATTCGGTTGAGGCGAGCCACGAGGAGCTGAAGTTCCGCGACAAAATGTCGATAAGAGCGCTCTCATTTGAGAGCGCTTTTGTTTGGCCGCTGGACTGCATACGTCATTGCGTGGAGGTGACGCAATGCAGACGACGACGGCGATGAGTGATGCGCTGGGCCAGTACCTGGACCTGACCAGCCGGCAGATGCAATTGACGGCCAGCAATATGGCCAATGTGGATACGCCCGGATACAAGACACAGGGATTTGATTTTGAGCAGGAGTTTGCGCGGCAGTTGAACGATACTGCCGGACCTGCGGGGTTGGAAGGTGTGCAGGTTGCGGGCGAGGACGTCGATGGCCTGGTCGCTCGGCCAGACGGGAATAATGTGTCGATGGACCGCGAGGGATTACAGCTGGCGAAGTTGCAGTTGCAGTTCAAGCTGGGAGTGCAGCTTTTGAAGGGTCAGTTTTCCTCTGTGATGAGCGCAATACACCTGGACTCGAAATAACTATGAATCTCTTTGGCGTGATGGATGTGAGTGGTTCGGCTCTGCGGGCTGAACGAGTACGAGCCGAGGTTGTGGCTTCGAATATGGCTAACGCTGAGACGACACGGACGCCGGAGGGTGGACCCTATCAGCGTCACCATGTGGTCTTTGAGGCTGAGGGCGGCGGAAGCTTTCAAGAGTCGCTCGTGAACCAGATGAGTGGTACTTCGAGTGGGTCCTTTAATGGCGGATTTAAGAACGCGCTTGCGGGGGGCCTGGGCTTAGATGCAGGAGTTGCGGAGGCAAATGGTGCGCCTGGCGGTGTTGCTGTAGCAGGTGTGATCAGCGATGCGAGCGCTCCGCTGAAGCGGTATGACCCAGAGCACCCGGATGCGGACCAGGATGGGTTTGTGTCGTATCCGGATATCAATCCGCTGACGGAGATGGTGGATTTGATGGGGGCGACACGGTCGTACGGGATGAATGCTTCGGCGATCACGGCGGAGAAGAGTATGTTTGCCGCCTCACTTGATATCTCGAAGTAAGTCGATGAACTACACGCAGGATTTGCAGCAAGGTTGGGGAGGAAATTGTGATTGGTTTGCCTGGCGCTACCGCAGTGTTGAATGAATTGAATTCGGGAGGCATCGATGATGGCTTCCTGAGTGATGCAGGCGTCACTACCTCTAACACGGGCGGCGCCGGGAGCGTGCCATTTGCCGGAGTGCTGCAGTCGATGCTGAAGGAGACCAATGCCCTGGGTCAGAAGGCGTCCACTGCGGTGACTGGATTGTTGAACGGCTCGGGGGTTGAGGTTCATGACGCGCTGATTGCAGGGCAAAAGGCGAGTATGGCGTTTGAGCTGGCGTTGCAGGTTCGCAATAAGGCTGTTGGTGCGTATCAACAGATGATGGGGATGCAGTTCTAAGTTTGAATTTTTCGAAGAGATGTTGAGGCGAGATGGCAGAGACGGAACAGATTAACGGAGCCGGGTTGAAGAAGACAGGGCAAGGGGTGGACGGCAGCCCTATGACGAAGGCGCTGGAAATGGTGTCGGCGATGCGCCAGCGTTTGATGGCGATGCCGCCGGGAAAACGTACGTGGTGGATTGCGTCCTGTGCATTCCTTGCGGCGATGTGTGCGGGGATGATCTGGTTTGCGGGACGGCCGGACTGGCGAGTGTTGTTTAGCGGACTTGATGGCAAGGATGTTCAACAGGTTTCGCAAGAGCTGGCAGCAGCGGGGATTCCATTCGAGACGACGGTGGATGGCACGGGAATCCAGGTGCCGGCGGACATGCTGGATAAGGCTCGAATGGAGGTGGCGTCGAAGGGCATGCCGCAGACAGGAAGGCTGGGCTTTGAGCTGTTCGATAAGCCGAACTGGGTGGGGAGTGAGTTTGATGAGCGTGTGAACTATCAGCGGGCATTAGAGGGAGAGCTGGAACACACGATTGGCGCGTTGGGCGTGGTGAAGTCGGCTCGTGTTCATTTGGTACTGCCGCAGGATTCGCTGTTTGCTGCTGAAGAGAAGGTCGCCAAAGCCTCCGTAGTGTTGAAGCTGAAACGGGCATCGGTAGATCCGGAGCAGGCGGATGCGATTCGCAGTCTGGTGGCTGGGTCGGTTGAGAATCTGAGCGTAGACAATGTGACGCTGGTGGATGCTGACGGGCGAGTGAACTTCAAACGGCGATCGAGCAATGCTGCTGAAGCAGATGCTGAGCAGGCTATGGAGGCAAAGCTGGTGGCAATGCTGGAACCACTGGCGGGACACGACAATGTTCGAGCCACGGTCAATGTGAGTTACGACGAAGGAAGTGAGGATCGAACCGACGAGGTCTACGATCCGAACCAAGTCGCGACGCTGACCATGCAGAAGAGTGAACAGACATCGGGGTTGCGCGGACAGGCTTCGGGAGTTCCGGGAACGGCAAGTAACTCTCCTGCTGGTTCTCCGGAAGGCGCCGTAGCTGGATCGCAGGCAGCGGCGGCACCGGGTACGCCGCCTTTACTGCAAAAACAGACACTGCCGGTTTATCCGCAACAGAACGCCGGACAGAGCCAGAGCCTGCACCAGGAGAACGAGACCTACGGAATTACAAAGCATCTGGTGCATACAGAACAGGGGCCAGGGCGCGTGCGGCGCGTATCGGCTGCGGTCGTGGTGAATGATCGGAGCGTAATCGAAGGCGCGGGCAAGCTCGAACATGCGGTGTGGAAGCCGCGCAGCGCAGAGGAGATGCATCGACTGGAAGAACTGGCGCAGGCCGCGGTGGGCTACGATGTGCGGCGAGGAGACCAGGTGGTGATGCAGAACATCAGCTTCAGCACGAACGCTCCTGAGATAAAGCCGCCGGTGACGGAGCGGTTGATAGAGGAGACACGTGGACTGCTGCATACGCAGCCGGGCCTGATGAGAACTGCGGTAATTGGGATCTGCGGTGTGCTGCTGGTGTTCTTTGTGTTGCGACCGGTAGCGAGCCAGGTGACGGCAACGCTGCGCGAGCCGATGCTGCTGGGTGCAGGCGCGGCTGCTGCGACTGCATTCGAAAAGCGTGGTGAGACTGTAGCGATAGAGGAAGGTGCGCCGGAGCCAGCGTTTCTTCCGCGGCCGAAGAGCAAGACGCACCAGTTGCAACAAGGAATATTCGACCATGTGACGGAGCATATTCGACGAGAACCAGCGCAGAGTACGCGGCTGCTGGAGACATGGATCGGTACGGCTGAGGAGAGAAGTTAATGGGAATGACGGCACAGTTTTCAGGAACAGAAGCAATACGGCAGAATCCACTGCTGCTAACTCCCGACGCCGGCTTTATGCCGGCAGAGATTCCCGGATTGCGGAAGGCCGCAATTTTGATGGTCGCGATTGGGGATGATCTGGCAAAGATTCTGTTTCAGAGCCTGTCGGAGTCTGATGTTAAACGGGTGACGAATGAGATTACACACCTTGGCGATGTTCCGGCAGCACAGTTGACCCAGGTGTTGACGGAGTTTTATGGACTGCTGGAGACACAGCAGTACATGGTGCGCGGTGGCACGGATTATGCAATGAAACTTTTGACGGAAGCCTTTGGTGCGGCTCGGGCAGAAGAGTTGCTACAGCAGGTGAGTAAGATTCGTGAACGCACGAACGGCGATATGGCGAAGCTGCAGGATATCGACCCTCAGCACCTGGGCAAGTTTCTGGAGAACGAACACTCGCAGACCGTGGCTTTGGTGCTGGCGCATCTGGAGGCGAAGCGCGCTTCGATGGTGCTGATGAACCTGCAGGGGCCCATGCGGGTCGATGTGGTGAGGCGGCTCGCAGAGATGCGGCAGTTTTCTCCGGAGATGGCGCAGACAGTAGCGATGGCGCTGCACAAACGGATGGAGAAGATGGGGTCGAGTGGGAGAAAGTCCTACTCGGGTTTCAAGGCGGTGGCGGAGCTGTTGAACCGTCTGAACCAGACGGAGAGTCGAGGAATTCTGGAAGAGATTGAGCAGAACGAGCCGAAGGTCGCGATTGGGATTCGTGAGTTGATGTTTGTGTTTGAAGATCTGGTGACAGTTCCTCCAGAGAGTATCCGAGAGTTTGTGGGCGCTGCCGATAAGAAGGTGCTGGCGATGGCCTTGAAGGGCGGGAAGGACAATGTGAAGGCGCACTTGTTCAAGGCGATGAGTTCGCGCGCGGTGGAGATGCTGAAGGAAGACATGGAAGTAATGGGCCCGGTGCGGATGAGAGATGTCGGGCTGGCGCAGCAGGAGCTGCTGACGTTGGCACGACAGCTCGAGAGTGAAGGAAAGATGATATTGAAGATGGAGGTCGATGATGATCTCACCGTCTGAAGATGCAGGAGAGCAGATCGCCAACTGCGATATGCCAGGTGGAGTGCCCATACGATTGCTGGAGGAGACGAGGCGAACAGTGTCGCGGCTTGAATTTCAGTCACTCGAATGGCCCGAGGTCGTGCCGGAGGTTGAGGACGATGGAGCGGATGTTCTGCTTCAGGAGGAGATGGCGGTCCTTGGTGGGAAGTTGCGTTCGCAAGCGGCAGAGACATCTGTAAGGATTGAGGCCGCACGCAGTGAAGCGAAGGCCGAGGCTCGCCACGAGATGGAGATGGAGATGGAAGGGAGAGTTGCGGAGGAACGCGCGGCGATCCTGAAGGTCTCTGAAGCGTTTCTTCGAGAGCGAGCCGCATACTTTGCCGGAATTGAAGGCGAGGTGGTGAAGCTTGCCCTTGCGATTGCGGCGCGCGTGCTGCATCGTGAAGCAACACTGGACCCACTGCTGCTAGCCGGGGTGGTGCGAGTTGCATTGGAGAAAGTAGCAGAGGACAGCACTACGGTGTTGCGAGTTCCCGTAGATGAAGTTGAGACGTGGCGAGAGGTTTTTGTCGAGAGTTCGGAGTCTTCTTTGCAGCTTATGGGAGATGACCGGCTGGGTGCAGGAGAGTGCGTGCTCGATACAAATGTTGGAAGAGTGGAGCTGGGTGTGAGTGCACAGCTGGCAGAGATTGAGCGTGGATTCTTCGACCTGATACAGCAGAGGCCAGCTTGACGAACGAGATACAAGATGTGATTTCGTCTGGCTCTTCCAGCTTGAATGCTTATCGTGCGCAGCTGGCCGATAGACCGAGCTGGCGATGGAGTGGGCGAGTTGTCGAGGCAAATGGACAGACAGTGGAGGCCGAGGGGCCGCTTTGCTGCGTTGGAGAGTGTTGCGAGATTGTCGATGGAGAGGGACAGAGACATCGAGCCGAGGTGATCGGGTTTCGCGGGCGGCGAGTGCTGGCAATGCCGTTGAAAGCAACGCAAGGAATTCGATATGGCGATGCAGTCCTGGCAATGGGAGTGACGCCTGAGATTGCTGTCGGAACAGAGATGGAGGGAAGGATCGTTGACGCACTGGGGTCGCCACTGGATAGCCTGCCGGCGCCGCGCGTTGCGGAGATGTGGCCGCTTGACGGGACGGTGCCGCACCCGATGGAGCGTAAGGCGATCAAGGAGCCACTGCAGACGGGGCTTCGCGTTTTGGATGGAATGCTGACGGTGGGACGTGGGCAACGCATCGGGATCTTCGGTGGATCCGGTGTGGGAAAGAGCACGTTGATTGGAATGATGACGCGAAATACTGCGGCAGATCTAACAGTGGTGGGTCTGGTGGGTGAGCGTGGGCGCGAGGTTCGCGAGTTTGTGGAGGATTCGCTGGGCGAAGAGGGGCGCAAGCGATCCGTGGTGTTGGTGTCGACATCGGATCAGAGCCCTTTGCTGCGAATGCGAGCGGCGATGGCGGCTACGTCTGTTGCGGAGTTTTATGCGGCGCGCGGGAAGCATGTGTTGTTAGTGCTCGATTCGTTGACGCGGTATGCGATGGCGGCGCGTGAGATTGGGCTGGCAGCAGGAGAGCCTCCGGCGAGTAAAGGATATACACCGTCGGTGTTTACACGACTGGCGAAGCTGGTAGAGAGAGTTGGAAATTTTCAGAATGGGAGCATTACTGCCTTTTACACGGTGCTGATGGAAGGTGACGATCAACAGGATCCGGTGGTCGATTCAGTGCGATCGCTGCTGGATGGACATGTGGTGCTGTCGCGGTCGATGGCGGCTGGAGGATGGTATCCGCCGGTAAATGTGCTGGACTCCCTGAGCCGGTTGATGCCTGCGGTGACGACTCCGCAACATCAAGCGCAGGCGGCGACTGTGCGGAGGCTGCTGGCAGCGCATGCACGATCGGAAGATCTGATTCGCATTGGCGCATATAAGGCCGGTACTGATGAAGATCTGGACCGTGCGGTGCGGGCGATGCCTTTGCTACGCGAATTTCTTGAACAACGAAGCGATGAACGCGTGACAATGCCGGAGATCGTCGCGCGATTGAATGCGTTGGAGCTATAAGCGATGCAGCCGCGACTAGCGATATTACGGCGGTTGGTGGCTTTGTATACCACAGTGGAAGAGATGCACTCGACCGAGTTGCAGCAGAAGACGGCTGCTGTTCGTGAAGCGCAGCGAGCCATTGCAACGGAGCAAGAGGCGGCGCGGTTAGCGCTGGCGGATGGCCGGGGAGCTCTGCTTGTAGGAGACCAGGTTGGCTGGTTGATGGCTGAAACCCAGAAAGAGACTGCGGCGTGGCGGCAACGTGGACTGGAACAGATACGCCTGGAACGTGAGGCGTTGAAGGATGCGGCTAGGAAGCAGTACGTGGCAAGCCGCGTGAAGCGAGAGCAGGTGCGACGCGTCTTTGACGATACTGCAGCACGCACAGAGATTGAAGAGGGGCGGCGAATGCAGTCCGTCTCAGATGACCGCTTTCTTGCACGCAGGCGATGGTCGGATGCACTGGAGAAGACGCGAGAGAGCGGGGAGATGAAGAGATGCTAATAATCGGACTGTCGGATTTGGCCTGCGAAGTGCACCTGCACTTGTTGCGAGAGATGGGCAGGAAATGAAGATGATGAGCGCGACGATTCTAATAACGACAGTTACGCCTCCCACGAGTGGACATTCTGCGTCTCTGGACCAGACCGTGCCTGAAGGGATGTCTTTTGCTAAAAGCCTTGGGGAGCGCTTAGGGGATCCGCCTCTATTGCAAGGAAATAACTCTCCGGAAGAGGCGGCGGTCGTGCCGCGAAGCTCAAAGAGCACGGAAGTTGTGAGCAGGCCGAACGAGACTGCGGAGCAATCGCCCGATGTAAAGAGATCTACTGTTGCGGGCCAGGTGATTCCTGCAGGCAATGAGCTAAAGAGCACTGTGACAACAAAAATCGTTGAGCCGCAGACGATTGCGGTTGCAGGGGCGAAGGGAAAGACGACGACGAGCGCCGTTGAGACGGCACAGACCGAGCCGCCCGTTCAAGGGGAAGAGATTGCTGACAATACTTCGACCAGCTTCGTTGCTTCCGAACCAATACTGGCTACGAGCTCGATCGTGAGCCCTCTTGCACTCCGAGCCAGTATTGCTGATGGGAAAGAACCCCTGGTCGGCGGCGGTGATGGAGTTGCCGTCCCGCAGAAGAGGGCTTCTGTAGAAAAAACGGTGGAGCATGCCTCCGTAAAAACTTCTCCGAAGACGCAGGAAAGTGTGGCGACTTCAAAGGTTGCACCGAAGGCTCTCGGAACAACGGAGGGTACGCCCGCGATCGACGCTAAGCCGGCAACACTGGCGGAAGGCTCAGTCTCTCTGGGCGGACAGGGTATTGGAGCAGTTGTTGTTGCGCAACCGAATGAGATTGGTAAGACAACGGGAGCGGCCGGCGAGGCTGCTCCCGGAGCCAAGCCTGTGATTGGGACTGCTGCTGCGACGGTGAGTGAGTCGGCTCGCAAGGAGGAAGCCCTTGCGGCAAAACCCGCAGCAATAGACGCCGAAGCGCCGCTGCCTGCTGCGGGCGGCACGGTTGCACCGGCAAAGCCTGGAACGGGAGTAGAAAAATCTGCTGAGGCTGCTATACCGGCAAATGCCAATGGCGATGGCAAGACGCAGAGCCTAGCTGAATCTACTGTAGCTACGGTTCATGCTGGTGATCTACCAGGCAATGAGACGGTGACGAAATTGCCTGTTGTCGATGCGACTCCTCATGCTGCAGGGTTGCAACCTGAGGAGAGAGAACTGCATAGCCCTGATGTGTTATCGGCTGCACTTGACGCGCCTCGCGTGCTGACAGCGATTCCAACGGCTCTTGAAGTGGGCATTCAGAGTGGAACGCATGGATGGTTGAAAGTCCGCGCAGAGATAGCGGATGGCGGCGTAGTGAATGCATCGGTTTCAGCTGTGTCGACTGCGGGCCAGGAGATGTTGCGCCGTGAGCTGCCAGCGTTGACCTCTTATTTGCAGGAAGAGAAGGTCGTGGTGAATGCGCTTGTTGTTCATTCCGCTGCGGGGGCTGAGCCGCGAGGCTCAACCACAGGCATGGATAGCGGTGGTGGACCAACGCAACAGAGAAGCAATGAGGGAGGGGAACAACGACAGTATGACGGTAATACGGTTTCGGACGGTTCGGATGAGGTCGTGAGTTATCAGGGTGTGAGTGAAGAGGGACTGACAGACCCTGCGATGTATGAAAGAGGCGGGAACTGGTTGAGCGTGAGAGCTTGAATCAGCGGAATAAACGTTTAGAACGATATGAAATGAGGAGAGAAGATAATGGATCTATCACAGCTTAATTCAATTGCAAACTCAAGCGGAGCCGCGCAGACAGTGGCCTCTGCGCTGTCGTCACAACGGGCGGGACAAGCAACGCCAAAAGATTCGACGACATCGACTAGTGCAACCAGCAGCACTTCCAGTAGCAGTTCCAGCAGTAGTGCGAGCGATTCGTCGGATATTACCGCCGATGACTTTCTTACCTTGCTGGTGAGTGAGTTGCAGAATCAGGATCCAACCCAGCCAACGGACCCGAATGAATATATCACCCAGCTGGCGCAGGTCAACAGTCTTCAGCAACTGGTTTCGATCAACCAAGGTATCGGAACACTCGATAGTGCAGTTTCACCCGCACCCTCGTCGTCAGGCACCTCGGGATCGAGCCCAACTTCTAACGCGGTTGCAGCCGTAGCGGATGCAAATAACGTGTCGGGGCTACAGGCAATCCCCGCCCAGAACTCCATCTGGGGTGGATCGACTGCAAGTTAGCTGGCGGAAGAGACTCTCAATTAGCAGATGCGTGATTGTGGTTTCGACACGATTCAACGCGCAACAACAACAGAAGATCAACATGGAAGACCAAGGAGAAGGACGATGGGTAATTTTTCAATAGCGCTCTCAGGATTGGAAGCTGATTCAGTTGCACTGAACACGATTGGCAACAATCTGGCGAATCTTAACACGACAGCGTACAAGGGACAGACAACCTCGTTTGAGGACCTATTTTATCAGCAGATCGGAGAGTCGGGTTCTGGAGATGCGATCCAGGTCGGCGCTGGAACAAAAGTTTCGGGAACAAGCACTGACTTTACCCAGGGGACGATTTTGCCGGACTCGAATGTAAACTCGTCCGATGTCGCCCTGGCCGGCAGCGGTTTCTTTGTGGTGGAGCAGAATGGGACACAGTCGCTGACCCGCGCAGGAGACTTTCAATTAAGCTCGACCGGAAACCTGATTACACAGGACGGCCAACAGGTGTTGGGGTATGCCGCAGTGAATGGTGTGGTAAACCAGAACTCCAGTTTGGCGCCGATCACGATACCGGTCGGACTGAATGAAGGCGCTCAGGCGACGCAAAACATTTCGATTACGGCTAACTTAAACTCGAACGCAACGGTGGGTACAACCTTTTCGTCGCCAGTGCAGATCTTTGACTCACTGGGGCAGAGCCACCAGGCTACGGTGGACTATACCAAGACGGCGACCAATACGTGGAGCTATTCCGTGTCGCTGCCGGCGGGCGATGCAACTGGAACCCCAACGAACAATACGGGAACGCTGACGTTCAATTCTTCGGGAAACCTGGTGTCACCGACGGGCAGCGTGAGCAATATTACGTTTCCTGGTCTGACGGATGGGGCAAGCGATCTGAGCTTCAACTTGAATTTGGACGATAGCAGCGGAACACCGACGATCTCGCAGCTCGCTTCAGCTTCAAGCAATACTGGAAGTATCCAGGATGGTTTTACCAGCGGTGTGTATCAGGGTTTTTCCATTGATCCCTCCGGTGTGATTACGGCGCAGTTCAGCAATGGCAGGACTTCAACGGCCGGTCAGCTGGCAGTGGCTACCGTTGCGAACACGGCTGGATTGACGGTCTCGGGGGATAACAACTTTACGACGACAGCAGCATCTGGTCTGGCAACTGCCGGCGTAGCCGGTACTGGCGGACGAGGCACGCTCGATGACGGCGCGCTGGAACAGTCGAACGTCAATATTTCAACAGAATTTTCTAATCTGATTGTGGCGCAGCGAGCCTTCGAGGCGAACTCGAAGACAGTAACGACGTTCGATACGATCTCGCAGGATGTAATTGAGCTGATTCACTAGCGCAGTATGAAATAAGCGGGGCGGCATAGCGGGCAAGGACCGGGGAACCGGTACCGCCGGCTGGCCGCTCCGGCTGTACTTATAGCGGCCATCGGTGTTTGGATCGGTGGGAATGCGACGTTTTCTTCCTAAAATTCACTAATGTTGGGACGGATTTTAGTGGCCAGTGGCTTGCACTGTCTTTGGCTATCATGGCTACTCCTCCTACAGTTTTGGCTGACGCTGCTAACTCCTCTCCTTCTATCCCCGCTCCATCTCCTGCAACCGCTAAGATTCCGGTTATTCCTTTACTCGTTGCTGTAATTGCGGGAGTTGTGCTGGCTGCACTGGGCGTTGGGGGCCTGGTCTACTACCTTGCGCGCTCTGGCCGGTTGCCAATGTCGGGGAAGACCGCACAAAAGAGCGAACCAGTCGCTCCGATTGTGACCCATGCGATGGTGTTGGATCCCTTGCTGGTGAATCTCGCAGACCAGGGCGGCAGCTCCTATCTAAAGATCGCTTTGACCCTGCGTGTCGTCGATTTGACTGAAAAAAAAGATGCCAAGGCGAAAGAGGAAAAACCCAAGGATGACAAAGGCAGCGATGAGGCAGTCGCGTCTGTAAGAGACACAGTTCTGGCAGTGCTAGGGCGACAGACTGCAGATGGTTTGCTGACAACCGATGGCAAAGAACATTTGAAGGCTGAGTTGAAGGCGGCTCTGGCAAAACAAAACCCGGATTTGAAGGTGATGGATGTTTTTTTCACTGATTTTCTGGTGCAGCGCTGAAGCAAAAACTGACACACATTGAAAGTGATCGACGGGCAAGGGGACACGATGACGGGAACAGAGCTTGCAACACGAAATGTAGAGACTGTGAGAGCCGCTGGTTTGGATTTGATTCGAGCCGCTCCTAAAACGCCGTGGATGATGCGGATCGAGGAGCATCCTTCCTGGGATACGTTGGCGCAGCTTCGAGTAACGATGCGGGCTGCAGTAGCGTTGAGCCGCTTCAGGGTGCGGGATCTTCTTGCGATGAAGGAAGGGCAGGTATTTGAGAGCGTGACGCAGGCGACTGAGGATGTTCCGGTGAAAGTCGGCCAGGTGCAGGTGGGTTGGAGCGAGTTCGAAGTAGTGGAGCTAAAGCTGGTTCTGCGGTTGACGCGGCTGAGCTAAATATCTCGAGTAATGACACAGATAAGAATGGCAGACGGAAGGAAAAGGATTGTGGATGGAAACGTTGGAGTGCGGGCTTTGCAGGGTCTCGAGGACAGGAGATCAAACGACGGTGCAGCGGCTAATGCGATGCACGTGCAGGGTCTTGCAGGTTGGGTGATGGGTTTGCTGCGTGGGCTTGGCAATCAACGCGAGCGGCCACAGAAACATTTGCGGCTGGTGGAGACTTTGCCGCTTGGTGGGAAGAGGCAACTGATGTTAGTGACATGCGCGGGACAGAGCTTCCTCGTTGGCGGTGGGATGGAAAGCGTAGAGACGATCGTGCAGTTACGGGCTGAAGTCTCACCGGGCGCAGCGACAACGAGTGTGGATGAGCCATGCCGATAATGTTTCGATTGCGATGGCTGGTGTGGATGCTTGCGGTGCTCGCACTCCCGTTGCCGTTCGTTCATGCTCAGCAGGCTGAATCATCAGCAACTGCGGGGACGGCGAAGTCGTTCTGGGTGCATCCTTCAGCAACCACGGTATCCGGCAGTGAGCGCATGCCATCTTCCACGAAGAGGAAAAACAGTAAGGGGCCAAGTGCGGCATTCGTGACGAACACTCCGAATCCTGGTGCGAAGGCAAACGAGTCGATTGCGTCGGAGCTTGCGGGAGGCAAGAGTGTGCCATGGTCGATCGTGGTTGGGTTGACGCTACTGACGCTTCTGCCCGCACTGTTGTTGTCGATGACTCCGCTGGTGCGCCTGCTGGTGGTGTTTCACTTTCTGCGGCAGGCATTAGGAACTCAAACTGCTCCGTCGAATCAGATTTTGATGGGATTGGGGCTGATGATGACCTGGTTTCTGATGCAACCAGTGTTACTGGAGGTAGAGCAGACCGCAGTTACCCCTTATAGTGCAGGCACTATTAGCGGGGAACAGGCTCTTGATCTTGGCGTAGCGCCCGTGAAGCGGTACATGCTGCACTACGCACGGGAGAAAGACCTCGCTGTGTTTGCGTCGGCAGGAATGGTGGCACGTCCGAACAAGAGAGAGGACTTGCCGATTCAAGTAGTGGTTCCGGCATACATATTGAGCGAGTTGAAGGCTGGATTTCAGATTGGTGCAATTTTATTTCTCCCATTTTTGCTGGTGGACCTGGTAGTCGCGAGCGTGACGACCTCAATCGGCATGATGCAGCTGCCGCCGGTAGTGATCTCGACGCCGTTGAAGATTCTTTTGTTTGTGATGGTGGATGGCTGGAATCTTTTAGCGGATCAGCTGATTAAAAGTTTTTAGAGCAGGGATTTGTGACTAGCAGTTAGAGATTGGAGGAGCAATGGGGCCGGATCAGACCGTAGAGGTTATGCGGAGAGTGTTGATTGAAGCAATGATGTTGAGCGCTCCGCTGCTAGTGACGGCTTGTCTCGTCAGCCTTGTCGTCAGCCTGATTCAGACGCTTACCAGCGTGCAGGAGCAGACGTTGACGGCAGTACCAAGATTGGCGGTTGTGTTTGTCGTCACCGTTGCAGTGCTGCCTTGGATGGTGCACCGGCTCGTGAGTTTTACGATCCATCTGCTTACCGACTTTCATAAGTACCTGGGATAAAAGGCATGAATCGTGAATTGAGTGGATTAATCGAGAGCTGGCCGCAGTTTCTTACAGCAGCCGTATTGGTAATGGTGCGTCTGAGCGGATTGATGGTCTTCGCTCCAGTGTTCTCTTCCTCTGCGATTGCACCGCGCATCAAGGTCGGGTTCGTATTTGCGATGACGGTCTTGTTGGCTCCGTTGGTTGCGGCGGTTCCTAATGCACGCGCGGTGCTTGATACACGAGCGGTACTGGGCGAGCTTGGCGTGGGTCTCGTGTTTGGGCTTTCTCTGATGTTGTTGAACGAAGCGTTGATGTTTGCGGGGACGCTGCTGGGCTTTCAGTTCAGCTTTTCACTGGTGAATCTGCTGGACCCCAACTCGATGATTGAGACTGCAGTACTGGGCCAGATGTTGAGCTGGCTGGGGACGCTGGTCATCATCGGGTCGGGACTGGACAGAAGTCTGCTGGCCGCTTTGGTGCGCAGCTTTTCTGTAGCTCCGGTGGGGCAAGCCATTGTGCAAGCAAAGACCGGTGTGGCGCTCGCGATGATGTCGGGCGGAATCTTCCTGGCAGGGTTGCAACTTGCAGCCCCGGTTATGGCTGCTGCGCTCGCGGTCGAGGTGACGGTTGCGCTGGTGGCACGCCTGGCACCGCAGCTGCCAGCGATCGTGATAAGCATACCGCTGAAGACGCTGGTCTCCTATGTTGTTCTGATCGGAAGTCTGGCGGTATGGCCAGGATGGATTGAGAGACACTTTACCGCGCTGCTGGATGCGGCATCGAAGTTGCTGGTGCGGGCATGAACACCAATTACAAGATTGAAGCTGAGACAACTGAGGATTGTATGGGTTCAGCGAATTGATGGCTCATTGCGAATGATGTGGACCGATGCCGCTCTGGTTACAAGCCGAGACGATTTGAGAGAGAGATGTTATGGCCGATAAGGGGACCGAACAAGCTACTCCGCTACGAAAGAAGAAGGCGCGAGAGCGAGGCGACAGCGTTCGCAGCCGTGAGCTGCTATCGGCGATGGCGATGCTTGGCGGCGTGATGATGCTGGGGGCTCTGGCGAACACGTTCGTCTCCAGTTGGGGAAATGTCTATTCCGCGAGTCTGCGATCGGCAGTCGTGGGTGTGAATGGCGTGGAGAGTCGGAGCGGTGAGCAGCTTTTCACCAGTGCGGTTGGGCGGATTCTTCTGCCGGCTTTGCAGTCCGTGGGATGGATCATGGCGGCAAGCTTTACCGGAGCATTGGTATCGGGCATCGCACAAAGCGGAGGCGTGCATTTCTACCCGGCGACGATTGAGTTGAAGTTCTCAAAGCTGAATCCAGTAACAAATCTTGGAAACCTGTTCAGTTTGCGATCGGCTATACGGGTTGCTAAATCGCTGGTACCAGCAGCAGTGATGGTGATGTTGGGATGGGGCGGGTTGAAGGCGCTGATGATTCCTATGCCTGTGATGAGCCTGCTGCGACTGTCGACAACGTTTTCTGTTGCGTACGGACTGGCGCTCGATGCGGCGTGGGTGACGTTGGTGTGGTCTGGCCTGGACTATGCAATCGAGTGGAGGAGCTGGAACCAGAGGCTGAAGATGAGCAAGCAGGAGTTGCGCGAAGAGATACGCGATTCGATGGGGAATCCGCACATCAAATCGAAGGTGCGGCAGATTCAGCGGGCGATGCGTAAGCGGAGGGTAAAGGCGGATATGTCGCGAGCGAGCGTGGTGATTACAAATCCTACGCACTATGCGGTGGCGCTCGAGTTCAACTTCGAGACGATGTCGGCGCCGACAGTGCTGGCAAAGGGTCGTGATCTGCTGGCGGCGGAGATTCGTGAAGAGGCGCGATGGGCGGGGATTCCGATTATTGAAAATCCTCCACTCGCGCGAAGTCTATACAAGACAGTCGAACCTGGGCGATCGATTCCGTTTGAACTCTATGCAGCAGTAGCGGGAATTCTGGCATATCTCTACCGACAGAAGGTAGAAGAGCGTGTTCGCCAGGATCGCCAGGCTAAAGAAAAAGAACAGATGGTTCGACAAGGCGGTGCGCTGTCTGGTTGGAGCGGCAATGCGGGAACGATGAGGGCAGCTGCGATACGTGGGGTTGGAGGTGGAATGTGAGTGAGATTGTGACGAAGAAAAGTGGTGGCTTTACGGCGGCGAAGCTGCAGACACTGTTGTTACCGGTGGCCGCGATCAGCATGGTGTTTGTAATGATCATTCCGGTGCCGAGCGTGGTGCTGGACATTTTGCTAGCGGCTTCGATTACGGCATCGGTGATCGTATTTCTGACAGCCGTGCAGGTTCGGCGAGCAGTGGATTTTTCAGTGTTTCCGACACTACTGCTTTTGCTGACGCTCTTTAGATTGTCGTTGAACCTGGCTTCGAGCCGGAGGATCCTGCTGCACGGACAAGAGGGGACTCATGCTGCCGGCTCGGTGATTGAAGCATTTGGACAGTTTGTCGTAGGCGGAAATTATGTTGTTGGGTTGGTGCTGTTTCTTGCGCTAATCGCGATTCAATTCCTAGTCGTGAGCCATGGTGCGGTGAGAACTGCTGAGGTAACGGCTCGATTTACGCTCGATGCATTGCCTGGCAAACAACTGGCGATCGATGCGGATATGAATGCCGGATTGATCGATGAGCAGGGTGCGAGGAAACGGCGACAGGCGATTGCACACGAGGCTGAGTTCTACGGCGCGATGGACGGTGCGGCGAAGTTTAATCAGAGGGATTCGCTGGCCACGATTCTGATTACGGCAATCAATATTGTGGCGGGGTTGCTGATCGGCGTATTGCAGCATGGTACGGATCTGGCTACAGCCGTGAAGACCTATACGATTCTGACGGTAGGCGACGGCCTGGTAACGATGATCCCCAGTTTGCTCGTATCGATAGCCGGGGGCATGGTGTTGACGCGTGCCGCATCGGCAGGGTCGCTGGATGCAGAGCTCGGCAAGCAGCTACTGGCAGGACGCAATACGCTTTGGATTGCGTGCGCAGTGCTGCTTGGGCTGGCTCTGATTCCGGGGTTGCCGACGCTGTCGTTTGTGCTGATGGCTGTTGGCGTCGGGTTGATCGCTCGCAAATTGCCTCCAACGAAAGATGCGGCGCAGTTACTGGCGGAGGAGGCTGCAGAGGCTGCTGCGGCGGGTGGCAAAGCGAAGACTGCAGATGCTGCGAAGGGCGAGAACCTGGCTTCACTGTTGAAGATGGATGAGTTGACGCTCGAGATCGGCTTCCAGCTTATTCCGATGGTCGACGAAAAGCAGGGCGGGCAGATGCTCAATCGAGTTCGTGCGCTGCGAAGGCATCTGGCAACCGAGCTTGGGTTTATTGTTCCGCCGGTTCATATTACGGACAACCTGCGGCTGAAGCCTCGAGAGTACGTTGTGAGCCTGCGCGGAGTTGAGATTGCACGCTGGCAGACGGAGCAGAGTTGTTTGCTGGCAGTCAATGCTGATCCGAAGGCGCGAGTGTTGCCGGGTGTAGAGACAAAGGAGCCGGCGTTTGGTGTTCAGGCCCGTTGGATTCAGCCTGGACTTGAAGAGCAGGCGCTGGCTGCGGGCTACTCGGTGGTGGACCAGACGACCGTAATCGGAACGCACCTTGGTGAGCTGATTCGCAGACATGCGCATGAACTGCTCGGGCGGCAAGAGGTGAAGCGACTCTTAGACAGCATGAATGAGAGCCACCCGAAGCTGGTGGAGGAGTTGGTGCCGAAGTTGATGACGCTTGGCGAGGTGCAGCGGGTGCTACAGCAGTTGCTGCGGGAGCAGGTTTCAATTCGCGACCTGGGGGCGATCCTCGAAGTCCTGGTGGAAGCAGCGCAACAGTCGAAGAACGTGGTGCACCTGGTAGAGAGTGTGCGGCAGTCGCTGGGGCGAGGACTGGTGCATCCGCTGCTGGATTCCGACGGTGGCCTGAAGGTGCTGGTGTTGGAGCAGGGGCTCGAGGGCGAGCTGCTGCATACGTTCGACCCGCAGGCCGCGGGGTTGTTGCTGGGAGACGGAGCGCGATCCGCTGGAGTGCCCTCTGACTTTTTGAAGCGGCTTGTTGAATCTGTGAAACGCCTAACCGGAGGAGCCTCTACCTCGGCATTGCCCGTGCTTCTATGTCCGAGTCCGGCCCGTTATCACGTACGACGTTGGTTAGAACCGTTTCTGCCAAAGGTGACCGTGTTGGCACCGGGGGAGATTCCTCCGGAGATTCGGGTACGAAGCATCGGAACGGTTGGTTGATGCACTTGATCGGGCGAGCAGATGCAGGTGCAGCTAAGAAGCAAAGAGAAAGAGAGAGAGATGAGCACAGGAAGTTCGGTTCCAGTACAGATGTTGCAAAGCTCGAAGAACAAGCACTTCAACGGAGAACAGGCGTCCTTCGGTGAAACAGGGTTAGCGAACGCAGCAGTATTTGCTCCGTTTAGCGGGAATAGTTTGGGAGCGACGGAGATGGCAGAGGGAGGCGGAACGACGGAGCGCGATCTGTTGTTGATGGAACATCTGCCGACTGTCCGTTACCTGGCACGGAGAATTCACGAGAGACTGCCACAGCATGTGGATCTGGACGACCTGGTTTCGGCGGGTGTTGTTGGGCTGATTGATGCCTTCTCAAAGTTCGACCACACCAAGAAGGTGCAGTTCAAGAGCTATGCGCAGTTCAGAATTCGCGGAGCGATTCTTGACTCATTGCGGACACTGGATTGGAGTCCGCGAGAGCTGCGGCGCAAGGGCAGAGCTGTCGAGGAGGCGATACGTTCGGTCACTCAACGGGTGGGACGTGCGCCGTCTGAGCAGGAGATTGCGAGCGAGATGGAGCTGACCCTGGGAGAGTATCAGCTGCTTCTGGGCGATCTGAAGGGACTTGAGATTGGCAGCTTGCATATCGAACGATCAGAGGATTCGGGCGATGATGAGCTCGCGTATATTCCTGGATCGCCCGAAGACGACCCGCTGTTTCGTTGCTTGAAGGGCGAGATGAAGCAGCGCCTCGCTGACGCCATAGATGATTTGCCGGAGAAGGAACGTATGGTGCTGACGCTTTATTACTACGAGGAGCTGACGATGAAGGAGATCGGATTGACTTTGGGCGTGGTGGAGTCGAGGGTCTCGCAGATTCACTCTTCGGCAGTGTTACGACTGCGGAGTGCACTTTCCGGCCTGCGCAATAGTAATTCAGTTGAAGGAATCAGGCAGCGGAACTCGAAGCGGTAAGTGTGTGCGATCAAAAGATGAGAGATATCTAACCAAAGAAGGGAAGGCATGGAAAAGCAACTAGGGCAGGGAGATATTGATGCATTGTTTGCAGCTGCGGCGGCAAATGCTTCTGTTCCGTCAGCAGAGGAGGCGAGCGATGCGATTCTGGAGCAGTTCGATTTCAGTAGAGCCGGCCAGATAAGTAATGACAAGATGCGTGCTATCAGTTCGGTTAACGATCTGTTTGCCCGCAACCTGATGCACACGCTCGGGGCATGGTTGCGGACTCCGTTCCAAATCAAGCTGGTCGCTGGTGAACAACTGCCGTTCAGTGAATTTCTTGAACGGCTCTCTTCGCCCAGCTACGTGTGTTCGATCCGGCTGGAGCCTCTGGGGGCTGTGGGGCTGCTGGAACTCGAATTGACGCTGGCCTCCCCGATCGTGGATGTTCTGCTGGGTGGAGTAGGGCGAGCGTGGCCGACGCGAGAGTTGACCGATATCGAAGAAGCAATTCTAACGTCGGTGGTGCAGTTGACGGTGCAGGAGTTAAACCTGGCCTGGCAGTCGGTTGGACTGCAATTTGTCTTTGAGAAACGCGAGCCAGAGCCCGCGATAAACCGAATGATGACTGCAGGAGAAAAGACACTCTGTGTAAGTTTCGAAGCACGGATGCCGGAGGCGCAGGGGGCGATGAATCTGTGTTTGCCCGCTGTCATCCTGAACGCGATTCTGCGGCGGCTGATCTCTGAGGGAGATCGCCCGAAGAGACGGTTGAAGGAGGCACAGGCACGAATGCGCGAGCTGATGGGGGAGACCAAGGTCAGCACCGCTCTGCATCTTCCTGTGATGCGGCTGCGAGGCAGCGAGCTTGCTGCACTGGAGCCTGGGACGGTTCTGCGTCTTCCGCTGCCGAAACACTCGGCTTCGGAGTTGCGAGTCAGCGGGTTGCTGTTAGGACAGGCTCATCCGGTACAGACGGGAGAGCATCGGGGAGCGCAGCTCGAAGGTCGCTATGACGAGGCGGATATGAATGAGGCACTGCGTGGGCAGAATGTTGCCGAGATGGCGAGAGTGAATTGAAAGAGGAGAACGCGATGGATGCTGTGATGGATTCAGGTGAAGGTGCTGCGGCTGGTTCAGGAGCCGATCAGGACTTTGGTCTGCTGTGCGACATAGAGTTGGATGCAACGTTGCAGTTTGGCTCGTGTGATATGCCTCTGCGCGAGGTGCTGGAGCTGGGCCCGGGCGATGTTGTGGAGCTGGACCGGCATGTGTCGGAGCCGGTCGATCTGGTAGTCGGTGACCGGATCGTGGCTCGGGGCGAAGTCGTTGTGGTCAACGGCAACTTTGCTTTGCGTATTTTGGAGGTGGCGACACCGCAACTGAGATTGGAGAGTATACGATGCCTTTTCTAACAAGAAAAACTGAAGACACACCGATCAGTGTGGTGATGCAAGACACGCTGGAAACAACTACGGGGCTGGATTGGGAGGGTGATGAGTACAAGCCTTCGGAAAAAAGTGCAACGTTGAGCCTGCCTGCATCGTTGAGTCAGAGTCCGCAGCGAAGACTTTGCAGCAACCTGGAGTGCGCGAGCGGATGGACGATGCCGTGGCGAAATCGCCGGAGGCCGATCTTTGAAAAGCAGTGGGGATGCAGCGGGCGTTGTGTGCTGGCGATCGTGCAGGGTGCGGTGCGCCGCGAACTTGGCGATAGCGCAACCAGTGATTTAGCCGTTCCACATCGGCACAGAGTGCCACTCGGTCTTATGATGCTTGCTCAGGGTTGGATTACCCATGCACAACTTCAAACAGCATTGGCGGCGCAGCGAGAGAATGGGACAGGGCGAATTGGCGACTGGCTGATGAGCGAGTGCGGACTGAAGGCAGAGCAGATCGTACGGGGACTGAGTTTGCAGTGGGGATGCCCAGTGCTGACGACAGAGAGTTTTTCACCAGAGACGATGGCCCTGGTGATGCCGAAGCTGTTTATGGAGAAGTTTGGCGTGCTGCCTCTCCGCGTGGCGGGGTCAAGTATTTTGTATCTTGGCTTTGCGGATCGGCTGGATGCCTCTGCTGCATTTGCGACGGAGCAGATGACGGAGTTGAAGGTAGAGAGCGGGGTCGTGGAGGGCGCTCAGTTTGAGATGGCACGCGACAGACTGCTTGCGTGCGATGGAGTGGAGATGAAGCTGGAGACCTCCGTTAACAAGGACTCAATGGCAGCAAAAGTCACCGCGATTTTGGAGCAAAATCAGCCGCTGGCGTCTCGTTTCGTGAGGGTGCATCAATACTATTGGCTAAGACTTTGGCTGGAGAGCGGCACTTTGGGAAGGGCAGGGAACGTACCGGTGACGGCGGAGGACATGAAGGACTACATCTTCACTACTACTGGTGCGAAGTAGGAGATCAGGGCTTGAGGGCCGAGAGGGGCTTCCAGGCAAAGGCCATTTACGCAGAGACTATTTCGGCATGAAGCTTGAGGCTGTCGACGCTTCAGGGGTCGTCATGGCGGAGTTCCCGGCAGTCGAATCCTGGGTGGGGCCGAGGCCGAGTTTAATGATGGCGCGAGAGTCGGGAATCAGTTTGGTCTGCCAGCCATTGTCACCCTGAAACTTCTGCATGGCGGTCTCTGTCTGGGCATCCCAGTGGCCGGAGGCTTCGCCGGATAGATAGCCGGACTTGATCAACGATGCCTGAATCTGGGTAGCGCGGGTGTCGTCAATTCCGCGTTGGCCCGCAGGTTTTGCGGCTGCCTTGGAACGCTTGTGGAAAAGTTTTGGAGAGGTGGGGCCGCGGCGAGAGTGGGTATACGCCGAACATGGCAGCGCGATTGACAGAAGCAACGCCGAGCTAAGAAGTGTTTTAACAAATTGCATAGACAAAGTTACCTGGGCCGAAGACGCACTTTAAACCATCGCTGATGTGGCTAGATTATCCCGAGTGTAACGATAGTGGCAACAGGAATCGGTACACCTTTTGGGGGTGATCTTTGAATTCTGTAATTAGAACGTTCGGCAAGCAGCAGCGCAAGTTGAAGATACGCTGCTGCTTACCTTGAACGGAACCTACGGAAGTGTACCGCCTACGTAAGAGTTCACATTTTTCTGGTTCGGGAGACTGAATGACGAAGACGACGTCGTCCTTGGATTTAAGGGTAGAGACGATAGCGCGATAGCTGGCCTCGTCGGTGACGGGCTTGCGGTTGATTGCAGTGATGATTGCACCCTTGCCCAGACCGATCTCATCGGCAAAGGAGCCGGGACGAACGCTGGTGATGATGACTCCGCCTTTGATGCCGGTCTTTGCTGCGATGGTCGGGGGGATGGCTGAAACGGTGATGCCGAGCTTGCCCTCTCCGGCGTCAGCTTCCTGCGGGGTGGTGGGTTCGTCCTGCTGACCGGTGATGTCATCGGCGTAGGTCTTGGCGCGGTCGCCGATGACGACGTTTGCGGTGTTCTGTTTGCCGTCGCGCAGGTAGCCGAGTTTGACGGTCGAACCGACGTGGCGGGCGGAGATGTCGTTGACCAGGTCGTCGCCGTCTTTGATGTTGCGTCCGTCGATCGAGACGAGGACGTCTCCGGCCTGAATTCCGGCCTTGGCCGCGCCGACGATTAGGAGTGACGGTGCCTACGATCACGCCGTTGGTGAAGCCGTAGACGCGGCCAACCGCGGAGGACTGCACGGCCTGGAACTGAATGCCGATGGAGCCGCGAACGACCTTATGTTCGGGCCCGATGAGCATGTTGTAGACATTGGCGATGATGTTGGCCGGCATGGCGAAGCCGACGCCCTGAGAGCCCATGGACTGGGTATAGATAGCGGTGTTCATGCCGACGACCTGGCCGGCCATGTCGACGAGCGGGCCGCCGGAGTTGCCGGGGTTGATGGCGGCATCGGTCTGGATGAAGCGCTGGAACTGCGTCTGAGAGACGCCGTTGGGGCTGGGTTCATCGATGCTGCGGTTTTTGGCGGAGATGATGCCGGCGGTGACCGTCTTCGACAGAGAGAACGGGCTGCCGATGGCGAGAACCCAGTCGCCAACCTGAGCGCCGTCGGAGTTGCCGAGCTTGATGGTGGGAAGAGGCTCCTTGGTGTCGATCTTGATGACGGCGATATCGGTGTCCTTATCGACCCCGACTACGGTGGCTGGACGGCCTGGATCGCCGGCGTCATCGGGATCGCTGGAGAGCTTGACGTAGATCTTGTCGGCCTTATCGACGACGTGATTGTTGGTGATGATGTAGCCGCGGGGATCGACGATGAAGCCGGAGCCGAGGGCGCGGCGTTCTCCGCCGCCATGTCGCTATCATCGCCGCCACCCTGACCGCCAAAGAAGCGGTTGAAGAAGTCCTGCATATCGCCGGGAGCCTGCGGGCTGTCGTCGTCGCCATCCGGAGTATTTGGCTGGGGAGCGCGCTGGAGGCCACCGCGACTGCGCTTGTTGGCTGACGGCTTGGGCAGCTCTTCCGTGTTGATGTTTACGACGGCTGGCCCTACCTGCTTGACGATCTGCGAGAAGCCGTTCGAGAGGGCCACCGGCGAAGGGATGACCAGAGGTCTTGGCGTCGGAGGAGTCGATGCCGGCTTGCTCTTTTCCGCTGACGTTGCGCGTGAGGACTGAGCCTGCGAGGATGCCGACCGAAAGTGTTGCGAGGAGCGATAAATGTCGTGGCGAGACGGCGGCTGCGGATGCGGTCGAGCAGGGTGTGGCGAAGTGTTATTCGGTGTGTCCATTAGTCGGTCATAACCTCATTGTTGTGTGTTGCTGTGCGCCGGACTGTGTCCGCGGCATGAGCCTTAAGTATAGTCGCTGTCTCGCCGCGGTTGTTTGTGTGACGAAAGTCGCGACTTTACAGGTTGTTTAGACGCGAATTTGAAGCAAAAGTCTTCGAGTCGGTTCATGTCGGGGTGGGTGGGGAGCGGGGCAGCGGCGGAGAGTGAGTTCGGTGAAGGCGATTCCAGCGAGGATGAGAGCTGCTCCGACGAGAGAGCGGCGAGCCGAGACGCTCGTGCAGGAAGAGGAACGAAGTCAGGCAGGCAAAGACAGGTTCGAGGGTGAGGAGGATGGCGGTGTGGGTGGGGGGGAGATGTTGCTGGGACCAGCTTTGGATGGTGAAGGCGGCGGCCGTGGCGAGGAGGCTGGTTACGGCGAGGGCGATGAGGAGTCGGGGCGTGATCGTGAGGTGGGGTCTTCCGCCCAGTGGTAGCGTGATCGCCATGACGAGCGCGGCTACGCCGATCTGGAGGGTGGCTAGTTGGGCGGTTGGGACTCGGTGGAGGTGTTGGCGATGGACAGGAGATGGGCGGCGAAGGCTATGGCGCAGCAGAGGGTGAGGAGATCGCCTATGCCGATGCTGACGAAGAGGTTCTGGAAGGATGTTCCGGCTGGTGTGGTGAGGAGAAGCAGGCCGGAGAAGGCGAGGAAGGCTCCGATGGCGGTGGTCCAGCGCGGAGCAGGCGTGTTGGCGGGGCGGAGAGCAGGGATGGATGGTGAAGAGTGGGACGAAGACGACGACGAGGCCGGTGATGAAGGCGGACTTTGCGGGAGTGGTGCGGGCGAGACCCGGCGGTCTGGAACTGATAGCCGGCGGCGAGGAAGAGGCCGACGATGAGGCCGGAGAGCAGAGCGCGGCGGTTGATGTGACGGAGCTGGCGGTGGTTCACGATGGCCAGGGCGATGAAGGCGAGGGTCATGCGGAGCAGATTGAAGAGGAGCGGGGAGGCGTCCTGAAGAGCGTCTTTGACGAGGACGAAGGTTGCGCCCCAGACGAAGACGACTGCCAGCAGCAGGATGTGGGCTACGGTTGTAGGGGCTGAGTCGCTTTGAGCAACTAGTTCTGTGCTCCTGCGTTGAGGTTGCGGTGTAGACGGTTTCGCCGTTGACGATGGTGCGGAGGACTTTGGTGTGGAGCAGTTGCTGGGGCGTTGCGGTGGTGATGTCGCGGTCGAGGACGATGAGGTCGGCGAGGAAGCCGGGTTCGAGGCGGCCCTTCTCCTTTTCGCGGAACTCGGCGAAGGCGCTGGCCTGGGTGTAGGCGTAGATCGCTTCGTTGAGCGAGATCTTTTCCTGCGGCTGGAAGGTCTGGGTGCCTGCTTCGTTTTGCCGGGTGATGGCGGAGTAGAGGCCGCGGAAGGGGTTGATGAATTCGACGGGGTAGTCGGTGCCGAAGGCGAGGATGACGTTGTGGTCGAGGAATGCTCTTCCAAGCGTAGGCGTACTTGGCGCGGTCGGGGCCGAGCGGTCTGGTGGCCCACTTCATGTCGGTGAGCAGATGCGAGGGCTGCATGGAGGCGATGACGCCTTCTCTTTCGAAGCGGTCGAAGTCGCCGGGGAGCAGGACCTGGGCGTGTTCGACGCGGAAGCGCAGGGCGGCGGGGGGTGGTGGCTGGTTTGACTCCGGTCTGGTGACGATGCCGGCGTCCGGCCGTGTTCGGGCAGGCTGAGGGAGGGTAGTTGGCGACCTGGTCGGCGACGCCGAAGGCGTTGAGGGCCATGTCGTTGGCGCGATCGCCGATGGCGTGGAAGCCGAGCTGGAAGCCGGCTGCGGCGCGCTCGGCGGCCATCTGGTTGAGCTTGTCCTGATCGTAGCGCGGAAGGCCGGAGTTGCCGGGATCGTCGGAGTAGGGCTCTTCCATGGCGGCGGTACGGGAGCCGAGAGAGCCGTCCATGAAGCCTTTGAGCTGGGTGAGATGGAGGCGGAGATCGTCGGCTGGGTGGCTGGCGCGGCGTTGCTCGAGGACTTGGACGGGCTGGTTGAAGTCCAGCCACTCGGCGACGCGGATGGGGAGCTTGCCGGTGTGTTCGAGCTCTTCGAGTGCGAGGAAGTCTTCCCAGTCGGAGTTGTCCTGCACGCTGGTGACTCCGTTGGACGAGGATTTCTGCGATGGCGACGGTGAGAGCCTGGCGGCGTTGCTCGAGGGTTGGAGGCGGAATTTTTCGGCTAAGACGAGGACGCAGGCATCGGCTTCGCGAAGGATGCCGGTGGGTTCGCCGAGGCGTCGCGATCGATCTTTGCGCCGGACGGGTCGGGGGTGGCGGCGGTGATGTTGGCGGCGGCGAGGGCGGCGGAGTTGGCTACGGCCATGTGTCCGTCGACTCGGCGAAAGATGGCTGGGTGGCCTGCGGTTACCTTGTCGAGGTCTTGCGGGTGGGGAGTCTTGCCGTCGGGCCAGAGGGTGTGGTCCCATCCTCCGCCCTGAATCCAGGTGCTGGGTTTGGCGGTGGCGACGAAGGCGCGGATGCGCTGCTGCATCTCGTCGAGGGAGTGGACGCCGACGAGGTTGACGGAGAGTCTCTGGCGGCCCGCTTCGCCGATGTGCGTGTGGGCGTCGTTGATGCCGGGCATCGCGAAGGCGCCGTGCAGGTCGACGACTTGAGTCTTCGGGCCTTTGAGCTTCAGGATCTCGGCGTCAGTGCCTGCGGCTACGATTTTTCCGTTGGCTATGGCCAGGGCGGCGACTTTGGCTGGGGTCGCGGAGGGGTCGGCGGCGCGGAGGTGGGTGCCGGTGAGGATGTTGCCGTGGAGGACGACCGTGTCGGCGGTCTGGATCTGGGGCTGGGCCTGGGTGGCTGTCGAGGCGGCAAGCAGGATGGCTGTGAGCGTGAGGGTTTTCACGGATGGGAGTGTATCAGGGTGACTCCCCCTGTGGCCTGTTTTGCGCAAAGTCTTCCAATGAAAGGGGTTAGGTGTGGACCTTCCTGGTAAAGTGTTCATTTCAAAGAACCGGCTTTCTAAAGTATTGATTTTAGATGAGAAAGATCGGTAATAACATACTTGACAAAATGACTCTCCATCGGTAAAGATTTAGATATGGAACCGACCTCGCTACAGGAAGCTATCGTCTACTTCTCCGATCTCGCCAACTGCCGCGAATACCTCGTGGCGCGTCGATGGCCGGACGGGGTGATCTGCCCGAAATGCGGTAGCAAGAATGTCCTATTTTTGGAGAAGTACAACCGCTGGCATTGCCGTGAGAAACACGAGGCTCCACAGTTCACTTTGAAGACTGGCACTGTCATGGAGGATTCGCCGATCTCGCTGACGAAGTGGCTCCCCGCAATGTGGCTCTTGGTCAACTGTAGGAACGGGATTTCGTCGTATGAGGTTGCGCGGGATCTGAAAGTCACGCAGAAGAGTGCGTGGTTCATGTTGCACCGCATCCGCACTGCCATGATGGAAGCGGACACAACCAAATTAGGCAAGTCCGGCCCAGTCGAGATTGACGAAACCTTTGTGGGTGGCAAGGTCAAGAACATGCACCGCAACAAGCGTCCAAAGGGCATGGCCCTTCAGGGTGGATACGGGAAATCGATTGTTCTAGGCATGTTGGAGCGCGGCGGCAAGGTTCGGGCTAACACGATTGCGGATCGCACTAAGCGCACCCTAAAGCCAGCCGTCGAACAGCACGTCGCCCTTGGTTCGCATGTCGTGACGGACGAATTTACGAGTTATCCTTTTGTGACTAAGGACGCTTACTACCACGAGGTCATCAATCACGTTGAAGGCTACGTCCGGAATCATGTTCACACAAATTCCATTGAAAATTTCTGGTCTTGCCTGAAGCGCGGCTTGACTGGAACATACATCTCGGTCGATCCGGTTCACTTGGATAAGTACGTGGATGAGCAGGTTTTCAGGTTCAACAACCGCATCAAGAAAACCGATGCCGATAGGTTTAATAAGGTTCTATCGCAAGTGCCGGGACGACGGTTGACCTACGAAAGTTTGACCGGCAAGGAGGGAGCCATACCGTTCTAAGCGGCAAGGTAGAGGAAAGAAAGACACGCGTTAAAGTGCAAAGACCAGATCACGAGTCTGGTCTTTGTCTAAAATAGGTGCCGATAGCGCGGCTCTGTGATGAAAGTTTATCACGGAGCGTGTGCAATGGTGCGTGTATGCAATGATTCACAGCGCGATACAGTCGTAAGTTGTTGCGTTAGCATTAGGGAACCGTGTAGTCCTATTCGTTATCGCTACCCAATTCCTGTGACACAGAGAGGCGAATCGCCCGAGATGACTCTTATTGCTACCGTTTGGTCGCCTGAAGGATTTGCGATGGCGGCGGACGGATTAGAAGTTATTGAAAAGTCAGGGAGTAGGGAGTATGGGGACGTTCAGAAAATATTCAGTACATCCTTTGCTCACGAGACCGGATTTGCATGGGCATGGTGTGGGAATATTTCTTTCACTCTCGGCTCAGGTCATCATTTTGACTTTAAAGAGATTACGCAGAGGGTGATGGAGGATCTGGAAGAGGATACCTATAAGGACAATCCTGAAACATATTTTGGGAGAGTTGCACGAAGGATATATATCGAACTGCCCGATAATGCGAATCTCTCAGGTCTTATTGGGACTAGTGACGAGGTGATTTTTGTTGGGTACTTGAATGCGAAGCCTCTATGGGCGAAGCTTAGTTTCCCACACACCGACACAGGATACACTCCACCTTCCATTGATTACATTGAGCATTCCCCGCGATATTTCAATCCATTTGTAGGTTCCGAAACCATCCGTGCTGAGATGGAAGCAAAGGGTACGCTTTCGCAGCCCTTGTATTTACGGGACGCGGTGAATAGCGTTGAAATCTTTGCCGAGACTTGCGTTGCAAGTCGTGAGAGGGTACTGGATTGCGCTAATTTCGGCGGTACAGTTCACGTTGCCACCCTCACCAAAGAGGGGTTCACTTGGATAAGGAAACCGAAGAACCTTCTTTAAATTCCGTCCAAGAATTGAATCAGGCTCATCTTGAATCCCACGGCGAGGATCTCCAGCGTACGGAGCGACGGATTCTTGCGCCCGCGCTCGACGTTGCTGATATACGTCCGGCCCAATCCCATGTGTTGCGCCAGATCGTCTTGATTCCAGCCTTTCGCCTTCCGTAGCGTCCGAATCCGCTTTCCCAACCGCACGCAAATATCTTCTGTTGCCACCCTTTCAGGATGGATGTATCCTTCTGGCTATATTTCGCCAACTGGCTGCATTTAGTGAAAAAGGGAAACCTGACTGGGAGGGTTAGTTTATGAATCGCGTGGTTGCCGTCCTATTGCTTGCATTCTCTGCCGCTACTTTCGCCCAAAGTCCACAACTTCACAGCGGTTCCACGGTTTACATCGAGCCAATGGACGGCTACGAGACCTATCTGTCTGCCGCAATGCTCAAGAAGCACACTCCGCTGGTCGTGGTCACTGACAAGACCAAAGCAGACTTCGTTATCACGGGTACGGTTTTACACAAAGATCAGAGTCAACCTGTCGTCTCTGTTTCTAATACTGTCAACAACGGCACGAATGAAACTCCATTCGAGAGAGGACTGGAACAGGGACGGGCTAATGCTGCCGCTCGTCGGGCTCTCTTAGGAATAACCAACACTTCCATCTCGGTCATTGATCCAAAGTCGTCGCAGATTGTGTTTGCCTATTCTGCGGGAAGCGGAAGCGCGAAACAACTTCAGAGCACGGCTGAGGACTGCGCTAAACATCTCAAAGAGTTCATCGAAAAGGCCGAGAAGCCAAAGAAATGAGATTGTTCACTGATGGAGTAAAAGAAACCTTAAAACTCATCAAGTCGATAGTTCTTTGGACCGCTGGAATATTCTTTCTCTGTGCAACTCCCTTTGGGATATATTCCGCTATGGACGAGAACAGCCAAGTTCCGCACTCCGTGGAAACATCCATCTCGGCACAAGAAAATTGGCTTGTTGGGGAATCGAAAGAATGCACTTCTCCTGTTCTGGATACCAAAACTGCACACTATATCAATCAGGAACCCGGATACGTAGCATCCTTTGTATCCTGCGACAACGGGCCGCAGCACGCGATTAAGGTGACTTTCTATGGTCAACTCAATCAGCCAGAGCACAAGCTCATCACTTGGCGCTGTACTAGAGAATCTGAAGGATTTACTTGCAAACAAAAAGGGGGCGTGGAGTAGGACAAACGAAAGCATAAAATGAGTTGCAGCACAGGTGAGGAATAAAATGAAGCCATTACCAGCCCCGAACGTCCCTGGAAAAACGGAATTTGAGCGGTTCGATAATGCCGTCCGGCAGATTCTTACCGTCTCCAAAACGGACGTACTCAGGAGAGAAGTAGAAGAGAAACAGCCCCAAAAGCCGAAGACGAAGCGGACTTAATCGGCTCGCCAAACGACTCTCCGAAAGCCTCTAGACCCTTCTGTTCATCCTATTTTGTCAAGTATGTTATTACCGAAAGATCGGAGTTCCTTCACTGGCCTCGATTTTCGGGGCTGATTTAATTGTAGCTGGTTGGGTGGGGTAAAGATGCCAACTGTATGTTGCTGGTGGGATGGGGTTTAGGTGGTTTTGGGGCTTGACATGCGATTTTTGGGCAGAAAACACAGAAAAATAAATGGCAAAGCGAGAGATGGGCTAGGTTGTGACGACGTTCGAAGCCCAGAGGCGCGGTTTGATTTAATGGTTGGGAGAGGAGTGCGGATCGTGCTTCCGCACGATGGCCCACCTTAGTCGAGACAAGACTGCGCCGAAGATGGGGCACCCGCGGTATGGGTTGGGTTGGATATATGGGCCACCCGCCGACCTCAGATGTGGACTTCGGCTAGATATCGCCAGACGACGATGCGGACTGGTAAACACGAGCCGACTTATGAGGACTTTCGGAACGCCCAGTGCAGCTTTATGCTGAGAGTATGTCCTTCGTAAAGCGAACTCTCTTTCCGATTGCTCTTGCTCTGTCTCATCTGGCCGTCTCTCAGCAACCAGTCCCAATGCAAAAAGGAACGTACAGTGGCATGCCCTCATCCGGGGGGTATGACGCTCCGTCGACCTCGCTAATGCAGCTAATGGAACGCGATCACTCGATGAGCGAGGCGTTGATGACGTTCGCCAGTAACGGCAACAGGAATGCTTACAAGAGCCACCGTGTTCAAAGCTGCGGAAGGAGGAAACCTCGCCGCAGAATTGATTCTTGCCGAGCAGTACATTCCTGAACAATGCACCTTCGAGCCGAATCAAGACGCACCTCATTGTGGCAAGAAGGGCGATGAGACACCGCGTGTAATTTTTCGTTCGAATCCTCTCGGCATCGACGCTTCCTATGAAGAAGCGTGTCATTGGCTGGAGAAGGCCAGCGCACAGGGTTCTGGGGAAGCAAGTGAAGTTTTAGCTCAACTCATTACGCGCATGCATGCCAATGGACATGGTACCCCTTACACCTCAGCGGATTCGACTCGATTTCATGCGCTCGCAAGGTCACAAGGCTTCGACGTCGAATCTATTTCGGTCACCTGTTACAAGTCTGTTCCTAGCGGCAGCGGAATCACGCTAGGCCGCTTACCTGGCCTTATCGCTGGATCGCCTCCAGAGAATCCATTCAGCCCAGAGGAGATTGAAGCTCTTAGGCAGGCCGGGATCAAGGGCACCTTGCTCTATGGCGGAGGATCAGGAAGCGGCGATTCTGTCTTATTGATGAGGCCGGAAGGCAAAACAGTGAATGTGCGCATCATTTTGGACCATGATCCCGGCACCGAAATACTGTTACCACTGCCCGCGCATCATGATGTGATTTATGTTCAGCGCGGTGATGAGTTTCTGGGTTTTCCGAGTGGCGCCAGGGTCTTGCCACGGTTCCTCAATCTTTCACCACAAACAGCGGACACACCCCAGGTGTCTGTATTCACTCAACTGATGGACGGTGGCCATTCAGGCGGATTCTGTACCCGGTTTCCGTAGCTAGTTGAAATGCATGGATTACTCCTGATAAACGCGCTTCCTGGAAATTATGGAGTTGGATTGTTGCTAGATCGCCGAGTCGCTCATCGAGAGTGATTCGGTGTTGTGGTTTTCGCTTAGGTGGGGTGGGAGTTGGCGGTGGTGTCCAGGGTGTCGAGGAGGGTTAGGAGGATGCGGCGTAGGGCGGTTTCGCGGCCGGTGGGATCGTACCACTCCTGAAGGGTGTGGATGCCGCCGCCCTGGCCGCCGGTGCCCATGGCTATTGCGGCAATGCCGCGGGAGAGGGGGATGTTGGCGTCGGTTGAGCCGAGGCGCAGCTCGGTGCGGAGGGTGAGGTGGCGGTCGACGGCGCGGAGGGTGTGGAGGATGGGGGAGTCTTCGGGCAGGGCGGCGGCGGGGCGATCGCCGATGACTTCGATGTGGAGCCTGGGTGGCGGGGTGGTGGTCTTCCTGGTGGTGCGGGGTGTGACGATCTCGGCAAAGATCTGCTGGATGATGGCGGCGGTGGCGGCGAGGCGTGTGGGATCGGTGGAGCGGATGTCGAGCAGGACGGTGGCGGACTCGGGGATGGAGTTGATGGAGGTGCCGCCGGAGATGTGGCCGGCGTTGATGGTGGTGAGCGGGTCGGTGGGGAGGGTGAGGGCGGCGATGCTGGTGAGGGCGTGGCTGAGGAGGAAGATGGGATTGTGGGTGCCGGCGTCGGTCCAGGAATGGCCGCCGGGGCCGGTGATGGTGATGCGGAGGCGGAGGCTGCCGAGGGCGCGGGTGACGGCGGCGGAGCTGCCACCGCCGTCGAGCGCGATGGCGGCAGCGATACGGGTGCGGTAGGGGCCGCGCTCGAAGAGATGACGCATGCCGCGGAGGTCGCCTTCGCCCTCTTCGCCTACGTTGGCGGCGAAGAGGATGGGGATCGGTGGTGTGATTTTGGCGTAACGAAGGGCGGCTGCGATGGCGAGAAGACCGGTGAGGCCGGCGGCGTTGTCGCAGATGCCGGGCGCGTAGATGCGATGGGTGTCCTTTTCTTCGATGGGTTCGATGGGGGTGCCGGAGGGGAAGACGGTGTCGAGGTGCGCGGAGAGGAGGATGCAGGGTGCGGTTGTGGGGGAGGACTCTGGCGCTAGTTCGGCGAGGGCGTTGCCGGCGTCGTCGAGATGGATGTTGGTGAGGCCGAGTTGAAGGAAGCGGTCGAGGAACCAGGCGGCGCGGGCGGATTCGCCGAAGGGTGGAGCGGGGATGCGGACGATCTCGAGTTGCCACTGGCGAAGTTGCGGCTGGTGGAGGTGGAGCCAGTGGAAGGCTCGATGGACCGCGGTGGCGGTGGCGAGATGGGCGATGCGGCGCTGGGCTGTGGAGGTGGCGGTCATTGGTATTCGACCTCTGCCAGGAAGAGGCCGCTTGCTGGTGCGGTGGGGCCGGCGGCGCTGCGGTTGCGGGCGGCGAGGATGTTTGGGATTTCGTTTGCGGGGATTCGGTTAGAGGCTGCTTCGACGAAGGTGCCTACGAGGTTGCGCACCATGTGGTGGAGGAAGCCGGAGCCGGTGACGCGGTAGATGAGGAGCTCGTCGTGCTGGTGCCAGGCGGAGTGGTGGATGGTGCGGATGTTGTCTATAGGTGCGGTGGATAGAGGCTCGGTTTCGCCGTGAGATTCGACTGCGATTTGCCGCAGCTTTGCTTCGTTGCGGGTGGTCTGGTCGGGGTCGTTGGCGGCGAAGGAGGTGAAGTCGTGAGTGCCGAGAATGTAAGCGGCGGATTGTTGCAGGATGGCGAGGTCGAGGGGGAGATGGCAGGCCCAGACGTAGGGGGCGAGCATGGGGGAGCAGATGCGGGCTTCAGAGGCTTCGGAGTCGCCGGAGTCGCAGGGGAGGATGCGGTACTCGTAGGTCTTGCGACGGGCGTTGTAGCGCGCGTGGAAGTCTTCGGGGACGGCTTGGACCAAGAGAACGCGGATGCTGGGAGGAAGTGCGCGGTTGAGGGCGCGATGGAGATTGGCGGCGGGGATGGGAACGGTGAGAGAGAAGGTGGCTACCTGGGCGAGGGCGTGAACGCCGGTGTCGGTGCGACCGGAGCCCTGAGGGAGAACGGTTTCGCCGGTGACGCGATGAATCGCCTGCGCGAGGGTTCCCTGGATGGTGGGGAGGTTGGGCTGGATCTGCCAACCGTTGTAGGGCGTTCCGTCGTAAGTGAGAGTGAGCTTCCAGTGCGGCATGGCTAATTCGGACGGTATCACGCCCGGGACGTTTGATTTTGCGTTGCACGCAGGCAGCCCGTCGCTGCAATGAGCTTGCAGCGACGGGCTACTGCTGATTTTTTTTTGCGCTGCTGCGAGGTTACTTTGCGGAGAGGAAGTCGCTGACTACCTGCACGAATCTGTCGGGCTCTTCGTAGAAGGGGAGGTGGCCGCTCTTTGCGAAGATGACGATCTTTGCGTTGGGGATGGCTTTGTACATCCTCCACTCGGTGAGAGGAGCGACGTTGATGTCGAAGCGGCCGCAGAGAACGAGCGTGGGGAAGTTGAACTTCGGGAGATTTGGCGTGAGGTCGAGTTTGGCGATGGCCTTGCCGACGGCTGCGTTGACGGCATTGTTTTCGCCGGGGTCGGTGATGCCGGCGAGAAAGCGGTCGTGGTTTTCTTGACTATAGAAGAGCATGCCGAAGTAGTTTGCGAGGTGCTCTTTTGCTGCTTCGTCGGTTTTGCCTAATCGCTTGTCGATCTCCTTGTCGCTTTCGTTGACGTCGGGGAAGACCTGGTCGAAGAGGAAGATGGTGTTCTTCCAGGTGGGGGCGGCGGAGTCGATGAGCATAAACTTTTCGATGTGCTCGGGGTGCGCGGAGGCGTAGCCCATGGAGAGAAGACCGCCCCAGGAGTGGCCGATGAGATCGAACTTCTGGAAGCCGAGTTTGACGCGGATGGCGTCGAGGTCGGCGACCTGAGCGTTCATGTCCTGCGGGGCGGCGGGGTTGAGGAGTTTGGATTTGCCGACGCCGCGCTGATCGTAGAGGACGATCTGGCGGTCGTGGGCGAGACGTGTGGTGAAGACATCATTTTGCAGGAGGTAGGTGTGGGAGAAGCCGGGGCCGCCGTTGGCGATGATGACGGGCGTTGCTGCGCTGGGAGCGCCGTAGATCTCGTAGGCGAGATCGACGTCGGGTGTGTGGACAATGCCTGTGACCGGTGATTGCGCGATGGCGAGAGGAGCGAGGGCGAAGAGAGAGAAAAGATACTTGAACACAAAAGCCTCGAAGAGATGGAATTGCTTATCTCTAACCAGCACGCCATGAAAATGGAACTCGCTCAGTCGGCAACACATAGGTAGTCTCCAAAATCCGTTCCTTTGTACTTGTAAATGACCGAATCTACTATTCGATAATCGAGGTCGTTCAATAGTTTAAATAGATCTTCTATCTTTTGGCCTTTTGGAAGCCATAAGGGGTGGGTCGCAATAATCAGCGCAGGATGATTATGGGCGAGAAGATGCTTTGCCCCTTCGCAGACCCACAGTTCCGAACCCTCGGTGTCGATCTTGATCAGATGGGGGATGAGTCCCGACTGACGCGAAAACATATCTAGAGTAATAGTTTCGATTTCCATAACAGACTTGTCTTGTGGTGAAATCTCCGGGATCATCGTGCCCGAAAGAGAATTCATAAACGAATTCCCGTTTCTAACCAGATACAAAGGTGTGGCCGCCTCATCTCTATTCGAGACCGCCTTTGGAATGATGTCTATCTGTGATAGCCGGTTCATACGCTTGTGGTATGACAAGAGCTCTACCAACGGAGGAGAGGGCTCGAAGGCTGCGACTCTGCCTGTGTGTCCGATTTGTCGGGCAGCAAGCATCGACATCCAGCCCTGATGAGCGCCAACATCGAAAAAAACATCACCAGGACGGAGGCCATTAGCGATCCAGCGCAAGACATGAGGCTCAGTAAGTCTGATATTCAAAAGCTGAGAGTGCGTCCACACTGGCCTCCCCAAAAGCATCTTGGGAACCGGCAATTTAGTACGCGCCAGACTCTGCTTAAGAAACTGATGCAGTTTCGGAAAGTGTTTTCTGAGTCTTGAATTAAGAGCAGCCGACATAGTTACCTTTGAATATGGATGATACGCGCCGGAGCCACCATAGAACGCTACAAGCGTTCTTCAAGCATTGCATGGAGTGATGGTGTGGCTCCTAATAGTAGCTGGCGGTTCCAAGGTGCGGGGGGAACGATGTGATTTTGCAAAGGGAATCGGGGGCAGAACCAAGCTTGATGCCGAGGTGAGGCAGGAGTGGGGCAGGACGGGATAAATAGAGAGGGTTGGTATACTTGGGTCGTCACATCCATTCGATATATTTTTGACGGATTGTTGGGAACGAAGCAACGAACGAGTGCGTATATGTGCTCAACCAAAGCATTTCTGCACGAACGGGGTGCGTAGGCCAGGGAGCATTCTTTAAGAGTCGTCGGAAAGGTGCTGCGCGTCTTATCAAGCATTGCAAAATGATTTGTGAGTCAGACCCTTGCTCGACAAGCGGGGCGAGGCAGGACTTTGAATTCAAGAGCCCGGCAGAGAGGTCCAGCGATCTGGACACTCCCGGCAAAAAGCGTAAGGAAGAGTTGGGGAGCGCATCGTGAGATTAAAAGATATGCAGGCGACGGCGGGTATTGCACTGTTGCTGATGAGTGTGTGGACACAGCCAGGAGTGGCGCAACAGACGAATCCAGCGCCGAGTGCGACCAAACCAGCGCCGCCACAGGCGATACAGAACGATACGACTGGACAGCCTGGCTTGCCGCAGGCTCCGGCGCCGAAGCTGACCGAGCCGCTGTATCTGCGCGATACAAGCGTGGACTACACGAAGCCGAAGAGTCACTTCTGGAATCCAATTGCGCCCTACACGGCGACCGATGTTCCGGAAGAACGGCTGCAAAATACGCCGCGCATCGACCAGCTGCTGCAGGATGGGAAGATCTATCTGAGCCTGGCGGATGCGGTGACGCTGGCCGTTGAAAATAACTACGACATTGCGATTGCGCGTATCAACCTGGATATCGCCGATACGGACATTCTGCGGGCGAAGGCGGGGTCGTCGATCCGCGGTGTTTCGACCGGACTGGTACAGAATACGCTGGGAGGCTCGACGCAGACGATTTTGACCGGCGGCGGGCCGGGGGCGACCTCGGCCGGCGCGGGCGGCGGCGGCGCGGGCGTGAATGGGCTGGTGCTGAGCACCAACGGCGGCGGACCGACGCCTGAGTTCCGCGACCCGGTGTTTACAGCGAATCTGCAGTATGACGCACTGACGCAGCCGCAGTTGAATACGCTGTTCAGCGGCGGGTTGAATGTGCTGCAGACCAACACTGGAACGTACAACTTCAATTACTCCCAGGGATTTTTGACCGGCACGCAGGTGACGGTGGGGTTCAACAACACGCGGGTGACGACCGACAACGCTTTCAGCAACTACAGTCCTTCGCTGACGACGAGCTTCCAGGCGAAGGCGACGCAGCACCTGTTGCAGGGCTTCGGCACGGGGATCAACGGGCGGTTTGTGCTGCAGGCCAAGAACGACCGTCGGATTACGGACTCGTCGTTCCGCCAGCAGCTGCTGTATACGGTCAACCAGGTGGAGAACATCTACTGGGCGCTGGTGAGCGCGTATGAGGACGAACAGGCCAAGGAAGGTGCGCTGGCGCAGTCGACGCAGTTGACAACGGATAACCGCAAGCAACTGGAGATTGGCACGCTGGCACCGCTCGATGTGGTGAACTCCGACAGCGCGGTGGCGACCGATAAGCAGGCGCTGGTGGCTTCAAAGACCAACCTCGAGTATCAGCAGCTTTTGATGAAGCAGGCGATTGCGCGAAACCTGAACGAACCGCAGCTGGCCAACGCGCCGGTGATTCCGACCGACCGTGTGAGCCTGGAGCGACTGCCGGAGGAGGACCTTGGCACTGAAGACCTGGTGAAGCAGGCCTTTGCCGGCAATCCGCAGATTGAACAGGCGGTGTTGAGCCTGAAGAACAATGAGATCACGATCAAGGCAGAGAAGAACGGTCTACTGCCAACCGTCGATGCGTATGCCTACTACGGAGGGAACGCGCTCGGTGGGGCTCAGAATCCAAACGCCATCAACTTTACGACGAACAAGCCGTATGATCCCGGGTTCTTCCCTTCGATCGGCTACGGTACGGTGCTGAACAACATATTTAATAATAGCGCTCCGGATAAGGGCGTCGGCGTGAACGTCAACGTGACGCTGCGCAACCGGACGGCGCAGGCAGACCAGGCACGATCGCAGATGGAGTACCGGCAGACGCAGATGCGGTTGCAGCAGCTGTACACGCAGATTCGGATTCAGGTGACCAACCAGCAGTATGCCCTGACCAACGACCGGGCGCAGGTGCAGGCGGCGCAGGCAGCGCGGGACTATGCGGCGCAGAGCCTGGACGCCGAACAGAAGAAGTACAAGCTGGGCGCTTCGACGACGGCTAATGTGCTGCAGCAGGGAAGAAACCTGGCGATTGCGGATAACACGCTGATCTCGGATACGGCTGCGTATGCGAAGGATCGCGCGCTGTTGCGGCAGCTGCTGGCGAATACGCTGGAGGTTTATGGAATCAGCATTCAGGCCTCGGCTGCAGGAGTCATCGCACAGCCTCCGGTGATTCCCGGGCTGACGGCTCCAAAGGCTCCGGAGGCTCCAAAGCCGATTTC
>CAVXPJ010000006.1:0-116663 GCA_963763605.1 uncultured Acidobacteriaceae bacterium | reverse complement strand
GATGAACGAATGCCCATCGAAAGTCCCGCCCCGCACCGCGACAAAGAGATTGCCAGGCGTTACCCGTCGCGAATCGTAACGTACACCGGTGATCTCCTTATCCACCGATCCTTGAACCGATTTCGCTTTCAGCCGTTGTATGAGATCTGCCAGTTGCATGGTGCTTGGACTAATCGCGACTCCTGGTGGATAACGCTACTTTTTTCAATCCACTGGCACCCGGCTGGGGTGGAATCTCTTCCGTAGGTCGCAAATCAAGATAACGCGCTGCTCTTTCGGCGATTCTCGCAAAAACCGGGCCCGCCACAATTCCGCCAAAGGCCGCTCCCTCTTTCATCGTCGGATCGTCCAACAGCACCAGTAACGTGAATTTCGGGTCGTCCGCCGGCATGAATCCGACAAAGGAAGTCACATACCGGCCAGACATGTAGCCGCCCCGCGGATCCACCTTTTGGGCGGTTCCTGTTTTTCCCGCCACCCGGAATCCGGGTACCGCTGCTTTTTGCGCCGTTCCCTGCTTGCTGACCACGTCTTTGAGTGCTGAAGTGATTTTCCGGGCAGTTTCCGCGGAAATGACCTGTCGTACCGTCTCCGGAGTGAAGTTCGCCACCGGCCGCTCATTTTGATCGGTGATATCCGAAACAATCATCGGTTTCACCAGCTTGCCTCCGTTAGCGATACACGACATCGCTGTCACCAGTTGTAACGGAGTCACCGCGACCGATTGACCCATGGGAATTCGGGTGATATCGAGCTTGCTCCAACGATAAGGTGGATTGACCAGGCCTGAAATTTCGCCGCTTAATGTGATGCCGGTTTTCTGTCCGAACCCGAATCGCCGAATGTACTCGTACAGCTTCGTTTCCCCGAGCTGGAGAGCTAGTTTGGCGACCCCGATGTTGCTCGATTTCATCAAGACCTGATGCACGGTCAATACTCCCATCGGGTGCGCATCACGCAGCACCCGGCCGGCGTATTGAAAATGTCCATTTTCGCAGTAAACCGTTGTCTCCGGCGTTACCAGCTTTTCTTCGAGGACAGCCGAGGTGGTTACGATCTTGAAAGTCGAACCAGGCTCGATCATGTCCACCACCGACCGATTCTTTTCCTGATCCGGAGATGCCTCCCCTGCCTTATTCGGATCGAACGAAGGACGGCTGGCCATCGCAAGAATCTCCCCCGTTTGCGGCCGCATCATGATCGCCGTGGCGTCCTTAGGTTTAAACTCCGCGCAAGCCGCGTCCAGCTCCGCTTCGACGATATTCTGCAGGCCGAGGTCAATGGTCAACTTGACGTCACAACCATCTTTAGCCGGGCTTTCCTGACCACGATAGGGCACCAGTTCTTTCCCGGTTCGGTCCGTCTCGATATACCGAAACCCGTCTGTCCCTTGCAGAAAATCCTGCATCGTTCGTTCGACTCCCATCGTTCCCTTGTGATCGTGATCCACAAACCCAATCACCTGCGAAAGCATCTGTCCGTTCGGATAAACCCGGACAAAATCCTGGTCGAAATAAATTCCGCGCAAGTTTCCCGTCGCCAGGGATTCTCTGATCTGTAGGGCCGTTTGCTCCGGGATTTGCGTCCTCAGGACAAGATGTTTACTGCCCTTTCCACTCTGACTCAGCTTATCCGCGAGGTCGCGCGGATCCATTTCAAGCTTATTCGCGATTGCCGTTGCCACAGCCCCCGGATCCCGAATATGCGACGCGTCCGCGACGACGGTCTTAACCGGGATATTTTCGGCAAGAGGCTCGTTGTGAGCGTCTCGAATGATTCCCCGTCTGGCATAGATGATTTGTTTGTGGTTGTGTTTCTCTGCCGCAAGCGTCGTGAACTTCTCGTGCTCCAGGATCTGCAGGTCGATCAACCGCACTGAGAAAACACTGAACAGGCCGACCAATCCAAAACAGACCGTGACGGCGCGTGCTTGCGCATCCCACCTCATTGGTTAAAACCGCGATTGGAGACGACTCTTAGCTCATCTCCGATGCCATCATGGCGCTGGTTAAGGCGAACAATTTGATCACTGGCAATCTGGACGAGGCCTAGCGAATTCTTGGCCAGCTTTTTCTCGAGAACCGCCCGAGAACTAAGCTGGGTGATTTGCACTCGGACCGCCTCGCTGGCAGTTCGGATCTCAACAAGTTCGTGCTCCAATCGACGTTGAATCTCTCCGTATTGCTGGAGTTGATTCTTCAAATAAACATAAGACAACCCGGCGATCGCCAGAATTGCCGTGCTAACAACTACCTTAAAGATAGAAGCAACCTTGATAGAATGTGTGATGTTCCTGCCGTTACGATTCATATTTGATTCTTTCAATAACCCGAAGTTTCGCACTACGAGCGCGTGCGTTCTGCCTGACTTCTTCCTCACTCGGCTCAATGGGACGAGCAGTGACTAACCGAAAGGCGTACACAGGATTTCTCTGCGGCGCGGGCCATTCCGGTCTGTCGATCCATTCCTGACTAATTTCTTTGAAATAACGTTTTACAATCCGATCCTCCAAGGAATGAAAGGCAATCACCACCATCCGGCCCCCACCCTTGACCCGAACGCTTAAGTCGCGGAGCGCCCGTTGGAGCACGGCCAGCTCGTCGTTCACCGCAATCCGGAGCGCTTGGAAAACTCGAGTCGCCGGATTTCTTGGTCCTCGCTTTGGGATTATCGATTCGACCGCCTTTACCAGGTCGTGGGTCGTCAGAATCGGTGCTCTGTCACGCACCCTCACCAGATGGGCCGCTAATCGTCTCCCGGCCGGTTCCTCTCCAAATTCAAAAAAAATCCTCGCCAGTTCCTCTTGGGAACTCTGGTTCACGAGATCGGCTGCTGTCCGCTGGACACGCGACCCCATTCGCATGTCCAGCGGCCCGTTCCCCAAAAAACTAAAGCCCCGCAAAGGAGTATCGATCTGATGCGACGAAACACCGAGATCAAGAAGCACGCCGTCCAATTCCTTGACTCCCAATCGAGGCAGCTGACCCGCGACTTCCGCAAAATTCGATTCCACCAGACGCACTCGGCCTCCATAACCGGCCAGCCGTCTGGCTGCTTCTTCCAGCGCCTCAGGATCCTGATCGCAAGCGATCACCGACGCACCCGCTTCCAGCAAGGCCAAGGCATGGCCGCCGCCTCCCACCGTTCCGTCCAGAAAAATCTTGCCCGGCGCCGGCTGGAGCGCCCACATGGTCTCGCGCAGCAAAACCGGCACATGAAAACGACCTTCTGTGCTCTCTGTTTCGCCATCCATGTATTCTTCGTCTGCTAAAGCAATCATCTTCCTTTTCCGCTGGACCAGTTGCCCTCAACAATATTTGTAAGCTCCGATTCCCCCCTAAATACCAATCCGTTCCATCATGTAACCAAACATCTGCCCGTCCTCTTCGGCGGTTTTCTGCCAGGCCTCCGGGCCCCAGATTTCAAATCGGTAGTAGCTCCCAACCAGCACCACCTCACTTCGCAGGTTGAGCAGTTTGCATTGCTCGTCCGGAAGAACGATCCGGCCCTGTTTATCTCCGATCAGGTGCTGTGCCCGGGAAGAGAATTGGCGCATAAACCTGCTCCGTTCTTCCGGCTTTAGGTTCTGGTCATGCTCCACCTTTTCAGCCAGACGCGTGAATTCCGCGGGTGGGATGACCATCATAAATCCGCCCTTCAAATTCGGGATTGCAAAGAACTCGTCTACCTCGCCCCGACGCCACCGAGACGGGATGGTAACGCGATTTTTCGCGTCCATCGCGTGCCGGAATTCTCCGGCATATATCGGCTGCGAACTCTGGGGCGATTCCATACAAAAACCATGGGCAGGTAAACCATTTTACTCCATAGCGTCCCACTTTTACCCGCCAGCCCCCATTTGGGTCAACGTAATTCGCATTAAAATCGAAATATTTGCTTGCCCAATCTCCCGAGGGCCGTCCCACGGCGAAACCCAGCTCACCGGCGGATGAATTGTCAACCGAAGGGGAAGGGAACGAATGGGCGTGTCGGCGTGGTATGCGAAGCGTCCTCGCTTTGCCGCTTTTGGCCCGGGAGAAGCGGGGACACGTTCAGCGCGGGAAACTCGCGGCGCAGCGGCTCCGCCTTAGCCCCGGATCTGGCCAGTACCCTCGACCAAGTACTTGTAGCTGGTCAGTTCTTCCAGACCCATCGGACCGCGGGCATGCAATCGGTCGGTGCTGATTCCGATCTCAGCTCCAAAACCAAACTCTCCACCATCATTAAACCTCGTCGACGCGTTCCAGAAAACGGCCGCAGAGTCGACTCGGTTCAAGAAGCTCTCAGCGACGCCCGTATCCTCGGTGATGATCACATCGCTGTGATGGGAGCCATAAGTCTCGATGTGTTCGACCGCTTCCTCGAGGCTACGCACCGTCTTAACCGCCAGGATCAAGTCGAGATATTCCGTTCGCCAATCTTCTTCAATGGCAGGAACCACCTTCGAACCCAGGATTTCCTGAGTCAACGGATCGCCCCGTAGTTCCACTCCCCGTTCCCAAAGGGCATTGGCGCAAGCCGGAAGAAATTGGCGAGCAATCGCTTCGTGGACCAGCATGGTTTCGATTGCGTTGCAGACACCTGGTCGCTGGCATTTCGCGTTGACCACAATTTCCTCCGCCATCCGGAGATCTGCCGCTCGATCCACATAGGCCGCACAAACACCGTCAAAATGCTTGATCACCGGCATCCGCGCCGCAGAGGTTACCGCCTCGATCAAAGATCTGCCACCTCTGGGAATGATCAGGTGAATGTAGCGATCGAGTTGAGCCATCAGGGTAACGGCGGCCCTTTCCGTGCTCGGGCTGATGCCCGGAATCTCTCACGGCGAGCTTCTGGCGCGCATGGCGAAAGGGAAGCACATCCCCGGAATACTTTTGTACGGTGATGAATCCTACCTGCGTGAAATGTGCCGCCGCAAAATCATCGATGCTTACGTTGAAAAGAACTTCCGCGATTGGGGAATCACGCGCTTTTCCGCCGAGGACGATTCGCTCTCCACGATCCTGGGCCAGGCGCAAACTCCGTCGATGCTCGCCCCGCAACAGGTCATTTTTGTGTCTGACGTCCAGGCGTGGCAGCGCCTCGGGGACGAATCCCGCGATGAACTTGTCGACGCGCTATCCGACTACCTGACCAACCCCGCCCCATTTTCCGTGCTGGTCTTCGAGGCCGACGAACTGGATCAACGGATGCGCCTGATGAAGGTGTTGGCGGAAAAGATGGTCGTAGTTCAAGTTGCCCTTTCAGATAAGCCCGAGGAGCGCGCCCATTTGGCCGGACCGATCGCGATGGAAATGGCGCGCGAAGTGGGAGTCGAACTCGATCGCGACGCCGGGCAGGAACTCGCTGAAATCTTAAACGGCGATCTGGCCGCCATCCACACGGAGCTGGAAAAAATCGCTGCTTACGTGGGTGAACGCAAATGCATCACTCTCGCCGATGTCGAGCTAATGGTAGTATCCGCACGCAAATATTCCACCTGGGACCTGACGGACATGCTTGCCGCGCAACAGACATCCCGGGCGTTGGAGTTTCTTAAACAGCCTCCTGCGCGAAGGCGAACAGCCTGTAGCCATGCTGGGTGCGCTGGCCTGGATGTACCGGAAACTTCTGGAAGCGCAAGAACTGCCCGCCAACACAATAGGATGGCAAGCCGCCAGCCGCCTGCACATGCAATCCAAAGCTGCCGAAAAAGCCATAACCCAATCTCGAAAATTCCCGCGCGCCCAATTAACCCAAGGGCTGGCCGCCCTCTACGAAGCCGATAGCCGCCTGAAATCCGGCGCAGCCGACAAAAGCGCTGTAATGGAATTTCTCGTAGCGCAACTGTCCGCCTCGAAACAATCCTAAATCTTTTTTCTCTGCGCCTCCGCGTCTCTGCGCGAGAAAATGGTCTTGCTGCCGGCATAAAACGAAAACGCCCGGGAGATACTTCCCCGGGCGTCGCTAAAAATCGCCAGAATTGTGGATTAGGCCTTAGCCGCAGTGGCCTTGAGGCCATTGATCGCAATCGACAACCGCGACTTATACCGGTTCCCGGTATTCTCCTCCAGCACGCCCTTGCTGATAGCGCGATCGATGGCGGAGAGCGTTGGCTTCAAAAGACTGCCTGCCGTCGCTTCATCCTTAGCCGCAATCGCCGTCTTCAGCTTCCTCATAATCGTTCGAACGCGGGTGCTGTTCGCACGGTTAACTTGCTGGCGCACAATCGACTGCTTCGCCCGCTTCAATACCGATTTCTTACGCTTCTTTACCTTACGTGCCGCTCCTTGCGCCATTCAACTCTCCTGTGTTTGTTAATTCGGATTCACTACACTAACGGACGCATTTCTCTTTGTCAACGAAGAGGGCATGATTCGAATGGGATACTGGCATTGCAAGCACCCGGAGTCGAGTGAAAAGCAAACTCAATTATCGCGAGACCCCTCGATACCGCGCCATATCGATCACCTGCAATCGATCGCTGGCGCCGACGCGTCGGAGCATTCGATGGATGTGATTCTTGATCGTTTGTTCGGAGAGATTCAGGTGGGATGCGATTTCTTTGTTCGTCAGTCCCTGGGCGATCAAGGGAACCAGTTGCTGCTGCCTTCGCGTTAAGCCGAATTCGAGTTTAATTCGCGCGCTGGGGATGGACGTCCACTGGTGGGCGACTGTGTGGAATAGGGACAGGGAAAGTTGGGAAGGGCAGACGGCTTGCCCTTGCGCCACGGCGCGAACGCCGGAGATGACGTCCGCCGCGGAGGCGTCCTTCAAGAGGTATCCCACCGCTCCGGCGCGAACGCAATCGAGGAAGACTTCCGAGTCGTTGTCCATGTCGATGAGCACAACTCTGACCTTGGGAGCCTTGCTTGGAAATCTCCGCGATCAATGCGTAATCGGAAATTGCACGGTGATCGAGTCAAGAACCAGGACGTCCGCGCCCAGTCGCTGTGATAGAGGTTGTTACTTCCGGGACGCAAGCCGACACTCCGCAAACTTCGAAGTCGCCTTTTTTGCTCAGGAGCCGCGCCAGAGCTTCGCGAAGGAGCCGATTGCCGGCAACCAGGAAAACAGAAACTTTAGAGCTGGCCATAATTTACCGGATCCCCCTCAGTGATGAATTGAATTCATCGAGCGCAGCCAATTGCTGCGCGGATATACACGGTTCAGAAAATGGATCGGATTTACGCACTCGGTACGGGGCTTGAAACTTGACTTTTGACGCTCCCGCAGAAGTGCGCGGCGTTCGGAAGGGGGTTGAAACAATCGCGCCTTACCATTGAACTGTACCATAACTCTTACCGGCCTGCGTGCGTAAGTTCCAAAGCGTACCTATTTGCAAGGGGCCTCTTGCTGGGTTCCTTCCGAAGATTAGCGTTCTTTCATTTGCGATTGGGTACTCCGTGAGTACTTCGTGGGACCGGACCCGAAAATAAAAAGAGTACCGCCTGCAATGCCCCCCTGAGTTTCCACTGGTACAGAATTCACACCTGTTTGAACCTGCCATTGTTTTTGAACTTCGACGATAGTGTTTGCGTGAACGGAGTCAAACAAATGGCGCAACCCATTCGTGTAGTCGTCGCCAATCAACCGCGATTGATGCGCGAGTTGGTGCTCGAAACCATCGCCGAGCAGCCGGATATTGAAATCGTCGCGGAGATTCAGAATGAAAATGACATTCTTCGTGCGGTGGAAGATGCCAATCCGGATTTTCTGATTATCGCGCTCGATGAATCCGGACGCAGGCCGGCAATCTGCGACACATTGCTGCTCCGTTATCCGAACATCAAAATCCTGGCCCTCGCTCCGGAACGGAATCTCAGCATCTTCTTTTGGGCGTCATTGGATATTCACTCCGTTGAAGTCGAAGCATCGCAGGCGGGAATCCTGAATACGCTGCGACAAGAGCGTCAGCTTGCTGGAGGGAAGACTTGCGCGTGAAACCAATTGTGCTCATGGCCTTTGGAGTTTTGCTTCTCGTTCTGTATTTCGCAATTGCCTCGTCCGCGCAACAGCGAAACGGCAGCACACCGGCCATTTCGGACCTTGCTCTGCAAAACATGAGCCGCGTTGCGGCTTCCCCTGCCGAATTGAAGGCGGTCCTATTGAAGGACGACGGGCTGATGGTCGAACTGAAACGCTGGGTGGCGAAGAATGCGAGCGACCACGGCCAAATTGTTAGCGATGAGGACCTGACGAATGACGCTATCTTCGACCGCCTGGAGGTGGACATTGTTTTCCGGTCGGTAGCAACGATCCTTGTCCAGCGATATGGATATCTCACTCCCAAGCTGAATCCAGATTCGGAGGCGGCCAAAGAGCGCGATCTATTGGTTCAGGAGCGCACCAAGTGGCTGGCGCAGCGCCAGGAAGAAGATCTGGCGCAGGCTCGTCAACGAGGTTCGCGAAGCCCGCTGGAGTCAACCGCCTGTGAAACGCAGGATCAAAGGGAGTGTCCGGCATCGCAGACCAGGCCAAGGCAGACAGGAAATCCTGCGCAAGAAATTCAGCAAAGCGATCCTGGACTGAGGTCCGTGCCTTCCGGGCCAAATGCCCCGAATGAACTTGGAGGCGGCGACAATTCCTTGCTGCATGCACAGCTCATGCAATCAGATCACGAGAGCGATGATCTTTCCTCTCGAATTCCAGGGTCCGATTCGCAGAATTCTCCAGAGTCGTATGTAAGCGCGAGCATGAACACGTTGGATTCTCCCCTGGCGCAGAGCGGGGCATCGCGCGGCATGGCAGGTCGGGATTCTTCTCGTGGTGGAAACTATGAGTTAGAAAATTCGAGCGACGGATTGCTGGCAGCGTATGGGAGCGGAATGGGAAAGAATCCGCCGAACGGCTCATCGCCGGGCGCGGGCTACCCAACTGGAAGGGGCGCAAGTTCTGCTCCGTCTTCCGGGAATACTTCGCTTACTTCGCTGCAGCCTTCCTTGCGGCGACCTATACCGATGGAAGCTGCGCAGCCGGCGGAGATGGTTCGCAAACGGAGTCCTTATGCGGACATTCCGTCGCTGTATGACATGTATGTCCAGGCCGTGACGCGGCCAGTCACTCCGAAAAGGTTCGGCGCGGAGGTTTTCGAAAATGGCACGCGGGATTCGCAGTTGATTCCGATGGACCTTCCGGTGGGCCCGGATTACGTCGTGGGACCCGGCGACGGGCTTTCGGTCGATCTTTGGGGCGGCGTGTCGCAGCGACTTTATAGAGTTGTGGATCGCGAGGGGCGCGTCAGCCTGCCGGAAGTTGGACCTATTCTGGTGAGTGGGAAGAGTCTCGCTGCCGTCCAGCAAAATGTGCAGCAGGTTCTGAGGACGCAATTCCGCGATGTGTCGGCGGATGTCTCCTTGTCGCGGCTTCGAACGATTCGCGTTTATGAAGTGGGAGATGTTGCAAATCCAGGCGCGTACGACATTAGTTCGCTTTCCACTCCACTGAATGCATTGTTCTCCGCCGGCGGACCCACGCAGCTCGGGTCCATGCGAATTCTCAAGCATTATCGCGGCACGCAACTGGTGGAGACTGTGGATGTGTATGACCTCTTGCTGCATGGCGTGAAAGCGGACCTGCAGCGGCTCGAAAATGGCGACACCGTGCAAGTCCCACCGATAGGTCCACAAGTAACCGTAGAAGGAATGGTTCGCCGCCCGGCAATTTACGAGCTGCGCGATGAGAAAACGCTGGCTAGCGTGCTGGAGCTGGCCGGTGGCCTGCTTCCCACCGCGGCGCTGCGGCATATCGAGGTGCAGCGCATCGTATCCCACGAAAAACAGACGATGTTGAACGTGGATGTGCCCGAATCGGACGACGCTTCGGAAGTGGCGAAGAAGCTTGAATCGTTCGAAATTATGGATGGCGATCGCATTCGAATTTTTCCGATCGTCCCTTACAACCAGGACGCGATCTACGTCGAAGGCCATGTCGTCCGCCCGGGTCGCTATTCGTTCCATTCGGATATGCGCGTCACCGATGTGCTCTCCTCCTATAAAGACCTGCTGCCGGAGCCGGCGACGAAGTATGCCGAAATCATTCGCCTGAACGCGCCGGACTATCACCCGAGCGTCGAGGGTTTCGATTTGTCCGATGCTCTGGCGAACCCTTCGCAGTCACCGGTTCTGCATGCGATGGACACGATTCGAATCTTCAGCAGGTTCGATTTTGAGAATCCGCCAACCGTCTCGGTTTTGGGCGACGTACGTGTTCCCGGGACATACCAAACTTCCGGGCAGGTTCATTTGGCAGACGCCGTTCATCTGGCCGGAGGGCTGACGCTGGACGCGCAAATGGGGGACGCGCAAGTGTTCCGTTACTTGCCGGATGGTAAATTCAAAATCTTCAGCGTCGGGCTGGGGCAGGCAATTCAGGGCGACGCGGTCGAGAACATTATTTTGCAGCCGCGCGATCGCGTTTTGATTCACAAAAACCCGGATGCGGTGGAGCCCGCGAGTGTCTATCTCCAGGGCGAGGTTGGCAAGCCGGGCCGCTATCCGTTGACCACGAATATGCGCGTTGCGGATTTGATTCATGTTGGCGGGGGACTGAAGCCCAGCGCGGACACGCAGTCGGCCGATCTGACGCAGTTTCAATGGTCGGACCAATCGGAATTAACCGGGCAACGCGCGGAAGTTGCGTTGTCGCTCGCGCTGGCTGGGGAATCGAATTCGAACGCGATCCTGCGCAACGGGGACGTCCTCACGATTCGGCAATTGTCCGGATGGAACGATCTGGGAGCGTCGATTGCACTCAAAGGCGAAGTGAAACATCCGGGAACGTACGGCATCCGGCCAGGGGAGCGACTCAGCTCAGTGATCGAAAGGGCAGGCGGTTTCCAGCCGAATGCTTATCCGTACGGCTCCGTTTTGCAAAGGCAACAGGTACGCGAATTGGAATCGAAAGCGCAGGCGGAGATTCTGACTCGTTTGAGAGACGCGCAAACCAGCCTGGAAATTCTTCCTGAAACCGATGGAAAGCAAAAGGAAGCCAAGGCCGTTGCTTTGCAGCAGGCGGAGTCCAGCATCGAGCAATTGAGCTCTAGCCCGATTTTGGGGCGCGTGACGATTCGAATCTCTTCGCAGGTCGATCGGTGGAGGAACACGGCCGGGGACATTGAAGTCCGGGCTGGCGATGTGTTGATCGTGCCCAAGCGGCCGAGCTACGTCATGGTGACCGGGCAAGTCTTCAATCCCACGGCAGTTTCGTTCCGTCCGGGCAAAAGCGCGAATTGGTATCTCGGGCAGTCCGGTGGACCTTCGGCGTTCGCAAATAAGAAGGCGATCTTTGTGATCCGGGCCGATGGCTCGGTGGTTGGAGCGAAGATCGGATTTTGGAGCGGGGAATCGCTAAGCGCAACGCTTCAGCCGGGGGACACAGTGGTGGTTCCCGAGAAGGCATTTGGCGGCGGATTGCAGTGGCAGAGCGTCCTGCTGAGCGCACAGGTGGCATCGTCCATTGCGAGCACTGCGTTCATTGCACTGCGTTATTAATGTGCGCAGATTGACTATGAAACGAAGGATGGCTGACTTCGCGTTTGCGGGTTGCTTGCTGATCATTATCGCGATTTTTGCCAGTGGTTCATTAGATGCACAAGACCAGCAAGTCGGCGAGCCGGCTGCGATGCCAACCACCGACACCATTGACCGGAGTTTCACGAACATATCGCACAGCAAGCAAATGGATGAAGGCTATGAGCCGGCAATTGAAAATTCGAACTCTCTGGGAGTGCCGTTCTTGAAGAATCTTTTGTCCGACCAAAAATCCATTTGGACAAACCCAACGCATCTTCATTGGGCGGACGGGACGTGGCTGTTCCCACTGGCGGCGGTGACAGCCGGTTTGTTTGCAACGGACAGAGCGGTTCCTCCCGCGCTTTCGACGGATATGACGAAGCTGAATCGATATTCGAATTTTTCCAACTACGGAGTCTATTCCATGGTTGGTGCGGGCGGGGGACTCTACCTTTGGAGCAAACTGTCCCACGACGATCATCAGAGAGAGACGGGCATTTTGGCAGGAGAAGCGGCGATAAACAGTTTTGCCGTGGATACCGCGTTCAAGTATGCCTTCGGAAGGCAACGGCCCAATCAGGGAGGCGGGCAAGGGAACTTCTTCGAACACGGCGTTTCATTTCCTTCGGATCACTCTGCGGTTGCGTGGTCGATTGCCAGTGTCATTGCCCATGAATATCCCAGTCCTTTCACGAAAGTGATGGTTTACGGACTCGCGGCAGCGATCAGCGCATCGCGCGTAGGCGGGAAACAGCATTTCCCCTCGGACGTTGTCGTTGGCGGAGCGATTGGATGGTTGGTGGGTCGTGAAATATATCGCACGCATCATGATGCGGAAGTGGGAGGCGGCGGCTGGAGCAACTTGTCCGGCATGGAGACTTCTGAAGATCAGCGGGATCGCCACAATATGGGGTCCACATTCGTCCCGCTCGATAGCTGGGTTTACCCCGCATTCGAAAGGCTGGCCGCGCAGCGTTATGTGAATACCGAAATTATGGGGCTGAAACCCTGGACGCGCATCGAATGCGCGCGCCTGACGGCGGAAGCAGAGGAAGAATTACAACGAGATCAGTCCTCGGATGAAGAGGCGGCACGACTGCAAATCCGTCTCGCGCAGGAGTTTACGCACGAAATAAGTTTGCTAGGCGGAGGCCAAAACTTTTCCGCCAACCTCGAATCGGTTTACGCGAGAACTGTGTCCATAAGTGGGCCGCTGCTGACCGATGGCTATCATTTCGGGCAAACCGTTTCTTACGACTACGGCAGACCTTTCGAACGCGGCACCAATGGGCAAGTTGGCGGATCGTTTTCAGCAGCCGCAGGACCTGTCGCGTTTTATATCCGCGCCGAATATCAGCACGCGCCGTCCGCGCCGGCGCTTTCCGATTCGGTGCGAAACGTCATCGCTCAGGTGGATTTCGTAAACCTGTCGCAAGTCCGTTCCGGGCCGCTGGCTTCGATCAATCGGGCGCAGTTGCTGGATACCTACGCCACCGTGAACCTGAGCAATTGGCAGATTGTGATTGGGCGGCAAAGCATGTCGTGGGGGCCGTCGCAGGATTCGCTGATGTGGAGCGATAACATCGAGCCGGTCAAAATGGTGCGGCTGGTGAACCCGGAGCCGTTTAATCTGCCGGGCTTTCTTCGGCCATTTGGGGCCGGTTCGAATCGATCAATTTTTCGGACGTTTGGAAGGACATTCCTACATCCCACGGCCATTCGTTTACGGACAGAAGATCAACATCAAGCCGTTCCCCTTCCTTGAATTAGGCTTCGCGCGCAGGACGATGATTGGCGGGACCGGCGGCATATCCGCTTACGGCAGGAAATGTGCTCGATAGTTATCTAGGGATTGCGAGTCCGGTTTCAAATCCGTTCCCGGTGACAACGAGTCCGAAATGGATTGGGTTTTTTATGTCCCGAAAGTGCGCAATTACGTTGTTCTTTACGGCGATGCGTATGCCGAAGACGACATCCTTCCCGTAGAAAACCCGGCAAGAAATCCATGGCATCCGGGGCTTTATTTCACGCGCATGCCGTGGTTGCCAAAGCTTGATTTTCATGTGCAGGGAGTTTCGACCGAAACCGGGACGCTGGCCCGTTCGACGCCTCAATAGCGGACCGCCTGAATTATTTTAACGGCGACTATCCTGACGGCATACACCAACGCCGGGAACCTGATCGGCAACACGGTGGGCCGCGAAGGGCATGCAATCCGCTGCTGGTTTACGTATTGGATATCGCCGCAAAATACGATTCGATTTTCTTACCAGCGAAATTCGGTGAGCGCCGACTTCATTCCCGGGGGAGGCGACTGGCAGGACTACGGAATTGCCAATGAAAGTTATCTTCGCGGTGGTTTTTATGTAAAGAGCGCGGTGCAGGTCGAGCACATTTCACGTTTTCCGCTGCTGTTCAACGGCCCGCAAAACAACGTCACGGCAAGCATGGAAATCGGATTTTCTCCTGAGAGAAAAAGATGATTGGGGCGGTGCCAGGTCACGATGATTGAGACACATCCATTACCGGTGGACGAACAGGCCGATGCAGCAGTATCGCCCGCCGGAACTGTCCGGGCAGAGGACTTTGCCGGAAAGCAAAGGCTGGTCACGCGGTTGCGTCGGCTGTGGGATCGCCGGCAGGCGGTGCTGCGGTGCGTGGGCGCCGGGTTCCTGCTAACTGCCGTCGTGGCGTTTTTGATTCCGAAGCAATACATGTCCTCGGCGCACTTGATGCCGCCGGACCAGGCTAATGCCAGCGCGGGCATGGCGCTGCTTGCATCCTCGGGCAGCGCGGCTGGGTCCAGCTTTGGATCGCTTGCCGGGGGTCTGCTGGGATTAAAAAGCTCGGGCGCGCTGTTTATCGGAATTCTGCAAAGTCGCACCGTGCAGGACGACATCGTCGAAAAGTTCCAATTGCGCAAAGCCTACAGCGATCGGTACGAGCAGGACGCGCGAAAAGACCTGGCAAAAAACAGCGACATATTCGAGGACCGCAAAAGCGGAATCCTCACGGTTCAGGTGACCGACAGCGATCCCGAGCGCGCGGCGGCCATCGCCCAGGAATACACCGCGGAACTGAACCGCGTGGTGAATCAGATGAGCACATCGTCGGCGCATCGTGAACGTGAGTTTTTGGAAGAAAGACTGAAAGCGGTGCAACTCGATCTGGCCGATGCGGAAAAACAGTTCAGCGAATTTTCCAGCAAAAACGCGGCCATCGATATACAGGCGCAGGGCAAAGCGATGATCGAAGGCGCCGCCACTCTGGAAGGCCAGATGATCGCCGCGGAATCCGAACTCGAGGGATTAAAGCAGGTCTATTCCAACGACAACGTTCGTGTCCGCTCGGTTTACGCGCAGATTGCTGAACTAAAAAAGGAACTCGCGAAGATCGGCGGTGACAAAGACGGAAGCGCTTCTTCCACGGACAGAACGTCGAGCGATTCCAGTTACCCATCGATTCGCAGACTGCCTTTGCTCGGCGTTACCTATGCGGATCTATTTCGCCGGACCAGGGTGCAGGAAGCGGTTTTCGAAACGCTTACGCGGGAATACGAGTTAGCGAAAGTGCAGGAAGTGAAAGAGACCCCCAGCGTAAAAGTTCTGGACCCGGCCAGCGTGCCGGAGCAGAAGTCGTATCCTCCGCGCTTGCTGATTATTTTTCTCGGCACGTCCGTTGCATTCGCCATCGGTTTGGTATGGCTGATTATGAATTCGTTCTGGGATGAATCTGACCCGGACGATCCTTTCCGAGTATTTGCGGTGGAAATTTATCGTGGCGCAGCCGGGCAAATGGCGCAGATGTCCGCCAGCAGCTTTCGACTGCTCAGAAGAAGTCACAAAGTGTGGACGCGGTTTCACGGGCGTCCGCGAGTTTCGCAAGGGCACGAATAGCTATCTGAAATTCCCGTAACTGTTTGTCGACGTGCGAGTTGAGTGGGATTTACCCCTGTAAGTGACGGGGCGAAGCTGTATCCCGGCAACGGGAAATGAACAGGAGAATGTTAGATGGCGCTGGCGACAACGATTCCTTCACTTCACTACGCACCGGAATTGGTTTTCGATAACGAAGAAATTCATTGGTATGCCGCGCAGACGCGTTCAAATCATGAGAAAACGGTTGCGAGTCAATTGTCGGAACGCTTCGTCGAGCATTTCCTTCCGCTGTATGACAGTACGCGTATATGGAAAGACCGGCGCGTAACGCTGAAACTACCGCTTTTTCCCGGATACATTTTTGTGCGGTTGGCGTTGCATGAAAGGCTGCGCGTCCTGCAGATACCGGGAGTGGCGCGGCTGGTGGGCTTCAGCGGCAGTCCTGTGCCTTTGGAAAAAGCGGAAATCGAGGCGCTACGCGAAAAGCTGAACCGTAAATTCAGCGCAGAGCCGCATCCCTATCTCCAGATTGGGAAGCGTGTTCGAGTCCATCGCGGCCCGCTGGAGGGGCTCGAAGGGATTCTGGTGCGAAAGCAGAACAATTGTCGCATCGTCGTTTCCATCGACTTGATCATGCGCTCGATCGCGGCGGAAGTGGACATCGCGGATGTAGCGCCTGCGAACTGAAACCATCCGACCATAACTTTTTTCAGGAGAGGCTCCCGAGGTAGAGATCAGCGATGCCAACCACCGCACTTATTACGGGATTGACCGGCCAGGACGGGTCATATCTCGCCGAAACTTTGCTGGAAAAAGGGTATCGGGTGTTTGGCCTGGTGCGCCGCGCCAGCAGCTTTAACACCGGACGCATCGATCACCTTCTCCAGGCATTCGGCTCTGACCGGATTGAGTTTGTGCGAGGGGACTTGACTGACGCCAGTTCGCTGGGCCGCCTGCTGCGATTGATCCGGCCGGACGAGATTTATCATCTGGGCGCACAGAGCCACGTGATGGTGAGTTTCGAAATTCCGGAATACAGTGCGGACACAATCGTTCTCGGCACAATCCGATTACTCGAGAGCGTCCGCGAATTGAACATTCAGCCAAGAATCTATAACGCCTGCACCAGCGAAGTGTTCGGTTCCACGCCTCCGCCGCAGAATGAGTTTTCGGTGATGTCTCCGCAAAGCCCCTATGCGGCGGCAAAACTGTGCGGATACCACATCTGTAAGGTCTATCGCGAAGGGTTCGGGATGTGGATTGCCAACGGAATCCTGTTCAACCATGAATCGCCGCGCCGAGGCGAAACATTTGTGACGCGCAAGATTACGCAAGGGGCGGCGCGAATCAAGCTTGGGATTCAGGAAAAACTCGAGCTAGGCAATCTGGATGCAATGCGCGACTGGGGCTACGCGCCGGAGTACGTCGAAGCAATGTGGCGGATGCTCCAGCAGGAGGAGCCGGACGATTACGTGGTGGCCACCGGCGAATCGCACTCGGTGCGGGATTTCGCGAAAGAAGCGTTTAGCTATCTCGGCCTCGATTGGCGGGAGCATGTAGTTACCCAGTCGCGGCATGTTCGTCCGCTCGAAGTGGAATATTTACAGGGCGACGCGCGCCGGGCTGAAGCAAAGCTGGGCTGGCGTCCGCGAACCACGTTTCGAGAACTGGTGCGCATCATGGTGGACGCCGATTTGCGACGCGAAAAAATTCTCCTGGAAGGAACGGTAAAGCACAAATGCGTCGGCGCCACCGTTTAGGGAGGTTCGAATGACCAGAGTCGTGGTCCTGGGAGGTTCCGGTTTTCTGGGAACAGCCGTCGCGAGCGCGTTCAAGCGGCGAGGATTTCAGGTCGATGTGTGCAGCCGCCGGACTGGGATCGATGCGCGGCAGGAGCAGCCACTTCTCGCATATCTTCGTCGTACCAATCCCGACATTCTGGTGCACTGCGCAGCGCACGTCGGCGGAATTGCCTACAACGCGAAATGTCCCGTGGCCGTGTACGAGGACAACCTGCTTATTGGCTTTACGGCCTTGCGTGCGGCGCGCCTTGCGAATATCAAAAAATTCGTCAACATCATTCCCAATTGCACGTATCCCGGAGAAATGGACCTCTACACCGAACTCGGATGGTGGGAAGGACCCATGCACCTGACTGTCCTGACTTACGGAATGCCCCGCAAGGCTTTGTGGGTTCACGCGTGGGCCTCGCAGCAGGAGTCTGGCCAGCAATCGATTCATCTGGTTTTGCCGAACCTGTATGGCCCCGGCGACCACTTCGACATTATCCGCTCGCATGCACTAGGGGCGCTGATTCGAAAGATTGTGGATGCCAAACAGGCGGGAATCGATGAAGTGGAAATCTGGGGTACGGGAAATGCAATTCGCGAGTGGATGTATGTGGAAGACGCCGCCGACGGGATTGCGCTGGCCACCGAATGTTACAACGACATTGAAATCCTGAATCTGGGATGCGGCCGGGGATGCACGATCAGGGAGCTCGCCGAAATGGTTCGAGAAGGCGCGGATTGGCAGGGTAGATTTGTCTTCAACACCGACAGGCCGGATGGCGCGCCGCGAAAGATTATCGACACGCGGAAAATGACTGCCACCCTGGGCGGGTGGTTGCCCCGAACCGAGCTGCGCGCGGGAATCGCCAGCACGATCGAGTGGTATGTAAAACACCGCGAAGCAATCCTGGACGAGGCGGTGCTGACTTCAATGGCCGCCGCGCGCTAACCACAGGAGCAGCAAATCACATGGAAAAGATTGTGATGCTCGGCGGAAACGGTTTTCTTGGAACGCATGTGTCCCGTGCGTTCATGGGAAGAGGATATGAAGTCCACGTTTGCAGCCGCAGCAATGGCGTGGATGCCAGAAAAGACGGGGCGCTCGCGGCATTCCTGGAGAAAGTCAATCCTGCGATTCTCGTCAACTGCGCGCAACATGGCGGCGGAATCTCCTATAACGCCGAGCATCCGCTGGACATTTACGAAGACAACCTGATGATCGGATTTCAAGCTGTGCGTGCGGTCGCGCAAACCGGCGTCAAACGTTTTGTCAACATCATGGGCAATACGACCTATCCCGGCGTCGCCAATATTTACCGCGAATCCGAATGGTGGAACGGCCCGCTGCATCCATCGGTGATGGCCACAGGACTGCCCCGCAAGGCGCAATGGGTTCATACGTGGGCTTATCGGCAGCAGGGATGCGGCTTTCGTTCGATTCACCTGGTGCTTCCGAACATGTTCGGTCCGGGAGACCACCTCGATCCCACCCAGTCCCACGCGCTGATGGCGCTGATCCGCAAAATCTGGGAGGCAAAGAAAGTTGGCAGCAAGCGCGTCGAAATTTGGGGATCGGGAAATCCGATTCGCGAGTGGCTCTATGTCGAGGACGCCGCCGAGGGAATCGTTCGCGCCGCCGGGAAATACGAGGAAATCGAAATTCTGAATCTTGGCAGCGGACAAGGATGTTCGGTGCGCGAACTCGCGGAGACTATTCGCGAGCAGCTCGACTGGCCGGGAGAGTTTTTCTACGACACAGCACGCCCGGACGGAGCGCCCTGCAAGATTTTCGATGTTTCAAAAATGAAAGCTGCACTGAACTGGACACCGCCCACGGAGTTACGAGATGGCATCCGAAAAACAATCGATTGGTTCGTCGGTACTCAGCACGCCACCCGAGCCGCGCACTGAGCTGGGCGGAAAACTGAAGCTGCATCTGGGCTGCGGAAAGCGCTACCTGCCGGACTTCGTCCATGTGGACCGCGCAAACTTTCCGCACATCGATTTCCGTTGCGGCGCGGATTCGCTTCCGATGTTCGAGAGCGAATCGGCCGAACTGATCTACTCCTCGCACATGCTGGAATATTTCGACCGCACCGAGGTCCGGCGCGTGCTCGATGAATGGAAACGCGTGTTGTGTCCGGGCGGCGTGCTGCGGCTGGGCGTGCCCGATTTCGAAGCGCTGATAGAAGTTTATTTTCAAACGAGGAAACTGGACATGATTCTCGGCCCGCTCTACGGGCGAATGGAAATTGCCGGGACCGGCGCGACGATCTACCACAAGACCGCATACGACTTTGCTTCCTTGCAGCAACTGCTGGAGGAGTGCGGCTTTCGCGATGTCCGCCGCTACGACTGGCGGGAAACGATTCACAATGCGGTGGACGACCATTCGCAGTCGTACATTCCGCATATGGATAAAGACCACGGAAAACATGTCAGCCTGAATGTCGAATGCAGGAAGCCCACGCAGTAATTGCCAGTCAGTTCCACCCCAGGAAAGGAAAACCAATGAGCAAGATTCTGCAGATCGAGCCGGTGCTTGGTGCCGAGGAGCGCGAGGAAGTCCTGCGCGTCATGGATTCGGGGTTCATCACCGAAGGCAAAAAAACGCGGGAGCTGGAGGCCGAACTCGCGAAATATTTCGGAGTCCCGCACGCGCTGGTAGTGAACAATGCGACGGCGGCTCTTACAATTGCCCTGCTAGGCCTTGGAATCGGGCATGGCGACGAGGTAATTGTTCCCGATTTCACGTTTATTGCCACCGCCAACGCCGTTTCGCTTTGCGGCGCTACGCCAATTTTCGCCGACGTGACGCGCGAAACGTTCACTTTGAATCTGAGCGACGTCGAGCGGCGAATCACAAGTCGAACGAAGGCGATCGTTCCGGTTCATCTGAATGGCCGGGCATGCGACATGGCGAGCCTGGCGAAACTAGCGGAGGACGACGGACTTGTCCTGGTCGAAGACGCCGCCCAGGCAATGGGCTCGTCGCATGATGGACGATTTCTCGGAACATTATGCGAAGTCGGGGTATTTTCACTGGGAACCACGAAAATTATCACGTCCGGTCAGGGCGGCATTCTGCTGACGCGAAGGGAAGACCTCTACGAATGCTTCGCGCGGATCAAGGACCACGGGAGACTGCATCGCACTTCGGAAATTCACCAAAGCACCGGCTTCAATTCCAAGTTTACGGACCTGCAGGCCGCTCTGGCGCTGGCGCAGTTTCGAAAATTGCCGGAGCGGATCGAAAAGAAGCGCGAACTGTTTCGATGGTATCGCGAATTTCTGTCCGGTGTGGTTGAGGTCGAAATCCCTCCGATGTATCTGAGCGAGAAAGTCCCGTGGTTCGCGGACATTCTCTGCGAGGACCGCGCCGGGCTGGTTTCCTATCTGGCCACCTCGGGAATCCAAACGCGCTGTTTCTATTTGCCGATTCACACGCAACCCTGCTACCGGGCAGCGGGAAGCTATCCCGTCACCGACGAGATTTCCGCGCGCGGGCTGTGGCTTCCGTCTTCGGTCAATCTGATTAAGTCTGACGTAGCGAATGTCTGCACGCATATTGCGGCGTACTATTCCGCGAGCGAATCGAGGAAAGTGTCGATGAGCGCCTCGGCGCAATCCAGATGACCGTGGCTGCGTGCGGAGAACGATTGTCGGAGGTCGCGTTGCAACGCGAAGCAGGTGGCGGGACGAGAATCGTCTATGCGGACATACTTGGCCAGGAAGGGACGACGACCAAACAGTTGTTCAACGATCCGCCCGAGGGATACCGGTTCGTAAAGCGGCGTAAAGTTTCAAACAGCATGGCCGATTCGGTCGAGGCCAATTGGAACGTGCGCAAGGCCAAGCAGATTGTAAATTCATTCCTTCCGGTCAACCTGGTGGCCAGCCGATTCCTGACGAAATACGTGAAGCGCCCCGCGGGAGCCGTATTGATCTATTCCGAATCGAGCCTCGTATTTCGCGACGAGCCGTGGGTGCTGTGGATCGAGGTCGCCACGCAAATCGCCGGGTTCAGTGACGATTCGCTGCGGCGCTTTCGCGGCACGATCGAGCGCGCGCTGGGATCGCCGAATTGCAGGGGAATCATGTGTCACAGCTATGCGGCAAAGCGATCGCTTCAGCGGCATCTCGATACGGAGGATTTTGAACACAAAGTGTGCGTCATGCCGCCCGGTTGGCAGGTAACTCCATATACGCCCGCCGCGAAATCTCCGGCAGCGCCTGTTCGGATTTTGTTTGTGGCCGGCAACACGATGGCGCATCGGTTCAAGCTCAAAGGGGGAGTGGAGTCGCTGGAAGCCTTCGTCGCGCTTCGCGAACGATTCCCCGATCTGGAACTGGTGATTCGCTCAGACGTCGATCCGGAACATTCGCCGTGAATATGAAAACGTTCCGGGCCTGCGCATCGTCTCCGGGCTGCTGCCTTACACAGAACTGGAGAAGCTGTACCTGGAGTCGGACATCTATTGGTACCCGGCGCACTGCCTGATGTCGGTTTCGATGCTTGAAGCGATGAATTACGGACTGCCCGTTGTTACGACAAATTATTACGACAATCCTGAATACGTGGAAGATGGCGTCACCGGACTGGTGATTCCGCATCATCGAAATCTGCCGCCGTGGGACACTTCCGAGAGGAAAGTACGACGCGCGATAGAAACGCGCGACCTTTGCTTCACAAGAGCGCTGTTCGAAAAAACTGCCATACTGATCGAAAATGCGGACCTGCGGCGGAAGATGGGCCGGGCCGCGCGCGCCAGTCTGGAAGCGAAATTCTCTTTGGCTGAAAAGAACCGAACGCTAGGGAGATTCCTGGACGAAGCGATCGATCCTCAATATCCCCCGGGAATACACGCGATCTAGGTTCACTCCTGAGGTGTCCCAACGATATTCATTCTGATTCTCATTTGGTTTGGCCTGCGATATCTGCCAAGCATGAGCCTGACTCCGCCGGAGCGTTCCGAAGTGATCGCGTGGGGAGTGGCGGAATGCGGGACCGTATTCCTGCTGTTCCTATTTGTCTTGGTGGAACGGCTGAAAGCGGAAAAAGTGTTTGCTCTGCGCTCGAAATCTGACAAGAAAGCTTTCCATCTGCTTGGCACATGGCTGGGCGTTTGCATGGCAAGCGCGGGAATTGGAATTCTACGCGGAAACCAGTGGGACTATGTGCTCGGAGACTTCTATCGCTTCGCCTCGCTGGCCATCGTTCTTACGCTGATGTATTTTGCCGTCAAAGATAGCACCTGGGCGAATCGACTCCTCTACGGATTCGTTGGCGTTTACGGTTTTATGGTTGCTCTGGACCTGCTGCGGTTCAACTCCTATGTTTACGAAGGGGAAGAGCGCCTTACGACAGAAACAGCGCATCAGGCTGGGCTAATCGCAACAGCCGTCATCTACCTGATTCTGTTCGATTCCCGGCGATGGGTGCGAAGGTCGAGCATTGTGCTGCTCCTCCTGATGCTGATTCTGATGCTTCGAGCGCAGATGTTAACGCCGATTATTACCTCCTTGCTGGCATTGGGTCTGTTCTTCTGTTTCAACCGGAAATTCCCCCTCTTCCTGGCGTGCGGGGCCGTCGGCGTCATTTTTATGGCGTCGTCGTTTTACTTTTGGACAGGGGCGGCTCAGGACCCATCGTATATCGAGGAAAAGTTTCAAAATGCTCAGGATAAGGAAGGGCCGTTTGAATCTCTGGAGGCCTTAAGCGGAGTTCGGTTGGGGGAGATTATTTCGATCGGAGAGGAAATCGGCACCAACCCTTCGAATTGGCTCTTCGGTGTGGGCTCAGGAGGTCTGCTGACTCCCGACCCTATTTTGCCGATCGCGCGTTTCGAAGTGGATAAACATTACATCCACGCCGGATTGTTCGAAATTCTTTACCGGACTGGAATCTTCGGGGTTGGGTCCATTCTTCTATTTCTACTGCAATTATTCCGGCGAGCCCGCAGATTGTATTCCGATGGCGATCCCTTCGGCCTGTTTGTAATGGTCGCGCTCATAGTTGCAGTCATGTTGCTTGTTTACGATTTGCCATTCGAATCCGCAGTTCCCATGATCGGATTTTGTTTCTGCGGACGTCAGCTCTATGGAATGCAGGCGGAATCGTGCCTTGAAGCCTGTCAGATCGGAAAACCTTACGCAATTTTCATGTAGGGATGACGCTAGCAGCAGGTCAAAAGATTCGGTAAGTGCGCTTCTGTGACCTCGGCCACAGCTCGCCCGTCGATTCAATTCTTGCCGAGGAGAAGGAAGATCGTCCTATGAACCGTTGGGAGAGAGCCCAAGAAGCTGAGATGCAGTTTAAGCGGAAGTATTACCAGTCCGACCGCGAGCCGACAGCTATAGCCGATTCCATGCTCGAGTATCGGGCCATTGGCGTCGATCCTTTGACAGTGACGGGCAGAGTGGTGGACATTGGCGGAGCGCAAGGCTCGCTTACCGTACCTCTTAGCAATGCCGCGGAACGCATAGTGGTGGATCCATTGTATGAAAAGATCAGAGTCGATTTGCCTGGCATTCGCGGAATTGCTGCGGTCGGCGAAGATTTACCATTTGCGGATGCTTCGGTGAATTTCGTTATCCTGCGCAACGTCATCGACCACATGCTCGATCCCGAAGCGATTGTTCGCGAAGCCCGCCGGGTCCTGTCTCCCGACGGATTAGTGTACTTCATGGTGAATACGTTTCTCCCGCCGTTGAAGCCGCTGTTTCCCGTCCTCGACCGAATTGACGGTCCGCACCCGGTTCACCTGACCAATAGCGATATCCGAAACATGTTGTCGAAATATTTCCACGTGATGCGCGAGCGCACCTGCGGTTCCGGTTTGCCTTCGCTGCACCCAAAGCGTTTGGCCGGCTGGCTTATCAAGCGCGAATATTACGCTCTGCTGTCCCCTAGGACCTAATTGAGGAGTGTCTTGGTGGCATCCGCTACAGCCCAGCCGGTAATTGACGAATTGCCGAAAAAAAGACCTGAGGCGCACTCGCGGCTCGCAGCCGGGGTATCCATCTACACGGTCGGTATCGGCTCGAACAAGCTGCTCTTGCTTGCAGTTCAAGTGCTTCTGGCCCGCCTGTTGCGAATCTCGGGCTATGGGTTATATAGCCTGGGTTTCAACGCCGTAATTTTGATGCAGTCGCTGGCATTGGTGGGCCTCGATCAAGGCGTGCTCCGCTTCGGCGCTATCTACAGAACTCGCGAGCAGGACGGCCTGGTCAAGGGAACGCTTATTTCTTCTCTCGCCGTTGGTGTCGCGTCCAGCATCGTCGTTTCGGCGTCGCTGTGGATTGCTTCACCGGCGATTTCCATGCAGATTTTTCGCGATCCCAATCTTGCTCCCACGTTACAGATATTCTCGATCGCGTTGCCGTTTTATGTGATTGCCCGCATTACCGGTTCGTTCGCCCAGTCTCATCATGATATTTTCCGGATGACGTTGATCCAGCAGATTGCCCAGCCGGGTCTGAACCTGATTTTTGTCGCGGCACTTTTTTTATTGCGAGGAAATCTGAAATGGGCGGCAAAAACGTTTGTGATTTCCACGGCTTTTAGCGCGTTGGTTGGCGTCTATTCCATCCGTCCGGTTGGTATCTCGCTTCTTCGGCTGTCTCATCAGGCCTCGCCGCAGTGCTACGATAAGTAGATGGTGCTTCGTTTCCCGGCTTTTCTGCTTCTATTTGTCTGTGCGGTCGCTTCAGCTCAAACCCCCGATCAACCGAACCCGAAGGTTCCGAAGAGCTTTCACGACCCTGCCCTCAACATCACCTACTTCTACCCAAGCCGCTTCGTCGCCGACCCGGCCAGCATAGCGCCGAAGCCTAAAGACGACGCTTCGCCGAAGTGTGCCCACTCCACTCTGTCCGCCAACTCCGTTACCCCGATCGACACCTCTTCGTTTGTTCTCTCCACCATCGACAACACCTGCCCCAACGTTCTGCGCGGCGCAACTCTGCTTGGCCCCTTCGTTCGCGAGCAGATTCTCCGCCAGCTCAAGCAGTACGGTGAGCCCACCATCACCCAGGAACCCGTCAGCTACGCCATCAGCGGTCACCCGGCTACTATCGTTCTGGCATCGGTTCCCATGCCAGAGGTCAAGGGCCAGATCCCGACCACGACCTATGCCGCCAAGGTCTGTGTCCTCGGAAACATCCCGGTTAAGCCCCGCAAAAAATCCGATCCCGTCGAACCCACGCGTCACGTCCTCTGCTTCGACTTTACGACCCAGCACAGCGACCTCTACACCATGTTGTTCACCTTCTCGATGCAGTTCGATAACGATCCGCCCCAGCCAATGGTTCCCGGTAGCGTGATCCGGTAGCGAAGAAAAGCGGGCCACAGTTTCGGAGAATGCGATGCATCCAGAGACGGAACTCGACCTCGCAACCGATCCTGAACTCCTCGGCATTCTCGGAGAACTGAAAGATCGTGAACCGATCTTCCATCGGCCGGAGTTTGGTACAACGAGGGCAGACTTTGAGAGCATGATGCACGCTGATTTCTGGGAGATCGGCGCCTCCGGCCGTCGCTATTCGCGGGAGTATGTTCTGAGTGAACTCGAGCGCCGCCACCAGCACCCCCACGAAGACCTATGGAGGACGAGCGAGTTCCAGTGCCGGCGTTTGGGCAGCGATACCTATCTCCTCACGTACACATTGATTCAGAACGAGATACGCAAGACGCGCCGCACGACCATCTGGCAACAATCTGAAGCAGGATGGAAGATCATGTTTCATCAGGGAACCATCGTCGAAGCCTGATGATCGTCGTTGTCACGGTAAGGTATACTCGGCCACGAAGGCATAGGCTCCATGAAAATCCCCATCATCGCCATAGCCCGTACAAGCCGAAGCGTCGACTCGCAGTGCCGCTCCAAACGGCACCAGATGCCGCGTCGGCATCTCCGCGTTCTACCCAGCCTCACGCGGCCCAGTCTCTTTTCCGGCGATTAGCTGGAACTCACTCCATCTGACGAACTCCGCCACCATAAAACCGTTCTCTCCGTTACCCGCGAGATTGCCGTCCCACATCCTGGGAGCGGACCAACGAACGGCCCCCTAACGTACCGCTGATACACCGTTGATACAAGGAGAGACCCATGAGCATCGTAACCCAGGACCCTATCCAGAACTACACCACCACCGCAAATTTCGCCCAATACGGCCCCAAGCTGAAGACCGCCCTTCCTGGACCGAATGCCAAGAGGATCGTTGCCGCTGACGACCGGTTGATCTCTCCCAGCTATACCCGGAGCTACCCCATGGTGGCCAAATCCGGCCGTGGCCTCCGCGTCACCGACGTCGACGGCAACGTTTTCCTCGACTTTGCCGCCGGCATTGCCGTCACCTCGACCGGCCATTGCCATCCTGAAGTCGTGAAAGCAATTCAAGATCAGGCCGCCGAACTCATTCACATGTCCGGCACTGACTTTTACTACGAAAGCATGACCACACTTGCTGAGCGGCTCTCCGCCGTCGCTCCCATGGCTGGTCCGCACAAGTTCTACTACGGCAACTCGGGTGCCGAGGCAGTCGAATGCGCCATGAAGCTCGCCCGTTATCACACTGGCCGCCAGAACATCATCAGCTTCCTTGGCGCCTTCCACGGGCGGACGATGGGTGCGTTGTCGTTGACTGGCTCAAAGCCCCAACAGAAGCGCCGCTTCGCTCCCTTCGTCCCCGGCGTTCAGCACATTCCTTATCCCTACGCCTATCGTGGCTGCAAAGGGGGGCCGGAAGAAGCGGAGGCCTTCGCTCTCGGCTGCGCGCGCTATATCGAAGAGAGACTCTTCAAGACCATCCTCCCGCCGGAAGAGGTTGCTGCGATTATCCTGGAGCCCATCCAGGGCGAAGGTGGTTACGTCGTCGCACCGCAGAACTTCCTTGAAGAGATTCGCCGCATCTGCGACAAGCATGGCATCCTGCTTATCGCCGATGAGGTGCAGTCTGGCGCTGGCAGAACAGGGAAGTGGTGGGCCATCGAACACACCGGCGTTCAACCGGACATCATCACCATCGCAAAAGGCATCGCCAGCGGCATGCCGCTCGGCATCTGCATGGCCAAGGCCGAGATCATGGATTGGGTTCCTGGCTCCCACGCCAGCACCTTCGGCGGCAATCCCGTCTGTATCGCCTCGGCGCTCGCGACCATGGATATCCTTCAGCGCGAAGGCATCCAAAACGCGGCTACGGTCGGAGAAAAGATGCTGCAACGGCTTCGCACATGGGTTGCCAGGCATCCCACCGTCGGAGACGTTCGCGGCCGCGGACTGATGATCGGAGTCGAGATCGTGAAAGACCAGAACTCCCGCACGCCAGTTGGTCCGATGCGCGACAAGATCGTCGATCTCGCCTTCGAGCGTGGTCTGCTTATCCTCGGTTGCGGCGAAACCAGCATTCGTCTCTGCCCACCGCTCATCGTCAACCAGCACGAGGCCGACGTCGCACTCGATATTCTCGAGGAGTGCATCGCCCTCGCCGCAAAATAGCTTTCGGAGTACAACAAAATCGGCTTCGACAGGTACAGTCGAAGCCGATTTTTTGGTTAAAAGTGTTCCTCCGCATGAGTGCGTCGATGAGCTGCCATCAAGTTGTCTTGAATCAGTTAAATGAGCCGCGATGTTTCGGACAGCAGATCTCCGCGTCTAAACTAGGGATCACCATGAGCCGCCGACCCCACGTTCCGAAGATACTTACGATCGCGCTTCTTCTGGCTTTTGTCTCTGTCCCCGCGCTCTACTCGCAGCATACCGTTGCACTTCAGCCCGACGCGACAGCTCCGCATCGCATCCGCCTCTTTCTCAAGGACGGCAGCTATCAGATTGTGATGAGCTACCGTACCGTAGGCAACATCGTGCGCTACATCAGTGCGGAGCGCGGCGGCGCCGAAGAGGAGATCCCCCTCTCTCTCGTCGACCTCGACGCCACCCACCGGTGGGAGAAGCAACACGCTCAGCCAACCGACCCCGGCAATCCGCAGTCTCCCGCCATCGACCCGGAGCTGCTCAAAGAAGAAGCCGATCGCGCTGCCCTTACGCCTGAAGTCGCCAAGGACCTTCGCCTTCCCGAAGAAGACAGTACGCTTGTCCTCGATACCTTCCGGGGAACGCCGGAGCTCGTGCCTCTCGCCCAGACCGACGGCGACCTCAATCGAAACACCGGCCACAACCTCCTGAAGACTGCAGTCAATCCGCTCTCCGCGGCCCACCAGATTGTTCAGCTCAAAGGAGAGACCTCACCTATCCAGCTCCACATCAAAGACCCAGTTCTTTATCTGCGCATCGGTGATGAGAGCGTCGGCAACACCGCCGGCACACCCCTTACCGTCGACACCCACGGCGCCACCAGCCGTCTGCAGAACGATCCCGGCGGCGGCTCATCGGACAGTCGATACGTCATCGTCCGGGCTGATGTCCGCACCGGCGCCCGCGTCATCTATAGCATCCGTATTCCGTTGCTCGGCACCGGCCAGCGTCAGCAGGACGTCGTCGAAACCGCGACAGAGCTGCTACCGGGCGGTCATTGGCTAAAGATCACTCCCAAAGAGCCTCTCGACTTCGGAGAGTTCGCCCTCATGGAGGTCATCTCTGACAAGGCCGTGAATCTTGGTGTCTGGGACTTCGGTATCCACCCTGTCGCTCCGGAGAATCGCGACATCATCAAGCCTGAACCGCGTCGCGGAGTTACGCTTGAGCGGCATGGTCCCAGTTAGAACTACGGTGAAAACAAAATAGACGTTAGCGGCGTGGGAAAGAGTCGCGTTCCAGGATCAGCCCTGCAACTGCCTGTCGCGAACCACTGTCGCCGCCAGCCGTGGACGCCCTTGCAACCATTCCTTTGCCCGCGACGGCGACGCTGTCCCTGGTTACCTTGGCCTCGTACATCATCGTGTCGGCCGAACGCAGAATCGTCGCTACCGTATCACCGTCCTCAGGGTACGTTGCCAGCCCGAAGCTTCCCGATACGTTCAGCGAAAGTCCCGCGCCTTCGAGAAAGCGGGCTAACCGCAGGTCTTCACGCAGTGCGACGGTTGTTCCGCTGGCGGCTGACTTGCCCATTCCCGGTAACAACGCCACAAACTCATCGCCCCCGTATCGAAAGGCTGCATTGCCCGGGCCAAGACAGCGCTTCATCAGGCTGCCAATCTCTGCCAGCAGCCGGCTTCCAATCAGATGCCCGTGGGTATCGTTCACTGATTTGAAGTGGTCCAGATCGACGAACATCAAACTAAATACCTTGCCTTGGGCCACCTGCTCGTCGAGCAGGGTGTAAAGATGCCTGGCATTAAAAAGTCCGGTGACGTCGTCCGTGATCGTCAGCTCCTGAATCAGCGTCATCGACCTTGCATTCTGGATCGCGATCGCTGCGTAGTCGCACAGGATTCGCAGAAATGAGATCGAATACTCTGACAGCAGATCCAGCTTGCTGTTCAACAGCTGAATTACGCCCAGGGTTTTATTTCCCGACCGCACCGGCACGCACGCAATCGACTTGATCTTCAAGTCCGGGTGTTTATTCGCAAATGCCGACCAGTGTGGGTCCAGCGCTACATCCGGCACTACCAGCGGATTGCCCGTCGAGGCCACCCAGCCTGCGACGCCTTCACCCATCGGCACCCGCAAACCCTTCAGGCTTTCAGTGTTCTCGCCGACTGCGATCGCGTAGTACAGTTCGCCGCACTTATCGTCCACCATCAGCATCGACCAGCGCTCCGGCCCGAAAAACTGCGCCATCTTATCCATGATGGCGCCAAGGATCTCTTCGAGCTCGAGGCTTGAAGTCAGCGCGCGTGCCACGTCATGGAACACCCGAAGGTGATCCATCTGCCGGCTCTCGATGACCTCAAACTGGCGCCTATCTTTCAATCGTTATCCCTCGGATTTGTAGTACATCAGATACCAGGCTTGTCTGTCAGTACGAAATCGTCTCCCAGAGAGTTTCAACTTCAATCGCGCTGACCCAGACAAGTTCTATCATCCGCCGATGTGCACCATGTTGCGCGATGGCTTTTCAAAACCGGGCTCCCCAATATGATGCCGCTGCTCTTTGCGCGTTACAATTTTGCGAATATACGCAGTCAACTCCGTATCGGTTCCACCATGCACCATCTGGCTGTACAGATCGTGGTCGCTCTGCGAAAACAGACACGTTCGTATCTTTCCATCCGAGGTCAGACGCACTCGGCTGCAGTGTCCACAGAAGGGCCTAGACACCGGAGCGATGATCCCAATCTCTCCCACACCATCATCGAAGGTAAATCGCTTCGCTGTTTCGCTGGCTGCATGCGGCGCCAGTTCCACTAGGGGATGGTACCGATTCAACCGTTCCACAATCTCATCCATCGAGATCACGGACTCTCGTCTCCAGCTGCGGTCTTCTTCCAGCGGCATCCACTCAATAAATCGAACGATCACGCCCTCGCGCCGCGAAAACTCCGCAAACTGCTCGATCTGGCTATCGTTGAACCCGCGAAGCAACACGCAGTTCACCTTTACAGGCCCCAAACCTATCGCGTGCGCCTTGCGGATGCCTGCCAGCACCTTGTCGAAGCTTCGCGGAACGCGAGTGATGACTGCAAAGGTCTCTGCATCCACCGCATCCATGCTGACGGTCACGCGATTCAAGCCGGCGTCCTTCAACGGCTGTGCCAGCCCTTCGAGCAGGTGTCCATTTGTGGTTAATGCAATATCCAGCGGCAGACCCTGCGTTGTTTCGCCAACGTATCTACCGTCCGGCAGATACGCCGTACGCATCTTTGCCAACTCGCCAACCATCTCTACCAGGCCGCGCCGCAGCAGCGGCTCACCACCCGTCAGCCGCACCTTCTCCACTCCCAGCGAGACGAACGAGCGAATCATTCGCAGATACTCTGCGATCGGCAGCTCGGTGTACTGCGCGCCTTCATTGCCGGTTCGGCAATAGACACACTTATAGTTGCAGCGGTCAGTAACTGAGACGCGCAGGTCCGTAATCGCGCGGCCGAATTTGTCTCGTAGTCTGCCCTGCCTCTGCACAGTCTCGTCCAACGGCTCTGCTACCGCTGTGCCTGCATCATCGAGGATCGGATAGGACAAGGGCATCGTCGTCGCCATCTGCTTCATTTCTATACTTAAGATGAGATGCGTCGGCTAGAAAAGTGACTCAGTTCTGCAAGAACCTAAGTATAGCTGTCCCTGATTGGGACCCTATAGGACCTACCCCACATAGGCGGCTCTCAGCTCTACGCCGGCTCTGGAATTTTAACGATCTGGGCGACCGGCACCACCGCCGGATGACACGAAAACCGTCGCACAGCCTAACTTGCTGCCGCATTCAGCTAGAGCGGTCAGCAAGTGTTTTAGCTCTTAGTAGCTCAGGAACTCGTTGCTGCCACGCTTCAGCTGCACACCCGTAATGCCGAAGATCAACGAAAGCGTAAACACTATGGTGTCCCAATACACCATCGGCTTCGTCCAGCCAGGCGACAGGGTCAAGTCCTGTCCAGCCCACAAGGTCAGCAGCGTTCCTACGATCAGGCATTGAAAGCAGAGCACCAGAAAGAGCTGGCCACGACGACGGCGTCTATCCAGCAGTTCCACCTGGTCCGGTGTCAGGTTGCGCTCTTCGATGGGTAGCAGTGTGTTCGCCATTTTATTTCCAGTCTCCGCAAATCTCTGTTTCAAGAATGGACTAACCCCCAGCCGGGAATCCGTGCCGCTCCTGTGTCTATTAAATCACAGCCCACCTGGATGAACCATAGCGGCAGAAAGTCTCCGCCTAAATAAACGCTACCGACTGAATCCCGACCACATCGAACCGCTTTCTGCACCGGACGTTCTTGCATCCCATGGGATCATCGCGGCGAACCATATAGCTCTGTGCCTTGGCAAAACGTGCCCGGTCGCGGTCGTCGGCCCCCCGCGGCAACTGCGCCTTCTTCCGCCGCACCACCCACTCAATCTGGTACTCCCCCTGCTGTCCGCAGTGCGGACACGTCATCACATGGGTCCGCTGCTCTGCCTTTTCGTCGAAAAAATCGCGCTCTTCCATCCTGCACCTCATCCGGTCAGCGACTGGTTTCTCCAGCCGTCTCCCTCCTGCAATCCTGCATCACTTCACCCCTTGCAGGCAAGAGTAATGCATAATCACGCATGGGCCCTAAGTCCTAAGAAGGAATGTCGATGAGCAAGCCAAAGAAGCTGGTCTTCTCCAAGGTCAAGGCCGTCAAGGCCAACGCACGCGACCGTGTGGGCTCCCCACCGCCCGAGCGTGTCTTGCCCGACCCAAAACAGAAGCTCGCCGCCAAACCGAAACACAAGAAGACCTTCGCAGATCTGCTCAACTCCACAGGAGATGACAAATGAAGATCGTTAGCCTTTTCGCACTACTCCTTGCCACAGCGACCGTGTCTTCGGCGAAAGCCCAGACGATTCAGGTCAACAAAGACAACCGCACCATCGCCATCACTGCGACCGCCAGCGTCATCGCCACGGCTGACACGGCCACCGTCCATGTTGGCTTTATTGCCTATGGTCCAGACAGCGACGCTGCGTACGCCAGTGGCTCTCATCTGTCGAACTCCATCGTCAAAGCACTCACCACGGCCGGTGTTCCGTCCGATGCCATCGAGAGCGAAAATCAGAACGTTTCGCCGGTACAGGAGTACCAGACGGACAAGCTAACCCCTGCGGAAAAGGCCCAGCGCAAGTTTCAGGTCACGCAAAGCTGGAGCGTTCGCGTCAATGCAGCCGATGCTGCGAAGATTCTTGACCTCGCCGTCAAAGCCGGAGCCAACCAGTCCGGCCAGATCGATTGGAGCCTGAAAGATCAAAATGCTCCGCAAGCGGAAGCGGCTGCCAAGGCTCTTCAGCGCGCGCGCACGGTAGCCGGTGAGATGGCTGCCGGCATGAATGTCAAACTCGGCGCCCTGATCTATGCCAGCAACGAAACCCAGGCAGAACCAGTACGCCCACTCATGAAAGCCATGGTCGTGAATGGTGCGGTGGCAGCGGAACGAGCTCAACTAATTATCAATGCCCGCCAGATTGAAAAATCTGCCACCGTTTACGCAGTCTTCGCCATAGAATAGTTGTTTTGAAAAGGGGAAACCTCATGGCAGTCCACGAGTATCGCGAACTCAAACCCTCACCCGAAGCCGAAGCCATCTATCGCCGCTGGCTGGCCCGCCTCAACGACGAGTTTACGCATCACCAGTCGGCTGACACTCGCTCACAGATTGTGCGCGACGAGCTCTTTCAGCTCTATCTCGGCCGGCCCCATGGCGGCAACGCCAAAGCGACTCTCAACAGCGAGCTGGCCACCCACGCCCTTACCGAGAGCTTCGACCCGCGCAACGTCACGCTCGAACCCGAGTACTACGGAGATGTCGACGCGGAAAAATACGCCGTCCGCAAGCCGCTTATCTGGTTCTGGCAGATGTTCGACCGCTCTCCCCTCGGCCTTAATCACTGGCTGGGGTTCCGCTTTCGGTGCATGTTGGGCCGTCACATCTTTCGGCACCTCGGCAAGCACGTCAAAATCTTTCACAACGTCGAGTTCACCTACGGCTACAACCTCACCATCGAAGACTCCTGCACCATCCACAAAAACGTCATGCTCGACGACCGCGGCGAGATCATCCTCCACCAGGGAACCAGCGTCTCCGACTACGCCAACATCTACTCCCACACACACGACATCAACCACCAGGCCGACGTCACCAACAAGCTCACCGAACTTGGTCCCAACGCGCGTGTGACGTACCACGCCACTGTCCTCGCTGGATCAAACATAGGCGAAAACGCCATGCTTGGTGCGTTTGGCCTCGCCACGAAGCCTGTTCCTCCGGCGACGGTAGCTGTGGGCATACCTGCTCAAGTTAAAGTTCGCAAAGACCCGTCTATTCAGAAGCCGAACAAGCCATGACGATCTTTACGGTTCCATCACGCGAAATTCAGTAGACTTGGGTTTGTATGCCTCTGAACGTTGTTGTCATCTTCTTCGAGATCGTTGTTCTCATCCTTGCTTTTAGCGTGCACGAGTGCGCCCACGCCTGGACCGCCATGCGCCTCGGCGACCCCACCGCCATGATGCTTGGGCGCGTTACGCTCAATCCGCTCAAGCACCTTGATCCGGTTGGTTCGGTACTATTTCCTCTTATTTCCCTGGTTTATGGCGGGTTTCTCGTAGGTTGGGCGAAGCCCACTCCAGTTACAGGGCGCAACTTCAAGAACTACCGGCGCGACGATATTCTTGTGACGCTCGCCGGGCCTGCGAGCAATCTGCTCTCTGCAACGATTGCGCTTGTTTTGCTGATCATCATCAAACACCTTTTGCCCAACGGTGTTTTGTCGATTGCAACAGCGGTTGCGATCGCGCAGCATGTTCCTGGGGTTACGACAGAGGGACTTCCGGCGCTCTTTCCCATTGCGCTTTTTTTGTACTTTGTTATCTTCATCAACCTGCTGCTCTTTGTCTTCAATCTCATTCCGTTGCCGCCGCTTGATGGAAGCCGTATTCTTCGGCACTTTCTGCCGTACAGCGCGGTTCAGGTTTATGACCGCATGGGGATGTTTGCGCTGCTCATACTTTTCCTGGTTGGCGGCAGGTTTATCTCTGCGCTCTTTTACCCGATCTACAACGTCTTTAACCACATTCTCTTCTCTGTTTAGTTTGAAAAAAAACTCCGTGGTGACGGCAGATGGTTTTGCTGCTTTTTCAAGAGGGTTCTGGGAAAAGTGGGTGGTTGAGCGTGGTTTTTTGATGGTGAAGTTGTGGTGGAATGCGTGGTAATCGTGGTGTTTTGACGGTCGTTCTTCCGGACCTGAAAACATGCCACGTTGTTCAACTATTTTTTGTTGGGGACGCTTTTTCCACACCTCTGCCGGATGGACGTATTTCCCGCTCGAATCATTTACCCTTGCACTTGATCGCAATGACTGAAAACATCTCCATTCCCTCACGCCCACGCGTCCTCAGTGGTATGCGCCCCACCGGCCGGCTGCACCTTGGCAACTATATGGGTGCGCTGCACAACTGGGTCCAGCTCCAGGACCAATACGACTGCTACTTCTTCATTGCAGACCTGCACGCCCTGACGACGGACTACGCCGATCCATCGACGCTGCGGCAGAACATCCGCGATGTTGCGCTGGACTTTCTCTCCGCCGGGCTCGACCCGGAGCGTTGCACGGTCTTTATCCAGTCGCATGTGCCCCAGCACGCGGAGTTGCACACCCTGTTCAGCATGTTTACCCCGCTGCCGTGGCTCGAGCGCGTTCCGACGTACAAGGACCAGCAGGAGCAGCTTCGCGAGAAGGACCTGAACACCTACGGCTTCCTAGGCTATCCGCTGCTCCAGTCTGCCGACATTCTGCTCTATCAACCGGACTTCGTTCCCGTCGGGCACGACCAGATCGCCCACGTCGAACTGACCCGCGAGGTTGCCCGCCGCTTCAACGCGCTGTACTGCTCTCAGCCGACAGCTGCGATCGAGAAGGCTCGCGCGGATCACTCTGACCGGGAGATCATCGCCGCCGAGGTCGCTGCCAATCACGTCGGCGCCGGGATTCTTCCTGAGCCTAAAGTGCTTCTCACGCCGTCGCCGAAGCTTCCCGGCCTCGACGGTCGCAAGATGTCCAAGAGCTACAACAACACGATCATGCTGTCGGAGCCGGAGGCCGATGTTCGAGCCAAGTTGAAGACCATGGTCACCGATCCGGCGCGCGTTCGCCGCACCGACCCCGGCAATCCCGATGTCTGCCCGGTCTTCGATCTTCACAAGGTCTTCTCCGCCGAGGAGACGCAGCAGAAGGTTCGGCAGGGCTGCACCACGGCCGGCATCGGCTGTATTGAGTGCAAGGGCTGGGTCGCTGACGCGATTGTCAGCGTGATCAAGCCCATTCAGGAGCGCCGCCGCGTCCTCGAAGATGACCCGAGCAACGTGGACGCCATCCTATGGGATGGGTCTGCCCGCGCCCGGCGCCGCGCCATCCAGACGCTTCAGCATGTTCGCCAGGCCATGGGACTCGAGTAAAGAGATGCCCGACGAAATCGTACATCCCGTTTCCGATAGCGAAGAGGCAGCCAAAGAAGCAGGTGCGCCGGAGGGACAGGAGCCCTTCGCGCTCCAGCATCCTCCTGTTCCACCTCCGCCGCCTGAGCCCAGGCGCGCTGCAACGGGCAAGGAGAAAGACAGGGAGAAAAAAGAGGAGGCCTCGCAGTCTCCCTTTTCGGTCACTGTCGGTCTAGTCTACGACGGCCCGCTCGACCTTCTGCTCGACCTCATTCGCAAGCAGAATATTGACATCTACGACATTCCCATCGCCCGCATTACCAGCCAGTTTCTGGAGTACACCCAGCACCTGAAGCAGGTCGATGTCGACGCAGCCGGTGAGTTTATCTACATGGCCTCGCTGCTGATTCACATCAAGTCGAAGACGCTGCTGCCACGCGACCCCTCCGATGTTCTGGGTGGCGAGTCCGAGGACCCGCGCCGCGAACTTGTCGAACGCCTGCTGGAGCATGAGCGCTTCAAGGCTGCCGCACAGATGCTGCTGCAGAAGCAGCAGATCGAAGAGGCCACCTGGAGCAATCCGGGGATGAAGAACTTCCGCCGCGATGCGCAGGAGGCCGGAGCCGATGATCTGGGGCTCGAACAGGAGATCGCCGCCGATACCGTTGATCTGGTTCGCGTCTTTCAGGACATACTGCACCGCCTGCGCGAACGGCCGGTCCTCGATGTGGATGAGGATTCGGTCACGGTTGCGCAGATGATCGACTACGTGAAGCGGCGTCTGATGATGGAGGACAAGCCTGTCAGCCTGCGGCGTCTGCTGCACAACACCCACACGGAGCGCGCGCTGATCTGCATGTTTCTGGCGATGCTGGAGCTGGTACGGCTACAGGCCGTGCTGCTGCACCAGCCTGCACTGCAGGGGGACATCCTGATTAAGAAGACCGAGGACTTCGATCAGATTCTGGCCGACCAGGCCCAGACCCGCGACGACTGGCGCTAGGCCCACTCTTTACTCCAGGGGCTGCTTCTTACTCTGAGAGGTTGCGAAAACGGATGAATTTGCGGCGCAGCACGAGAGTGATTCCGACGAGACCGGTTCCAACCAGCAGCAGGGCGCCCGGCTCGGGTGTCGTGGCTGGGGTCGGGTCTTTCGGGGAGACGAAATCTGCGGCGGCGAATTGAGGCAACGAAGTATCGATCAGCTCGTACATCTCGTCGGTCAAGCCGTTGGTCCAGGCGAAGTCGCCGGCAGAGTTGAGGAAGACCTGATCGATCGCACCGTTCTGGATAAAGGTAAGGTCCGATCCCTGCCCGTAGTAGATGCCATTCGGGTCGCCGTTCGCGTTGAAGAAAGAACCTAAGCCTGTGAAGCTGCCGTTGCAGATTGTCTTCGAGGTATTGAAGCCCGCGATGGGCGAGGTGCACGCCGATCCGTTGTCGTAGGCAAGAACGGGCGCAACCGAGCTGTCGCTGGTCGCCACGCCGTTAGCGTACGTGACGTAGCAGTAGATGGCCGTCGTGCCGCATCCACTGGTGCCCCAGACGACGACGTCGCCCGCGGCGTCGATTCCGTAGATTCCATGACCGTCGGAGTCTCCGAGGTTGACGACGGTGTAGGTGTCTGCCAATGCGGGTCGAGCTGCGCTGGCCAAGAGGAGGACGGCTACGACGGCACTGCCAAGCCATTGTGCAAACATTTTCATTGAAAACACCCTTCGAAAAGTTGAATCATAGCGTCGTCCCGACCCCGGCGCAACGAACGATAGTTGTAGACCGCGGCTGTTTTATTTCTTTATTTTCATGGCGATAGATGGTTATTTCTTGGCTCTTTGGCCAAACGGACTCGCTTTTAACCGATATAAACGGCCGATTTCGCCCAAGCGCAGGTTTTTGCAAGATCGAAGTAAAACCCGGAAGAAGCTGTTGTGGCACCCTCATGCGTCGCTTATCAAAAAACGTATCTTTCACGTTCCTGTAACATGTCGTTCTCATTTCGGCTCTATCGTCATCACACGCATTCATCTTGATTTTCAGGGCGATCTAATCGATGGCTACTCCCGTTCTTACTCCTCCCGGTTCCTCGCTGGACGAAAAACTCAAGAAGTCATCTCCCGGAAAGATTGGCGGGATTGTCTTCGGCATCATGTTGATTGGCGGCCTGATTTATATCGGGACGAAGCTTGGCAGCGACCTCTCGATCGTCCATTCGGCGTCGGTGTTCCCCTTCATCCTGCTGGGTGTCGCGCTGTTGATCGCTCTCGGCTTCGAGTTTGTGAACGGTTTTCACGATACGGCAAACGCCGTTGCGACCTGCATCTATACTCACTCGCTTGAACCGCACATCGCGGTGGTTTATTCGGGCATCATGAACTTTATCGGGGTGCTTCTCAGCTCAGGCGCGGTCGCGTTCTCGATCATCACGCTGCTGCCGGTAGAACTGATCCTGAAGGTGAGCAAAGGCGCAGGATTTTCGATGGTCTTCGCGCTGCTGGTTGCGGCGATTCTTTGGAACCTGGCGACGTGGTGGCGTGGTCTGCCGGCCTCGAGCTCGCACACGATGATCGGCTCGATCATCGGCGTCGGTATTGCGAACCAGCTGATGCAGGGCAACTCGGGCACAGCTGGCGTCGAATGGGACCAGGTGATCAAGGTCTTCAAAGCGTTGCTGATCTCGCCCATCGTCGGATTTGCCGGCGCCGCGCTGGTCTTCTTCCTGTTCAAGGCGGTGCTCAAGGATCCTCGTCTGTATGAGGCTCCGAAGGGCACGGCGCCACCGCCTTTCTACATTCGTCTTCTGCTGATCCTTACCTGTGGCGGCGTCAGCTATGCCCATGGTTCGAACGATGGACAGAAGGGCATGGGTCTGATCATGTTGATCCTCGTCGGGACGGTTCCGACGGCCTATGCGCTGAACCATACGGTGAGCGCCAAAGAGGTGCAGACCTTCGCTGCTGTTTCGACACAGGTTGCCGGTGCGCTGGGCAACTACGTTGAACCCGGTGCCGTGATGCAGAGCGCTGGCCCGGAGCTGGAACACTTTGTCAGCACGAAGACGTATGAACCAGGCGTTGTGCTGGCGCTGCAGCAGATGGTCAACGACATCCGCAACGAAGCCACCTCGTATGGCTCGCTGGGCAACGTGCCATCCGATATGCAGGCCAACGTTCGAAACCAGATGTACCTGACGAGCGAGTCGTTCCGGATCCTGGCGAAGGCGGGACCGAAGATGAGTGCGAGCGACACGAAGATCATCGCCAACTATAAGGGCTTCCTCGACAAGTCGACGCGATTCATCCCGACCTGGGTTAAGGTTGCGGTCGCGCTCGCGCTCGGTCTCGGGACGATGGTCGGGTGGAAGCGGATCGTCGTGACGGTGGGAGAGAAGATTGGCAAGACGCACCTGACTTATGCCCAGGGCGCGTCAGCCGAGCTGGTTGCGATGTGCACGATTCTGGCTGCCGATACGTATGGTCTACCGGTGAGTACGACGCATGTGCTGTCTTCGGGCGTAGCAGGTACGATGGCGGCGAATAAGAGCGGCCTGCAGATGTCTACGCTGCGAGATATCGCGTTGGCGTGGATATTTACGCTGCCTGTAGCGGCGCTCCTATCGGGTTGCCTGTTCTGGCTCTTCAACACCATCGCGAAATAGCTCAACAAGTGTAGTGATCGCCGGTCCGCCTTAGTGGCGGGCCGTTTTTTTTGTGTGCGGTTACCGCCGGCACCCTGCGTTAGCCAGTCTCTTGTGTCAGCATGGCTCAATCCCCTTTGCCTGTTGAAAGCAATCATCCCCGGCATTGGTATGCTTAGAAGTACACCAACGAGACTATGAGCCTTAAAGCAAAGATCGAAGCAGTTATCTACGCATCCGAAGAGCCGGTTACGCTGGCCCAGCTCGCCGGCCTGCTTGGCCACGAAGCGCAGGCCGAGCTTGACCACCTTGACTCCGTTCAACAAGCGCTGGCGCTCGATGAAGACGAGCCGGACGAGGACGAACTCAACGACGAAGTGCTGGCCGACGCTCCTGAGGCACAAAGTGAGAGCGAGACCGAGCACGCCGAAGCGCTGAAGCGCCACCTGCAGGATGCAGCTGCTGAGGAGGCCGCCCATGCCCGGGCCGTTCGTCTGAGCACCGCGGCAGCAACGGCCGCTATGAGCTCCGCTGACTCGGTCGAACCGATTCTGGCCAGCATGGGAGCTGTCCCCGCGGTGGAAGAGCAGGGAAGCGAAGCTGCGGCCGAGGCTGAGACGGAAGAAAAAGACGAGAAGAAGATGGCCCGCGAGGCAAAGGAGAGGGAGCGTCGCCTCCGTGATTACTTCCGGACCATCCTCGATCAGCTCATCGCCGACTATGCCACCTCCGATCGCGGGCTGGAGATTCGCGAGGTTGCCGGCGGCTATCGGCTGGCCACCAAGCCGGAGTACCACGATGCGGTTCGCGGCTTCGTGAAGTCGCTGAAGCCGCCGCTGAAGCTCTCGCTGCAGGCGCTCGAGACTCTTGCCGTTGTGGCATACAAACAGCCTGTCACGGCGCCGGAGGTCTCCGAGATTCGCGGTGTCGACTCGGGCGGCGTGCTGGGAAGCCTGATGGCGCGCAAGCTCATTACGACGGCCGGCCGTAAACAAGTCATCGGACGACCCATTCTGTATAAAACGACCAAGGACTTCCTCCTCCGCTTCGGCCTGAAAGACATCAACGAGCTTCCGAGCATCGAAGAGTTTGAGAAGATGGCCGGTGAGCTGGCCGAGCAGGAGGAGATTCCCATGCACCATGCGCCCGAAACTCCGAACGAGGTGGAACGGGAAAAAGACCAGAGCGAGCCGCAGGCTGACGGGGACGATACCGACGAGACCGTGGCGGATGAGGTCCTCGTCGACGGCCGCATCTCTGGTCTGCCTCCGAACTACGATACAGACCAGATTGTGGAAGGCGAAGATTCCCCGGCGCTCGACGCCGAGATTCAAAGCGGCCAGCGTCGCGACTCCGAGGAGGGCTGATGGCTAACTCCAATCTCGATCCCAAACCCGATCCGCGTGACTCACCCGATACGCCGGAAGACAATGAGCCCGATACCGTAGAAACACCTGAGGGTGATGCGGAGTGGCCTGCGGATGCACCGCTCGAGCCACTTCCCGATGGCATGCAGCGGCGCGATGGCGCCCGCTGAAAAGGCGATGGCCTGGAACGGGCAAACGTTCCAGGCCATCGGTTGATCCATCTTTGATCCAGGTTGCGATACAGGCTTAGGAGAACAGTCTGCGCCGCATAAGTCCCGCTGCGCCGAGCAGGCCCGTCCCCAGCAGAACTAATGTTCCCGGTTCAGGAACAGCAGGTGCTGTGGAGTAATCGAACACGATGGACTTGGTGCCTGAAGAGCTGGAAGCGGGGATAGTGAACGTAATCGTATCGCCCGAGAAGCTGCTGGTTGCACCGATCGAGTTGCTCACCAGAGTGAAGCCGGTGAACGCCAGATCGGAGAAGCTGAACGTGACGGGTACGGTACCGCTAATCGATGCGTCCGTGAAGGTGAGCGTCGTTCCAGTGAAGTCTGTATCGTCCTGGTTCGCACCGTCTTTATAGCCGAATTCAACCAGCGTATCGGAGATCAGGACCGTGTTGCCGGCGGTGTTTTCAAAGCCTGCCGGCACGAAACCTGCGCCGGGCGAGTAGAAGTTGGTGCCGGGAAATGAAGCAATTGACATGGTTCCGGTAACCGAGGTTCCGACCCCGTCAGCGAACATTGGGGTCGTACAAACGCAGAGAGCAGCACAAGCAAGAGCAAGGTAAAGTTTTCGCATAGGAAAAACCTCGAATAAGATTTTCGTGATGGGACCCACGGACACCAAGTGCAATCGACTGGCCAACGTCAAGTCATCCGTCACAACTGTCTTCGCGATCATTCGCAATGACTTGCGACCTGGCTCTTCTCCATCGTGCGATACCCACGTCTGCATCTAGGCAAAATAATGCATCTTGTCTGGGAAAATCACTGGCATGTTGGGCTAAAATCCGGCCTCAAAGGTAGTTTTTCCTGGTTTCTGCCGCGATCCACTACTCTCAGTGGGTATTTTTTACTCAACCGAAGGTTACGCTTCGTCTCTTATCAAGTAAGAAACAGGCGATAATAGAGGTTGAAGTACGCGACCGCGATGAGCAACTCCGCAGTCAGAAGGCTGATAACAATGGCGAAGTCCCCCCTTACCCCCAAACCTCAACAGACCGACGAGCCCACAGGCGATCGCCTGCAGAAGATTCTTGCGCAGGCCGGCATTGCCAGCCGCCGCAAGGCCGAGGAGATCATCCTCGAAGGCCGCGTGCAGGTGAACGGCGTCGTCGTCAACACGCTGGGTACGCGCCACGATGCCACGCGCGATCACATCCGTGTCGACGGCAAGCTGTTGCACGGCCCCGAACAGCAGCGCTATTACATGCTCAACAAGCCTCGCGGCTACGTCACCACACTCGACGACCCGGAGAAGCGCCCTACGGTGATGCAGCTTATGGCGAAGCAGAAATCCGGCCCGCATGGGGACAACGTGCGTCTCTATCCCGTAGGCCGGCTCGACTACCTGAGCGAGGGTCTGTTGTTGATGACCAACGACGGCAAGCTTGCCAATGCGCTTTCGAAGGCCGCCGCCGGTGTGGAGAAGACTTACCTGGTCAAGGTCAGTGGAGTTCCGCCGGCATCGGGCCTGGAGCAGATTCGTCGCGGCATCATGATTGACCGGGGCCGTCTCGATGAGGTCCGCAGCGGACGGCGTGATCGCATCATCACCTCTCCAGCGAAGATCGAGCTTGTGCGCGGCGGCGATAATCCCTGGTATGAGCTGACGTTGACGGAGGGACGAAATCGTCAGATCAGAAAGATGTTCGAAGAGATTGGCCACCACGTAGAGAAGATTCGCCGCATCGGCTATGGAGCGCTTCGCCTCGATGTTCCTCCGGGTGAGTTTCGCGAGCTGACTCTGGGCGAGGTGATGGCATTGGATCGCGCTGCGCAGGGCAAGAAGGTCGTGCCGAAGAAGAAGACGCCGGAGTTCGCGCAACTGAAGTCTCCTGCGAAGAAAAAATCCACAAGGCCGCACCGTCAACCGACTGGAACGAAGTCTGCGAATCGTCCTCGACGCTCGAGCTGACGGCGAGAGATTCTTCCGGCTGGTTACTCCTTTGATTCAGAGGGAGAAGGCGCTTGATTTCAGCGATTTTCGGCGCAAATATGGACGACTCGCTTACACTCCCACAAAAGTTCGGTGAAGCCCCTTGACACTTCTGCTTTCGCGCGCCCAGAATACTCCCGCTATTAATCTTTCGGGTGATGACAATCACAGATCGAAAGCATCCAATAGGAGCAGTGAAGGAGCAACAGAGTGGCAATAGAAAAAGCAACATTTGGTGCAGGATGTTTTTGGGGTGTTGAAACCCGATTTGGTGAGATCTCAGGTGTCATCGATACAGCCGTAGGATACGAAGGCGGCAATCTCGAACACCCAACCTATAAAGAAGTCTGTACGGACCGCACCGGCCATGCGGAGGTCGTTGAAGTCACCTTCGACCCATCCCGTCTCTCCTACGAAACCCTGCTGGACGCATTCTTCGCGCTGCACGATCCCACCCAGGTGAATCGTCAGGGGCCGGATTGGGGCACGCAGTACCGCAGTGTCATCTTCACGCACAACGACGAGCAGTTCGCCCAGGCCCGCGCAAAGATCGCCGAGCTCAGCGCCTCCGGCTCCTACCGCAAACCCATCGCAACGCAGGTCGTTCCAGCCACCACCTTCTGGAAGGCGGAAGAGTACCACCAGAAGTATCTCGAGAAGCGTGGCATGGTCAGCTGCCACATCTGACAACCAGCAAAACGGTGGCAACGAGGTTCGTTGCCACCGTTTGCCTCTTTCGGATTGGCTTATTCGGCGCGCAGCGCAGTCGTCGGGTCGACCGCAGAGGCACGACGCGCAGGCATGATCGCAGCCACCAACGCAACTACCGCAATCAGCAACACGACAGCGCACAGCGTGATAGGGATCCGCTGCCGAGACCCCGAAGAGCTGGCTCGCAACAGCCTGCCCAGCATGACCGCGCAGGGAATCGCGACGACAATCCCGATCCCGGCAAGCCGCAGCACATCCATCAGGACCAGACGCGATATCTCAAGCCGCGACGACCCCAGCGCGATGCGAATGCCGATCTCGCGCGTGCGCTGCGCTGTGGAGTAGGCAAGCACGCCGTAGAGGCCAACCCCGGCAAGGATCGTCGCCAGCAGACCGAACGAGATCGCCAGCAGTTCGATCATGCGCTCGTTCGAGAGCGTCGTCTCGATCTGGTCGTCCATCGTCCGCATCGAATCGACTGCGAGTCCTGGATCGATCTGCTTCATCGCCTGCCGCACCATCGCGAATGTCTGCTCGGGAGGCGTCGCTGGTGCGGAGATAAAGATAGAGCCGGTCTAAAACCGTCTGCTGACGAAGCGGGACAAAGAGCGTCGGTCGCGCAGGGTCGCGCAGATTCATGTGTTTGGTGTCGCGCGTAACTCCGACGATCGTCATGTACTGCAGGTGGTCGCCTGCGCCCTGGGCCACACGACCGCCAACAGCCGCCATCGAGCTGCTGAAGTAGTGTTGTACGAAGCTCTCATTCACGATCGCGACGAGGGGATGGGTCGCATCATCGTCTTCGGTGAAGGTGCGTCCGGCGAGCATCTGCGCCTGCATCGCGTGGAAGAATCCTGCACTGATCGATGGCGCTTCCACGTCGAAGTCCTCGTCAGGAGGCGGAGTGTAGCCCTCCACTGTCACGTTGATGCCGTGGTCCGTATCGGCCAGCTCCTGATCGTCGGTAGCCCCAACTGCCTGCACGCCGGGCAGCGCGGCCATGGCCTCCAGAACCTGCCGGTGCAACGCGGGAATCTTTTCCTTGGTGTATCCCGAGAGCCTGGGATCGATGTCGAAACGTGATCAGATGGGAGGTGTTGAATCCGGTATCGACATGCCGCAGGTTCTGCATCGTGCGTACGAAGAGGCCAGAGCCCACCAGCAGAAGAATGCTGAGCCCTACCTGCAGTGAAACGATCAGACGGCGAAAGCTCAGCGTGCCGCCAGCAGCGGTCGAGGTCTGCTGCTTCAGTGCATTCACGATATCCGGCCTGAGCAGTTGGATGGCAGGCGCAAGACTGAAGAGAACGCTGACCGCGAGTGCGACCGCAAAGTTGAAGGCCAGCAGGCGGCATCCAGCGTCGTCTGAAACGCATACTGCATGTCCGGATCAAGGCGCTGCACCAGCATGCGGATGCAGACCGGCGCGATCAGCAGACCCTGCCGCGCCACCGGCAACACCGATCAGCACGCCTTCCAGCAGAAGCTGCTGAACGACGCGACGCACATTTGCCCCCAACGCATACCGCAGAGAAAACTCCCGTACCCTGGCCGCCGAACGAACCAGCAACAGGCTCGCCACGTTCACGGCGGCGATCAGAAGTACAAGGAACGCCATCGCCATCACGGCGTACAGCGGCTTCTCCAGACCGTCTCGCTGGTAGGAGAGCCCGCGCGCCCCGGGGAGAAACTGCAGCTCACTGTGGGTCAGAAAGTCGTTGACGAAACGCGGCGACCTGGTTCCAAGAGCCTTCAACTCCTCCGCGCGCAGTGCATGCCACAACGGAGCCATCGCAACTTGTGCGTGCTCCGGTGTCTCACCCGTCTTCAGGCGTCCCACAATATTCATCCAGCGGTCTTTGTGGTTCTGCAGGCGTTGTCCCTGGCCCGGCCTCACCTGTTCCAGCATCGACATCGGCACAAAGACATCAGGAACCTGGCCCCACACCGCACTTTGAAACGCAGGCGCGGAGACGCCGATGATCACGAAGGGTTGACCGTTGATTGAAAGTGTTTGCCCGACCGCGTTCTGCTGGGATCCAAGATGCGTCTTCCAGTAGTTGAAGCTCAGGACCGCAACCGGATTGCTGCCTGGGGTCGTATCGTCTGTTGGCGCAAGCAGTCGTCCCTGCGCGGCGGTCACGCCCAGCACGCTGAAGTAATTTCCACTGATGATCTCTGCGTTCGCAAGGTTTGAAGCGCCATTCCGCGTAATGCCAACCTGGGTAGGTGCCGTGGCGATCAGGCCATTGAAGACCGTTCCACGATCGCGTAGATCCCGGTACATCGGATACGAGAAAGACTTCTCGACCCCTGCGCCATTGTTCGCTGCTGTGGCCTTCCCACGCCGTGCCCGTGGCACTTAAGAACCACCAGCTGCTGCGGAGCATGCACCGGCAGCGAGCGAAGCATAGCCTGGTCCAGCAGAGAAAAGATCGCGGTATTCGCGCCTACGCCAAGTGCGAGCGTCAACACGGCGGTCACCATGAATCCCGGCGAACGGCGGATCTGGCGAAGGGAGAAGCGAAGATCCTGCATGAGTGAGTGCATCTGGAAGTTTTACCTCGCGTAGTTTGTGTGAGCTCCCAAGTGCACTTGAGCTGCCATTCTCTCCAGGGCTAACCCTTTGCAAATAAACAGGGCGCAACTCAAACTGCGGACCACGCTGTTCATCCATGGATTGCCCTGTCCGTTTGCGGACGTTCGACGTTGAGCCATCGCGCTTACCACTTAGGTTCCGTATTCCGCGCGATGGCACAATATCACGCGGCTTATCGCTAATCGAGCGTCGTTTGTGGTACTCTTGTTTTGTGCTCTGGTTAAAAGGAGTACGGGCATCGCAGGCAAAGACTCCACATGGACTTCGGAGTTTGGCCAGAGACTGCGATTCGCCTCTTCCCACCGCATCCCTTCCCCACACGATTGGAAGCCGCGCTGGTTGCTCTGGCTGGAAGACACGTCAACGGACGAGTCTCGCCGTGCAGCAGCAGCGCTTCGATAACCGATAGCAATGCTGACTAATTGAAATCCATGGTGCCATGCGGCACCCCTGCATCCCTATGCCGATTGATAACCGATTTTTTACAGGACAAATTTTGAACTCTGCAACTTTGGAACAGAACGAACAACAAACACAACATTCCCACTCCGCAACGTCTAACCCTCCCGAGCAAAATGCCGCGACTGCCAGACCAAATGGCCTCTCGCTGGTTGACGACATTCGTTTCACGGACTTCAACATCTCGGATTCGCTGAAGAATCGCCTGACCAGTGCGGGCTTCACAACGCCGACGCCGGTTCAGGCCAAGGCCATTCCTCCGGCGCTCGAAGGCGGCGACATTCTCGCCACTGCCTCTACCGGCACCGGCAAAACTCTCAGCTTCCTCATCCCGATGATCCAGCGTATGGACGCGAACTCGGTGCCCAGCACCAAGGGCAAACGAGGCCCCATCCGCGCCCTTATTCTGCTGCCGACGCGCGAGCTCGCCATGCAGGTTCTCGATGCATATTGGAAGCTTGTCCCCGGCTCGAAGAACGACGCTGTGCTCGTCTGCGGCGGTCTGTCTGAGAACAACCAGCTCGATCAGCTCGACCGCGGCCCACGCCTGGTCGTCGCAACGCCTGGCCGCCTTGAGGACTTCCTGCGCCGCCGCGAGATCAACATCAACTCGGTCGAGATGCTCGTCCTCGACGAGGTCGATCGCATGCTCGACATGGGATTTCTTCCCGCCATCCGCCGCATCGTCGGCGCCGTGCCGAAGACCCGCCAGACCATGTGCTACTCGGCTACGCTCGATGCGAACATTCGCGAGATCGTTCGCGACTACGTCAAGAACCCAGTCCGCATCGAGATCGGCCAGACCTCGAAGCCCTCGGATCAGGTAACGCTGCGCGTCTACACCGTGATGCAGGACCAGAAGCTCGGCCTGCTCGACCAGATGCTGCGCCAGGAAGAGGGAACGTTCCTCGTCTTCTCGCGCACCAAGCATGGCGCTGATCGCATCTCGAAGAAGCTCGAGCGGCTTGGCCATGATGCTGACGTGATTCACGGTGACCGCAGCCAGTCGCAACGCACCGCCGCGCTCAAGGGCTTCCAGAACGGCAAGCACCGCGTTCTCGTCGCCACAGACGTGGCCGCTCGCGGCATCGACGTGCAGGATATCGCGCACGTCGTCAACTACGATCTGCCCAATGCTTCCGACGACTTCGTCCACCGCATTGGCCGCACCGGCCGTGCCGGAGCAAAGGGCGTTGCCACGACCTTCGTGATGCCGCAGGAAAAACACGACGCCCGCAAGCTCGAGCGCGAACTGAAGATAAAGTTTGAGTGGCGCGAGGCCGATAAGAACCTTGAGAAGGAACTTCGCAACCAGCCCTTAGACACAACAGCCAAGGGAATGGACCTCATGCAGCTTGAAACTCGTTCCTGGAAGGGCAACGATCCGGTTACCCCAATGTCGGCGCCAAACAGCAACTACGGCGGCAACAAGAACGGCTCCGGTAGCCGCAAGGGTGGCGGAGGCTTCTCCGGCGGACGCAGCTCTGGCCGGCCAGGTTCGCGCAGTAGTTCAGGCTCGCGCCCAACCCGCGGCAACCGCGGGCGCTAGCTTCAAGCAGCTCTCTGAAAAACTGTCGTACTGCTGCTCACGTCAACCAACGTCGCCAGCCGTACGGCAGTTTTTCTTATTAAGCTCCAAGGTGAGTTGTCGATAGAAGTTGGGTGCCGCGCGTTCGTTAAATAGTTTGTCTCCGCCGCCGCCAATCTATAGGCTTGATTCCTGAACAGGACATTTGGACATAGGCTTTTCACAAGGGACATACGAATGAGGCTTGCAGCGGTTAAATCGAAGATGGTCAACAAGGTAAGAAGCCTGGTTGCCCGCTCTGTCGAAGCGAAGGTGTACGACGCACTGCTTCTTCAAGGACGCATGGCCAGTTGGCATGTCCGGCAGATGAAATCCATCCGCTCCTTGTCGGATGTTGAATTCAAAGTGTTCTCGCAGTGGGGTGAAGACGGAATCATCGACTGGTTAATTGAGCGTGCAGCCATCCCGCCTCCTCTGCACTCGTTCGTCGAGATCGGGGTGGAGACGTATGTTGAGGCCAACACTCGCTTTCTGATCGAAAACCGCAACTGGAGAGGGCTCATTATCGACGGATACCCTGATCTGGAGAGAAGGATCATGAAGGATGACCGCTACTACCGGTATGAGATCAGTGCAAAATCCGCGTTTGTCGTCCGCGAAAACATCAATAGCCTGATCGCCGAAGCCGGCTTTGGTGGCGAGATCGGACTCCTGAGCCTTGATATCGACGGAAACGACTATTGGATATGGGAGGCAATGGACGCGGTCCGGCCGATCATCTTCGTCTGCGAGTACAACGCAGCCTTTGGAGACATGCACCCGGTGTCGGTTCCCTATGCTCCCCAGTTCGTCTGTGGCGAGAACGGCTCCAGCCGTCTGTACTTCGGTGCGTCGATCGCCGCGTTTTCGTCGCTCGCAGCGCGCAAAGGCTACAGGCTGCTGGGAACGACCATGGTAGGAAATGACGCATTTTTTATCCGCGAAGATTACTTCCCGCGTTTTGAAGGCGCTCTTGCGAATATTGTCGCGATGCCGTCGAAATTTCGCGTCCATACTGACCCGACAGGGGAGCAACCATGGATTGCGGGGTACGACCGTTTCAGGACGGTAGCAGATCTACCGCTCATCCACACAGAAACGGGAGCAACCGTGACCTTAGGGAAGCTAGGATCTGCCTACAGTGAGGACTGGCTGCAACAGACGGCCGGAAGGCCGACCACCTGATCGACGGATTACGCCAAGTGGCGGACGATTCCCTGATGCAACGGACTAAACCGCGGATACTGCGAAGTTTTGAGTCCAATCGAAACACGTGCGCCTTTTCCATCTTACAAACTCCCAAATAAGTGGCAATTTTCCAGTCACAAGAAAATACTGGCGCGGCGATCATGCGAAAATATAAGTGATGATCTCTGTCTCCAATGTCACCATGCGCTACGGCTCGAAGCTGCTCTTCGAGGATGTCTCTGTCACCTTCACCACGGGGCGCCGCTACGGCCTCACCGGGCCTAACGGCGCCGGCAAATCCACCTTCATGAAGGTGCTCACCGGCGAGATCGACGCCCAGAAGGGCACCGTCGTTCGCCCGAAAAAAGTCGGTGTGCTTAAGCAGGACCAGTACGAGTTCGACGCCTATCGTGTCATCGACACCGTCATCATGGGCAACAAGGCCCTCTGGGCCGCGCTCGAAGAGCGTGAGGTGATCTACGCCAAGCCCGAGATGACCGATGAAGACGGCTCGCGCCTCGGCGAACTCGAAGGCATCGTCGGCGATGAAGATGGCTACGAAGCCGAGTCCAACGCCGCCGTGTTGCTCCAGGGTCTCGACATTCCCGACGAGCTGCACGAGCGCAAGATGTCCGAGCTGCAGGGCGGACAAAAAGTTCGCGTGCTCCTCGCGCAGGCTCTCTTCGGCAATCCACAGGCGCTGCTTCTCGACGAACCCACCAACTATCTCGACCTTGAATCCATCCACTGGCTCGAGGAGTTTCTCAACCGCTACAACGGCACCGTCATCACCATCTCGCACGATCGGCACTTTCTCAACAACGTCTGCACCCACACCGCCGACATCGACTACGAGACCATCATCACCTACAACGGCGGCTACGACGACATGGTCCTGCAGAAGACCAGCATCCGCACCCGCATCGAATCGCAGAACGAGCAGCGCGAAAAGAAGATCGCTCAGTTGAACGACTTCATCGCCCGCTTCTCTGCCGGTACGCGCTCGTCGCAGGTCAACTCGCGCAAAAAAGAAGTAGAGCGGCTTGCGACCAGCGAACTTGCCCGCTCCAACATCGCGCGTCCCTTCATCAGCTTCAAGATGGAGCGTCCCTCAGGCAAAAACGTTCTCGAGTTCGAAGGCGTCAACAAAACCTATCCGCAAAAAGACGGCAAGACCGAGCACGTCATCAACAACTTCTCCGCCTCGGTCAATCGTGGCGACAAGGTCATCCTGATGGGCCGCAACGGGCAAGGGAAGACAACGCTGCTCAAGGCTCTGCTGGCCAACGGTCCCGGCGTTGAAGAGAAAGATGTCTCCATCGACTCCGGTACGGTGAAGTGGGGCCACGAGGTCTCGATCGGCTACTTCGCTCAAGACCACAAGGGCTCCATCCAGCTAGGCATGACGGCGTCAGACTGGCTGCACCAGTTCGATCCGCAGGCCACCAAGGAAGACATTCGCGGCATCCTCGGACAGATGCTCTTCAAGGGAGAAGAGGGTCTGAAGAAGACCGACGCTCTCTCCGGAGGCGAAGCAGCTCGTCTGCTCTTCTGTAAGATCATGCTGCAGAAGCCGAACGTCCTCGTCTTCGACGAACCGACGAACCATCTGGATCTCGAGAGCATCAACGCCCTCAACCAGGCGATTCAGAAATACGAAGGCACCGTCTTCCTCGTCACGCACGACGAAGACCTGATCGAAGAGGCAGGCACGCGCATCTGGCACTTCGAAGGCGGCCCCAGCGACTTCCGCATCACCGATCACAAGGGGCCTTACGAGGAATATCAGCAGCAGTTAGCCATCGCTGCAAAATAGGTCCGAACAACCGACTGCGGATTGCGCGGATGGAACGGATAAAAACAGACACGGATAAAAGCAAATACGGATGAAACAAATCCAACCTCCTTTCATCCGTTGTTATCCAACGTTTTTTCCGTGCATTTCCGCGTGATCCGTGGTCGGTGTTCTTTTAGCGGTCTAAAATAGAGACATGCCCCAAGTTGAACCCATCAAAGATCGCGGTAAGAACGTTCTCGGCCAGCCACTCGACATCTGCGGCTGCGAACCGATGACCGGCTTCTATCGCACCGGCTGCTGCGAGACTGGTCCCGACGACCACGGCGTCCACACGATCTGTTGCGTCGTCGATGCTCGTTTCCTCGAAGTCTCGAAGGCTCTGGGCAACGACCTGAGCACCCCCATGCCGCAGTTTGGTTTTGCCGGTCTCAAACCAGGAGACCGGTGGTGCATCTGTGCCTCGCGCTGGTTGCAGGTTCAGGAGGCCGGGTCCGCTTGTTCCATCGTGCTCGAAGCCACCCACGAAAACACCCTCAAAATCGTCCCATTCGAACTGCTGATCCGGTACGCGGTCATTCCCAGCCAGCTTCACTAGTCGCATCTTTTTTGGCGCAATTTCGCACGTTGGTGTGCTCAAAACAGACCTTGATTACGTCAAAAAAGCCCAAAAAACGCCGCTTTTAACCACGGCGCCATAAATCTCCTTGACAGTAGATGCCTCTTAGCTTGACTCTTAAACCAACACAATAATTCACTTTGAAGCAGTTAGCGAACGTCTCTTGGCAGACTTCACAGCCTTATTTAAGACGATCAGCATTCCGTTCACACACCGTTCTTTTTGTCGGTGTTTTTTTGGAGGCAAAATTATATGAAACTTTCTGCAGCCTGTAAGCGTCTATTTTTTTTCACATTAGCCGCCCTCGTCCTTGCCTGCGCTGGCCACTCCGTGATGGCCCAGACCTCCGGCAACGGCAATATCAACGGCACCATCATCGACTCCGCCGGTGCTGTGGTTCCCAATGCCACCGTCGTCGTGCTCAATACCGACACAGGCGTGTCCCGCACTCTCACCACCAACGGTGATGGCGCCTACGCCGCTAACTTTCTTCTGCCAGGCCACTACGAGATCACAGCCAGCGGCGGCGGCTTCGGCAAAATTAACCGCAAAAATCTCGTCCTCACCGTAGGTCAGATCCTCACCGTCGACGCGACGCTGCCGCCAGCCTCAGTCTCGACTGAGGTCATCGTCACCAGCGAATCGCCCCTTATCGACACCGACAAGACCGAGGTCGCCCAGACCATCGACCAGTCCCTGATCTCAAATCTTCCTATTGCCTCCCGCAACTGGAGCGCCTTCGTTCTTAACACGCCCAACGTGACCCCCGATGGCGGGTCGGGCCTGGTCAGCTTCCACGGTATCAGCGGTCTCTACAACCAGAACTACGTCGACGGCTCGAACAACAATCAGCTTCTGTTCTCTGAAGCCCGCGGCCGCGCCTCCGGTGCTCCTTACGTCTACTCCATCGACTCCATCAAGGAGTTTCAGGCCCAGACCTCGAACTACTCTGTCGAATTCGGCCAGGCCGCCGGCGGTCAGGTCAACGCCATCACCAAGAGCGGCACCAACCAGTTCCATGGCGATGGCTTCTACTATCTCCGCTATCCCGACCTCAACGCGCTCGACCCCTACAACAAATTCCAGGCGCTGCATAACAATGGAAACGCCTTCCTCCTCACCCAGCCCGTCCATCAGCAGCACCAGTTCGGCGGCTCAGTCGGCGGACCCATCATCAAGGACCGTCTCTTCTTCTTCTTCACCTACGACGGATTCCGCAAGGTTGGCCGGGTTCTTTACGCCAACACCAACACCATCTCCACCACTGGCGCTGGCGCCTACGCCGCATCCACTACCGTTACCCCGAACCAATGCCCGGTCGTAGGTACCCCTGGATATGCCGGCACGGCGGGCATCACTGCCGCACAGTGTTTGTCCGGCATCAACTTCCTCTTGAACGTAAGCAACATCGCCCCTGGTGATGCGCCCCCTGCCCGCTTCCAGAAGCAGAACCTCTTCTTCCCGCGCCTCGACTTCCACATCAACAGCCGCAACGACGTCTTCGTGGACTACAACTTCGCAGACTACGACAGCACCTACGGCTATAGTCCGGGCAACACCTTCACCAACAGCTCGCCCTCGACCAACGGACCCACCAGTTACCATGAGCGCTTCCTGGTCGCCGGACTCACCACCCAGCTCGGCAAGGCTTCCATTAACCAGATTCACTTCCAGTATGGCCGCGACCTCGAGACCGCAGGCGCCAACGCCTCAGGCCCCAGCGTCGCCACAGGCGTTGGCACCTTCGGCTTGCCCAACGCCCTGCCGCGTGTCGCGGAACCGGACGAGCACCGTATCCAGTTCACCGATGTCTTCTCGACTACCAAAGGCCATCACACTCTCAAAGCCGGTGGCGACATCAACCTCGTTCACGAGGTGATGATCAACCTCTTCCAGGGGGGCGGCGTCTACGGCTACGCCGACACCACCAACACGGCGGCCTTTCAAGACTGGATTCAGGATGCCTTCCAGGGGCAGCCCGGCGATACCGATCCCTATGCCGGATTCCACTACAACACCTTCGTCCAGACGATCGATGTCGTGAACACGGCTCCCGGTACCCAGGGCAAGGACGACTTCTGGGTAAAGATGTTCGACGGCTTTGTAGAAGATACCTGGAAGATTCGCCCGAACCTTACTCTTACTGCAGGCGTTCGCTACGACATTCAGCTCACGCCCGCGCCAGGTAAGGTCAACAATAACTACCCGCCGCTCTCCAGCATCTACACCGGCACGATCAAAAATGTAACCGACCGCGTTCAGCCGCGTGTCGGCTTCAGTTGGTCGCCTTACGCCGGCACGGTAGTTCGTGGCGGTTACGGCATCTTCTCCGCTCTCAATCAGGGCAGCACCTACTACGCCGCGCGCGTGGAGAACGGCGTTGTCCAGATCAACTACAACTTCACGGGCTGCGAATCCGGTACGACTCTCGCTACCAGATGCGCAGCCGTCCCCAGCCCCTCTGCCTTGCTCAAGTACCCCAACGTGCCATTCCCGGTCACCGGTCCTTCGCTCTCCTCGGCGCTCTTTCCCTCCGGCGGGGCCGCGCCTGCAGTCAACGGGCCGTCCGCTCTAGGTGCGCAAAGCTTCCACGGTCTGGATCCGAACTTCGTTCCACCGCTCGCGCATGAAGCTGAACTAGGAGTCGAACAGGCGCTGCCCGGCAAGATGTCTCTCTCGGTCGGCTACGTTGGTACTCGTGCTCTCCGGCTGCCCGTCTTCATCGACGCCAACCTCATCGGCCAGACCCCACACGGAACGCGCACCTACGATGTGCTGAACGCTGCCAACCAGGTCACCCAGGTTCTCACCGTTCCGGTATATCTGCAGTCGGATCGTCGCAATAGTGCGCTTGCCGGATTCAACACCGGCTTCAGCATCGCCAATACCTGGTACAACTCTCTTGCCATGACGGTTCGTCGTCCCTTCAGCAACGGTCTTGAGGTGCTCGCCAACTATACCTGGGCTCGTGCGACCGACACCGGCCAGGTGCAGGGCACCAACGGCACCTTCTATGGCGGCGACACTCCACTCGATCCCAACAACACCAGCCGCGACAACGGTCCGTCAGACACCGACATTCGCAACCGCTTCGCCCTGAGCTTCGTCTATCAGCCGAAGATCATGGAGGGCAACAAGATCGTCAAATACGCCTTCGATGACTTCACCTTCTCCGGTGGTTTCATCGCCTCTGGCGGCGAACCCATCTTCCTCGCAAATGGCGGCAGCACCATCTACAGCGGGACCGGCACCAGCTACGGAGCCGACGGCGGCATCTACGGCGGCGCCATCAGCTCCAGTAGCGGTGCAGCCACTCAGGGCCGTCCACCGCAGATCGGTCGCAACAGCATCTACATGCCGGGCTACAACAACCTGGACTTCCGCCTGTCCCGCAACATCCCTATCCACGACCGTATCTACATGCAGTTCTCGGCCGATGCCTTCAATCTGTTGAACCACACCATCATCACCGCAGTTAATGGCACCTACTCGCAGTATGCCGCCTCCTCTGCCTCGGCAACGGCTGCTTGCAGCTCGGCGCCTGGCTCGGCGACCGGTGGAACGGTTCCTGCGGGATCGGCGCTCCAGGGCTGCATCTCTCCCTACAGCGGTACTGGGCTCGCAGCCTTCGGCGCAACCTCGGGGACCAACAACGGCCTCTACGGCGCACGTCAGATGCAGTTCGCCGCGAAGTTCTTCTTCTAACCGCTCCACTTCAATCGCAAGCGGCTCCGGACACCCTCCGGAGCCGCTTGCATTTGTGTAGTTCCAAAAATATGTAACATAATTAGTTACATATTAATTATCAAAGCATCGCCTCAGCCGAAGTGTCATAACGAATCCGGCTGGCTAACGATCGCCTCGTCTCCTGCTACGATCTTGTCCGAACCATCTTCATCAATCGAGGCCAGCAGTACTCGTGTGCAACTCCGCCCTGCGCGTTTCGCGTTATAAAGCGCCATATCCGCCCGCGCCAGCATCGAGAGCGCAGTCTCGCACGGCGCGGCAAAGGTGAGTCCAATGCTGAGCGAGATGGGGAGGCCGAACCTGGAAACTCGAAGTCCTCTCATCGCCACCTCGATCCGTTCCGCAATTTGCAGTGCGTCTTCACACGAAGTCTGCGGAAAGACCAGAAGAAACTCATCCCCGCCGTAGCGCCCGAAGAAATCATACGAGCGAAGCCTGGAAGAGATGGCCTCGACAACCTGCTTCAACGCAGCGTCGCCCGCCGCATGACCCGCAGTGTCGTTAATCTGCTTGAAGTGGTCGACATCCAGCAGTGCTATCGCAAGCTGGTAGCCGTTCCGTTCCGCGCGGACCAGCTCCAATGCAAGCCGTTGATCGATGCCGCGCCGATTCATCGCGCCCGTCACATGATCGTAGAGCGACTGAGCCTCGACGAGCGCTACCAGTTCACTACTCAGCATCAGAATAAAAAACAGGCCAATAAAGCAGATGAACAGGAGATTCACCACCAGCGACGGCGTCTGGAAGCGAGTGGTCTGCATGAAATCGTATGGTGGCCCATGCAGGAAGGTGCCGATCGAACGGATTGCTCCGAACAATGCGTAAGCCGTCATCAGGCAGGCGAAGATGCTGACAAGGAACCGCTGCCCAGCCTGCCGGAAGAGTTCGATCGCAATCAGGCTGCGAAGGAGAAACAGTATGAGCGAGACCGCGACCATGCGAACTGCGACCCGGTCCTCCACCGTGCTGAAGTACCCAAGCACCACCAGCGCGACGGCACACGAGACCCAAAGCAGGCGTGTTGTCCGTGGGCTGCGAAAAAAAAGCAGTATCCCGCGATAAAACAGGACGAACGCGGAGAAGAAAAAGAAGTGTTCGCCCACAACGCCGACAGCATGAGGCAGGCCGCCCCGCACGATCGTCAGCAGGCATCCCAGGAAGCCGGATAAAAAGCCCAGGGCGAACGACTCTGTGCCCGGCAGATGACGGTACATCCGCCGAATACCTAAAAACGCGATGGCATACACCATCGTCAGCAAAGTCTGACAGGCGAAGAGCGTCCGGTTGTCCATCCACGAAAGCCACATAATCTTGCGCAAACCTGAAACAAGCAGCGTGCGGCCAGCGTAGCTGGCACAGTTGAAAGTCTGTGACGCGCCCATGCTTCCTGGTTCGCGTCACCGGAACGGCTCTGTTGGTGTTATCGGCAAATCGGGAGAGGAACGAGAGTAGCGACCTGAACAAAAAAAGAATTGCCGGTCGAATGAGAGAAAGGATGGTGCGCCCGAGAAGATTCGAACTTCTGACCTACAGCTTCGGAGGCTGCCGCTCTATCCAGCTGAGCTACGGGCGCATACCTCTAGCCTAGCATCTATCGTCATAGGTTGACAGCCCACGCCGCGCCGGTTCAGCATCGTTACGGGCCTAGATTCAAGGCCATCTGTAGTTTTTTTCAAAACCGATACACAACGCAATTTGCACCAGAAAGAGAGACTCACTCATGTTCCTCCGCTCCCTGGCAACCGCCGCTTGTTGCACTCTCCTAGCCACTGCAAGCCTTGCCCAGTCGAACCAGCCTCCTGCCAGCCCCGGCGCTACAGCCGACGTCACCCTTAGAGGAAAAGCTCTCACCATCAAGTACAGCTCTCCACGTCTGAAGGGCCGCACCATCGGTGGTGACATCGTTCCTTACGGCCAGGTCTGGCGTACCGGAGCCAATCCAGCCACCACCCTCATCACCGCGGCCGACCTCAAGATCGGCACACTCGATGTCCCCGCCGGAACCTACACGCTCTTCACCTTGCCCAACAAGGACCAGTGGCTCTTCATCGTCAGCAAGAAGACCGGCGAGTGGGGCGTTCCTTACCCTGAGGGCAACGATCTCGGCCGCACACCCATGAAAAGCAAACCGACTGCTTCTTCGCAGGAAGAGATGTCCATCACCTTCGAACACACCAAACGAGCCAAGACCGAACTCCACATCAAATGGGGTACGACAGACCAGTACGTAACCGTCAAAGCCCGGTAGACTCGGCGGCTTCTCTCTCGATTCGTAACTTCTCCATCACGGACGCGACCAACTCCTTCGCTCCGGTAATATTCGCCAGCACAGCCTGCAGATCGAGCGCCGGAACCGCAGGGTTCCGCGCGCTCGTGCAGTACACGCCGTGCTGTCCCACCAGGATCAGCGCGTCGGTCAAAACGTCCAGCGTCACCGCCAGCCGCCCTCGCGCCTCACCCATCATGAACTCGTACCTCTCGAGCTCCTGTTGCCGGTCATAAAAGACAGACACTCCCCTACCACTCCTTTGCCGCTGAATCCACCGCAACAGGAGTCGCCGCAGCCGGAGCCTTCCATCGCAGAACCGGCTTACGCGCCGCCGTCGTCTCATCCAGCCGCTGCACGCGCGTCGTATGCGGAGCCGTCAGTACCAACTCCGGATTCTCCTCCGCCTCGCGAGCAATCTGCTTCAGCGCATCGATCAGCAGATCGAGCTCCTCGCGGCTCTCACTCTCCGTAGGCTCAATCATCATCGCGCCCTGCACCACCAGCGGAAACGAAACTGTGTACGCATGGAAGCCGTAGTCGATCAGCCGCTTGCCCATGTCCCCAGTCTTCACGCCATTCTTCGCCTGCCGCTTGTCCGAAAACACCACCTCATGCAGCGAAGGAGCCTTGTAAGGCAGCTCAAAAGTATCCAGCAGCTTCGCGCGAATGTAGTTCGCATTCAACACCGCGTCCTCGGTCGTCTGCCGCAGGCCATCGGGCCCATTCGCCATTATGTAAGCCAGCGCCCGCACAAACATGCCGAAGTTGCCATAGAACATCCGCACCCGCCCCACACTTTGCGCACGGTCGTAGTCGAATGTCAGCTTCCCGCCACGCTCCACCAGTACAGGCGTCGGCAAAAACGGCTCCAGAATCTTCTTGCAGGCCACCGGCCCCGATCCCGGTCCACCGCCTCCATGCGGAGTAGAAAACGTCTTATGCAGATTCAGGTGCATCACATCGACGCCGAAATCTCCCGGACGTGTCTTGCCCACCAGAGCATTCATGTTCGCGCCGTCCATGTACAGCAGCGCGCCCTTCGCATGCAGGATATCGGCAATCTTATGAATCTCGCTCTCAAACACCCCGATCGTCGAAGGATTCGTCAGCATCAGCGCGGCAGTATCTCCATCCACGAGCTTTTCCAGCTCGGCGAGATCCACCATGCCCTCCGCATTCGACTTCAAATTCTGCACCTCGTACCCAACGACAGCCGCCGTAGCCGGGTTCGTCCCATGCGCCGAATCAGGAATCAAAATCTTCTTCCGCGCATTGCCAAGGCTCTCGTGATACGCCCGAGCCAGCAGAATCCCCGTGAATTCGCCATGCGCGCCCGCCGCTGGCTGTAGCGTAATCGCATCCATCCCGCAGATATCGATCAGGCAATCGCTCAACACCTTCATCACCTCGAGCACACCCTGCGACAGCGACTCCGGCTGATAAGGATGCGCCTCCGCAATCCCCTCCAACCGCGCCACCAGTTCATTCACGCGACCGTTGTACTTCATCGTGCAGCTACCCAGCGGAAACATCCCCAGGTCGATCGCATAGTTCCAGGTCGAAAGCCGCGTGAAGTGCCGCACAATCTCGATCTCCGAAAGCTCCGGCATCACACCGAGATCCGTCCGCACCGCGTCGCCCAGCAGGGAAGCGGCATCCACCGCCGGCACATCCAGCTCACTTAGCCGATACGCCTTCTTCCCTGGCGAAGACTTCTCGAAGATCAAATCTTCGTTCTGATTAACATGCGTCGTAGCCTTCTTCGGCGTTCCTACAAACTTTTTATCAGCCATCCAAACCCTCACAACCTTCTGCTTCTAGGTAACCCAAGGCTTCAGCCTTGGGCCTCTCCGTCACCACTGACTCCGGGCTTTAGCCCCTGGGTATGCACCCTTTTCAAGAGCCAACTAAAACTCCTGCGCATCACTTCCATTGCCCGTCTCGGAATAGCTCCCCGACTCCGGCCCATCCACATCTTCTTCTCGTAACGAAAGCCCAAATACGGTGCCACTTTCAAACTCAATCGTCAGAGAGTCGCCTTCTTCGAGCGAAGCCTGAATAACCTTCTCGCCAATCTGTGCGCAAAGAGCATTCCGATATTCAGGCTCGCCGTACGCCACTGAGAAATCGCTCAACAAAACATGCGGCCAGTCATACAGAGTAAACAGCGGGGCTGCAAATCGCAGCTGCAGAAAATTCTGCACAAACTCTACCGCTACCAGCTCATCTCCGATGATCGCCGACACATCCATCGCTAAGCCTTACCTGCAATCGCCGCAGCGGCCGCATCAATCTGCGTCTTCGTATTCAACTCCGTCGCGCACCACAAACTTGCGCCAGCGCCCAGCTCCGGATACCACTTCGCCAAAGGCAATCCGCCAATAATCTTCTTGTCGAGCAGCAAGGCATTCACCTGTTCAGCATCATCCTTGCCCAAATCCAGAACAAACTCATTGAACCGAGGAGCTCCGCCAAACAAAACCTTGCCACTCTTGCCCAACGCCTGCGCCGCATAGTGAGCCTTCGCCAGGTTCTGCTCCCCAAGCTCCTTCAATCCCTTGCCATAAACAGTCAGAAACACCGTCACCATCAGCGCAACCAGCGACTGATTCGTACAAATATTCGAAGTAGCCTTCTCACGCCGGATATGCTGCTCCCGCGTCGATAGCGTCAGCACAAATCCGCGCTTGCCACCCATATCTTTCGTCTCGCCCGCAAGCCGTCCCGGCATCTGCCGCAGAAACTTCTCCTTGCTCGCGATCACGCCGCAGTAAGGGCCGCCATAACCAACCGGCACACCAAACGCCTGCGCCTCCATCGCCACAATATCGGCCTCCTTCGGAGGCTTCACAATTCCCAGTGACACCGCCTCCGCGATCGCCACAATCAGCAGCGCGCCTTTTTTATGCGCAATATCTGCGATTGCAGCCACATCCTCAATCGTCCCAAAAAAATTCGGCGACTGAATCAGCACACAAGCCGTATCATCCGTAATCGCCGCATCCAGCCTGGCTAAATCCACGCGGCCATTCGTCGCATACTCCGCCAGCGCGACCGGAATCTCCTGGTGCAGCGCATACGTCGCCAGCACCTCGCGATACTCCGGGTGAACCGTCTTCGCCACGATTGCGCCGTTGCGGCCGGTCACGCGCACTGCCATCATTACGGCCTCAGCCACGCCGGTCGACCCGTCATACATCGACGCGTTCGCAATCTCCATCCCCGTCAACTCGCAGATCATCGTCTGAAACTCAAACAGAGCCTGCAGCGTGCCCTGCGCAATCTCCGGTTGATAGGGCGTATAGCTCGTCAAAAACTCGCCGCGCGAAACCACCGTATCAATCAGCACCGGACGATAGTGCCGGTAAGCTCCAGCGCCGAGAAAGCTCGCATAACCGGTAGCATTCTTCTCAGCAAATGCCTTGAAGCGCTCAATCACCTCCTGCTCGCCATGCTGTCGCGGAACATCCAGATCACGCGTCAGCCGGTACTCAGCAGGAATGGTAGAAAACAGATCATCAATCGACGCCACGCCGATCTCGGCGAGCATCTCCTTACGGTCCGCAGGGGACTTCGGCAAATAGCGCATTGTTTAGTGTCCGGTCTCTTCGCTGGTAAATTTTTCGTAGTCTGCTGCGGTCAAAAGCCCATCGACCTGCGTCGTATCCGACAGTTCAATCTTCAACATCCAGGTCGTATTCGCATCGGAGTTAATCGTCTCCGGCGCGTCCTTCAATGCCTCATTGATCGCCGTCACAGTACCCGAAACCGGCGCAAACAGATCCGACACAGCCTTCACCGACTCCACCGAACCGAAGCTCTTGCCCAACTCAATCGTGTCGCCCACCTTCGGCAGGTCGACGAACACAATATCGCCCAGCGAGTTCTGCGCATAGTCCGTAATCCCGACGGTGCCAATCGTGCCGTCAATCTGAATCCACTCGTGTTCCTTGGTGTAGCGATAACCTGCAGGGTAGGCCATTCGTTTCGTCTCCGTGATAAAGTCCAGAACTTCCATTGTAGAGGTTGCGGTTGCTGCTTGAGGGCCGTGTTTAAGTGGATTTCTTAGGCTTTTTGTAGAACGGCGTCGGCACTACCTTCGCCTTCACCATCTGGCCGCGAATCTCCACGGCAACCTCTGTATCCACCGCGCTACTGGCGACCGGAACGTAGGCCAGGGCAATATTCTTCTTCAAAAATGGCGACGGCGACCCGCTCGTAATCTCGCCAATCCTCGTCCCATCCAGTGCGAATACCGGATAGCCGTCGCGTCCAATTCCGCGCTCCATCATCTCCAGCCCAACTAGCTTTCGTTTCGGGCCGCCTTCAGCCTGAATCGCCAGCAGCGCCTCGCGCCCCACAAACTCCGGTTTGTCGAGCTTCGCATACCGCCCCAGGCCAGCCTCAAACACATTGATCGTGTCCGAGATCTCATGTCCATACAGCGCCATCGCAGCCTCCAGCCGCAGCGTATTCCGCGCCCCCAGGCCGCATGCCAGAATCCCAAACTCCTTGCCCGCCTCCAGCACCTCGCCCCAAACCCGCGCGCTCGTCGGCTCATCGGACGGAATGTAAATCTCAAACCCGTCCTCGCCGGTATACCCGGTCCGCGCGATCATCACGTTATGCAGTCCGCACACCTGCCCCCACGTAAACCAGTAGTTCTTGATCGCGCTCAGATCCACAGGCGTCAGCTTCTGCAGCGTCTCCGCCGCCCTTGGCCCCTGGATCGCAATCTGCGTGTAGTGGTCGCTGAAGTCGTTCACATGCACGCCCGGCATGTGGCCAATCGTCTTCCGCACCCACTCCACGTCCTTCTCGCGTGTCCCTGCATTGATCACGATCAGGTAGTCGTTATCGGAAAGTTTATGCACTACCACGTCATCAACAAAAGTCCCATTCGGATACAGCATCGCCGAATAATGCGCCTGTCCCACCGCCAGCTTCGAAGCATCGTTCATGCAAAGGTGCTGCACTGCAGCGAGCGACCCGGGCCCGCGCAGTTGAATATCGCCCATATGCGACACATCGAACACCCCCACTGCGGTCCGCACAGCCATATGTTCTGCAATCAATCCGCAGCAGTCGACCGGCATGTCCCATCCGCCAAAATCGACCATCTTGGCCTTTGCTGCCCGGTGTACTGCGTTCAATGCTGTCTTACGAAGGGGAGTTGTTGCTTCTGCCATGGCGCTACGTCCTATCCTGTCTCGTGAATACCGACCTCTAAAACGATAGCATCCAAGGCCCGCATCCAACCACCCGCACACAGTGCGTCAGTCTGAATCACAAGTCGGATCCGAGAGTCTGGCCCAGGCAATCAGGGTGAATGCTCCCATCACGAAGGTCGAAACGAGAACGCATGCTCCGATGATGCCTGAGGCCATCCACTGCCTGCCCGAACGGTCTGTGACAACCGAAGGCATTGCCGGTTCGACTGCGATCAGAAGATTTCCAGCAGCGGATACTCCATAAAATAGAACGGGAAGGCGCCAATGTTCTGGCGACAGCGGCAGAACCGCTCGTCTACGCAGATACAGGGCAAACGCCTGATAGAAGAGGTAGACCGTGAGATACCACCCCAGAAAATTGCTCACTGGCACGCCGAAGTAGGAACCGCCGTCCCTCCACACCCAGGCGCGATAAAGGTTAGCCCACACCGGGTCCATCGAGAGATCCCAGGCCACCATGACGAAGCTCGCGACCAGCGGCAGAAGAACGATTCGCCTGCCCTGCAACACTCTGTCCTGATAGCCGAGGATCAGCAGACTAACAACCCATGACAGGTAGCCCATCCCGACATAGGCAAGCGCCAGCAGTACCGGAAGCTGAAAGACCTTCGGTCCCATCACGCCGGTGAAGTAGTAGTGTCCAAAGGGAAATCCGGTGCGAAGACTCAGGCTCTCAAACAATGTTGCGCTGCCAAGAGAGAGCATCATGAAGACGAGAATGCCACGCAGACAATATATTTTGTTTCCATGTACGAAGGCGAAGACGGCAAGAGGAAGCACATGAAATACAACAACGAGAAGTGTTGGAAGCCTGTCCGCATAGAGCTGAAAGATCCGTGCCACCACGTATAGAAGAATCAATAGGACAAGCAGATACCTGGTTCGAGGTCCTCTCTCATCGGGCAGAAACATGAAAAGATTCTACGCTGCGCAAGCAACCCCGCATGTGACAACAAAACAGCTATGCCAAAGCGCACAATCCATCGAAACCGAATAGTTTCATATTCTTCTCCTGCAAGAAAGATGAAGTGTTACTCGCTGTCCCCTGCTACTTCGCAGACACAGAGCACTCGACAGATGTTTCGCTCGCGACAGCCGAAATCGTCTCTGAACTTTCTCATTGATTCTTCCCACTTACACCGTCACCGTCTCCCGGTACTCCCCAAACACTCGCCGCATCACATCCGCAATCTCGCCCACCGTCGCATAGCTCTCAACCGCATTGAGTATCTGCGGCATCAAATTGCTTCCCACCCCGTGCCGCATCCTCGACCCCCCGCAGAGCCGCAGCGTGCACGCCCGCATCCCGCCGCAGACGCATCGCGCGCAACCGCTCCACCTGCCGCCCCTCCAGCGCATCATCGATCCGCTGAATCGGCACCGCGACATCCTCACTCGTAAACTCGTTCACCCCAACGACGATCGCCTCCTTCGCATCCACGGCTCGCTGATACCCATACGCGGCATTCTGAATCTCACGCTGCACATACCCGCGCTCGATCGCCCGCAACATCCCATACTTCCCGCCCTTGTCTTCGGCAGTAACGCCGAACCCGGCAATCGTCGCCATATACTCATCCGCTCGCCGCTCAATCTCATTCGTCAGCGACTCGACATAAAACGACCCGGCAAGCGGATCGACCGTCTGCGCGACGCCACTCTCATGCGCCAGAATCTGCTGCGTCCGCAACGCAATCCGCGCAGCATTCTCCGTCGGCAGCGACAGCGCCTCATCAAACCCATTCGTATGCAGGACTCTGCGTCCCGCCCAGCACCGCCGCCAGCGCCTGCAGCGTCGTCCGCACAATATTGTTCTCCGGCTGCTGCGCCGTCAGTGTTGACCCCGCCGTCTGCGTATGAAACCGCAGCATCCAGCTCCGCTCCTTCTTCGCGCCAAAGTGCTCCCGCATAATCCGCGCCCACATTCGTCGCGCCGCGCGAAACTTCGCGACCTCCTCCAGCAGATTGTTATGCGAATTGAAGAAAAAACTCAGCCGCGGCGCAAACGCATCCACATCCAAACCCGCGTCAATCGCGGCCTGCACGTACGTCATCCCATTGGCCAGCGTAAACGCCACCTCCTGCACCGCCGTGCATCCCGCCTCGCGCATGTGGTAGCCGGAGATCGAGATCGTATTCCACTCCGGCACCTCATCCGCCGCCCACGCAAAGATATCCGTCACCAGCCGCATCGCCTGCGTCACCGGATAGATATACGTCCCCCGCGCAATGTACTCCTTCAAAATATCGTTCTGGATCGTCCCGCTCAGCTTGCGAACATCCGCGCCCGTTCTCTTCGCCACCGCAACATACAGCGCCAGCAGAATCGAAGCCGTCGCATTGATCGTCATCGAAGTCGAGATCGTATCCAGCGCAATCCCATCGAACAGCCGCTGCATATCCTCGATCGAATCGATCGCCACGCCAACCTTTCCCACCTCGCCCAGCGCCAGCGGCGAATCCGAGTCATACCCAATCTGCGTCGGCAGATCGAACGCCACGCTCAACCCCTTCGTCCCGTTCGCCAGCAGAAATTTGTATCGCTTGTTCGACTCCTCCGCGTCCCCCATGCCCGCATATTGGCGCATCGTCCACAGCCGCCCGCGGTACATCGTCGGCTGAATCCCCCGCGTAAACGGATACTTCCCGGGCTCGCCCACCGTCGCCGCGGCATCGAAACCGGCAAGATCCTCAGCGCGATACACCAACTCAACCGGGATTCCAGAACTTGTTTTCGATGATTCTGACATGACGCTCAAGTGTACCCGCTATCGCCCTGCGTCGGCAGAGACGACTAGCGCGCCCGGCTCCTGCGGTTCGCCCTCACAAAGCTGCTGACGCAGAAATATCCAAACATCGCCGCCATCGCCACCGAGATCAGAAAGCGTCCATGCAGATCATGATTCGCTGTGGTCTCATGCAACGCCGCCCGCATCTTCCACGCCCCGGTGCAGCAAACAGAGCAAAGATCCCAAAGAAAACCCCGGTCAGCTCCAGCCACAGCGCGCCCGACAGCTTCACGAACGGTCCCCACACCGCCTCGCCAAAGCGCCTGCTGCCCTCTTTCAAGCCCTTCCCGTCTGCCGCACCTGCGCCGTCGTTCGCGCAGCCTGCTGTCCCAGCCGAACCCCCGGCGCCTCCGCTTCTTTGCGGAACGTCAGTCGAAGCAACAGGCGTCTGCAGCCGGCACTCTGCTTCGCCTTCGCACCGTAGAAGGATTCGGCGCCGTCGCTGCATCCACCGCCGTCGATCAGCGTCTTAGCTGCCGCCGAGCCCCGACACCAAGCGCACGACCAAATCGAACCGAATCCATACCTCAAAGTGTAGCGGTTCCGCCCACACCACGAAAGCCTCCTCGGAATTCAATCTCGTCATCAACAAAACGCCGCGGAATGTTTGCCGCATCCAATCGACAGAGTAAGAGGAGACATACGATGAAAAATGTTCTTTGGATGGTGGGTGGAATCTGTGCCGCGGCAGCAGGCTTTCTGGTCTGGTGCTCCCAACGTACGCAACCCGTCGAACTGCTCGCGCACCGGCTCGAAGAAGCCTGGGCCGACCATCACACCGTCGTCGAAATCAACTAAGTCCCATCGTTTTATGGACTTTACTATCCAACAGAAATGTCATTGCAGCCGCCGACGGCCCTGGGCGTATTCTTGTAGAAAGTAACCAGGTACGACTGATGTACCCGCAATGCCGTTCCCGCCGGGCACCTTCGCCGGGAATACCCGATGCGCGGTGAGGATTCGAACCATAGGGCAGCCCGGAGGTGGCATTGAATCAGAAGGTCAAAAACCTTATCCAGAAACTTGGCGAAGCGATCCACGAGTCCGTCTCGGAGTCGGAGGACATCGCAGGCGTCGTCAAAAACATCCGCGAACAGGGTTTTGATGTTCTCCTCATGCTTGAGGCCACCATCGGCCTCAACGAGGTCGAGACAGAAGCCGAAGAGTCCACCGAGTCCGTCAGCGAAGATGCCGACGGCCCTTCACCCGCAACGACCTCACCTTCTTGAAGTCCCTGCGCATCAGCCTCACCGAAGAGGCGACCCCAGAGACCAGCTTCCTGCTCCACCGCAGCGTCAGTTGCCGCCTGGCACCCCAGACACTCCAGAAGCTTAACTCAGTCCGCAACATCCATGAGGCCCGTGCGCACTCATGCGCTGGGCCTCATCTCTGCGTCTTCTCCCTCGCAGATTACAAACTCGATCTCCGCATGGTAGACTCGCGTTTCTCCGTTGCACGCGAGTAAGTTTGTGCATCTGACTCAAATGGTTGGTTCTATCTGGCCTAACCGTATGTGCCGGAGTTATTATAGATATGAGAGATACGCTTGGCGTTTTGCTTGCCGGTGGTGCCGGCGAACGGCTCTTTCCCCTCACCCGCGATCGCGCCAAACCCGCCGTCCCCTTCGCCGGCCAGTACCGCATCATCGACATCACCCTCTCCAACTGCATCAACTCCGACCTGCGCCACGTCTACATCCTCACCCAGTACAAGGCGCTCTCGCTCAACCGCCACATCCGCGAGGGCTGGGGCCCGGTCGTCGCCAACGAGCTCGGCGAGTTCATCGAGATCCTTCCCCCCATGCAGCGCGTCTCCAAGTCCTGGTACCAGGGCACCGCCGACGCCGTCTACCAGAACATCTACTCCATCGGCTCCGAAGAGCCGAAGCACGTCATCATCCTCTCCGGCGACCACATCTACAAGATGAACTACGCCCGCATGCTCGAGCAGCATCGCGACTCCGGCGCCGACGTCACCCTCGCCACCCTGCCCATCGCCCCATCGAGGTCTCCGCCTTCGGTGTCGTCGAGGTCGCCCGCAACGGCGAGGTCACCGGCTTCGACGAGAAGCCCAAAGAGACCAACATCCGCTCGCCCTTCAACCCCGACATGGTCGACGTCTCCATGGGCATCTACATCTTCAACACCGACGTCCTGCTTCCCGAGCTCATCAAGGACGCCGAAGACCCCAACTCCAAGCACGACTTCGGCCACGACATCCTGCCCAAGCTCCTCGGCCGCTTCAAGATGACGCGCCTACAACTTCGTCGACGAGAACAAGCAGAAGGCCCTCTACTGGCGCGACGTCGGCACCCTCGAGGCCTACTACGAGGCCAACATGGACGTCGCCGGCGTCACCCCCATCTTCAACCTCTACGACAAGTCCTGGCCCATGCGCACCCGCCCCTACCAGTACCCGCCCGCCAAGTTCGTCTTCGGCGAACCCGGCCGCACCGGCATGGCCATCAACTCCATCGTCTGGCCTCAGGCTCCATCGTCTCCGGAGCCGTCGTGCGCAACTCCGTCGTCTCGCACGATGTCCGCGTCAACTCCTACGCCGACGTCGACTCCAGCATCATCTTCTCTCACGTCAACATCGGCCGCCACTGCCGCATCCGCCACGCCATCATCGACCGCGACGTCCACATCCCCGACGGCACCGTCATCGGCTACGACCCCAACGAAGACAAGAAGAACTACTTCGTCTCCCCCAACGGCCTGACCGTAGTCACCCGCGACTACAGCGTCTACGAAAACCCAGTCTCCCCGGAGTTCATGCAGGGCAACACCTGGTAAGGCAGAGAATAGGCACAGCAGTAGAATAGAAAGCACCAAAGAGATAAAAGCACAACCAGCAACTCACAAAGTGAGCAGCGGCTGTGTCAAAGACGGCCATTTTAGACATCCGCTCTTATCTCGCTAAGCCCTACGGTCCTGCCTTACTTCTTCCCGAACCGGTAGATCACTCCACCCGAAACCGCCACAAACTCCCGCGTCTCGGTTCCGAAGTGCTCCAGGATCAAATCCGGCGACAGCCGAATCGCCATCCGCTTCGACAGGTTGAAGTCGATGCTTGCTCCCAGCGCCGCAATCGGCTTCGTGCGGTTCGTATAAAGGCCCGGTCGGCGCATACGCCTCGCCACGGGCACCACCAGGTTCTTCAAGCTGTAGTCGAACGTTCCATGCGACACGCCCGCATAGCCATGGAAGTTCAACGCAGCATACTGGTTCCTGGACTTCTGCGATACTGCGCGCCTCCCATGATCGTGTTCAGGTACACCAGTGGCCGGTTGTTGATGCCGGTGCCGCCGATCGCAGCCGGCTGGTGATTCCCGAGTTCGGATTCACCGGCGTCGTTCCCGCATCGATGCGATAGTCCGCGCCCAGTCCTATGCTCTTCGTCAGCCAGTAGGTTCCCAGTATCTCGCCGCCGCCCAGGTTCATCCGCTTCGGCAGACCCTGTCCTGCCTGGAAGTTCATGAAGTTCAGTCCGCCGAAGACCTCGTACTTGTTGTCGTAGGTCACTGGAGCCGCCAGCGCGATCTTCGATCCGCGATCGGAACTCGGCGTCTGCGCCGAAGACGACACCGTACCCTGCGCCCGCACCTGCGCCGCACCCGCCATCAGCAACCCTGCCGCCAGAAATGCCGTTACTGCGCGATTGCCCGTCTTTCGCGCCCCTGTCATCTCCTGCTTCACCACTCGTCTTCAATCGCAACATCCGTCTCCACGTCTCTTCCCGCATCCAGCCTCGTCCTAGCCAGCCTTGTCTGCGTCTCCGCAAATTTCCTTCACTAACCAAGATATAACGTTCAGCCCACATCTGCCTCGCCTGCCGGCACCGTATCTGTCCATCAGACTGCACCTGTGCGACAATAGTGGGTGGGCAACCGGAGCCTTCGCGTCCGGTTGCAGGGAGAAACAGTATGGGCGAACTATTTACACCAACACATCTCATCGTCATCGCCGTCGTCGTCCTTGTCCTCTTCGGCGGCAAAAAGCTGCCCGAGCTCGGCAAAGGTCTGGGCGAAGGCTATAAAGGCTTCAAAGACGGCATGAAGGGCGTCACCGACGAGGTCAACAAGCCCGGGCGACACCGCGCATACCGTCACCCCCAAGCCTGAAGAATCAGTCAAGTAAGTCAGCGCAACCATGCGGTCGTGCGTCACCCTTCACCGTAGCCTCGACTCGACGGGCATCGCCTCATGAAGATCAAATCGCCTTATCTCATCAAGCCGCACACCAAGGTTCGGCTCTCGAAAATCTCGTCCTCCGATACGGGCGACTATCAATCGGAAGAAGCCGCGAAATCGGTCCTCGCCAAACACTGCAACGCCCTCGACCACCTTCAGGATGTCTTCTACGCCAGCCAGTCCAAGGCCCTGCTCATCGTCCTCCAGGGCATGGACACCGCAGGCAAAGACGGCACCATCAGCCACATCTTCTCCGGCATCAACCCGCAGGGCTGCGATGTCGCCGCCTTCAAGGTCCCCACCCCGCTCGAAGCCCGCCACGACTTCCTCTGGCGCGTCCACGCCCAGGTCCCGCCTCGCGGCATGATCGGCATCTTCAACCGCTCCCACTACGAGGACGTCCTCTCCCCCCGCGTCCACAAGCTCATCTCAACAAGATGTGCGTGCGCAGCCGTCTCGAAGACATCAACGAGTTCGAAAGCTTCCTCGTCCGACAACGACGTCCTCATCCTCAAGTTCTATCTCCACATCTCGCACGAAGAGCAAACCCGCCGTCTCCAGGCCCGCATCGACAACAAGAAAAAACACTGGAAGCTCTCCGATGCGGACATCAAGGAACGCAAGTTCTGGCCCGACTACATCGACGCCTACAACGACATCCTCTCCACCACCAGCCACAAGCACGCCCCCTGGTTCGTCATCCCCTCCGACAACAAGTGGTACCGCAACATCGCCATCTCCGCCATCATCGTCGACCTCATGGAGAGCCTGAAACTCAAATTCCCCGAACCCACCCTCGACGGCTCCAAAATCAAACTCTAGCCCTGACTTTTGTGGTCGTTCTTTTTGTTGTCATCCCCGCAGGGGATCTGCTTCTGTAACTGTCGTTGCTTGTTCTCACCGCCAAACAAACAGCCTAAACCGTAATCATCACCACAGCCGCCACCGCAACCGCCATACCCAACCCCTGCCGCCGAGTAGGCCGCTCCCGCAGCATCCACGCCGCCAGCAGAATCGTCGAAGCCGGATAAAGCGAAGCCAGCACCGCCGCAACATCCAGCCGTCCCGCCCTCGTCGCCGCGACAAACAGCAGATTCCCGGTGTATCCAGCAAAACCGCACCCATCGCCCAACCCACCACCGTCCGCGTCAGCCGCATCGGCTCCACAGCCGCCTTCGTCTTCCGCGACATCCACGCAACCAGCAGCGAACACACCGTCAAGCTCCCCATTCTGCATGTCGCCAGCGGCCAGATCACACCCGCGCTTCCCGCAAACTTCAGCGCTACAAAATAAATCCCAAACCCCACCCCGGCCACCACTGCCAGCCAGACCGTTCCTCTGTCTGCAGCAGTCGCCTCAGGATTCGGCCCCGCCGCGATCAGCCAGATCGCCATCCCCGCCACCACAAAACCCGCGATTCGCAGCAACCCGGGCGAACCCTCCGTGCCAATCGACACCGCCGCTGGAATCGCCGCCGCCAGCAACCCGCTCAACGCCGCCGAAGCCCCCATCGCCCCCCGCGACAACGCCACATAAAAACAGGCCAGCGCAATCCCCGCCGTCATCCCACCCATCAACCCCCACCCGAGCGCAGCGCCATGCGGAAACGGATCGCCCCGCCACCACACCGCCAGCAGCAGAACTCCCAGGCTCACCGAATGGCTCAGCAGAATCACCCGCAGCGCCGCCAGCATTGAGCCGCCCGCGCGCTTCACCGCCATGCCGCCCGAAAAATCCCCACCACCCCACAGCAGTGCCGCGCCCAGCGCCAGCAGCGCATTCCCCTGCAACAGCATCTCCATCAAAATATGATCCGTCCTCAGGCGGCCATCACTGGGTCTATCGAGTTGTCGAGCTACCGGGCGACCGGTGTCACCACGCCGGTGGTCTTGGAATCTTCCGCGGTCGGATAGTAGCCCTTCTTCGCCAGCACACTCAGGTTGGGACGCAGCACCTTCACCTCGATCTGCCGGTACTTGCCATCGATAAACGGCTCATGCGTGTAGTAGCCGACCGTGTATTGCGTGCGCACCTCTTCGGCGATCTTCGCAAAGCTCGTCTCGATCCCCTTCTGCCGGAACTCGCCATCGAAGTTGCCGCCCGTATCGTACGCATACGCCGCCAGAATGTTGTCCCGCATCATCAGCGGAAGGTGCATCCGGTCCAGAAATCCGACCACCGGCAGCGAAGAATCCCCCACCAGCGTCCCGAACACAGCAATCTTGTTCGTGTTCAGATACTTCACCACCTGGCTGAACTTTGCCGTGCTGCCATACTCCTTGCCATCGCTGATGACATAGATAATTCTTCGTCGGCCAGTCGGAGTCTTGGAGAGCGCCGTTGCCGCCATCAGAATCGCATCGTTCAGCGTATGCACCTCGTTGCGGCAGATTCTGGATCCCCAGACTGGCTCCGCCCATGCGACGAATTCGTGTTCGGGTCGATGTAGCTATCGGCTCCATTGTTATAGTCGATATTCTGCGACAGCCCGCCACCGGGAATATACGACATCTCCCGGCCGCCAGTCTTCGACCGCTCCAGCGCCTGCGTCAGCCGGGCGCTTGGTCCCGCAGTAAAGTCCGTTACCGGCTTCGGCCCGTTGTTGTACGTAAACACCGCAACCTCGTCATACGGCGTAAACGCTCCCTGCAGCGCAGCCAGGGAGTTATTCACCTTGGCCATATTGTCGAACCCAAGGCTCTGATCGATCACCAGCGCCACCGACAGTGGAAACGCATCAGTCGTAAAATACGCCAGCTGCTGCCGCAGGTTGTTCTCATACACCCGCACATCGCGCCAGCTCAAACCCGGCACCAGCTTGCCTTTGCTGTCCTTCACCGTGAACGGTATTTCGACAAAGTTCACCTTGGCATGGATCACATACTCCGGCCCCTGTCCTGCAGCCGGAAGATCCGGTTCTTTTCCATCATCGACCTTCTGGGCTGCCGTCTCCGGTTTACTGGGTGCCGCGTCATCCTGCGAGGTCGAGCTGTCCCCATTCGAATCCAGCGTCGTTCCGCGCCCCGGAGTAATCGGGCCAACCGGCAGCGCCTGTGGCTTCGGCGCATCCGGAATCACCTGCGGCTTCGGCCCATCGGGCAGCTGGTTCTGCGGTGTCGGCGGCGGCACACTCGGCTGTTGCTGCGCCTGCTCCTGTGCTGGCCATCCAAGCAACACACACGCCAAAGTCCCTGCCAACACGCTCTTATTCACCACGAGAATCCCCCATCCATCCAAACAAGTCTTTTCAGGCCCAAAACCATACCAAATAGTAGACTACCAGCGCCCCATCCCAGCCGCCATCTTCATTTACAAACAGTCCACTCTTCTTGGACGCACCCCCACCCCCTGCCGTTGCGCTACCTTCCGGCCTAAGACCGCATTTGCCGTATATTTTTCCGCAAACTCAACACCGGTTTTATCGTCTAATGCAGTATGCGCTCTCTTCGCCTTGCCGCCGCTGTCCTCGCTCTCGGTTTTGCCCCCATCCTGCACGCGCAGGATGCACCTTCCCCCGGCGGTCCGCCCCCGGCCAGCAAAGCTGCAGCCCAGCCCGTCGATATCGGCGACGTCCAAACCCTCAAGGTCAACGTCAACCTCGTCAACGTCTACTTCTCCGTTCGCGACAAGGCCGGCTACATCACCAACCTTCACAAGGACGACTGCAGCATCTTCGAGGACAAGAACCTCCAGAAGACCAAGAACTTCACCCAGGAAAAAAACCTCCCTCTCACCATCGGCATCCTCCTCGACACCAGCGGCAGCCAGCGCAACGTCCTCCCCCTGGAGCAGCAGTCCGGTGCAGAGTTTCTCAAAGACGTCCTCACCCCCAAGGACGAAGCCTTCCTCATCTCCTTCGACATTAACGTCAACCTCCTCACCGACTACACCAACAGCCCACGCGAGATTAAGCGTTCCATCGACTCCGCCCAGATCAACACCGGCGCCGGCACCGGCTCAGTCACCGGCAACGGTACCGCCCGTGGCACGCTGCTCTTCGATGCGGTCTACCTCGCCGCTCACGACAAGCTCCGTCAGGAAGCAGGCCGCAAGATCCTCGTCCTTCTCACCGACGGCGGCGATCAGGGCTCACAGGAGACGCTCAAGTCAGCGACCGAAGCTGCTCAGAAGGCCAACGCCATCATCTACGTCATCCTCCTCTCCGACCGCGGCTTCTACGGCGGAGGTGGCTTTGGCATCAACCTTGCCGACTCGGGCGCCGCCGCAATGGAACGCCTCGCCCACGACACCGGCGGCCGAGTCATCAACGTAGGCAACAACGGCAAGAAGCTCGAAGAGGCCTTTGACCAGATTCAGGACGAGCTCCGCACACAATACCTCGCCAGCTACACCCCCACCAATCCCAAGATCGACAACACCTTCCGCACCCTCAACATCACCTGCGGCAAAGACGAAAAGGTCCAGGCCCGCAAAGGCTACTACGCCATGGTCGACGCCCTCGACCCCGACCAGTAGCCCTCACGAAACTCCCGAGCCATAGCTGCCGTTGCCTCTCTGGTTGTCATCCCCCGAAGGGGGATCTGCTGTTCCTCATCCGAGCGACCGCAGCATCAACCGATACCGAATCGTTCCCGCCTCCTCGCCTTCCCCATCAAAGACGAGTCCGCACTTCTCCACCACCCGAATCGATCCCGGCAACGAGGGAAATGTATGCGCAATGACACTCTCGATTCGTTCATTGCGCCGAATGTAATCAATCAACGCCCGGGCAGCTTCGGTCGCAAAGCCACGACCCTCATACGGCGGCAGAATCGAATACCCAATCTCACACTCCAGCGGAGTGGAGGCCTTCGAAAACGCACCAAGAGCCCCGATCAAACTGCGTTGCCCATCTGCTCGAACGAAGCATACATAGTAGTGCCAGCCAACCTGCTCCGGATGCTCTGCAAATTGAGCCAGGATGAAGTCGAAGACGTGAGGCTCCCAGTGCTCCGGTGGCCAGTTCGCTGGCACCACACACTGAATCAATTGGCCAAGACGGCCATCGCCGTTCTTCTCCGACAGCACCATCTCCGGCGTAATAGCAATTAAGGAAAGACGAGGCGTAACGATATCGTCACATCGAAGAAATGACATTTGAAATCTCCTGAATAGGTGGAATGAAACAGAAAGGCGCAGCTCGGGTAAAAAAAACCCCGAAGTAACTATCGCAGCGCACACATCCAACTCAGGCAGTCATAGGCAGACCGAAAGTCTAGCACGCAGCAACAAAACCCAAATATCCGGAGATTTCATGACAGTATCTCTTTGATTTAAAACCCGCTTACACTTTGTTTGCGCATCTTTCGCCCAGAAATTGAATGTCAAGCCCAGAATCGCCCTAACTTCTTATCAGGGAACAAGATCCGTGTGGCATTTTAGTTACATCCAGCCAGCTATACTAGATATAACGATCGAAACAGGGAGCATACTGGGCAATCGTCGCAAAGTAACTCATTGATAACAGATACTTTATAAGTTATAGTCTTTGTTATGAATACTTTGCAGCCGTAGTCCACCCCTAAGCCTTTTGGAAACAAAACTTTAGCCAAGAACACCCCGAGAGGGGCACCCCCGAATGGAGCAGCACATGGAATACGTCAATCTCGGCAAGACCGGCCTCAAAGTCTCCCGCATCTGCCTCGGCTGCATGACCTACGGCGAAATCCCCTCCGGCACTCTGCGCCCCGGCAGTCACCCCTGGGCCCTCAACGAAGCCGACAGCCAGCCCTTCTTCAAACAGGCCCTCGATCTCGGCATCAATTTCTACGACACCGCCAACGTCTACTCCACCGGCTCCAGCGAGGAGCTTCTCGGCCGCTTCCTCAAAGCCAACACCAAACGCGAAGACACCGTCATCGCCACCAAGCTCAACGGCGTCATGCGCGACACCCCCAACGGCAAGGGCCTATCGCGCAAGGAGATCTTCTTCGAACTCGACCAGAGCCTCCGTCGTCTTCAAACCGACTACGTCGACCTCTACCAGATCCACCGCTGGGACTACGAAACTCCTATCGAAGAGACCATGGAAGCGCTCCACGACGTCGTCAAAGCCGGCAAAGTCCGCTACATCGGCGCCTCGTCCATGTACGCCTGGCAGTTCGCCAAGGCGCTCTATGTCGCCGACCTCCACGACTGGACGCGCTTCGTCTCCATGCAGAACCACTACAACCTCCTCTACCGCGAAGAAGAGCGCGAGATGATGGGCCTCTGCAAATCCGAAGGCATCGGCGTCATCCCCTGGAGCCCGCTCGCCCGCGGCCGCCTCACCCGCCCCTGGCAATCGGAGACAACCAAACGCACCGAGACCGACCAGTTCGCCAAGACCATCTACACCAGGACCGACGACGCCGACAAAAAAGTTGTCGACCGTCTCGCCGCCCTCTCCGAGAGGCGCAATGTTCCGATGGCGAAGCTCGCCCTGGCATGGATGCTGGCCAAACCGGTCATCACCTCACCCATCGTCGGCGCCACCAAGCCCAACCACCTCACCGACGCTGTCGCCGCGCTTCCCATCAAGCTCACATCTGAGGAGATCACCTCACTCGAAGAGCCATACGTCCCGCACCCCGTGCTCGGATTCAGCTAAAGCGCCGCACACGATCGCAAACGGAGCAGTCTTTGAGCCTTTGAGGAGATCAACCATCTCAACTTGCTCATTGACGCGCCCCGCCTGCTCTCGTACTCTTCCGCAGTAAGCTACTCATCCCACAAAGGAGACCCTCCGATGTCCAATCTTCGCCGCAAACTGTTCGCCGCAGCCCTTCTGTTCGCCTTTGCTCCGGTCTTCACAGTCGCGCAGACTCCCAAGCCCGCCGCCGCAGCCGCTGCTGCAACGCCCCTCGACATCAACACCGCCAGCCCTGACCAGCTCAAAGCGTTCCCCGGCATCGGCGACGCCTACTCCAAGCGCATCATCGACGGCCGCCCCTACACCGCGAAGAACCAACTCGTTACCCGCGGCATTCTTCCTCAGTCGACCTACAACAAGATCAAGGACCAGATCATCGCCAGCCACCCCAAGAAGTAGTTTCAAAAGTCCTGCCACAAGGTGAAAGGCCGGCTGCACCTGCAGTCGGCCTTTTATGCTCCCAAAATCCCACCCGGCTCCACGAAGCACGGAACTCCAGTGAAGGATCCGCCTTGGCAGTAGCCTGATCGATTTGCACCAAAAGACAGAATCTTCTGAGGCGTCTTGTTGTCCAGAAGGGTAAAGATCGATTGTCGTCTTCTCCAACTCTGGATTGAAGTCGGAAGAAGCGCCTACATTGGATGGGAATGCCATAAGTGCAAATTTGGAAGCGAATGCAGGCATTGGACTGCGCCCACACTCACGCATCGGCCGGAGCTGCCGGTAGGTCGGAGAATTATGTATTGTCGCTCGGGAATCTCAATTCGTTGATCATCGGCCAGGCGAACATTCCAGGCCGAAAGATGGTGATCTGGCTCAGTCCTGGTTGGCCTCTGCTTGTCGGAGCGGATGTAGACATGACCCCACAACAAAAGCAAAACCTATTTGCGAGCGTCGTGGCGACCTCAAATGCACTGCGGCGCAGTCGCATCACTCTATATGTTGTCGATCCCGGAGGGGCGGGAGGAGGATTCGGCTCGCCTGGGAGTGTAAACGGAGCTTCCGACAAGTTCGCGTACCAAAGCTTTGTGAAGGGAGTTTCTAATGCGAAGAGCGTCTCCCCTCCTAATCTATCGCTGCAAGTCCTCGCCACCCAAACCGGAGGCCGAGTTCTCCTTAATGGCAACGACATCGCCAGCCAGATCCAGATCTGCGTCGACGATGCGAGCGCTTTTTACGTTCTCTCGTTTGATGGTGCCGTCTCAGACCAGGTAGACCAATATCGCAGCCTTGAGTTGAAGGTAAATAAGCCCGGACTGACAGCGCGCACGAGCGCTGGCTACTACGCCCAGCGATAGCTGTGTTAATAAACCTTCGAAAGGGGAGATGGCACGGCTGCTGTTGAGTGGCCACTAAATTTCGTGACTGACGCGGCCTGCGACGCCGTCTTGAAGGTGATCTTGATTCAAGACGGCAGCATCCCCCAGGCACAGCAGAAGGCGCTCCTCGCTACAGCAGCCGGCGCCCTCGGACTCATTATGGTGAAGGCTCCAGCTGCCCCAGCGAGCCGGACTGAAGGGGCGGCTCAACCGCCCTTGGCCCCGAACCGAGACAACTCCAATTCCATCAGTCATCGGAGGGCTTTCGTCGTCACGATGCCCCGCCTCGGGGGCCTCATCTATGTCTTACACCCTACGCATCGAAGGCTCACATCCCCCCTCGGCGCCATGTAGCTCTGCATCCCCCAAATTAGCCATTGTTACCCTCAACTCCACCGTCGCTCCCTGTCTTCGAATCGTTTAGAGTTGATGCAGGTTGACGTCGCGACTCAATCTGTTCCTCGTGAACCGATAATCTGATGAACCGATTCAGAACGGCCATGTTTACCAAACCTTTCCATTTCGGTCGTCCCACCGCTCGTCTCGTCGCCGCCCTCGCGATCGTCGCGACGGTCGCTCTTACTGGTTGCCAAGCCATCGTCAGCGCCCATCCCGAAGCGCAGGTCCGCATCATCCACGCCACGCCGGATTCTCCCCGCCTCGACGTCTACCAGGACTCGAACGCGATGGCCTTCAACCTCGGCTTCGGTTCTGTCACCTCCTACATTCCCGTCACCCCCGGCATCTACACCATCCACGCCGATACGGCTGGAAGCAAACAGGTCCTCTCCACCGTCAAGGGCACCTTCGCCTCTTCCACCCAGTACACCATCCTGCTCGGCAACACCGTCTCCAGCCTGCAGCAACTGACCCTCACCGATCAGAGCCAGCCTGCACCCGCCGGTCAGATCGCTCTCCGCTTCCTCAACCAAGCCACACGAACCAGCGCCGTCGACCTCTATCTCGTCCCCGCCGGCCAAAGGCTTACCACGGTCACTCCTCTCGTCACCGGCATGGCCTTCGGTGCAAACACCGGCTATCTCAACGTCCCCGCCGGCACCTACAGTCTCACCACGCTGCCCGCCGGCACTGTCCCCTTCAGCACAACGATCCCAACCTACACCGGCACCCAGGTCACCTACTCCGCTGGAGCAGCCCGCACCCTCATCCTCATCGACCGGCCGCTCATCTCCACCCCTGGCGTCCAAATCATCACCGCCGAGGACTTCGATCCCCCCGGCTCCGCCAACTAAATTCCAGCAGCGCAGATCCAAAATTCAACAACACCGCGCAAGAAAATAGCCACCGAGGAATCTCTCCTCAGTGGCCATTGTGTTTTGGTTTTAAAACGAAGACTAGTACCGGTAATGATCCGCCTTGTAAGGACCTTCCACCGGAACGCTCAGATAATCCGCCTGCTTCTTCGAGAGCGTCGTCAGCTTCACGCCGATCTTCTCCAGATGCAGCCGCGCAACCTCTTCGTCCAGCTTCTTCGGCAGAATGTAGATCCCCACCTTGTACGTGTCCTTGTTCTTCCACAGATCGAGCTGCGCCAGCGTCTGGTTCGCGAAGCTGTTCGACATCACGAAGCTCGGATGGCCCGTCGCGCAACCCAGGTTCACCAGCCGGCCCTCGGCCAGCACGAAGATGCTGTTGCCGCTCTCGAAGGTGTACTTGTCCACCTGCGGCTTGATGTTCAGCTTCTTCACGCCCTTCAGCGCATTCAGCGGCTCCATCTGGATCTCGTTGTCGAAGTGGCCGATGTTGCACACGATCGCCTGATCCTTCATCAGCTTCATGTGCTCGACGGTGATGATGTCCACGTTGCCCGTGCAGGTCACGTAGATATCGCCGCGGCCCAGCGTCTCTTCGAGCGTCGTGACCTCGTAGCCTTCCATCGCAGCCTGCAGCGCGTTGATCGGATCGATCTCCGTCACGATCACGCGCGCACCGAGCCCGCGCAGCGAAGCCGCCGAACCCTTGCCCACATCGCCATAGCCGCAGACCACAGCGACCTTGCCCGCAATCATCACGTCGGTCGCGCGCTTGATGCCATCCACCAGCGACTCGCGGCAGCCATACAGGTTGTCGAACTTCGACTTCGTCACCGAGTCGTTCACATTGATCGCCGGCACCAGCAGCGTGCCCTTCTCCAGCATCTTGTACAGCCGGTGAACGCCGGTCGTCGTCTCTTCACGACACGCCGCGCCACTCCTTCGCCACATCCTGCCAGCGCGTCGGATACTCCGCATGCACCTTCTTCAGCAGCGCCTTGATCACGTCCTCTTCGGTCGAGCCGGAGGCGAGTCGACCCACTTGTCGCCCTTCTCCATCTCCACGCCCTTGTGGATCAGCAGCGTCACGTCGCCGCCATCGTCGATCACAAGCTGCGGTCCCAGCACTCCGCCCTTGCCGTCAGGGAAGCTTCAGCGACTCATTCGTGCACCACCAGAACTCCTCCAGCGTCTCGCCCTTCCACGCAAACACCGGAACGCCGGCCGCCGCAATCGCCGCCGCTGCATGGTCCTGCGTCGAGAAGATATTGCAGCTCGCCCAGCGCACCTTCGCGCCCAGCGCCACCATCGTCTCAATCAGCACGGCGGTCTGGATCGTCATGTGCAGCGAACCGGTCACGCGAACGCCGGCCAGCGGCTTGCCCGCGGCATACTTGTTGCGGATCGACATCAGCCCCGGCATCTCCTGCTCGGCGATATCGATCTCCTTGCGCCCAAACTCCGCCAGAGAGATATCCGCGACCTTATAGTCGGTCGCCCCTTGCTGCACCGCTGTCTTATCCACTGTTGCTGTCGCCATTCCTTCACCTCATCTCAGTTTTCTCAAATTCGCTACAATCCCTTCCAGAATAACAGTCTGCGCAGCAGATTCGACACGCATGTATCGTTGCCTGTATTCAACTAAAGGCAATATTTTCAGGCACATCAACAGGAATCAACAAGGATCAATTACATAACAAAATCACTTTAGGGATTCATCCAAACGTTCCGGCCTCTGTACTGCCAGCGCAAGAACCGCTGCCATCAGCGCCATCACGCTCATCAGCGCAAGCCCACCGGTAAAGCTGTGCGTCGCGTCGCGCAACCGTCCCCGTCACATACGGGCCGAAAATCCGCCCACTCCGCCGACCATCTGCAACACCGCAACGGCTCCAGCCGCAGCGGTTCCACTCAACATACTCGTCGTCAGCGTCCAGAACGGCCCCATCATGCTCCACAATCCCACCGCCGCCAGCGTCATCGCGCACAACGCCACCCCCAGCGAGTGCGCCCACGCCGCCCACGCAAACCCCACCGCCGCCAACAGTCAAACACCCCGCAATATGCCACCGTCGTTCCTTCGTTTATCCGAGCTCCACCCCACCACCACCGTCATCACCGCCGCCGCGAGATAAGGCACCGTCGCATACCGCGCAATCAAACTCGCATCACCCGCAGCCCCACGCGAGAAGCCGTTAAGGATCAGCGGCATCCAAAGATTCACGATATACACCCCCACCTGGCTGACAAAATAAACCCCCGCCAGCACCCACAGCGCCGGCATCCGAAACGCATCTCCCAGCCGATGATGCTACGCCGCTCCATGCCGTTCCCTGTCTCTCTGTAGCTCACCCGCCAGCCACTCCCGTTCCTCCGGGCGCATCCATGTAGCCTTCTCCGGCCCATCCTGCAACAAAAACAGAACCGAGATTCCCAGCAAGATCGTCGGAACTCCCTCCGACACAAACAACCACTGCCACCCCGCCAGCCCGGACACGCCATCCAGCTTCAACAGATAACTCGACAGCGGCCCACCCACCACCCCAGCCAGCGAAGTCGCCGTCATAAACCGCGCCACCGCCCGCGCCCGTTCCTGCGTAGGAAACCAGTACGTCAGGTAGAGAATCATCCCGGGAAAAAATCCCGCCTCACTCACACCCAGCAGGAATCGCAGCACATAAAACGACTCCTTCGAGTGCATCAACATCATGCAGGTCGAGATCACGCCCCACGAGATCATGATGCGCGCAATCCACAATCCGCGCCCCCACGCGCGTCAGCATCAGGTTGCTCGGCAGATCGAACAGAACCGACCCCAGAAAAAATATTCCTGCGCCAGTTCCATACACCGTATTGCTGAAGTGCAGTTCCCGCTGCATATCGATCGCGGCAAACCCCACATTCACGCGATCCAGGTACGCCACGATATACAGCACGAAGAGATACGGAATCAGCCGCCACGAGATCTTCGCATACAGCTTCCGCTCATCCATAACGCCGGTCTCTGCCATCGTTCTACTTTAGCTGCCAGGCCGAAAGATTCCGCCAGATTCCGCGTCCAGCAGCTTCCTCTTCCGTTCCACTCCCCAGTGATAACCCGACAGCGATCCATCTCCTCGAATCGCCCGATGGCACGGCACCACCACCGCCACCGGGTTCGATCCAATCGCCGTTCCCACCGCGCGTGCAGCCTTCGGCACTCCCAGCTCCTTCGCAATACTGCCATAACTCCGCGTCTCTCCTCGCGGAATCCCCTGCAGCGCCTTCCACACTCTCTGCTGAAACGCCGTCGCCCGCACATCCAGCGGAAACGTCGCCGCCAACGGATGCTCACTCAACTGGCTCGTCACAAAAGCCACAGCATCGGCAAGCCAGCCCGTATTTCCCTTAGCCGCCACCAGTTGCGCCTTCCGAAACCGTCCTCGAAGATCCGCAACCAACTCTTTATCATCCTTGCCAAATGCAATCGAACAGATTCCAACATCGGTCGTCGCCACCATCATTCGACCCAGCGGACTAGCCGCCGTCGTATAGCGAATCAATAACCCCGCGCCACCCTCGCGCATCACACGCGGCGTCATACCCAGCGCTGCATGGCTCTTCTCATACAATCTGCTGCTCGACCCAAACCCCGCCTCATAGATTGCATCCGTAATCGGAGCCTTCCTCTTCTGCGGCTCCCTCACCTTGCTCTTGAATCTCTCCAGCCGTGCCTCCTTCGCATACTGCCCAGGACTCACCCCCAGCACTCGTTTGAATCCGCGCAGAATCGTCAGTCTGCCCACACCGGTCGCCTTCGCAACGTCGGCCAGCTTCGTGCGTTCCTCTGCATGCTCCTTTAGATACTCCGTCACCGCAGCAATCGCGCCAGCCTGCGGATCAGCCTTCGACTCGGCCCGCTCCGGCTCACATCGCTTACACGCCCTGTACCCAGCCGCCTCAGCCAAGCCCGGGGTAGGGAAGAAGCTCACCTGCTTCCGCGTAGGCCGGCGGCTCGCGCAGCTCGGTTTGCAGTAGATCTTCGTCGACTTCACCGCATACACAAACTGCCCATCTGCTTTGGCGTCTCGCTCCAGCACCTGCTGCCATTGCTTCCCAGGAAAATAACTTGGAACCACAATCGCGCCTTCACTTGTCTTTGCTGCACTAGTCATCGTCATTCCAGTATCCTCCCACCAGCCGCGAATCAACACACTCCGTTTCGTACCCTCAAACTTCCCGCAACCTGCCCCAGAGTAAAATGTGGTCGATGACACAACGCATTCGCCTGTCTCTAGCTCTCGCCGCAGGCCTCACGACCGTAGCTGCCACGGCTCAAAACCCAACCGAACCGCCTCCCTCGCAACACGTCATCCTCACCGCCACCGGCAAGGGCGTGCAGAGTTACACCTGCAAACAGTCCGCCACCGGCCCGCAGTGGGTCTTTCAAGCCCCCGAAGCCACGCTCACCGACGCGTCCGGCGCAACCATAGCAACCCACGGAGCCGGACCCATCTGGAGATCGAACGATGGCAGCTCCGTCAAAGGCGATCTCCTGCAAAAGAGCGCATCGCCTGACCCCAACGCCATCCCCTGGCTCCTCCTCAAAGCCGCCAGCCCAACCGGCTCCGGCATCATGACGAAGGTCGAATTCATCCGCCGCTCCGACACTCACGGCGGCAATGCGCCCCGCACAGGCTGCGACGCCGACCACCTCGACGCTGCCGCTCGCATTCCCTACAGCGCAACCTACACCTTCTACTCCGCGAAACCCTGAACGAGAACCGGACCAAAAAGAAAGGGCAGCCCTTAAGGCCTGCCCATCTTTTTCAATTGCTTCTGACGAACTACTTGGCAGCAGTCTGTTTCAAGCCGGCCTGCTCCGCCAGGGTCGCAGCCTTATCCGTCTTCTCCCACGTAAAGCCCTCGCCCTTGCGTCCGAAGTGGCCATACGCCGCCGTCGCCTTGAAGATTGGCTTCCGCAGGTCGAGACCCTCGATGATGCCCTTCGGCGTCAACGAGAAGTTCTTCCGCACCAGCTCTTCCAGCTTGGTCTCGTCGACCTTGCCAGTGCCGAACGTATCCACCAGCACGCTCACCGGCTCAGCCACGCCAATCGCATAGGCAAGCTGCACCTCGCAACGATCAGCCAACCCGGCGGCAACAATATTCTTCGCCACATACCGCGCCATGTAGGCCGCAGAGCGGTCAACCTTCGTTGCGTCCTTACCGCTGAACGCTCCGCCGCCATGCCGTCCCATGCCGCCATACGTGTCGACGATAATCTTCCGTCCCGTCAATCCCGTATCGCCCATCGGACCACCAACCACGAACCGTCCCGTCGGATTGATGTGATACTTCGTGTCCTCATCCAGCAGATTCGCCGGAATCACAGCCTGAATCACATTCTTCAAAATGCCAGCGCGCAACTCGTCGTTGCCAACATTCTCCGCATGCTGGGTTGAGATCACAACCGCATCCACCCGCACCGGCTTATGGTTCGAGTCGTACTCCACCGTCACCTGGCTCTTGCCATCCGGCCGCAGGTACGACATCAATCCACTCTTGCGAACCTCGCTCAGCTTGTACGCCAGTTGGTGCGCAAGCGAGATCGGCGTCGGCATCAATTCCGGCGTCTCGTTGGTCGCATACCCAAACATCATGCCCTGGTCGCCGGCGCCGCCCGTATCCACACCCATCGCAATATCGCCCGACTGCTTATTGATCGTCGAGATCACCGCGCAGGTGTTCGAGTCGAACCCATACAGCGCATTGTCATAACCGATGGCCGCGACCGTTCCGCGCACCAGGCCCTGAAAGTCCACATACGCCTTCGTCGTAATCTCACCGGCAACCACCACCAGCCCGGTGCAGGTCAGCGTCTCGCACGCCACACGGCTGTAGGGATCCTGGGCAAGGCAGGCATCCAGAATCGCATCGGAGACCTGGTCGGCAATCTTATCGGGATGCCCCTCGGTGACAGACTCACTTGTAAACAAAAAACGGTCGCGTTTAGCCAAAAGAACTCCTCCAGAAATTGCCTGTCCGTACACTTAGTCCGAACAGTATCGAACCTCCTTATTCTACCCATCCCTTACGGCTCGGAGCAAAGCGGCCCACCTATCGGCGCAACTTGGGTGTTCAACGGCGATATCCCGCATTCAACGGAGAGGCCAGTACAGAAGCAACATCGTCGGGCAACAATAGTTCTTCTCAGCATTTTCTCAGCTCAATGTTATCTTTGGACTCTGAAATGAAGGGGTGGCAGACACAGCATGCCTGTTTCCAGCTTGAAGGGCCGCGAAAACACCCAACTCCCAGTCCTGATTTTGCTGGCGCTCAGCTGCATCTTTTTTGTCGTCAAAGGTTTTCACGACGAACGGCAGGCGCTGCAAGGGTTTGATTTCAAGCCCGTGTACAGCGGTGCCCGCTGCCTTCTAGCTCACTGCAACCCTTACAACTCCGGCGAGATTCGCAAAGCCTACATCGACGGCGGCGGAAGTCCGCTCGATGATCGCGCCTTTCGTCCCTTCAACGCGAACTACCTGCCCTCAGCTCTCTTCTGGGCGATACCATTTGCCCTGCTCCCCTGGAACATCGCTCTCAACCTCTGGCTTTCGATCAGCGCCGCATTATTTATTACCGCCGCTTGTCTCATGGCGAACCTGTGTCTCGAATCCGATTCGAAATTCAGCGTTGTGCTGCTAAGTATTTTCGTAGCAAGCAGTACGATTTTGATGATGCTGGCGCAGCCCGCAGGCCCAGCCATAGGCTTATGCGTCATCGGCGTCTGGTGCATACTGCAAAAAAGATTGCCGGCGGTTTGCATCATCTGCTTCGCGCTCAGTCTTACGTTGAAGCCCCATCTCGGGGGACTCATCTGGTTATATTTTTTTATGTCAGGTGGCTACGCCAGGCGGCGGGCACTGCAGATTATGGCCGCGACCATTTTCTTCTGCCTCCCTGGAGTTCTATGGGCCTCCCTGATGCCGCAGTCCGCTCATTGGCCTGCCGATCTGCAGGCGAACTTAGTTGGGATCGCGGCTCATGGAAACGCCAGCGACCCAGGCCCGGCAAACTCTGAAGCGTCAGCCATCGCGAACCTTCAGGCGGTGGTCAGTATCCTCCGAGACGATCGTGCCTACGACAACCTTGTCACTTTTTGCGTAATCGGCACCCTGATTTTGTTCTGGATCAATGCCGCAGTGCGAGCCCCCGAATCGCGCAGGAAGGACCTGCTCGGGATAGCTGCGATCGCTTATCTATGTCTTCTGCCGATCTACCACCGCCAGTACGACACGCGATTATTGTTGCTGACCTTTCCAGCAATGGGGCTGTTAGCCTCCGAAGGCGGCATTGCGGGGGTGTTCGCGGTCATCACTGCACTGGCGACAATAGCCTCCACCAACCATGCCTACCCACGAATCATGGCGGAACATTTTAGAAATCAGGAGGCCACACTCGGGCCGTTCAAAACTATAATTCTTACAAGACCAATTCCAGTAGTGTTGTTGTTTGGCGCCATCTTTTACCTGGCGTGCTTTATGCGTACCCTTAATTTAAGACAATCACCGTAGCCTCAGCCGAGCACTTTCCGAGGATAGAGATAGCAACTACAGAGATCATCTCAGACTATTTTGTAGATCAGGTGTCAAAGCCTGAAGTTAAACCCACAACCACAACCTCTCGCTTTTACCGTCCGGAACTGGATGCCCTCCGCTTCTTCGCCTTCCTGATGGTCTTTTTTTCTCACGCATGGCCTGGAGGAGGCTCTGCGACCCGTGGCCCGTATGGGAATCCCCGTCGCGCTCGTTTCAGCAGTGATTGAAGCAGGTGCCATGGGCGTATTTGTCTTTTTTATGCTCAGCTCGTATCTCATCACTGAGCTGCTGATGAGAGAGAAGGAAAAGACTGGCACAATCCACGTCAAAGCCTACTATGCTCGCCGCACCCTTCGCATATGGCCGCTGTATGTTCTCTTCCTCGCATGTTGTTTTCTAATACAGCCTTTAACGCCAAACTACAGCATGTCAGCCGGCCAGCTGCTGTCGATGTTATTGCTGTCGGGGAACTGGTATTTTGGCATCCACGGGTGGGGTACTAGTTTCACGAGCCATCTTTGGAGCATCTCGGTAGAGGAGCAATTTTATTTGGTCTGGCCGGTTTTCCTACGCCTTGCGAATCGCGCCATGCTTCGTGTCGGATTCAGCGCATTGATGGTCATCAGCTTTTTGAGCGTGGCGTTTCTATGCATTCGAGGAGATCTCGCCAACCCATCCATCTTTACGAATAGTTTTGTCCTCTGTAACTTCTTTGCACTCGGAGCAATCGCCGCTCTCTGGATGCATGGCAAAGTTCTTACGCTGAGTTATCCCATCCGCGGTCTTCTGGTTGTAGTTGGAATGGCGATTTTTACGATCGTCATCATGAAGTTGAAGATCCACGATCTAAACGCTGTTCCCGCGAAGGATCTTTTGCTGGCGTACGCATTGGACGATATCGCATGTCTCGCGATCTTCTTCGGTTTTCTTGGGGGCGGCTTGCCGTCGCGCACTGGCTTTCTCGTCTATCTTGGAAAGATCTCATACGGCTTGTATGTCTATCACCTTATCTGTCTGGCGTTTGCGCGGTGGCTTGAAACAGATGTTCTTCACAAGGAGCATTGGCCGCTCAGTTTTCCGTTGACGGCTGCGCTTACCTTCGTCTGTGCCGCTTTGTCGTACCGCTTCATCGAAAAGCCATTCCTGCGGTGGAAGGAAAAATTTGAAGTGATCCAATCCCGCCGAATCTAGCAGATGAGCTGTTTTTCTCAGTCGAGGGTCGAATGTTATGGAATCAGCCGCCCATGCAAGGCAAACTTCCACACGCTCCACCCCAGCACTATCAGCGACGCCAGCATCATCGCAACACCCATCCACCGCAACCGTGTCTTCGATTCAACTCCGACTCTGTTTCTTCGCACGTTCTCGGCAAACTCAGCCCAGTCGGTGCCTTCAGGACTCACTGCGCCGCTCTCCCGCAGGCTTGCTTCAAATCGTGCGATCCACGGTGCTTCCTCAAGCCCCAACGCCGTCAGATAGCTGCGAACAATCCCCTTGCGAAACACCCCGCCAGGCAACTCTTCGTACTCCCCAGCCTCCAACGCATGCAAATGGCGCGGCGAGACCTTCGTCTCCTCGCAGATCTTCTCAATCGAGACCTTGCGTCGTTCTCGCTCCCATCGCAACTCGTCACAGAATCGTTCCATTCGCTCCGTCCGGCACTCGACTACAGAAAAAATGCAGTTTGCCTGCCTGATTGCTCGAAGCATAGACCAGGATTTTTTCCAAGTCAAAGCCCTTGGAACCAAACAGGTTACGCGTCCGGCTCCACTCAATCCGCAGGCTTGAAGCCTTCCCGAATTGGAACTTCCATCATCACCCCACTGTTATCATTGGGCCACGATAACTTGGACTCCATTACCTCAACGGGGGGTTCTTTCAATGTGTCGATACCTCTACTACGACAGTCGAAGGGCATTTCAGTCCACTAGGTAGGAACAGAACAAGTGAAGCTCCCCTTTCCCGAACGCATTCCACTTGCCTCGGTCCTCTATTTCGCAGGCATTCTCTGCGTAATCCAGTTGCTGGAGGGCTCCAATGGTGTGTTTTCACTCGGCTGCATGGGGTTCATCGTCATCTCCGCCTTAGCCTTCAACTTCGCTGGAGGTTTCACCAGACCCTCAGGATCGTACATCTTCTTTTTTTCTCTTCTCGCTGTCATCTTCGGCCTCTGCTGGAAGGCGATCATCCGGGAACCTGCAGAGTCCAATCTCGAAGCGCCGGATCTCACGATAGCCATCTATTTTGCCTCTATCTGCATGATGTTTGTGGCGACCATCATTAGTCGCCGCATTACAACGAAGCGTGCGATTCTGGGCAATCTGGTAACTGATGCGAACATGCAGCACGCAACAGTCGGCTGCTTAGTCGCCGGAATCGCGATCTATGTCGCATCTTCAATCTTCGATCGGGGAAACGGGTCAGTCCTCAGCGCACTCAGTCAGATCAACCAGTTCGTCCAAATGGCTATAATCCTGGGAACCATCCATACGATCCGTCGTTCCGGAGGGACAAGGAGCATCAATCTTCCCGTTTTTCTGGGGGGCCTCTTCATCTTTGCCAACGGTATATTCGGTTTTTCCAAGCAAGGCATCCTTACTCCGTTCCTCTGTTGGCTTATGGCCGCAGCCTCCCAGCGATATAAAATCTCGCGAATCCAGATTTGCGCCGGACTCCTGACTGCATTTTTCATCGCCCATTATCTGGTTCCCTACGCGCAGTACGGACGAGCCTACCGGGAAGAAACTTCGGCAGCCAACCTCGACGTCGTCATCTCGCTGCTCTCAAATTTGGGCGATGTCCGTCAAGAATACCTTGTCAGCTCCGACGACGCGCAGCAGGATCTTATTCACAATTACTACGACACTCCCCAGGGCTTCGCCGACCGGTTACAGATGGTCTCGATGGACGATGCGATCATCAACTATAAACATCAAAACGGGTTTGATGGCATCAATTCCATTATTCTGGACTTTGAAAACCTCATCCCACACTTCATCTGGGCGGATAAGCCTGTCTTCAATAACGGAAATGTGTTTGCCCACGAGATTGACCTTCTCGCGGCTGATGATACCTCCACTGGCATCTCTTTCTCTCCGGCCTCCGTGTCCTACGCCACCTTGGGGTGGGCTGGCACTTTCCTGCTCCTGCCTGGCTTGTTGATTATTCTCTTCACTCTCTTCGACTCGCTCTGCGGCGACACACGAAAGACGCCATGGGGTCTTCTGGTCGCCGTCACCTTTGCTCATATCGCGCCTGAAGGTGGCATCGATGCCATCATCTACTCCTATGCCTATACCGCGGTTGGCATCGTCTTCGCTGCGGTCGTGGGCGCCTATGTCATGCCCGTTGTCGGCACCTTCTTTATTGGTCCAGAGGGCATTTTGCTTCGTCGTGGGGCCTCGATTCGAAGCGCCCCCACCCGCCTGCCGCGGCCTGCCTCTTCTGAAAAACTTACATCGTAATCTCTCAGATCATCCCGCCTGCGATCCGGCTTTCTGCTGATTCCCATACACTGGTGTCTGTATGAATAAGCTGGTTGTCGGCAATCTCGTCCATCGTCCTCTGCGTTCGCTCATCAGTTGCCTCGCTATCGCCATCGAGGTCATCATGATCCTCTCCATCGCCGCCATCCTCATGGGCAAACTCAACGGCTTCAAGACCCGTCAGACCGGCATTGGCATGGACATGTTCGTGCGCCCCAACACCGCCAGCAATCTCATCGGCATGAGCCCCGCCGGAGCCTCCATCAAAGTCGCCGACGTGCTCGCGAAGATTCCACACGTCGCCGTCTCCGCGCCCGTCAACGTTCAGATCACCGGCTCGCTTGAAACCATCTATGGGATCGATTTCAAGACTTTCAATGATCTTCTGCCCTTCACCTTTCTCTCCGGCACTTCTTTCCAGGGCCCTAACGACGTTATCCTCGACGACTACGCCGCCGCCGGCAAAAAGGTCGGCGATACCATCAGCATTCTCAACCACGACTTCCGTATCAGCGGAATCGTCGCGCACGGCAAGGGTGGACGCAAGTTCGTGCCTATCGACACAATGGGTTCCCTCACCGGCACCGAGGGCAAGGCAACTGCGTTTTATCTCCGCACCGAAGATCCACCGAAGTATCAGGACGAAGTCCGCAAGGCAGTCCTCGCAACCCCTGGCATGAGCACCTATAACGTCGCCACCGAAGACGAGTTCCTCTCCTCCGTCTCGCCCGATCGTCTTCCCGGCTTCAACATCGGCCTCGAGGTTGTCATCGGCATCGCCGTCGTCATCGGCTTCCTGGTTATCTTCCAGTCCATGTACACCGCCGTCATGGAGCGCACCCGCGAGATCGGCATCCTCAAATCCATGGGAGCCTCCCGCTCTTACATCGTCGGCATCGTCCTCCGCGAGACCAGCGTGCTCGCCACTGTGGGCATCGCTCTTGGCATCGCTGCCAGCTTTATCCTCAGCGCCGTTCTCCAGGCCCGCTTTCCCACTCTCGACTTCGTCATCAATGTCCCCTACATCTGGAAGGCCATTGTCATCGCCTTCCTCGGAGCGATTCTCGGCGCTTTGTATCCCGCACTCAAGGCCGCCAGCAAGGACCCCATCGATGCTCTTTCTTACGAATAAATCATCTTCTATCTAGCATCGGTCCCGACAGCCTTCGACTCTGCAATAGGCACCAACCGATACACGATGAGTCCCGGATTGTGGTTCAAAGCCGGGAACTCGGCCACCTGTTCGAATCGATACTGATCGCCAATCTGGGTTGCCATCATGGAGCCGTCATCCCAAAACCCCTGTTTTACCCACCATCGTGGCCTGTAGTGCGCGGCACGCCACCGAATGGGCTCTTCTCCGTAGCCCTGGTTAATCCCCGGCAGCCCGGTAAACAGGCTTAACTCGAACGCGTTATGGGAGAGGATGATCCCTGGTTCCTTGCTCACTATCTGACGCACTCCATCGGCCGCATTGAGCAGGGTATAGGTGGGCCGAGCGACAAAGTAGAGTGTCTCCGCCACGTTGACAGCCGCATCGACTAGAAGCAGAGCGAGAAATGCCTTCGCCACTGTCGGCCAGCGCACCTCCAACGCATCGAGCAGCATCGCCCCCACAAAAAAAAGCGCAGGCAGCATCGGTACGTAGTATCGCGGAGTGGCGTTATTGTGCAGCCACATCATAGCGATGTACCCGAAGATCCAAAGCTGCGAAATCACAAACAGTGGCCGCCGCCAAAGATATCGCAGTCGCGGCAGCACAGCTGTCCCGATGCTGGCTACACCAACCCAAAAAAACAAGACATCCGTTGACCAACCCTTGCGCAGCGGCCGGCTCAATGCGATTATCTGCTCGGCCAGATGGCTTGGACCCTCACCATTCATGTTCGCCGTAAATAGATAGTTGAAGGCAACCTGTTGATGCCTGACGTACAGCACATAATAGGCAACCAACACCACCGCACAGCTACTCAAAGCGCAGGCGATCCTCTTCGCCGCCGCGACGAACTGGAAGTTTGATCGTTCGATTGCCACATACAACAACCCCGGCAAAAGAAACACCACCAGCGTCTTGGTCAGCACGGACAACGCCGTCAGTACACCAGCCAGCACATAGCGAGACGCCGTCTGCCGATCCGTCCTCGCAATCGCCAGCACCGCCGCCATCAAAAACATCATCATCGGAAGTTCAAGAAATCCGAGCCTGCTGAACGCAAAGCAAAAAGCGCTGGTCATCAGGAAGAACACCGCGAAGAGCCCAACACCCTCTCCTTCGAACACCAAGGCCATCCTGTACGACTGCAGCACCACCACAAAAAAGACCAACACCTCGAGCGCACGCAGGCTTACTATCCCCATTCCACCAATGTGGAACGACACCCAGGCCATCGCCGGCCACACCGGCAGCGCGACCCCAGGATTGAAGTCTCCCGGCAACACCCAGCCTCTTCCCATCCACTCATTCACGGCCGACGACGAATACCACCCCTCATCCGCCATCGGAGCTGCCTCCCAGGCAAACTGGCTATGCAAGGGAAAATCGGCCTTCAAATGAACGAAGTGGAGCACCGCAAACAGCGCTATCACCCAAAGCAGGGGGTGCTTCCACCTGACGAGTCTCTCTGTCGCCGACTCCCGCTTCACCGCTTCCGAAGACTTCATCTCCAACTCAATTCACCTCATAGGCCTGTGACTGGAGACTACATGACCATTAGCCCCCTTCAACACCGTCATACTTCTGTAATACTCTGGAACTTGTGTCACAAACCTGCGTTTAACCCTTTCAGCACATGAACCGCCCGCACGCCATCCCATCCCGCGTCGTCCAGGTCGCCGAGGCCGTTCTCCTCCTCGCCGCCGCACTCTTCCTGGCCCTTCACGCGGTCCATCTCAGCGCGGACTTCCCCAACCACTCCCCCTGGATGGACTGGGCCAAATACACCGATGAGGGCTGGTATGGCGACGGCGCCATTCGCCACTTCCAGCGCGGTCACTGGCATGTTCCCGGAGATTTCAACCCCGCCGCCGCCCTCCCCGTCTGGCCTCTGCTCGAAGCCACCCTCTTCCGTTTCACCGGCGTCAATCTCGTCGCTGCCCGCGCCCTCACCGTCGCTATCTTCGGCCTCATTCTCGTTGCGTCCTACCTTCTGGTCCGCCGCTGGCAATCTCTACCAGGCAACCAGAAGACAGAGACTTCGCTCGCCCCGGCCATCAGCGTGCTCCTTCTCGCGGTCAGCCCTTTCTGTTACGTCTTCACCCGCATGGCCATCCTCGAGCCTCTTCTCATCCTCTTAACCCTGGTTGCCCTCCTCGCCGCGTCCTACGCAACACCGCCAGAGCAGGGAATCGCCACCTCCGCAAGAGCCCGCATCCTGGAAGCCCTGCCCATCCTGGCTCTCGGCCTGCTTCTCCCTCTCATGGTCTTCACCAAAACCACCGCCATCTTTCTCTTCCCCGCAATCGCCTGGCTCCTCTGGGCCCGCGCCCAATACCGCATCCGCCCCTTCCTCCGCCTCACCCTTCCCGCCGCAGCTCTGGCTGCAGCCGCGTGGCTCAGCTACTACCTCTTCATCGTTCGCCCGCACTTTCTTCCGGACTACCATTACCTCTTCAGCGCCAACGGCTACACCGGCATCACGCCATCTACCGCTCTCCTGGTCCTCTCGAGCACCATCGCCGACGGCCTTTGGATCGGCAAGATCCTCTATCCCCTCGCTCTCCTCGCTGCTCTGTCTGTGTTCCTCCTCCGCCCGCGTCTTCTCCGCAACCCGCTCATCCCATCCCTGCTTCTCTGGGCCGCTGGTTACGCAGCCTTCCTCGCCTATCACAACAATCTCCAGCCCCGGTATTACCTGGTCATCGCCGTCCCGCTCACCCTTCTGGTCCCCATCGTCTTCTCCAGTCTCTGGAGCTCAAACTACCGCAGCCACACCACCAGTCAGCTCTACCTGCACCGCTTCGCCGTCGTCTCCATCGCGGCTGTCCTCGCCGTGCTCACCGTCACCGACGCGCGCCAGACCCTCCACTACGTCCGCACCCCGGACTACTCCTTCACCAGCGCCGCCACCCAGATCCGCCAGATCATCTCCGCCGACCCCACCCACAACCCGCTCATCCTCTCCATCAGCGGGTCCAATCTCTCACTCATGACCGGCCTGCCCTCCATCTGCGACGACTTCGGCACCATGGATCTCGCCGTCCGCGTTCAGGCCTATCATCCCGGCTGGTACATCGTCTGGAATCAGGTCGACGACGACAAGATGGACGCCCTCACCCCCATGTACCATCTCGAGCGCATCGCCGCCTTCCCAGCGTTGGACGACCCCGAACGCAACCTCCTCATCCTCTACCGTCTCGACCCTGCCAGCCCAGGCACGCCTCCACGCCGCCACCGTAAACCCATCATCCCCCGTCTCCTCCGAACCAGCTTCGGCCAGCAACCCAGCGTCACTCAGCTCGTGCACTAACAGCTGGCAGGCAAAGACCATCGACTCGCTCTACAGGAGCAAGTTTTTTTCTCATATCAGATCGTAATTTTTATCGGCCTTCGCTTTGCTTCTTGTGTCACATTGAGGATCTTAGCCCGATCACCCTGAGCTCCTCGCCCTCAAGAGAGAGTGATCCGTTATTGTCAACTGCGCCGCGCCGAGATCTGCGACGTTGCATCGGTCGGAAAATGCCCTGACCTTAAAGCCGAATGGGGTCATATTCTTTTCAAAGAATTCGCCTTCAAGAGCAAGCGTATGTTTCTCGTTGATCATCGCGTTCCAGTCGAATACCGAGGTCGAGCGCCTTCTTCTCCCCCGAGTTCGGAACCATGATGAAGACAACGCCGCCAGGTCTCAGAATGCGCGCAAAGAGTTCGAATACCTCCTTCAGCGAGAGGAGGTGTTCGAAGTACATGGGAGGCGAAGATGCCATCGACCGACTGCGAAGCAATGTGCTGCAGATCCTCAAGTTTGTCGAGAATTTCGACGCCGAGCTGACGACGGCCGAGTTCAGCTCGAGGCAGTGAGATTTCAAAACCGAAGGCATCGATATCCGGCCTGCCTGAGCTGATGGATTCCGTATCCCCACGAGCAGCCAAAGTCGAGAACACGCCCTTGCGACAGAAACGCCTTGAACACGCCAATCTGATCCGCAAAGTCTTTTGGAGATCCTGCGAAGTTATTGGCAATAAAAGTATTCAGCGTAGCCGGATCTGGCAGTTCCGTAGTGTGGCTTACTTCCTGGTAAGAATGCTGATAAAACTTCTCGCTGAAGCTAGGAGTTTCCTTAGGCCAGCGAAACATAAGGCTGCAGCTCCGGCATTTCCGCAGTTGAAGAATCAGATTTTTTCGCGCAAGAAGATCGGTCTTCTCCGACCGACAGAAGGGACAGTTCTTGTCCGATCCATAGTTCAATAAAATTCTGGCTGCAAAAGTTAAGCGGCGCACTGTCAGTCCTGATGTTGGTGTTCTTTCGTTTGTAGCTATTTATCTGCCATACGGTAAATTTACACACTATAGCCTCTCCGCTCCCGCGACGGCATCGTCAATTGCGTGTATCCGTTACTACCTCGCGTTACGGGCAGCCCTCAACCTTGATGTAATCTGACAAAACAACGACGTAGTTACCCAGGGCTCTGTGCCTTATCGACTTCAGATCATAGGATATGGAATGACGATGGCTGCACTTGTGCATTTTGCTGAGGCGCTCCTGTGGTGTGCTCTCCTTTTTGTTTCGATCGCAGGCTATGGAGCCGCCCTTCTTCGTCTCTTTGGCCTCCGCCGTCCATCCGTCTCACTTGCTGCCATCAGTGGAGTTCGCCGTCGTCATCTTTCTCGGGGGCTGCTTCAACCTCGTACGTGCCATCACGATTCCCATACTCCTGTCCCTGGTCCTCTTCGGCCTGGTAGCGGCTATTCTGCTTCGAATCACGATCACCGATTCTGGAGCACAGGCAACCCGCTCTCACCCTCCGTTGCCATACTCGCGCGCGGTTCTATTCCTCCTGTTTCTTGTAGCCTTCATCTTTGCTGTCCGGCTAGGCGCAACGGTGCATGCAGGCCAGTATCAGGCCTCCGACGACTACAACTATTATCTTGGCGCGCCAGTCAAAATGCTTCAGCTCCACCACTTTGCTGCAGACCCCTTCAGCGAGCGCCGCATCATCTCCAGCATCGGGGGCAACTATTTCCTCCAGACCCTGATCCTTATCGCTCTCCCGCTTGAGAATGTCCAGATGGCTGATCGAACTTTGGGCCTTATTCTGCTCGCCTTCCTGTCCTATAGTTTGGCCATCACATTTCGACTCACTCCGGCACAACGGGCTGTCTTTACCTTTCTCGTGCTCTTTACTCCTCAGGTTCAGTTCAATCTCACATTTGTGCTTCTGCCCAGCGCTCTGTTCTTCGGTCTTGTCTATCTTGCAGCAAACCGCAAAGCTCTACCCGCCAACAGTATTCTCTTTGGTCTTCTTCTCGGTGCGGTCTCCGGCGCTATTAGTTCCATGAAATCCACCTACCTGGTTCATAGCGTCATCTTCGTCGTATCCATCGCCTTTTTTCGTTGGAGAAGAGACGGTTTCGTTGCCGGGAGTAAAACTCTCCTGTTCGCCGTTCTCGGCGCTTTCGTCGTTATGGCGCCCTGGATGGTTGCCAATCACTACGCCTCAGCTACCTTCTTCTATCCCACGCTCGGTCTTGGTTATCACTACGACGCCTACGGCCTCTACCCTGCGCCCTCCGGTGCCGGCCTTCACGTCATCCTGCACAAGGTCATTCCCTTTTGCATCCCTCTTCTTCTCTTACTTCTTCTCGAATGGTTTTTCGTCGACCGCGACGAACCGGGAGACGCTATTGTTGCCCTCTCTGTCGCTGCCTCTGCAGCCGCGCTGCTCGTCGGTATCGCCACCGGCGGAGACTCCGTGCGCCGCTATAACTACCCGTGCATGCTCCCTGCGATTATTCTCTTCTACGTCGTATTCTGTCGTCGTGCCAATGCCTCTTCCCAAACTTCCCGGTGGCGTCTCCTTCGAGATCGGCACGGTTGCGCTTACCGTGGTCGCAGCGATCTCCATCTGGGGCAACAGGCTCAGCAACGAGTTCATGCAAATTCCCCGAAGCCTCCGGCTCTCCTTCTTTGACACCCCTATCGTCTCGCCTGACGTAAAGGCTGAATATGCCGCCATGCAGCGTGCGATTCCCACCGATAGCTCCGTCCTGGCCACAGTCAAAGATAGTTTTCTCCTCGACTTCCGTTCTCACGACATCAAGGTCGCCGATTTCCCCGGTGCTGCCAGCATCCCCCCCGGCTGGCCCTCCCGTCTGAACGGCGACGGGTTGGCCCGTTACCTTCTCGCCAACAACCTCCGCTACCTTGTCTATGACCACGCAAACTTTGTCGATTTAGACATCCTCGCCCCATCCGTCCTCGCCGACCCCGGCAGAACCCAATGGGTTCATAGCGAATATGCGATCGCCTGGCGCTCCCACCAGCAATTCGCCGAACTCGCCCGTACCCGCCGCCATCTCTATGACGATGATCAAATGTACGTCCTCGACCTCGCCGTCCCCGCCCAACCCACAGAACCGGCTGTAAATGCGGGCAATAACCCTTGACGGGGCGCCTGTACCCCCGATAGACTTAAAATCTCGCGCAGTCTCGCGTCTGTATGTCTGTGTCTGCACTGTTCCCAGGCCAAGCAGTCACCCGAGGCATCCGTGGTGGATCCACTGGGGAGTAGCTCGTAGGAGCCGTCCCTGAAGCACCCATCCCATAGGTCTTGTGCGTAGTCCAGGTCAAGCGGTCTCACTGCCGCGTGTTGTGAAGAGGAAACTCGTCTCTTCCTTCGCCACGCCGCCCTGCTCTGGAGCAATCGTTCTTTCGCACCTCACGAACTACCAACCTGGCACCACTTTCTTCATGGAACACGCCGAACATTGAAGACGGCAGAATCAGGGAGTAACCCAACGATGTCCACCACCATTCCGAGCGGCAAAGATATTAAGCGCAAGTGGTTCATACTCGACGCCAGCGGCAAAACGCTCGGCCGTCTCGCCACCCAGGCCGCCTCCATCCTCGCCGGCAAGCTCAACGTCCTCTACACCCCCTACATCGATATGGGCGATCACGTCATTATCATCAATGCCGAGAAGATCGTGCTGACCGGCCTCAAGTCTGACCAGAAGCTCTATCGCCGCTACACCGGCTTCCCCGGTGGTCTCCGCGAAGAGTCGTTCATCAAGCTTCTCGCCCGTCGCCCCGAAGCCATCGTCGAGCAGGCCGTCAAGGGCATGCTTCCCAAGTCCAAGATGGGTCGCCAGATGGCCACCAAGCTCAAGGTCTACAAGGGCAGCCAGCATCCGCACCTCGCGCAGCAGCCTGTCGCCATGGACTTCCACGCCTCCAACGCACCCAAGGTGCTCACCTCCAAAGTGATGGTGCCGGCGCACCCTCATCAGGAGCATCCGAAGCTCGAAGGCTAGCGTAGATCAGTTTCGTTCAACGGCAGCTTTAGCCATTGAGACAGTTGGTTTTAGGTAGGTCCGGGCTTTAGCCCACTGGACAACTACGGGCCAAAGCACGGGGCTTTAGCCCCGGGCTTGTACAAGTTCAAGGAGCACCATGGCAGATCTGATTCAATACTACGGAACCGGCCGTCGCAAGTCCTCGATCGCACGCGTCTTCCTGCGTCCAGGCAGCGGCAAATTCACCGTCAACAAAAAAGAGTGTGACGTTTACTTCGTCACCGCTCAACAGCGCGCAGCCGCCAAGCGGTCACTCGGCATCGCCGACATCGGCGAGACCTTCGACGTCATCACCACCGTAAAGGGTGGCGGCGTCATGGGACAGGCCGATGCCGTCAAGCTCGGCATCGCTCGCGCCCTCATGGTTTTCAACCCCGAGCTCCGCAAGGCGCTCAAGGCAGAAGGCCTCGTTACCCGCGACTCGCGTGGTAAAGAGCGCAAGAAGTACGGTCAGAAGGGCGCTCGCGCTCGCTTCCAGTTCAGCAAACGCTAATTGTTATTGCGTTGAACTTGGAAGGCTTCAGTTTTTGCTTCTAGGTAAGCCAGGGTTGGTAGCCCGACGCTTTAGCGTTGGGTCTCCTTGGCCCTCTGGGAGCGAATAGGAATTAGGGGGCTTTAGCCCCTGGGGTATGCTCTCTCTTTCGTTTCGCTGATGGGAAGCGAAGGAGAGACAACCCCAAGTCATTTGCTACACCCTCCGGAAGATCTTGCGCCGGAGGCAAGGAGTCAAATCTCCCGAGCCGGTCTCAGGCAAAGGATCAATCCAGGCACCGATGCTCACACTCGGCCGCCTCAACCAAGGAGCTACATTGGCAAACATCACTATGAAAGAACTGCTCGAAGCTGGCGTTCACTTCGGGCATCAGACCAAGCGCTGGAACCCAAAGATGAAGGAGTATATCTTCGGCGAGCGCAACGGCATTTACATCATCGACCTCCAGAAGACCCTCAAGATGTTCAAAGAGGCGTCGAAGTTCGTCACCGACCTCACCGCCACCGGTAAGCTCATCCTCTTCGTCGGCACCAAGCGCCAGGCGCAGGATGCCATCGCCGAAGAAGCCACGCGCGCCGGCATGCCGTACATCAACAGCCGCTGGCTCGGCGGTCTGCTCACCAACTGGATCACCGTGCAGAAGTCTGTCAAGCGCCTCCAGGAACTGGACGACATGTCCACCGACGGCCGCTACGAGCTCCTCACCAAGAAGGAAGTCATCAAGCTCGAGCGCGAGCGCAAGCACCTCAGCACCAACCTCTCGGGTATCAAGAGCATGAAGCGCCTTCCCGACGCCATCTTCGTCGTTGACTCCAACAACGAAGCCATCGCCGTCGCCGAAGCCCGCAAGCTTGGCATCCCGGTCGTCGCCGTCGTCGACACCAACTGCGACCCGACCGTCGTCGATTACGTCATCCCCGGCAACGACGACGCTCTCCGCGCCATCCGCCTCTTCACCACGAAGATCGCCGATTCCGCATTCGAAGGCGTCCAGATGGTCTCCGAGAAGGCCTTCAGCGCAGAAGTCGCCGACGTCACGCCGACTGAGATCTCCTCGTCCTACATCGGCGAAGATGGCGAATACGAGCCCGGCGAGATTCACGCAGCAGCCGAGCCAGTCGCAGCCGCCCCCGAAGAAGACGAGACCGTCGACCTCGAAGCCGTCCTCGGCGGAAACATCCGCAAGGCTCCCGCTGCCTCTGCAGAGCCCGATGCCGAGTCCGACTCGCTCTCAGCCCAGGCCGCCGTCTAAGGCAGTCACGAACACTCACTGCAGTGGAGCGTGGCAGCCCGCGAAAGCGAATTCGGCGCCACGCTCTTTCTGCATGTGTCAATGACCCATTAACACTCACGCTGCATCATCAACCACAAGGATTGTGAACACCACCATGAGCGATACCCAGGTAAAAATCGACGCAAAGCAAGTCAAGGAACTCCGCGAAAAGTCCGGCGCCCCCATGGGTGACTGCCTCAAGGCCCTTCAGGAAGCAAAGGGCAACATGGAAGACGCCTTCGTCGTCCTCCGCAAGCGCGGCATGGCTTCGGCTGCCAAGAAGGCCTCACGCACCACCAATGAGGGTGCAGTCGGAACCTACATCCACGCCGGCGGCAAGATCGGCGTTCTCATCGAGCTCAACTGCGAGTCCGACTTCGTCGCCCGCACCGACGACTTCCAGGAGCTGCTCCGCGACGTCGCCATGCACATCGCCGCCGTCGACCCGCGCTTCGTCAGCCGCGAAGACGTCACCGAAGCCGACATCGAGCGCGAGAAGGATGTCTACCGCGCTCAGGCCGCGGCCTCCGGCAAGCCGGCCAACATCGTCGAGAAGATGCTCGAAGGCAAGCTTGCCAAGTTCTACGAAGAGTTCTGCCTCCTCGATCAGCCCTTCATCAAGGAAGCCTCGCAGACCATCGCGCAGCTCATCGCCACCAAGGTCGCCAAGCTCGGCGAAAACATCAGCGTCCGCCGCTTCGCCCGCTTCAAGGTAGGCGCACCCGACTGGACCGTAGCCCAGGCCAAGGCCGCAACCACCGAAGAAGCCTCTGCCTAAATCCAGTTCCTTCTCAAAACACACAAAGCCCGGGCCAGCAGCCCGGGCTGCTGTGTTTTACTCCTGACGCGATCGCTTGCGGGCTTGAGTCAGGGTCTCCCTAAATAAAAAGAGGCGCGGCTTTGGCCGCGCCTCTTTCACACACGCAACAAACTACTCCCAGTGCGCCGTCCGCTCCGCCGCATCCACAATCTGGTGCGCACGGTCTACATGTCCGATGGCACGGTCACGCAGTCCACGCGAAGCAGGCACATCCTCGGCCCGCGACAGATCGTTATGCGCCGACCACAGCAGCTCGTTCGCCTTGCGGAAACGGTCATGCGGGCTCAGGTGGGTATCGATCGAAAACGGATCATTCAAGCCTTTACCATCATCGATCGAGGCCTTCTTGATCTCGTTGATCGCCGCATCGATCTCGCGAATCGCCTCGTTGTCGTCATGTTTCACCGGAGCCCATGCCCAGGCATCATTCAGGTAGTGACGCGCCGCGCGCAGGTCGCTCAACGCATGCAGATAAGCCGGGTGTGGCCCTGGAACCTGCTGTGCCTGCATCGTCATCGGTGCTGTTGCTGCAAAAAGTCCAGCTGCCAGTACCATCCATCGTACCTTGTTCAACATTTTTTCGTTCTCCTTGGTCGGCATTTATGCCGCACGCAACCTGCAATACCCATCCTTCCCTGAAAAGTTGCGCGAACACCCCATCCCACCGAAGTTGCATGGGAGCCTCCTCCAGCAACACAAGTCCATATCCACTTGCCCAAAAACGTCTAATTCGTCTGTTGCCGGTAGAACGCAGGCGTCATATTGCTGCTGTTCCACAGAGCCAATGCCCGGACGACGAAGTCAGGATCATGGTAGCCAAGTCTCGCCAATAAGGGCGCCCCCGTGCCGGTATTCTGGGCAACTCCTCTGCGAACGAAGACAACCGGATCTTCGGCGAGCTTGCTCAGTACCGCCTCCGGCGTCATCGGATTGCACGCCACCCACATGCGGACATCGGAGTCAGCATCCTGCGACATCTTCTCCAGTAGATCCTGGTCATGGATGTTGGCTGCCATCCACCGCAGCCAATCGATGTCCTCCGAACGCAACTCGCCGAAGGTGCGAGGCTTTTGCCGAAGCCACATCAGAGCTTCTTCTGTCGCATCCAGACCTTCGTAGACAGTTACCAGATCGTCGCCGATCACTTCGTTCAGCCAATCTGACATACGATTCTCCCTGGCTCGAGGTAAACCTCTTCTACTGCTTCAAATAAGCGATCAAATCCTGCCGCTCCTGCGCCTTCGCAACGCTAAAGCTCATATTGTTATCCTTCACCACCATGTCCGGGTCGCTCAACCATCTCTCCAGCGTCGCCTCATTCCACGTCAACCCGGAGCTCTTCAACCCCGCAGAATAAGTAAACCCCGCCACACTCCCAGCTTTTCTTCCAAACACTCCCTTCAGCCTCGGTCCTTCGCGATCCGACCTCCATCGCATGGCATCCCGTACAGCGCTTCTCAAAAACCGCCTTGCCGCGCACCGCATCGCCTGCTCCACCCAAAGCCGCCTCACCACCCCCCGCAGTCTTACCCAGCATCGAAAGCGCCTGCAAATCAGCCTTCGAGAGCTTCGCATCCCAATGCACCGCCAGATACTGCAGCGGAGGCATATCTCCCGTCTTCGCCTCCTCAACAATCTTCGCCATCAGCAACTGCTGTTTCTCCTCCGGCATCTGCTCCCATTGCGACAGGTTCATCTTCTTGCGCGCATCGATGATGTCTCGCTCGATCAGCCACGACCCCGGCGCAACCCGCGCATACACCGGCCATCGCGTCTCGCTCGAATGGCAATCCGCGCACTTGGTCACCAGCACTACCTTCGCATCCATCGGCATCTTCGCACCCTGCAGCAGCGTGCCGAGCCCCTTTCGAGGCTCGACACGCGGATCTCCAAACGGATGCACAAATCCGAGACCCATCACCGCAACAACAATCACTAAAGCCACAATCCACACACGCATCAAACACCCTCCGCCAGCGTCGAGTCGACGACAGCGAGATGGCTTTGCCCGCGAACAACCTTCACCTTCGTCACGCCCAGCACGCTCTCCAGCTTGCCTGCCGGAACCACCATCGGCCCTGGATTCGGCGCAGCTCCCGGCGCAGGCTGCGGAAACGCCGTCGCCATTGCCGTATGAAACGCCACGTTGCCTTCCACCTTCTGTACCACCTGGTGAATGTGCCCATTCAGTACCGTTACCGATCCAAACGGCTTCAGCAACGCGAGCGCCTGCTCGCCATCCTTGGTACCCCAGCCCCACTTCTCATACACCATCCACAGCGGAATATGCGCAAACACCACAATCGGCGTCGAGCGGCTCAACCCCGCCAGGTCGGACTTCAACCACGCCAGTTGATCGGCGCCCATATTGCCCATCGCATCCACCTGCACGCAGTTGTTCAAGCCCACAAAGTGAACGCCCTTGTGATTATGGCTGTACCAGCCATTACCCACGGTGCCCTTTCCGAAGCGCTGCTTGTACTGCTCGCCATCGTCGATGAAATCGTGCTCGCCCGGAACATAGAACACATCGCTCTTGAAGCCCTTGATCACCTCCGCCGCCGTATCAAACTCCGCAGCCTTCGAGTTCTGCGTAATGTCGCCGGTGTGAAGCATGAAATCCGGAGCCTTCATGCCCGCAGGAACCATGTTTGCTCTGTCAATAGCCTTCTTTAGTGTTCCGGTTACATCCGGGTTTGCGCCTTTGTTGAATCCGATGTGGCAGTCGCTGATCTGCACAAACGAAAAGTCCTCCACCTTCCCCACTCCAGCGCCGCCACTCTTCAGCGTCTGCGCCAGCAGCTTCGACGTTGGCACGCCGCCAGCCATCGACCACAGCAGTCCTGTGCCTGCCCACGCCATGCACCCCAGAAAATTGCGCCGGTCAATTCCATCGCCTGCAGTCGTCGCAACCCGTTCATTCTCCTGCACCACTTCGTCTTCCTTAAACCGATTCATATTGATCTCCATTTAGATCTCTGATTGCCTGCACTGCCCTAAACTGCCTCGGCCAGTTTTTATTCCCACGAACCGTAAATAATTCGTGGAATAATCAGTCTGCGATTCGGTTTACGGTAGCGATGGTCAACAGCTTATTGCCTGCCGGGCTCTTCCGCTGTGTCGCCGCAACCCCACCCCCTCTGGCACACCGAGGCGCTCCGCACCATGCCGTCCACCATCACTCGCAGCGCAGACTTCGAACAACTCGCGCTCCCGCTCTTCGCCTCGCTCTACAACCACGCCTTCTGGCTCACTCGCAATCAGGCCGAAGCCGAAGATCTCGTGCAGGAGACCTTCACCAAATCCCTCCGCGCCTTCGACTCCTTTCAGCCCGGCACCAACTTCAAGGCATGGATCTTCCGCATCCTCCGCAACACCTTCCTCACCACGCGCACCGGCATCGCTGCCTCCCGCACCGTCTTCCTAGAAGACCAACCCGAGACACTCGACACCACCGCTTCCGGCCCCACACCGGAAGACATCCTCCTTCGCCTCGACAACGAAGCCGCTCTCCACATCGCGCTCGAGCAGCTTCAGCCGCAGCTCCGCGAAGTCCTCCTCCTCTGTGACGTCGAAGAGATCAAGTACAAGGACATCGCCGTCATCCTCGACGTCCCCATCGGCACCGTCATGTCGCGCATCTCTCGCGCCCGCCGCACCCTCCGTCAACTCCTGCAGCCGCAACTCGGGGAATCCCTATGAACCAGACCCAAACCACCGAACACCTCAATCCCGACAAGCTCAGCGCCTACATCGACGGCGAACTGTCCTCCGGCGAACAGCAGGGAATCGATCAGCATCTAAAAACCTGTCACACCTGCACTCTGCGCGTACTCTCTGCTACCAAACTCAAAGCCGCCGCCGCCCGCGCCGGCCAACGCTTCGCCCCGCCGCCCGAAGCCCTCGCCCGCCTCACCGCCAAACTCCAAGCACAGCCGCAGTCACAGCAGCCACCGCAGCAAAAGACCACCGCCCGCATCTACACCATGCGCCCCGCTGCCTGGGCCGCACTCGCCGCGGCCATCCTGCTCACCGTCTCACTCCTCGGCTGGCGTCAACTCCACCAGGCCAACACCCTCGCCGCCGAACTCCTCGACCAGCACCTCGCCACTCTATCCAGTGGAGCCACGCCGCAGGTCATCTCCACCGACCGCCACACCGTCAAACCCTGGTTCCAGGGACGTCTCCCCTTCAGCTTCAACATCCCCGACGCCGCAGCCCTGCCGCCCGAAACCGTCCTCAAAGGCGCCGACCTCACCTACCTCAACAACCAGCCCGCCGCTCTTCTCCTCTTTACCATTCACAAACACGAGGTCTCAGTCTTTATCACGCAGCGTTCCACCACGCCCGCTCTCACAACGCTGCCCGGCACCCGCGCCGGATTCACGCTTCACACCGCAACCACTTCAGACCTCCATATCATCGCAGTCAGCAACGTCAACCCATCCGAGCTCGACAGCCTCATCGCCACTCTGGTCCAGGCGCAGCTCTCGATTTAAAAACCACGGCAAAAACGGTTACCACCTTGACGTCTCCAGCGGCCAAAAGAACACCGCGCGCCTGATCAAAAAAATGGTCGCCCATATGCATGTCAGCACATGGTCACGTTCAAAAAACATCATCTGGTTGATTCCGCGTTAGCTTCGCGGAATTACATTTGCTTTTTCTCTGCAAAAGAGTGCATCGAGGAAAGTAATCCACAGCAGCGTCTTTCAATTTACGGCGAATTTTTCTATTGGACGATGGCAGATCGATTGCAGCTGCAGGAACGTATCACCAGCCGTAATTTTACCTCGAGGTCAATTATGTTCCGGTTTCGGTACTGCAATCTAGTGGTGTGTTCGCTCCTCGCCTCCGCGATGACAGCCGCATCTGCTCAATCCACCCAAAAAGTCAGCCTCGTACGCAACCGCATTGACGATCAAAAGACCGTCACCTTCAGCGGCAATGTGCGTTCCGAAGCCAACGCTCGAAACGATCGTGGAGCCGTCGACGAAAGCCTGCCGCTGACTGGAATGCGTCTGCTTCTCGCCCGCTCGCCAGAGTCGCAGGCTGCCTTTAACCAGTACCTCCAGGATCTGCAGAATCCCAAATCGGCCAACTTCCACAAGTGGCTCACCGCCGTCCAGATCGGACAGGCGTATGGCCCCTCCGAAGAGGACGTCGCTCGTCTCACCGCATGGATGGCCGCCAAGGGCTTTACCGTAACCGGCGTCAGCCCCGATGGAACGCAGATGACCTTCGATGGCAATGCTGGACAGGTGACCAAAGCCTTCCATACCGCGATCCACAATCTCTCGGTTAACGGTGCGGCTCACATCGCCAACATGACCGACCCCCAGATCCCTGAAGCGCTTGCTCCAGTCGTCGCCGGTGTTCTGCCGGTCAATGACTTCCTGCCGCGCAGCATGTCGATCAGGCGCGCCGCCAAGGCCGTCAAGCCGAACATCAATGCCGGCAACGGGTTTAATTCCGTCGGCGCAGCCGACCTCGCCACCATCTACAACTTCAATCCTCTCTTCAAGGCTGGTATCACCGGCAAAGGACAGACGATCGTCGTTATCGAAGACTCTGACGTGTTCAGCGTGGATGACTTCACCCTGTTCCGCAAGGCGTTCGGTCTTACCCGCCCTTATCCCACCGGCAACACCCTGACCCAGGTCCACCCCGGCCCCGGCTGCACCGACCCTGGCATCAACGGTGACGATGGCGAATCTACCATCGACGTCGAGTGGTCGTCGGCCGCCGCACCCGCAGCCCAGATCGTCCTCGCCTCCTGCGCCGACTCAAGAGCTGCAGGCGCAGCCAACTTTGGCGGCTTCATCGCCATGGCCAATATGCTCAACAGCACCACCCCTCCAACCATCATCAGCATCAGCTTCGGCGAGTCTGAGTCCGAAGTCGGAGCCACAGGCAACCTGTTCATCAACAACCTCTATGCGCAGGGTGCTGCCGAAGGCGCCTCCATCTTCGTCTCCTCAGGTGACGAAGGTGCGGCCAGCTCCGATGCGGATCTAACCAACGCCACCCACGGCATCGCGGTCAGCGGGTTTACCTCGACGCCCAATAACGTCTCGGTCGGCGGTACAGACTATGGTGACACCTTCCTTGGGGAGACCAACACGTACTTCAGCCCAACCGACGGCGTAAGCTTTCTGACCGCGAAGTCCTACGTTCCGGAGATTCCGTGGAATGACTCCTGCGCAAGCCAACTCCTCTACCTCACCTTCGGCTTTTCCTCACCCGTCGGGACTGCCGGCTTCTGCAACAGCGCCGCCGCCTCGACCGACGGCCTCCTAACCACGGCCTCGGGCAGCGGCGGTCCCAGCGGCTGCGCCACAGGTGTGGCTACAACAAGAGGCGTCGTCAGTGGCACCTGTGCCGGTTACGCCAAGCCCTCGTGGCAAGCCGGTCTCTTCGGCAACCCAGCCGATGGCGTGCGTGATATCCCTGACGTCTCTCTCTTCGCCGCAAATGGTGTCTGGGGACACTTCTACACCGTCTGCTTCTCCGATACAGACACAGCCCGCACCCAAGGCGATGCTGGTCCCTGCACCGGAGATCCTTCCACCTGGGCAGGTTTTGGCGGAACCTCCGTCTCCACTCCCATCTGGGCTGGAATTCAGGCTCTGGTCAACCAGCGTACAGGCGAGACTCAGGGCAATCCCAATCCTGTCCTCTACGCGATGGCCAATGCGGAGTACGGCGCAACAGGAAACGCGGCTTGCAACTCCACCCTTGGTAATGGCGTCGACGCCGGTTGCGTCTTCTACGACGTAACGCTCGGAGATATGGACGTCAACTGCACCAACAATGCCACCACGCATAGCCCCATCAACTGCTTCAATGCCGGTGGTACTGAGGGTGTTCTCTCCGTTAGCAACACGGTGCTTGAGCCTGCTTACCCCACAACCGTAGGTTGGGACTTCGCCACTGGTATCGGAACCACCAACGCTACCAATCTGGTCAACAACGCTGCGTGGCCGAAGACAACACCATAACGGTCGGACACGCCAACGGCTACAACGGGACTTTCTTACAGGCCAACTAACCAAAGGACAAACTCTAATGCGTAAATCAATTACACTTCTGGCTCTCTTCCTTGCGTCTGTCTTCGCCGTCAACACGGCGAAGGCAGACGATGCCTGCAGCAGCGTCGCAGGCAATCTCGTCCAAAACTGCGGCTTCGAGTCCGGCGACTTTACCAGCTGGTCAGGCACCTCCACTACGGATCTCAACTTCGCCGGTGTCGACGGCTCCGATGTGTTTAGCGGAAACTTCGAAGCCTTCTTGGGATCGGAATCAGGCACTGAGACCCTCACCCAGGCAATCAACACCGTGGCGGGTGATGCCTACATCATCCAGTTCTTCCTCGACAACGACACCACCCCAAACTCTGGCTTCACCAATAGCTTCGCTGCCAGCTTCGGAGGGACAACAGGCTTCTCCGAGACCAACGCTTCAGAAGGCCCGTACACCATCGAGACCTTCACCGCATTGGCGACCGGAGCTTCGACGGACCTGACCTTCACATCGGAAAACCAGCTCGGATTCTTTGATCTGGACTCCGTCAGTGTCGTGGCGGCCACACCGGAACCCAGCAGCTTTCTGCTGCTTGGCACCGGCGTCCTCGGTTGTGCCGGAGCCGTCCGCCGTCGTCTTAAGCGGTAACCTCGCTCCCGTCTTGCGGACTGGTTTCGACGCCAAAATCGCCTCGAACCAGTCCGCAGCCGGGCTCTTACGATCAACTCATCCCAACCAGACACGAAGCCCGGACACCGAAGTCCGGGCTTCTCTGCTCAATTCGCCGGCGATTTACCATCAGTAAGCCATCGTTCAGCCGCTAAACCATCCATCATCCCTTGACAAACCCAGGCCACGAAACACAGTCCCTCAGAGTGCAACTGCTGCGGTTCCAGCGGCGGCAAAACGGAATTTAGCAAAGTCATTTACCCCGAAGTCCAGACTTAACCCTTCTTCTTCGAAGACTTTGCGCAATATCGAGGGGGTAGGGGGTACTCTCGCAGCTTTGAACCTGCCACCCCGAACTCCATGCGATACTTAGACCTGACATGTACAAAAGAATCCTCCTCAAGATCTCTGGAGAAGCCCTGGCCGCAGGCAGGGGCTTTGGTATCGACGCCATCTTCATTCACAAAATCGCCGCAGAGATCGCCGCAGTTCACGCGCTCGGCTGCGAGATTGCCATCGTCGTCGGCGGCGGAAACTTCTTTCGTGGTGTCGCCCAGCAGGCCATCGACATGGATCGCGTCGCTGCCGATCACATGGGCATGCTCTCCACCGTGATCAATGCAATCGCTCTTCAGGACGCCATCGAAAAGCTCGGCCTTCACTGCCGCGTCATGTCCGCTATCGAGATGCACGAGGTCGCCGAGCCCTACATTCGCCGCCGCGCCATGCGCCATCTAGAAAAGGGCCGCATCGTCATCTTCGCCGCCGGTACCGGCAACCCCTTCTTCTCCACCGATACCGCCGCCAGCCTCCGCGCCATGGAAATTAAAGCCGACATCCTCCTCAAGGCCACCTCTGTCGACGGCATCTACACCGCCGACCCCAAAATCGACGAGAAAGCCACAAAATTTCCACAGATCACCTACAACGACATCCTCCGTCTCAACCTCAGAGTCATGGATACCACCGCCGTCTCCCTCTGCAGAGACAACAACATGCCCATGATGGTCTTCAGCATGCGCGAACCCGGCAACATCGTTCGTGTCGCCAGCGGCGAAAAAATAGGCTCCCTCGTCACCGCGTAGCCTTTCGTAAGAATCGGGCCAATCAAGTCGCAATGCAGGAGAAAGATGCGTCCCGCATCAAAATATCCGCGTCAAATCCCCTGAAGCTGCGTGACATAGAGTTGTACCCCGCATCCAAATAGCAGGACGAACTGGTGAACACAAGCATTCTCGAACTAGAATCCAAATCCGAGTCCGAGCGGCCGTCGACATCGGCCACTCAGCCCAAGATCACCCGCAAACCACCCCTGCCGGCGCTCACAGGCATACGCACTCTGTTAGCCATAGCCATCATTTTGTTTCACTTCACGCCGCCGCACCTCGGCCTACTCTATCCATTTATCGACAACGGCTACGTCTTCGTCGGTGTCTTCTTCCTCATCTCCGGCTACGTCCTCACCTACAACTACGGAGACCGCGGCAAAAATCTCAGCAAGCGCGAGTTCTGGCTAGCCCGCTTCTCCCGCCTCTATCCCGTCTATTTTTTTGTCCTCATCATCTCCCTCCGCATGGTGCAGGACGAGTGGTACGCCCGCCCCCACGCAGAATTCTGGCAAGGCCTTATCCTTACCCCTCTCGTCCTCCAGGGCTGGAGTCCCTCCGTCGCCACTTTCTGGAACACCGTCTCCTGGACCCTTACCAGCGAATGCGTCCTCTACCTCGCATTTCCCTGGCTCATTCGCTTACCCTGGCCCAAAAAGCCCCTGCGCCTAATCCTCCTTCTCATCTCCCTCTGGATCATCGGCCTCATCCCCCACTCTCTCTATCTCTATCTCAACCCCGATCACATCGTCGGCCCTGTCGATCGCTATAGCTCCAGCCAGCTCATCCGCTTCCTCAAGTACACCCCGCTCCCCTACATCTGCACTTTCCTCACCGGCGTCACCCTCGGCAAGCTGCAGCACGCCCTCATCCTCACCCCGCGTCAGCGTCTCGTGCTCTCAGCGATAAGCCTCGCAGCCGTCGCTCTCTTCTTCTACACCCTCGTAGGCGACACCCCCTACCTCCTTATGCACGGCGGCCTCATGACTCCGGTCTTCGCCGCTCTCGTTCTTGGCCTCAGCGGCCCCCATCAAATATCCGCGCTTTTCTCCTGGCGCCCCCTGCTCCTGGTTGGCGAAAGCAGCTACTGCCTCTATCTCCTCCACTTCAATGTCTTCCAGCTTCTCCACATCTATCATGTGCCCGAGCGCCTTCATCTCGCCGTTCTGGACCCATGGCTCTCCTACGCCATCCTGATCCTCATTGCTCTAGCCGTCTTCCGCTTCGTAGAAACGCCGGCTCGCAAAGCCATCCTTCGCCGCTTCTCCCATAAATCCCGCGTTCTTGTCCCGACTGCCTGATCCGGTAGCCTGACGATAGCCACTCGCTGGCTCATGTTGATCGCCAACATGGGGCGGCCAGCTGTAACGTTGAAGCGCTCCCGACACCTTGCAGCAAACAGCAGAAAGCCCCGCAATCGCGGGGCTTTCTATTCAACCAGAAAACTCTGATGACTATGGATTGATGATCTGCGTTGGGTGCGATCCATTCGCCACGGAAACCGCACAAGTCGGCAATGCACCTGAGGGGAATGGCGTATTCTGCACCTGCCCCAAACCGCCATTGTTCGGATTGAGCTTTAAAGCCGAAACGTCGCTTGCCAGGTTGTTGGACGTATACACATAGATGCCCAAAGCCGGCTCAACTGTCACGCATGTCGGTGAAGTATCCGTTGCCGTCGAGGCAGATCCGACAGATCCGACCGGCGTTCCCGTGGAAGTGTCGATCGCATAGGACCCTACAGTACTCGAGCTGAGGTTCGCCACATACAGGAACTTGCCCCGCGGATCGATCGTGAGTCCAACCGGAAAGATTCCCGTAGGAAACGGGCTGTTGGTCATCGGTACCAGCGAACCGTTGGTCGCCACAAGATTGCCGTAGAGCTGATTGGTAGCCTCGTCGGTGACGTAGACAAATCGCGACGAAGGGTCTTCCGCAATCGCGCTAGGCGTCGTTCCCGCACCGTAGCCGGTTGCCACAGTTTTACCCGTCGCATCGGTCGTAATCACCGTGCCCGGCAGCGGCGTCAACGCTCCATTCGTCGTGTTCTGCGAGAAACCAAGAATCGCGGCCTTCGGAGTGGTAGGGGTCTCCTGGTCGATGACATACACATAAACGGCGCCTGCCGATGTCGGGCGGCTGGCCACGACCCCAACAGGATTATTTCCGACATTCACAGTAGAAGGAGTTCCCAGCGACCCATCCTTGGCGCTGATCGGAAAGATCGTTACTCCGCCAGGCCCTGGCGAAGCTGTCGAATAGAGTTGCTGACCATTCGGCCCAAGCTGGTACGTAAACGTCACGTACAGAAACGCGCCGGCCGCATCGATTGCAACTGCTGTCGCCTGACTGCCCGTAACGTTATAGGTGTTCTGCAGGTAAATCTTGCCATCGGTTCCGATGGAGTACTCGCCCACCGACGAATCGTCGTGGTTGATGACGTACAGGTTCAGCCCGTTCGGCGTAGCCACGAGCGTCACCGGATTCCGGCCTGTCTGTATTGGGGAATCAGCCAGCGGCGTCAGCGAGCCGATCTGATAGTCCACCGCATACGCACTTACGCCGCCATTTACGCCGCCCGTCAGGGGTTTTGCTGTCGTTACGTACACATACGCCAGTACATAGTCGCGGCTGCACGCCGTTACGCTCACCAACGCCAAAGACAATATCGAGGCCAATGTTCCACGGCCCAACTTATTCCACTTCATGCTTGCCTAACTCCGGGGCAAATCGTTTCCGCCCGCTACTGCTGTCTCGATACTCAGGATTCGTAACGACATCCTGTCTTTAGTTCTCCAGCTGCGCTCTGCCAGCTAGTCTACGTTGCCGCTTACTGCAAGGCATGTCGCCTGTCCTACCGCCGTAAAGGTCGACCCTCGAGTCAGATTCGAAAGCTGCCCTGTTCTGTTGTCGAGAACCTTGCCTGTTACAGTTCCGTCGCCATTCGAGGTGTAGAGATACTGATTCGATGGATCCTCCACCATGCACACGGGCCCCGCACCAATTGGATACGGATTGAGCCCAGGATCTGGAACGAACGACAGTGTGCCGTTCGACTGGATCGTGAAGGCTGAGATCGAACTGTTTGGAGTGTTCGAGTTCGTCGTCGACTGGTTTGCGACATACAGCCGAACATTCTTGCTGTCCGTCAGCGTATACACCGGGTTAGCCGCAGGCGACAGGTTCTGGGTTGGTCCACCCGTAATCGTATTCAGCGAGCAAGCCGTTGCCCCAACCGTGAACGGCAGTATCTGCCCTGGGCTGCCTGCAGGGCCGGCATCTGTGATGTAGACCGCGGTGCCGCCAGCAACGATCGAGGTCGCATTCAGTGCTCCCGAGCTTAACGTCGAGTTCGTCGTCAGCACCAACTGTCCGGCGCTGCCTGCGAGGTACGGAGACACGGTCTGATTCTGAGCCTCTCCATTCAGCGCAAACAAGCACGAACCGGAGAGCGCAAGCATCTTCGGCGTAAAGCCGACCGGGAAGTAGGTCAACTGCAAGCCCGTCGTCGGGTCTTTGACCTGTTGGTTTAGCACCAGAGTGAGCCTCCCAGTGTTTGGGTCGGCTGAGAGAACTGTGATGTCGCCATAACAGGAGCCTGGCGTCTCGGGCTGATTGTTCGCTGCGCAGGAAGAGCCCGGCGCAAACTGGTCCAGAACATAAAGAAAGTTGCCCGTAATGTCGTGGGCCGCCCACACTGGAGTTTGGCCCTGGCTCTGGAAGCACTGCTGAAAGGACAGCACTCCCTGTCCGCCGATGGCGAACTCAGCGATCCCGCCCCCGGTTCCACAGGGTAGAGGTCCGGATGCACTCGTCGGTGCCCCGCCGCCCTTGTTGATCACATAGAGGTATCGCCCGCCGGGCTTCACCACAAGCGAGACCGGGTTCGATCCGCCGGAGGTAAACGGCGAGTGAGGAGCCGTCGTCAGGTTCCCCGTGAAGTCGTCGATCTTGAAGGCGGCGATCTGGTTAAACTGCGTTCCCAACACCCACATGAACCCGATCGTGCCGCCACCGCACGCCGTCATGCCCAGACCCATCGCTACGGACACTACCAAGGCCATTGAAACCCGGCCAATCCTGCTCAACTTCATGCGTTTCCTTAATCCTCGCCAGTGGGCTGCCTTCGACCACCTTCTACCGCGAGCAATTCTGTGGGGTACGATTCCTCTGCTTATTGTAGAAGCTGTTGCGACTTTGTGCCACCTGCCCATGGCAATCTGCCAATCTAATCTCTTAGACACGGTCACCATGCGATGGTTACCCGCCCTCCCCCGCATTCCGCACAAACAAAAAGGCCCAGGCTTCAAGCCTGGACCTCTCCGTCACATCTATATCTGCTACCAGACACGGCACGAATTCGTCGGCATCATCGGTTGGCCCACCTTGCAGCCAAACGCTTTGCCAAACTCATCGAAGTTCTGCACTGTGCCCTTCGTTCTCCACTCGCCCGAGCTATGCGGATCGGTCTTCGCCAGCACGCGCGCGCTCTGCTCCGTCTGGTTCTGGCACCACACCTGTCCAAACGTGATGAAGAACCGCTGCGCCGGGGTGTAGCCGTCCTTTTCGCCATTCGTATAACCTGGCTCAGCATCGGGTCCGCCCTTGGCCAGAACCTCCTGCAGCGCCTGGAACGCAATCCGAATGCCGCCGTTGTCCGCCGTGTTCTCACCCAGCGTCAACTTGCCATTCAGGTTCTGTCCTTCGGCAACCTTGAACCCGTCATACTCCGCTACTTCGCAGTCCGTGCGCTCTTTGAACTTCGCAAGATCCTCAGCCGTGAACCACTGCTTCACATTGCCCTTCGGATCGTACTTCGATCCCTGGTCGTCGAATCCATGCGTCATCTCGTGGCCAATCACCACGCCGATGCCGCCGAAGTTCACCGCAGGGTCCTTGCTGTTATCAAAGAAGGGTGGCTGCAAAATTCCGGCAGGGAAGTTGATGTCGTTGTTTGGCGGATTGTAGTAAGCATTCACCGTTGGCGGTGTCATGCCCCACTCCTTCTCGTCGACCGGCTTGCCGAGCTTCTCGTAGTTGCGCCGGCGCTCAAACTCTGCGTTCCGTTCCCCGTTGCCCAGCGGATCGTCGCGCTTCACCACCAGTGCGCTATAGTCGCGCCACTTATCCGGGTAGCCGATCTTGTTGCGAATTGCATCCAGCTTGGCCTTCGCCTCAACCTTCGTCGCATCGCTCATCCATGGAAGCTGCTGGATATCCTGACCCAGCGCACGCTCGAGCGCAGCCACCAGCTTGTCCATATTCGCCTTCGCATCCGGGGGGAAGTTCTGCTTCACCCAGTCCTGTCCCACGGCCTCACCCAGCGCCTGGTCGGTCGCCCGCGTGCAACGCTTCCAGCGCGGCGCCTGCTCCTTCTGGCCCTGCAGCGTCGCACCGAAGAAGTTGAAGTTCTCATCGACGAACGGCTTCGACAGAGCCGGCGCGGCGGACCGCAGCGCATGCCAGCGCAGGTAGCTCTTGATCGAATCCATGCCGGGGTATTCAATCAAGCCCGCTTCCTTCCGTGTCCATCGCGAACATCGCTTTGCCCCACGCGTCGATCTTCTCAAAGTTAGCCTTCGCCCATCTTCCAGGTCATGCGCACTCACCGCGTAATCGCAAGCTGAAATCAGCAGGGAAGGATACACGTCGAGAAATTCCTCGGTCCCGTGCTCATCGAGTATTTCGGCTGACCATAGCCCTGGTAGCCGGCCAGATAGCGATCCAGAGTCATCCGAACGAGATCGTTGCAGGTCGAGACCCTTGGCAAGCGGCGGCGCGTACTTGGCTACCTCGGCATACTCGTACACGCAGAACGTGCAATTGTCGCTTGCCGAGTTATTGGCCAGGAGTTGCTTACGCGGATTCACTTGAAGGATGTTCAGATAGTTGCGCCGAAAACCGTCGTAAAGTGAGTTCTGCTCGATCCCGGGCAGCTTGGGATAGATTTGCGCATGTCTCCAGCCTGTACTCCAATACCGGATGT
>CAVXPJ010000005.1:0-240268 GCA_963763605.1 uncultured Acidobacteriaceae bacterium | reverse complement strand
TGGAGGCGCGGGTCGGGATCGAACCGACGCATAAAGGTTTTGCAGACCTCTCCCTTACCACTTGGGTACCGCGCCCCGTGGGCCATCTTCTGCCCTGGTGAATTGTAGGAGAAGTGTACCGCAGGCAGGACTTATTTGGAGCGGGAGACCGGGGTCGAACCGGCGACATCTTCCTTGGCAAGGAAGCACTCTACCACTGAGCTACTCCCGCTCTTACAAGATCAAGTATAACGGCCAAGTTCTGTATGGTCAACGCGGATGGGTGCATTTGGCGGCGACATCCATTGTATTCTCCATGCTAACGCAGAAGGTGAAAACTTGCATCTCATCTGGTGACGAGCGACTTGTTTCGCGTGAATTGCAGGTGGGAATGAACCAGATGGCGATGCCGATACACGGATTGAGGAGCAGATGCAGCAGTGGCAGGCGCTGCTGGACTCTGCCGGGGAGGGCATCTGGGGACTGGATCTGGAAGGGAACTGCACCTTCGTCAATCGGCATGGCGGTCACCACCTTTGGTTTTTCCAGCGAAGAGCTTGTGGGCAACAATATGCACGAGCTGGTGCATCATCATTATCCGGATGGACGTCATTTTCCCGACTCGGAGTGCCCGATCTACGACGTGGTGCGGAAGAACAAAGCCTTTGAGCCAGATCACGGACACGATGTTTCGAAAGAATGGAGATGCTGTTTGTCGCGGAGCTTTCGGCGCAGCCGGTAGTGGTGGGAGGAAGGTTATAGGCGTTGTCGTCACCGTTTCGCGAGATGAGCGGACCGGTCAAAACAGCAGGAAGATCTGCGGAAGGCCTATGAGCTGGCAGAGCGAAAGACAGCAGAGCTCGATGCAGTAATCGAAAGTATGCCGCATGGAGTGTACATTGCAACACCCGATGCGAGGATGAGGTCGAATCACGTTGCCAAGATGATGAGTGGGGGCGAATTTCCGGCGGAACTGAAGACGCTGGAACGCGCGCTGGCAGGGGAGTGGTCCACTGAGACGGTGCGTAGCTTCCGATCGGTGGATACGTAGTGTTGCGGCACCGATTTTTTTGAATGGGAAGATACTGGGTGGCGTGGCCGTCAATGCGGATGTGACCCAGGTTCGGTTGCAGGATGAGGCGCTGCGAAGATCGGAGAAGCTGGCGGCTGTGGGGCAACTGGCTTCTTCGATCGCGCATGAGATCAATAATCCGCTGGAGTCGATTACGAATCTGCTGTACCTGATCCGGCATTCGGAATCGATGGAGGATGTGCAGCACTATACGACGCTGGCGCAGGGTGAGCTGGCGCGCGTGACCGAGATCACGCTGCAGACGTTGCGTTTCAACCGGCAGCACAGCAAGCCGGTTGAAGTGGATATGGCGCGAGCTGTTGCGCACGGTGATGGCGCTGTATACGGGGCGGCTTCTGGTGCGGAATATCGATGTGGACATGAAGCTGATGGAGAGCGCCACGAGTGTATGCTCTCGAGGGAGAGGTTCGCCAGGTGGTGAATAATCTGGTGAGAAATGCGCTGGATGCGATGAGTGGCGGCGGGCGGCTGCTGGTGCGGCTGCATCCACAGCAGGATTGGCGTAGCGGAGTGCGGGGAGTTCGATTGACGGTGGCCGACACCGGGTGAGGGGATCAGCCCCGAGATGAAGCTGCACCTCTTTGAGCCATTTCAGACGACGAAGGAGATGACAGGAACGGGGCTTGGGCTTTGGGTAAGCAAGGGTATCGTCGAAAAACATGGTGGCTGTATTCGAACCAGGACGCGGCGTGGCGAGGGCCATGGGACGGTGTTTGCTGTGTGGCTGCCCGTGGCGGGAAGCCCTAACCTGGCGGCTCCGGAAGGTTGATCGCAATGCGCGGGCCCGCAGTGAGATTAGGTCGGCGACGGGTGACATGCGGTGTGACGAGAAGGATGAGGTTGCTGGAGTCAGTCTCAGTGGTTTTGTCGGCAGTGGCAGTCTGAAATCCTGGCAGCTCGCCTAGTCCGGGAAGGCCGTTGATGCTGGCAGCTTCGCTCTTGGTAAGGCTGCTGACCATGAGTGCGGTGTCTCCGTCGTCGACCGTGACATCGGAGACAAACTGCTGGCTGTTGAGGATCGGGATATTGTCTGATCGAGCCGCCAGTGAGCGCCTCGATCTTCAGCTCGATGTGCATTTTGATTGCGCCCGATCGTTGGACAGACGGGGTTGCCTTTAAGGTGAGGCCGAGATCTTCGTACTGAATCTGCGGGATCGTGATTGGGTTGCCGACGGCTGCGTTGAGCAGGCTGGCAGCGCTGACGCCGTTGATGGAGACGCCAGCGAGCGCGGAGGAGGCGACAGCGGAAGGCGCTGGAGTAAGTTGCGGTAGTAATTGGGATATCGCTCGCCGACGCGAAAGGTGGCTGGTCTGTCGGTCCCCGACGCGGATCTGTATATCGTTCAACGCGCGAGTATCGCTGGCCGTGAGAGCGAGGTTGAATGCGGGGTTCTGATTGGTGGTGACGCCGGTCGCAGTGAGACCGCCGCCGAAGAAGCCGACGGTGCTGGAGAGAAGCGTGCTCTGGACAAGACCGGAGGCGATGAGAGCGAGGGCGATGGTAATGTTACTCGCACCTGCAGGGATGAGACCCTGAGCGATGGCCTGATTGACGAGGCTTTGGTTGGCGGTGACTAGATTTTGCGCTGCGGAGGCGACGTTGTAGATGCCGACCTGCTGCGGAAGCTGGGCTCCGATGTTGCGCTGGTTGGTCTTGTCGACGGCATAGAGCTTCAGGTCGATCATACCTCGCTGCCGCCGTCGATGAGATCGGCGAGAGTGAGGTTGATGTAAGTCAGGGTCTCCTGTGGTGCGCGGATGACCAGAGTCCCGGAGTTTTTCTCGACGGCAGATCTGCTTGATATCGAAGATATTCTTAACGACAGTTGCCAAGCTCGTCCATCTGCTCATTGGTCATGCCGGGGATGTAGATGGTCTCCTGCAGCTGACGTTCGAAGCGCTGGCGATTGTCCGGAGTGTCTTTGGCGATGAGAACGCTCTTGGGGGTCGAGCGGGAACGGCGAAGAGATGAGCCATGTTCAGCAGGATGGGCACGGCCTGCTGGTAGGGTAGAGTCGTCGAGGTCGAAGCGAATGTTCTGGCGCTGCACGGACTCGTCGAAGCTGGCGCGGATGCCGTAGCCGGAGAGAACCTGGCGGATGACGTCCTGTTCGTCGGCGTGAAGATGAAAGCTCTTGGAGCCGGTGCTTGGGTAGAAGGGTGATTGGACCGGCGAGGGCTGGGGCATCGCGTATCCAGGGCTCTATCTCCGGATGAAATACCTTGGGAAGAGAACCGGGGTCGACGCTCTGGCCGACGATATTGTTCTGGGGGTCGAGAAGACGGGCTTCGGCGAGGAGGGTTTCGGCCTTTTCGTTCTGGCCGAGCAGGCGAGCTTTGCCTGACTGCCTGCACAAGCTCGGTGATGTGCCGTTGATGAGTGAGCGGCGTATGCCCTGGCGTAGTCGCGCATTGTGCGGGATTAAGCTTGGCGCTTTTTGAACTGGATCTCCGCGCCCGTGAGATCGTTGTGGTCGAGCAGGCGAGCTCCGGACAAAGTAGGCGTCTTCAGCTAGCCTGTGTCGGGTGTTTGTGTGGACGTCCTTCGTAGCGGGTAGTCGGGCTTTGAGTCGTGGCTGAGACAGGAGCAGCAGAGAGAGAGAGCAGCAGAGCGCCAACACGGCCGTGCATCTGGCGATGCGGAGGCCCGAGGCTGGAGGAGTGGCTCTCATCGACTACAGGTTAGACGGAGCCGGCCGCTAACGGGCGCTGGCAATGTTCTGAATACGTGGGCGTTCGCTGCTGGGGGGCGCGCGCATCCCATTGCGGATCTGCGCAGTGTCCATGTCGAGTTCGGCCAGGGTGCGGCTGAGGGTGTTGCGGTGCATGCCGAGCTCTTCAGCGGCTTTGCACTGGTTGCCCTTGTGCTGAGCCAGCACTTCGAGGATGTAGCGCTTTTTAAATTGACGAACGGCCTCCGTGTAAGGGATGCCGGCACTGTGCATCTGCGTGATCAGACCGTCCAGTTCGCGCTTCAAGGTTATTCCTCGCTGGCAGTTCCTTTTCTGGAACCACTCTTCTCATTGTGCCTCTACCGAAGCGGCTTGATCCAGTCGGGCGCGTTGTGCTTGATCTGCTGTGCGCCGTTCAGAATCTGCTGCTGAAGTTCGTGAGGTACAACGAAGGATACCGCATGAGCCCCCGCAAGGAAATAGGGAGATAGCTGAGAATTTTCGATCCAGGTGGAATGGGGCCGGAAGGCGGCGACAGCCATCAGGATGGCGACGCCAAGGAGGCAGCCCCGGGCGAGCGCCAAAGACGGCGCCCAGAAGGCGGTCGAAGAACCCCAGACCGATGGCGTGGGCGGTGCGGTTGAGCGCCTTGCCGAGGAAGGTACTGAGGATCATGACCGCGACGACGATAAAAAGGAAGGCAACGATCTGGGCGGTGGCAGGCGTGGTGATGAAGCGTTCGAGGTAAACCGCGACGTGGTTGTAGTTCCAGCTCGGCGAGGAGAATGCCGGCGATCAGGCCGCCGAGGGAGAAGAGCTCGAGGATGATGCCGCGCAGGAAGGCCATGATGATGGAATAGGCCAGGATGGCGATCAGAAACCAGTCGAAGAGGTTCATATGGTTCTGAGCTTGCTAAAGATCGGTGCGGTCCGTGATCAAGCGGAAGGCCTCAAGGTACTTTTCGCGGGTGCGGGAGACGACCTCGTCGGGCAGACGCGGGCGCGGGGGCCTGCTTGTTCCAGTGGATGGACTCGAGGTAGTCGCGGACATACTGCTTGTCGAAGGAAGGCTGCGGGCCGCCGGGGTTGTAGGTGGCGGCAGGCCAGTAGCGGGAGGAGTCGGGCGTGAGGACCTCGTCGGCGAGGATGATTGTGTCGTCCAGCAGACCGAACTCGAACTTGGTGTCGGCGAGGATGACGCCTTTGCTGGCGGCGTGCTTTGTGGCCTTGTCGTAGATCTCCAGCGTGAGGGTGCGAAGGGCGTCGGCGTGGGCCGCGCCTATGGTCTGCTTCGACCAGGTTGTAGGAGATGTTCTCGTCGTGGCCGCCTGTGTTGATCTTTGCGGCGGGAGTGAAGATGGGTTCGGGTAGGCGGTCGGATTCGCGCAGGCCGGCGGGTAGTTTGATGCCGCAGACTGCGCCGGTCTGCTGGTAATCCTTCCACCCGGAGCCGGAGAGATAGCCGCGGACGACGCACTCGACGGGGAACATCTGGGCTCGTTTGACGAGCATGCTGCGGCCGTCGAGTTGGCTCGAGGAATGGTTGCAGCTCGATGGGAAATTGCGAGGCGTCTGCGGTGATGAGGTGGTTGGGGACGGTGGATTTCAGGAAGTCGAACCAGAAGAGGGAGAGCTGGGTGAGGATCCTGCCTTTGTCGGGGATGCCGCTGCCGAGGACGTGGTCGAAGGCAGAGATGCGGTCGCTGGCGACGAAGAGGAGTTGATCGTCTGGAGAGAGCGTAGATGTCGCGGACTTTGCCGCGGGCGGTGAGAGGGAGAGCGCCGAGGTCGGTTTGGAGAAGGGCTGTTGGCATCACGTTGACGGTACCACCTCTTTAGATAGAAAACGGGTTGAAGGATGCGTTAAGGAAGATGGAAGAGCTGGTCGAAGGTTCCGGAAGACCCTGAGGGCCAATGCGGGCAATGGCCGAGGATGGTCTTCGGAGTCGGGCCTAGTGATGGCAAAGGCGGCGTAGGCGTTGCATTCTGCGTTGTTGAACGAAATCGTTTGCACCTTGTGACGGAGAAATGGGGCAAAGGAAGGCCGGTAGAAGACACGGATGTCGGCGCCTGAGTTGCCGCCTCCAGTATTTACCCAGGGATTGACTTCGTAAAAAAGATGATTGCCGATGGGGGTGTACTTGCTGACCGGTTCGAAGAGGTCGGTGAGAGGAAACACGATGCTGGATGCGAAGAGCGGGATAAGAAGGATGATCGCGCTGGGAATCGTGAGCCAGCGGGGAGTCAGACGCGCAAAGAGCACGAGTAGGAGTTCGTAGCCGGCAATCGCGAGCCAGTTGATAAGAATGTTCAGTCGATCGGAGGCAGTGCCCCACTTTGTCGCAGCGAATAAGGCATAGACGGAGATCGAGACGATTGACGCGCGAATAGCTAAAGACTTGAGTTGCTGAGGGGTGCGCTCCCAAAGGATCCCCAGCAGAATCATCGCTATCGTCAGTAGTACAAGGACGGCGTTGGTGAGGAGGATGTGCATCTCTTGGTAGATTAACCGCTTTCAACGAAGAGCGAGTGACAATAACGTCGTGGTCCAACTTGAAATAGATGGTGAGGTCCAGTGCGATGGTACTGGAGAAAAAACGCTGGAGCGAGTGTTGATCGCTCCAGCAGCGCAAAGGGTGAATCAAATTGGGCGACGGCGTCAGGCTACAGCGCGGCGATTGTCTGCGGAGTCGCGGCGGTTGAGATTGACGCTGACGATCTTCGAGACGCCGGGCTCCTGCATGGTGACGCCGTAGATGATATCGGCCTGGGCCATGGTGCGTTTGCTGTGGGTGATGACGACGAACTGCGTTCCAGCGCTCATGTCGTGGATGAGTTTAGCGAAGCGGCCTACGTTGGTCTCGTCGAGTGGAGCGTCGACTTCGTCGAGGATGCAGAAGGGCGCGGGCTGGAATTGGAAGATTCCGACCAGCAGAGAGAGGGCAGTGAGCGCCTTTTCTCCTCCGGAGAGTAAGAGGATGTTCTGCAGCTTTTTGCCTGGAGGTGAGGCGACGATGTCGATGCCGCTCTCGTTGGAGTTTTCGGCATCGGTGAGCTTCATGAACGCTTGGCCGCCGCCAAAGAGTTTGGTAAAGGTGACGGAGAAGTTCTCGTTGATGACCTTGAAGGCTTCGTCGAACTTCATGCGGGAGACGTCGTCAATCTCCTTGATGGAGGCCTGGGTGTTTTCGATGGAGTCGAGGAGGTCTTTGCGCTGAGTCTCGAGGAAGCTGTGGCGCGTGACGGTCTCGTTGTACTCCTCGAGAGCCATCATGTTGACGGGCCCCATGGCTTCGAGCTTCTGCTTGAGCGCGCGGGATTCTTCTTCTTCGGTATGCAGCGCGTCGCCTTCGATGCGGGCGATGGCCTGGCCATCGCGAAGGGTGATGGCTTCGACGCCCAGGTCGTTGAGGCAGGTAGCGTCGATGTGTTCGATATCGGAGGCCAGCTTGGCGGCGCGAGCGGTAAGAGCGGCGCGCTGCTCTCGCAGGGCTTCGGTTTCGTGGCGCAGGGTGCGCAGGCGCTGATCGAGCTCATCCATGGCGGTGCGGAGTTCGGCAGCTTCCGCGGTGAGGCGAGCGCCTTCGGCTACGGAGGTCGCGCGAAGCTCGGAGAGCCCGGTGTGCTGAACGGCGAGAGCTGCGGTCTCCTCTTCGCGGCGGAGTTTTTCTGCTCCGGCTGCGTTAAGCTGCTGGTCGAGCTGCTGGATACGCTGGCTTTGGCCGTTGTAGATGCGGTTCGTCTGTTCGTAGTTGGCGGCGGCGTTGCGGCGGCGCTCTTCAAGGCCGGCCAATGCAGCGGAAGCGGCTGCCGCTGCCTGCTGCAGCTCTTCCCGGCGGCTGCGAAGCTGGTCCAGCTGCTCCTGCAGGGCGGCGAGGCTGGTTTCGAGGGTGACACGCTCGTTCTCGAAGGCCGCTGCCTCTTGTTGACGGCGGGCGATGAGATCGGCCTTCTGGTTGCGGGCGTCGCGGTTTCGCTCGCTGGTCAGGGCCCAGTCCTGCAGGCGACGTTCGATGCGGGCAACCTCAGACTCCATTTGACGAAGAGCCGCGCCGGAGTTGGCGGACTCGCGTTCGGCTTCGCGGCGTTCGTGGGTCTTGCCTTCGATGGTGGTGTTGAGGGCGGAGATCTGGTGCTGCAGATCGGCGGTGTGGAGGTCGGTCTGGGCCAGGTCCTGCTCGGCCTTCTCTACTTTCTGCTGGACTTCGGTGAGTTCGCGCTTCAGAGCCAATGGGCCCTGGGCGCGCGGACGGCCTCCGGTGACGGTGACGTTGTGGAATGTCTCGCCGGAGGGTGCGAGAAAGAAGGCTTGCGGGTTCGACAGGGCCAGGGAACGAGCGGTGTAAGAGTCCGGGGCGACAAAGCCTTCGCGGAGCTTGGGAAGAATGACTTCGAGGGATTTGCCGAAGCCGTCGAGGACGCGGATACACTCCTTGAGCGGAACGACACCTTCAATCCCTTCAATGTTGGTCTGGGCGGCGCTCTGCATTCCTTCGGCAAAGGCGAAGTTGGCCTGGGCGTCGTTGGGATGAACGAGGAAGGTGGCGCGACCGCTGACGTCGGTCTGGAGAAGATGCATGCCGGCATCGGCGGCATCCCATGATTTGACGACGATGTAGTTCAGCTCGTCGCGGAGGAACTCGTCGACTACGCTCTCGTACTTGCCCTCGACTTCGAGGAAGTCGGCGAGCGTGCCTACGGCGGCCATGCCGTTGGTGTTCTGTTTGTAGGTGTCGGTCTTGAAGATGTTGCGAACGGTGTCGGTGGAGTAGCTGTGCTCTTTGATGAGAGCTTCGAGGGAGTTGCGCCGGCCATTGAGGGTTGCGACCTCGCCGCGCAGCTGATCGCCGCGATGCTTGGACTGCGACTCTTCGGCGCGGCTGGCTTCGATCTGCAGACGAAGTTCGGCGATCTCTGCCTCGAGACGCTTCAGGCGCTCGGTGACAGTCTCAAAAGAAAGTGCGACCTGACCGCGTTGCAGGCCGAGGGTTTCGAGCTCTTGTTTTGCAATGTCGGACTCGGAGACGAGGCGCTCGGCTTCGCGCTCCAGGCCTGCGAGGGACGCTGCGGCTTGAGCCTCTTCGTTGCGGGTCTGGCCGATGCGCTGCATCAGTTGCATGGACGACCGGCGATTCTGCTCGGCCTGCTGTTCAGCAACGGCAACGGCGCGGACGGCCTCCTGAGCCTGGGTCTGATGGGTCTGGGCGGCCTCGCGCGAGCCATCGGATTCGGCGGTCGCGTTTTCGAGGAAGCTGCGATGCTGCTCAAGCTCGCCTGCGAGGCCCGCTAGCTGTTCGCGGGCTTGTGCGAGGTCGTCGGCACCAGTGGCAAGCCGGCTGGTGAGTTCGGCGATGCGGTCGGCGTTTGCTGCGGTGCGAGCTGTAATGCGCTCGAGTTCGACGGCGGACTGGTTGGCCTGTGCCCCTGCTTCGCGAATCTGTTGGTCGAGGGTGTAGCCGGCGCGGATGCCTTCGGTGTGCTCTGTGTCCATTGTCTCGACGGTCGCGGCCTGAGCGTCAATCTGTGTGGCGAGAGCAGAGATCTTTTCGACGGTTGCAGCCTGTTCCATGTCGAGCTGCGACATGCGGCTGGCGAGGACGACGCGCAGGCGGGTGCGCAACTCGTCGCGGAGTGCGCCGTAACGTTCGGCCTTGGAGGCCTGGCGTTTGAGGGTGTTCATCTGCCGGGTGACTTCGTCGAAGATGTCGTTGACGCGTGAGAGATTGAGGCGCGCAGCTTCGAGACGCAGTTCGGCAAGGCGTTTTTTGGTCTTGAAGCGGGTGATTCCAGCCGCTTCTTCGAGAATGGCACGGCGATCGAGCGGCTTGGAGCTGAGGAGCTGTCCGATGCGCTCCTGGCCGATGATGGCGTAGGACTCGCCACCCAGACCGGTGCCCATGAAGATGTCCTGAATGTCGCGGAGACGGCAGATCTTGCCGTTGAGGAGGTATTCGCTGTCGCCGGAGCGGAAGAGGCGCCGGGTGATGGTGAGTTCACCGGCGCGAACCGGGGCACGGCCAAACTTGCGGCGGCGGATCTTCAGGACGACGTTGTTTGGGTTGACGCCCTCGGTTGCAGCGTCCCCTTCAGCTGCAGGCGGGACGATCTGGGGTCCTTTGGCTTCGCCCTCGATAACGGTTCCGGGCTGGGCTTCGGCGACGGCCTCTTCCGTCTCGGCAGCACTCTGTTGGCGGAGGCTGGTCTCATCCCAGTCGGTAGGAGTGGCTTCGTCGATGACGATCTCGGGCTCTCCGTCGAGGCTGGCGTCGTCATAGACCTCGGGGTCGATGAGGGTCAGGGAGACCTCGGCCATACCTGTTGGCTTACGGTCGCGAGTGCCGGCGAAGATGACATCCTCCATCTTGATGCCGCGCAGGGACTTGGCGGACTGCTCGCCCAGGACCCAGGTGATGGCGTCGGAGATATTGGACTTGCCGCAGCCGTTGGGGCCGACGATGGCAGCGATTCCTTCTCCGGAGAGCTGGACCTCGGTGCGATCACAGAAGGACTTGAAGCCGAGTATCTGAACCTTCTTGAGCTTGAGCAAATGCGACCTCTTTGGGCGGAGGATTGGGGGACGCCCCGCCTATTGATATGACTGGAACAACTTTAGCTGCGTTCGGGGCCAGAATCAACGGGGACAACACTACCAGTTGTGGATAAGAAGGACATAACACTAACAATAGGCGGGTGCTGCAATATACCGTTGGCCATACCGAAATTCTGCACAGTACAGTCCTTCAATAAAAAAGGAGAGCAGGCTGTGGAATCTGCGCTAAATCTTAACCAACTATAGACGTGAATTCGGGTAGAGGTGGCATAGGTCTCGGGAGCAACAAATGACGTTTCATCGAGGTGATCTATGGCACACGATACACATAAAAAAGCAGCAGAGCATCACGAGCATGCGGCAAAGGCGCATCACGCAGCAGCCGAACACCATGCAAGCGGCGATCACAAGATGGCCCACGAGCATGCAAAGAAAGCCCACGAACACTCCACCCATGCGCATCAACATTCGACCGATGCGCACGAGCAATCGGCCTCTCACGCGTAGTCATTTACGATCGATGGGGCACACTGATCGATCGCAGATTGGTCAGTGTGCTTCTGGATAAAATGAGTGTCTTGCAGTAAAACTGCGGTCAGGCTTGCCTTTTATACGACTGCGTTTCTATAATCCGCATCATCATCCTGATGATGCCACGAACACTCCAAACGCCTGGCTGCAATGTCGGGCACGGCAAAGAATACAGCCGGATGCACTATGATCAGGGCTGTGCTTTGTCTTTGGTACAAGTGACTCCGGAAGCATTGGTGACACATTTTTGAAAACGAGAAGCTTTATTGAGGAGTGTGGAATGAAGAAGGTAGTCGTTGCGTCTCTTCTGGCCGTTGCTGGTATGGTCTGCGTCGCGGGCATTACGGAAGCACAAACCCCGGTCAATCTTGGTTCCAATCAGCAAGCCGGAAGTGGCGGCGTGCAGATGTCCCCGGCAGAATATAACGCGTATAACAGCGCCATCACCCAGACTGACCCGAAGGCCAAGGCAGCGGCTCTCGAGGCCTATCTGACGGCGTATCCACAGTCGGCGGTAAAGGGAGCAACGCTGGAGCAGCTAATGGGGGCATACAGCGCGGTTCCCGATCCTGCGAAGACCCTGGATGCAGCGGATCGGTTGTTGCAGGTTGATCCAAACAATGTGCGTGCGTATCTGCTCGAGGTCTATTTCCGCAAATCCGCAGCCGATCAGGCGACCGACCCTTCCGCAAAACAGTCAGGCTATGATGCAGCTTCGAGCTATGCGCAAAAAGGGCTAGCCGCAACGAAGCCAGCCGACATGAGCGACGCAGATTTCTCCAAGTTGAAGAGCGCAACCTATCCCGTCTTCTATGGTGCGATTGCCACAGGTGCTCTGAATAAGAAGGATGCGGCGACGGCTATTACGAACTTCAAGTCCGAACTGGGTTCAGTTCCTGAGGATGCTACGAAGACGCCCGGCCCACTACTGCAGGACACCTATACGCTCGGCTTTGCCTACTCTCAGACGACGCCTCCGGACTACGTGAACTGCACCTGGTATGCGTCGCGTGCTGCTGCACTTGCGCCTGAGCCGTACAAGACTCAGATGCTGCCGTTGGCAAAGTATTGCTACAAGAAGTATCACGGTGGGGATGATGGATATGATGCAGTGTTGACTGCTGCTTCGGCTACCCTGAATCCTCCAGCGGGCTTCACCATCAAGCCGGCTCCTTCGGCCGCCGACATCGTTGCGAACGTGATTGCGACGACGCCGGATCTGTCGACGCTGGCGGTTAGCGATAAGGAGTTCATTCTGACCAACGGCAAGCCTGAGGACGCCGCGAAGGTCTGGGACCTGCTCAAAGGCAAGTCAGTGCAGCTGCCCGATGTGCTCATCATTGAATCTTCACCGACGGTACTGAAGGTTGCTGTGTCAGACGATGCGGTTCAGTCGAAGACCGCTGACTTCACCTTCAACCTGGCTCCTCTTGACGAGGGCAAGACTCCTGCCCAGGTTGCGGCTGCCAAGAAGACTGCCGATGCGATCACTGCGGCAACTGCGACTGGTTCCAAGGTGACTTTGACGGGCACCTATGCTTCGTACACTACGAACCCCACCATGATCACGATGAGTGATGGTGCGGTCGTGCTGGCGAAGGCAAAGGCGCCAGCGAAGCCTCCAGTGCACCACACAGCTCCACGTCAATAAACCAACTGCGCAATTGTAGAAAGGGGCAGCCTTCACGGGCTGCCTCTTCTGCGTTAGCGGTGTGGTTAGGTTGTCAGCCACGCGAGGGCGTTGGCGAGGAAGCGCTGCTGCAGAACCGGGTGAAGTTCGGGGACGCGGTGGTAGAGAATCTTTGTGGCGCCTAATTTCGTGGTGAAGGTGCCGGCGCCGATGTTGCGGTCGTGGTCGCGGGAGTAGGCGGCGATGATCTCGACGTTGTGGGCCTTCGACTGAGCAGGCCGTTCGCCTGACGGCCCTTGATCTGGTAGTGGATGCCCATGACCTGGTTGACGGGGAGGCCGGCGTAGATGGGGTGCTTGCGGACGAAGTACCAGTTGCCCATCCAGGGGGCGCGGTAGTCGCCTACTGTGCCGTTGTAGGTGAAGGCTCCGGCGGCGGCTAGTTGTTTGGCGACGTCCTTCGGAGAGGGTGTCGGCTTGCGGGATGGCGAGGAGTGGCGTGCCGGCGCGAACGGCTTCGAGGATGGCGGGGTCGATGTGGCCTACTTCGGTTGTGGTTGGGCCGCCGCTCCTGACTTCGTGGCCGGGTTGGTTTTCGAGGCCGGTGGTGTCGCCGGAGTTTTGGGTGGCTGAGGTGTGTGGCGGTGAGACCGGAGGTGATGATGACGTCGTATTTTTTGCCGGCGGCGAAGTCTTCGACTTCGAGGCCGAGGCGCGGCGCTGAGATCGGTGAGTTGTTTGTCGAAGTGCAGGTGTGATTCCTGAGACGGCGATGTTGAGAGCGCGGGCGCGTTTGTAGGCGGGTGGTTCGGTGACCCAGATCTCTTTCGTTTGGGTGGAGAGTGGTGCGGAGGAGAGGGAGAACTTGAAGCGGTAGAGGCCTTCTTCGGTGAGGGGCGGGGTCTTGAAGGATTCTTTGAGGAGATAGCTGAACTGAGTCGGTGACGTGTTGTGGGGCGGGGAGCTCGGCGAGCTTGATTAGTTTATTTGAGGGCGTGACGGCGGTGAATGTCGAGTTTGCCTGTGGCGGGTTGCGCGGTGTCGTTGAGGAGGTAGAGGTCGAAGGTGGCGGATTCGCCGCGGGCGATGCTGGCGCTGCGTTGTTTGGCGACGGGGCGGATGGGTGTGAGGGTGCCGCTGATGGGGGCGGGGTCGGATTTGAAGTTGCGGAGGTTGTCGACGATGCCGGAGTGGTTTTCGATGGCGGTGGACTCCCAGCCGGAGATGACGGCGAAGTCGAGCTCGTCGGAGATGCGGGCGTTTTCGAGGTAGTTCTGCCAAGTGTCGTAGCACTTTTTGCCGAGGGCGTTGAAGAGATGCTCGGCGGTGGGGAAGGCGGTGCGGAAGTTCCATTTGTCGAGGAAGTTGTCGTAGGCGGCGAGGATCTCTGTGTGGTCGGTGAGGTCGTAGCTGTTGCCGCCGTACTTGCAGATAGGTCTCGGTGATCTGGTGGACCATGAGGGAGTGGTTGTCGGGTGTGGCGCAGCCCTCCATCTCGCCGAACTCGGTGAGGACTTTTTTGAAGGGGGCTTTGTAGGTGAAGTCGGTGGGGGATTTGTAGAACTCGTCGTACCATTGGTCGCCTGCGCCCTGGTGCTGATTCCACCAGTCGCCCCACTCTTCCTCGTCGCTGCGATGGAGCTTTTCGTTCCAGGGTTCGTACCATGCCTGCGCGGCCTTGCGCGGCGGCGCGACGAAGCCGTCGTTGAGGACGATGCAGCGCGATGGGTCTTCGGCGCGCATGGCGGCGAGGATGGCGATGGTGTCGGGGTTTTTGAGGTCGGCGCCGATTTCGTTCTGCAGGCAGTAGATGATGACGCTGGGATGCGAGCGGTAGGCCTTCACCATCTCGACGCATTTGACGAACATGAAGCGCTGGGCGAATTTGTCGGGGATGTCGGCGGGTTTTTCCATGACGATGCCGGCTTCGTTGGCTTTTACGTTTGCAGTGGAGTTTGCCGATGGCCATCTTGCCGGCGCCGGGTTCCATGTAGCGGAGCAGGCCGAGGCGGTCGTGGGCGCGGAGGACTTCTTCCTTGGCGAGGTTGCGGTGGAAGTTGAGGCAGTTGAGGTTTAGTTTTTTGGCTTGGGTGACTTCTTTTTCGGCGAGCTCGGGAGTGGGGAAGAGGCCGTTGAGTCCCCAGAAGCCCCAGGAGATGGAGCTGTAGAGTTTGATGCGTCGGCCGTTGAGGCGGAAGATGGCGTTGGTGCCGAGGCCGGAGGGAGCGAAGGTGCGGAAGCCGAAGGCGATGGTGCGGGTGTCGGATACTCCGCCGGAACCTGTCCAGGTTAGGCGTAAGTAATAGAGCTTGGGTTGATCGAGATCCCAAAGAACTGCGTTGGGCGCTTCAACTTCGCTGTCAATGGAAACAAGGTTAGGCGTCGGCCGATCCAGTTCCTCTTGGGTTCTTGGCTTCGCACCTCCTATGTGTAAATGGTCGTTAGCTAGTCCCATAGCGAATTCGATATTCGGAACAATTGGTTTGCCATCGGGCGCGTCGAGTATTTCGATCAATATCTGGCCCGATATGGAGGTTTGTTTGAAGGGACGCACTTCTTCCACATTTGCGTTGACTCGAATCTTCCGCGGATCCGAGGTGTTGAGTGCCCAGAGCATCCTTGATCCTTGCAGCATCGTGGGAAGAGAGGGTCATGCCGCGGTCGAGGCCGGCGAAGCCGTGGGAGCGGTAGAGTTTGACGGCTCCCCACTGGGCGTTGAGGCCGTCGACCCAGTCGTAGCGGCCGAAGGGGTTGGTGAGGCGGATGGCGATGAGGTTGAAGCCGCCGGGGTCGGCTGCGTGGGTGAGGTCGCACTCGAAGGGGAGCTCTTCCATGATGGAGTAGCCGACGAGTTTTTTGTTGAGGAAGACCTCGGCGCGGAGGCGGGCTCCGCGGATGTGGAGGAAGATGCGCTTGCCCTTCCAGTCGGCGGGGATGTGGATCTGCTTGCCCCACCAGGAGACGCCGAGGTAGGCGCCGTTTTGCGGGATGGGGTCGTCGGCGGCGTAGCGATACTCGTCTGGTGTGTAAGGACGCGGCGCCTTGTTTTCTCCTGCACCGAATTTGCCCCAGTAGTGCTGCTCGACGGTGGTGGGGAGGGTGACGTTGATGCCTGTGAGGTGGTCGAGGAGACCCCAGCCGCCGGTGGGCTCGTTGACGGGGAGCGGCGTGGATTTGCCGCAGAGGACGCCGTTCTGCCAGGAGATGTCTTCGGGGAGGATAGAGCAGGTCGTTCTTCCATTCGGCTTTTTCGTCGATCCAGAGACGCCAGCCGTCGTCGGGGATGAGGTTGCCGTTTTCGGGGTAAGGGATCTCGGTTTTTGCGGTGGGCTGGGCCGAGACGGAGTTTAGTTTTGTGGCGAGAGTTGCGGCGGTCGCGGTCTGCAGGAAGGTGCGGCGTGTTAGTCGGCGCATATTGGTTGGGCCAGTTTAGCGCAGATACAAACGGGCTGATTTATCGGGAGATTACGTGGGACGTGACCCGTTTGGGGGAGTGCATGTCGTGTTGCGGGTTCTGCATGATCCTGTGATGGCAGAGGCGCGTGGGACGGACAAGACGCGGGAGTTCTGGCTTCGGCTGGCAGTGATCGGCGGAGCGCTGATCCTGATGAGTTCGGCGCTGGCGGCGTTCTTCGGCTAGAGGCGCTGTGATTCAGGCTGAGTGACGCTTCGACGGAATACGGTTCTTTACTGCGCTCCGAATGGACGCGCAGAAAATTTCGCGATGGCTAAAGATATTTATTCGCCGAGCATGATGCGCTGGATGCGATTGGCGCGCCCGGTAGCTCCATCACAAGAGATAAGAGCAGCACACATCTTGGGATTTCCTTTGGCTGGTTCGAACTTGCCAGGCATTCCGGTTAAGAAGCGGGCGAGCACCAACTCTTTTTCCACGCCAATGACAGAGTCATAGGGGCCGGACATGCCGACATCAGTCTGGTAGGCCGTGCCGTTGGGGAGGATGCGCTCGTCTGCGGTGGGAATGTGGGTGTGGGTGCCGAGGAGCGCGGTGATGCGGCCGTCGAGATACCAGCCGAGAGCTACTTTTTCCGATGTGGCTTCTCCGTGAAGATCGAGGAGGATGACCTTGGCTTTGGACTCGCGGTCGATCTGGGCGAGAAGCTCGTCGGCTTTGCGGAAGGGATCGTCGCAGGAGGACATGAAGACGCGGCCCTGGAGGTTGATGACGGCGTAGGGCTGGCCGTTGGCGAGTTCTCCCTGATAGATGCCGAAGCCTGGGGTGCCTACGGCGTAGTTGGCGGGGCGAATGACGCGGCGGCCACGGACGTGCGAGTCAGCCGGGACGGTCATGAATTCGAAGATCTCTTTTTTGTCCCAGATGTGATTGCCGGTGGTGATGACGTGAGCGCCCAGGTCAAAGAGCTCATCGGCGATGGAAGGCGTGATACCGAAGCCGCCAGCGGCGTTTTCGCCGTTGATGACAAGAAGATCGACGGCATTCGTTTCGAGGACGTGGGGGAGATGTTCGCGGACGATGTGGCGGCCGGCAGAGCCAAAAACATCGCCGACAAAGAGAATATTCACATAAAAAGTTTACATGGTGCGACGCCATCGTACATCGATGCAAATGGGAGTGGATAAAAACAGGCCACGACAGCGGGACGGGTGTGTTAGCTTTCTGTGCATGGCACAGAGTGGGCGGTTTCAACTAAGCGTGCGGGTGTTGGCGGTGCTGGCAAGTGAGCCGGATGCAATGCACACGTCATCGGCAATTGCGGAGACACTCAAAGAGAGTGCGGTCATGGTGCGGCGGACCTTTCTGCTGCTGCATAAAGCCGGGCTGATCGTGCAACGGAAGGGCCCGCACGGCGGAGCGAAGCTGAAGCTGCCGCCGAAACAGATCGGGTTGGGCGATGTGTTCGAAGCGACGGCAGGCGACTGGCTGAGCATTGACGACAAGGCGGTGAGTGGCTGGATGAAGAAGGTGCGCGGGGATGCGGTGAGCGCGATGAATGAACACTCCCTCGCCGGTGTGGTCAAACGGATGAAGAAGAGCAAATAGCTATTTGGAGTTGCGGCGAGCCCTGATGCGCATGCGTGCCGAAGCAAAAAACGCACCTGCGGATCCGATTACGGCAAGGATCGCAGTGGGATTCTCTGGAGAATTCGTGCAGCCAGTTTGTGCGTGCAGCGGAAGAGCAACGCACAGGAGAAGAGCAAAGCCGAGAAATTTGATGGTGGATCTTTTCATGGGGTAGTCTCCATGTTCGAATGGTACTCGATAGAGGAATTAATTGATCATCACGGAGGCATATTTTTTCAGCCGCACCAAGATGAAACACGGTTTAAGGTTTGGGGCGTAGATTCTTCAGCAATGCCTCTGCGGTTGGTTCCGTGTTGAGGATGTCGGCCGGAGTAAGCCATGCGCGGCGAAGCTGGGTGATGCCGTAACGCATCTGGTCAAGCTCTTCGGTGGCGTGGGCATCTGTGTCCACGACGATCCTGCAGCCATATTGTTTTGCGATGCGGAGATTCAGATCGTTGAGGTCAGAGCGCGCGGGGCTGGCGTTATGTTCAACGGCTACGCCCAGCTCGGCGGCACGTTTCAAGATCAGATCGATGTTGATGGCATAGGCCTCGCGGCTCAAAACCTTACGCCCCGTGGGATGGCCAAGGATGCGAACGTACGGGTTTTCGAGCGCGCGGAGAACGCGCTCGCTCATCTCTTCGATGGATTGGTTGAAGTGCGAGTGAACGCTCGCGACCACGATGTCCATCTGAGCCAGAGTTGAGTCTTCGAGATCAAGAGTGCCGTCGGCGAGGATGTCGACCTCAATGCCTGGCAGCACGCGAATCTTTCCCTTCATCTCGGCATCGACCTTGCGGATGGCTTTGATGTGGGCGAGAGCGCGCTTGTCATCGAGTCCGTTCGTCATTGCCAGGTTCTTTGAGTGGTCGGTGATGGCGATGTACTTCAGGCCGCGTGCAAGGGCAGCTTCAGCCATCTGACGGATGGTGTCGCGGCCGTCGGTGGCTTCGGTGTGCATGTGGAGATCGCCGCGAATGTCAGCCAGGGTGATGAGGTGAGGCAGCGTGTGGGCGGCAGCGGCTTCAAGCTCGCCGGAGTTTTCGCGCAGCTCGGGTGCGATGTAGTCGAGGTCGAGGGCGTTGTAGATGTCTGCCTCTGTGGCTGCGGCGACGATCACGTTGTCTTCGACGCGAAGCAGCGCGTACTCGTTCAGCGTGAGGCCGCGTTTGATGGCGCGCTGCCGCAGGGCGACGTTGTGCATCTTGCTGCCGGTGAAGTATTGCAGCGCCGCTCCGTAGCTGGCTGCGGGGAAGAAGACGCACATCGACCTGAAGATTGTTGCGGAGGGTGAAGCTGACCTTGTTCTGGCCCTTGGCGAGGAGCTTGTCGATGAGAGGAAGAGCGGCAACGTGTTCGACTGCGGCGCTGACGACGTCAGGCTCGCAGGCTGGTCCGGTGACGAGCAGGTCGAGATCCCCAACCGTCTCCCGGCCGCGGCGCAGAGAACCAGCGGGAGTGATCTCGTCGATGCCGGGGAACTCGCGGATGAGATTGCTGATGGTGTCGGCATGCTGCTGCGCTTTGTCGATGCGGAAGCGGCTGGAGTTTTTGCGATGATCCTCGATGCCTTTGAGCAGCTTGGTAACAAATTTTTCACCCATGCGCGGCAGTTTGGTGAGCTCGCCTGCCTTGGCAGCGGCTTCAAGGCCGTCTATATCGCATACCTGGCAGGCAGACCAGACAAGCGCAACGGTCTTTGGACCCATGCCGGGCAGGCGGAGAAGCTCCAGCATCGTGGGTTTGTACTTTTGCAGCAGCTCTTCGCGAAGAGGAAGAGTACCGGTCGTCAGAAGCGACTGGATGTTAGTGGCCATGCCTTTGCCGATCCCAGGGATAGCAAGAAGCTGTTTGGGGTCATCGGCCAGTGTGGAGAGCTGCGTGGTTTGTTGCTCGACAGCCTCTGCAGCACGGCGGTAGGAGCGGATGCGGAAGGGATCAGCGGCGTCGATCTCGAGGAGAGCCGCGGTTTCATCGAGGAATCTGGCGATCGAGATATTGTCCATGAGGTTGCGATCAGAGAGCCGCAGATACAGTCGGCCACTGAGCCAGTATGCAACAGGCCGCAGAGGGACTCAAGGCAGGGAGATACGCAACGTACATTGAACGCTGGGCGATATGCATCTTGGTGGGAAAGAAGTTGTCAGGAGGCCGCTTGATTCGCCTCGTGAGGTACTTCTTCGTGGTGGCCTTCTTTCAGGCGGGATACCTGGTCGGCCTGCGGGCCTTTTGTCCCCTGAATGATGTCGAACTCAACTTCATCGCCCTCTTTGAGGCTCTTATAGCCTTCGCGCTGGATAGAGCTGTAGTGAACGAAGACGTCTGCCCCGCCGTCGCGGCCAAGGAAGCCGTAGCCCTTTGCATTGTTGAACCACTTTACGGTGCCCTTATATTGTGCCAATGGAGCGACTCCCTTGCTTTCTGTATCTGAGGCCATTGACTGCCGCGAAGTGAATGCGCTTCAACGGTAGCAAGACTCAACAGACTGTGACGCAAAAGTAAGGGAGGGAGTTTTCTGGATATGACAAACGAATGTCTCTTTTTTGTCATCCTCCTGATTTTTGGTTATTTACGTGCCCGACGTGCAAATCACATTCTGAAAGAACAAATGTTCGTCACGAATAAACGAGAGAGATATTTCGATAGAGAAATATTTAGAGGCGGCCCGAGCGGCGAGCTGCATCGTAGAGCATGAGACCGATGAGGGTTTTGCCGTCGTGAATCTTGTTGGCAGCTACAAGGGCAAGCGCTTCGGAGAGGGTGAGGCGAAAGACCTCGATGTTCTCGTCAGCCTCCGGGGTTGCGGTTCCTTCGCGGATGTCGCGGGCGAGGTAGATCTGCATCCATTCTGCGAGGAAGCCGGGGCTGGCGAAGTACTTTGTCAGCAGCGTCCAACGTTTGGCGCGATAGCCGGTCTCTTCAATCAGCTCGCGTTTGGCGGCTGCGAGGGGCGCTTCGTGGGGTTCGATGCGGCCTGCAGGCAGCTCGATGAGCATGCGGTTGGCCGCATGGCGGTACTGACGCTCAAAGATGATGTCGGGGTCGTTAGGATTTCTGGATTCGTCGACGGCGAGGATTACGATGGAGCCATTGTGGCGGATGACGTCGCGGACATTGATATTCCCACCAGGTTCTTCCACTTTGTCGGAGACGACAGAGAAGACTTTGCCTTTGTATGCAAGTTTCGAGGAAATTAGCCGTGGCTTGGTAGACGATTTCGTCCGCTCAGCAGATGATAGAGAGCTGGGCTTCTTTAATTTGGGCGGTCATAGGCCTAAAATATCATCCTGCATCTAGACTTAGGTGGCGGGCATCCAACGAGATGCACAGATAACTGGGTTAGATGCCACAGGATGCAAATGTGACGCTGCGATTGCAATGAGGATATGGGCTGCGAATGAGTTCTGAGTGTTTCCCGATTACGGTTTTGCCGCATGTGTCGCAGATCTACCGCGACTACCTTGCGATGGCTGATAGTGCTGACGATGCGGCGGTGCGGCGCTGGTATGGAGCGGAGCCGTTTGGCGGGAGATGGGTCGGGAAGACTGGTCAGGTCAAGCACGTTGATACTCTAGCCGATCTGTTGGAACAGCAGGCTGTGGAGTTTGGCTCGAGCGACGCCGCAAAGGCAAATATTGCGAAACTCCGACTGGGCGCTCGTGCTGTGGTGACAGGGCAACAGGTTGTGCTGTTCGGTGGGCCGCTACTGACGATCTTGAAGGCGGCGACTGCGGTTGTTCGCGCCCGGGAGGCGACGAAGGCCACCGGTATCGAGCATGTACCGATCTTCTGGATGGCCACGGAAGATCATGACCTGCCGGAGGTCGACCAGGTTTCACTGCTGACGAAGACCTCGGTCGAGACGCTAAGGGCTGGGTTGAAGGTTGCGCACGCTGTGCCGGTTGGTGGGGTGGTGCCGGGACCGGCGTTGGAGGCAGTGCTGGAAAGAGCAGCTGAGCTGCTGGAGTTTGCGCCAGTCAGCGAATGGCTGCGTGAGTGCTATCTGCCGAAGGATGGGGTGCGACCGACGCTGGCGCTCGCGTTCGGGCGGTTGATCGCGAAGATCTTTGCCGATCAGGGCTTGATTGTGATTAATGCTGCCTCGCGCGGATTTCATGCGCTGGGGGCAGACACGCTTCGCTATGCGATTGAGCACGCTGCGGAGTTGCAGCAGGCCTTGATGGGCCGGAGTGAAGAGCTGGTAAAAGCTGGGTATCATGCGCAGGTGCTGGTTGCGGAGGGAGCTTCGCTCCTGTTTCTGCTGGATGAGAAGACCGGGGAGCGGGTCGCGCTGAGGAGAAGCACGGAAGATCAATGGAGGACGGGCGGTCGAATTTATTCGACCGCGCAGTTGATCCAGATTCTCGAAACGGCACCGGAGCGGCTAAGCCCAAATGCGCTCCTGCGCCCCGTATTTCAGGACACGTTGCTTCCGACGGCGGCCTACGTAGGCGGCCCAGCGGAGGTCGCTTATTTCGCGCAGAGTGCAGTGTTATACGAGGCGATTCTGGGCCGGATTACCCCCGTGCTGCCACGATTGAGCGCGACGTTGCTGGAACCTACTATCGCAAAGGTAATGGAAAAGGAAGAAATCCAGCTGCCAGATGCGATGACGACTGCGGAAGATCTGGCGCAACGCCTGGGGGCCAGGTCCCTGCCGATTGCAGGGAAGCGAAAGCTGGCTGCGGTGGGCAATGCGTTGGAGGCAGAGCTGACAGCGTTGACAGAGTACATGAGCGGAATGGATGCGACGCTGGGGCGTGCGGCAGAGGTGTCCGGATCGAAGATGCTGTACCAGATGAACCGACTGCGGAGGATGGCGGCTACGTTCGAGCTTCAGAAGGAAGCCAGTCTCCGCAAACATGCTGAGGCGATCACGCTGAATGTGTTTCCGGATGGGCACCCGCAGGAGCGCCTGGTGGCTGGAATCTGGTTTATCGCACGGTATGGGGATGGGTTGGTGGAGCGACTGGTGGGGGTGGCGGCAAACCAGTGTCCGGGTCACGTGGTAGTACGTTTGTAGCTTAGGTTGGTGAGTGGTTTTAGAATGGCTGACGAGGTGTTCCATGGGATTGAGCGATCAGCCATTTGAAGTGATGTGCCCGGACTGCGGTGCGATGTTGAAGGTGGATCCGGTGACGCGGGCGATCATCTCTCATAAATCTGCGCCGAAGAAGAAGATGTTCGAGGACTTTGGCGAAGCGGCCAAAGCGTTGCGCGAGGCGGATGCGCGGCGGGACTCGATCTTTGCCCAGAGTGTGGATGCGCAGAAGAACAAGGACGACGTGCTGGCGAAGAAGTTCGCAGAAGCTGTGAAGAAAGCGAAAGAGACTCCGCTGACTGATCGGCCGCTGCGGGACTTTGATCTGGATTGAGGCGACGCTAATGAGTTGGCCTGACTGGGATTCAATGTTCACGGGTGATGCTGAGGGATGCTCGCGCCGTGATCTGCTGCGATGGTGGGAAGCTAGGCGAATTCGTTACAGCCTACTTATCGGTATCGTTGGTTTCATTACTTGGTGGCTTGTGATAATCGCCGGCTCGGCTGCGGTCAAACCCGGTGTAGATTTTGAAGAACCTGTTGCAATGATCGTCGGTCCATTCTTCTATGCGATTGCCGCAAATATTTGCTACACACTCGGCTCACTCGTTGACTTTATCCGAAATGCTGGGGTACCAAGTAAACGGCTCTTTAAGGTCGGGTTGATCTTCTCACAGGTAATAACTTCGCTTCCAGGTTTTTGGGCACTGATTACATGGATTGGGACCCTAGTCACTGGACAGAAGCTTGATTAACCTAACGATAAATCCAAAGATCTTTCCTAGTAGACTGAAGAGATGCCACCAATTTTAAATGCGCAGGGGTTGACCAAGGCTTTCGGCGCGACTGCTTTGTTTCGTGAGATTAGTTTTACCGTGAGTGATGGAGACCGCATTGGGTTGATTGGGCCGAATGGGGCGGGGAAATCTACCCTGCTGAAGGTATTGGCAGGCGATGAAGACGCCGATGCCGGTGATGTCGCGGTGCGGAAGCGGGCACGGGTGGGTTATGTCACGCAGGAGTCTAACTTTGCGCCGGGAATGACTGTGCGTGCGGTGCTTGAGGCTGCGCTGGTGCGTGCAAAAGTCTCAGAGGGTGAGCATGAGGGCAGGTTGCGCGAGACCTCGGGGCGGACAGGGTTTCCGGATCTGGGTGCGGAGGCGGCGACGCTGAGTGGTGGGTGGAGAAAGCGGCTGGCGATTGCGGAGGCGGTGGTGACGCATCCCGATGTGCTGCTGCTCGACGAGCCGACGAACCATCTGGATTTAGCGGGGATTGCGTGGTTGGAGGAGCTGCTGAATGAGGGTAGTTTTGCTTGCGTGCTTGTTAGCCATGATCGTTATTTTCTTGAGAATGTTGCGACGGAGATAGTAGAGCTGAACCGCGTGTATGCGGATGGCCTACTGCGTTTGAAGGGGAGCTACTCGAAGTTTCTTGAGGGGAAGCAGCTCTACATGGAGGCTCAGTCGAAGCTGCAGGACGCGCTGAAGAATCGCGTGAAGATTGAGGTGGACTGGCTGCGGCGTGGGCCAAAGGCGCGAAGTACAAAGGCGAAAGCAAGGATCGACAACGCACAGGAGTTGATCGGCCAGTTGAAGGAGGTCAACTCCCGCGTACAAACGTCGAGCGCGGGAATTGATTTTTCGTCGACGGATCGTCGGACGAAACGGCTTGTCGAACTGGAAGGTGTTTCGGTGGTGTTGGGTGATCGAAAGATCGTTGAGGGGTTGAGCTTTCTCATTACCTCCGGGATGCGTGTGGGGTTAGTGGGGCCGAATGGAAGCGGAAAGACGACGCTGTTGCGATTGTTGACGGGAGAGCTGGAGCCGACAGCGGGGGCGATCAAGAGAGCTGCGTCGCTGAAGATTGTTTACTTCAGCCAGATGCGCGAGTTGGAGGAGGGTGTGACGCTTCGGCGTGCGCTGGCTCCGGATTCGGACTCGGTGGTGTACCAGGGCAGAGTGGTGCATGTAGCGAGTTATGCGACAAAGTTTTTGTTTACCAGCGAACAGTTGAACCAGCCAGTAGAGAGGCTAAGTGGAGGCGAGAGGGCGCGAGTCTTGATTGCGAAGCTGATGCTGGAACCAGCAGACCTGCTGCTGCTCGACGAACCGACAAATGATCTGGATATTGCGACGCTGGAGATTCTGGAGGAGAGCCTGCTGGAGTACACGGGAGCGCTGGTGTTGGTAACGCACGATCGGTATATGCTGGATCGGGTGTCGACGATTGTGCTGGGACTCGATGGTCGTGGTGGAGCGGAGACGTTTGCGGACTACTCGCAGTGGGAGCAGTGGCGAGGCGCTGTGGTGGAGGAGGCGATTGCTCCGGGAATGACGGGGAAGGCGGTCGCTTCGGTCTCGGCTGTCTCTTCGCCGAACGCTGGCGGAAAGAAGAAGCTCTCCTATTTGGAAGCGCGCGAGTTTGCCGGGATCGAGACTGCAGTTGAAGCGGCAGAGGAGAGATTGCAGAACGCTCGACACACGATTGAGGACCCTGCAGTCGTGGTGGATGCGGTGCGGTTGACCGCAGCGCTGGCGGAGATGGAAGCAGCACAGACAGAGGCGGATCATTTGTATGCGCGGTGGGCTGAATTGACTGAAAAGGTCGGATAGAGTGAGCACGTCAGTTGTGTTTCGCGATATGCTGCTGGGACTATGAAAAATCTTGTTTGCTCGTTGGCTTTGGGTTTGGCAGCATCTTGTCTGGCGCAGGAAACGGGTGCGCCTAAGCATGTTGTAGTACTGCACGCGGCTCGAATGCTGGATGTGGCGGATGCAAAGATCATCACTCCGGGCGAGATTCTGGTGGAGGGTGACCGAATTGTTGCGGCTGGAGCGCATGTGGACAGGCCGGCCGGTGCTGAGGTGATCGACCTGGGAGACACGACGCTGATGCCGGGGTTGATTGATGTGCACGTGCATCTCTTTCTGCATCCTGGAGCGGAGGACCTGCAAACGGTACAGGAGGGCGTGCCGGAAAGAACGTTGATTGCTGCTGGTGCAGCGAAGGATGATTTGATGGCTGGCTTTACTGCCGAGCGAGATATGGGCACTGAGGGCGCGGGCGGGGCGGACTCGGCGGTACGGAATGCGATTAATAAAGGGATGATTCCGGGGCCGCGTATGCGGATGAGCGGAAATGCGATCTCCATTACGGGTGGTCACGAAGACGCGATCAACTATAACCCCGACCAACATGTGTTCTCGAACGCAACCTATGCCGACAACACGGACGAGCTGATAAAAGTAATCCGCGAACAGATCAAGCTGGGGGCCGATTTCATCAAGATTTATGAGACGGGAGCGGATCGGTATCGAGACGGCGTATTCAAGACGCCGTATCAGTACACGGAGGAGCAGCTGAAGGCTGCGGTGGCAGAGACGGCTCGCGTCGGAAAGGTCGTTGGCGTGCATTGCACGGGCGAGCCAGGGGCTTCGTATGCAGTAGCTGCAGGAGTGATCACCATTGACCACGCTTACCAGTTGAGTGATGCGACGATGAAGACGATGAAGGAGAAACAGATCTACGCGGTGCCGACATTTGCGATTGCAGAGTACTTTGCGGATCATTCGGCGACTCCTGCCAGGGAAGCGAGTGAGCGGGCACAGATCGCCTACCATGAGGCCGAGTTTAAGAAGCAGTTGGCAGCTGGTGTTCCGATGGCGGTGGGGAGCGACGTGGGGCCCTTTCCCCATGGAACGCAGGCACGAGAGCTTGAGTTGATGGTGGCTAATGGGATGAAGCCGGCTGCTGTCTTGCAGGCAGATATGCTGAATGGAGCGAAGATACTCGGCTGGAGTGGACAGATTGGGGAGTTGAAGGCCGGGTACTTTGCAGATGTAGTCGCGGTTCCAGGCAATCCCCTGGAGGATATTTCGGTGACGACGAAGGTGGGGTTTGTGATGAAGGGTGGAGTTGTTTACAAACGGCCTTAGTCTTTAGCTGAAGAAACGAAATGGCCTTATTCTTTGCGAGCAACACCGCACAGAATAAGGCCATTCGGCTTGCACTTATCTCGTTCTCGATGCGGGGATCGGCGCCAGTTAGAAGCCCATGGAGTCGTCGGCGGATGGGCCGTAGAGTGGTGGGACAGGGAGGTTATTGAGTCGGAGGTAGACGCCAAGCTGAGCGCGATGATGGATGGCGTGGTTAAAGAACATCGTGCGATAGAGGACGGAGCGTGGGGCATCTGCTATGACTTTGTCCCCCCACGACATCTTCCAATTTTGCTGAAGGTGCTCGTCAGTGGAGCTGGCCAGGTGTTTGCGAGCTTCGGCGGAGATGGCGTCGAAATCAGCGAGAAGTTTCTCACGCGAAACGAAGGTCATAGCGGGCCATTTTGTTGTCGCTAGATCAAGATTGTCGGTGGTAAGAAGGTTTGTCGCGAAGCGCGGAAGGGTAGCGACATGAACGGCGAGCCGGCCACAGGCCATCGACTTTTCATGAGGTTTAAAGTCGGGCTTATCTTCGGGGATGCGCTCAAGGGTGGTGCGGGTATTCTTCATCTCGATGTCGTAGTCCTGGAGAAGGATTTCAGCGATGGTCATGGGGGTTCCTTTTGTTGAAGAGGGTTTACAGGCCAGTAACGTTGTAGCCGCAGTCGACGAAGGTTATCTCTCCTGTGATACCGCTAGCGAGGTCAGAGGAGAGGAAGAGTGCGGCGTTGCCGACTTCGAGTGCATCAACGTTGCGATGAAGCGGAGCGCGTTCTTCGACGGCGTTAAGAATTTTGGTGAAATCACTGATGCCGCGCGCTGCGAGTGTCTTGATAGGGCCGGCTGAGATTGCGTTGACTCGGATTTTTTTGGCGCCAAGGTCGGCGGCGAGATATCGAACGGCGGCCTCGAGTGCAGCCTTGGCAACGCCCATGATGTTGTAGTTGGGGAAGACCTTCTCTGAGCCGTAGTAGGTGAGGGTGAGGATGGAGCCGCCGTCGGTCATGAGCGGTTCAGCGGCGCGTGCGAGGGCGATGAGGGAGTAAGCGCTGACATCGTGTGCGATGCGGAAGTCCTCGCGGGCGGTGTGGAGGACATCGTTCTTGATATTGGGGGCGAAGCCAATGGAGTGAACGAGGATGTCGAGCTTGCCGTAGGTAGATTTGAGCTGTTCGAAGACAGCGTCGATGTCGGCGTCGATGGAGACGTCACAGCGGAAGATTTTAGCGGAGGAGAGATCGGCGGCCAATTCTTCTGCCTCACGCTGAAGGCGCTCGTTCTGGTAGCAGATGGCGAGTGTGGCGCCTGCTTCAGACAGCTTCTGGGCGATGGCCCAGGCGATGCTGCGTTTGTTGGCGAGGCCGAAGACAACAGCGACTTTGCCTTTGAGATCGATCATGGTGAAGCTGGTTCCTTTCAGGTACGGTGCGACCTAAAGGATAGCAGTCGAGATGGGATCAGTGCTATCGCGGCAGCAGGTTGCTTTGAGCTTGCGGAATGATTGGCCCGACTGGAGACATCTTCGACGATTGTCTCGTAGAGAAGGACGCGGCAGCAGTTCCGGCCGTCGTTTTTTGCGTTGTAGAGAGCCTTGTCGGCTCTGGCGAGAAGAGGGCCGGCGATTTCGCCGGTGGCGGCCTGGGTGAGACCGATGCTGATGGTGAGAGGAAGACCGGCGCGCGGGATCGTGAGTTCGCGTACCGATTGCTCGATGCGAGAGGAGATGAGCTGGGCTTCTGAACAGGCGCTATGGGGAAAGATGAGGAGAAATTCGTCGCCGCCGAAACGACCCAGGAGATCGTGCGGGCGAAGACAACGGGAGATTGCGGAGACGACGTCGCGGAGAGCAGTATCGCCGGCCGCATGCCCGGCATAAGTCATTGATGGTTTTGAAGTGATCGACGTCGATGAGAGCGATGGAAAGACTCTGGCCTGCACGGCCTGCGCGCTTGAGTTCGTTGTCGAGCTTCTGCTCGATTCCGCGGCGGTTGAGCACACCGGAGAGCAGGTCCCGCTCGGATTCGTCTTTGACGAGGGTGAGGAGATCGCTGCAGAGCATCAGCAGAAAAGAGAGGCCGATAAGGAAGGCAAAAGAGACGCTGAGCAGGACCGAGACGGTCTGCAGAGTATCCCTCTGAGCCTGGTTTGGCGGGGCGCCGTACACCAACAGGAAGAAGACGCGGTTCAACGCGAAGATGGCATAGGCGGCCATGAAGAAGGCGAAGATCTTCAGGAACACCCTGTCGGCTGCCTGGCGGAAGATCTCGACAGCGATAACGCCGCGGACGAGGAAGAAGCTGACGGCGATGACGTAGATGAGTGTTTTGGTGTGATCGTGCGTGAGGACAAGGTAGGCGATTACGGCGGACGCAACGATGGTGAGCGCCCATGCGTAGCGAATCCTGCGTGGGCTTTTGAAGAAGTGAAGAACACCGTTGTAGAAGAGAACAAATGCGGAGAGCAGAAGACAGTGGGCGAGTGCTATGGAAAGGAAGGGGGGGAGGGTGCTGGACAACGCCAGGAGGATGTTGGCGATGGTTGCCGCCAGGAACGCGACGGCTACTGAGCCCGCGCCTCGCAGGTAGGGATAGATGCGCTTCATGCAGCAGAAGACGATGGCATAGACGAGTGTCAGAACGATTTGACAGTCAAGAAGAGTGCTAACGTCTATCGATGCAACAAAGGACATTCGAGCAACCTGTGTGTGGATTCTATGCGCAACAGCGTGAGAAATAAAAGAATCTGAATTGGTTGGAAGCTACTATGTCCACTGTTTACGCTCATGGGAGTGTGAGCCAGTCGTATTGTGCGTCGGTGAGAGGTACGACGGAGAGGCGGAACTGGCGGAAGAGAATGGAGTCTTTAAAGACGGAGGCGTCGCGCATCTCGGCGAGAGTTTTTTCGTGTTTCAGACGCTTGACGGGCTGAATCCGGACTTTGGGATCCTTGGGGTCGGTGGCATCTACGGAGACGACCTTTGCTGTACCGATGGCGGCTTTGCCAACGTTGGAGTGGTAGATGACGAGCTTCTCGCCCTTCTTCATGTTGCGAAGGTTCATGAGGGCTGTGTTGTTGGAGATGCCATCCCACGTTGTTTCGCCGTCACGCTCGAGATCGTCGAAGGAGTATTTGTCGGGTTCGGTCTTCAGCAGATATGGCATTGTCTCGGCTCCTGTGTGAAATGTTGGCTCCCACCTACCCATTTTGTTGCAAAGTCTTAGTAAATAAGACTTTATGCCCGGACTTCGAGAGCCAATCCAGGTAAAAGTCCTGTTTTGCGCACCCTTGCTTCGCAAAGTCCTGTGAAGCAAGGGTTTATACGTACCTCTCGCAAAACCTTCTCCCAACGGCCAAAGCGTCAGCTTTAAACTGCCCTATTAACAGTATAGCTGGTTCGCACAGGTTTTCTGCCAACCTTAACTTGCTGATTCAAAGGTGGTTAATGGTCAAGGGGGCTTGACAAGGTTTTGGGGTATTCCTGAAGAGGCGCGGTGTCAAATCATCGGCTGTATCGATATCTAGCCGTATATAGCTGAGGAAAGCGAAGCAGATAGCGGCTGAAAAAGGGCAAAGGGTCCAGGCGAGCTGATCATCTTCGGGGTCCTTCGACTGCGTTCGACGCAAACTGCCGCGCCAAACTCCGCTCAGAATGACGTACTTCTATGTAGATCAATAGGAAGATAGCCTCCTAGCCGCCGAGGTCGAGGAGGTGGACGTGGGGGATCTGCTGGCCTAGAAACTGGCTTCCCAGGCGGGCGAACTTTTCTGTGGAGTCGGTGGCGTAGCACTCGAACGTTGCGCCTGACGTTTCGCTGGGGTCAGATTTGGGGAAGTGTTGTGCCGTGATGCGTGCAGTGGATTGAGCGGAGTCGATGATGGTGGCTGGTGAGCCTAGTTCGCGCAGGGTTTGTTCGATCGAGTCGGCGATAAGAGGGTAGTGGGTGCAACCTAGCAAGACCGCTGAAGGCTTGCACTGTTGCAGTGCTTCAGAGAGATAGATACGGACGACGTCGCGGGTGACGGCATGGTCGGTCCAGCCTTCTTCTACCAGTGGGACGAGGAGCGGGCAGGCTTTTTCTGTGGCTTTGAGGCCCACGGCGTCGAGGGCGCGGGTGTAGGCGTGGGATTGGACGGTGGCGGCCGTGGCCAGGACGAGGACGTGGGCCTCGGGTGTGGGTGTGGCGGCGTGGGCGGCCTGGGCTCCGGGTTCTACTACGCCTATGACTGGGATGGGCAGGGCGTTTTGAATGTCTTCTAGGGCCAGGGCGGTGGCGGTGTTGCAGGCGATGACGAGGAGATCGGCGCCCTGTTGGTGGAGGAACTTTGCGCTTTCCACGGCGTAGCGGGCGATGGTTTCGCGGGATTTGGAGCCGTAGGGAAGGCGGGCTGTGTCGCCGAGGTAGATGTAGTGTGCTCCGGGGATGAGGGGAAGCAGGGCGCGAAGGACGGTGAGTCCGCCGAAGCCGGAGTCGAAGACGCCGATGATGGGGGACTTTTTCTGTGTCTTTATTTCCGGCTTATTCTCTGGCTTTTTTTCTGTCATGGGTGGATGGCGTTCGGTGATTCGGTTGGCGGCGTGGGTTTGGCCGTGGTGTCGGTGGCGGGATAGGTGCGCAGAAGGTCGGCGTGACCGGCGAGGGTTTCGTGAGGCTGGCCGTCGACGAGGAAGCGGATGGCGATGACCTGCGGGAGGGCGGCGTGGAGGGTGCCGATGATCGACTGGAGGGTGAGGGCCTCGACTTGAATGCCGGAGGGATGGTTGTCGACGAAGGTGCCGCGGAGGTTGATGATGGCGATCTGGCCGGGCTGCTCGCCCTCTGGCGGCTGAGGGTCGGTGAGGAGGAAGACATCATCGACGGAGGGGCCGCTTTGGAGCGGATGCTTCGAGGTGGGCAGGGAGTAGGTGGAGAGGAGGTGTTGCAGCAGGGCGCGGGTGCGGAGGGCCGGGGCCTGCGGGAGAGAGATGGATTGCGTGACGGGGGTGATGGAGGCGTCGGCGTCGTTGGCGAGGTAGAGGGTGACGTCTTCGGTGCTGGCGGTGGTGGGGGCGGCGATGGGGGTGGCGTCCTCGGGCGCGCCGAGACGCCGGTGGGCCTGCTCGCAGCCGCGAAGCAGGAAGGCAGCCATGAGAGAGATGCTGCCGATGAGGCTCCAAAAGAGGATGCGCTGGTAGTTGGGGATCATTTTGCGGCTCCGGCGGCTGCGGCCTGGTGACTGCGCCAGGAGGTGAGAGCGGCAAGGATCGCTTTGGCGACATTTTGTTGGTAGTTGGCGTCGGAGACCGGGATGGTGTCGGAGTCGGGAGGGGTGATGGGGGCGATCTCGATGGCGACGGCGGGGCAGGTGAGGTTATCGAGTGGGCGGACGGAGGCACGGCTAAGAATGACGGGGAGTTTGGCGTGCTGGACGGCGAGGCCAATCTCGTTGGCGAGGCTGAGGCTTTGGGGGATGGAGGCGGCCTGGGCTGTGTTCCAGGGGATGGCGGCGTGCGGCTCGTCGGTGCTTTCGTCGAGAGGGGAGGTGACGATGTGCACGCCGCTGCCGCTGTCGGTGGCGTGCAGGATGAGGCAGGCGGCGGGATGAGCGTGATTGACGATCTCGGCGCGCTGATCGGTGGTGAAGACTACGGCCGGGTCGGTCTCGCGTGTGGACAGGACCGTGAAACCGCTGGCGGAGAGGAGAGCGCGAAGGCGGGCGGCGAAGGCGAGGGTGACATCTTTTTCGAGGAGATTGCCGGGCAGGTGGGCACCGGCGTCGGGACCGCCGTGGGCAGGGTCGATGAGGACCGTGGTGTGCGGGGTGGGTTGCTGGGAGGGAGCGACGCGGTTCATCAGAAGAAGGACGGCGAGCACCAGCGCGAGTTGTTTGAAGGAGAAAGGCAAAGTCGTTTGGTTGATTGTAAAGGGTGAGCGGAGTGGGTGGGTTTCCCGGTATAAGTAGGGTGTGTTATCGATATTCCTACGATTGTTTGCTCGCGCGTGATCGCGAGTATCCAGTTGTGTGAGCATTTCAGTGTGAGTTTCCAGTGTGAGCTTCACGAGAGTTCCAGGAGGGTTGCAATGACATTGGTTCCGGCTAAGGAATTGGCTGCCTTGAATAAGGCTCGTCTTCCAAATGAGAGTGCGGCGTATCGTGCGGCTCGCAACGCGCTTCTGGCGGAAGAGATCGAGTTGCGGCGGCAGTTGGAGCGGGTCGCTGCGCAACGGCGGGCTTTGCCTGCGGGCGGAGAGATTCCGCAGGACTATGAGTTGGTGTCGGAGAGTGGAGCGGTTCGTCTGTCGAGTCTTTTTGGGGATAAGGAGACGCTGATGGTCTACAGCATGATGTTTGGACCGCAGCGCAAGGGGCCTTGTCCGAGTTGCACCTCGTTCTTGAGCGCGTGGAATGGGACGGCGGTGAATCTGCGGGAGCGCGCGGCGATTGCGGTGATGGCGCGGTCGCCGATGGAGAGGCTGGTGGAGTACAAAAAACAGCGCGGCTTTCTGAACCTGCCCTTGGTCTCCGACATGACGGGGGAGTATACGCGGACGTATGTGAACGCTGAGGACGCGGATGTTCCGGGGTTCAGCGTGTTTACGAGGCGAGACGGGAAGGTTCGCCACTTCTACAGCGGCGAGATGAGTGGGGCGATGGCTGATCCGGGGCAGGATCCGCGAGGTGCGCCGGATCTTGATCTGCTGTGGCAGGTACTGGATCTGACGCCGGAGGGGCGAGGGACGGATTGGTATCCGAAGCTTAGCTATGAACACAAGTAGGTGTAGCTGCATGCGGTGTTTCGGAGAACCACCGCATGCCGGACGGAAGGTTCCGGAATCGACCCTGTATGTGAACCCGGAACTGGCTGTGAGGAGAGGGGTCTCGCTTCGCTCGATATCCCACCCTTTCGGTGAAGCCGAAAGGATGGGGCACCCGGTTTTGTGACGCTTCTAGCTTTTAGTCGAGCGCGTAGATGGCCAGGCCGCTGAGGAGTTTGGGGTAGAAGTCGGTGGATTTTTGCGGCATGACTTCGCCCGAGAGTGAGACGTCTTTGAGCTGGTCGAGGGTGATGGGTTTGATGAGGAAGGCGATGTTGGCTTCGCCTGATTCGACCAGTGCGACTGCTTCGGCGGCTTCGCGCAGGTACTGGATGTTGCCGGTGGCGCGGATCTTGTCTTCGGTTAGGCCAAGGAGCTGGTCGAGAACGACGGCGTGGAGCTGCGCGACGCCTAGCTGACGCTGTTTTGCAGGCAGGTTGGTGATAAGCGGGGCGATGGCTTCGGGTTTGGGCGTGAGGAGGTAGTTGCCGTCGCCGGTGACGGCGAGGAAAGAGTCGCCGGGTGAGCTGGTGAGAGTGGTGATGAGGTCATCGGGCTGGGTGTGGGCGCCGAGTTCGGTGATGGTGTAGAAGGCGCTGGCTTTGGTGATGAAGTTGGGGGAGGAGAAGTTTTCGATGCCCTGGACGACGCGATGGGTGGGCAGGATGGTGATGCCGGGTGCGTCCATGTTGACGAAGGTCATCATCATGGCGGCCTCGGGGAAGGCAGGGACGGGCAGGGAGCGTGGGCTGACGCGCTCGTCTTCGTCGAGGGGCTGGTTGAGGGGGAGCTTGAGCTGGGCGCCGCGCTCTTTGGCGTAGGCGACGGAGGTCTCGTAGCGGTGGTGGCCGTCGGCGATGATGAGCTTCTTGTCGGCCATGGCGGTGAGCAGGAGATTGATGAGGTTGGGGTCGGTGAGCTTCCAGAGCTTGTGGACGACGCTGTACTCGTCGGTGATGGCGAGGTCGGGTGGGTTGTCGTCGAAGCCGTTGGGGAAGGCGCCGGCGAAGATGAGTTTTTCGGCGGTGAAGGCGGGGTCGGAGTAGAGCATGTAGATCTGCTCGCAGTAGGCTCGGGTGGCTTTGAAGAGGGCGAGGCGGTCGGATTTGTGTTTGGGGAAGGTCTGCTCGTGGCGGTAGACGACCTTGTCGGCGTAGTCGTAGAGGTGGCCGAGGGCGATGAAGCCGCGGCGTTCGCGGGTCTCGTCGGTGCCGGGGACGGTGTAGGTCTGGGAGTAGCCGTAGATAGCGGGCTCGGGCTCTTCGGCGAGGATGTGGTCGCGGCGCCAGTCGTGGAGGTACTCGGCGGCGCGGGTGTAGACGTTGTTCGGGTCTGGACCATCGAAGGTGTCGCTGGGCTCGCGCTTGCCGAGGATGATGCGGACGAGGTTGTAGGGGCTGGCCTCGTAGTAGCGCTGTTGCATGGCCGGGGTGATCTTGTCGTAGGGCTGGGTGACTACGGCTTGCATGTTGACGCGGGCGGGGTCGTAACGGAGGGCGCGAAAGGGGTAGAGACGAGCCATGCTGTTTTGATTCTCCAGACGTCTTAGATAGTGCGATTGTACGAGTTGAAGCCCGATGGGAGCGTTAAGAGGCCTTGTGGAATCGGAGAAGGATGGACGAAACGCAGGTTAACTGTCAGGAAAGATGCCGCGAGATAAAACTGTGACACAAGGCTTTTGGGCCAGGTCTATTATTTCTCTTGAATAAAACATCGGATGACTGTAGCCTTCGTGGTTTCCAGCCATAGATGACTGGAAAGACTGACAGAGCGTGGAATGGCATAGGTGCCGGTTTGGACATCGATATGCGAAACAAAGGCGCACGGCGAGATCGCAGGAACGGGTGGCTGCAGGCGGGGTTGGGGCTTGCAGTAATGATGGTGGCTGCTGTGCTGTGGAGCGCGGCTGGAAGCGCGACGTGCCGGGCGCAGGAGAATCCGCTGGGGGTAATCCATACGCCGGCTCCGCCGCCCCCGCCAAAGACACCGGACAGCACAAAGCCGGTGATTGAAGGCGCCGACAACGCCGCGGCGCTGGCGACGTCGAGACGAGACGCGCGGATTCGCGTGGATGTGAACCTGGTGCTGGTGCCGCTACCGTGACCGACCCGATGAACCGCCTGGTGACCGGGTTGGAGAAGGAAAACTTTGAGATCTACGACAACAACATTGGGCAGGTGATCAAGAGTTTTTCGACGCAGGATGCTCCGGTGACGATTGGCATCATCTTCGACCTGAGCGGGAGCATGTCGTCGAAGTTTTTGCGGGCTCGAAAGGCGTTGAGCGAGTTCTTGAGAACGTCGAACCCGCAGGACGAGTTTTTTGTGGTGGGATTCAATGACCGGCCGGCGGTGATTGTGGACTACACGTCGGATGTGGATGACGTTGAAGCGCGGATGGTGATGCTGAAGCCGGAGAACCGGACGGCGCTGATCGATGCGATCTATCTGGGTGTGGACAAGCTGAAGCAGGCGAAGTATGAGCGGAAGGCGCTGCTGATCATCTCGGATGGCGGAGATAATCGCAGCCGATATACGGAGGGCGAGCTGCGGCGAGTGGTGCGGGAGAGCGATGTGCAGATCTATTCGATCGGGATCTTCGACCAGTATGCGCCGACGACCGAAGAGCAGTTGGGGCCGATCCTGCTGAACGATATCTGTGATATGACAGGTGGGCGGATGTTCCGGGTGCTGGATATCGGCGACCTGGGGGACATTGCGTCGCGAATCAGCGCGGAGCTGCGGAACGAGTATGTGATCGGGTATCGACCATCCGAGGTGAAGCAGGACGGGAACTGGCGTAAATTGAAGATACGACTCGTGCCGCCACCGGGACTTCCGACGCTGACGGTACACAATCGCCAGGGGTACTATGCACCTTCGCAGTAAAAGTTTCTGGCCGCATATCGCGGTGGTGGGATGGTTAGCGGCGGGCACGGCGAGCGGATGGGCTCAACAACCGTCGACTGCGCAGGCGCCCGCGAAACCAGCCACGAAGCAGCCCTCTTTGACGGTGGATCGCGATCCTGTGCCTTCGCCCGATGCTGATCCGCCGGCGCAGAGCCAGACCGGCGCGCCGCAGGGAGTGGGGCCGAGCAAGATTGAGCGCGAGGGTGGCAAGTACACGCTGCGTGAGGATGCGTATGAGGTTCGGCTGAATGCGACGGTGCTCGATGGTAGCGGCCGGTCGATTCAGACTCTGGATAAGAGTGCTTTCACTGTGTATGAAGATGGAGTTCCGCAGACGATTGCTTCGTTTCGGCATGAAGATCTGCCGGTGTCGCTGGGGCTGCTGATCGACAGCTCCGGCTCGATGTACGACAAGCGAACGGCGGTGGATAAGGCTTCGGTGGATTTTGTGAAGCTGTCGAATCCGGAGGATGAGGAGTTCCTGGTGGACTTCTCGTGGGAGGCCTTCATCGACCAGGACTTTACGAATAATATCGACAAGCTGCAGCAGGGGCTGGGGTATATCAAGTCGAGCGGTGGTACGGCGATCTACGATGCGCTGGTGGCCTCGGCGGATTATCTGAGTAAGAATGCGAAGCATCCGAAGCAGGTGCTGCTGGTAGTGACCGACGGCGAAGACAATGCTTCGAGCGCGACGCTGGAGCAGACGATCCGGAGGATTCAGGACCTGGATGGGCCGGTGATCTACTGTGTTGGGCTGTTGTTTGGCGACGATACGGATAAGCGCGAGTCGCGTCATGCGCGGCGGGTGCTGGAGACGCTGGCAGAGCAGACGGGCGGGGCTGCTTATTTTCCGAAGTCGATAAAAGATGTGGATGCGGTTGCGGCGGAGGTGGCGCAGGATATCCGGACGCAGTACACGATCTCGTATCACTCGACGAAGTCACCGACGCTGGGCGGCTATCGCGAGATTCACGTGGAAGCGAAGACGAAGAGCACGGGCAGGCTTTCGGTGCGGACGCGGAGTGGATACTATCCGAGAGTTGTGAATGCTTCGAAGAGTGGAGATGCGGTCCTGAGTGATCCATCGAAGAAGCAATAGCCGGGGACTTTTTTGAATTTAGTGGAAGGGCTTTGACGAGCCAGCTCTCTCCTGATTGATGTAAAAAGACAGGGGCATGGTCTCTCGTCTTCGACGAGACTACGAGAGCAGATTATTTTTTTGTGTGAGGTTTGAGTCGATGAGGGTTGTAGAGAATGTACTGGAGCTGGTGGGGCAGACGCCGATGTTGCGGATGCGCCGGCTCGAGCAGGCGAGTGGTGGATCGTGTGCGGAGATTTGGGCCAAGCTGGAGTTTTTAAATCCGGGCGGCAGCATCAAGGATCGTGCGGCGCTGGGCCTGGTGCTCGATGCGGAGCGGCGTGGCGTGCTGCAGCCGGGAGGCACGATTGTTGAAGCGACGGCGGGCAATACTGGCGTGGGTTTGGCGCTGATCGGCGTAAATCGCGGGTACAAGGTGATGTTGTATGTGCCGGAGGGTTTTGCTGAGGAGAAGTGCAAGCTGATGCGCGGTCTTGGCGCAACGGTGGTGCGAACACCGGAAGCAGAGGGCATGGCCGGAGCGATTCGGCGGGCATTGGAGTATGAGATGGAGGTGCCGGGGGCGTCGGCGGTGTTGCAGTTTGAGAATCCGGCAAACCCGGACTTTCATGAAGAGACGACAGCGGTAGAGATTTGGCAGCAGATGGATGGACGAGTGGATGCGTGGGTGTCGGGCGTGGGATCGGCGGGGACGTTTACCGGAGTCGCTCGCTTTTTAAGAAGAAGCAGGTTGGGATTCTGACGGTGGCTGTTGAGCCGCAGGGGAGTGTGCTCGAGGGCGGTGAGCCTGGGCCGCACAAGGTGGAGGGGATTGGTGTGTCGTTTATTCCTGCGACGTTTGACCGCAGCGTGTGCGACCGCGTGATGAAGGTGATGGATGAGCCGGCGTTCGAGATGGTAAGACGGCTGGCCTCGGAAGAGGGCGTCTTTGCGGGCTCGAGCGCTGGAGCGATGTTGTGTGCCACGGTGGATGTCGCGCGGGAGCTTGGGGCGGGGAAGAGAGTGGTGACGGTGATTCCGGATTCGGCGGAGCGTTATTTGAGCAAAGGCTTGTTTGAGTGATGGAGGCTGGTGGCGAGAGACACGAGCAACGGAGAGTGTGATGAAGACGGAGAGTGCGGAGAAGCAGCTTGATCGTTTTCTGGATGCTTTCACACCAGAGCTCGCGGGAGTTGTGCGAAGGGCGCTCGGGAAGCTTCGCAAGCGGCTGCCGCATGCGATTGAGCTGGTGTATGAGAACTACAACGCGCTGGCGATTGGGTTTGCGCCGAACGAACGGGCTTCGGATGGGATTTTTTCCCTCGCTGTTTATCCCAAACATGCGAACTTTTTCTTTTTGCAAGGCGCAAAGCTGCCTGATCCGGAGGGTTTGCTGCAGGGAGCGGGTTCGCGTGTGCGGCATATTCGCCTGGAGGATGAGAAGACGCTCGATCGCGGGGATGTGAAGGCTATGATGGCGACAGCGATGAAGTTGGCGAAGGTGCCCTTCGATAAAGACGTAGAGTACAAGCTGGTGATCAAATCGGTTTCGGCGAGACAGAGGCCCAGAAGACCGCCGCCAGCGCAGGCAAAACCGAAGAAGTAACGACGCGATAAAAGAGAGAGGGATGAATGGAAGCGAAGAAGCGATTGGGATTTGCAACGCGGGCGATACATGACGGGCAGGCTCCGGATGAGTTGACGGGAGCGGTGAACGTGCCGATCTATCTGACCTCGACGTATCAGCAGGAAGAGATTGGAAAGAACAAGGGGCATGAGTATGCGCGACTGACGAATCCGACGCGGGATGCGCTGGAAGAGAGCCTGTGTTCGCTTGAGGGCGGCACGAGCGCGCATGCGTTTGCCAGCGGGATGGCCGCGATTACCGCGTTGTGCACGATGATGAAGTCGGGCGACCATGTGGTGTGCACCGACAATATGTATGGCGGGACGGGACGGCTGTTCGACACGGTGTTGAGCAACTATGGGCTGACGTTTACCTATGTCGATACGAGCGTGGCGGAGAACGTGGCAGCGGCGATTACGCCAGCGACGAAGCTGGTGCATATCGAGACGCCGACCAACCCGATGATGTCGATTACGGATATTGCCGCGGTGGCGCGAATCTGCCATGCGAAGGGCGTGGAGTTGAGCGTCGACAATACGTTTTTGTCGCCATACCTGCAACAACCCATCGCGCTGGGTGCGGATATTGTGATGCACTCGACGACGAAGTTTTTGAATGGGCACTCGGATGGGCTGGGCGGTGTGTTGGTTTGCACCAAGCCGGAGCAGGCAGAGCGGTTTCGCTATGTGCAGAAGTGTACGGGGGGAATTCTGTCGCCGTTTGAGAGCTATCTGCTGCTACGCGGCGTAAAGACGCTTGCAGTGCGGATGAAACAGCACGATGCCAATGGACGAGTGATCGCCGATTTTTTGAAGGGCCATGCAAAGGTGCGGCAGGTGTTTTATCCGGGGCTGGCGGAGCATCCGCACCATGAGCTGGCGAAGCGGCAGCAGCGAGGGTTCGGTTCGATGATCTCGATGGAGCTGGGGTCGCTTGAGAATGCGAATGCGTTTGCGAAGTCGCTGAAGCTGGGATACCTGGCGGAGTCGCTGGGTGGAGTGGAGACGCTGATCTGTCATCCGGCGAGCATGACGCATGCGGCCGTCGGTGCGGAGGGCCGCGCGAAGCTGGGGATTACGGATGGATTGATGCGGGTTTCGGCGGGAATCGAGGACGTTGAGGATATTGTGGCGGACCTGGAGCAGGCGCTGGACCGAATTTAAGGCATACGAAGCGAAGGCGGGAGCGGGCGTTGCTGCCTGCTTCCGCTTTTTTTCGCAGGGCGCGATGAGCCAGTGTATGCGTGGATGTGATACATGTATAAGTAGCGTTTATAGAGCGGGGAGCACGAAAATGTTTGGATTGACGGAAGAGCAGAAGCAGTTGCGGAGTGAGGTGCGGGCGTTTGCCGAGGGCGAGATTGCGCCGCATGTGAGCGAGTGGGACGAGAAGAGCGAGTTTCCCCATGCGGTGGTGAAGAAGCTGGGGGAGATGGGGTTGATGGGCGTGATCTTTCCGGAGTGCTGGGTGGCGCGGGCATGGGCTACGTGGAGTATGTGCTGGCGGTGGAGGAGCTGTCGCGCGTGGATGGCAGCGTGGGGATTATTGTGGCGGCGCATAATTCGCTGTGCACGAACCACATTATGCTGGGCGGGAATGATGAGCAGAGAAAGCGGTGGATTCCGAAGCTGGCCAGCGGGGAGTGGCTGGGCGCATGGGGGCTGACGGAGCCGGGTTCGGGTTCGGATGCGGGTGGAGCGCGGACGACCGCGGTGAAGAAGGGTGACAAGTGGGTGCTGAACGGATCGAAGACGTTCATCACCAATGGAACCTATGCGAACTGCGCGGTGGTGCTTGGCAGTGACGGATAAAGAAAAGGGAACGCGCGGTGGGATTTCGGCGTTTGTGGTGGAGAAGGGGAACGAAGGGTTTTCGTTCCGGGCAGAAAAGAGAACAAGCTGGGGCTGCGGGCGAGCGATACGGCGGAGCTGATCTTCGAGGACTGCGAGATTCCGGCGGAGAACCTGGTTGGCAAAGAAGGCGACGGGTTCAAGGATGCGATGCGCGTGCTGGATGGCGGAAGGATTTCGATTGCTGCGCTGAGCCTGGGAATGGCGCGTGGCGCGTTGGATGCAGCGATGAAGTATGCGCAGGAGAGACGGCAGTTTGGCAAGGCGATCAGCGAGTTTCAGGCGATCCAGTTCAAGCTGGCGGATATGGCGACGGAGCTGGATGCGGCGTGGCTGTTGACGATGCGTGCGGCGCAGATGAAGGACGCGGGCAAGAAGGTGACGCTGGAGTCGGCGATGGCGAAGCTGTATGCGAGTGAGGCGGCTTGCAGGATTTGCGATGAGGGCGTGCAGATTCATGGAGGGTATGGGTTCATCAAGGACTATCCGGCGGAGAAGTTTTATCGCGATGTGAGGCTGTGCACGATTGGTGAGGGAACGAGCGAGATTCAGCGGATGGTGATTGCTCGGGAGTTGTTGGGGAAGAGTCCTAGCCGAGGGTGAGACGCAGGTTGTTGCTGGATTAGAGGCTGCGATAAAGCGGCGGCGGTTCCACCTGGGCGCTCTTTCGACGGAGCGCGTGGCGAACAGTTGTTGAATGATCGCAGTACGGCTGGAGTGGTTTTCTTACTGAGTGAGTTTTGAAAGCTTCGGGAGGATGGGGCTAGTAGAGATCTTGATGGTTCCGGGAGGGACTCCCTCTGCCGTTGCAGTCAGGGTGATGACGCCGGAGGATGCGGTGGCACGAAGGATCGCGATGGCGTGGCCTTCGTAGAGTGTGCGGTCAGTTGCCTGGAAGGGATCGTGGTCGAGCAGGTTGCCGTTGTCGACGGCGATGATTTTGCCTGGACCGGTGGTGGAGAAGTGAATGACGGTGGCGCTGTCGGGGATCACGGTGCCGTTGGCGTCGACGAGGGTGGCAGTTACGTAGGCTATGTCGTTCCAGTCTTGCGTGAGTGCAGGCGGGGTTGAGCTATCCGGGTTTGTTGTGAGTTGCGCGGCGGCTAGACCGGTGGTCAGAAGAAGCCTGGTGGGTTTGCCTGCGGTGCGGAGTTCATCCTGCGCTACGACTTTGCCGTTGGAGCGTGCGATGGCTTTGAGTGTGCCGGGTTCGAAGGGGACTTGATAGGTGATGGGGCTGGCATCGGGGTGGAGTTTTTGTGTGCCGAGAGATTTGTCGTTGAGGAAGAGCTCGACTTCTTCGGCGTTCGTGTAGATTTCGATGTTTTCGGTGTGAGGGGATTGGTCTTTTGGAGTCCAGTCGAGCAGAAGTGGCTGGCCGAAGCGGGTAGTGGGATCGAGTGGGGCTGTGGGCGCGGTGGTGGCGGCTTGATTGTTGGAGGTGGGTGAGGCGTAGCCAGGGTCAACAGGGCCGCGACGGGCTGCTTGCACGCGTCGAGCGATGCGGACCATGGGAACGGTGCTCCACCAGGATTGACGCTCGAAGGCGCGGGCGCGGGGGAGAGAGGTGGTGAGGAGGAGACCGCTGCCGGCGCCGATGGAGGGCCAGCGGCCGGCTTCGCCGAGGTAGTCGATGCCGGACCAGAGGAACTGGCCGGAGTATTCGGCGTGGTCGCGCATGGCGACCCATTGGTTGCGGTCGTGGGTGTTTTCGGTGCCGATGATCTTGCGCGATGGCTTGTCGGCGTGGGCTTTGAGGATTTCGTTTCTCGCGATAGTTCTGGCCGACTACGTCGAGGAGGTCGGCGAGGCCGTTGTCGTAGTCGTGAGAGACGTTGGGGCGGAAGAGCGCTTGCGTGACGGGGCGTGTTGGGTCGTATTGGTGGAATGTGTCGACTAGCGATTTCAAGATCGGGATGGCGATGTCGGGCTTTGGTGTGTCGTGGATCTCGTTGCCGGCGGACCAGAGGATGATGCTGGGGTGGTTGCGGTCGCGCTGGACGGTGTCGGCGGTGTCGCGAATGGACCACTCTTTGAAGTAGAGGTGGTAGTCGTACGGGTTTTTTGGCGACGGTCCAGCAGTCGAACATCTCGTCCATGACGAGGAAGCCCATGCGGTCGGCGAGATCGAGGAACTCGGGCGCGGGTGGGTTGTGGGCGGTGCGGATAGCGTTGACGCCGAGGGCGCGAAGGGCGGTGAGGCGGCGCTGCCATGCGGCGAGTGGGACTGCGGTGCCGAAGGCTCCGGCATCGGTGTGGAGGGCGGCTCCGTAGATTTTGTGGTGGACGCCGTTGAGGAAGAAGCCTTGATTGGGATCGAAGTGGAATTTGCGTATGCCGAAGGGGACGACTTCGTCGTCGAGGATATCTTCCTTATCGATGGGTGAGTGATTTCGCAATATGGTCGCGACGACTCTGTACAGTGCGGGATGGTCGAGGTCCCAGCGGTCGGGGTTCTCGACAGTGACTTCGGCTTCGAGATCAGCTGTGGCGCCCGGCGCGAGAGTGATCGGCTTTGGGAGCGTCATAAACGAGCCTGATAAGGTGCCTTCGCCGGGAGTTCTAACATCGATCGCCAGTTGAATGTTGGCACTGACGGCCGAGTCGTTGGTGATGGTGGTACGAACGTGAACAGTGGCGGATTGAGCGGAGACTTTGGGCGTGGTGACGAAGGTGCCCCATGGGGCGATGTGGACTGCGTTCGTTGTGATGATACGGACGTGGCGGTTGATGCCAGCGCCCGGATACCAGCGGGAGGCGGGTTGTTGCGAGTCGTCCACGCGGACGGCGATGATGTTTTTTCCTGCGTGGAGATGCGGGGTGAGATCGTAGTTGAAGCTGACATAGCCGTAGTGGCGGTGGCCGAGAAGTTTTCCGTTGCAGTAGACGTCGGAGTTGGCCATGATGCCGTCGAAGGCGATGGAGGTGCGTTTCGCGGGATCGAGTTTCGGCAACATGAGCGTGTGACGGTACCAGGAGATGCCGGTGGGGAAGAAGCCGCCGGCTGCGCGTGAAGGCGCGTCTTCTTTGACGGGGCCGGCGATGCTCCAGTCGTGCGGGAGGGTAACGGCCTGCCATTGAGCATCGTCGAAGGCGGGGGCTTGAGCGCCTGCGGGGTCGGACTGGGAGAATCGCCAGTCGGCGTGAACGACTGAATGTTGCGGGGCTGTGCCAGATGTATCGCGGCGAAGGCCTGAGTACTGAAGAGGGCGATAGCGAGAAGGAGAATGCGACGCATGGAGTCCCTTAGTTGGTGGCTGGGAGAGATTTTACTTCTCCTTCATCGCGGTGAGGCTGCGATGAAGAGGCACATCGATCTTTGTTTCATTTGGGTGTGGTGGTTGGAGTGGGTGCCGTTGGGTTGAATTTGATGGCCAGCTCCGGTGTGGACTGGACGTAGGTGGCGGGAGAGATCTCAGTTTTTTTCACTTCTACGCCGAAGACGTAGCTGGGGCCGAACATGTTGCTGGTGAAGAGGACGAGCGATTTGTCGGGCGAGAAGCGGACGTTTGGCTCCTCGCGATAGTTAGTGATGCGACATGTTGACGAGACGCTCGGATTGGAAGACGCCGGGCTGCCAGAAGGTGGGTTCGTTGAGCGCACCTTCGCCAACGGGAATCATGTGCGGGTAGAAGAGCTCGATCCACTCGCCGTCGGGGGCTTTGGCGACCTGGCCGGGATCGCCGCCGTCGCCGGTGAAGAGGTCAAGGTCTTTGGTGAGGTTGAAGTGAATCGACCACTCGTTGCGCTGCATGTGGAAGGCGGTGCGTTTGCCGGTCTCCAGGTCGTAGCTGGCGAGGAAGAAGTCTTCTCCCTTGGGATATTGCCAGTCGTACCAGATGGTTTTGCCGTCGAGCCCCCAGAACTCGTGGCCGGCGATCTCCATGGCCATGGTTCGTTTGTGGATGAGGGTGTTGTGGGTGCCGTCGGTGTGAATCATCCAGATGCGATCGACCTTCTGCCACGGGCCTTCGTGACAGTACATGAGAAGTTCGGGGTCGGTGGGGGAGAAGAGAAGATGGTTGACCCAGTCGGTGGAGTGGAGCAGGGTTGTCATGTCGCCAGGCTTCTCGCCGTGCGGGCCGGGCTGCAGGCGGATGGTGAAGAGCACGAGCGGAAGACGCGCCGCGAGACGACGCTCCATCATCTGGCCCTTGTTTTCCGGCTGGTAGTGTGGGCCTTCGGCGGCGTTGGCTACACGATTGTCCCCGGCTTTGGGCGGAGTCGCAGGAAGGTTTGACCCATACTCCTTGCCGGTGGCGTCGCCTTCAATATAGGTGCCGGCGGCAAGGGTTTCGTCGGCGTTGACGCTGACGATGCTGATTTTTGGCGGCAGGTCAGTGAGTTTGCGGATCGCTCCGGTGTTGGTGTCTGCCTTGTAGACGGCGACGGCGTTCGAGACGGGATCAAGCTGGGTGAAGAAGACACTGTTTGTTTTGCTGCCCGCGACGAGAGCATGAGGGTTGCGACTGGCGCCAGCTCCGCGTGCCGCGCCGGGGTCTGCGGGAGGGTTTGGAACGAGCAGGCGGGTCTTACGCGTGGCCATGTCGAGAACGTGAATGCCGTCCGGCGCGGTGTAGATCATCTGCTTGTGGTCGGGGGTGTAGGCGTTGACGTTGAAGTAGAAGCCGCCGGAGTTCGGTTCGTCGCTGAGCCGCCAGATGCGATGTCCTGTGTCCTTGTCGACCCAGGTTCTGGGTGGATCCTCGGCGCGGACGAAGGGGGAGAGTGCGGTGATGAGGGCGAGAGACGATGCGACCGAACGAAGAAGAGAAGACATGGGAGAAACTCTCCTGCTGTGTTGCAGCTGAAGTTGGTTGCACCGTGCGACGTGGCTCGGCTCCCGTGGAGTGAGAAGAGGCAAAACAGGGTGCGAAAGAGTTATACACTGTGACGGGTGCTAATGGGAAATAGTTTCTTATTGGGAATTATCGAGATTGGCACGCCTGTGGCCGCGGCACACTACACTAGAGCTATGAGCCATTCCATCGCTTCGTCTGACACGACTGTCGCCGGGATTGCCGCGAAGATCGCGCAGGGTTTGCGGATCGGGCGGGAGGAGGCGCGGTGGCTTTGGGAGAATGCGTCAGACGAGGAGTTGCGCGGGCTGGCTGGTAGTGTGCGGGACCGGTTTCATGCGCGTGGCGCCTGCACGTACATGGTGATGCGAATCATTAACTACACCAATGTGTGCGTGGCCCAATGCGACTACTGCGCTTTTTACAAGCTGCCCACGCAGGACGGCGGTTATGTCTTGAGCCATGAAGAGGTGTTCGCGAAGCTCGATGAGTTGCTGGCGCTGGGTGGAGATCTGGCGGCGTTCAATGGAGGGTTTAATCCGCATCTTCCGCTGAGCTACTACTGCGAGTTGTTTGCTGCGATCCGTGCACGGTATGGGGATGCGCTGGAGTTCTATGCGCTGACGATTGCCGAGTTTATGTACCTGGCCGATCACGCGAAGTTGAGCTATGCCGAGGCTGCGGAGCGATTGAAGGCAGCAGGCGTGCGGTGGATTACCGGCGGCGGGTCGGAGATTTTGACCGAGGAGTTTCGGGCGCGGCACTCAAAATTTAAGTACACCGTTGCGCAGTACTTCGACGCGCAGCGGGCTATCGTCGAGGCAGGATTGAAGACGACGGCGACGATGGTCATAGGGTTTGACGAGAGTATCGAGGAGCGGCTGGAGCATCTGGAGCGGACACGGAAGTTTCAGGATGAGACGGGGGGGCTGGCAAGCTTTCTCTGCTGGACTTTCAAGCCCTACTTCACGCAGATTGGCGGGATTGAGATTACGACGGCGGAGTATCTGCGGCACCTTGCGTTGTGCCGGATCTATCTCGACAATATTCCGCGCATACGCACCTCGGTATTGACGCAGAACCAGCAGGCGCTGGAGGGGTTGAACTACGGTGCAGACGACTTCGACCTTCCGATTGAAGATGAGGTGACGCAGATGGCGGGCGCGACGATCAGTCTGGACTTCGAGCGGATACTGAACTATGCGCGCGAACTCGGCTTTGAGCCGGAGTATCGGCATGTTTCACTGGGGCGGCCGCGTTAGGCGGACTACTTCCTGTTCAGGAATAACTCTCGCGAACGCTGCACGCGGACCGTTGCGCGGGCATGTCTTTTTCCATGACGAATCAACCACTCTTCGCCCTTGTGCGTGAGGAAGAGGTTGTCGGAGATGTGGAGCTCATTTCCTTCGCTGATTGGACCTGTCGTCTTTCGATGAATCCACGGCGCTTCAAGGCGTTCATCGCATGGCTGGTAAGATGGCCGCATTCGCTGGTCTGCATCTCCAGGCCAAGGTCGCGAGGACTGAGGCCGGAGTCGGAGGCTTTGAGATCGATGATCGTCAGCGCAAGAACCTCGTAGGAGACCAGGTCATCGGGGATCTTCGGCGTGGACGCTGAAGGTAGAAAGGGAGACTGCACTTCAAGTGTCGGCTGGATACGTGTCTGTCTGGGGCATCGTTGCCAGCAGTTCAGCGGAGATGTTTTGCTGAAGCAGCGAGTAATCGCTGGGGAATGCATCGGTGGGGTAGGGAATCAGGGGAGATACTGGATTCCCAGGGGCAGCGTGGAGTCGCAGCGTGGAAGAGATGAGGCAAAGCGGCTTGCCGAGCGAGTGGCACATCCCACTGCGAGCCAGATTTCGGCAGTGTTCTCCGATATGTCCGCGAAGAGCGCGGCGGCCTGCTCGATCTCATCGATGAAGATGTTGATCGGTGTTGGCGAGCGGAAGGTTCTCTGGAAAGAGCGCAAGGACAGCAGGCCAGCTTGGCGATGGCGGTCTCGAGCACTTCGTCGTACAGATGTTCGAAATGCGGGCCGGAGGGTAGTAGAACGATGCATCTGTTTCTTGTTCCTTTCGCTCATGAGCGAAGATCCTTAACCCTCTGTTCTTGTGCGCTGCGTGCTGAGTTCAAACTCAGGCTTCTGGCGATTGAGCCTGCAGCGGATAGAGCATGCAGTTTGGAGTCGGAACGGCGTGGTGCGATGCGATGCGGATGTTCGCGAAGATTGCGTATGAGAGAAATGCTGCATGTCAGCCAGCTTGAGCGGACGGGAGTAGAAGTAGCCCTGCGCCTGATCGCAGGACATCTGGCGGAGCATCTGGACCTGCTGTTCGGACTCGACTCCCTCTGCGATGACCTCGATCTGGAGGCTGTGAGCGAGCGCGATGATGGCGGCGGTGACGGCGCGGCTGTTTTCGTCGACGTCGCAGCGTGAGATGAAGGAGCGGTCGATCTTGATTCGATCGACGGCAAAGCGTGTGATGTAGCCCATGTTGGAGAAGCCGGTGCCGAAGTCGTCGATGGCAAAACGGACGCCGAGTTTGCGGACGCGCTGCATGATCTCGAGCGACTCTTCGGAGTCGACCATGAGGAGATGTTCGGTGATCTCCAGCTCGAGTTGCTCGGGTTTGAGTCCGCTGATGGCTGAGTGCGCTGCTCGATGGTTGCGGGGAAGTCTTTCTGCTGGAACTGCCGGGGAGAGATGTTGATGGCTACCGAGAATTCGACGCCGAGCTTTCGCTGCAGCGCGGCGATCTCTTTGCAGGACTGAAGAAGAACCCATTCGCCGATGGATACGATCAGGCCGGTGTCTTCCGCGAGCGGAATAAATGTGTTAGGTCCAACGAGACCGAACTCGGCGCTGTTCCAGCGAAGGAGGGATTCAACGCCGAGAATGCGCCCGTTGGCGAAGGAGATCTGCGGCTGATAGAGAATCTCAAACTCGCCGGCTTCGAGTGCATTGCGCAGGGCGGATTCCATCTGGAGTTGCTGCAGGCCCTGCATGGCGATTCCGGGAGTGTAGACCTGAGAGCCGTTGCGCCCGTTGTTCTTGACGCGGTACATGGCGAAGTCGGCGTTCTTGAAGAGGCTGTCGACGTCTTCGCAGCCGGGAAAGAGGCCGACGCCGATGCTGGCGGTGACGATGATCTCGTGTTTGCCGATGCGAATGGGTTGGGCGACGGCGGCAAGCAATTTCTGGCAGATCTCTTCAGCGTCCTTGTCGGAGCGAAGGTCGGGGAGCAGTACGACGAACTCGTCTCCGCCCATACGGCCGACGGTGTCGGACTTGCGGACGCAGGCTTTGAAGTCGCTTGGAGATCTCGCAGAGGACGGTGTCTCCGGCCTGATGGCCGAGCGAGTCATTCACCCGCTTGAAGTTGTCGAGGTCGACCATCATGACGGCGAGAATGTCCTGGGAGCGTCTGGCGCGATCGATGGCGACCTCAAGGCGATCGCGAAGCAGAGTGCGAGTGGGAAGGCCGGTGAGAGGATCGTGATGAGCGACGTGATAGATGTACTCCTCGGCGCGTTTGCGCTCGGTAAGGTCGTAGGAGATTCCGACGTAGCCGGTGATGCGCTTCCTCGCTGTCGCGAAGTGCAGTGACGACGAGCTGCACCGGGACGCGAGAACCATCTTTCCGGATGTAGCTCCACTCCCGTTCATCGATCAAGACCCTTTTCCGGGGCGAGGCGAAATACGTGATGATCGGGTTAGACCTCGGTGTCGAACTGCGTAGAGAGATCGAGCGCGCGCTGGCGCAGCTCCTCGGCGTCGTGCAGTTCGATGCTGTTGCGGCCGAGCAGATCGCTCTCCTGATACCAGAGCATTTTCTCCGCGGCGGGATTGACGGAGGTGATGATTCCGGCCTTATCGGTGACGATGATGCTGAAGGGAGAGCTTGCGATGATGGATTTGTTGAAGTTGAGCGCGCGCTTCAGCTCTTCCTTGTGCTGATAGCGCGCGGTGACGTCGGTGATCGTTGTAGCAATGCCGTTCGAGAGCTGGACAACCTGAATCTGGTATCGCCCGGAGCTGCCTTCGGACTGGAAGATCGGCGCTGTTGACTTCGATCAGGGCTGGTTCGCCGGTCTCTGCTACGCGTTTGTGGCGTTCGAAGAGATCAGCCGTGCGCATGGCGGGGAAGACTTCGTAGAGATGTTTCCCCAGCACATGACTTCGGTCCATGCCGATCATTCGTTTGGCGTTGCTGTTGAGGAAGATGAACTTGAAGTCGCGGATCTCGCCGGATACGTCGTAGACGCTGTCATAGAGGATGACGGAGTCTGCGCTGGACTCTGCGGCGGCGATCAGGCGAAGTTCGTTGTCGCGCGAGCGCGTTGCGTCGCGAACGATGAGGGTGAGACGGCGTATGGAGATAGGGAGGCCGGCGACGAAGACGGTCGCCGCGATGGAGCCTGCTCCTGCGAAGAGCCTGACGATCCAGGGGTAGTCGTTGGCGACGGTAGCTCATAGCGAGTTCGCGATCGAGAAGGTCGGCGATGAGAAAGACAAGGAAGGCGCCGACGACCCATCGTATGAAGTCATCTTTTCGGCACTCGTAGACGAGCAGAGCCAGAGAGATACCCAGCGCAAACCAGGCGACCCAGATGATTTTTTCGAAGGCGAGGCTCGTCGTCAACCTCGTGGTCAACGCGAGGCCGGGGTAGTGCAGAGCACCCAGTCGGGACTGCAGGAACAGAGCGATGCAGCCAACCAGAGTGATGAGGGTGGCCGATGTCACTACAATTCCGGAGCCCGCGTGCCTATATCGTTGAATCAATTCGGTCATGGATGCCTCAACCGCTCAGCAAAAGCGGTGAGAGATCATCAGGTTGTGTGGAGCCTGATAGATACCTCGCCATACGTAACTGTAGAGTTGCCAACAGCGCAGGCCAATACAACGTATGTGTTATCAATCTCATTACTTAGGCTGGTTTCCGCCGCGAATGCTTTAAAGGTTTTGTTGAGGGGAACTGGGCAAATAGAATAGGCAGGGAATGCCTCGATCGACACTCTCCGTAGCTATCATCACGCTGAACGAAGAAGAAAACCTGGCGCGAACGCTGGCCAGCGTCCGTTTTGCCGATGAGATTGTCGTCGTCGACTCGGGTTCGACCGACCGCACGGTCGAGATTGCGAGATCGTTTGGCGCGAGGGTCTTCACCGAGGTGTGGAAGGATTTGCAGCGCAGAAAAACTCCGCGATCGATAAATGTCTGAGCACGTGGGTGTTGTCGCTCGATGCGGATGAAGAGCTGACGGAGGAGCTGCAGGCGGAGATCCGCACATGCTGGAGACCGACGCAGGGACCAAACCGCCGGTGGATGGCTACCGGCTTCGGCTTCGCCATGTATTTCTCGGACGATGGATGCGGTATGGCGGCTACTATCCGGATATGAAGCTGAGACTGTTTCGCCGGATGACCGGACTCTGGCGCCGCTCATTTCACGGATCGGCCCGTGCATGAGTCGGTGCAGGTGAGTGGCAGCGTGGAGGCGATGAAGAAGGATTTTCTTCATCATGGCTATCCCAACCTGGAGATCTATCTCGAACACATGAACCGGTACAGCGCGCTGGGCGCACAGATTGTTGCGACGAAAGGGAAGGTAAGCCGGTCATGGGCGGCCTTCTGCTGGAATGTCGCCGCAGTTCCGCAGCTGACGTTTGTCTGGAACTATGTCTTTCGTCTTGGATTTCTCGATGGCCGCGAAGGTTTGCTGCTGCATCTCTATCACTCGGCGTATGTCAGTTGGAAGTATGCGAAGGCGTGGCAGATCGAGCGGCTTCAGCTCCACAAAAAATCACAGCTCTAGGCGTTACTTTTTTCTGCGATTACACTGGGCAGCTTTCGCCGCAGGGTTGCGGACTGAAAGAGAAAGACGGCGAGGATGGTCATGATGGGTTCGAGCGGATGACGAAAGCGCGCCTGCACGGTGATGAAGTAATACGTGATGGGCAATAACGCGAAGGCCCACGCGAACAAAACGGCTCCTGGAATCCGCTGTTTGAGCGCGAGCGCCAGGCCAAGAAGGCCGGCCAGGTTAAGGAAGAAGTAGTCCGCCTCGCGAGCAGCTTCGATGAGAACACCTTTTTCCGGCGACTTGGGAACGCTGACCCAGAAAAAATAAAAACGCTTGAGCGTGTACTCTACGAAGCGCAGCTTGTGGGCGCGGATCTCCTGTTTGGCGAGTTCGCCCTCGTGTTGGACGTAAGCGTACTCGCCCATCTGCCGGTATTGCTGGAAGACCGGACACGCTTCACAGACGGGAATCGTCGCGCCCCATGGGAAGCCTTCGTGTTCTTTCAGCACGGATTGGTGGAGCTCCGCACCGAGGTTGCCGCGCATCGGGATGAAGGCGTGGAAGACCGTATAGTTGCGAATCATCCAGGGAGCGAGGCAGGCGAAGGCGAGCGCGCTGGCAAGTGCGCCGTGAAGAGCGTCGGAACGCTTGCCGCTTTGGACTTGAACTCGCCGAGCAGCATCCACAATCCGCAGGCCGGAAGAAAGAGAAGCACGGTGGAGTTGAGCAGAACAACGAGCCCTGAGAGAAGACCGAAGGCAACCCAGCGAGCGGTGTTGTTTTTTGCTGGCGCAGGTTCGTCGGTGGCGAGAGGCTCTTCTCCGACGCCGCGGGCGCGCAGCGCGATGGCAATGATCTTCGAGAAGAGAAATGCCGTGAGGCACATGTCCCAGATCCAGCGGACGGCGAACTGCATGGCGGCAGGATAGAGCGCCCAGAGCCATCCGGACCAGAGGGCGATTTTTCTGGCGCGGCCTGTCTGGTGGAAGCAGCGTGCGGCGATCTCGTAGATGACCGACGAAGTGGCGGCGGAGAAGATGCTGTTGATGGTAAGGAGCACCCACGCAGACGCGGCCGTGTAGACGCCGAAGATCTTGAAGACGCCGGCGATCAGCAGAGGGTAGAGCGGCGGAGACCACGCGGTTGGGCCGGAGTGGCCGGTAAAGGGGTCTGCGTAACCGAAGCCAGTGGCGAGTGCGCGGGCGATGCGGCCCATCTCCCAACCGAACTGGAGGTGATCTTCCTGCGGACGGATGCGGTATGTATGGACGATGGTGATGTAGAGGACGCGAATGAGGAAGCCAACCCAGAACATGGAAGAAGGCGCTTGAAAGAGCGTTGATTTTTCCGATGTCTGGGGCTTCTGCATGTCTCTTCTTAGGATAACGATCTAACAGGGCATGGTGCTACTGCAAGGAGATATTGTTCAGCAGCCATGAAAGGGGATTTATACCTTATATTTGAGTGTCACCGAAGACGTCTCTCGTGTGACGGAGATTGCAGCTCAATGTCGAAGACGTATGCAGGGCAACTGATATCAGAGGCGATGGCGATGTTCATCATCATCGCGTTCGGCGACTCCGTTGCGGCGATGTACACGCTCTACAATCCGAGCCCGTATCAGCAGGCGTATTGGGGTGTCTGCATCGCGTGGGGTCTGGCCGTGACGCTCGCGATCTATACGACCGGCGCGGTGAGCGGCTGCCATGGCAATCCGGCGGTTACGCTGGCGCTTGCGGTCTATCGAGGATTCTCCTGGCGCAAGGTGATTCCGTACTGCATCGCGCAGGTGGTTGGCGCGTTTCTTGGCGCGGGGATCGTGTATGTGCTCTTCGCGCCGGTGATCGACAACTTCAATCTTGCAAACCACCTCACCCGCGCCACTGGCGGGGCGGCGGGCGTCTTCTTCACTCATCCGGGCTTGGCGATCACGCCGATGCATGCCTTTGGCGACGAGATTATTCTGACCGCCTTTCTGATCTTCGGCATCTTCGCGATCACGGAGCAGTACAACGAGATGGCTCCCGGCGCGAATGGTGGAGCGTTGATGATCGGCCTTCTGGTTGCGCTGATCGGCGCGTCGATGGGATACCTGGAGGCGTGGGCGCTCAATCCTGCGCGTGACTTTGGCCCGAGGCTCTTTTGTTTTTTTATGGGTTGGGGACCGTCAGCGCTGCCTTCGCCGGAAAGCTACTGGTGGATTCCAATTGTCGCTCCGCTGATCGGCGCGGTCGTCGGCGGCGGAGCGTACCAGCTGCTCATTCACCCTTTCCTGCCGGCAAGAGATCGAATGCTCGCGGAGAAGCTGACCGCAATGAGGTCGTAATCAAGCTATAGGGATCGCCTTCAACCGTGCGTGGAGTCTGTGCGTGAATTCAAGGAGACAGCATGAAGTATGTACTTTCGCTCGACCAGGGAACGACAAGTTCGCGCGCCATCCTCTTCGACCACGAGGGCAGGATTGCAGGGACGGCGGCGCACGAGTTTCCGCAGATCTATCCGAGCAGCGGCTGGGTGGAGCACGATCCCTTCGAGATTCTGACCTCGCAGCTAAGCTCTGCCGTTGAGGTGATAGGCAAGGCGCGATTGCGGCCGCGGGATGTCGTCGCGCTCGGCATCACCAATCAGCGCGAGACGACGATCGTCTGGGACCGCGAGACGGGCAAGCCGGTCTACAACGCGATCGTCTGGCAGGACAGCCGCACCGCTGCGTTGATGAAGAGACTATCGGATGAGGGCGCGGAGGAGATGGTTCGCCAGAAGACTGGCTTGCTGTTGAGCCCATATTTTTCGGCAAGCAAGGTTGCGTGGATTTTGGATAACGTCGACGGAGCACGTACACGCGCCGAGGCCGGCAAGCTCGCCTTTGGTACGGTGGATAGCTGGCTGATATGGAACCTTACGAGCGGAAGACGGCACATCACCGACCGCACGAATGCTTCGCGTACCCTGCTCTACAACGTCGTCGAAGACAAGTGGGACGACGACCTGCTGAAGCTCTTCAATATTCCGAGGAACATGTTGCCTGAGGTCGTCTGGTCGAGCGAGAGAGCTAGGCCAGGTGACGACGTCGCTGGGGCTTGGTGAGGTTGAGATCGCAGGCATCGCAGGAGACCAGCAGTCGGCGCTGTTTGGGCAGCTGTGCGTTTCGCCGGGCGATGCGAAGAATACCTACGGGACGGGCTGCTTTCTGCTGCAGAACATTGGCGACAAGTTCACACTTTCGGCGACCGGCTGATTACGACGCTTGCCTGCAGTACGGATAAGAAGCTTGCTTATGCGCTGGAGGGAAGCATCTTCATTGGCGGCGCTGTCGTGCAGTGGCTGCGCGACAATATGAAGTTCTTTCGCAAGTCGTCGGAGGTTGAGGCAATTGCGGATTCGGTGCCTGACTCGGATGGAGTGGTGTTTGTGCCTGCGTTTACCGGTCTTGGCGCGCCGTACTGGGATGCGCAGGCCAGAGGGCTGATCATCGGCCTGCAACGCGGAACGAAGATCGCGCATATCGCCCGGGCTGCGATCGAGAGCATAGCGTTTCAGGTTGCAGATGTTCTGCGCGTCATGGACAAAGATTCGAAAAATCCATTCAAGGAGCTGCGCGTGGATGGTGGCGCTGCAGCAAACGATGCGCTGATGCAGTTTCAGGCTGATCTGCTGGGCGTGCCGGTGCATCGTCCTGCCGTGCTGGAGACGACGGCGCTGGGAGCTGCTTATCTTGCGGGTCTTGCGACTGGATTTTGGAGCGACGTTGACGAGTTGAAGACAGCATCGGGCGGCCGATACGGTCTTTACGCCGAAGGCCGATAAGAAAAAGATGGAGAAGCTGCAGGACAACTGGAGAGAGGCCGTAGAGCGGTCACGCAACTGGAATAAGGAGAGCAGATGAATCGCGACGAGATGGTATCCCGTGTACGCAACCGCAAAGAGCCTTGGGACATTGTGGTAATCGGTGGAGGAGCTACAGGAGCTGGAGTCGCTGTGGATGCGGCAACGCGCGGCTACGACGTTCTGCTGCTGGAGCGCGAGGACTTCGGCAAAGGCACTTCGAGCCGTGCCACCAAGCTGGTTCATGGCGGAGTTCGCTATCTGGAGCAGGGCAATGTTTCGCTGGTGATGGAGGCGCTGAAGGAGCGTGGAATTCTTCTCCAGAACGCGCCGCATATTGTGAAGGATCTGCGAGTTCATTGTGCCGAACTACTCCTGGTGGGAGGCTCCTTTTTACGGCATCGGGATGAAGGTCTATGACTTTCTGGCTGGAAAGTACAGCTTTGGCTCGTCGAAGGTGCTCTCGCTGGAAGAGACACTGGAGCTTTTGCCGACCATTCGCCAGGATGGCTTGCGTGGCGGGGTGATGTATCACGACGGACAGTTCGACGATACGCGACTGCTGATTCAATCTGATGACGACCGCCGCCGAGCATGGCGCAACGTTGCTGAACTATGCCGGTGTCGTCGAGTTGACGAAGGATGAAGCGGGTTTTGTGAAGGGCGTGACTGCGGTCGATGGCGAGACGGGCGAGCGCTTTTCGATTGAAGCTCGTTCGGTGGTGAATGCGACTGGCATCTTTACCGACGAGACACGCCGACTTGCCGAGCCGAGCGTTGAGCAGATGATGGTGCCCAGCCAGGGAATTCATCTGATGTTCGACCGATCTTTTCTGATCGGCGACACCGCATTGCTGGTGCCACAGACCGACGACGGCCGTGTTCTGTTTGCTGTTCCGTGGCACGGCCGCACTCTGGTCGGCACAACGGATACGCCGATTCGAAACGATATCGTACGAGCCGCTGCCATTTGAAGAAGAGATTGAGTTTGTTCTGGAGACAGCGGGCCGCTATCTGAGCCACAAGCCGACCCGTGAAGATATTCTCAGCGTGTTTGTTGGGATTCGCCCGCTGGTGAAGGCCGCCGGCGCAGGCTGATGGAAAGACTTCGGCGATCTCGCGTGACTATACGATTCACATCGATCACTCCGGGTTTGCTGACAATCGTTGGAGGGAAATGGACGACGTATCGCCACATGGCCGAGGACTGCGTGGACCACGCGATGACGCTCGGTCGCCTGGATGAGAGGCCTTGCGTGACCGCAACGATGCACATCCACGGATATCATCAGCATCCGGAGGAGCTTGGTTGTTTGTCTGTGTATGGATCGGATGCGGCAGCAGATTCTCGAATTGGCAAAAGAGAACCCCGAGCTTGCCAAACCACTGCATCCTGACCTGCCATACATCGCCGCGGAGGTGGTATGGGCAGCACGGAATGAGATGTCGCGCACGTTGGATGACGCTCTTGCGCGGCGAACGCGCGCGCTCTTGTTGAATGCTCGTGCGGCGGTTGCAGTGGCGCCTGCGGTCGCGTCGCTACTGGCTCGGGACTCGGCAAAGACGCTGCGTGGGAGGAGGAGCAAGTGAGGTCGTTTCGCGCGATGGCGGCGCAGTACATCCCGCAGGGACACACCTATCCTGCGAGTCCAGCGTCTTAGCAACCAGGAAGAAAGAAAAATGGCGGAGAGTGAGGGATTCGAACCCCCGATAGACTTACGCCTATGTCTGATTTCGAGTCAGGTGCATTCAACCGGGCTCTGCCACCTCTCCGCGTTCTTTTATTTTATCTCAGGTCTTCGAGTTACGACGACTTCCGCGTCCGCGATCAGCGTTGCTTTTCCGGTCACTCCCTCTAACGATTTATCCTGAAAGACGGACGCGGGAGATATTCCGGCCAAGGGGTGAAGATATTTTAGCGACGGGCGAATGGACTCCCGAGCTCGAGCAGTGGCTGCGCGAACGAGCAATGGAGGCCGGCTTCAGCACCGCGGGCGTCGCAGCCGTCAACGCGGACGCGGACTCGAACCCGAGCATCGACGCGGAGCGCTTCGCCGCATGGGTCGCCGCTGGCCGCGCAGGCGAGATGGACTATCTCAAGCGCCGCGACGAGCAGGGCGTACTCCTGCGCAGCGGAGTCCAGGTAGCGATGCCCTGGGCGCGATCGGTCATCGTCTGCGCGCTGAACTACAACGCCGCCGGCCCTCTTTCGATCGACCACGCTCCCTCCAGCACCGGCTGGATCGCCCGCTACGCCTGGAGCGGCCGCGCTTCAGCCGCAACAAACTTCACGCCTGAGGACTCCTCCGAACTCCTCCCCACCGACTATCACGACCAGCTCCTCACGCGTCTGCGCCACATCGAATCCGCATTGCAGCAACGCCTCCCCTGCGAGACGCGTTGCTACGTCGACACCGGTCCTCTGGTCGAGCGCGCCATCGCCGCACAGGCGGGCGTCGGCTGGATCGGCAAAAATACCTGCGTGATCAATCAGCAGTTGGGTTCATGGCTTCTGCTCGGCGTCATCGTCACCTCCTGCCCCGTCGCTTCAGGCGCAGAACGTCTCATCGCCGCCGACCGCTGCGGAAGCTGCACGCGCTGCATCGATGCCTGCCCCACCGATGCGCTAGTCGCGCCGCACCAGATGGACGCGTCGCGCTGCATCGCCTACCTGACGATCGAGAAGAAGGGAGCCATCGCCGAAGACCTGCGCGCTCCCATGGGCCGCCAGGTCTTCGGCTGCGACATCTGCCAGGACGTCTGCCCCTGGAATCGCCGTGCTCCAGCCGCAGCCAACGACGGCATGCTGGCGCGCCCGCAACTGGTCAACCCTGCGCTCGACTGGCTTGCAGCGATGGACGCCGCCGAGTTCAAGCGCTGGTTCAAGGGTTCGCCCATCGAACGCACTCGCCGCAAACGGCTGCAGCGCAACGTCGCCATCGCGATGGGCAACAGCGGCGAAGCCGCATTTACAGCTCAACTGGAGACCTGGGCCGCCACAAGCGACGACCCCGTCCTGGCCGAAGCTGCCAAGTGGGCGATCGAGCGGATCCACACCCTCGAAACCAAGCAAGATCAAGCCGAAACGACCGCCGAAACTCCCGGAACAGCCCAGCCAAATAGGCCACTCTGCGCCAGGCGAAAACGCGCGCCCCTCTGCTAGCATCGGAGTAAACTACGGCGGTCCTTTCCCACTGTGCGAATCCCCTATGTCCTTACTGTTCCCGATCAAACCGAAGAGCCCAGCTCCAACGAAGCAGAGCTGCCGCCCAAGCCGATCGAAGACGTCCAGCCGGTCGTCACCAGCACGGCCTTGGCGCTGAAGTCGTTGCACTTGCACGCTACATGGCACGCACCGAGGTCCACACCTACGCCTTCAGCGTCGCGGCCAATACCATCCTCTCGCTCTTTCCCTTCATCGTCCTGCTGCTCACGGTCAGCCGCAACGTCTTCCACTCTCGCTCCATGGAGCAGGTCGTCGGCGACATGATGAAGAATCTTCTCCCCGTCGGGCAGGACTTCGTCATGCGCAACATGCAGCTGCTCACCCACCCGCACAAAGGCACGCAGCTCTTTTCGGTCGTCATGCTGCTCATCACCTCGACCGGAGTCTTTCTGCCGCTGGAGGTCGCGCTCAACCGCGTCTGGGGCGTCAGGCAGAACCGCAGTTATCTTCACAATCAGGCCGTATCGCTCGGCCTTGCGCTCGCGGTCGGCGTTCTGGCCATGGCCTCGGTCGCATCCACCGCGAGCCAGCAGACCATCCTCTCCTGGATCTTCTTCAACCACACCGACAACGTGATCTTCCGCTTCATCTCCTACGGTTTTTTACGCCTCTGTGCCGGCCTTGCGAGCATTCTTCTCTTCTTCCTGATCTACTGGGTGCTGCCTTACAGAAAAATTCCGGCGCGGGCCGTGCTGCCGACTGCGATTGTGGTTGGCCTGCTGTGGCAGCTGGCCAAGGTTCTCTATATCAGGGCCTTGCCGTGGCTCGACTTTCAGTCGGTCTACGGTCCGTTTTATATTTCAGTAGGCTTAATGATGTGGGCGTTTCTCTCCGGGCTGCTGCTGCTGGCTGGAGCGCATTTTTCGGCCACGCGGTATACCTTGAGGCTTGCAAGACAGGCGGAAGAGGAGAAGGCGGCAAACGATGCAAAGTCCGAGTAACCCAAACGCGCCGCAAACCTTCTCCGGGTGGAGAAGACATCTGCCGACAGGACTTGGCGGGGCCGTCTTCTGGCTTGGTAGTCTGGTTCTTCGCGCTCTTTGTTCGGCGCTGGATTCCCGGAGGATTCGGCACATTTCTCGGCTTCCTGCAGTTCTTCGTCGGTATCGCTCTGGTCTGCGTCGCCGTGCCGCTGGTCATGCGTCTGGTGCGAACGCACATGCTCTGGAGCCTGCGCAACAAGCTGGCGTTGACCTATCTCCTGATCGGTCTCGCACCCGTCGTCCTGCTCGTCACCCTGGCAGGGATATTTGCTTACGTCGCCGCCGGACAGTTTGCCATTCACCTTGCCGACTCGCGGCTGCTGGCCGAACTCAGCCAGATGAGCGGCGAGAACGAGCATCGTGCCGATCTCATCTCGCCGATCTTAGAGCGGCGAGCGCCAGGAGATTCCGCGGTGCCCGCAGCCGTCACCGCAGCACTCGGAGAGTCGGAGCGCACCACGAACCTCGACCTGCCGCGAATGAAACTTCGCCGTGAAACCCGTGCGTTTCTCAATGGAGCGCCCATCGCACTGGAGTCTCCGGCCGCAGGCTCTCAAAACCAGGAGAAGACACCGCTGGCCTTGCCGCCGTGGGCGACCGAACTCCCCGGGACACAGTTCTCCGGGTTGGTTCTCGATGGGAACGAACTCTACCTGGTCGCTGTTCATCAGCAAAGATGGACAGACGGACGCATCTTCAGCCTGATGACCAGCCTGCCCGTCGATAGTGCCTTGCTGACGATGATCGCTGAGGGATTAGGCCAGGCCAGCTTACTGCCCGAGAGAGCAGGCAGCACCTCGAATGATGGCGGAGTCAGTGGCGCGCGATCAGCGAATGACCCGACCGGACGGGCTCTTCGAAGCAGCACTCCGAAGGCCGTAGAGTCCAGATCCACGAACACCGCGAACTCCCCTGCGAACTCGAAGAGAGCCGCTGAAAAAGAGTCCACCCTCACTATCGGTCCTGCAGCAGCCACCAGTAGAGCGTGGGTCGCCGGTGGCGCAGAGCCTCCGCCGGTGAACGTGGTTGACCTGCCCGTGCGCTTCACCTCGACCGAGCCGATGATCGATTGGGGCACCGGTCAACCGGACAATGTCTTGATTGAAGTCCTCTCTCGGCCATCCCTGCTGTATAACCAGCTCTTCGGCGCCTCTTTAAGTGGAATCGTCACCAGCATCATTCGTATCGCGCTCTTTCTGCTCTGCCTGGTCTTTGCTGTGGTCGGCATCGTGGCGGTGTGGATGGCGTTGCGCCTGAGCATGACCATCACGTCCTCGGTGGCCGATCTTTACCGCGCAACGCAGCACATCGATCGCGGTGATCTCGACTATCGAATCGGCGTCAGACGAACCGATCAGCTCGCCGAGCTGAGCCGCTCCTTCAACACCATGGCCGGATCGCTGAAGAGGCTGCTCGAGGAGCAGAAGGAAAAAGAGCGGCTGCAAAATGAGATCTCCATCGCACAGGAGGTGCAGGCGAACCTCTTTCCTCTCCATGCACGAGGTATCGCCAATCTCGACCTGCACGGTGTCTGCCGTCCGGCGCGTTCGGTCAGCGGCGACTACTACGACTTTCTCGTCTTCCACGATGAGGCGCACGACGGTCTCGCCAGCCGCAGGGAGACCGGCGTCGGCATCGCCATCGGGGACATCAGCGGAAAGGGAATCTCCGCGGCCCTGCTGATGGCGACGCTGCACTCGGCCGTGCGCGCCTACCGTTTTGCCAGCGAAGAGCTCGTCTACAGCGAAACCGCTACGGCGGGCCTCTTTGCCAGCCGCGAGGAGCGTGGCGCAGACTGCGACGACATCTTTCAATCACCGGGCCGTATCCTCTCGCTGCTCAACCGCCATCTCTATCGCAGCACGCAGCCGGAAAAATACGCCACCCTGTTTCTCGCCCACTACGACGCAGCCTCAGCGAAGCTCACGTATTCGAACGCCGGCCAACTGCCGCCGCTGGTGCTCGGCCTCGACGGCAACATTCGCAGGCTGGACCAGGGAGGCACCGTCGTCGGCCTCATGGACGGCATGCACTACGACGAAGACAGCTTCCACATGCAGCCCGGCGACATTCTGGTCGCCTACTCCGACGGCGTGACAGAACCCGAGAACGACTTTGGCGAGTTTGGCGAAGAGCGCATGATGGAGGTCGTCAGCCGCTATCGCGACCAACCCCTCCACGTCATCTCCAACCAGGTGATGCTCGCACTCGACGCCTGGATCGGCGCCGAGGAGCAGCCGGACGACATTACGCTGGTCCTCGCGCGACAGTCATAACCTTTCACGCCGGTCGCTAGATTTTTTGCAGACTATGGCTTCTTTTGAATCGCCTTCACCGCGATCGAATTGGGAGAGACGCCAACAGGAAGCATCGTGAACAACGCCGGCCCCTCCTTACCCTCCGTCCGAATCACCGCAACATCGCCGGAGTGAGCGTCAGACGCCAGCAAAAGGTGCTCATCCTCAGAAAACGCCAGCGCATCGGGCGCCGACCCAGCTCGAACATTCGTAGCCAGCCTGCCATCGTCGATGCTGTAGATCGCAATCGAATCGGCGCCGGAGTTCGCCACCCACAACGTCCCGTTATCGCGGCTGACGATCCCTCTAATCGGCTTGCTGCCAACAACATACGTCCCGCCAACTTCGTTCGTCCCCGTAGCAATCTCCGAGATGCTGTCAGACCCATAGTTCGAAACAAAGATCTCACCGCCATCGGGCTTCAACGCAAGATTCACAGGCATCTTTCCAACATCAAGCAGCGCCAGCATACGGTCGTTCCTCAGCGCAGGATTCTGCCTCGCCGGCCACGATCCAGCAGCCGCAGCAAGGCCAATAGCCATCACCTGATGCCCGGCAGAGCACGCAATAAAGGCCTTCGAAGAGTCTGGAAGAATCACCGCATCTGTAGCTCCAGGACAACCCGGAAAAGCAGCGCGAAGATGCGGAGCGCGCTCCGGCGCCTACGGCTGCGTTGTAGGGCGAAACATCGAAGATAGAGGCACTTCCGCTGCCACGATTGGTGACGACAAGGCTTCGCCCATCGGGCGAGATGCGGACGATGCCAGGCTGTTCGCCGGTACCTGCCACCGCGATCTCGCGGCGTCGATCCAGATCGAGAACACTGATCGTGTTCGAACCCGAGTTGACGACATACGCCCGGTGACCGGTTGGATCGACTGCAATGGAGGTTGGCGATCGATGGACAGAGATCGTGACCGCGATGCGATTCTTCTCAGCGTCAATCACGGAGATTGTGCCGGACTGGGTGTTGACGACATAGATCTCGTCGCGAACAGGATTCACCGCAAGGTTTGTTGGATTGGTGCCAACCTGCAGAGTCCGATCCTGGCGGAGATAGACGAGATCGAGCACGGTTACGGTGTTGGAGCTGCCGTTACTGATGTAGGCAAACTCGCGATAGCCGTCGGGGACGTCAGGAAACCCGCTTCGGCGGCAGCCCGAGGTGAGGAGAAGGAGCGCGCAAACAGCTGTAGCCACAGACCGCGGAAGTGAGAGTTGAAAGGAGGTTGGCACTGTTCGGAGTCTATCGAGACGGCATCGGCGCAGCAAGCATGGTGAGTAAAATGAGGAAATTTGAAAGATTGCGAAACTTTTTTACGTCGAAGGTGTCTATGAGATCGATGCGGAAAGTCGGCCTTCGGTCTATCGCGTCATTTGCAATCTATTCTCGGACAACGAAGCCGCGGTTTTCTGTGGCTTCGTTGATTTTTTTAATGGCGCGGGCTCTTTGTGCGAGACCAGTTCCAGGCAACCCAGCCAAAATATCCCCCCTGAATCACCAGGACGACGGCGTAGGCAGAGAGCAGATGCCGGTGTGCCATGGTGCTCACGTTCAAAAAGGAATGCCAGGTCATTGAGGGATCTCCATTGAGGCTTCAATCGCGTGAAGCGCGGCTTCCTGTTCGGCAAGTTGACGGCGGCGTTCGAGGGCAAAACGGAATATCAGAATAAAGACACCCCAGATAGCCCAACCAGCAAGGTTCCAAAAGAATGCGGGGAGCATGGATTTGTCCATGCCTGCATTTGGATCACCACCGAAGACCGGGGCAGGGTGCTGTGTACGCCACCAGCGGATCGACATGTAGACGATGGGGACGTCGACAGCGGCGAAGATAGAGAGAACCGCGGAGAGAGTGTGGGACTCGCCGGTGGAAGAGTAGCGTCGCAGGGCAAGGTAGCTGACGTAGAGCAGCCAGAGAAGAAGGTAGGTTGTGAGACGAGCGTCCCAGGCCCACCAGATACCCCATACTGCGCGTCCCCAGAGCATGCCCGTGAGCAGGCCAATGCTGACAAACACGACGGTGACCTCAGCAGCAGCCAGTGCGAGAGCGTCGGCAGCCAGAGCGCGCAGAGGGTCGCGACGACGCCAGTAGAGGTATGCGAGCGCTGCGATGCAGTTGATATAGGGAAAGACGAGGCCCATGATCGCCGAGGGCACGTGATAGTAGATGATCCGCCCAACATCACCCTGCGCTGCATCGGAAGGAGTGAGAAAGATGGCTTCGCGGAAGCCGACAACGAGGATGGCAATGGCGATTCCGAACCAAAGCAACGCAACGTTTCGGAGAGTGGGGGTGCGCTGCTCCATAGGGTTAGTTTATCGCGAATGGGCTATTCGGCGTTGAGCACCGTTTCAAAGAGGAGGATGCATAGGGTGGTGAAGATGATGTCGTAACCAGCCAGTTGCTTGATCCACGTCGCAATCTGGATGGAGTCCAGGTCGGTTGTGAGTACGCCGGTTGTGGCCTGAACCATCGCCAGAAGGGCAGGCAGCGAGATAGGCAGGAGAAGTAGAGGGAGAAGGAGTTCGCGGTTGCGGGCGCGAAGGCCAAGCGCGGCGAAGAAAGTTCCGTTGACGACAAGAGCCCATGTTCCTAAGGGCAGAATGAGGGCGAGAAGCCAGATGTTACCGAGGACGTGGAGGTTGAAAAAAACGATGAAGATGGGGGCCAGGACGGTTTCGACGACAAGGACGAAGAGCATATTGGCGATGGCTTTGCCGAGAAAGAGGGCTGAGGCCGGGGAGGGGGCCAAACGCTGGGCTTCGAGTACCTGATTGCGCAGCTCGCGGGTCCAGGACTGGTTGAGGGCAGTGATGGAGGCGAAGAGGAGGGCGACCCAGAGGATGCCACCCGCGATCTGGCGTGTCGTTGTGGGGTAGCTGGCGGGATCGAAGGCGAGGCCGAAGACCACAACGACCAGGAGTGCGAAGAAGAGCATTCCGTTGATGGAGTCGCGAGAGCGCCACTCCAGGCGGAGATCTTTGCGGAGATGGTCGAGGACGTGGTGGAGATAGTTCATGCTGAAGCCTTGGTGAGGTCAGCAAGAGTGGCGGTGGTGGCGCGGAGATAGTCGGCGGGAGAGAGAACGAGTTGAAGGCCACGCTGGCCGGCGGAGACAGAGATGATATCGAAGAGTTCGATGGTCTCATCGGCATAAGCGGGGAAGGCTTTCTTTGCGCCCATCACGGTGACTCCACCGCGGATATATCCGGTGAGTGGCTCCACGTCTTTTAGCGAGGCCAGTTCGATCTTCTTTGCGTCAGCTGCGTGAGCGAGTTTTTTCAGGTCGAGTTCGGAGTCACCGGGGATGACTGCGAATAGATGATCGCCGGTGTTGGTGTGGGTGAGCAGGGTCTTGAAGACCTGCTCGGGGGGGAGGCCTATCTTGCGGGCGACGGAGATGGCGGTCAGGTCGTCGGGGTCGACCTCGTAGGGACGGAGTTCGTAGGCGATACCGAGGGAATCGAGAAGACGGGCGGCGTTGGTCTTGGCTGGTGGTGTGATCTTCACCCGGCGGCCTCGGGTTCGAGTATCTGGCCGTTGCGCATGGTGAGGACGTTGTCGGCGAGGGGTTTGGCGAGCGCGGCCTGGTGGGTGGTGATCAGGATCGTGCGACTGCCGCCGCCTTGGACGGGCCAGGTACGGAAGTCGGCGAGGAGTTCGACCATGTGAGCCGTGGAAGCAGCGTCGAGGTTGGAGAAGGGTTCGTCGAGGAGGAGGAGTTCGGGGTCGCTCTGGAGGACGCGGGCGAGCGAGGTGCGTTGACGCATGCCCTGCGAGTATTGGCCGACGGGGCGATTGAGGTTAGGATCGAGGCCGACGGCGCGAAGGGCCATCTCGGGGCTGCCGACGCAGGCGCAGCCGCCGTCGCGGTGCAGGCCGGCGAAGTAGGTGAGGTTCTCCATGGCGGTGAGCTCGTCGTAGAGCATGGTTGAGTGGCTCATGTAGGCTATGCGACGACGTTGCTGGAGTGGAGTTTCGGAGAAGACGGTGACGCTGCCGCGAGTGGGAGTGATGAGGCCGGCGACAACGCGGAGAAGAGTGGATTTGCCGGCGCCGTTTTCGCCGAGGATGACGGTGCAGGAGCCAGCCGCGAAGGTGGTCGAGACATTACGAAGAGCGGCGAAGCTGCCGTAGATTTTAGAGACTGAGTTCAACTGTGCAGCGGAGGAAGAGGCACTGCTGCGAGTTGTTGCTTCCGTCTGCGTCATATGATTTTTCGCGCGGCGGTTTAGTGGACAGTAGGTAGAGCTGTTGCGGCGGTGGAGGTAGGGTTTGCCGGGGCCGGGGCGTACTTCGAGGCGCACTTTGCCTGGAGTTCGGTGGCGTGGAAGAGTCCGTCGTGGCCGAAGGTGCCGACGGCGAGCGCCTGGGAGTCATCCTTGAAGGTGTCGGGCGGGGGTTCAGAGCCCTGGTAGACGACGGAGAGTTTGCGGCCCTGCTCGAGGAGATCGAAGGTGGCATTGGTGCCGGAGCGGTGAATGCTGCCCGGAGCTACGTTACCGGCGACGCGGAGGTGGCGGACGTAGGCTTTGTCGCCCATACCCTGGAGTTCACTGATCGTGACATAGTAGCTTTTGTTATCTCGACCGCCGGTGAAGGACAGATAGCCGATGGTGGCCAGAATGATCACTGCGGCGACGATAAATTTTACTGGGCTCTTCTTGGATTCGTTTGCCATATCGTTCAGGTACCAGTGTACTTCCAATTGGAACGGCCTATGACCCCCACTGGCTCGATTTTGTGCAAAGTCTTCCAGAAATTAGACTTAGGCCTGGACTTTACAGTTGATGTACCCGGCGTCCCGAAGTTTTTCTTTGAGGAGAGAGCCGACCGGACAGTGGTGTTTGTCAAGTCTTTCCTCTTTTTATTTAGTCGATTGGAGAGAGATCAGCCGAAGGATGCTGTCGGATCTCGACTTTTGGATCTGTCGTTCGAACTCATCTTCGAAAGCTTTCAACGCACTGTTCACGGCAGCAGGTTTTCTTCCGGTGCGCTTTTGCGTCGTATACTTACTCGATAACACGGCTATCAAGGCAGGGGGCATTATGAGCGGAAATGGAAACGGCGCAGCTTCGAACGGCAACGGGGCGCATTCGCATGGCAATGATTACAAGGTGCCGACGGGGCGGGCGGAGTGGATCGTCAAGCGCAAGGCTGAGGCGGCGCGGACGGGCGACTGGAATATGTCGCAGATGCACTTTGCGCGCAAGGGGATGATTACCGAGGAGATGGCTTACGTCGCGCAGCGGGAGAAGATTTCGGCGGAGCTGGTGCGGAGCGAGGTGGCCAAGGGGACGATGATTATCCCGGCGAACATCAACCACCCGGAGCTGGAGCCGATGGCGATTGGGGTGGAGTCGCTGTGCAAGATCAATGCGAATATCGGGAACTCGGCGCTGGTGTCGAATGTGGATGAGGAGCTGCGGAAGCTGCATACGGCGGTGCACTTTGGCGCGGATACGGTGATGGATCTGTCGACGGGTGGCGATATTCCGATGATTCGGGAGCAGATTCTGCGGCACTCGCCGGTGCCGATTGGGACGGTGCCGCTGTATGAGGCGCTGAGCCGGGTGAAGAGGGTTGAGGATCTGAATATCGATCTGTATCTCGAGGTGATCGAGGAGCAGGCGCAGCAGGGTGTGGACTACTTTACGATCCATGCGGGCGTGCTGATTCAGTATGTGCCGATGGTGGCGAAGCGGATTACCGGGATTGTGAGCCGCGGCGGGGCGATTCTGGCGCAGTGGATGACGGCCCACCACAAGCAGAACTTTTTGTATGAGAACTTCGACCGGATTACGAAGGTGATGGCGAAGTATGACGTGAGCTACTCGCTGGGCGATGGGCTGCGGCCGGGTTGTCTGGCGGATGCGAGCGATGAGGCTCAGTTTGCGGAGTTGAAGACGCTGGGCGAGCTGACGCGGCGAGGCGTGGAAGAGCGATGTGCAGGTGATGATCGAAGGGCCGGGGCATATTCCGATGGACCAGATCAAGCTGCAGGTGGATAAGGAAGTCGAGCTTTGCGATGGGGCTCCGTTCTATGTGCTGGGGCCGCTGGTGACCGATATCGCTCCGGGGTATGACCACATTACGAGTGCGATTGGCGCGGCGATGATCGGATGGCATGGCGCGGCGATGCTCTGCTATGTGACTCCGAAGGAGCATCTGGGGCTGCCGAACGAGAAGGATGTGAAGGACGGGATTATCGCGTACAAGATTGCGGCTCATGCGGCGGATGTGGCGCGGCATCGTCCGGGTGCGCGGGATCGCGATGATGCGATCTCTCATGCGCGGTATACGTTTGACTGGGATAAGCAGTTTGCGCTGTCGCTCGATCCGGATACGGCTCGGGGGATGCATGATGAGACGCTGCCGGATGACTACTACAAGGAAGCGGCGTTCTGCAGCATGTGCGGGCCGAAGTTCTGCAGCATGAACTGGTCGAGCAAGGTGGATGAGTTCAATGCGAAGGAGCATGGGCTGAAGAAGCCGGACCTGACGCAGATTGTTACGGAGCAGATGGCGCTTCGAGGGTAGGTTCAGTAGAGCTCTTAGTGTGAAAGATGAAGGTGAAGACAAAGATGCCGCACCCGTGGACGGATGCGGCATCTTTGTTTCAGCAGAGCATTTTTGATTCTGCTGACTCGGAGTGGAGGCTACGAGTGTGTTTTGCGGGAGCGAAGGTGGGTCCCCGCAGAGATCGAATCGAGAAAGTTGTTTTCTTCCTTTTCGGAGCGCATGGCGAGGAGTGCAGGGGCGATGATCATAGCGAGAAATACCAATGCAAGGACAAGATCGTGGACCATTGGGGGAATCTCCTTTTTGGGCGGCTTTGGCCGTCTTTGAGTAATCATGTGCCCGGCTGCGGGCAGGAGACATCCCACTTCGGGAATGGCTGGTGCAACTTAAGTTGCACGAGGGTATTTGGTAAGGTAATGACAGCAATAAAAAGCAGGTCCTTCGCTCTCGCGGAAGGACGAAGAGGCCAAGCCAAATGCAGAGGCAATGCTGAGGCGACTATTTTGCCGGTTCTATTTTGCGGCGGCCTCCAGGATGGCGGCAGAGCGGTTGAGAGCTTCGGTCAAGGGGGTGAGCTGGGACTGGGCGCGGGTGGGGTTGGCGGCTTCGATGGCTTCGTTGACGCCGGGGATGACGACGGCGGCGTAACCGGTGAACTCGCCTGGCGCGTAGATGGTGTGGTGGTACCAGGCGCGTTTAGGCAGGCCGCGGGATTGAGGAGAGCCTCTTCGGCGTCGCGGAGGGACTGGTTGAGGGCAGTTGCGTCGGAGGGCGGAGCTGTTGGGTGGTACGGATGGCGGTGCCGGCGGCGGCGAAGCGTTGGGCGGCGGTGAGGGTCGCGGTGAAGTCGAGGGTCAGTTTCTGGTCGGTGGCGCGCTTCTGGGCGGCGTCGAGGTAGCCGACGATCTCTTTGCCGTAGAGCTGGTAGTCGTAGGGGAGAACGTCGGTGTCGGCCATGTGGAGGATCTCGAGGCCGAAGACGCGGGCCTGCTGCTGCTCGTAGACGAAGGTGGGGTCGGCGAATTTGGTGAACCAGGTGTAGTCGTCGAAGGTGGAGTGGTAGACGCCGTAGGGGCCGTCGGAGCCGATGTCGGTGGAGGGCACGCCGAGGTGCTGGATGAAGGGGGTGTAGTCGGAGCCGGAGCCGAGGGTGCCGATGCGTACGTCGGCGTCGGCTGCGGGACGGGGGCGGCGACGGTTGGTGTTATCGGCCGAGGCGGCCTGCGCGGCCTTCCACTGGTCGTAGACGGTGCCGCCCTTGGGGCTGGGGACCTCGTTGGTGAGCTCGCGGACGAATTGCTTGAGGGAGGGGACGGCGGAGGCGTTGAAGTTGGGGCCGGAGACGGCGACGTCGGTGTTGAAGTAGGCGACGGCGTGGGCGAGGATTTTTTCGTGCTGTTCGGCCCACTCGGTGGAGCCCATGAGGCCCTCTTCTTCGGCGTCCCAACTGCCGATGACGATGGTGCGCTGCGGGATGCCAGCCTTGCTTGAGGAGAGCGCCGAGGCCGTGGACGGTTTCGAGCATGGCGGCGGTGCCGCTGTTGGGATCGACTGCGCCGTAGACCCAGGCGTCGCGATGATTGCCGGCGACGACCCAGTCGTCTTTCTGGTGGGGCTGGTGCCGGGGATGGTGCCGATGACGTCCCAGATGGTGCGCAGGGCGATGTCCTGCTCGAGATGCATGTGGACGGTGACCTTGGTGGCGGAGTTCTTTGCGCTGGCGCCGAGGTGATAGGTGAAGGGAAGTGCGCCCTGCCAGTCGCGGGGTGATTCGTGGCCGCCGAGAGCTTGGAGGATGGGGGCGGCGTCCTCATAGGAGAGCGGATTGGCGGGGATGCTGGGCTGGTTGGCCTGGAGCTTGTCGGCGGGGATGCGTTTGGAGGCGGGAAGGTCGGGAGTGGAGGCGATGCCGGGGGTGGTGGGGTCGCCGGGATAGATGGGCAGGAACTGGACGGAGCCGCGCTGGACGGCGGAGTCGGGACGCCAGGGGCCCTTGGGGTAGACGTCGCCGCGGAAGTAGCCGTCGTCGGCGGGGTCGGAGTAGATGAGGACGCCTTTGGCTCCGTACTGCTGGGCGATGTAGACCTTGACGCCGCGGAAGTTTTCGCCGTAGCGGACGATGACGATCTTGCCTTTGACGCTGATGCCGAGTTCGGCGAGCTGCTGGAAGTCGGCGAGGGTGCCGTAGTTGGCGTAGACGACCTCGGCGGTGACGTCGCCGGAGGGGGAGGAGCCGTTGAAGGCGGGAAGGATGCGGGGATCGTCCTGGAAGGGGTCGCCACCGTTTTTGTTGTCGACGTGCTCGGGGGTGGGGCCGGACATGAGTTTTTTGCCGTCGGCGTCGAAGGCTTCGATCGAGGATCTTGACGGGCTTGTTGAGGAGAACTTTGTAGGGGACGATCTCGGTTTCGAGGCCGGCGGCTTTGAACTTGTCGGCGACGTAGAGGGCGGTGGCGTAGTCCTCGGGCGAGCTGGCCCAGTGGGGCGCGGCGGTGAGGGTCTTGAGGTGCTGGCCGGCGAGGTCTGGGTCGGGGACGGCGAGGAAGGCGGTGTCCCATTTGGCCTGCTGGGTGAAGTCGCTGTAGCCGAAGACCTGCGGGGTGGGAGACTGCGCGGTGGCGATGAGGGCGAGGGGAAGAAGGCAGATGGCGGTGCGGGATGCGATACCGGGAGAGATCAATGCGATTCCTTGAAGTGATATCTGAAAGTAGATAAGGATAGCGCATTCGAGCAAAATGTGGCGGCGGGATGGATATGATGTCGATATCGGATGGATGAGGAGAGTGCGTGATGAACGTGAGTCGTCGTGGATTTGTGGTTGGTGGGTTGGCTGCCGGAACGGGTTTGGTGAATGGGGTTGCGCCTTTGCTGGCGCAGGCGAAGGGGAGTTCGGAGGCGACGGCTTCGAGGGCGGTCTATCTGTCGGGCGATGGGCTGGTGGTTACCGATGCTGAGCGGATTCAGGAGTTGAGCCGGTTGATGGGGAAGTATGACAAGCCCGGCGATGTGTATCTGGCGAATGGAGTGGTAACTGAGCTGGAGCATAGGATGGCAGAGTTGGTTGGCAAGGAGGATGCTGCGTTTCTGCCGACGGGGACGCTGGCGAATAATCTTGCGGTGCGTGTGCTTTGCGGGGAGCATCGCCATGCCCTCGTGCAACGTGAGAGCCACCTGTATCTGGATGAGGCGGATTCGGCTTCGCTGCTGAGTGGGATCAACCTGGTGCCGCTGGCAGCAGGGAAGGCGGCGCCAAGCTATGAAGAGGTTGCGGCAGCGATTGATTCGGCGGAGCATGGGCCTTATCCGCTGGCGGTGGGAGCGATCTCGATTGAAAGCCCGGTGCGAAGAGAGAATGGAGCGAGTGTGCCGTATGAGCTGGTGGAGAGGATTGCAAAGCTGGCGCGATCGAAGGGGATTGGAATGCACCTCGATGGGGCGCGGGTGTTGCTGCTGTCGGGGACTGAGAATTTTGATCTGAAGCGGTACAGCGGGTTGTTCGATACGGTGTACGTGTCGCTCTATAAATACCTTGGCGCGCCGTTTGGCGCGGTTTTGACGGGAGATAAGGCGACGATTGCGAAGGTGAGGGATCTGCGTCATGCGTATGGAGGGTTGATCTATCACGGATGGCAGGCGGCGTTGCCTGCGCTCGATGCATTGCCTGGGTTTCAGGAGCGGTTCGTTGTGGCGCGTGCGGCGGGTGAGCGTTTGTTTGCGGGGTTGCAGGCAGCGGGCGGGTTCGAGATCAAACGTGTGCCGGATGGGAGCAATATTACGGTGATCGAGGTTGCGCCGGCGCGAGCTGCGACGCTGCAGGCGAGGCTCGCCAAAGCAGATATTCATGTGCGGCCGGTTGTGGATGGGAAGATGTTGGTTTGGGTGAACGAGACGATCGTTCGGCAGAGCACGCAGGAGCTGGTGAAGGCCTTTACGGCGACGACTTGACGCCTTAAAAGACGCGCCCGGCGGGATCAGCCGCCGGGTGTCGTTGGCTCACTGGAACTTTCTATGGCTAGACGGCCTGGGTGCAGAACTTGCAGCGGGTGGCGGCGACGGGGATGTCGCTGAGGCACTGCGGGCAGGGTTTGGTTGCAGGCGGGGTGACGGGTGGATGGAATTTTTTGACGAGGTACTGAGTTGGCAGGACGAGAAAGAAGTAGACGACAGCAGCGATGAGCAGGAAGTTGACGATCGCAGTGAGAAAGTCTCCGTAGCGGATCTCGCCGCCGTTGACGTGGCCTACGAGATAGCCAAAGTTCGGTTTGCCGATGAGGGCACCAAGCAGCGGGTTGATGATCTTTTCAGTCAGTGCAGCGACGATGGCTGTGAATGCAGCTCCAATGATGACGGCGACGGCCAGGTCCATGACGTTGCCACGCAGAACGAAATCGCGAAATCCCTTGATCATGAATGTCTCCTAGAAGATGTGATCGTGCATGGGGCATATAGGGAACGTGGTGATCGCTGCTTGTTCCGGTGCGGCGAGTATAACGCACCGGAGTGAGGCTACTGTGCCGGACGTTGATGCGGTGAATAGGGGCTGGAGGGCAGCCACTGCGGCCGAGTGGGTGCGTTCGCAATGGCGAGAGTGAGGGCGGTGTAGAAGCGGTCGAACTTGCCGGCGGCGTCCCAGTCGATCGGGGTTTTGATGTCGTCCTGCGGCTTGTGATAGCGGCGCGCGTACCATTCGCGGTAGATGACCTCTTCGGGTGAGCCTTTGTCGTAGCCGAAGATGAAGCTGGCGATGGGGACGCCGATGCGGACGAAGCTGTAGTTGTCGGCGCGACGGAAGAGGTTGCGCTCGGGTTCGAGATCGGGGCGAATCTCGATGTTGAACGGCGCGGCGACGGCGCGGACGGTGTCGCCGAGGGAGGAGTCGGTGAGGCCTTCCATAGTGAGGATGTTGAGTGGGAAGATGGGGCGGAGCTGGTCGAGGTTGAGGTTGGCGACGATGTTTTCTTTGGGCACGGTGAGGTGTTGCGTGAACCAGGCGGAGCCGAGGAGGCCTTTTTCTTCGCCGGTTAAGATGCAGAAGAGGAGAGAGCGGGCGGGGGCTTTGTGCTGGAGATCTTTTGCGAGTTCGATGAGGAGGGCGACGTAGGCTGCGTCGTCGAGGGTGCCGTTGTAGAGGTTGTCGCCGAGGACGGGGGTGCCGTAGCCGTAGCCGTCGAGGTGGGCGGAGAGAGCTACAGATTCAGGAGCGAGTTTGGGATCGGAGCCGGGGAGGATGGCTAGGATGTTCGGTGAGGAGATATCTTTGCTGATGGTTGTAATACGGATACGCATGCTGAATTTGAGGGGAAATGTTTGAAGCGTAGCACCGGCTGAGCCGTCGCGGCGGATGTCGCCAATCTCGTGGCCAGAGCCGAGAAAGAGGTCAGCCGCAGCCTCAGAGCTGATGCGGAGGGCTACCGGAGCGTTGGCGGAGGCTGGAAGCGTCTGGCCCTGGAGGGTGACGGTTCGTGCGTAGGCTGCGGGCCAGTGGAATGGCTCGATGGCGAGAGGATTGTCGATTGAGACGGTAGCGATGGCTCCGGCTTGAGCGAGGGCGCGAAGGCGGCGAGCGGCGAACCCATCGCGTTCCGGTCCGGTTAAGGCAGACGGTGTGTTGTTGAAGAAGACGGCGATCTTTCCTTTGAGGTCGGTTGCAGCATCGGGAAGGCCGTAGCCGACGAAGACCATCTCTCCCATGGTAACGGGAGGAAGCCCTTCGCGTGGAGTGAGGGTGACCTGCTGAAGAAGAGGCGGTCCTGCGAAACGTGTGGTGACGCCGATACTTGCGACGGAGGGGATCCCGGTATTAGGTCGACTGTTCATCACTTCGACCGAAGAGTTGCTTATATCCAAGTCCACCTGGTGCATGGGGACGCTCTGGAAATACGTGCCGTTGTCGCCAGCGGGTTTGAGGCCCGCGGCTTTGAATTGATCGGCGACGTACTTTGCGGCGCGCTCGTAGGCTTCGGTTCCGGTGTCGCGGCCTTCCATGGAGTCGTTCGAGAGCGCGACTGTTTGCGCCCACCATGCTGCGGTGGCGGCGTCGGGTTTCTTTTGAGATTGGGCCACGGCTGGGATTGTGAGAAGGATCGAGAGTGTGACGTGGAAGAGGCGAGGCGTGCGCATGGTCGTTTGGATCTCCGAATGGATGTGGTGATTTTAGTTTGTTTTCGAAAGACGTGTGCCTCGTCAGTGCGAAGAGACGATCCATTGGGCGTAGGGGTAGAAGAGCAGGAAGAGAATCATGCAGATGGCCATGAGGTCCATATAGATGAGGAGCAGGACGCCGCCGTGGTAGAAGCTCCAGCGGCGCTGCATGCAGCGGATGGTGTCGATGGTGCCGGCGACGGCGAAGAGAGTGGGAAGGACGAGAAAGGGATTTGGCCGGATGTTGGGAAAGCCGGAGATGGCGAGCGAGATGCCGAGACTGAGAAGGACGAGGAGACAGCCACGGAGCAGGGAGCGGATGCGCGGATTGAGAAGACTGGCAAGCACGCGGTTCTGAAGGCGTTCGTGCTTTTTATTCTATGCTCGATTCGTCTCGTCTATTTGGAAGCAGAAGGTACGGCTGCGGGCGTTGTTGCAGGGGAGGTGGATGGCGATGACGCCGGTGTGGTCTGCGGTGGCAGGTTCTTGACAGCAGCTACGGGAACTTCTACAGAGGCGACACGGTTCGAAGTGAGATCGCGGACGCCGATGCGGAGGTAGAAGTCGCCCTTAAGTGGGACGCTGACCTCCTGGTGCCAGAGAACACCGTGGTGCATCGTGTCGGCGTAGGCGTCCGGGGGGAGATTGCCGTGTTTTCTATCTTCTATGACGTTGAAGAGACTTCCGTCCTGGTCGTAGACGTACGTCTGGAACTCGATGTCGGTCTGATAGCGTCCGTCGGGGGATTTAGTGAAGACGATTTCGCGAGGAGACGCGGCGTAGTCGATGGCATAGCGTCGATAAGGCCCATCGAATTTGAGTTTGGGATTGAGGACATTGTTTGGCGCAAGATTGGAGTCGGACGCCAGGGAGGCAGGCAGGACACGGACCTTCATCGCGATCTGGGTGGGGAGCGGGCCACCGTGAATCATGGCGGCCTGCATGGGGTCGAGAAGATGGACGGCTTTGGCAGCGGCGACGGCTGGAGTATCGTCTTTGCTGGCAGGAGAGTTCGGGTTGTCGGCGTAGTAGCCGCGCCGGTAGGCGAGGGTAAGACCCGTCTGCTGAAGATCGACCTGGACCTTGCGGAAGCCGCCGTTCCAGTTTGTGTCGGACGGGGAGTAGGTGATGGTGTAGTAGTTGGCGCCTTCTTCCACCGATTTTGCAACGGCGTGAGTGAGGTCGTTGGTGTTGATGAAGGCGCGGCCTCCGGTCCCGTCAGCTAACTGCTGCATCGTGCTGTGTTCGTCGACGATCTTCTCCTGAAACTGATTTTCATCGTGGATGGCGACGTTGGGGCCCTCTATGGCATACAGGTGGTTGGGATTGGTAGCGGTGTTTGTCGTTGAACTGATCACGCCGCGGACATCGATGGGATAGACGGCAACCTGGGCGCGGGCAAGCAGGCCAATGGTTTCGTGGAACTCGCTCTCCGAATCGGCGACGACGGCGAAAGGATCCGGTAAGACACTCCTGGATCCCCCTGGGATTGCTGGGTCAAAGTCTGGGTTGATCCTGATGGGGAAGGCCCCGGAGAACCAGAGAAGATTTTTGCGGCCAGGGATACCGGCGAGGGAGCGTGCCAGCTGATTCAAGGCATCGAGCGTGTATTTCACTCGAAGCTGCTGGTCGAAGGCCTGCTGCGTGGCATCGAACTGTCTGAGCGCAGCGAGAGTTGAAGCCGCGTCGGCGCCAAAGGTAGCTTCCTCAAAGACTTGAGAGACGGTTCGCCCCTGGGTTCCATTGCCTATATCGTCGGCGAGAAGCGGAGAGGCTTTGGCGGCCTTCTTATTATCGATTGCGGCTTTGAGCACTGCGGGATCGGTGGTGAATCCCTGAAGGATAACGAGACGGCTGCCAGTAAGACCGAAGATGGCGATGCGGTTGGTGGGATTTGCGTTCTGGATATACTGCTTGATCTGGGTGCGCGCGTAGACCTGGTCGCCCACAGGAGTGTTGAGCACATCGAGCAGAAGGACGTTGATGGCTCCTTTCGTAGGGGCAAAGGAGAAGTTGGTGAAGACGCCGGAGGGCATCGTTGGCATAGCAGGGATTTTTTCAGTCGCAGCAGGAGGGGTGTGTTCTTCGAAGCTTCTGATCTGCTGAGGGATGCCTTCTTGAGCAGGGTGAAGTCGGAGGCTTTAAGATTGTGGACCGGGTTCTGATGCTTGTCGGTCACAACGACGTCGACGACTACCAGTTGAGCCGTGGAATGCAGTGTCGTGATGTTGGATTGGGACTGCGGCTGGACGTCGGCAGGCTTCGCCGATTGATGAGCTTGTGCGGAACCGATTGCGGCAAGGGCTAAGACAGTGAAAACATGGCCTGGGAAACACTTCGAGGAACGCAGCATGGTGTCTCCTTAAAAACGCATCTACATTCGAGCACAGATAGGGACCGCCACGCAATTGTTTGTTCAAAAACATAGATGGCGTGGGTCAGGTGGTTGCCAGCTCAGGTTCGGTGGAGGCTTGTTTTGCCATGGCCTGAATGGATTGCTCGTAGGGCGCCTGGAGGACGCCGCGTTCGGTGATGATGGCGGTGACGTACTTTGCGGGAGTGACGTCGAAGGCGGGGTTTTCGATGGCGACACCGTGCGGAGTCATCTGCCTGCCGTTGGCGTGGGTGACCTCTTTGGCGGAGCGCTGTTCGATGGGGATGAGATCGCCGTGTGCAGTTGCGAGATCGAGGGTGGACCAGGGAGCGGCGACGTAGAAGGGGATGCCGTGTTCTTTGGCGAGGATGGAGACGCCATAGGTACCGATCTTGTTGGCGACGTCGCCGTTGGCGGCGATGCGGTCGGCTCCGACGATGACGGCCTGGATGCGGCCCTGACGCATGAGGGCGGCGGCCATGTTGTCGCAGAGGACGGTGGTGGGGATGTTGTCCTTCAGGAGCTCCCATGCGGTGAGACGGGCGCCTTGCAGGAAGGGGCGGGTTTCGTCGGCGAAGACGTCGATCTTGTGGCCGCGCTCGATGGCGGCGCGGATGACGCCGAGGGCGGTGCCGTAGCCGCAGGTGGCGAGTGCTCCGGCGTTGCAGTGGGTGAGGACGGTGCCTGCTTTGGGGAGGAGCGATGCGCCGTGCGCGCCCATCTGTTTGCAGGCGGCGATGTCCTCGTCGTACATACGGCGGGCCTTGGCCACGACGGCGGATTTGATCTTGGGGATCGGGGTGTTTTTTGCGGCTAGCTCGTTGTAGAGGCTGCGGATTTCGTCGATGCCCCAGAAGAGATTGACGGCGGTGGGGCGGGTTTCGGCGAGGGTCTTGCTGATCTCGGCTACTTCTTTGGTGAGGTCCGCGATCGTGATGGCTTTGCTGCGGTCGATGCCGATGGCTACGCCCATGGCGGCGGAGACGCCAATGGCTGGAGCGCCGCGGACGATCATGTCGCGGATGACGGTGGCGACCTGTTTGTAGTCGGTCGCGAGGACGTAGGTCTCTTCGAGGGGAAGTTTGGTCTGGTCGAGGAAGTTAACGCCGGTGGGAAGCCATTCGAGGGTGGGAATCATGTCCCTTATAGTTTAGACGACTGCGGGTGATCTCGGAGCCGTAGTTGTCCCGGTGGGCGAAGAAGCGTTGGTAGCAGCAGATGCAGCGTACTGAGCGGAGACGGAATATGCCAAGAAACCAGTCTCTCAGCGGGCGGTGGGAGTGATGGAGTGATTCGGTGTGACAGTCCGGACAGATCTTTCCGTTCGAAAACATGAGAGCCTCATCGGTTGCGGGGTGTCTCAAGTTTATGTTTGTGTGTCTCGTTTCGAGACAGTTTAAGTTACTTGTTTTTTTGGTCGCGCCCAAAATGGGAAATGATTGAGCGATTGAATGGGTGATGAAAAGCAAAGACAAATGCGGGGGTTCTTCGCTGCGCTCAGAATGGCAACTCAAAAATAACTGCAATCGGCAAAGGTAAGCGCAATCGGCAAAGGTAACTGCAATCGGCAAAGTAACTGCAATCGGCAACAGTAACTGCAATCGGTAAAGATAATTGTGATCGACGGATCGCTAGCGAGTTGTGATGGCCGTGGGGGCTTCGTTGGCTTTGAGGTAGTTGCCGTAGCCGACTATGACGGTTGAGCTGACGAGCAGGAAGAGGCCGGTGGCGACGAGGGTCTTTGTGCGGCGGCTCGTGCCTCGCCACTCTTTCAGGAACAGTCCCCAGAGCGTTGCGAAGATGATGATGCTCGCCATGTGCAGGGTCCAACTGGAGAAGTCGTACTTGCCCATCCTGGTCTGGCCCATGGAGTAGAAGAAGAACTGGAAGTACCAGATGACCCCGGCGAGTGCGGCGAAGAAGTAGTTGGCTATGAGAGTCCTGGGAGCGAGGCGATCGTAGGTGGAGGGGTCGAGTGGATCGAAGTCGACCAGCGTATTGCCTGAGACGTGGGTGGCGCGCATGGGGTTGTTGCCGGGTTCGCCGAGGAACTGACGGACGGAGCCGTTTTGGAAGATGAGGATGGCGGACCAGATGAAGTTGGTGACGAAGCCTCCCCAGAGAACGACGACGAGGATGGGAAGATTTTGCCAGAGATCTAATCTGCCTTCGGCTAGAAGTTGTGTTTTGGCGAGATCGCCGATGGGTCTTCCGGCATCGAGTCCGAAGGCGAAGAAAGAGCTCATAAATCCGGCGAGAACCGCGATGGCGATGCCCTTGCCGAAGTTGTAGTCGGTTTCGCCGGCTTCGGCTTTTTCTTCGGGGGTGATCTCTTGCTCTTTGGAGACGCCCGCTGCGCCGTTGATGGCGACGCCGATGACACAGACGAGGACGCCGAGCAGAATGATCTGACCCGCGGATGAGTGGAGGATGGTACCGAACTGGCGATGCGCGATGGGCGGGACGATGGTTCCGAAGGCGGCACAGAGGCCGAGCGCGATGGCGTATCCGAGTGCGATGCCGAGGTAGCGGATGGCGAGGCCAAAGGTGATGCCGCCGACTCCCCAGAGAATGCCGAAGAGGAAGGCGAGCATGACGCTTTTGGGGTTCGTGACGTTGACCTGGCGGAGGATGCCGAAGAGATTGGGGACGAAGATGGAGCCGAGAACGATGGGCGCGACGATCCACGCTGCGAAGCCCTGGATGAGCCAGTAGATCTCCCACGACCAGCGCTTGATGCCACGAAAGGGGATGAAGTTGGTGGCGGAGGCGAAACCTCCGATCCAGTGATAGATGACGCCAAGAAACGGATTCGGTCCCACGCGGCCTCGTTTTATGGAAGGATAATGATGCTTTCAGGGAACTTTACTATCGTACCTGACGCGTGTTGCGTTCGGGAAATATACTCTCTATTGAATTTAGTTTGTGGTGGATCGTTGTTCGACGGAGGCCGGTCTGCGAGTTTCGCTGTTTATCACCTGTTATAACGACACGTTGTTTCCTGAGACGGGCAAGGCCGTGGTGCGCGTGCTGGAGCGGCTGGGGCATACGGTGGAGTTTCCTGCTGGGCAGACCTGCTGTGGGCAGATGCACTACAACACCGGGTATCAAGCGGAGGCGATGCCTCTGCTGGAGCGATTTGTTGCGCAGTTTAAAGGGGCAGAGGCTGTGGTGGTGCCTTCGTCCTCTTGTGTGGCGATGATGCGCGATCATTATCCGAAGATGGCTCTGGCTACGGGCAAGAAGGAGTTGATTGCCGACGTGGAGGAGTTGCTGCCGAAGATTTTTGAGTTCTCGGAGTTTTTGACGAAGCGGTTGGGGCTGGAGGATGTGGGGGCCAGCTATCCGCACCGGGTGACGTACCACGCGAGTTGCCATGGACTGCGAAATCTTTTGCTGGGCGATGGGCCTCTTAGGCTGTTGAAGTCTGTGCGAGGGATTGATCTTGTCGAGTTGCAGGGGCTGGAGCAGTGTTGTGGGTTTGGCGGGACGTTTGCGGTGAAGAATGCGGATGTGTCGGGCGCGATGCTGGAGGAGAAGATTGCTGCGGTTTTGAAGACAGGCGCAGAGGCCTGTACGGCTTGCGATAACAGCTGCCTGATGCATATTCAAGGGGCGCTGCACCGGCAGAAGACAGGGATAAGGACGGTGCACCTGGCGGAGATTCTGGCTGGGTATGAAGGGGTGACGGGGTGAGTGGAGTTGCGTTCGATCCGAAGACGGCGCCGACGTTTCCGATGGCGGCGAAGGTGGCGTTGGGTGAGACGCAGTTGCGGAAGAATGTTCGTCATGCGACGGAGGTGATACAGGCGAAGCGGGCGCGTGTGGTGGGTGAGATGCCGGACTGGCAGGATTTACGTGAGTCCGGAAGACAGATTCGACAGCACACGATGGAGAATCTGGATTTTTACCTGGAGGAGTTTGAGGCTAACTGTACGCGGGCGGGTGGGGTGGTGCATTGGGCTCGCGATGCGGAGGAGGCGCGGCAGATTATTGTTCGGCTGGTGAAGGCGTCGGGATCGAATGAGGTCATCAAGGTCAAGTCGATGACGACGGAGGAGATTCAGTTGAACTCTGCGCTGGAGGCGGCTGGGATTCATCCGTTTGAGACCGATCTTGCGGAGCTGATTATTCAGCTGGGGGAAGATAGGCCATCGCATATCGTGGTGCCGGCGCTGCATAAGAACCGGCATGAAATTCGCGGGATCTTTCAGCAGAAGATGAATCTGCCGGAGCTGGGAGACCAGCCGCATGATCTGGCAGATGCTGCGCGCGTGTTTTTGCGGGAGAAGTTTCTTCGGGTAAAGACCGGCGTGAGTGGGGCTAATTTTTTAATTGCAGAGACGGGTGGAGTTTGCATCGTCGAGAGTGAAGGCAATGGGCGGATGTGCCTGACGTTGCCGGAGACGCTGATTACGATAGCGGGGATCGATAAGATTATTCCGCGATATCGGGACCTGGAGGTGCTGCTGCAGTTGCTGCCGCGTTCGGCGACGGGGGAGCGGATGAATCCGTATAACTCGGTGTGGACTGGAGTGAACGCCTCGGATGGGCCGCGGGTCTTTCATGTGGTGTTGATGGACAATGCGCGGACGGAGATTCTGGCGGACGAAGAGGCACGGCAGACGCTGAACTGTATTCGGTGTGCGGCTTGTCAGAATGCGTGTCCGGTGTACCGGCAGACGGGGGGACATGCGTATGGATCGGTGTATGCGGGGCCGATTGGTGCGATTCTGACGCCGCAGTTGCAGGAGATGCAGCATGCGCAGACGCTGCCGTATGCGTCGTCGTTGTGTGGGGCGTGCTATGAGGTTTGTCCGGTGAAGATCAATATTCCGGAGGTGCTGATTCATCTGCGCAACAAGGTGGTGAAGCAGAACACCGCTGGAGTGGCGGGATTTTTTGATGTAGAAGCTGGAGCTATGAAGGCGATGGCGGCGATCTTTCGCAGCGAACGGAGATTTCGAGCAGCGCAGCGGCTGGGGCGGGTGGCTGAGTCTCCACTGGTGAGGAAAGACGGTTGGATTGGATGGCTGCCGGGGATGCTGGGCGGGTGGACGCAGGCGAGAGATCTTAGGCAGATGCCGAAGGAGACGTTTCGTGATTGGTGGGAGAGGCGAGGCCGGAATGGTAACTGATATGGTTACAAATTTGGCGCGTACGGAGATATTGCGACGGATTCGCGCTGCGAAGGGCGAGGGTGGAAGCGCTGATGTGGTGCGAGCTGGATGGAATGCAGTGGAGCGGAGATATCGGCAGGGGGCGACGCGGCCGCGTGAGATAGTTCTGGAGCTGCTGGTGGATCGTCTGCAGGACTACGATGCCCGGGTGATGCGAGCAGTGCATGTGGATGTGCGCACGGCCGCAGCGAGAGTGCTGGAGGAGCGTAAGGCAAAGCGCATGGTCGTGCCGCTGGGGTTGGCGGCAGAGTGGCTGCCGGGTGGAGTTGAGTTCGTTGTGGATGAGGGATTGCCTGCGGCTGAGTTGGATAAGGTTGACGGCGTGATGACGGGGGCGACGCTCGCGATTGCGGAGACGGGAACGATTGTGTTGCAGAGTGTCGCAGGGCAGGGCCGGCGGGCGGTGACGTTGGTGCCGGACTATCATCTGTGCGTGGTGCGGGTGGAGGATGTGGTGGAGTTGGTGCCAGAGGCTTTTGGCCGGCTGCGGGGGACGGCCACGTTGGCGACTACCTTTGTCTCCGGGCCTTCGGCTACGGCGGATATCGAGATGACACGGATCAAGGGCGTACATGGGCCGAGGTTTCTGGATGTCATTTTGGTTGGATAGTACCCGCCGAGAAAATACCTTTGACAATTGGCCTGGAAAGGTAGATTCTTCTGAATGTTTCAATAGAGAGTATATTTCTGTTTGTGCAATTGAACGCTGAGGGACGCAAACGATGGCTACCAACGGTGCAGGTGCGGCAGAGCGTGAGGCACAGAAGATCTGGAGCGCGCTTGACGGATTCCGGATCGAGGTTCCGTCGTGGGGCTTTGCGAATACCGGGACAAGGTTTGGAAAGTTTGTGCAGGGTGGAGCGGCGACGACGATTGAAGAGAAGTTCAGCGACGCCTCGCAGGTGAATGCATTGACGGGCGCTAGTCCTACGGTGGCGTTGCATGTGTTGTGGGATCTGCCGGGTGGGAAGGCAGATGTTCCGGCGATTCGGGGGCTTGAGAAGAGATACGGGGTGAAGGCGGGGTCGATCAATCCGAATCTTTTTCAGGATGCGGAGTACAAGTATGGGTCAATCGCGAATCCGAGTGCGGAGATTCGCGGGAGCGCGTTGGCGCATCTGCTGGATTGCGTGGAGATTGGACGGGAGCTGGGATCGCAGGATGTTTCGATGTGGATCGCGGATGGGTCGAACTATCCAGGGACGCAGAGTATTCGGAAGAGAATTGAGTGGATGGAAGAGGTGTTGTCGGCGACGCATGCAGCGCTGGGCGATGGGCAGCGGATGCTAGTGGAGTACAAGCCGTTTGAGCCGGCTTTTTATCACACGGATATTGCGGACTGGGGGATGGCGTTGGAACTGGCTCGGCGGGCGGGGCCGAAGGCGAAGGTGCTGGTGGATACGGGGCATCACTACCAGGGGACGAATATTGAGCAGATTGTGGCATGGCTGCTGCGCCTGGGAGAGTTGGGCGGATTTCATTTCAATGATCGCAAGTATGCCGATGATGACCTGACGTTGGGATCGATCGATCCGTACCAGGTGTTTCGGATCTTCCATGAGATTTTGAGTGTGACGGAACAGGAGCGCGAGAGTGTTGCGTTCATGATTGACCAGAGCCACAACCTGAAGGGGAAGATGGAGGCGATGGTGCAGACGGTGATGACTGCGCAGGAGCTTTTTGCCAAGGCTGTGCTGATCGATCGGGTGCGACTTGCGGAGTTGCAGCAGGAGTGCCGGCTGGTGGAGGCCGAGGAGTGTTTTCGTGGCGCGTTCTGGCAGGATGTGCGGCCGGTGGTGCGGGAGTGGAGAGTTGCTCGCGGACTACCAGCGGAACCTTTGAAGGCGCTGGCGGAGAGTGGATACGTGGAGAAGATCACTCGGGAGCGTGAGAGCAAGAACGCCCGAAGTGTTTCGAGTTACGCGTAGTTGTGGGTGGCGCGAGTGGGCCTACTCGATGCGAAGGGCCTCCATTGGTTCAATTGAGGCGGCACGGCGGGCGGGGACGAGACCGGCGACGAGAGCGCATAGGCCGAGAATGAAAATCGCTCCGGCCAGGGGTATCGGGTTGAAGGGGCTGACACCGTAGAGCTGGTGCGCGAGAGAGAAGTCGCAGAGGATGGCCAGGGGAACTCCGATGCAGAGGCCGATTCCGATCTGCGTGAATGCTCCGCGAAGAACCATGGCGACGACGTTGGCGCGAGTGGCTCCTAAAGCGATGCGGACGCCGATCTCACCGGTGCGGCGGGTGACGTTGTAGGCGGTGACTCCGTAGAGACCGACGGATGCTAATAGAAGGGCGAGCAGGCTGAAGAGGCTGCTGAGGCGGGCGATGAGACGCTGCTGGTTGAATTGAATGGCCACCTGCTCGCTGAAGCTTCTGACATCTCTTATGGTGAGATTGGGATTGAGGCTGGCCAGCGTGCTGCGAAGGAGTGACTCGTAGTTTTCGGGCGCTCCGGCTACGTTGAGTTGGATGGATCTGGCGTATAGGGTCGATGTCTCGAGACGACGATAGCCACGGGGTTCGTACTCGGTCGTTTGCGTGAACGGCAGGAAGTACATGGGAGCGGTTGGACCGCTGAGATTATGGTAGATCGTGTCTTTCACGACGCCTACGATCTCGAAGTCGTGGCCATGGCCGGTCACCGCAAGACCGAATCGTTTTCCAATGGCCGATTCGCCGGGAAAAAATTTGCGGGCAAAGGATTCATCGACGACGGCGACGTGTTGTGAGGATGGTGTGTCGTCTTCGGTAAATGCGCGTCCTCTAAGGAGCGGCGTTCCGATGGTTTCGAAGTAATGAGGGGTGATGCGGAGGTAGAGGACGTTGGTTTCTTGGATCCAGCTTTGGGCGCGGCCGGTGATGATGATGTTGAGATTGATGCAGCAGTTGTTCTGCGGAGTGTAGAGAGAGAGACTCGCGCTGTGTACACCGGGGAAGCTCTCGAGACGTATGCTGCAGCTCCTGATAAAGAACAGGTAGTTGCTCCGGTTGATATCCAGCGGCCTGGAAGTTGAGGTTTGCGAGGAGACGGCCCCTGGCTTGAAATCCGAAGTTTGTTTTTTCAAGGTTGCGAAGGCTCTGAGTAACGAGGCCCGCCACAACCAGCAGCACGACGGAGAGCGCGGTCTGCACGATCACTAACGTTTTCTGTGAGGAGATGGAGTGTTGGGAGCTGCTTCGGCTGCCGGTGCGGAGTCCTTCGGCTGGGTCGGCTTTGGTCCCGATCCATGCCGGAGTGACACCGAAGACGATACCGGTGAGAAGTGAGAGCAGTAAGGCGAAGAGCACAGTTGGCAGCGAAGGCGTGGCGTCGATAGGCACGTAGTTTGCACCGCGGAAGACGATGAGCAGAATCGCCTTTGCGCCAATGTAGGCGAGGAACGCTCCGGCGATTCCGCCGAGAAGAGACAGGAGCACGCTTTCGGTGAGGGCTGCGCGTACGAGGCGAGCGCGCGTTGCACCGAGGGAGAGCCTGAGCGCGGTTTGTTGACGGCGAGAGGCGCTGCGGGCGAGCAGCAGGTTGGCGAGATTCGCACAGGCGATGAGCAGAACCAGAGCCGAGACGATGGAGAGGAGATAGAGCCCAGCCTTCGAGTTGCTGCGGAGCGCGGAGATACCGTTGCCGGCTGGAACAACTCGAATGAATATATTGGCGACTTTGCTTTGGTTGGATTCGTCGACGCGGCCCTGATCTTTAAGCAATTGCTGGAGTTCGAGCGAGAGCTCTGGCTGTATCTGCGTGGGTGAGACGCCGGGCTTGAGCCTTCCGATCAGGAAGAGCCACGCCAAACCGGGGGAGTAGAGTTTGGAGTCTTTGCCCTCACCTTCGAGAGCCGGTTGTTGATTCACGGAAAACCACAGCTCGGGTGGGTTGCTCTCGAGGCGGTCGCCGAAAAAACCAGCGGGAGTAATGCCTACCAGAGTTACGGGGAGGTTGTTGACCAACAGGGTGGAGCCGAGGATGGATGGGTCTGAGGCGTACTTCTGCTGCCAGAGACGATAGCTCATGACCGCGACCGGTGCGGCTTGCGGGGTGTCGTCGGACGGATTGAGCAGACGGCCGGAGGTGGGCTGAATGCCCAGAGTGGAAAAGTAGTTTCCGGAGACGTACTCGCCGACCGCTGCCTGCGCGGGTGCGGAGGAGTTTGTGCGGAGAATGTTGAAGGAGGGCATACTGGCTCCCACGGCGGCGAGCTGTTCAAAGGCTGGGTTGGTATCGCGCAGGTGCTTGTAGAACTGGTAGTCGAACATGCCCCAGGGGCTCTGGAGGCCGCCCCACTCGCAGCAGTAGTCTTCGCCCTCGCCGATGCGGTAGAGCTGATGGGGATTCGCGATGGGCAACTGCTTGAGCATGACGGAGTGGATGAGGGTGAAGATTGCGGTGTTGGCTCCAATGCCGAGAGCAAGGGTGAGAGTGGCGACGATGGAGAATCCGGGGCTTCGCAGCAGTTGGCGCACGCCGTAACGGATGTCCTGTGCCAGAGATTCCAATGCCGACTCCCATGTGGAGGAGCGAACTTTTTCTTTTACGGTTTCGATGCTGCCCATCTCGACGCGCGCTGCACGCTTTGCCTCTGCGGGGCTGAGGCCGGCACGTATCTTTTCCTGGGTCGCGGCTTCGAGAAAGGCGTTGAGCTCTTCGTCCATCTCGCGGCTTTGCCGCTTTTTTTGAAAGAGGGCTTTGAGTCCGGTGATGAGGTTTTGCAGAAGTGGCATGGAGGACTCCGTCAGGCTTCGAGGATGCTGGTGATCGCGGCGAGTTGGCGACCCCACTGTTGGGTTTCTTCTTTTAGAGCCTTGCGACCGCGGTCGGTGAGGACGTAATACTTGGCGCGTCGATTGTTCTCCGAGGCACGCCACTCGGCCTTGATGCGAGCGGCGCGTTCTAGGCGAGTGAGAGCAGGGAAGAGCGAGCCGGGGTTGACGCGGAAGACTCCGTTGCTGATTTGCTCGATGCGCAACGCGACGCCGTAGCCATGCATCGGCTCGAGAGCCAGGGTTTTGAGGATCAGCATCTCAAGGGTTCCCTGGATGAGGTCGCTGGGTTTGTCTGGCATGAATAAACTCTTTCCTCTTGATTGTCTAGTGGTACATGAGCTTCCACTAGATTGTCAAGAGGAAGGTTTTTTCCGCTGGATAAGTGGTGATGTTGGGTGATTCTCTACGGAATTTTCATTTCATTAACGAAACATGGCAGGTTTGACTGATAATGGAGCGGTTGAGCGAGTGTGCGTGATTTGGGTTTGGGACGGGAGACTATGGCGGTCCGCAAAACGACGAAGAGACTGTATCTGATTCCGGTGTTGTCGAAGGCGCTGGATATTCTTGAGCTGCTGCAAGCGGAGAACCAGCCGATGACGCTGGAGGCGATTCACCGGCAGACACGGATATCAAAGACGACGGTGTACCGGGTGCTGAAGACATTTGTGCATCGCGGGTATCTGTCGCAGTCGCCGGATGGGCTGTACCGGCAGGTGACGCGGCCTAAGAAGCTGCGGTTTGGCTTTGGCGGGCAGAGCGCAGATATGCCGTTTTCGGTTGAGGTGACGGAGAGCCTGAAGGACGCGGCGGCTTCGGTGGGCGTGGACCTGCTGATATTGGATAACCGCTATGATGCACCGACGGCGCTGAAGAATGCGGAGGAGTTTGTTCGCAGCAAGGTAGACCTGGTGATCGAGTTTCAGGTGGAACAGGAGGTTGCGCCGATGATCGGCGACAAGATTGCGGGAGCAGGCATTCCTTTGATCGCGATTGATATACCGCATCCTCATGCGACTTACTTTGGGGTGGATAACTATCGAGTCGGAATTGAAGCCGGAGAGCTGCTGGCGGCGCATGCGACGGCGAACTGGGAGGGCGAGGTGGATTGGGTGATCGGGCTCGATCTTCCTGAGGCGGGACAGTTGGTGCAGAGCCGGATTACCGGCGCGTTTGAGGGTGTGAGAGCGGGGCATCCGGAGTTGCCGGTCGAGGCGTTTGTGCGGATCGACGGGCGTGGAATGCGAGATAGAAGTAAGAAGCTGATCTCGGATTTTCTGCAGCGGCATCCGAAGGACAAACATATTTTGATTGCTGCGGCTACGGACTCGAGTGGACTGGGTGCGGTGGATGCGGTGCGCGAACAGAGGCGCGAGAAGCATGTGGCGATTGTGGGGCAGGATTGCATCGCCGAGGCTATCCAGGAGATGCGAAAGGATAAGTCGCCGATGATCGGCTCGGTTTCGCATGAGACGAGTTCGTATGGGCCGAGCCTGATCCATCTGGGGCTGTCTCTGTTGAAGGGGCAGACAGTGCCGCCATACAACTACGTGGCCCATCGAATGGTGACGAGGGAGTCGTTACAGTAGGGGAGCGCGGATGGGTGATTGAGCCTGGGCTGGGGGTGTGGGATGGCGGGTATTTTCACATTGGAAATAGTTGCCGTATTGGTGTTTCCTGTGGAATGATGGTCAGGGCCAGGTTTGGCCGACACGACAGAGGTTGACACACATGACAGCACAGAGTGGGCTGCGCTTTTTGGAAGATCGATGGGATGACGCGATTGCGTCGAAGCTGGATGCGCCGGAGTTGCTGAGGTACCGTTCGAATCTGCTGGGCTCCGATCTGCGGATTACGAACTTTGGCGGGGGGAACACCAGCTCGAAGTTGGAAGAGGTCGATCCGCTGGATGGAAAGAGGAGGCAGATTCTTTGGGTGAAGGGGAGCGGGGGCGACCTGGGGAGTATCAAGCGCGCGGGTTTTGCGACGCTCTATATGGATAAGCTGCTGGCGCTTGAAGAGGCCTATCGCGGTGTCGATGCAGAAGACGAGATGGTGGAGATGTATCCGCTGTGCACGTTTGGAAATAACCCGGTTGCAGCTTCGATCGATACGCCACTGCATGGGTTTTTGCCGTTTCTGCATGTGGACCATCTGCATCCGGACTGGGGGATCGCGCTGGCCGCCTCGGCGAACGGAAAGATCAAGATGGAGGAGTTCAACAAGGAGTTTGGGCATAAGCTGGTGTGGCTGCCGTGGCAGCGGCCGGGTTTCGAACTTGGGATGATGTTGAAGAAGATTGTCGCCCAGACGCCGGGATGCGATGGCGTTGTGCTGGGTGGGCATGGGTTGTTTACGTGGGGCGATACGCAACGTGAGAGCTATCGGAATACGATTACGATTGTCGATCAGCTGGGACAGTTTATTGAGCGTCACGCGGCGGCGGGGTACAAGGTATTTGGCGGCGGACAGGTGAAGGCGCGGGAGGATCGTGCGGAGATTGCGGCTGCGATCATGCCGTATCTGCGTGGAGCGGTGTCGCGGAAGCAGCGGTGGATTGGGAGTTTTTCGGATACGAAGCAGGTGTTGGAGTTTGTGAACTCGGCGCAAGCGGAGACGCTGGCTCATCTGGGGACGAGTTGTCCGGATCACTTTATCCGGACGAAGATTCGTCCGATGTTTATCAAGTGGAACCCTGCTGGAGAGCCCGCTGAGTTGAAGGAGTTGATCGAGACTGCGCTTGAGACGTATCGCGCGGAGTATGCGGGATATTACAAGAAGCATGCGGTGAAGGATTCGCCTGCGGTGCGCGATGCGAGCCCAACTGTGGTACTGGTGCCGGGTGTGGGGATGTTCAGCTTTGGTAAGAACAAGACGGAGTCGCGGATTACCGGCGAGTTCTATATCAATGCGATTGGTGTGATGCAGGGTGCAGGTGCGCTGGGAGCGGGGGTGGATTGCAGGGAGATTCCGCAGGCTGGACCGGCGGCTTCGGCGGATCAGTTTACGATGCATGCGAACTATGTGGCTCTGCCGCCGAGTGAGGCGTTTCGGATTGAGTACTGGAAGCTGGAAGAGGCGAAGATTCGACGGCAGCCTCCGGAGAAGGAGCTGAGTCGACGGGTTGTATTGATTGTCGGCGGAGGAAGCGGGATTGGACGTGAGGTTGCTTTGTTGGCGGCTGAACGTGGGGCGCATGTGATGGTTGCGGACCGCGATGTGAAGGGTGCGGAGGCTGTCGCCACTGAGACTGCTGCAATTTCGGGTAAGGAAGCTGTTGGCTGGACGAGTATTGATATTCGCGACAGAAAGACGATCAAGGCCGCGCTTGAGGCGACGATCAAACAGTTTGGCGGGATCGATATTTTGATCAATACGGCAGCGTTGTTTCCTTCTTCGCCGGATGGCGTGATCAGCGATGCGCAGTGGGCGCTGACGCTTGAGGTGAATGTGACGGCGAACTATCTTTTGACCGATGAGGCGTCGAAGATATTTGCAGAGCAGGGAATCGATGCGAGTGTGGTGCTGACGAGTTCGGCAAATGCTGTTGTTGCAAAGCGCGGTAGTGAAGCTTACGACGTGAGTAAGGCCGCGTTGAGTCACCTGGTGCGGGAGTTGGCGGTGGCCCTGTCGCCGAAGGTGCGGGTGAATGGGATTAGTCCGGCGACGGTAGTGAAGGGGTCGACGATGTTTCCGCGAGACCGCGTGATCGCCTCGCTGAAGAAGTACAAGCTGCCGTTTGATGAGAAAGATACGGATGATGGATTGCGTAATGTGCTGGCGCAGTTTTATGCGACGCGAACGTTGACGCATCAGCCGATCGACCCTAAGGATTGCGCGCAGGCGATTCTGTTTCTGGCTGGGCCACTGGCTCGATGCACGACGGGCCACTTGATTCCTGTGGATGGCGGGTTGACTGAGGCCTATTTGCGATGAGGCGGCGAACGCCGGACTTGGCGATGTTGCCGGGGAATAAACGGGCTTCGATCGCGGTGGATCTGGGAGCTGAAAGTTGTCGTGTGTCGTTGCTGCGATGGGTGGCGGGTAAAGCTGCGATAACTCTGGTGCACCGGTTCGCGAATGCTCCGCGAGAGGTGGATGGCGGATTGCGTTGGGATCTGGAGAGAATCGAGGCGGGTTTGGAACTCGGGGTTCGACAGTGCGCGGCGATTGCGAAAGAGGGTGTTCGTTCGATTGCAGTGGATGGGTGGGCGGTGGATTATGTGCGGGTGGATGCCGATGGGAGAGCGCTGGGCGATCCGTTCTGCTATCGCGACGAACGCACTATCAAAGCTGAGCGCGCGCTGCATCGCAAGATTAGCCCTGAGAGGTTGCGCGAGCTGACGGGTGTTCAGTTGATACGGATCAATACTCTGTATCAGCTCTATGCAGATGGAATGCAGAAGCTGCCGGAGGGGCGGCAGTGGTTGAATCTGCCGGAGTACATTCTGTCGCGCTGGGGTGGGGCGCGGGTAGCGGAACATACGAATGCGACGCATACGCAGATGGTGGAGCTGTATCAACGGCAGTGGTGCAGAGAGATCTTCGGCGCGGCGCATCTTGATCTGGCGGCGGCGCCGAAGCTGGTTCCACCGGGAACTGAGATTGGGAGGCTGAGCGGGCCTTTGTCGGAGTTGCCGACGCTGCGTGATGCTGTGCTGATTGCGCCGGCGTGTCATGACACTGCTTCGGCGATCGCAGGGATTCCGGCGACGGGGAATGACTGGGCCTATATCAGTTCGGGTACGTGGTCGCTGGTGGGGACGGTGCTGGAGCAGCCGAGAAATGGCGAGGCCGCGGCGGAGGAGAACTTTACCAATCTTGGAGCGGTTGGCGGCAGGATTTGCTTTCATAAAAATGTGAACGGGATGTGGCTGGTGCGGCAGTGTGTTGAGAAGTGGGCTTCGGAGGGTCGTACGTGGACTGTGCCCGAGTTGGTAGGTGCTGCTGAGAAGACTGCGAAGCCGCATGGGCTGTTGGATGTGGACGATCCGGACCTGCTGCTCGCAGGGCGGATGCCGCAGCGAATCAATGCGCAGCGAGTTCGCAAGGGGTTTGAGGCTTTGGATGAGAGACCTGTGAACGCTCCTGAATTTGTGAGCCTAATTCTTCATAGCCTGGCGGCGCGCTATGCGAAGGTGTTGGATCGAGTGGCGTTCCACAGCGGCAAAAAGTTGAAACGGCTGTTCGTCGTCGGAGGCGCGAGCCAGAACGACTACCTGAACCGATTGACGAAGGAGGCGACGGGCTTGGAGTTGTTTTGCGGCGCGGCGGAGAGCTCGACTGTGGGGAACTTCGCGGTGCAGATGGCGGTGCTGGAGGGTAGCCGGGATGCGATGACTGGTGCATATGCGGAGCAGGTGTCGCGGTGGGCAGGGTTGTTTGTTGCTTCGCTGGAAGAGGCGGCGACGAAGTAGCTGCACCAACGTGATAGGCTTCCTTTGCATGTCTACAACTCCATTTGACCTTGTCGCTTCTGCCTCTGCGGAGATGATCCGTGAGGGTTTCCATCCTGATTTTCTACCTGGCACGGATGCGCAGATTGCGCAGATTCGTGCTTCGTTGGGCAGCGCACCCGACAAGGACGCGCGCGATATGCGCTCGTTGCTGTGGTCTTCGATTGATAACGATACGTCGCGGGACCTTGATCAGATTGAGGTTGCTGATCGAGTGGACGGCGGTATTCGCGTGAGAGTGGGGATCGCTGACGTTGGGGCAGCCGTGCTGAAGGATACGCCAATCGATAAACACGCCGCGGACCAGACGCAGACTGTGTATACGGCGGTGAAAAACTTCTCGATGCTGCCGACGGAACTGTCGACCGATATGACGTCGCTGAATGAGAATGAAGATCGCGCGGCACATGTGGTCGAGTTTGTGGTTGATGCTGAGGGTGGCGTGGGGCAGACCAGCATCTACAAAGCTACCGTGCGAAATAAGGCGCAGCTTGCTTATAGCCATGTTGGGCCCTGGCTGGCGGGGACAGGAGCACCAGATGCAAAGGTCGCTGCTTCGGCGGATTTGCAGGGGCAGTTGAAGCTGCAGGATGAAGCGGCGGTGGCTCTGCGGGCGCAACGAGTGCGGCAAGGAGCGCTCGAGTTCAGTCGATCGGAGGCTGATCCTGTCGTTGTCGATGGCAAGGTGCAGTCGATTGGAACGGTGTTTCACAATCGTGCGTCGGACTTGATTGAGGAGTTGATGATTGCTTCGAATGAGACGATGGCGAAGACGCTGCGTGCGGCGAAACGGTCGTGCATTCGCAGGGTGGTGCGGTCGCCGGAGCGGTGGGCGAGGATTGTTGAGCTGGTTGGACGACATGGGACGGTGCTTCCGGCCGAACCCGATTCGGGTGCGCTGAATGCTTTTCTGCAGGCACAGCGAGTTGCGGATTCGGTTCATTATCCTGATCTGTCGTTGGCGATTATTAAGTTGATGGGGCCCGGGGAGTATGTGCTGGCTAAGGGGGATGAGGATGAGGTGCAGGGACACTTCGGGCTGGCGACGCAGGACTACGCGCACTCGACGGCGCCGAACCGGCGGTTTCCCGACCTGGTGACCCAGCGAGTGGTGACGGCCTGGTTGAAGGGTGAGGCTGCGCCGTACTCGGATGACGAGTTGGCGGCGATTGCGACGCATTGCAATGAGCGGGAGTCGGCGGGACGCAAGGTGGAGCGGGCGATGGTGAAGCGGATTGCTGCGGTGGCGCTGGCGGGGAGCATTGGCAAGACATTCCACGGCGTCATTACCGGGGCAAATGATAAGGGCACGTATGTGCGGGTGTTCGATCCTCCGGTTGAGGGGAAGATTGTGAAAGGCGCGCAGGGATTGGATGTTGGGGATACGGTGGATGTGACGTTGCTGCATACCGATCCGCAGCATGCGTTTATCGATTTTGGGCATACGAACTCAAATGGCCAGAGACCAGCTGCTGCCAGCCAGCCATCAGGACACTCGCACTGATTGATTGTGTGCGGAGAGGTCACCTGGGTTCGCCGTAGGGGATGTCTTTTGGGTTGGGGGTGGCTGAGTCGGTGAAGGTGACCTTGCTGCCGTCCGTGGTTTTGATGGTGTTTTCGGTCATGGTCCAGTCTTTTGCGTTGGCGATGGTGCCTGCGGTTTCGGCTTCGATGTTGAGGTGGTCGAGGCGGAAGTCGACGAGTGGCGCGTTGGGGTAGGCGGCGACGTTGAAGGCCTCTTTGGCTCCGGTGGCTTTGATGTTCCAGATGTGGACGTCGCTGAAGTGGGGAAGACCTTTGTCTTCGGGGACTTTTGTGGTGAGGGTGATGTAGTAGGGCGGTGGGTCCTTCAGGTCTGGGGGGAGCGTCGCGTAGCTGTAGCTGGGGTTCCAGTTCATGGTGATGTGGATGGGGATGGCTACGCCTTCGAGGGTGAGGTCGTGGATGCGGATGTCTTTGGCCCAGCCGCCGCGGACGTGGGCGGATTTGAAGAGGACGCCGGAGGGGACGCCGGAGAGCGCGGTGAGGTTGTAGGCTTCGATGTTGCGGAAGCCGCCGGAGGTCTCGCTGCCGATGGTGATGGCGGCGGCACCGTGGCGGATGATGGAGTCGCGGAGGACGATGTCTTCGGTGGGGCGGTTGACGCGGAGGCCGTCGGAGTCGCGACCGGCTTTGAGGCAGAGGGCGTCGTCGTTGACGTCGATGTCGGCGTGGGCGACGAGGACTTGGCGTGAGGAGTCGATGTCGATGCCGTCGGTGGAGGGGCCTTTGCCGCCTTCGTTGTTGCGGATGATGACGCCGTCGATGGTGACGTCGTGGGAGTAGAGAACCTGGACGGTCCAGAAGCCGGAGCGCTTGAGGGTAATGCCTCCGCCGAGCTGGATGTTGGATGAGTTTTGGAAGAGGATGAGGCGAGGGCGGCGGGCGTCGTAGTCGGAGGCCCAGCGGAGGCCTTTGGGTTCGTATTTGGCGCGGAGATCCCAGTAGGACTTCCACCAGATGGGGCCGTCGCCGTCGATGGTGCCCTGGCCGGTGATGGTGATGTCGTGCTGGTCGCGAATGTTGATGAGGGCGGCGGGCCAGGTCATCTCGATGCCGGCGATGCGGGTGGGGCGTTCGGGGTAGTCGCTTAGTTTTTCGGAGCCGATGAGGGTGACGCCTTCGGGGACGTCGAAGGTCATGCCGGATTCGAGGAAGAGGGAGCCGGTGAGGTAGGTGCCGGGCTTGAAGGTGACGGTGCCGCTGGCTGTGTGCGGCGGCGTCGATGGCTTTCTGGATGGCGGCGGTGTCGAGAGTTGTGCCGTCGCCTTTGGCTCCGTAGTCGTTGGCGAAGATTATTTTTTGGGGGATCCTGGCACAAGTCATTTGGGCGTTGGCGGAGCAGCAAGTCAGTGCAAACAGGAGGGCTGAGACGAGCTGGTCGTGCGTTTGGTGGATGCGGTCATGGTGCCTCCCCCTCCCCAGGGAAAGTGTGCAAAGTCTTCGAAGAAGAGACTTTAAGTCTGGACTTTGAGCGTTCAAGGTGCGGCTTAATGGTTCAGTCCGGCTTGCGCCGGACTGGTGTTGGTGATGAGTTAATTATATCTGGCGTGTCAAGAGGATGAGAGCTGCTTCTGTGTACGGGCAGCCGATCTTCTTGAGGTCAATCCTTCGGCATGACCTTTGCCATGACCTGATCGATGCTGAAGCTCGCCGCTTTGGCGCGCGGTGGGAACTCCTTGAAGGTCGACAGCCACTTCGCGAGAAGAGGTGTTGCTGCGTACATGAGCGCGATCTGTGATGGGAGCAGGGGTGGTTCGGCTTGTCAGTGTAGAGAGGAAGTTGCGGGTAGAAGGGTGGGAGCGGTGTGGGCCGGGTGAATCTCTCGGGGTCCTTCGACTACGCGCTTCGCGCTCCGCTCAGGATGACGATAAAGATGGTTGAGGGAGAGTGAGTTCACCTGGTGTCCTGAGTGACGAGGTGGATGGTGCCGAGGATGCCGGAGGGAATGGGTTGGACTTTGTCGAGGTCCTGCATCTGGAAGCGGTCGCCGTACTTTTCGATGAGGGGTTTGTAGTCGTGGGGCGGGAGCGCGGACCAGGCGTTGAGGGCGGTGTTGTAGACGTGGATCGCGATGTGGTTTTTGCCGGGTTTGAGCAGCTTTGAGATGTCGAGACGGTAGGGCGGGTGCCAGAGTGCGCCTGCGCGCTGGCCGTTGAGGAAGACGATGGCGGCTTCGTGGATGGGTGGGTCGTAGTAGGCGTGCATGCCGGGGCCGGTGCGGGTGATGCTCGGGTCGGGGAGGCCGTTGGGGCCGAGGGCGGGGTGCTCGATGGGGGAGTTGGGGGCGCCGGGGAGGGGTTTGCCGCCTTCGACCTGAAGATAGACGGGAGTTTTGGAGGCTGCGTCGATGGTGAAGTCGCGGGCGTAGACGGCTTCGCCGGAGTAGTGGAGGGTGGCTGGGTTGGTGGTCCAGTCGGTGAGTGTGGGTTCGGTTGCGGTTTGTTTGGTGGAGGTGAAGGTGACTTGCCAGTTGGTGCTGAGGTCGGCGAGGGAGGTCATCGAGGCCGAATCGTTTGGCAATTGCGGCGGTACTGATTCACTGTATTGGGCGAAGAGGAAGATACGGGACTCGTAGGGTGCGAGATTCAAAGACAGGTTGCTTGCGGTGATATGAGATGCCGACTCCGGTTTCGGGGTCCCATTGTTCGCCGTCGCGATGTGTCGAGTTGGAAGTTTGCGGTCGGCGTGAACGGGTTGATTGGAGGTGTTGGCGACGAAATAGATGTCCGCGGTGGGAAGCTTGCGGCGGATGAAGCCAATGGCATCGGCGTGCTGCAGTGTCGACGTCGGTGAATTGCAGATCCGGGTCGGCGCTTGAGCGAGGGCTTTGGCGAGTTCTTCAGGATGTCGGAGACGACGGGGATTGTGTGGGCAAGTTCCGAGAGTTCAAGAGTGGTGTTGCCTTGGGGGTCCATTGTCGGGGTGCTGGCCGATGGCGATGACCTTGCCACTCCAGGCGGCGATCTTTTTCAGGGTTGCGATGGGGATGCGGTCGGTGGGGGGGATGACGAGGATCTGGTGGGTGCCGAGGCCGACTTTGTTGATGGCTTCGGCGTCGATGTAGTCGACGTTGTAGCCGGCGGAGAGGATGGCGGACATGAGCTCAGGGGGGATGAGGCTCTGCATGGCTCCGGTGACGGTGACGTGGGAGGGAGAGAAGCTGGCCCAGGCGTCGTCGGTGGGGAGGAGAATTGCGACTTGATTTGCCGGTTCACCTTGTCGGAGTAAATAGCTGATGCGCTGGATGTAGCGGGTGACGTCGGGCATGACGGGGTGCCAGGGGTTGTGATCGTTGAAGACGGCGGCGGCGTAGAGGCTCCAGCCGGGTTCGGGAACTTTGCCTGGTGGTGGGGAGTAGGGCCAGCCGTGGCCTATGATCTGGTTTTCGCCCATGATGAAGTCGATGTCGGCTTCGGCCTTCATGTCGAGCGGGGTGGCGCGGAAGACAGGAGAGTGGAGCCAGGTGAAGGTTTCGCCGGATGTGACAATGTTGTGGAAAACGTGGTTGGCTGAGGTGGCCCAGCGAAGGGTGGAGAAGGCTCGCCACTGGGGGCCTTCACCTTCGGGGAGTGAGATGAGGCTTTGGCTGGAGAAACTAACTGCTGGTTCTCCATAGGTTTGGGAGCGGAACTTTGTGTGATGCTCGATGGCCCAGTTGTTGATTTGGGTCATATAGTTTTCGTTGACGAGTTCGGTGAGTGTCTGGCCCCAGTCGTGCCTTACCTTGTCGGCGGCGGGGGTGCCCCCGGCGACGAGTTCGGGGAGGTGAGGGAGGAGATCGTAGCCGCGACGCCTCTGGAACTCGGCGGGGAGGGTGGGGGTCCAGTCGGCTCCGTAGGCTTCGAGCGAGTCGGAGAAGATGGCGTAGGGTGGGGTGGGGCCGAAGGCTTTGAGGAGAGGCTCGCCGACGGATCGCAGGTGGGTGGCTACGGCTTGATGGCTGAAGGGATCGAGGACGTAGCCTTCGGCTCCGACGGCTGCGCGTTTGACTTGCTGTTTGGTGTGGCTGGCGATGAAGAAGAGGGCGATGCGGGGTTTGTCCGATGAGGTGATGGTGCCGCCGGTGGTTGGGATGGGCGTGGCGGTGGAGGGGTTCCAGGTGGGCTCGGGCTGGGTGGTGCGGATTCGAGTTGCCGCCGATGGGATTGGGCTGCCGCAGACGTTTCCGTAGGCGAAGCCACAGTGCTCGGATGTGCTGACGGGGAGCAGGTCGACGAGGGAGGCGGAGAGGATGAAGTCGCCGGGGTCGAGGGCGGGTGGAATGGCGACGAGGGCGTGGGGGGCGACGGGAACTTCGATGGTGCGGAGGCGGCTGGCGGCTTCGGCGAGTGTGGTGGCGGGGCCACCGTAGGGCCAGCCGCTGCAGAGAGTGACGTCGATGCGGAGGCCGAGTTTGCGGGCTTCGGACTGGGCGTAGTGGACAGCGTCGAGCATTGCGGGGGAGAGGAATGGCTTGTTGATGAGGTTTTTGGCTGGGTCGTCTAGGACTTCGGGGTAGACGAAGGAGAGTTCGGCTCCGCCGATGCCGTCGGCTTTCATCTGCTGGAGCTCGCGGAGGATCTCGGGTTTTTCCACAGCGGCGCCGAACCACCACCAGCGCATCATTGGTCTGGTTTCGGTTGGAGGATTCTTGAAGCTAAACCTTAGAGATTCTGCTGTATCTTTTGCAAATAAAGTTGATGGGAAGATAACTGAGAGTGCAGCGATGATGATGATAGCCTGTGGAAATCTTGAGGGAAAAGAGACCATGTTGTGGATTACTCCTGCTGGTGGAGGTTGAGGCCCATGGCGCGGGCCATTTTGAGGCGGGCGTGCCAGTAATCGCGTGGGATGCGGGCGTAGTGGAGTTCGCCGGAGAGGACTTTGAAGGGCTTGCCGTCTAGGAGGAAGTGGTTGCCCTGAATGGTGAAGGTGTGGGTTGCCGCGGGGTGGCTGAGGGGATTGAGTGAAGACGGGAGGAGTCGCGAGGGTGAGGATGCCGGCGAGGAGGACGCGGAGGGTGGGTTTCATGGACGGGGAAATTATAGCGACGAAATTATAGCGACTGAGCTACGGTAGTTCATTTGAGAGAATGTTTCAAGGGAGAACTTATTGGGTCTCGGCTAGTAGAGTTTGACGCAAGTGACCTGACAGGATTTGCTCTCGGTTGTCGATTGTGTGGATACTGGCGTGGTTGGTGGGCCCCCCTTTTTTAAATTGAGAGGAGACGCGATGAAGAAGACGCTTTTTTTGATGGCGGCAGTTTTGGCAGGTTCGATCGCAGTGGGCGCGCAGGACACGATCGTTCCTCCGGCGATAAAGATGGGTTTGTGGCAGAACACGTCTACCAGTACGATGACCGGACTTCAGATTCCTCCGGATGTTGCGGCGAAGATGCAGGCGATGGGAAGGCCGGTTCCGGGTGCGGCGCCGACGACGACGGTGACGCAGTCTTGCCTGACGCCAGAGAAGTGGCAGAGGTCGTTTGCGAATTCGCAGCAGAATAAAGACTGTCAGTTTACGAATCTTCACCAGAGTGCGACTGGGATGTCTGGTGATATGGCGTGCACGACTTCAGGAGGAGCTTCGAAGGGGCATATGGAAGCGACGTTTGCTAGCCAGGAGAAGGTTAACGGCAAGGTGCACTTTGAGATAGTGTCCGCACGACAGCCGCAGCCGATTGTGATGGATATGACCTTTGAGGGGGTTTATCAGGGCGCGGATTGCAAGGGGATCTCGCCGGATTCACCGAAGGTTGTGCACTAAGGCAGGAAGCAGGAGTAGAACGAAGGGCCTCTCGTTGTGCGACCTCGAGAGGCCCTTTTTGTTTGTGTGTTCACCAGGTTGAATCGATGTGCTTAGAAGCCGGGTGGGTTTTCGCTGGCTACGTTGAAGTGGCGTTCGATGGCGAGGCCGACGCTCGCGATGGTGCCTTCGTCGAAGAGCCGGCCGATGAGGGTGACGCCGTGGGGGACGCGGCGCGGTGGGTTGAACTTTGGCAGAGGTTTTGCCGGGTCGGGTGCCCAGTCGCTGCGGGCCTCGGAGACTTCGACGAAGCCGGCGCGGAGGGTGAGCGAGGGATGGCCGGTGAAGTTGGTGAGGGTGAGCATCTCGTCGCGGAGTGAGGGGACGAGAAGGAGATCGACCTCGTTCATGATGCGGGCCATCTCGAGTGCGACCATGCGGCGAAGGCGGTCGGCCTGGACGAAGTCGACGGCGGAGAGGAAGTAGGACTGGCGGAAGGTGTTGGGCCAGGCGTCGGCAACCTGGGCTTTGAGCTGGTCGACCTGATGGTTGATGACGATCTCTTCGAAGGAGGCGGCGGCTTCGGCGAAGAGAATGAGGTCGAGGTTGTCGTAGGGCCAGTCGGGGAGGGTGACTTCGACGGGCTTCATGCCGAGTTTTGGAAGAGCGGCGAGGGCGGCGCGATCGACCTCGGTGGCCTCCTGCATCCATTGGGGAAAGTAGCCGACTTTGAGGCCGGTGATGGGCGCTGCGGCGTCGAAGGCGAGCTTGCTGGGGACGGCGGAGATGTCGTGGCCGTCGGGGCCGGTGATGGCGTTGAGGACGAGCATGGTGTCTTCGACGGAGCGCGCCATGGGGCCGAGTTTGTCGAGGGACCAGCAGAGAGTCATGGCGCCGGTGCGAGGGACGCGGCCGTAGGTGGGACGAAGGCCGGTGACGCCGCAGCGCATGGAGGGAGCGACGATGCTGCCGCCGGTTTCGCTGCCGATGGCGAAGGCGACCAATCCTGCGGCTGTTGCCGCTCCGGGACCGGCGCTGCTGCCGCTGGAGCCTTCTTCGGGGAGCCAGGGGTTCATGGTCTGGCCGCCGAACCAGACGTCGTTGAGGGCGAGTGCGCCGAGGGAGAGCTTGGCGATGAGAACGGCGCCGGCGGCGTTGAGGCGAGCGGCGACGGTGGCGTCGGCTGTGGGGATGCGGTGTTCGAATGGTTCAGCGCCCCAGGTGGTGGGGATGTTTGCGGTGTCGAGGAGATCTTTTGCGCCCCAGGGAATGCCGTGAAGGGGACCGCGATAGTGACCGGCGGCGATCTCTGCGTCGGCTTGTCTGGCCTGCTCGAGTGCGTGGTCGCGGGTGAGGGTGATGACGCAGTTGATCTTTGAATTGAGGCGGGCGATGCGGTCGAGATAGATGTTGGTGAGACGAGTGCTGGTGAGTTTGCGGGTTTCGATCCAGCGCGAGAGATGATGGACGGGGGCGAAGGCGATGGCTTCGTCGGTGGCGGGAAGGGGCGGGTCAGACTTGGTGCGGATGAACTCGTTTTTTGCTGGGCCGGGCGTGGTGCCGGGGAGGGCGGAGTCCCAGCGGGACCAGGGTGCGATGGTGGGTGGAATCTCGACCTTGCGAGGGCCGGTGCGGCGTTCGTAGAGCGGAGCCATGGCGGATCGCCAGTTGCTCGCGGCCTGGGCGCGGTCCTTTTCGGTGAGCGGTGTCTGGACGAGTTTTTCGGCTTCGGCGAAGGTGGTGGTGGTGACTTCGGGACCGACGGCGGGCGATGTTCCGTAGGCGGCGGGCGCTCCGGGAGTGGATGGGATTGCGGGGTTCTGGGCGAGGCTGGTGGTGGATGCGGCGGCTGCTCCGAGTAAGGTGAGCGTGCTTTGAGTAAGGAATTCTCTTCGTGATTTCGACATGTGTCCCTCTGCAGGCGATTGTAGCGGGACCTTGAGAAGGAGTTGTCAGATTTTCTGCTGAGTCCGCTTGAGTCTTAATGATGATGGAGAGAAATTGAAGTGAGGCATTCCAAATAATCGTGCGGTGATAGAATCTCCGCAATTCTTGCAATACAGTGCTGTCGATGACCTCATCGGGGTGACCGTATTTCAGACTTTGCTTTGGTTGCGATGGTGCACAGGATGTCCCGCACTGCGGGCTTCGGGTTTGTGCTGTCTCCGACGAGCATTTTTAGTCCTGCGGCGACACCTGCACACTCTGTATTTGGGTTGTCGATGCTGGTGCTATCTGTCACCCTGACTATTTTTTTGATTGTAGGAGGCTTGCTGCTTTATGCCGTGATTCATTTCCGGCATCGGCCTGCAGATTCAGAGAGGGAGCCGCCACAGATCTACGGCAGTAACCAGATTGAGCTTTCGTGGACGGTGATACCGATCCTGATTGTGGTGATGCTGTTCCTCTCGACGACGCGGGTGATTCTGGAGACGGAGGCGGCACCGAAGCCCGCGGATGCGCTGGATGTGACGGTGATCGGGCATCAGTTCTGGTGGGAGTATCGCTATCCGAAGTTTGGGGTGGTGACGGCGAATGAGTTGCACATTCCCGTCAGCGATCCTGCGAGGCCCACGCCGACGTATCTTTCGATGTCGTCGGCGGATGTGACTCACAGCTTCTGGGTGCCTCGGCTTGCGGGAAAGATGGATTTAATTCCAAACCGGCTGAATACGATGTGGATCGATCCGGAGGCTGCGGGTTTGTATCTTGGGCAGTGTGCGCAGTACTGCGGGGTGCAACATGCCAAGATGCTGCTGCGTGTGTACGCGCAGTCGCCAGAGGATTTTGCTGCGTGGATCAAGGAACAGCAGAGGCCGGCGGAGCAGAGTTTTTCAGGGAATGCGGAGGCGGCTGAGGGGCAAAAAGTTTTTATGCATAGCGCGTGCATCAACTGCCACACAGTCGCAGGGACCGTTGCGACTGGACGCTTTGGGCCGGACCTGACACACCTGGAGAGCAGGGACACGATTGCAGCAGGGTCGGTTGAAAATACGCCGGAGAATTTGAGGAGGTGGGTTGCTGATCCGAATTCGATGAAGCCCGGCGTGCTGATGCCATCGATGCATTTGAACGATCACGATCTGGACGTTATTACGGCTTATCTCACCACGCTTCACTGAATCTGAATGCCTGCAAGCAAGAGAAAGAAGCGCAGCATGACGAATGGACATCCTGTACTCGAAGCTGTCGATCAGACGCTGGAGATCAAGCGGCGGCCGCCGTTTGATGTCGTGTACGAGTGGGTGTCGACGGTCGATCATAAGAAGATCGGGTTGATGTACATCACGTATGCGCTGGTCTTTCTCGTGATTGCGGGCCTGGAAGCGGTGCTGATGCGGATTCAGCTTGCGGTGCCGAACAATCATTTCATCTCTCCGCAGGTGTTCAACCGGCTGTTTACGATGCACGGCACGACGATGGTGTTTTTTGTGGGCATGCCGATTCTGTTTGGCTTTGGGAACTATCTTGTTCCACTGATGATTGGTGCCCGCGACATGGCGTTTCCGCGGCTGAACGCATTCAGCTTCTGGATATCGGCGTTTGGCGGCGTGCTGCTGTACTTCAGCTACCTTGGCGGAAGTGGACTCTATGGGGCTGGTTCGGCGCCGGATGTGGGCTGGTTTGCGTATGCTCCTTTGACGGCGAAGGCTTTTTCTCCGGGCCATAGTACGGACTACTGGACGTTTGCGATTCTGTTGAGCGGTATTGGGAGTACCGGAACTGCACTGAACATTGTGACGACGACAATCTGCATGCGCTGCAAAGGAATGAAGCTGTCGCGCATGCCGCTATTTGTCTGGTTGATGCTGGTGGCCAGTGGCGAGGTGTTCGTTGCCGTGAGCCCGCTGACGGCGGCGCAGATAATGTTGACGCTGGATCGGTATCTCGGTGCGCACTTCTTCGACACGCAGGCGGGCGGTTCAGCCGTATTGTGGATGCACTTCTTCTGGATCTTCGGTCACCCGGAGGTTTACATTCTCGTGTTGCCTGCGTTTGGTTTTGTGAATGAGATTATTCCGGTGTTCTCGCGCAAGGCGATCTTTGGGTATCCGGCGATGGTGGCGGCGTCGGTGGGGATTGGGTTTATCAGTTTGAGCGTGTGGGCTCACCATATGTTTACGGTGGGAATGGGGCCGGCGGGGAATACCTTCTTTGTGTTTGCGACGATGGTGATCTCTGTGCCCACGGGGATCAAGATCTTTAATTGGCTCGCGACGTTATGGGGCGGAAAGATAATTTTCAAGGTCCCGATGATGTTTTGCGTTGCGTTCCTGTTTCAGTTTCTCATCGCGGGACTGACGGGCATCATGCTTTCGGCGGCTCCGTTCAACTGGCAGCTAAGCGCTTCATACTTTGTGGTAGCGCATTTTCACTATGTTCTGGTTGGTGCGATTCTGACTGCGTTGTTCGGGGCCTTCTATTACTGGTACCCGAAGGTGACGGGCAGGATGATGAGCGAGACGCTGGGGAAGTGGCACTTCTGGCTCTTCATCATTGGATTTCATCTCACCTTTGACTTTATGCATGTTCCTGGACTGCTGGGTATGCCGCGAAGGATCTATACCTATGAGGCAGGGCGCGGATGGGAGTGGTGGAACCTGATTGTTGGCATTGGCGCGCTGTTTCAGGTGGCGGGGATTTTGTGCTTTGTCTATAACCTGGTGCGCAGTTACTACCGGGGCGAGATTGCAGGGCACGATCCGTGGGACGCGTGGACGCTGGAGTGGGCGACGCCATCTCCTCCACCGGCTTACAACTTTGCGGTTGAACCAACGGTGAATAGTCGCCGGCCGCTGTGGGATCTTAAGCATCCTGAAGATCAGGACGTGAACTACGAATGATGCAGACGACCAGTACGATTCCTATTAGCGAGCAGGTGGAGCAGCCGTGGGTGTTGCCGAGTCGCGGCATCGTGGGGATGACGTGCCTGATCATGGCTGAGTCTGCGATCTTCCTCATCTTTGTTGTTGCTTACCTCTACTACATCGGCAAAAGCCTGAGTGGACCGACGCCAGCGCAGGTGCTGGATCTGCCGATTCTCGGTACGATCTGCCTGCTTTCGAGCAGCATTACGATCCATTTTGCAGTGAGTGCGCTGCGCAAGAACAACATTCGCGGATGCACGCTGGGTTTGGCTGGAACGGTTTTGCTGGGTTCGATCTTTCTGATGACCACGGCGCGGGAGTGGTATCACCTGATTCATGATGTTGGATTGACGATACGGACGAATTTATTTGGGACGACGTTTTACTCGCTGGTTGGATTGCATGCGACGCACGTTGTGATTGGGCTGATGATGTTGACTGTTGCGCTTGCGTTGTCGCTGAGTGGGGCGTGAAGCGAGAGTCATGCGGAGCGGCTGGAGGTGTTGTCGCTTTACTGGCACTTTGTTGATGGAGTCTGGGTTGTAGTGTTTCTGGTTGTGTATGTGCTGGGCAGATGAGTGATTTGAGAAGAGAGGAGGCTGCGATGAGCGCGGGCGGCGGAAGCACACGATCAGGGACCAAACGACGACCACCGGCAGCCGACCGGAACGGTACAACTGCCTGCGCCGACGGCGTGGCCGATGGTCCTGGGCCTGGGGATTTCGCTGATGGTTGCCGGCATGGTGACGCACTGGGTGATTAGTCTGCTGGGGTTGGTGATGGCGTGCCGGCAGTCGTGGGGTGGTTCCGCGAGGTGCTTCCACAGGAGCATCACGTGTATGTCGATGTGCATGCGGATGTGATTGAGATCAAGAGCACGCGAGAGACGCTTGCACATATGCCGCTCGATGAGCGTCATCGCAAGTTGCTGCCGCTGGAAACATTCAGCGTGATGGCGGGGGTGAAGGGTGGGATTGCGGGCGGCATCGCGATGATTGTGCCCGCGACGCTGTTCGGTCTCATCAGTTATCACAGTGTCTGGTATGCGGCGAATCTGCTGGCTGCTGGTGGGTTTGTGAGCTGGGCGGGGCAGAGTGATGCGTTTCTGGCGCAGTTTCATCCGGAGGGTTTGCTGGCGGCTTTGGCGATCCATGGACTGACGTCTGTGCTGATTGGGTTGCTGTATGGAGCGATGCTGCCGATGTATCCGCGGAAGCCGATCCTGACTGCGGGATTTATTGCGCCGTTTTTATGGACGGGCATTCTTCACTCGGCGCTTGTGATCATCAGCCCGATTCTGAATGAGCGAATTGACTGGCTCTGGTTCATTGTGTCGCAGATTGCTTTTGGGCTGGTCGCGGGATTTGTCGTCAATCTGCAGGTGAAGGTGCGGACGCCGCAGTTTCGCTCTCTGCCATTTGCTGTTCGTGCTGGAATCCACACCCTGGGAGATGATGAGGACAAGGCCCCATGAGACGAGGGCGGCTGACGGTTCATTTTGCTCGACGCTGCAGTGCGGCTGTGGTGCGCTGGTGTTGGCTGGTTGCAGTCGTGTTCCTGGACGGCCGGGGCCGGGACCGGAGGTGGTGCGCCCAGAGGAGGTGCTCGATTTTGCGACTCTCTATAAAGCGAACTGCGCGGCCTGCCATGGAGAGAATGGCAGGAATGGAGCGGCGATTTCTCTGGCGAATCCGGCATATCTGGCGGTTGTTGGAGAAGAGAATCTGCGCGAGATCGCTGCGAAGGGAGTTCCGGGTAAACTGATGCCTCCTTTTGCGAAGAGTGCCGGAGGAATGCTGACCGATCAGCAGATCGATGTGCTGGCGCATGGCATGATGCAGGAGTGGAGCAGGCCGGATCTTTTTTCCGGGCAAAATATTCCTCCGTACAAAGCTACTGTGCCGGGTGATGTTGTTCGGGGGAAGCAGGCCTTTGGGGTGTTTTGTGCGCGATGTCATGGAGTTGCCGGTGAAGGGGAGATAAGGGGCGGTGTGGGCTCGATCGTCGATGGAACTTATCTTGCGTTGATCAGCGATCAGAGTTTGCGCAGCCTCACGATTGCAGGACGACCGGATGAAGGGATGCCGGATTGGCGTGCCGATGGTGCGCAGCCGATGACGGATCAGCAGATTACAGATATTGTCGCGTGGCTGGCATCGAAACGCACTACGAATCCGGGGCAGCCGTATCCGACACACGCCATGAATGAATTTGACTCAGAGAGCCGAGAGATCGCAGGAGCAGACGCGATGGATCCGATGGAACAAAATACGCAGGATGGGCAGCCGGTAAGAGACGAGCCGGAGAGTGTGCGAAGCGCCAAACACTCTCGGCGGGCTTTTTTGTTCAAACTTTCTCTGCTGGCAAATGGCGCGGTTGGCGCGGTGCTGGCGGTGCCGATCCTTGGTTATTTCTTTGGACCGGCGATGAAGAAGGGCTCCAGTTATAACTCGTGGATTGCGCTTGGTCCTGTGAATGATTTTCCGGAGGGCGAGACCCGGCTTGTGAACTATCGCAATCCGGTGACCACGATGTGGGATGGGCAGACAGGAGATGTTCCTTGCTGGGTTCGGCGGGTATCGGGTACGACGTTTCAGGTGTTTGCGATTAATTGCGCTCATCTGGGGTGCCCGGTGCGCTGGTTTGCGCAGTCGCAGCTTTTTCTTTGCCCATGCCACGGCGGTGCGTACTACGCGGATGGTTCGCGTGCCTCGGGGCCGCCGGAGCGCGGGTTATTTGAGTATGAGCATAAGGTTGTTGATGGTTCCCTGATGATTAGCGCAGGTAAGATGCCGACGCTGGCTAACGAGGCAAGCGTGGAGCCGCCGTTGACGCAGATTGTGGGAGCGGACTCTGCAGAACGACTGATGGCGTTGGAACGATCGAAACCGAGGTGTGGATCATGCCAGAGCTAAAACAAGCCGGCATGGCGCTCTACGGTTGGTTCGAGCAGCGGCTTGGCCTGGGCGCGCCGATTGTTGAGATGGCCGAGCATGAGGTCCCGGAGAATACCTCGAGTTGGTGGTATGTCTTTGGCAGTGCGGCGACGGTGCTTCTCGGGTTGCAGGTGATGACGGGAGTGCTTCTCGCGCTGGTGTATACGCCTTCGGCTAGTCATGCGTGGAACAGCCTTCAGTTTCTTGACCACAATGTGAAGCTGGGATGGTTTCTGCGTGCGATGCATGGATGGGGATCGGATTTTATGATCGCCATCGTGCTGATCCATATGGCACAGGTGTTTCTGTTTGGGGCGTATAAGTTTCCGCGTGAGTTGACGTGGATGATCGGTGTGTTTCTGCTGTTGCTGACGCTGGGGATGGCGTTTACGGGGCAGGTGCTGCGGTTCGATCAGGATGCTTACTGGGGATTGGGTATTGGAGCATCGATTCTGAGCCGTGTGCCGTTGATCGGCGGCTGGCTGGTGGACATGATGCTGGGTGGGCCGATCATTGCGGGGCCTACGCTGACTCGTTTTTTTGCGCTGCATGTATTTGTCATTCCGGGGATACTGCTGGGGATGGTGGGGCTGCATGTTTGGATGGTGTTGCGGCTTGGCATTAATGATTGGCCGATGCCGGGACGAGTGGTGCGGAAGAGCACGTATGTTCGCGAGTACCACGAACTCACGCAGAAGACGGGGATTCCGTTTATTCCCGACGCGGCGTGGAAGGACGCGATCTTTGCTGCGGCGATCATGCTGTCGGTAATTGCGTGTGCGCTGATCTTTGGGCCGTTTGGGCCGACTCGGGCCAGCCCGATCCGACGATTATTCAGACGGCTCCTAAGCCTGACTTTGCCTTTTTGTGGATCTACGCGGTGCTTGCCTATCTTCCGCCGAGCCTGGAGACGCCCGTGCTCTTCATTGCGCCTGTGCTGGGTATTGGCGCGATGCTACTGCTTCCACTGATTGCGGGGGAGGGGGAGAAGCATTGGTCCCGACGGCCGGTTGCGGTGCTGATGCTGGCGGTGATCGCCGTGACGCTCGGCATCTTTACGCGGCTTGGCACCTACACGCCGTGGAGTCCGATCATGGATGCGTGGACGAGTGATGCGATTCCGGCAGCGTATCTGCATGGACCGCACCCCGCTGGAGAGACAGGGCGCGATTGTGCTGCAGAACAAACAGTGTCGCAACTGCCACTCGGTCGGTGGCGAGGGAGGGCTGCGGGGGCCTGCGCTCGATGGATTCGCGACGCGGATGACAGAGGACCAGATCATTCGCCAGGTGCTGCAGGGCGGCGGCAATATGCCGGCTTATGGCAATGCCCTGAACCCTGTCGGAGACGACTGCGCTGGTGCGGTTTCTTACCACGTTGCGCGGGAATGAACTTCCACCCGCGATCGATGCTTCGAGGCACCTGGTGGCTTCAATTGAGGCGCCCGCAACGCCGCCTGCAGGACACTGATGCTGCGGTTATCTGATCCCATGTCTCCTGCGTCCGAAGCGATCTTTGCCGAGTGGTCACCGCCGATTGGTTTGACTCTGGCGTTGATCGTTCCCGGTGTTGTTTACGTGCGGGGATGGCTTGCCATTCGCAGGACGCGGCGAGAGCAGTTTCCCTTGTGGCGGTTAGGGTCGTTCCTGACGGGGCTTGCGGTGATTTGGGTCTCAATCGCCTCACCACTCGATGGATTTGCCGATGTGTTGCTGAGCGCGCACATGGTGGAACATCTTCTGTTGATGTCGTTCGTACCGCCGCTTCTTCTTCTGGGCTGGCCTGTGGTTCCTCTCTTGCGCGGTCTGCCCCGAGGAATGACGGTGTATCTGGTGGGGCCTTTGATTCGCACGAGGTCACTTCGCCGCTTCGCGCACTTTCTGATTATTCCAGTGGTCGCGTGGCTGGCGATGAATCTGGTCTTCCTTGGATGGCATGTGCCGGTGGCGTATGACTTTGCCCTTGAGCATGAGCATTGGCATGAGTTCGAGCACGCCTGTTTCCTTGGCACATCGATTTTGTTTTGGTGGCCGATCGTTCGGCCATGGCCGACACGCGAGCGATATGCCGGGTGGCTGCTGCTGGTTTACCTGGTGATGGCGGACATTGTGAATACGGCACTCTCAGCGTTTCTGGCGTTCTGCGACCGGCCGGTGTATGGCTACTATTTGAGAGAGCCAAACCCATTTGGTATCTCGCCGCTCTCCGATCAGAGGGCGGGTGCGGTGGTGATGTGGGTGGTTGGGTCGTTGGTCTTTCTTGTGCCAGCCGTCCTGCTTACTGTTCGGCTCTTGCAACAGGAAGAGCGGTCTGGCAGAAGTAATCTTTTCGATCAGAAGAGGTAGCGAAAGCTGACGAGTACATCACCAGGTCGCTGCAACGGGAAGATCATCGTGTTGATGATGGCAGTCCGGAGACTGCAGCGCGACGGCCGCGACCGCCTTGTCTCCCAGATCAAGTCGCTGACGAAGTAAAGCTCCTGCTCTCGTCCTCGCGGGAAGTTCGTTCACGCGCATGGGATGTGAGTCCATTGATTCGACGAGACGTCGAAGGAGGCAAGCGGCAGCAGAAGACCTCTGCCGTCAGCTTTCCCGACGGCTTCCTTTCGAGTCCAGTAGTGGAAGAAGGTTCTGCGGCGGGCCTGCCGGATCTGCGATCGCCGCGAGCGCTGATCTCCTTTTCAGTGAAGTTCGCTTTGGCGACCTCCATGATGTCGTATCACGGTCGATGTGCTCAACGTCGACTCCGACCGCCTTTGCCGACAAGCGCGATGAGGATCGTCTCCTTGGAGTGGGCGAGGTTGAAGGAGATGCTGCGGCCACCGGCAGCTGCGGCCTCTGGCTTTCCGTGAATGGCCTTTGTGATCAATGACGTCGGGGGCGCTAATCTGCAATGCGTTTCCCAGGAGAACTCTCAGGCAGGCTCTTCCAATGATGAAATGATCGCGCACCTGTCCGATGCGGAGGCGACTGGCGTGGGCCTGCTCTGTGGCGCTGAGCAATGAGACGTAACGATCGGACAGGCTGGTGCCGTCCAGGTCGATTCGCCAAAGTTGCACCTCGTCTTGTAACTGGGGAAGAACGTCAACCGAATTCCATTTATTCGACATGAGATATCAGCCCGGCGTTCTGCGTGATATCACGATCATAAATACGTAACTGTAATTTATCCGGCGGAATGGTTACTTTGTGGTGACAGGCTAGACCGTTTAGGTTCTACAACTTTCAGGTATTTCGGGCGAAATTGCGCGTCGATCATCTTTCTATGTGGGTACAATTCAATCAACAAAAGGATGGGTTGATTCGAGGGTTATCCCGAGGTATTTTGCACCCGATTGCATGATCGATCGTAGTTAGACGGGTAGTGATACGAAATGCTTTGTTCCGACACCATAGAGCAGCACCCCTGAATCAATGTGTTCAATTGTTTTCTTTTGATCTGCGTGGGACTCGATGGAAAACGATCTTCTTACTAAAAATCCGACGAATGAAGGCGAACGGCTATCAGGTCGTTCCATGCCTTTTGATGAATTCGAGAAGAGCGGATCGTCTGGGGATTTGCTCGGCTCTATCGTTAGCCTCTTCGAGCGAGTTGCGGCGGCGAATCCCGATAACGTTGCCTGCGTCTGCGGCAACGTGAGCTTGACTTACGGTAACCTGAATGCGCAGGCAAATTATGTTGCGAGACGTCTGCGCGACCTGGGTGTCAGGACCGATTCGTTTGTTGCAATCTATCTTGAGCGATCGCCTGAGATGCTGATCGCGATACTTGGCATTCTCAAGGCTGGTGGCGCCTATCTTCCAATCGACTCGATGTACCCGGCGACTCGCGTGCTGGAGGTGTTGGAAGACGCGAAGCCAGTTGCGATCTTGACGACGCGCAGTCTCTTACTGCAGGTCTTTCGGATCAGATCGTCTCAGTTATCGGTGTCCGATTTTAGAGATTGACGAGCTTCTCGGCGAAGCTGTCAGCGGAGTCTGAAGAATCCACCGATTGCGGCTGGCGGCAGATGATCTTGCCTACATGATTTATACCTCCGGCTCGACAGGGAAGCCGAAGGGCGTGATGGTGACGCACAGGAATGTTGTTCGCCTTCTTGGTCAGACGGAGCCGTGGTTTCACTTTGGCGCGGACGATGTGTGGACGATGTTTCACTCCATTGCGTTTGATTTTTCGGTCTGGGAGATATGGGGTTGCCTGCTGACGGGCGGGCGGTTGGTGATTGTTCCGTTCGCGGTGAGCCGTTCGCCGCGTGGATTTCTATGATCTTCTCTCTGCGGAGAAGGTTACGGTGCTCAATCAGACGCCGTCGGCGTTTTCGATGCTGGTCCAGGTGGAACAGAACACGGCGCCGCTGCCGCTTTATCTTGCGCTTCGTCATCTTTGGCGGGGAGGCGTTGCAGTATCGCAAGCTGGCTCCGTGGTTCGAGCGTCATGGAGATACCGCCCGCAGCTGATCAATATGTACGGCATTACAGAGACGACGGTGCATGTCACGTATCGCGCGATCAAGGCTGAGGAAGCTGAGTCGGTGCAGGAGAGTTTGATCGGAGAGCCGATTCCTGATCTGCAGCTTCATCTGCTGGACGCGTCGGGCAAACCGGTAGCGGAGGGTGAAGTCGGCGAGATCTATGTTGGCGGCGGCGGGGTTGCGCGCGGATATCACAACCGTCCGCAGCTGAATCAGGAGCGATTTATCCCCGACCCTTTTGCGCAGACGCCGGGTGCGACGGCTCTATCGTACGGGCGATCTTGCCCGACTTCGGCCCGATGGTGAGATGGTGTATCTCGGCCGAAACGACAGCCAGGTGAAGATCAACGGATTCCGCATTGAGCTCGGAGAGGTTGAATCGGCGATGGCTTCGGCGCCTGGCGTGCAGCAGTCGTGTGTTGTTGCTCATACGGATGCGAGACGGGAATCAGCGGCTGGCGGCGTATTTTGTCGCGGCTCCTGGGACTGAGCTGACGGCAAGTGTGCTCGGAAAGTTCTTTGCGGAGAAGATGCCTGCGCACATGAGGCCCTCGTCGTATACGCGGTCTGAAGAGCTGCCGCTGACGGTAAATGGCAAGCTGGATGCTGCGGCTTTGCCTGCGCCTTCGATAGGGCAGTGCAGGCGCACGGTGAAAGAGTCCACAGTCTTTGTCTGATACGGAAGAGAACGGTTGCGCGAATCTTCTCCGAGGTTCTCGATCTGCGACGGATTGGGCCGGACGATAACTTTTTCGATTGTGGCGGGACTTCGCTGCTGCTGATCAAGGCTCATCTGCGGCTGCAGGCGCAGTTTGAAAGGACGATTCCGGTTACGTTGATGTTTGAGTGTCCGACGGTGCGTTCGCTTGCGAAGCGGCTTTCAACCGATAAACCTTCTTCGTCAGCGATCAACGCTGTTCAACAGCAGGCACGAAAGACGAGAGATGCATTTGCCCGAGCGCGGGCAGCGAAGGGTGTGGCGTCATGAACGAGCAGACCGGACGAAATAACGCACGTATTGGCAGACCAGCAGCAGAGGATCAGCTGCTGGAAGGCGTTGCCATCATTGGGATGTCGGGGCAGTTTCCTGGCGCGCCGGATGTGGAGGCGTTCTGGCAGAACGTTGTTGCAGGTAAGGTTCGATCTCTCGATTTGTTCCGTCGGAGCTGGAGGCAAGAAGCAGTGCGGGACTCGAAAATGGCCCGGACTATGTTGCCTGCGCGCGGTGTGCTGGAAGATCCTGGCATGTTCGATGCGGAGTTCTTTGGTATCTCGCCTCGCGACGCAGAGAGCATGGACCCGCAGCATCGCATCTTTCTCGAAACCTGCTGGAATGCTTTGGAAGATGCAGGCTATGACCCATCGACCTATCGCGGGACAGATTGGGCTCTTCGCTGGATGCAGCCTTAATACTTATCTGCTGGCGAATCTATGCCATGATCGAGCGTTCATCGATGAGCTGACGGGAAACTATCAAGTTGGCGAGTTCCGGTCGTTCATGGGGAACGATAAAGATTTTCTGACGACGCGTGTTGCGTACAAGCTGAACCTTCGCGGACCCTGCATCAGTGTGGCGTCTGCCTGCGCGACGTCGCTGGTTGCGATCTGCCAGGCGAGCCAGAGTCTGTTGAACTACCAATGCGATATGGCGCTGGCGGGTGGTGTGTCCATCACGTTTCCGCAGAAGCGCGGACATATTTTCTCCGAGGGAAGCATCGGATCGAAGGATGGGCTGTGCCGGCCGTTCGATGCGGCGGCGTCAGGAACTGTTTTTAGTCATGGTGCAGGTGCGGTACTGCTGAAGCGGCTGGAAGATGCGGTTGCAGATCGAGACCATATTTCGGCGGTGATTCGCGGCTTTGGCGTGAATAACGATGGCTCGATGAAGGCGGGGTACATGGCTCCGGGCGTCGATGGCCAGGCTGGCGTGATCGCCGCCGCACAGGCGATGGCGGGAGTGAATGCGCGCTCGATCACTTACGTGGAGGCTCATGGTACGGCGACTCCTTTGGGCGATCCGATTGAAGTTACGGCGCTGACAAAGGCGTTTCGTCTTAGCACGGAGGAGTCTGGTTTCTGTGCGATCGGGACGGCGAAGGCAAATGTGGGGCATTTGGATGCGGCTGCTGGTGTGACAGGCTTGATCAAAACCGCTCTCTCGCTTAAGAAAGCAGACGTTGCCTCCACTCGCGCAGTTCAATTCGCCCAACCCGAATATTGATTTCAAAACTTCGCCCTTCTATATCAATAGCGTGTCGAACCCGTGGAAGTCTGAGGGGCCAAGACGCGCTGGGGTAAGTGCATTTGGAGTTGGTGGTGTGAACGCGCATGTGATTTTGGAGGAGGCATCTGCAGTAAAGCTTTCGGTGCCCTCTACTCGTTCGGCACAGCTGCTGTGTCTTTCGGCGCGTTCGCAACAGGCGCTCCAAGTGGCGAAGGAGAATCTTGCACGAGTGCTGCAAGCGCACCCGGAGCTTGCGCTTGACGATGTAGCGTATACGCTTGCGGTCGGCCGAAAAGCATTTGATTGTCGTGCAACGGTTGTGTGTTCGAGTGCGGAGGATGGCGCTGCGAAGTTGTTGTCGGATACGACTCAGGCGGTTCGCAAGGCTCCGACGAAGAGTCCTGATGTTGTCTTTCTGTTTCCTGGCCAGGGATCGCAGTTCGCAGGCATGGGGAGTGCGCTTTATGCGACGGAGTCCACGTATCGGCGGCAGGTGGATGAGTGTGCGGAGATCTTGCAGCCGATGTTGGACTGCGATATCTGCGACGTACTTTATCCTGCTGATGCCGCATCTCCTGAGGCTGCGGAGCGGATTCAGCAGACGCAGTTTGCCCAGACAGGAATTTTTGTAACGGAGTTTGCGATTGCAAAGCTGTGGCAAGAGTGGGGTATTGAACCACATGCGATGGCTGGACACAGCATTGGTGAGTATGTGGCTGCAGTTCTTGCTGGCGTGATGAGCCGGGAGGACGCGCTGCGAATGGTGAGTATCCGTGGGCGAATGATGCAGGAGATGCCTCGCGGCGGAATGGTGGGGATACGGCTTGGTGAGTCTGAGCTTCAACCGTATCTCTCGGAAGAGATCTCACTTGCTGCTTTGAACGCACCCAAACTGAGTGTTCTGGCAGGGCCGTTGGAGGCGATCGATCGGCTGGAGCAGAGGCTGACGCAGGATGGCGTACTCTTTCGCAGGCTTCGGACCTCACATGCGTTTCATTCGGCGATGATGGATCCGATGTTGGCGCCGTTTGAGGCAGAGGTCGCGAAGATCCCGTTGCATCCTCCGTCGCGACCGTATGTTTCGAGCTTTACCGGTACGTGGATTCAGGCGGAGCAGGCGACGAGTCCTCGTTTCTGGTCTGAACAAGTTCGCAATGCTGTTCGCTTTGCCGACGCATTACAAACATTGATGGCGACACCCCAGGTATTGCTGGAGGTAGGACCTGGAAGTACGCTGTCCACGCTTGCGAGACAACAGCCGAAGAGCAGCGCATCCGTCATTGTTTCGTCGCTCTCGCAGCGCGATGAGCAATCTCCAGTGGAAACCGGTTCGTTGCAGGAGGCACTTGGCCAGCTCTGGGTTGCAGGCGTCAATCCGAATTGGACTAATGTCTACACACAAGAACAACGAGGGCGGGTTTCGCTGCCGACGTATCCGTTTGAACGCAAGCTGCATTGGGTTGAACCGCCGCCTTTTTCGCCCGCGTCCACGACCAACGAACGACCAACTTTTGACGAACCTGAAACGCTGACTCCGAGACGCGAACAGGAAGCAACTCCTGTCGCAATTGAAATGCTGAAAGAGGCTCCCATGGCAGAACGTAAGCTACGACTGCAACCGATTGTTGCAGACGTCTTCACGCAACTGAGCGGAATCGACATCGGTGCCGACCAGATGGACCATCAGTTTTTAGAGCTTGGGCTCGATTCGCTTTTTCTGACTCAGGCGACGCAAGGCATCCAAAAAAAGTTCGGGGTGAAACTGACCTTTCGTCAGATCATGGAGCAGTATTCGACGATCGCCAGCCTCGCGACTTATCTAGACAGCGTACTTCCGGCTGATGCATTTCCAGCGGCAGCAGTGGCGCCGGTGCAGGCTGTGGTTTCGCAACCTGCGATGCAGTCCCTTATGTCTTCTCCAACGGTGGCTACTGGCAGCGGAAGCTTTGCAGCGCCTGCGGGCTCTGCGGTAGAGCGGATATTTAGCGAGCAGACTGGCTATGATGTCGAAGATGTTTGAGCAGCAGATGTTGACGCTGCGAGCTACGACGGGTATGCCTGTTGCGGCTCCATCATCTGCTCAGCAGATGGCAGCAGTACCGGCTGCTGCGGTTCTGCCGGTCGCTACACCGACGCCCACAGCGAGTGCGAGCGAAACGGGTGAGGTTAAGCACGGCTCCTACAGGCCGCTGCAGCCGCGCGCTCAGCAGGATCTTGACAGTGATCAACAGCAATACCTTAATAACCTTATTGCGAAGTATGAGAAGCGAACGCCGGGGTCGAAACGATTGACGGCACAGGCGCGACCGCGTCTCGCCGACCCGCGAGCCGTCGCCGGGTTCAGGCCACAGTGGAAAGAGATGGTCTATCCGCTAGTGACCGAGCGGGCGAAAGGATCGAGGATCTGGGACGTCGATGGGAATGAGTACATCGACATTGTGAATGGATATGGCGCAATTATGTTTGGGCATTCGCCCGACTTCGTGACGCAAGCTGCTCGTGAGCAGATGGATCTAGGAGTCGCGATCGGTCCACAGTCTCCACTGGCTGGCGAGGTTGCGGCATTGATGTGTGAGTTGACGGGAAATGAGCGCGTCACGTTCTGTAATACCGGCTCCGAGGCCGTGATGGCGGCTATTCGCGTTTCTCGCACCGTCACGGGACGCGATCGCATCATCTACTTTGCGGGTGACTACCACGGAACGTTCGATGAAGTGTTGGTGCGCAGCACGCCGCGTGGCACGGTGCCGCTTGCGCCTGGAATTCCGCTTGCAAATACTGGAAATGTTGTGGTGCTCGAGTATGGGGCTGATGCTTCTCTGGAGTACATACGTAAGAACGCGGATGAGATTGCAGCAGTTTTAATCGAACCGGTTCAAACTCGTAATCCGGCACTGCAGCCGATTGCCTTTATTCGCACGGTGAGAGAGATTACGGAGCAGGCAGGGAATAGCGCTCATCATTGATGAAGTTGTTACTGGTTTCCGGCTCGCGCCTGGTGGAGTGCAGGAGGCCTTCGGTGTACGAGCGGACTTGGCGACGTACGGCAAGGTCATCGGTGGTGGTTATCCGATTGGAGTTCTCTCGGGTAAAGCGGCTTTTATGGATGCGCTTGACGGCGGAGCCTGGCAGTATGGTGATGCTTCGATACCGGAGGTCGGCGTCACCTTCTTTGCGGGCACGTTTGTTCGACACCCGCTTGCACTGGCGATCGCTCGCTCCGTCTTGACCCACCTGAAGACTGCTGGGCCTCAGCTCCAGCTTGAGTTGAACCAAAAGACTGCGAAGCTCGCGACCTCGCTCGACAATTTCTTTGTAGAACGTGGTGTTCCGAGCCGGATTCATCATTTCGCGTCGTGGTTTTATTTCACTTTCCATGGCGATGCCCGACTGGGCAGCTTGCTGTACTACGCGATGCGCGAGAAGGGAATTCATATCCAGGAAGGGTATCCCTGCTTTCTTACGACCGCGCACTCGGATGCGGATCTCGAGGTTGTTGAAGCCGCATTCCGGGAGACGATTGAGGAGATGCAAGCTAGCAATGCATTGCCTAGCGGCGGTTCGCACGATGCGAGTGTAGCTGCGACAACGCCGGCAACGACGATGCACTCTGCGGCTCTCACGACCGCTCCTGCGCAGGTTCCTATTACGGAGGCGCAACGTGAGATTTACTTTGCCGCAGCGCTTGGTGATGAAGCGAATTGCGCCTTCAATGAGTCGGTAACGCTTCGGCTGCGTGGCGATGTTCAGGAAAAAGAGCTGGTTCGTGCGCTTGAGTCAGCTTTAGCACGCCATGATGCTTTGCGTAGCAGCATCAGCGAAGATGGGGAGTCGCTGATAATCGCTCCGACGTTTAGCGGGGTCGATTGAATGTGTGGATCTTACCTCCTCTCCGGAGACAACAACGCCGGAGGCTCGGGAAGAAGCATTGCGAGCCGCTATTGAGCAGGAAGGGAAGACTCCGTTTTCATTGACTCATGGACCACTTGTGCGCGCTACGATCCTCAGAGTCTCCGGAGACGAGGTGGTCTTATTGTTTACCGGGCACCACATCGTCATGGATGGATGGTCGGTCAACCAACTCTTTGAAGAGATCAGCAAATTCTACAGCGATAAGCAGGGCTCAGCAGCCAACCTGCTTCCTCTGTTGCCCTTCAGCAGTTATGCTGTCGAGGAAAAGACGCGCGAAAAAGCGGGCGAGTTCGCTGACAATGAGACGTATTGGGTTAATAGGTTTTTCGGGCTTGCGCCTGTGCTGGACCTGCCTACGGACAGGCCACGTCCAGTGCACAAGACGTATAACGGTGCAACGCTGAAGGGTAGTCTCGGGTCTGAGCTTTATACGGATCTGAAGAGCGCAAGCGCGCGGTTGGGTTGTACGCTCTATGTCACACTGCTTTCGGGTTTTCAACTTTTGCTGCATCGTCTGACTCGGCAACAAGAAGTCGTTGTAGGAATTTCAACGGCAGGGCAGGCGCTGTACCAGAATGCGAGTCTTGTCGGCCACTGTGTGCACTTTCTGCCCATGTTGAGCCAGCTTACGGAGGCCGAGACCGTCAAGAGTCATCTTGCTGCGACACGTAATCTGCTATTCGATGCGTTCGATCATCAGGAGTTTACCTACGGCAGCTTGCTTCACAAACTATCGATTCCCCGCGATTCCAGCCGTCTGCCGCTGATTGAAGTGCAGTTCAATCTGGAGAAGATTGGAGCGCGTATCGGCTTTGACGGCTTGACGGCGACGATCAAGGCGAACCCGAAACAGTTCGTCAATACTGACATGTTTCTGAACATGATCGAAACCGAGACGGATCTTGAGTACGATTGCGACTTCAACACTGATCTCTTTGATGAAGAGACAGTCCGTCGCTGGATGCATCTCTATGCCAACCTGCTCTCCAATGTGGTGCGAGATGGATTGACGCCAGTGGATAAGTTGGAGTTGTTGGATAAAGAAGATATTCGAGAGATGGCGGAGGGCTGGAACCAGACGACGGTTAATTTTGGTAAGGAGTTTGAGCCGATTCACCGGCTGGTGTCACGCCGCGCGCAGGCTGAACCAGAACGAGTCGCGGTTGAGAGTGGTTGGGTTCGTTGGACGGCCGGAGAGCTGGACCGTTACGCGAATCGTGTCGCGCAGCGACTTGTGCGAGAGGGATTGAAGACCGGAGAGCTGGTTGGGATTTGCGTGGAGCGCTCGGCTGAGATGCTAGGCGCTCTGCTTGGTGTGTTGAAGGCTGGTGGAGTTTACGTTCCTCTCGATCCTCGTCACCCCCGCGAGCGCCTGCAGATGGTGCTGGAGGACGCAGATGCAAAGCTGCTCGTAGTTGGCGCCTCGTTTGCATCGGCACAGCCTGGTTTGCAGATGGCAGCGAAGCTTGTGGTGTTGGATAACTCGCTGGAGACGGAGAGTGACGCACCGCTGCAAGGCGCGGGTGCAGCCGATGCGCTGGCGTATGTGATCTATACGTCGGGGTCGACGGGTAAGCCGAAGGGTGTTGCAGTTGAACATGGCGCACTGATGAACCTGTTGCGGTCGATGGAGCGAGAGCCCGGGCTTGGTCGAGAGGACGTTCTAGTTGCCGTGACCACGCTGGCTTTCGACATCGCTGGCCTGGAGTTACTGCTGCCATTACTAACCGGGGCACGGCTGGTGATTGCGAACGAAGAGCAGGTTGGCGATGGACACCAGCTGCTGCAATTGCTGAAGGCGAGCCACGCGACAGTGTTGCAGGCTACTCCTGGAACCTGGATGATGTTGATTGACGCGGGCTGGAGCAACGATCTTGCATTGAAGGTACTGTGCGGCGGTGAGGCGTTACCGCGTGCACTTGCAGATCAACTGCTGGAGAGAAGTCAGCAGGTATGGAATGTTTACGGCCCGACCGAGACTACCATCTGGTCCTCCGCTACGCGTGTTACGGCTGGAACGGGGCCGATGCTTATTGGGCCGCCCATCGCGAATACACAGTTCTATCTGCTGGATTCACGCTTGCAACCAGTACCTGCCGGAGTTGCCGGAGAACTCTATATCGGTGGTGATGGGCTGGCTCGTGGCTATTGGAAGCGTCCGGACCTCACTGCGGAACGGTTCTTGCCGAACCCTTTTGCTTCAGGCCGTATGTACAAGACGGGCGACTTGGGACGCTGGCATCTGGACGCCGAGGGACAAGGCCGTATCGAACTGCTTGGACGAACGGACTTCCAAGTGAAGGTGCGCGGCTACCGGATCGAACTGGGCGAGATCGAAGCAGCCTTGACACGTCACCCGGCAGTGAGGGAGTCCGTCGTGGTGGCGCACACCAGTAAGAACGCTGGTGCGTCGATTACGCGACTGATTGCCTATGTGGACGCAGGCAACTCTGCTGAGCATGCCACGGCTCTCGCTGCAGACTTGCACACGATGCTTGTCGGGGCCTTGCCTGAGTACATGATTCCGGCCGCTATTCTTCCTCTTCCGCAATTTCCGCGGACCCCCAACGGCAAGGTTGACCGTAAGAATCTTCCCGATGCGGAGACGTTCCTTAAATCGGGACTACAGGATTCGGAACGTCCGTTTTCCCCTGCAGAGACAGAGGATCAGAAGAAGCTGGCGCAGATATGGGCTGACGTACTGATGCTTGATCGCGTTAGTATTACGGACAGTATCTTTGAACTTGGCGCTGATTCTCTGCTAATCTTCCGAATTGCTTCGCGATCTCAGAAGGAAGGCATGTCGCTTACGGCAGCTCAGATCTTCAAGCATCGAACGATTTTGGCGTTGTCGAATGCTCTCAATGGTCATGTTGAGGTGAAGTCTGCAACGATGAAAGTTGCGCCACGAATCGCTGTAGCTCCGCGGAAGAGTTATCACGGGGAAAGTGGGGCACGCGGATGAAGCAAGAGTTTGATTCCGCAGGTGTCACGACGAACGCTCGCGAGGAGCCGTCTGTCGCAAACCCGGTGCCAGTTCCTGGAGATGACGTATACGCCATGCCAGCAACGCAGGGGCAGATTCGCTTCTGGTCACTCGACCAGATGCATCCAGGCAATCCTGCACTAAACATGCCTTTGATGTGGCAATGCCGTGGCGAAATGAATGTCGATCTACTCGCTATGTCTTTTACTCTGGCGGTACGCCGTCACGAGATGCTGCGGACGACGTTTGCGATGGTTGACGGAAGCCTTGCCCAGATTATTGGCAAGCCATACAGTGTTCCGCTTCCTGTCAAAGACTTGCAGCATGTGTCCAATGCGGCTACGTCGCAGGAAGCAGGCACGCTGATACGTGAGCATGCGGCGTATCGTATGGATCTGCGGAATGGCCCGCTGCTGGTTCTCAAGCTGCTGAAGTTTGCTCCGGAACATCATCTTCTGCTTGTAACCATGCACCACATTATTTGCGATGGTATTTCGCTGGGTATTCTACTGCGAGATATCGCGGTGTTTTACGAAGCCCTGGTTGAGGGCAAGCAGCCCAGTCTGCCGGAACTTCCTATTCAGTTTGCGGACTTCGCTGTGTGGCAGGAGGAGTGGCGTAAGAGCGAGGCGGCGAAGACCTCGCTTGACTTCTGGCGGGAGACACTCGGGAAGGATTTTGGCCGAATAAAACTTCCGCACGACGCTTCTTCCAGGAGGTCGCGTGATACTCGTACAGACTCTGAATCCGGAGATATTGAAACGCTGCTGATCTCTCCCGAGCTTACGGCAGCGGCTCACGAGCTTTGCAAGAACCAGAATGTGACACTGAATATTCTGCTGTTCAGTATCTTCTGTGCACTGCTCTATCGTGTGACTGGTCAGCGCGACATTGTTATTGGATCTCCCTGCGCGAATCGCAATGAAGACACGGAAGAGCTGATTGGGCTCTTCATGAATATCCAGGTGCTTCGTGTTCAGGTTGCTCAGAAGGAGTCCTTTCGAGGCTTGCTTACCAAGGTGCAGGACTGGACACTCGGTGCGTACGAGAACCAGGAGCTTCCGTTCGAAGAGCTGATATACGACTCGCATTTCTCGCATCGCAACACCTCATTTGAGATTCCGATATTTTTTCTTTATCAAAGATCTTTTATGGTGACCCAGCATGTTGCGGGTCTCGAAATTGTTCCATTGCGCTCGATGAGCCCAGGTGCAGTTTTTGAGTGGATGTTCGCTATCGTAGACCGGGAGGAAGAAGGCCCACGGCTACAGCTTGAATACAATCCAAACTATTTTCGACCGGAGACAATTCAACGCTATCTGCGTAGCTTTGTGGCGCTGCTTGAGTCGGCTGTGCAGAATGCGTCAGCGCCACTGGATGAGATGGCTCCAGCGGATGATTTTCTTCTTTCTGAGGCATCTGGAAACTCAAACCGGCCAGCGATTGAGCTGCAGACATCTGATACGCACCAAACTAAAGACAACACCGAGACAATCATCAACGCAGGCGATCGCCCCTATACCACCAACGATCCAATTGAAGTTCAGCTACTTGAAGCTTTGGCAATCGATGCTTGGTGTCGATGACATTGCGGAAGATACGAACGTATTTTCGTTGGGAGTGAGTTCGCTTTCGATTCTTCGGCTTGTTACGCGGATGAACGGCCTCTATTCGATGGGCTTCGGTCTTGCCAGTCTTATTTCAGCACCTACCGTCAGAATGGTTGCAGAGTTGGTTCGCAAGCGATACGCGCCAAACACTGCAGCATCGCTCGTGCCAATTCAGCCTGTAGGTACCAAGCCGCCTCTTTATATTGTTCACGGAGCCGGCGGCAATGTTGTTAACTTTTACAGTCTTACGACGAGAATCGGCTCTGATCAACCTGTCTACGGGGTGCAGGCGCAAGCGCTCGAAGCAAATGAACGAGCCCTTCTTAGTATTGAAGACATGGCAGCTCATTACTTAAAAGAAATTCGCAGGGTTCAGCCTAAAGGGCCGTACCACTTCCTTGGCTATTCGTTCGGGGGGATTATTGTGCTTGAGATGGCTCACCAGCTTCATGCTGTCGGTGAGTCAGTCGGCATGCTGGGTATGCTTGATACGGTGGCGAAAGAATATATGCCTGAGAGCCCCGATACAACAGCTAAAGGCAGCGCGAAGAACCAGGAAGGGCCCGTAGCCGGATATCTTAGAAGAAGTAAGGGTCACGCAAGCCCCAAAGCCTGGTGGACTTTTTTTGCTCAAGACCTAAAAGAACGCAGGGTCCGTTACGTCACTGTTCTTGCGGGCAAGATGTTCTCGACGATGCCGGTTTTTCTGAAAGATACTCACGAGATCAACTCTTATGCGGCGCGAAGGTACCGTCCAAAACCCTTCCCGGGCAAACTTACTCTCTTTCGCGCGTTGAAACAGTCGGAGGTTGGAGCTTCATCGGATAATGGCTGGGGGCCCATCTTTAGACGGGGAATCGAAATTCACGAGATTCCTGGTGATCACTGGCAGGTCTTGTCTGAGCCCGGTATTGATGTGCTCGCGAAGGCCATTGGTGATTGTCTCGCTGTCCTCGACAAGCGGTAACTTCTTTACGCTGGACGGTGATAGTAGCGGCTACTTGCCGAAGTCTTTTATCAAATCGATTATTTACCAGCGCGCTGTTCTTGAGCCGTGTTTGAGGGCACAGTCTTCGATTCAGGAATGAACTGTTCCATATGAACTTCAGGGAACGGGCTTGTATTTCCTTCTTGAAGAAGGTGCGGCTTTTCTTGTTTAAGGGTCTCATCGAAAAAAGCGAGCACATACGAACGAACTATCGTCTGTATTCTTGCCGGTGAGAGATGGCCGCGCTCAGTCCAATTGCGCCACGGGGAGACCATAGAGTGATCGGTGAAGTCCAGGTGCGAGGCATTGTCGATGTACAGCTTATAGCCGCCATATTGCCTGAGACTGGAGTCGATCTGTTTCATATCGGTTACATCGAGTTCAGCCTCGGTTCGCTTGATGCGGTCCGCCGAATTTAGCTCCTGCGGTCGCGGGAGATTGGCTGATCCATACATGAACATCATCGGCTGATTCGACGCGTGGTAATGAATATCACCGAAGGTCCAGCCATCCATATTCAACGCTGATCGGATGCGCGCGTCTACACTGCAAACCTGTACCGAAGCTGCCCCGCCAAAGGAGTGACCAAAGGCCCCGGCGTGGTCAGTGTCGAGCCGGTTGTGCCAGATGCTCTTCGGGTCAAGATCTTCGTTTTGTAGTGAGGTGAGAGCAAAGACTTGATCGGCGACCCATCGGTTGAGTTCTTTATTCCATGTATCTCTAATTTGTGCGGCTGTGCGCTGTGACACATCGATCGGGCCATACCCAAAGGCATCTTCAATTAGGCGGCCATCCGGCATCACGACCCGTCCAGCGTTGTAGGTGTGGTCGATTGCGGCAACGACATAGCCATGGCTGGCGAGGTCTTCTGTGAGAAATGTATTTTGCGTGCGTCGTTCGCCCCACCCATGGTTGAATAACAGGACAGTGAAAGGACCACCATTGGCTGCGATAGGTGCGTCCATCCTTGAGTTCGTCCAGAGAGCACTTCGGTAGGAAGTTATGAAGTTTGTCTCGGACCTTCTTTGATAGGCGGCAAGATGATTGCTTGAGGAAGACGCTGGATACCATATCTGAACCATGAGCTCTCGTGGACGGCCATTGGTCTCAGTGCGGCTCGTATCTTTGAGGTAGATGATTTGAGTTCCTACTGGATATGGTCCGGTCGGTTTCGGAAGAGAGAACATAGGCACTAGCAGGAGCGATCCAAAGCTCATGACTGCGAGGATTGCGACTGCAAATCCGATGCGGTTTTTTGCTGCTGAATAGCACGAGGCCCGAAGGCGCGCGGGAGTTAGCTGCCAGATTGCAAGAAGGAGAAGTCCTGCCAGGACAGGGAACATCTGCCAGTGGGTCTTCTCCAGGCTTATGTGCAGAGCACCGACTACAACGCCAAGAAGAGTAAGAGCGGTCAGCCATCCAGCCCTGATCTTCGTCATCTGCAATATCGCTGTAGCGATTACAACGACGATCAAAAATATTTCGAGTGGTCGCATAGCGTAATGGAGAAAGGCTCGGATTCAGCGGGACGCAAAGATGGGCCTGAGCAGCAGCAAACTCAAGAACGGTAATGGGCTACAGCGAAACGAAAAGAATTCCGCGGTATGCCGGAAGAATCTCTTAGTGAGATTTTTTGAGAGACGATAGTTTGTGCAATGCCGATTTCGCAGCTATGACCGGGACCATGGATCGCGATTTGAGGTAATCCACTGCGGGAGATTTGCCTGGCGGCGTGGGCTTCAGGCCTAGTGTTCGAAGGACATGATTCGCGCGATAGGTGTTTGCGCGAAGTGTGTCTTTGAACTGAACGTTGACATTCAGGGAGACAGAGATGTTGTCGTCATTTTCGACCCAGTGCGGACAATTTACGGGAATATGAACGCCATTGCCGGGGCGCAATTTGTAAGAGGTAGCTCTGCCTTGAAATTGCGGCTTGTATACAGGTGCGTTGTTATCGACTGTCCAGAATCGCTCGATCTCTTCTTCAGGAAGAATCTCTCGATCTGCGCGATCGAAGACGTGGATTGTTTTTGTTCCTTTGATCTGCAGTAAGAAGCTGCACTCGCGGTCGATATGGTAGGTTGCGATGCGTTTTGGAGACGTAACAAAGATGAGTGCGTCTTCGCGCAGAACCTGCGAGTTCAGATTTTCGCTAATTCTTGCTTTGATCTTCTCCCAGCCTGTACCTAGAAACCTCTTGTACTCAGGATCATTCTGGACGTCCTTGAACAAGAGCCAGGCTCCGGCTGTCTCGATGCGCCGCATACTCTCGACGGCGGAAAATTCCTTTTTCGGCATGTGATCCCAGCGCTGGTCGACCTTAATGTCTCCTGCGTCGTAATAGAGGCCAGCAGGTCTGGTTTGCACAGTGCGTTCTGCCAACTCCATCAACTGAGGGATTTGCAGCAGCGGATAGTCCGTAAGATTATGAGTAATCTCGAAGTGCTCGCGATCGAAGCGGCTGCTTAGTTCTTCACGGTCTGTCGTGATCCAGCACTCTTCAAGCAGATCATTTGCGATGGTTTCAGTAGGCATTGTTGGCAGTCCCCCCAAGCGGGAATTCTCTTGCAAAGTCTAGTCTTCAACGCATAGCGGTACAACAAAGAATCTATGCTACTTCGGTAATTGACTTAAGTAACTATGCGGTTATCAGGGCGTAAGAAGGAGCGGCCGCGAAGTTACTGAGACTACAGGTTAAACCATTTTGCGGCCCCTATCCTTCCTATTTTGTGAGCTATAAGTTGTAGGTTGAATGGGCTCCCTAAACTGCTACAATCACCGCAAACCGTTTGGCTTTCCCCGTTAAGGAGCATTTATATGCAGGCTAACTTGAACGCCTCAGAGAGTCCCACACAGTTGCGTGTTGCTTTGGAAGGTGCCCATCTCGATATCGACCCACGCTCTTATGAGACGTCCTATAACAAGACGCCATTCGGCTTTACCCACAATCTGCATCAACTGGATATCTTCCAGTTTGATTCGATATTGAGATTACTGGAGAAGTACGACGGGGCGAGCAATGACTACTATGTAGCCGGCAGCGCGGCTGCGGCAGGAAGTGCTTTTTTTGAAGCTCCGCATATCAAGCTGACTCCCAGAGAGGCGATCAAGCAACTGGATCAACGCCCCACCCGGATACTGCTGAAGCGCATGGAGAACCATGACGAACAGTTTCGCGCATTGACCGAGGTGCTGATCAAACAACTCCGTGGTATTCCTGGTGGGCTCGGCACTCAGCCTATTCTCCGAATGCAGTCGAGCCTGTTTATCAGTTCAGCTGCCTCGACGACTCCTCTGCACTTCGATCCGGAGGTTGCGTTCTTCGCTCAGATTGAAGGAGGAAAGACCTACCACGTCTACACTCCTGATGATGTCAGCGAACAGGACCTCGAGAGTTTTTACGTGCAGGGGAAGGTCAGTATCGGTCAACTCGATATGGCACAGCGAGACCCTGGAAAAGAGCAGGTCTACAATCTCAACGCTGGGCTCGGATTCCATCAACCGCAAAATGCACCGCACTGGGTGGAGACTTGCGGCACAAGATCGATCTCGTACAGCCTGGTCTACGAGACCAGCGCTGACCGTGCACTGGGGCGCACGCGCGCGTTCAACTACTATGAGCGCAAGTTAGGCATGAGCCCAACGCCTCCGGGGCAACACTCTCAGCTTGACGGTATGAAGGCTGAGGCGATCATTCCTGATCGCCTGGCTCGTAAGGTTCTCGACAGAATCCGTCATCGTTAGGAGCGTTGATGCAAGCCCCGATCGCTACTTCTGCAGAAATACGTTTGCGAGATGGAAGGGCTTCAACCCGTAGTTTTCGATCTCGAGCTGGTTTTTCTTATTGAACTTGATCTTGCATACAGGAGCTAACGTGCCTGTACCTTTGCCATTCTTGTCCACATCAAGGACGACTATGCCAAACTGATAGTCCGTTGAGCGTGTTCCGTTATAAAGTTCGCCAAAGGAAATGGGGCGATTCGTTACCATCACAATGTGCAGTCCACCGGTTGCTGTGGGCCTGAATCGTGCGAAGCGAAAGCCGCTGCCCACGAATCCTGTGGGAGAGAGACGTCCGACGTCCGGCGTCTTTTCCATTGCACTGACGAGTCCGTCCGGGCCTTTCTCCTTCAGAACGCCAACGTAGTCCTGAACCTGCTGGTCGGTTGTCCACGCTGTGATGTAAACGTTGACACCAAAACTTTTGCCGGCCATTGCACCAGCTTGACCGAACGCAGTCGCCGAGAACTGACGCGGTAGGTCTGAGAGCGGTTTGTTATCTCCATTCTGGGCAAACGCATTGGACAGTGTGCCTACTGAGAAGACCAAAAGCACAGTGATCATTTGAAGCTTTTTTAGGCTCATTCTTTTATTCTCCTGGATATCTCTCGGTTGCGAAATTAATGCCAGCGTGCTCAACATGGCTAATTGCTGCCACAAGATTAGACCCTGGCTAACTCGCGCGCAGCTGGTATTTTTACGAGTAGCATCTGGCAGTACGGATTCAGGCAACGAGCTGAAGAGTCTGACTACTGACCGGACTTTTTTCGCAATTCCATCACCAACTCGTCCTGAAATACCGGGTCCAGCTCAGAGGCTTGAAGCGCATTCCGGTAAGCGGCCTGGGCCTCAGCGGGCCGGCCCAAGGCTTGCATTGCGTCGCCTTCGGCTTGCCAGGCTGCCGTACTTTCGGGGTCCAGACTCTTCGCCAACTCCGCTTCGGCAAGCGCCTCTTGAGCTTGTCCTTGCCGCAGGAGCTTTCCTGAGTCCCTAACGTGTTCGAGAGCCGCGGCTGGTCCCAGATTAAACTGCCCATCGTACACATACACTCCACGATCAATGACTGCGTCTGGTCGCAAAGTTTGGAAATGAGTATAGGGATTCGTCTTCCCGGGAATGTCCGCACCCGACAGGACGCCGTCGCTGATTAAGACGAGCCCAGAGACAGAAGGATTCGAACCGAACCGCATAGAACTCATCCCCGCCCAGGCGCCAGAACCTGTAGGCAGCACCTGACACCGAACGCCGTAGTCCCGGAAGTCGACCGGGCCCTGCTCGAAGTAGGCGAAGTAGCAGGGCACATTCGGATGCTCATCAAGATACTTCTTGACGTACCGTAGCTGCTGTCCCCAGTCCGTATTCGAATCGGTGAGATATAGGTGGGTTTTTGCAGGGCCGCCCCAGGCCTCGTTCGCGTAGGCCACCAGGCCAGGCCGTGAAAGCTCAGAGGTTACGATCTGCCAGAGCAATAGTGCGCCCAGCACGTAGGTCAGCTTACGATTTTCTTTCACAAGATGAACCGCACATCCGGCGATCAAAATGTACAGCATCGGAAAGATGGGGAGTAGATGGCGGAAGCCAATTCCAATGTCGGAGGTACTCGCAATCACGAAGAGCACAGCCGGTGGCACCAACAGAACGATGGCTTCCCGTCGAAGCTTCCAGCGCCTGCTCGCAAGTACCACGATGGTGACGAGCAGCAGAATCAGGAACGGGAGAGTGGACTTGATGGTCAACGCCGCCGGGTAGTACCAGCGCGATGCCTGATGCGTCAGGTGTCCGAACAGGTAACTTGGCAGAGAGCTCGCTGAGATCTTGGTGTCAGCAAGACCGTAGAGATATGCCTCCGGCAATACGTGGTGGTTCGCGACCCAAAGCATCACCGAACGATTGAAGGGGGACGACAGCTCCTGTATGTACTGGCTCGTCGCAGGATTCATGATCAGGTTCGCGGGACGTGCCGCGAAGCGGAAGCGATAGATTGCCCAGACGAAGAACAGGCCTATGGTAGATACCGCCGCAATCGCGATGGTGAGTTGGCGCGAGGTAGCGCCCTCCTGTTCAGCACTCTCTGCTCTCTTCCGATTCCACAGGTCGAGCAGAGCAATAAGAACCATCATCGGCACGACAAAAATTCCGGTAAATTTGGCGGTCAGTGTCATGCCGACGGCGACGCCCAGCCACACCACTCGACCGACTGAGGGAGCTCGCAGAACGCGATAAAACAGGTAGATGGAGAGAAGTAACGTGAACGACGCACCAATGTCCGTGGTGACAAAGGCTCCATGCGCGATGAAGTTTGGGTCGAAGCAGAATAAGGCTAACGCGAACAACGCAGCTGTCTGACCGTACATCTCGAATGCTGCTAAAAAGATGGTGATCGCCAGCATCGCACTGAGAAGAGCGGCCATCAGACGAGCCGGGATCAACGTTCGATCGATCCCATTGGCCACGAAGAAACGTTGGCCAAGCACGAAGCCCTCTTTTTTGAACGAGCCTCCGGTGTAGGCAGGCTGTGTGAGGTCGCGATGCAGAAGTGGTATCGCACACCACATCTTGACCAGAGGTGGAACCTCCGGGTTGAAGCCGAAGTCCGCCTGTTTCCACGACAGCCACCCCGAGTAGATGTGCTGCGATTCGTCCCAGCTCACCGAATCTCTTTGGGCCGTAAAGACACACTGCACAAGAAAGATCAGGACAAGGACGATGGCTGCCGAGATTCCAGCTTTCGTTGTCCGTTTGGAGCCGTTGAAATCTTCCGTTTTCTCTTCAGGCATAAAACTCCACATACGATTGAGAATGCGACCACAACAAGGTAGCAGGGCGCTTTTCCTTGTAACTCTGCCAACCATATCGCATCTTGCGGTAGGTGCGCCTGACTTCGGGCATAGAGCGAATGAAAGAGTGAAGTGAATGGGAAGGTGGTAGGGATGGTGCTCAAGCCGTTGAAAGCGAGCGCCTAAACGTCGATCTTGCCTATTGGGAGTTTGTCCGAAAGAAGCAGACTGTACACTCACGCAGGTAAACGATGCGTTCAGGGACGCGCTAGGGATGGCCGGGATTCACCGCTCAAGTACACTGCGATAAGTGGCGGCAATGCTACGATGACAGCTAGGGATGGCCGGGATTCACCGCTCAAGTACACTTGGCCGCGCCGAACTCGCTGAAAAGCAGCGAGTTGGCGCGGGTTCTCTTTTCAGAAAAGCAAGATTTGGTCTGGAATTTCCTCGGGTTCTCGCGGCTTTCTTCCATAGAACACCTCCATCTTGCCAAACTGATGATCGGTTACGGTCATCAAGCGAACCTGCCCAAGCGGCGGAATGATCGCTCGGATCGTAGTGCGGTGGGAGTCTGCTGCTTCTTCGCTTGGCAGATACCTTGCGTAGATCGAATACTGCAACATCATAAATCCATCTTTGAGCAGCCCGTTACGAAAGCGCGTGTAGTCGCGCTTGTTCTCCAACGTCTCCGTTGGCAAGTCGAACATGGCTATGAGCCACAATGATCGATACGCTGAAAGAATCTGTCCTTTCATGGCAATCCACGACCGCATCCGTAAAGTCATTCCTAGCTAGCAACACCAGCCCTCACTTCGTCAGCTTCCACCCGGCGAACTCCTCGCTTCCATCGTAACTTCTTCCACGCAAGGAATCAGCAGGCTTGGTATCTCCGGATCGCGAGCCTCCCCTGCAATGCACTTTGCCAGCGAATTCGCCGTCCGCAAAACGATATCGAACAGAGACCGTTCTTCTCTGATCGAGGAGATAGCGCGATGTTGTTGCGCCAATCATCCAGCTCTTTGTCTTGGAGTCGAATGGCCCTTCTGCATCTTCTTTGGCGATCCATTGACAGACGCGCCTGTCGACGAGTGGGCGAAACGGCTCCATCACATCGGCAGCAAGACAAAAGGCGTCGTAGCGGTTCTTATGGCGAAGTCCAATCGAAGGATGCAAGCCCGCACGCACACAACGCCCTCGCAACCGCCGCCCGCAGCACCGTATAGCCATAGTCCAGATGACGATTCTGATCCGCCTTGTCAGAGCCGCGCCGGAACTTACTGTCCCCGAAGACGAGCCCCCAATACTTACGAGCCGCCTGCGCCTCCAGGTTGCCCTTGATCTCCGCTGCGAACCCGCGCAGCCATCGCAATCAGTCCGTGATCGTTGCCATGGAGTTCCCGCAGCAGCTCTCCCTGCGCCTTGATCTTTGCGCGGACTATCTGCTGCCACAGCCGCTTGCGCGTCGGGAGTGTCATCTGCATCTGCTTTGCAAAGCGTTCCGTCTGGATAAAATGGCTCTGCACGGGCAGCATCATAGACGCAGGCAGAAAGTTTCCGTCAATGGTGACTACCGAACCGCCAGCCTCAGCGATGCGCGAGAGCACAGCCTGCGAGAGCGAAATCTGCGGATGCGCCAGCAACAGCACCGCGATCTCGCTGACGGGCGTAGTGAAGGGTAGCGTGAGCTGCTCTTCCTTTGGCCGCTCGATGACGAGTTGAGCATCGCGGATGCTCAAACGGGCCGGATTAGCGATTTCAACGATGCGATCAATCATTTGCCGTGTGTACCCTTCCGAGAAGATCGACAACAACTTTACGAGGATTCATGTCTTTCAGACTATTTGCTCGTTTAGACCATGTAGTCTTTTGCTTCTTCTGCTCCGCATCCATCTGTGCATTGTTTGCATCCGTGAACCAAATTTGTCCAGTTGCGTAAAACTTCTTCACACGGGCAATTGCTCGCCTCCCGTTGAAATCCAATTCCACCGTGTCATCCTTCTGTAGGGAGAATAAAAAATCTGCTTCAGGGGTAGTTCCTAGTTCATGCGAGATAACTGGAAGTTTTTTCCGCCGTCGGTCATATGCCTCCGTTATTTGTACGAATGCGCTCTCCCAATTTTCCTTACGGGACTCGTCGCGCACCACAAAAAGCGACACATGATGGATTCCCCCTGAATCAACAAAACGCTCGTTCATCCCGTGACCTACTTTGAGCGGATTCTTGGTTTCTCTGGTGCGAACTTTCCGTATCGGTATCATGCGCCCATTGGCTGTCTTCAATACCGGAACGTTGGCAGGGTTTTCGAACTGCTTTGGATCTCTCCTGGATCGGGAGCGACGATTGCTTGAAGAATTCGCTCAAATCCCCAAGAGCGTCGAAGTGTTGCGGTCACCGCGCCGCTCGACGCAAAGATTGCTTGCCGATTGCCGTTGTCTGTCTCAACGTCCCGTCCGCCATAAAGCATGGCTAGTAAGCGACCGGCCAGCACGCTTGTGTAGCGTGTGTCATTCATCTGTCGCGCACTGAAGTCGGAAAGTTCGCGTTCACTCTGCAACTTGAAACGGCTCAACTTCCCTGAGTTAGACCATTTCGTTACTCGCAAGAGAATCTGAGCCCAGACATCAGGGGTATTGCTGTAAGCCTCGAAAGGCGCCTGATTGCGTTTGTGCTCGCGATTCTCGGGAAGATAGCACAGAGTCTTGTTTTGGAAGGAGTCGTCCGGAAAGCGACTGCGCGGAATGATATGCTCCACGTCGAACTCGGAGTCCTGAAAGAGCTGGGAAAACGGTATTGAGCGCCCCGTGTAAGGGCAGATGCCGCCACATTCTACAAAGAGCTTTGCCTTTTCGAGATCGGCCCGTGATGGATTAGCAAGACCGCATTCGTTCAAAATTTTCGCTGCGATGCCCTTGTTGTCTGCCTCGCGCTTGCGGTTTGCCGTCGTTGCCTTGACGCGCTCCTGGCGCGGCTTTTTGAGTTCTCGGGCAAGCTCGATACGAATCTCATAAGGCTTGCCGTACTCGCGAACGATAGCATTGACTACTTTTCGCAGCTCCGTCATCGCTCGTTCTACGGCAGGATTCCGCAAGGTAGGAAGCGCATCGCGTACTGGTGGAAGCGTGTGGTGCACCGCCAATCCCGAGAAGCGACTGCCGTAAATCTCCGTCTCTAGGTATCTTTAAAGGATCGCCCCGACAGCATCAGCGGCATAAGCTTTGCGATCGCCGTCAATGAAAGTGAGCAGTAATCAGCCTGCGGACTCTCCTTGACCAGCACAGCGGCTGCCTCGGTATCGAACCCAAGGTGCTCGATAGCTTCCTGCATGAGCGCTTCGTCGGACTCACTGTTGCGCCAGTTCTCAATAATCTGGTTCTGCTTCCCCTCGGGGAGCGGAATTGCTGGGGCTCAATGGTGCGGTCACGCACCAGCAATTCGAAGCCGTCCGTGAGGTGCTGCATCCTGAGACGGGCGAGTTTCTGCGTCCGCGCCACAGTGCGGACCGGCTTACAACTGATGGAGAAGTGGAAAGCAAGGCGCGCTCCCTATACGACCTGACCTTCTCGGCTCCGAAGTCTGTTTCTGTACAAGCTCTGGTGGGCGGAGACGACAGGCTGCTCGAAGCGCATCGCCACGCCGTCAATGTGGCATTGCAGGAAGCGGAGCGGTATGTCGGTGCAAGGGTGCGCCTGGATGGTGCCAACCATAATCGTCAGACGGGAAATCTCGTCGTAGCGGCGTACACACACGACAGCAGCCGTCAGCTTGATCCGCAACTCCATACGCACGCGGTGGCCGCGAACTTAAGTTATGACGGAGTAGAGGGAAGGTGGAAGGCACTCCAGGCCTCGGGAATGTATGAGCGCCGTGCCTACATCACTGAGGTCTATCGGAATGAACTGGCGCGGGAGGTGCGTGGGCTGGGATACGAGATCGAGAGTCAGCGGAATGCAAAGGGAGCCGATAACGGATTCGAGATCAAAGGCATTTCAAGAGACGTGCTGGAAAGGTACTCACAGCGCAGCGACCAACGGGATGAGTCAATAAGGCAGTTCGCAGCGGAGCATGGGCGGCATCCTACGGACAACGAGGTCGCCGTGCTCGTGCGGGAATCTCGACCAGACAAGTTGCATGAGATTAGCTCGGCGGAAGTTCATCGGTTACAGGTAGACCGCATCTCTCCACAGGAGCATACAAAACTGTTCGATCTTCAGAAGCAATCTGTCGAGCGCAGCGAAACGCTAATTCCTGAAAGGACACCGGGCATCCAATCGCTTCAGTACGCTGAGGAGCACCTCTTTGAGCGCAAGACTGTCTCCAAGGATCACGAATTGATGACGGAGGCCCTGCGTCATGGCAGGGGTAAGCTCGATCTCGCGGAGTTGCGCGGAAGCTACGAGTTTGAAGTGTCGCAGGGCAAACTCCTTCAGGTAGGCGGCAACGTAGCGACCCAAACAAGCCTTGAACGCGAGCGCAGCATGGTCGCCGCAGTCGATCATGGCATCCATCGCTACCCGGCATTGGGTGTCAGGGAACACTTCGAGCCCAAGGCGAGCCTTCGTGCGGAGCAGCGTCACGCTGTAGAAACCATACTTGCGTCTCAGGATTTCGCCATTAATCTGCGCGGTGCCGCAGGGACCGGGAAGACGGCAACGTTACAGGAGATTGATCGCGGCTTGCACGCGGCGGGGCATGAGGTTTTGGCTGTAGCTCCAACGCGGAGCGCTGTCGAGGAACTGCAGAAGGTTGGCTTTGGTTCGTCGATGACGATCTCTCGTTTGCTGGAGGATCAAACCGCACAGGAGCGTCTTCGGGGAAATGTGCTGATCGTGGACGAGGCAGGCATGGTCTCAGGGCGGCAGATGGAAGGGCTGCTCGACCTGGCCCGTCGCGAGGACGCGCGGATTCTGTTTTCGGGCGACACACGCCAGATACAGAGTGTCGAGTCCTCTGATGCCTTGCGAATCCTGGAGCGTGAGTCGCGGATGACGAGCGTTTCCCTGACCGGCATCCAGCGCCAATCGAATCCCGAGTATCGAGAGGCCATTGAAACCTTCCGACAATCGCCCGACCAAGGCTTTGCCAAGCTGCAAGACTTGGGAGCCGTGCGTGAGGTGCCCTATATGGAGCGAGCGCAGGCAGTGGCCGATGTATATCGAGAGATGACGGCAGAGCCTGGTCGCAGGGTGCTCGTCGTTGCTCCAACGCATGAAGAGATTGGGCGCGTCACGCTGGCGATCCGCGAAGATCTGAAGCAGAGGTCTGTCCTGGGTGATGGTGAAACAGTTCAGCGACATATTCCGTTGCAGTGGACGAAAGCGCAGAAGAAGGACATCTCCAACTATCAACCCGATCAAGTGCTGGTGTTTCATCGTGCCTCGCATGAGATTGAGAAGTATGAGGCGCTGACGGTCACTGGCGTTTCGGGTTCCAGCATCGCAAACGATTAACGGCGTGGGAGAGAAGTCTGTCAGACTGACGCGCAGACAGATCGCGCCGGGAAGGTTCCTGGGCAATCGAAGCGGCGAAGAGCTAACGACCGTGCGGAGCGTCGAGCGAGGCATTATCAATCTGGCAGACGGTCGAAGCGTGCCGGCGAACTATCGCGAGTTCACGCATGGCTACGCCGTCACGGCACATCGCAGCCAAGGCAAGACAGTCGATCAGGTCATCATCTCGGCTGACGTTATGAAGCAGGAGCTGTTTTATGTCGCCGCGTCGCGTGGCCGCGAGGGAATTGCAATCGTCACTTCAGATGTAGAACGGCTGGGAGAATCGCTGGGCGTTTCAATGGCGCGTCCTTCTGCCATTGAACTGGCGAACGAGATAACGCAGGCAAAGGCATCGCCTAAGCAGGATCTAGGGCAGGTTCTTAAGCAGGACATCAAAGTCCCAATCCAAACTCAAGAGATCGGGTTGGAAATGGGATTGGGCTTGTAACGTCCGCCATCAAAAAAATATTTCCATGTAATGCCTAGCAGCGCTGAACAACGCATTGCGTTCCTGTGCAATCGCGCGTAATTCGCCACGCTCCGCGTCACTCTGGACAACTCAAGTAATTCGCGGCATTATGGGTTTAGGGAGTTGCGAGCTATGCCAAATCTTTCCATTGCCAGTGATCCATTCATGAATACCGACGAAGCAGCAGCAATGCTTGGTGTCCATCCGAAGACGTTGCAGCGACTGGCAAGATCAGGGCGCATCACTGCTTACCGAGTCGGCAAGCTATGGAGGTTCCAGGCTTGCGACTTGTGGGCAGATGTAGCCGTTCGCGTGACACCTTTGAGAGGGCTATATGAGCGTGTCGCTCCGGTTCAAGCTATTTGAGTGGAGGGGCCGCTTGCCAACTTGGCTTTATCAGACTTGTGGGTAGAGCCTCGGGAACAGTTCTTCCAAGGCGCTCTCGGGGAAGCGGAGTGATACAGGACCTTTTGGCGTTGACGACGCAAGCAATCCCAAGTTCAGTCACGTCGGTAAGTACGCGACGGGCAGTTCGTTCTGGGAGGCCTGTGATACGAGCAACCTCCCCTCTCTCGAACTCGCCCCGCATGAGCGCTTCTTCCAGAAGTGCAGCCGCTTGAGGTTTGAGAGCGCTGCTCCTCTCAGCGAGTGTCCGGAGCCTCTGCTTCAACTCATTCAAATCGAAAAGTCCAGACATGAATTGCACTTGATCCAAGCAGACTTTAAGAAACCAGAGCACGTACTCTTTCAGTGCTTTCAGGGAGAGGTTTCCTCGCCCGTCCAAGTCTCCCTGTCGTGGCATGTCGGCCAAGTCCATCATGCGCTTGTACTCGCTTCGACTCTCAAGGCCTCGCGCAAGACCGCGTGAGATTGACCATAGACCGTGCGCTCCGATGCCGGTTTGATGTGCCATCGCATGGCTCATCAAACGACTCACCCTGCCATTTCCATCAGGAAATGGGTGGATGTAATTCAGGCGATGATGGGCCGCTGGGATGACCATGATCCGGCTAGCTGTCCCCAGATGCGTAAGGCTGTAGCGTTGCTCGAAATATCGCATGAAGTCCGTCACGCGCTCGCTGGATGGCGGAAGATGGCGACCGACCGCGTTATCGTGTTCGGGTCTCGAACGCCATTGACCTGGGGTCATAACAATCTCGCGTGATTTATCCCTGAGGGTGAGCATTGCCGGAGCAGCGTCTCGATAAAACTCGCGGTGAATCCATTGAATGAAGTCAGCGGAGGTCGCGGGAGGCAGTGTTCCCCTGAGAAACATCTCATCGATCTCTGTTTGAACTCGGACATGCGCCGCCGCTTCGATTTGCAGGTTACGGCGTTCTTCATTCTGGTCTAGCTTGCCCGACAGCGCGCGCTCAATGTCGCGTGGCCGCGTGTTGTGGCCTTCGATCAGATTGCTGTAGTAGGTATTCATAATGCGCATAGCGTCAGCCAAATTCGCGGCTGTGAGCGGATGTAGAAACTTACCAAGTATGGATACGGCTGCCGTTAAATCTGCAACCACATCGGCGATAGCCGATGTGGGCTCGTCGATGAGAGCTGGTTCGATTCGACTTGGAGATTCGATATCGGTCATCAGTCATTGGCCGAAGTGCTTGAAGCGAAATTCCTTGTAGTTATTGATAATACGCTAGAACTTGGTCGGAATTGGCCGATGTTGTGGCCGATGTTGGGAGCGATCTCGACCTGCAACTAAACCGCCTACAGCCGTGGATCGATTGGCTCACTCTCTAATGCAAAAACTCCGAAGACGCACTCAAACTCGCTGACCAGCTTTGAGGTGTTGTCTGCTCGCGCAACGAGGTGAATATCCACCCTGAGAGCTTCTTCGTCTAGCGGCTTTGCGATAAGGCCTTGCCTCGCTATCCGAAGCGCATCTGCCCTGGTGAGGAAGGCGATTCCTCCGCTTTTGAGCAGTATTTGGCTCGCCTCTTCTGCGCTCATCACATGGTGAATACCTCTGTATTCGATCCCCTCAAACTGAGCAAGGCCCATGATGGTGTCATACAACGACGGATGAATTCGACGGTCGTAGACTGTCCACCGGTTTCCAGCCAAGTCTTTGAGCCGCACTGTTTGTTTCCGGGCGATAGGATGGTCTTCCGAGAGGGCGATGTGCAGAGGTGCCTCTGTGAGCTTTACCGCAGAAAGTCGAGGGTTGTCGGCGAGGCGTGCAATGAATGCAAGATCCAGTCGTGAGCATAAAACGCCATGCTCCAACTCAGGCGCGAACTCGCTATGCAACTGAACATCGAGATTTGGATGAAGCGGCAGGTAGAGGGATAGCAACACCTCGCTCAACACCGGATCGGTGTACGGAGATCGCCCTACGATCAGGGTGGAATCAACGCCATGAGCCACCGCCTTTGTGAACTGAATCGCTCGTTCCTCATGTTCAATGGAGAGACGTGCTTCAGCGACACAAGCGCGACCGGCATCGGTCAACTCTACCCGAGAGCGGGTTCGATCAAAGATTTTGCGATCAAGGCGACGCTCTGCGTCTTGGATTACCTACTCAAGCCTGACTGGCTCATCCCGAGTCGTCGAGCCGCTTTCGTGTAGCTCAACTCTTCAGCCAACGTAACGATAGCGTTGAAATAACGAAGTTCTAAGATCGGTCTCTGCATGGCCCGGACTCCCCATTCACTCTCAGCAAATAATGGGTACAGCGTCGGCGACTCGTGCAGGCGATCATCCCCGCCGATGTCAAATTATCCACAGGCCCGAAGCCTGTTGTCAATCTTGAGTCCCTGTCGTTTTTACGACACAACCACACTGAGCAGGGCGAGACGCCAACTGTCACTCGCCCTTATGCGCGCCAAGCATAAGGAGATTTGCACAACTCATTGGACAGATCGGACGCATGAGCAGCACCTTCAAAGCAACAACTGGAGGTCAGCCATGTATGACCAGAAAAAGCCGCCAACATCTGAACGCAAGCTCGCCGATTCCAGGATGAGCCCGTCATCGAACCGCTACTCGATAGCAACAAGGCCGCTGCCATGCTTGGAGTCCATCCCACGAACGCTCCAGCGCATGGTTCTTCGCGGCCAGATCGTCGGGGTTCAAGTAGGCAAACTTTGGCGGTTTAGAGCCTCGGCTATCGGCGAATGGATCGAGACAAGGAACACAAGATGGCTGGACTGACCAGTTTTCCAGAGGCTCTGAAAGGCCCGATTTTACTGGCGATTCGGCACATCAATCGACTACCCTTAAGCTACGCCATTAGTGCCGTGAGTCAAGGAGGAAACCTTGAAATCACGAGCATATTACCAATTCGGAAGTTTAACGCTGAAGAAGCGGGCGAAGAGTGCAGACGTCTGGGAGTTTCGGTACTACGAGGATGTCGGCCACTGGAGGGAGAGCACGTAAAGCTCTCTTCATCGGCACCACCGATATGTACAAAACCGAAGCTCTGGCCCGAAAAGCCGTCGAAGCAATTCTGCTCAAACTCAACGCTGAAAAGCCCATGCACCATCTGGGAACCGTGACGTTTGGCGGTCTCTGTGACAGGTACATCGCCGAAGAGTTGCCGGAACGCTATTCAACTCGGAAGTCGTATCTGTCGAACATCAAGCTGCACATCAAGCCACGTTGGGGCGAATACCTCATCGGGGCGGTCAGGCCGATGGCAGTCGAAGTTTGGTTCAAAGAGATGGACAAGTCTCCCAAGACGAAGGCGCATATCCGAAGCGTGATGCACGTCATCTTCGAGTGCGCTGCCCGCTGGGAACTGTTCAATGAACGTCGCAACCCAATCGAGATGGTGCGTGTCAAAGATTCGACGAAGCGGCGTAAACGGCCAATGATTCTCACCAACGATTCTTTCGATGCGGTACTGGCAGATCTGCCCGAACCGTTTCGGACGATGGTGGTGGCGGCGCAATGCCTGGGACTTCGCGTTAGCGAGATCACGGGCTTGCAGTGGGGCGACCTCGATACCGAGCGTCGGCAGCTCCTCGTTCAACGAAGCATTGTGAACGGAAGAGTGGACGACGTGAAGACCGAGTATTCCCACGATCATGTGCCGATCCATGAGTCCTTGCTGGAGGTCCTGCTTGCCTGGAGCGAGCAGTGCCCTCAGACGGAAGAGGGATGGATATTCCCGAACCCGTTGTCGAGCAAGCCCTACTACTCAACTGAGATCCAGAAAAGGTATCTCAAGCCCGCGGGCATCAAGTTGGGATTGGGGCCGATCGGCTGGCACACCTTCCGTCACACGTACCGGTCATGGCTTGATGAGACCGGAGCGCCGATGAAGGTGCAACAGGAACTCATGCGTCACGCTTCCATCCAGACCACGATGAACGTGTATGGACAGGCGATGCCAGAGTCGAAGAGGGAAGCCAATGGGAAAGTTGTCACAATGGTGCTCAAGCCGTTGAAAGCGAGCGCCTGAAAAGTGCCGATTTTCTTATTGGGAGTAAATGGGAGTGAATCGGTTTTTCTGATTCTCTCTAAACCATTGATTTGATTGGTTGCGGGGGTAGGATTTGAACCTACGACCTTTGGGTTATGAGTGGCCGCGCACTCGCGTATCTAACTGATTTCTTTGGTACGGATAGCCACGCGGAAGTACGGAAAAGTACCCTCCAGACAGCCTAGTGGGAGCTTATTGGGAGCGCGTTTGCAAGGTCGATTTTGTGACGAATCTGAGCTCCCTTCGCCTCTAGCGAAACCAGAGCATAGACCTCTGCCGGGGCTCGGCAGAGGTCGGCAACCTTCAAAAGTGCAAGTGTCAGAAACGGCGGCGGATGTCGAGATTCTTTCGAAATGCGAAGGTGCCGATGGGTGTTGAAAACAGCTGGGTGACGGGATCAGCGTTTGCGGGGACTAATCTAGACTCGATGAGGGAATTGGCCTGTACGCGTCCGTTGAAGTATCCGTAGCCGAGCTCTATGTCTGGCACCGAGTCTCGAATGGTAAAGTTCTCCCATGCTTTCTGCACAGCAAGGCCAACCCACACGCCGTGAGTTTCTCGCGGGCCTGGCCGCAGTCTCGGCCCCTCGGCTGTTCCCGCCGCGCTGAGCGCCCAGAACTCTGCGCCCTCGCTCTGCTTCATCTCTGCGGTCGAGATGGCGGCCTTGATCCGGGCCAAAAAGCTTTCTGCTCGCGAAGCTCTTGCCGAGCACCTCAAGCAGATCGATCGCGTCAATCCTCAGGTCAACGCCATTGTCACGCTCGATCGCCGACCAGGCCACCGCAGACGCAGCCCGCGCCGACGAGATGCAGGCGCGTGGCGAAATCGCTCGGCCCCCTGCATGGTCTGCCCGTCGCCCACAAGGACCTCCTCGAAACCGCCGGCGTCCGCACCACCTTCGGCTCGCCCCTCTTCAAAGACAACGTCCCCACACACGATAACCTGCTCGTCACGCGCATGCGCGCCGCCGGCGCCATCTTCCTCGGCAAAACCAACGTTCCCGAGTTCGGTGCCGGCTCGCAGACCTTCAACCGTGTCTTCGGCGCAACCCGCAACCCCTACGACCTCACGAAAACCTGCGGCGGCTCCTCCGGCGGTGCAGCGGTCGCGCTCTCCTGCGGCATGGTGCCGGTCGCCAGCGGCTCCGACTCCGGCGGGTCCCTCCGCAATCCTGCCGCCTGGTGCAATATCGTCGGCTTCCGCCCCTCCATCGGCCGCGTGCCCAATCCTTCTAGCCACCTCGGCTGGTCTACGCTCTGCGACCAACGGATGCCTCGGCCGTTCCAGCGCCGATCTCGCCCTCGCACTCAGCACGATCGCAGGCCCCGACATCAGCACGCCGCTCTCCATCAATGAGCCCGGCAGCCTCTTCGCGCGCCCCCTCGAACGCAACTTCAAAGGCGTGCGCGTCGCGTGGTTCAAAGACCTCAACGGCATCCCCATCGACCCGCGCGTCCGCACCGCCGTCGATGCGCAGCGCAACGTTTTCGAGTCTCTCGGCTGCATCGTCGAGCAGGCCGAGCCCGACTTCGCCCCCGCTGAAATCGCTTACCGCACTTTGCGCGCATGGAACTCCGCTGCCGCCTACGGCAAGGGCCTTCAGCTACATCCTGACGGCTTCAAGGACACTCTCACCGCAGAGATCAAAGAAGGCCTCGCCCTCTCCGGCAGCGACATCGCCCGCGCAGAGATCGCGCACACCGACATGTGGCGCCGCTTTCAAACCTTCCTGGAAAGCTACGAGTACTTCATCCTGCCCACCACACAACTGCCGCCCTTCGACGTCAACACGCCCTGGCCCACAGAAATCAACGGCGCTCACCTCACCAACTACATCGACTGGATGAAGAGCTGCTGGTACATCTCCGCTACCGGCAATCCTGCCGTTTCCGTGCCCGCAGGCTTCACGCCCGAAGGCCTGCCCGTCGGACTGCAAATCGTAGGCCGCGACAAGCAGGACTTCAGCGTCCTCCAACTCACCCACGCTTTCGAACAGGCCACCAACTTCGCCAGACGGCGTCCGAAGATTGCCGTGTAGTGGTCTGTGAAATCAAGGCCAAATCGCCAATGCGCGTTTCCAGCGATGGCAGGCTTGGATGAGCGCTTTGGCCTGATAGCAACAACTGAGGTCTGGTAGGTCGCCAATGGAAGACGGTTTTCAATCGCGAGAATCAAGTCGTCAAGCCGCTTGTTCACTGCTGCCGTTCGTAGAGCGCACTAGCGCGCGCATCTCAGGTACCCGCCCCCATACGGGCATCCAGGATGCGCCTGGCAGAACAAATACGTCAGTGCCTGCGCTCTCGGTCCTGCGAGGTAGGTATGGAAAGAGGGGCACGCGCCCGCCGGCGCCGGTGGTGGCGGCGGATCCACGATGTTGTCAATCTCTTCAACGCTGTGAAATTGAGCGTGATGCGTGGTGGCCAGCATGTTGGCCGTCTTGGCTGCGATGGTGTTGGATCGATTATCGGCTGAGGCGCGGCGCAGGTATTGGATGGCCAGTGCGCGGTCGTGCGGAACGCCATTGCCAATCTCGTAGTCGATGCCCAGCCGATGCTCGGCGATGGAATGGTGCTCGGCAGCGGCCTGCTTGAGGTAGAAGATAGCCTTGGCCTGGTTATGCGGAACGCCGTTGTCGCCGTCTTCATACTCCATGCCGAGATAGACGGCGGCTCCGCGCTCCCCCTGGGCAGAGGCCAACTCGAGCAGATGCACTCCCTTGGCCGCATCGTGTCTCACGCCGTTGCCACCCATGACGTAGGCTGTGCCGAGCGCGCCTTCGGCGGGGCCGTAGCCCAGGTTGGCGGATGCGGTGAGATACGTGACGGCCTCGGCGAGATGGCGCTGGTCCTGCTGTCTGCCCAGCTGGTACAGCTGCTCGCCCGTGGCGCCGGGCGGGATCGGGACGTCCACCGGACAGACGCCGCTATCCTCGTGGCCGCAGGGTTCGCCATGGGCGGCGGGTGGGACGTTGTTCGGACGATAGAATCCACCCTGCTGCTGTCCCCGGATGGCCATCTCGTTTGGGCCAGCCATCGTGAACTGTATCGGCAGCATAATCCCCGGCAGTTCCCGATACTGACTGAGCACCGGAGTCGCCGTGTTACTGGAAGCGGGAACGATAAGCAGACTACACAAGAAAAGCAGCGCACCGGCATTCAGTTGCATGGGTGAGTTTCCTCTCGACTCCTCGTTGCCGACGTTACGACGCGAGACAACAAAGGCTCCAATCCGATTTATTGAACAGTCAGGCTATATTTCGCGGTATGGACTGTAGAACCTGCGGTCGCTGTGATCGTGATCTGTGATGTACCCGCCGGTGTCGTGGTTGTCGCGGAAGCGCCATGGCCACAACCGATCATGGCAGAAGTGAACACGAAGGCTGCTACTAGACTCATCTGGAGTAGCCATAGCCTGCGGTCTTTACGGCGACGGCGCAGCAGGAGCAATCCTAAACTTCCTCCACCGGCAAGCATCGCCAGCGAAGTCGCCCCTCCCGGTGTGCGGAGCGGCTTCGTACTGAGAGATGCCGTCTTCACGTCGGTCGCGATGGTCAGGGTGGAGGTGGAAGTACCGGTCCCGTTGGGCGTGACGGATGTGGGACTGAACGTGCAGGTGCTATTCGCCGGCAGGCCGGAACAGGCGAGACTTATTGCCTGACTGAACCCTCCGGATGGCGTGATGGTGATGGTCGATGTAGCAGAGGAACCTGGGCTCACAGAACCCGTGGAGGGACTCAAGGCGATGGTGAAATCGGCGGCGGGAGCTGCCGTGATGGTGATGACGAGAACGGATGAGGAAGATGTGGCGTTGGCCGTGTCTCCCCCGTAGGCAGCGGTAATGTTGTGAGTGCCAACACTCAGCGACGCAGTCGAGAAAGTAGCGACGCCTGCGGTGAGGCTGCCGGTGCCGATCGACGTGGAGCCATCGGAGAATGTGACGGTGCCGGTAGGAGTCGTGGTGCCGGACGTTTCACTGACGGATGCCTTGAAGTTGATCGAGGTGCCTGCGACCGCGTTCGTGGATGAGGCAGTAAGCTGCGTTGTCGTAACGGCGAGTGTCGGGGCACTGCCGATGGTCAGGTTGTCGGCCGCCGAAACAGAGGCGGCATACGCGGTGTCGCCGCCATAGGATGCGGTGATGGAATGCGTACCTGCCGCGAGGCTGCCGGTGAAGGAAGCCGTGCCGGCGGACAGCGTTCCGGTGCCGAGGGTGGTTGTTCCATCGAGGAAGGTGACGGTGCCGGTGGGCGTGCCGCTGCCGGTTGTGGGAGCGACGGTGGCGCTGAAGGTGACGCTTTGACCCGCTGTGGGCGCGGCTGGAGAGAGCGTCAAGGTCGTGGTGGTGGGAGCGAGGGTCGTGGAGGCGGAACCGAATTCGTTGAGCGAGGTGACCAGGTTTTTGTTCGTGGCGAGGAGCAGGTCTGGGCGGCCATCGTTGTTCAGGTCGGCGAAGCCTACGGCGTTGGTGGAGGGCCCGATGCTCAGACCTGCATTGGCAGTAAAGGTGCCGTCGCCGTTGCCGTAGGAGATGCTGGCGAGCGTGTAGCCGCAGCAGGCGCCGATCAGCATGTCCAGGTTACCGTCGCCGTTGACGTCGGCGGTAGCCAGAGAATCGGGGCCCAAGCCCACAACGGTGGAATTGACGCCCGCAGCGAAGGTGCCGTCGCCGTGGCCCAGGTACGAGGTCAACGAAGAGGCACCGGTATTGGAGTTGGACGTGAGCAGAACGATGTCGGGCTTGCCGTCTTTGTTCACGTCAGCGACGATCATGTCGGCGACGTCGGTTAGGGATGCGGCGAGGGTCACGGGCGAGGCGAAGGTGCCGTTACCCTGGCTGAGGTAGACGAGCAGCGAGTTGGTGGTGGTGATTGGATCGACCGGCGTGCTGGTGAGAGCGACGATATCGGCTTTGCCGTCGCCGTTGACATCGGCGACCGCCAGGGCTTGGAAGTCGTTCTCGGTGTCGACCAGGACAGGCGTGGCGAAGGTCCCGTCGCCGTTGTTTTCGAGCAGATAGAGAGCGCCGTTCTCGTAGAGGACAGCGTCGGGCTTGCCGGTCGCGCGGGTATCGCCCAGGGCGAGATCCGGGAAGAAGCCGTTGGGAGAGGGGGTGCCGACTGGATAGGAGACCGGCGTGGCGAAGGTCCCATCGCCATTGCCCTTGAGGGTTACGAGGGCCAGATTAACGTTCCCTGAGTTATCCGTAGTGGAGGCGAGGGTGACTGCGTCGAGTTTGCCATCTCCGTTAATGTCGGCGGCGGCGACGAAGCTCGGCACGACACTGGTGTTACTGGTCTGTGGTGTGAGCGTGCCTTTTCCGTTGCCGAGGAGCAACTGCAGACCGGTTGTGATACCCCCATTGTCGCTCGTCGTGGTGAGGACGTCGATGTTGCCGTCGTTGTTGAAGTCACCGGCAGCGAAGGCACCGTGAATTCCGCTGCCCGCAGCGTGTGGATAGACCGGCGCTCCACGAAATGTTCCGTCGCCATTGCCCATCAGGAACATGGTGAATCCCTGGCCGAACTGCGGGGGCACGTAGATTCCGTTGCTGGCTAGGCCGACGACGAGATCCAGGTGGCCGTCGCCGTCGATGTCGCTGATGGCCACGGACGTTCCGCCGTAGATGGAAGCATACGAAGGCCCGGTGGCGGTAAAGGTTCCGTCGCCTTTGCCGAGGTAGATGCTGATGGAGCTGCCTCCACTGCCTCCACTGACGACAACGAGGTCATCCTTGCCGTCGCCGTTCAGGTCGCCGACGGCGGTCACGCCGGCGGGCGGTGTGTTGGGCGAGAGGGTAAAGGTTCCGTCTCCGACGCCGAGCAGGATGCTGGCGCCGGTCAGGATGTCGCGCTTGCCGTCGCCGTTGAAATCGCCGGTAACCGCGTTGTTCGCATTGCCAAGGATGTTGGTGGGAGTGACGCTGACGATGGCTGCGCCAAAGGCTCCGCCTCCCTTGCCGGGCAGTACGGTGAAGGGCAGCGCGGTTGAGTTGGCCTGGCCGACGACGGGGGTAAATCCGATATCGGCTATGCCGTCGCCGTTGAAGTCGTCGATGACGACGCCGCTGAAAAAGCTGGGGGGCGTGAGTGTAACTGGGGCATCGTAGGTCCCATCGGCGTGGACGTTGATGGTGTAGAGAGCGTCGCTAAAGCCGCCGCTGGGAAGGTTTACGCCGCCGAAGGCGATGAGCTGGCGGACGCCTTCGGAGTTGGGATCGCCGGCGTAGAGCGTAAAGATGTTCGTCAGGGAGAGCCGAGCGCCGGAGACGGTGCCGGCCGGATCGGCTGCGCCGATGTAGAGATTGCTGTTGAGGTCGAGGCCTGCGGTGACGTACTTGCCGACGCTGGTGTGGGCGAGGAGCACAGCGGCCAGGCCATTGATCCCGGAGGTCTTGTCGGTGCAGCCATTCGCGTAAACGCCGGCCTTTGTGGTAAGGCCGGCGAGGTTGTGAAGCGTGGTGCTGTAGTTGGGAGTAACCGTGGCGGTGAAGGTGCCGGAGAAGGCGCCGCTGTAGGAGCCGGAGGTGAGCTTGTAGTTGCTATAGGTGATGGCGGCGACGCTACAGTCGGACGTGCGAGCAAGGAGGGTGCCGGGAAAACCTACAGAGGCGGCTGAGGAGTCGGAGGCATCATTGCCGACGGTGGTACTATTGCCGTCGAAGAGGCTGTCAGGCAAGGGAACGAAGTTCAGGGGCGCCTTGACCCCGGCAAGAGGCGAGAGGCCGACGAGGACAGCCTTGACTTGGTAGTCACAGCCGGTCAGACCGATGGACAGCAATATAGTAAGCGTGCAGGCGCACACACTGCCGAGAGATCGGTTGCGATTCGTTCGCACGCGGCATCCGTCTGCTCCAGTGACTTTGGAGCTGGGTGCGAAGGCGCAGCCGAAAAGTCCCGGCGCCGCCAAGGGCCAGAGGCGATGCCGGTGGACCCGGTAGCCGAACAGACGGCTAAGACGAAAGATTCCAAGCTGCAAAGTATGGATACTCGAAGGGGCATGCGAGATTCGACGGAGCCGTGGGGAAGCATTCCTGGAAAACATAGTGTCACCGGTATGGGAGAAGATGCCTGCAACTGTAAGTGGGGCCTGGGTGCGAAATGTTATATCGCGGTTTCGGCAGATCTCCGATAACCGACTCATTCTCAAGTGCTTGCTCATTCGGATAAAAGTTTCCGGCGGATTCGTGCTACAAAGTCTTTACAGATAACACTCTGCCTTGGGCCATGACTTACCTTCGCAACTTCCTTGCTTACGCCGTTCTCGGTTTTGGAGTGCTTTGCCTCTTCGCGGGCGGTAGATCGCCCTTGTTTGCGCAGGAAGCAGTACCCACTTCAGTGCATCCATGTTCCGCCGGCGTTCTGCTGGAACCCAGCGGGTGCGCCGTTACGCTGGCTCCCGGGCAAACGACGAGCTTGTCTCTTGCTGTGCCTCAAGGCAACGTCAGAATGCTGACCGCCGAACAGGTGGACGGAACGGTTGAGTTGCGCTTGTCCGCGGCAGCCCCTTCCGGTTCGGTTTCACCGGCGCCCGAGCCGTATACAAACAAGGCTGGTCTTCATTCCAAGATTCACATCCTGTTATCTTCCGAATTGGAATCCGGCCAGACAATCCGCATCGGCAATCCATCGAAGAAATCCGCGACGGTACTCATCGGAGTAGGTCCGGCATCATCTGCAAATGCTCTGTCGGAACAGGAGCGAGCCGCCGAAAATGCCTTTGCTCATGCGGAGTTCCTGCGTTCCCAGGGTGCGGACAAAATATCAGACACGCTGGCGGCCTATGACCGCGCGACTGCGAATTGGCAGGCTGCGGGCAATCAACAAGAGTCGGCCCGTGCGCTGATCTGGAAGGCCTTCTACGTATTCTTCAATCAGAACGATTACGCCGCCGCATTGCCGATCGCAGGCCGGGCACTGGAGTCTATTCCTGTGCTGGAGCCGGTCGAGGCCGCGAATTGCTGGAAGATAGAGGGCTTCATCAATGCCCAGCTGGCTCACTACGACGCCGGCGCCGATGCATATCATTCCGCTCTTGCCCTGTTTGAAAAGACGGGCGACCTCTTCAATCAAGAGGTGGTACTCGACAATCTCTCCAAGTTGGAACGGCTGCAAGGCAGCTCGGAAGCCGCGCTCCACGATGCAATGAAAGCAGCGAAACTGGCCGCAACCATTGGCGATCCACGCCGTCAGCTAGGGGTCCAGGAGGAGATAGGAGCAATTTATCTCACGCAGGGCGACCTTGAGTCTGCGTACAACGCTTACGAGACTGCTCTTTCGCTGCTCAACACAGCACCCGATCCTCGTCTTCAGGGCTATATTTGGAGCGACATGGGCGTGCTCTACACGCTGATGGGCGACTTTGCCCGCGCCACAGATGCTTTGGAGCAAGCTACGGCGATATGGAAGACGAATCCAAACCCTGCCGGTGAATTGAATACGCTGGACGACTATGGCGATCTGCTGCTGGAACGCAATCAGCCGGAGAAGGCGCGTGACTATTACGGTCGCGGCCTTGAACTCGCCGATAAGAGTTCAATTGACCGGGCCAGGATTTTTCTCTTCAGAGGAATTGGCAAGAGCTATTTGCAGCAGGGAGACACTGCCCACGCGGAGGAAAATCTTCAACGCGCGCTAACGTTGGCGCACGAGGTAAACGAGGGAGACAGCATCGCTGAGACGCTTTGCCTGTTGGGCGATGCCGCATGGCAAAGACACGACTTCGCGCTCGCAGACCAAGACTACAAACAATGCCGCCAGGCATCCGTTGCCACGCACGACTCCTATACAGAGATTCGGTCGGAAGGAGGACTGGCTCGTGTCGCGCTTCAGTCCGGCGCGCTGGAGAGCGCCCAGTCGCATTGCGAGGCCGCGCTGGGAAAGATTGAGGCGGTGCGCGAACATCTTCAAACGGAGAATTTGAAGACTCTCTATTTCGCCTCCCTTCACGCATATTACGATCTCGATATTCAAATTTTGGAGCGTCTTGACCGCGCACATCCAAACGAAGGCTACCAGTGGCAGGCGTTTCTGATTGCCGAGCGGGCGCGGGCACGCACATTGCTCGATCAGGTTGCTGCAACGAATGGAGAGCTTCGCGCTGTGGCATCGCAGCCGCTTCTGGCGCAATATGAGGATGTGGAACGGAGGCTGCGCCGGTTCGAGGCATCTGCTGCGCGGCTGCGCGGGCCGCAACAAAGTCAGGCTTCAACCACGGTACGAGCGGCCATCGCACGGCTTACCGTCACTGAGCATCAACTGCATCAGGAGATATTGGCCGCCGGCGAGGCTGACACTTCGAGCGCGCCATCTCATTCGCTGACACTCGAGGCTCTCGAAGATGCTCTGCCGGATCGCCGCGCCACGCTTGTCGAATACTGGAGTGGAGAGGAGGCGAGCTATGCGTGGAGCATTACTTCCACGGGCATTCGCAGCTTTCGTCTGCCGCCTACAACTGAACTCAACCGCCAGTGTTTGGGCTTCCGGAAAACGCTGCTGGCGGCGGTTTCACCGGACCCGAGCCGGACAGCGGAACAAAGAGCAGCGATGCGATTGGCGCAAGAGGACCAACTACAGAGGCTCGGTATTCAACTGTCTCGCAATCTACTTCCACGCGGCATGCTGGCTCTTGGGACTGCAACAGTGTTCATCGTGGCAGATGGGCCGATCGAATCCATACCGTTTGCAGCGTTGCCGGATGGCGCGAAAGCACCTCTCCGCAACACCGTTTTCCTGAATGAGCCGTCAGCAACAATCTTCTCGATTCTTGAGAACAACTCCATCACTTCCCATCCCATGCGGCTGGCGGTTTTTGCATTGGGTATGGCGTCTACCAGTACCCAGGACGGAGAGACCCCATCCGCCCTTCAGGGCAATGGGCGAAATCATTCGCAGGAGTTCTCCTCGTTGCCGTTTGCCGGAGACGAAGCCATGATGATCCGTGCGACCATGGGAACAGCGGCGACGCAGTTGTTCTCAGGCGCAAGAATCGACCAAGCAACGCTGCAAAATCTCAATTGGAACGAATTCAGCATAGGCCACTTTGCGATGCACGCGATCCTGAATCAACAATATGCCGAACTGTCCGGGCTTACGCTGGGCCGGGAGCGAGAATCCGGCCCCCGGTCCGGGAATTTCCTGTGGTATGGCGACGTACGTCATCTGCACGCAAAACTAGACCTGGTCGTACTGAGTGCATGCAACACCGCCTTAGGGGAGCGAGTGCCCGGCGAGGGTCTACGCGGACTCACGCAGGCGTTCTTCGCCGCCGGATCGCAGCGGGTTTTGGGAACCCTGTGGGAGGTTGACGATCAGGCTACCAGCGAGTGGATGCGGCACTTTTATCAATCGCTCAAAAAGACCCGCTCTCCCGCAACGGCGCTCCATGATGCTCAGAAAGCAATGGCTGCAGACCCGCAATGGAGTGCGCCTTACTATTGGGCTGGCTTTGTGCTTGCCGGAGACTGGCGACCTTTACCGTAGATGACGAAGGGCCAATCCATACCGGAAATTGATGCGAAAGTTTCCAGGCAGCGTCATATTACGCGGGAGAGCTTCGCATTGCTGCTGGCCGCATTGGGCGACACCTCTCCAGGGGGAGCGCACTATGAGCAGCTTCGCGCCAAGCTCATATTTTTCTTCTCCCGAAGACTGCTTGCTTTTCCGGAAGACCTCGCCGATGAAGTTCTGGATAGGCTTGCCTACCGGCTATCGCAGCATACTGAGATCGCTTCAGCCGAAGCTTTCGCATTGGGGATTGCGAGACATGTCGCACAGGAGCAGAGCGGCAGGAAAGATCAGGTTCAAAATGTCGACCACACTTTTTTCGATAACGTTTCGGCTCCAACAGCCACTCTGAGTAACGAGGAAGAGATTGTTCGCATGGAGCGCTGTTTGAAAAAACTACCTTCTTCCGATGCCCGCCTGCTTAGAGGCTATTATTGTGCGGCCGAGAACAATCAGATCAAAGAACGCAAGAGTCTGGCCGAAAAGTTGGGTGTTTCGCCGATTGCATTGCGGCAGAGGGTATTTCTTGCCCGGCAACGGCTGCAGAAGTGTATGACAGCAACTCAAGACAAGAACAGAAAATAGGAGAGGCGTTCTCCCCGCGAACGCCATTGAACGGAATGAAAACGGATCAACAACAATTACGCGATTACCTGCTCGGCCGATTGCCGGAGGATCTGGCAACCGAGTTGGACACGCGTCTGTTTGCCAGTGACGAGTTGAGCCGTGAGCTTCAGGATGAGCAGGATTCGCTCATTGAGGATTTCGTCCACAGCCGGCTGACGTCTGTGGAAGAAGATGCTTTTCAAGCGCAGTGTGCGCGGTCTCCGATACTACAGGAAAAGGTAAGGTCTTTTCGCGTTTTCCTGTCTGCGCTCGAGAGGCAGTCCGATTCAAAACCGTCGCCTCTCATCCTTCGCTTCCGGCAATTTCTCGGCCTCCTTTCCCCTGCGCTGGCACTCCTGCTTTGTTTCGCGAGTTTCCTATATACACGAGAGCTTCGCAGGAACGCGCTCCTAAGCTCTCAACTTCTGGCGTCTTCGCGGACGTACGGATCGAACGCGGCGACTAGTGAAGACAGGCGCTCCACGGTTGTCGCCTTTCTGTCGGCAAATGTTCCACGAGGCCCCTCCACTGCGCCAGAAATTAGAGTCCCGGCAACAGCCCACTTGCTTGAACTGCAGGTCGAAGTGCAGCCTTCCCCCTCCGGGGAAGCCGATTGGGACGTGGAACTGCTGCACGACACCGAAGTCGTCTGGACGTCCGCTCATGTCCCATTGCATCGAATTGGGCCGGAAGCCTTTCTCTCTTTGCTGATCGATACAGGGTCCATCCGCACCGGCTCGTACGTCGTTCGATATTCGCTGCACACAGACCACGGAGCAGCCCAGTTCCGGCCATTCCATTTAGTGAAGTAAGTGTGAGATCCGGGGTTGAGACCGGTAGATGAAGGCCGTGCCGGCAACGAACTTCTCGCCGTGGCGGGCCTCCTAAATTTATTTTGGTCGAGTCGCCTAACGAAATCGATGTTTTGCGCACAAAGGTTAAGACAGTCTACCGAGGGCCTGTCTTGTTCGGGGGAAATTGCCGAAGAGGCAAGTCTCGCGCAACGCCGTCTTGCCTTGTTTTGAAAGGTTCCTGACTGATTGCAATTGCTTCCGCCGAGCGCTTATTTTCAGAAGTTTTTTTTCAAAAAATTCTTCCCGAGGGTACTTTCATGACACATCGTCGTTTCGCACACTTCGTTCTCCCTGCCCTGATCCTTGTTTTCGGCGCTGGCGCCGAGGCCATGGCCTCCACCACCAGCATCTGCGACGCACTTCCCGGTAACCTTATCGTAAATTGTGGCTTTGAAGGTGGATTCACCAGTCCTAATACCGGAGGAAATGTCCCGAATGGCTGGACGGTCGCAAACTGGAACGGCTTCGACACGATTACGACCAACCCTAACGTTGTCAATAGCGGCAATGCTGCACTCTCGTTCGGGAACGATCCGGGGCTTCCCGCGATACTCTCCCAAACCTTCACGGACGTAGCTGGGGAAGACTATACGTTTGATTTCTTTCTAGTGAACGGGGCCGGCCTTGACGATGCTGGAGTTTCGTTCCAGGCCATCTACGATTCGGGAAGTCCGCTCCTCGATATCGAAAATGCTTCCGGATTCGGGATTAATGGGTTTACCCTTTACTCGTTCAATGTAGTGGGAACGGGGTCGGATACCATCAGCTTTGCAGCTATTAATCCGCCGAGCTTTTTTGACCTGGATGATGTCTCGGTGGTCGGCGATGGTGCTCCTGCGCCTCCGTCATTCACGCCTGAGCCCAGCAGCTTTATTCTGCTTGGGACGGGGTTTGCCGGTGCTTTGTGCGCTTCCTTTCGCCGTTTCAGAGTGCGCCACAGCTAGCCGCGATTGGTCTGCAACACATTTGATCGTTGACCATTGGAAGCAAGGCCATGCGCATAGAACCACGACAATAGGAAAGAACGAGCGCATAATCGTCAATGCATGATTCGAGGCTCTTCGGTGCTGGAAACGCGCGTTGGCCTGTTCTCGCCAGGTGAGAATTACTTCCGGCGCGAACGTCATAGGAGTCGTGACCGAATCTCTCTATGCAAAAATTATTTAGCTGCCCTGTCAGCTGGGATGGTAGTTTGAGAGTGCTGTTCTTGTGGACTGATCTCAGCAAACCCTTATATTTCGGACCTTATATGTACATAATTATTTTGTACATATAACCCGCATAAACTACTGCCAAGGTAAAAATCCAAACTGAATGAAAAGCTATGTGGTTTGTGCAACGTTCAGCTGAAATATCTTTAAAATAGACATCCTCGCGCACCGCTTAACGGTGTGAACTTGCAGTAAAGTGAAGTGGATCTGGATAGGCCGCGTTGCATCCCAAGCCCTCGGAAGTTATCCAGAACCTAAAAGTAACCGCTTTACTGCAAGTTCACATATGCCAAGATAGCTTCCAAGTCTATTGGACGCTGCTTGGCCCGAATGCATAATGCCTCCGGAAGTTAGAGTTCAGGGGATTAGAACGACCTTGCCAATCGTGCGCCGACTTGAAAGAGCTTCAAACGCCTCTTTCACTTGCGAAAGAGGGAATAAGTTGCCGGCAAAGAGCTTCAGCTTCCGCTGGGAAATCAGGCTGAGAAGTTCTGGAACGCATTCGCCAATCTGTTCGGGTCGCAGGGTCGGAATGTTGAATCCGATGAGGGACTGGTGCTTGTAGATGAGCTGACGGATCTGCTCCGATGAAATCGTGTCGTGGATGTTCTTTGCTCCAAACAAAACAATGCGGCCAAACGGAGCCGCCAGGCTGAAGCTCTGTGCTCCGACTTCTCCCGAAGCAGCCTCCAATACAATATCCACTCCTTTGCCGTCGGTTGCCTCTATCACTTGATTCGTCCATCTGGCATCGCTGTAGTTAATAGCGACATCAGCTCCGAGACTGGTAACCAGATCGATCTTCTCTTTCGAACTTGCCAGGGCAATGACTTTCTGCACGCCAAGAATTTTCGCCAGTTGCACCAGATAGATACCCACGCCACCAGCTGCTGCTTGGATCAAAATACTCTCGCTCCGCTGAGGTTTGGCTGCGAACTTCAGCAGGGCATAGGCCGATAATCCGTGGATAGGGATCGTGGCTGCCTCAGTGAAGGAGATGCCGTCAGGAATTGGAATGGCAAAGCCGGCATCTGCGGTGGCGTATTCAGCAAACCCGCCGCTGGAAGCGAGAGTGGTAACGTTGTCGCCTACTTTGACATTCTTGGCCTGGGAGCCAGCTTCCACGACGATTCCTGCCGCTTCAAAGCCCATCACAAATGGCAACTTCTTGGCCGCCGGATATCTCCCCTTAGTCATCTCGATTTCGGCAAAATTGAGTCCGGCAGCTTTGACCTCGATCAGCACCTCGTTGGGGCCGGGTTTTGGTTTTTCCACCTCGGTAACTCGAAGGCTCGAAGGACCGTCAAAACCATTTAGTTCGACTGCTTTCATAAGTGTTCTCCTTTTCGGTTATAGACCGAATGGTCAACAATCAGGCACAAAAAAATCAGCGCCTGATCATGGCCAGTGCCATATCAACAATAACGATCAGTTGCTTCTCTGAAGCGCCTGTCTTCTCCAGAACTCGGATCCCATTGAGCGTGTTCACGAGGCTCTTGGCGATCACTGCGCTCTCAAAACGAGTGCTAATCTCTCCGCTCTTCTGGCCTTTCTTGATCGCCTTGCCCAATATTTCTTCCATACCCCGAAACAGCTTCTTTACTTCCTTTGCAGCATCGGGATCTATCAACCCTAGTTCCAATGCCGTGTTCGCGCCCAGGCAGCCTTCCGGACATTTCTTCGCTTTCGCGGGCATAATTGCGAACCGCATGACCTTCTCAACCGCAGCGGCGGGGGACTCAGCCTGATGGACTATGGCACTGACCTGAGCTAAAACCTGCGACGTATAAAGTTCGACGCTTTTCAAAAACAGAGAATGCTTGTCGCCGAAGGCGCAGTACAGGCTCTGTTTCTGAATGCCAACAGCCTTCATCAACTCACCAACAGAGGTTCCCTGATACCCACGCTGCCAGAACGTAAGCATAGCTTGGCCAAGGGCCTGATCCACATCGAACTCACGAGGTCGTGCCATGGGGACACATTAGCGATTATTGACTGATGAGTCAAGAACAAACTATGATGTACATACCCTGGTTGATAGTACCGCCGGTGCAAAACTAGGCCACAGTGCGCCGCTTGTGCGGTGCTCTGCGGCGGAGAAACTCGAAGCCATGGCATTGCGTTGCCTCAAACGTGGTTTTGAAGGCCACGGTAATGCCGGAATGTCGGAAGATTTTTGAAGCGGAGGATTCTGACTTTGGCCGCGGGGCCCAGGTGCCATGGAAGTGTGTTCTTCCACTGAAATGGGTGCCCCGGTGCCTCGCATTTGGGAACGGGAGACCACGGACCCAGAACCGACCGAAGCAGACCACGATCAGTCCCGGTAAACGCGGTTCTCTTTACCAAACCGTTAGGGTCCGAGTTGCCGACTACCAGTCTCTGTCGAAGAGGCTCTCGAACTCTGCTGGACACATCCTAGCCCTTGGCGGATGTCAGGCAGCCACCCTTTCCAGCGGAGTCGCTGGCTCTTCCGAGAGCTCTTCGAGGCTCTTACCCTTGGTTTCGGGCAGGAGGAAGATTGTGACAATCAGTCCCAGGACGCTTACGATGGCGGCCGCGCCCTCTGCGGCAGGCAAGCCGTGCCAGTGCATAAAGAACGGGAAGGTGAAAACGCCGAAGAAGCCACCGATCTTGCCCATGGCAGCAGCGATACCATGACCAGGAGGCACTGCGGGAAAACAACGAAAGGGAGCCCATGTACAATTTCCAATTGCGAGACAAGGTCTCGTCCGAGGGTTTCCACGATGGCGAATGACAAGGCCAAAAAGAAGGCAACGAAGAAAGTAGAAAAGCGGTCAGGAAAGCCGTGAAGAAGAGCGTAACCGAGGACGAGGTCGAGAAGGCCGTATCGCAGGGAATGGCCAACAGCGCCAAGAAGAGGCCTGTCGGCAAAGCTGCTGCTGCGCCGGATGTTCAGGAAGCGAAGACGGCTTGAGGGTCTTGGGCCGCCTTCGCCCCTGACCTGACCGTGTCCAAGCACGTCGTAGGTCAGCATAAAGGAAGGAATCTGCGCTGGCTTACCAAGTTTCTATGGATAGCTCCCGGATCGCGGACTATCCATAGGCTAACTGACGACAAGCCGTCTTATCGGGACCGATCCGATAAGGCGGCTTGGTGATTTTGTGGGATTTGAAACCGGCTGAACATTGCTTCGGACAAAGCTGCTCAGACCCCGTTTTGCGGGAGGAACAAAGACACCCGATGGCAAGCCGACTCTCTGTGCGCGCGACGTTATTTCGCAAATCCTACTGGCCCTTGTATGAGTTTGTGTAGCCCTTCACGAATGACTCACGAAATTCTGTCTTGAACTGATCTTTGTCCATTCCCTTCGGGATCTTCGCGTGAGCATAGGCCTTGTTCTCGGTCGGGCGGAACGCCTGGCCTCGCGAAACGTCCGCCTGGCCTTGGGTATAGCCTGCAGCATAGCCTTGACGAGCGACCATGTTGGGAGTGCCGTTCTCGGGGTACGCTAAATCGTAGCCGCGTGGCGCGCTCCAGCTCGCCGAGTCGTCACTTTGCGGAGCTTGCGCCATGCCAGCGGGCACAACGCTGAAAGAAAGCGCACATGCAAGCGCTACACATGCCCAAGTGTTTTTGCGAACAATCATAAAAACCTCCAGATGGGCAGCATGCAGCACCACTCACCTGAGAGGTACGACTCTGTCTGTATCGCCGGGGTTGCCCTGCCTACCATTACAGCGATTGAACTGAGGCACCCAAAATAGCCGACAAGACTGACCAGTCTGGGGGGCGAGTTTCGCAGTGGATATTTACGGGGCAGGCGCGGTCGATACAGAGAGTACAGAAGTGACTGAGGGAATTGGGCGTCGAGGTGCCGAGGAGTAAGGTGCGGGCTTGTTGGCCTCCAGGGAAGACGGGGGTGGATTGAGCGCGGGTGTCTGACGCAGGCTCGATGAATGCGTTGCCCTGTTGGCAACAACTGGCCAATGAGGTTGGGAAAGCCGGTTGCCGACCTTCCATTACTAAATTGCACCGTGGCGGCGAACGGCCTGGTTGTTGCTGTCCTTTCCCAATGGAAGCAGTAAGGGAGTGCCTTCGTTAGTATGGTTTCTTATGGCGACACCTGCCGAGAACGCCGGAGCTATCCCCACCACGCTGGCGAGTCCGGGCGCCTCGCGATTTTGGCTGGCGGTTTGCTTGATCGGCGTGACCACGGGTCTGGCAGCGGCGGCGCTGACTCGATTGCTTGAAATCGTTCAGCATGTCGCGTGGCAAGGGTCCAGCACAAACATACTTGCCGCTGCGCGTCACGCAAGCGTCGTGAGACACGTCACCGTTCTCCTCGCCGCAGCCATTCTGACTGGGGCCGGGCAGCTTCTTCTTAAACATCTCTCCAGCGGCAACGGCATCGATACCACCGCTGCCATCTGGTTTCACGCCGGACGGATGCCGACCTGGCGAACGCTGGGCAGCGCGGTGTTGTCCATCTTCGACGTCGCCATGGGTGCTTCCATGGGCCGCGAAGGCGCGCCCAAACAGGCCGGCGCGGTCTTCGCGAACCTGTTTGCCGATACCGGAAAACTCTCCGATGAGCAGCGACGCTTGCTGGTGGCTTGCGGCGCTGGAGCCGGAATGGGAGCGGCGTATGGCGTTCCCTTGGGTGGTGCGCTGTTCTCCTTGGAAGTGATGCGCGGGAAGCTGGCCTTGCGGTTTGTTTTGCCGGCGCTTCTTGCGTCGCTGATCGCAACTGGGATCTCCTGGATAGCTCTGCCGAATGCGCCCACCTACATCATTCCCTCCTTCCCGCTTTCGGCTTCAGGGATTGTGTGGGCGATTGTGGCGGCTCCATTCTTCGCGTTCGCTTCCATCCTCTATGTGCGGCTCGTTCGTTGGGCCGACAGGGGCAAGCCGCGCGGATGGCAGCGATTTATAGCCCCCGTCATCGTCCTCGGTCTGCTGGGAGTGGCCTCCGTGCGGTTTCCGGAGATACTCGGCAACGGCAAAGACCTTTCGCAGTTGATCTTTGCAGATCAGGTTGGGTTGCGCCTGGTGCTGGCCCTGCTGTTGCTGAAACCGCTGGCCACGATTCTGTGCATGCGCAGTGGCGTGCCTGGCGGCCTGTTTACGCCCTCTCTCACCTTCGGGGCCCTGCTCGGCGCTGCGCTCGGGTATGCCTGGAGCGCGCTGTGGCCGGGCGTGCCTCTGGGATTTTTCGCGTTGCTCGGCGCTGGCGCTGTTCTGTCGGCTACCACTCAGGGGCCGATCTCCGCAGTTGTCCTGATGCTGGAGCTTACCGGCAGGGACAGATCATTCATTTTGCCGCTGATTCTAATCGCTGCCCTCTCGACACTTATCGCCCGTTCCATTGAGCCTCGTTCGATTTACGACGCGCGCCTAAGCGACGAGCAAATCGAGTCAAGACAAAAAATGCGCGAACAGGAACCAAACGAAATCGGCATTCCTCAATAAACGTCTGTGGGGAAAGAGGCCCGAACGAGGGCTGCTTCACTGGAACGAATGGCATTTCCTTATACTGGCTCCTCTCGCGCAAATCTCGAAGGGTGCGTTATCGCCGAGTCACTCAGTGAGCCGCGATTGGCAAGCAGAATCGGCTTCTCATGCCACTCTGGATGTTGCGCTGGCGAAACTCAATTCAGATAACCGTTCGTTGGCGGGAGAAGTACGCTATCGTTTGAGCCACCAGCCTTGCTTCGGACGAGTGTGAAGACATCCAACACCGTAGCAATATTACGGATGTTTCCCGCTACTCCCATAAGCTCGTCGATATCGGCATGTGTGTCCGCAAGGGTCTCAAGGCGTTCGCTCACGTGCCTTAGTTGGTCAGCCTCCAACAAAATATCCTTAAAAGGCCCGAGGTAGTTCGTGCCTGTTCCGCAGATGGTCGAAGCTGTCGTGTCCAACTCCACTTTGACTTCAAGCCGAAGGGAGGCATCTTCTATCAAACGCACTGTTGCTGCCTCGCCAAGGAGAGTAACAAACAGTCTGAGCATCTGTGCAATCAGAATGATTCCGACCTCACCATCCTCAACTGTGCTCAGTGAGGTTTCGACTTCGCCAAGACCACGCAAGCTCCCATTCGCGGTTACGCTCACGATACTGAGGCCTGGAAATTGCGACTTAGCCAAAGACAAGGCACGAGAAACGAGAGCCTGAAATGCGTCAGCTCCTACGGGGGCGCAGAATTGCCGGCGAAGCTTTTCATAGACGCGAAGTGTCGCACCCTCGGTCCGTGCCGAGGGCGAATCAGCAGCATCAATTTCGGAGGCAATAAGCTTGCGAGCCAAATCGCGAATCATCGGTGGAGGAAGCATCGTTTCTCTCCTTGCGCACTAGGCCTCACGCTAAATGAGAGGTCTTATCGCTAAGTTACTTTTGCCCGGTTCGTTTTGCGATGAAATTCCCGGCACTCTTTATAGCACTCGATTATGCGTCACATCCAGCAGGTTAACAGAAGTATTTTCTGAAAGACGAGCACTATTGACCAGCAAGAATTTGCAGTCAGTGGTCGTCACCTCCTGCGGTCATCAAAGGCAGCAACCAGAAGTAGCCTTCGATGAGCGAACTTGAAGCTTTCCAGGGAAAATGTCCTGCTTTGACCAGTCAGTGGATTCGCGACAGCGTAGACTCGTCTAGCGGATGATGGTACGAACGTGCACGAACAGATGACGCGCAGCGCCGACGCTCCGACAACACGCGAACTCGCCCGAAGGCTTCTGGCTTATGAAGCGGCTGGGACGGCGAAGGCGGATGCACAAGCGGTATGTCGCGTGTGCGACAAGCTTCGCCGTCCTCTAACCACGCTGGCTGGGGCAGCGGGTTTTCATTCGCTCCTGGCGCGCGCATTGACATTGGCAAAGCAGGAATCTCCGCTCCTTGGCGCATGGGAAGTTAAGTCGGACGGATCGCTACAAGGTCAGAACGGTGAAGCGGCACAGTCGGGTGCTGTACTCATTGCGCAGTTAATTGGGCTGATGATCACATTCATCGGCGAGTCTCTCACCCTCCGGCTGCTGCATGATGTGTGGCTAGAGCTGCCCGACTCCGAAGTGAAGCTTGAAAGGAATGAATCAAAATGAACGAGCAGACCAAGGTCAAGATCAACCAGTTGCCAACCGGAATACCCGGACTCGATGAGATACTTGGCGGCGGGTTGCCCGAGTTTTCGTTCAACATCATTGCCGGAGCGCCCGGATGTGGCAAGACCACCTTGGCCCATCAGTTCATCTTTGCCAATGCTACGGTGGAGCGGCCCGCCCTTTACTTCACAGTGATGGGCGAACCGGCGCTGAAGATGCTGCGCTACCAGCAGCAATTCACTTTCTTCGATGCGGCGAAGCTGAACAATGCCGTGCGCTTCATCAACCTCAGCCAGAATCTCATCGAGAGCGGGCTACAAGGAGTTCTGGAAGAGATTTCCATACAGGTGGAGGCTGCTAACCCGAGCATTGTGGTGGTGGACTCCTTCCGCACCGTGCTACGCAGCGAGATGCACGAGGGCAAGGAGATGGCTGTCCAAACGTTCGTGCAGCAGTTGGCGCTATTGCTCACCAGTTGGGAAGCGACCACGTTTCTCATTGGCGAATATTCCGAGTCGGAGGTGCGCGACAACCCCGTCTTCACCGTTGCCGATGGCCTCTTCTGGCTCTTCCAGCAAGTGGATCGGAACTCCGTCGTGCGCAAGATGCAGATCATTAAGCTTCGGGGACAGGCTTCCGTGCCGGGGTTGCACACCTTTCGCATTACGGAGGCTGGTCTGCAGGCCTTCTCCCGAACCCTTGGCCTGCTTGGCCAGAGGAAGACATTTAGCAGTGTGAAGCGCCTGTCCATGGGTATTCCTGCGCTGGACGAGATGATGGGCGGAGGCGTACCGGAAGGGGACAGCCTGCTGATCGCCGGTTCCTCGGGAACTGGCAAATCGCTGATGGCAACGCAATTCCTTGCAGCGGGCATACGCGCGGGTGAACCGGGCATTGCAGCGGTCTTTGAAGAACGACCCAACGAATACACTGCGCGTGCCTCTGAATTTGGGCTCGATCTCCAGACGCCACTCGCCGAAGGAAGCCTGGAAGTGATCTATCTCCGACCACTGGATTTGTCAGTGGACGAGATGATGCAGGAGATTCTCGACGCCGTGAAAAGGACGAGAGCAAAGCGTTTGGTGATCGATTCCCTGGCCGGCTTCGAGATGGCATTGGCACCCGCCTTTCGCGCCGACTTTCGCGAATCGCTCTATCGCATGATCTTCGCCCTGACTGCTATCGGCATCACTGTCCTGAGCACCCTGGAGATGCCGGAGACATTCACCGAGCTGCTCTTCAGCAGCTACTCCATCTCATTCCTTACCGACGACATTATTCGGATGCGTTATGTGGAGATTGACGGTCAACTGAGCCAGATCATGATGGTGGTGAAGATGCGCAGAGGGACTCACAGCCGAGATATCCGGCAGTATCAGATCACAACCGACGGAATCGTCATCGGGGAGCGCTTTAGGAACTACGTAGACCTCATCACCGGAATCCCACAACCGCTGTCGGTCTTGCGCGCGGAAGAGACGCTACTCAACAGAAAGGTTTGACACAGAGGGAGATGGCAACCGAACAGGTAGGCAACGCTGAGCAGCAGACAGACTTACCGACGCTCTGCCGCGCCGTCGCCGACGCTTCGCCCATGCCTATGGCTGGATTGGGCGGTTCCTTACACACCCTCCGCTACGTCAACTTAGCCTTTTGCCTCCTCACCGGCAAATCGAAGGATGAACTGATCGGAACTGCTTTCTGCGACATTACTCCTGGAATGAACGAATGCATGTTGCTGCTCGATCGGGTTGCCAAGACAGGACTGGCCGATAGCCATACCGGACAGGAGCATACCGGTATCCATCCGCTCTACTGGTCGTATGCGATGTGGCCTTTGCTAGGTGCCGACCACAGCCATCTCGGCATTATGATCCAGGTGACCGAAGCGGCGAAGTTTCATGACGATGCTGTCGCCATGAATCAGGCGTTGCTTCTGGGCTCAGTTCGCCAACATGAGCTGACGGAAGCAGCAGACCTACTGAACGTTCAACTGCAGGCCGCGATCATCCTGGCAAAGAAAGCTGAAGAGGCACTGATCGGTAGTGAGAAGCTGGCCTCTGCCGGACGCATGGCTGCGGTACTCGCGCATGAGATCAACAACCCTCTCGCTGCCGTGATGAACCTCTTGTTCCTGGCGCAAACCACCGCCGATACCCCAGGGCCGGTTCATCAGTATTTGAAAATGGCCGACGATGAGCTGAAACGTATCGCCCACATAACTCGTCAGACGCTTGGCTTCTATCGCGAGTCCTCCGTGCCGACAACTTTTCTCGTTGTCACTTTGCTCAATTCCGTCATCGACCTTCTCCAAGCGAAGAGGGTGTCTACGCAGGTCATCGTGGAAAAGCAGTGCGACGATATGCTGCAAATCACCGCGATCTTCGGCGAACTGCGTCAAGTGATCTCGAACTTGATGCTCAACAGCCTGGATGCACTTGGCGAAAGCGGCAGGGTCACTCTGCGGGCTTCCAGATCGCGAAATCTCTTGGACGGTAGTTCACGCATTCGGATAACCATTGCCGACAATGGCCAAGGTATCAGCGCGGCAACGTTACCGCGAATATTTGAGCCGTTTTTCACGACTAAAGGTTCAACGGGAAATGGCCTGGGTCTGTGGGTCTGCAAGCAGATCATTGAAAAGCATGGCGGCTCTATCTGGGTTCGTTCTCGCACATGCGAGCCGCACGGAACAACGTTTTCCATTGTTCTGCCAGTGCGCGCGCAATGACTCCATTTCGGATTGCCGACGGTCCGCTACGAAGTCATTGGAAACCGAAGAATCCCCAACGGCGGTTCCCTTTGAAAAGCTTGTGCTCAGTCATGCAAAACGACATTGAGCAGGGCTTTATAAACACGGATACGACCGTTGTACTCGATGAAGCCCAGTTTGCGGAACCGGTTCATGAAGAAGCTGACGCGAGAACGTGTGGTTCCGATCATCTCAGCCAGTGTCTCCTGCGTGATCGTTGGAATGAGGGGCTCGGGCTCTCCGGGCTTGCCGAACTCCGCCATGAGCAAAAGTATTCTGGCAAGGCGCTTCTCGCTGTTATTGAACAGTTGATCGACCAGGTCGGCTTGCGTGCGCATACTACGGGTCAGTAGGAACTTTAGGAAGAGATCTGAGAACGTATGTTCCTCGTGCATGACGCGGATCATCTCAGACTTCTCCACCTTCATCGCCCTACAAGCTGTCATTGCCGTAGCCGTTGCCATGTGCAGCCCGCCCACAGAGGCAAGCGATTCTTCCCCAACAAAATCTCCTGCGGAGATCATGGCGATCGTAGCTTCCTTACCCCCTTTTGAGACGACCGTCAGCTTTGCCCGTCCAGTCTGGAGGTAGAAGATGGAGTCAGCTGGATTTCTTTGCGAGAAGAAGGTTTCCTTCGCCTTCAAATGAACGATCTTTCGGCCCAGACCCGCATTCGACAGGAATACGGCCGGATCAAATGCGGCCTCATCGCGCTCCTTCAATGGAATGGCCTCATGCTGATTAGATCTGGGATATCGCTAAGGACCTATGGCGGAAGAATAACATGTCATTTTGCCGACACAGTGCGACGATAATCACGCCGGTCATGAGCGGAAGCAGCTTCTGCGCCAGAAAGACGGGGGCTCGTCCGTTCAGGGTGAATACCTTGTCGAAATGACCGGGCGTGAGCGTACCGATCGCCCCTGCTCTGTTACCAGAGACCTTCCTGCGCGTATGAACGAGACCACAAAGTCACAATAAGCAAGACAGCGCGAGTCCAAGCTTCTTGGATGCGAACAATATCTTCCTCGGGTCGACCGCTCTCAGCGAGAAATTCCCGGATCGTCGTTATGACAACCGCGGTAAACCCGAGCAGATAACGCTGCGGGACCACCGGGGGTGTTTGCGCGTTGTCAGTCATATTCTTTTTGGCAGGCATGTGCCGAAGACCGATCTCTTCTTGGTAGTCCAACCACTTCTGGTCATGCGGCTGAAGACAAACATCGGAGACCCATTGCACAAAGCGAAGCCTGATTGAGGACTTGTAGTGATCGTCCGGCTTTCCATCCGGGCCCACGAAGGATGCGGCGAGTTGAGGCAGACTGCCGATCACCGACCGCCAACTATCGACGATCACCTCGGCTTGCGGGATCAGTGTCTCTGCCGCGATCTTCAACCACACAGCATCGTCGTCGCTCCAACCAGCCGCCGCTTCGAGTTGACGAAGCTCTTCGAGAGACACGGGTGACGTAGGTATCGAATCCTGTCCGAACGTATATCCAGCAATGGGACACTTTGCAATCATGGTCTCTCCTCTATCGACATTCCGCGGATGGCGAAGGCCAATCCAGCTGGCGTGCACCTCGTTGACGCGGACGGAAACAAGCAGCAAAGCCGGCTCGCAATAATTACCCTCAGGCACGCTTGACGATCGAGCGCACGATGGAAAGGATGGCGCCGCTGCTCTCAAGTTCCGCGTTGTTCTTCTTGTGTACGGCATCTTCGGCGAGAATATGCCGGTACTGCTCGTAAATGGCAAGAGAAGGGAATTCAATGAGCCCGTGGGCTACATTCGTTGGCCCTGCGTAATCTGTGGGCAGAAAATAGCCGATGATGTTGCCGCCACTACGAGTGATCGGTTCCATCTCAGCGGCGACGTAGGCTTCGTAGGCGGTGCGTTTATTAGGATCAAAGGTGTAGCGAAGATAAAGAGTCAACATACGGTTCCCCTTTTCGGCTGACGTGCTGCACAGAGCACTCTAGAATCGTTCAACCGACTAGGGACACTGCGGACACTCCTTAGTAAGATGCAGGTCTGCTCCGAATAGGTCGATCCCACTCGAAGTATCTCTTATCCGTGGCCTCTTCCAAGGCGGCATGGAGAGGAAAGTAAGAGTTTCGGAGATCGGTAGCCTGCTTGGCGATCCTGCACGGGCGGCCATGCTGACAGCCCAGCTACTTGAGCGTGGACAAGCTGGTGTTGAAGGACATCACGGCGGGAAATAATCTCGATCCATTTTGTGGACAGAACGGTCGCCGGCACTGCCACAGCACCCTGCTGTCGCTCTGTGCTGCGACCTATTTTCGTTCTGATGTTCTCAGTAGATCTGAGTCGACCTGCGGGCTGGTCTTGGACACAGGGGAGCTTCTTTTTTGTGTCAAGACCTGGGCGCAGGCTGCGCTGGCAAGAGAGAACGCTGCTGCCAGCCAGAGGATGCGACGGAAGCCGAAGACGAATGCCTCGTCGACTGCATGCTCGATACGGGGGGCACCTGTCTGGATTGCGGCGAGTCGCGAGCGCTGCTTCTCGATCGACTGTCGCTCTGGCGCAGGAAGGGCAAGTTGATCAAGCCGGCGACCCAGATCGTGTCGGAAGGCTGTAAGTAGCACCAGCCCAAAGACCGCAACGGCGAGCAGGCTCGCTAAGCGGGAGATTGCATTGTTAATTCCCGAGGCAATACCTGACTGGGCCACAGGCACTGCATTCATAACAGTAGTGGTAAGGGGTGCGACGCTTATCGCCATTCCGATACCAAGGACGACTCACCGCCGGGAAGAAGGTTGTCCAATAGGAGCCGCCGATGCCGGGCAACGCCGCGAGAGCGAATCCCAGGGCTGCAATCGAAGTACCGACGGTCAACGGACCTCGGGCCCCGAACCGACCGATCAATCCTCCTGACCATCGCGAAAGCAGGAAGATGAGAAGGATTAGCGGAAGGAGAGCTGCGCCTGCCTGCGTAGCCGAGTAATGCTGCACTTGGATGAGGTTGAGGGGGAAGAAGAATAGAAGTCCGTTGAGTGCGGTGTAGAGGAACAGGGTAAGCAAATTGGCGCCTGTAAAGGTTGGCGATCGAAAGAGACCGAGTGGCAGCATAGGCGACGAGACGCGTGTTTCGACAATTAGGAAAGCGGCGAGAGCCACCACACCGAACGTCGCCGCGAGCGGAACGAGAACGCCCGGTCGGTGTGCTTCGATAAGGGCAAAGGTGATCCCGGCGAGGGCAACTGTGGCGAGAAGCGCTCCGGACCAATCAAGAGTGCCGCTCATCTGTCCATTGCGGCTTTCCGGGACGCGCCAGAACGCGATCACCAGAATGGCAATCGCAAGGGGAAGGTTGATGAAGAAAACCCATCGCCACGAAGCGTGGTCCACCAGCCAGCCGCCAAGCACCGGTCCAATGGCTGCTGTCATGGCGCTGAAGCCGGACCAAATCCCAATGGCTTTTCCGCGCAGCGCCGGAGGGAAGCCCGCGCTGATCAGTGCGAGACTACCGGGAACGAGCAACGCCGCTCCAATCCCCTGCAAACCGCGCGCCGTAATGAGCCAAAAGATAGATTGCGCCAGACCGCACCAGGCCGAGCCAACGCCAAAAATAACGACTCCCGAAGTGAAAACGATACGACGTCCGTAGAGATCGCCCAGCGATCCTCCGACAAGCAGGAGAGAGGCAAGAAAGAGAGCGTAGACTTCGATGATCCACTGAATCTGGTTGGCGGTTGCGTGAAAGGCGGCCTGCATTGCGGGTAGCGCGACGGTGACTGCGGTCCCATCGATGAAGGCCATGCTGGAGCCCAGAATGGTCGCGGCCAAAACCCACTTGCCATTCGGAGCCTGGGGGAAATCGTTTTCGTTCTTCGAATCGGGACCGGCTGGCGTGATTTTGATAGGAATGGACACGGTGCGCTGTGGCCATGATATCCGGCGTTGCCACGCGGCTCCAGATGGAGTATCTGAACTCTGGAAGCACGGGTCCATTCTTCCCGAGTGGCCGGCAATCCGGAAGTAATCCGGCGCAAGCTCAGTTGCTGACAAATCGCCAAGTCACTTATTCAAATCTCAGACGAGGAGTGCTGTACTAACTAATTGGTAAACAGAAGCCGACTTAGCATTACCAATTGAATGCCAGGGTGCTGAAGCGATCAAGACCTATGTATCTTGCATGCACAGGCTTTTGATTGCGTTTCATCTTCGACGACCGATCTCAATACTTCATAGTGTTCCGATCTTCGCACTCCTCACGGTTGCCTCCAACGACTCCTAAGTAGACAGAAGCTGTTATTGCTTTGAGGCATTGGATCGGCTGGATCGCTTAGAGACTGCGCTCTTCGGCAATCGCGGAACAGCCTGAACGCCCGCCCAAAGCGTGGCGATCGTTTGCTCGACCACGAGAGTCTGGTCAGGCAAGTCAGGCACAACCCCTTGGATGACCATCAGTGTGGCGAGACCAAAGATCGAAAACCACCAGGTGTGAGCGACCACTATGTCATCCCTATTTGGCAACCCTTCTTCCTTGGCAACATCGAAAAAGAGCTGCACGAAACGTCCGAACAGCGGCGCGCCAATGTCATTGATATATTGTCCAGCGCGGACGCCGTTGCGGTTCTCAGGCCCGAAGAAGACGTTACGAAACTGTTGTGGATGCGCAATGCTGAACTGAATCAAGCCGCGTGAAGTCGCAAAAAGACGCTCTTTCGTTGCAGGATGTTTCGCGGCAATCGCGTCGAAGTTCTGGACCATTAGCCCGATCGTCTCGCGGCTCAACTCAACAAGAATGTGCCACTTATCGGGGAAATGCTGATAAATCACGGCGTGCGTATAACCGATCTCTTTAGCGATCGCACGAAGCGTCACGGCTTCGTAGCCGCGATCGGCAAACATTTTGCTGGCAGCCGCAAGGATTTCGCCCCGCAATCTCTCCTTGCGCTCTACCCGGCGACTTGGTGATGTGGATGTCACTTCAATAGCTTAATCCCTTCCTGCGATATTTGCGGCCGAATGTTGATTTGCAACCAGTGGTTTAAAACCACTGATTATTTTGCAACCAATGGTTGGTTTAGGTCTCTAATCGTCAGGTCGCGCATTTGGATGGGCAGCCAATACGAGGCAAAAGGAGAAAACGATATGTATTTAGTCATGGGCATTACCGGAAATGTTGGGGGCGCCACCGCGCGGCATCTGCTGAAGCAAGGCAAACAGGTGCGAGCACTTGTGCGCAATCCCGAGAAAGCGGCGAAGTGGGCAGACAAAGGTGTGGAGTTAGTGGATGGAGACTGGAACGATGCGGCTGCAATAACGGCGGCGCTCAAAGGTGTTGAGGGCGCGTTTGTTATGTTGCCGGCTGTGTGGGCACCCTCGCCTGATTACAGAGAAGCAAAGGGCGTGATTGCGAACTATGTCGAGGCGCTGACCAAGGTAGTGCCCCCGCGGGTGGTAGCGCTCTCGTCGATGGGTGCGAATAGAACAAGCGGGGTTGGGAATGTCACGGCCTTATCACTCTTGGAGCAAGGTCTTCGCAGCCTCCCGTCTCCGGTCGCATTTGTGCGCGCTGGCGGCTTTTTCGAAAACTTTCTTTACGGTTTACAAGCCGCCCAGGGCGGAACACTACCGGTCTTCTACAATCCTACAAACCGGAAATCGACAATGGTCGCATCAGACGACATCGGCGCAGAAGTGGCAACGCTTCTGACCGGGCCGGCGTGGTCAGGGCATCGCGTCATCGAGTTGGGTTCGATGGTAAGTGCGGATGAAGTGGCCGGACAATTGGGTGAGGTCCTGGCACTCGACGTAAAAGCCTTCGCGGTCCCACGTGCAGGGTGGGCGGAAGCGTTCCAGCAGTTCGGCATCCCGAAGGGCCACACCGGGCATGCCGAAGAAATGTTTGAGAGCGTAAACGCGGGATGGATGGACCTCGGAATCACGGGTACGGAACACGTAGCGGGTACGACATCCGCACGCAATGTGTTTGCGGCTGCGCAGAACGCCGCCAAGGCGTAAGTCCGGGGCAAGCAGCTTCAGCGCCCTGGGGGCGGGAACAGCCAGCCGTGGCCACCGCGGCTTCGTGTTCGACCGGCGGTTCCTGCCTTTGCTGCTCAGCCATGGCCAACTTATTGCAGAACGATTTAAACCATTTAGCAGGCAAGAAGAGGATCAATTTAGATATGAAAGCTGAACACACAATCGATAAACCCGCACGGGCAGGTCGAGCAACTCAAATAGCCGCGATGGTAATAACCGGCCTCGTCGCCTTCATCTGGGTATACTTCGGAAGGCTATATCTGATCCACGATCCCGGGGAATGGCGGATCGCCGATCAGCAGCTAGGATACCCGCTCTATATCATCCCTCTGATTGGCGTAACCCACATCCTTGGAGGCGTGGGCCTTCTGATTCCCAATGTGCCTCGATTGACTGAGTGGATTTATGCTGGTCTCTCGATCGATCTCTTACTCGCGTTCTATTCACAACTGAATGGCGGTGGCAGTACCTGGGATAAATTTGATCCGATTCTCGTCATGGCGTTCGTCTTTGCTTCGTATGTGTTAAGACGCTGCATGCGCGCAAACAGATGGTCGATTTGAAGAACACGCCCAGCGGGCAGTTTTACTGTTTCCAGGCACGTCACGGCCGCCCACCGAAGGTCCGGCGCGTCACTCATCCGAAGCCTAAACGTACAAGTCGCCCCTCGTTCAGTTCTGGGCAGCGAAAGCTCAAATGGCGAGAACAGGCCAAAGCACCCATCGAGAGTGACCGTGCATTCTCATCTGACGTTGGAAGTCCTTCGATACATTCATAGGTGACTGGGAGGAACCGGTCGTCCTTCCTTCAAAGGAGACACGATGTAACCGTCCGTCATGAGCCAAGGTGCGAGTATCGAATTGAACAAGCGTGGATCTTGAGAGTGCGGCGCGGCGATGCGCATCGCCATCGCAAGACGATGAGAACAGCGTCTGCCCTGCGCGCTTGTTTAGAATGAGCGCATTATCAGTTTACATAGAAGATAGAGATCCAGCGGCGGCAGAGTATTCGATCAAAGCGTATCCTACAAGGATTAGCGAGTCTCTTCGCATCTCGCCTTAAGCTATCATTTTGCTCCGCGCTAGACGAGCACCCTCCAAGTACGCAGCCGAAATATTGGAGCAGCGATGTTAAACAAGGGATCGGATGTAAGAAATCATCTTATCGGGCAGGGCGAACTCCATACTGGCCCGGCACCGTGCTAGAGAAGGTTATTCAGCCTGCAGCACGAGAAGCAGGAATTACGAAGACGATAGGATGGCACACCTTGTTGGGTTAAAAGTGGGAAGATATCGACTTCCACAACAGCAAACTAAGGGCTGGCGAAAACCCAGTCTGATGGTTTGGAGTAGCTGGTTCGCTGACTCCATTCCTTTAGCGTGAAGGCTAGTGCTCCTTGTGATGTCGGAGCTTGGCTTCGAGCGCGCTCTGGCGGCTGAGACAGGACGACCTGGCTACGATCCGCGCGGTTTACTGAAGCTGTATCTCTACGGTTACTTGAACCAGATCCACTCCTCGCGACGCTTGGAAGCTGAGTGCCGTCGAAACGTCGAGTTGATGTGGCTTCTAGGACGCTTGTATCTGGACAATAAAAGCATCGCTGAGCAGAAAATCTGATCGCCGATGGCGGCTCCGGTTTTCAGATTCCAACCCACGACCCAACCCACAATTTTCGCTGTCTTGTACGACTTCCGCGTTCTTAGGCAGTCCCGCGGGTTTGTAAGTCGTTGAAAAACCTATTCTGGGTAGCTTCACACGGTGGAAGTCGTAGGTTCGAATCCTGCTGTGCCCACCATAAAAAAATCAACAACTTACAGCGGCGCCATAGAGAAATGGCAGATCTTCTATTGCCGCGCCTATCCTCACCACTTTGCTTTGTACTCCATGTTCGATTTTTTGGACATAGGGGTATTTAAGTAATCCAAGAACCTGCGTGGCTAGGACCCCCACTCTGAGAGTGCCAAGACCAGAATCAGAGAGCTAGGTGGGTAAATTGAGGTCGATTTACGGGTTAAGACGAGTGGCAAATGGGTAAATCGCTAAGAGGTCAACACCTGGCGTACCATTACGGGAAAAACGTCATCGCTTAGGGGAAGACAGCTGAAGCGTCAGCAGGTCAAGTCATTCATAGCCACGATTGGAGCGTACGCAAGCCCTTGCGAATCTTCGACAGATGAGATTTACGGCGCACGAACCTGCGCGCTCAGTAAATTTATCCCTGCATTACGTATTCAATCCTGTTGTCATCCGTTTGTAATGCCCTCCGACGTCCAAGCTAGAAAAAATTCAGGACGAAGTTATATGCCGCACATCATGTGTGGTTTGGGAGGATCAGCATGACATCGAAATGGAAAAGAACTTTGGCCGTAGCAGGTTTTGTATTAGCTCTTGCCTGCAAGCCTATACACGCTCAATCTGATCGCGCGACGATCACCGGAACAGTGAGAGACAACACATCTGCAGTCATTCCCGGCGTACAAGTCCGAGTGACTGATACTGACACGGGCGTAGTCCAGATTCTGAGCACTAACAACGAGGGTCTTTATCGAGCTAGTAATCTCCCCATCGGTAACTACAAGGTCGAGTTCGCAAAGCCTGGTTTCAAGTCCCTGAACCGCGCTGGGCTGACCCTGCTGATTGGCCAGGTTGTCGCTGTCGATGCATCGCTTTTGGCTGGCGGCGCTACGGAGTCGGTGACTGTAACCGGCGAAGCTCCACTGCTCCAGACCGAAAATACGGCGGTCGGAATCAATCTCGACGCCCAGGCTGTGAGTGAGCTGCCTGAAAATGTCCAGGGAAGTCGAAATCTCTCGAATTTCCTCTTTGCCTATGTTCCCGGAGTCGAAGGAAGCGATTACAGTTCGCACATCAACGGCAGCGTGGCGTTTACAAAAGAAGTTCTGATCGACGGCACCTCCGCCGTCTCGCAGATTGGCGGCTACATCAGTGAATCGCAACCTCCGCAAGAGGCGGTACAGGAGTATCAGGCGGATACTTCAGGCATTGCCCCAGATGCCGGCCGCAGCGGCGGCGGCGTGTTTCGCTACGAGCTCAAATCCGGCACCAACCAGCTTCATGGCAGCCTGTTCGGTTTTCTGCATTCGACGGGGCTGGATGCATTGGGCGCGGCAAACAAGTTGAATGCCATCAATGACCCGGCAAACGCGGCCGCGTATCTGCGCAAGAGCGATACCCTCTCTGACTGGGGAGGCGGCTTCGGCGGTCCCATCATCAAGAACAAGCTGTTCTTTTTCGTTGCATTCGAGCGTTATCAGCAGAGCTTCCTGGCCCTGGGACAGAACACCCGGACCGTGCCGACCGACGCTATGCTGGGACTGAATGCCGACGGCAGCACGGCTGCCTTCGCGGACCTCAGCCCGCAGCTGACAAAATCGAACTCGTTTGGCCCGGACCCTTGCGGAAACACGGTCTACCAGGGAGCGGTCTTCAACCCAGCCACCAACTGCGTCTTCGTCAATAACCAGATTCCGACGAGCCTGATCACGTCCTCGCCAACCCGGCAGATCATTCAGCTGTTCCACCAGTACTACCAGCCGGAGGTAGGCGGTAACAACCCGGTCAACGAAGCAGGCCCGGCGTATCAGCCAGACCCTTTCTTCCACAATACCCAGAGCAGCATCAAGATAGACTACAACATCAACAGCCGGCAACACCTGAACGGCTCCTACTATTACGATGACTACCCGCGCATCAATGCCGACCAGGGAGGTGCCTGGTCTGCGACTCAGCCTAACGGCGGCCCGTTGGCAAACTCTTACTTCCACAACACCACAGCCCCAGGCGGCCGCTTAAGCTACTCGGTCACGGTCACACCCAATGTGGTCAATACCGTATACGGCACGTACAACAGCTTCCACAACCCAAGCGCCGCGGTTTCGCAGTCGGGCAATTGGGACAGCAAGCTTGGGCTGCTCAACGGCGCCGGTAACTTCCCGCTCATCAACTTCTCTTCCGGCTTCTTTGGCAACGGGGCAAATTACCAGAACGGCTGGAACTTCTCTCCGATTGGAAGCCAGTTCAATGATTATTACTCCGGCAACACCTTCGTCTACAGCGATCAGCTGATCTACAACCACGAGCGGCACAGCCTGAAGGTAGGCGCCGAGTTCCGTGCCTTGCAATTCAACTCCCATCCCGACACAGGAACCTTCCAGGGTGGAAACCCGTTGATCTTCGATCCCACTTCGACCGCGCCCCAGTGGTATCTGTACAGCAACTCCACAGGTGGTGGTTTCAACAACCTGGGCAACGCCTTTGCCAGCTTCCTTCTCGGCGATGTCTTCCGGGCGACCAACACCACGCCAGACCCGGTCTATGGCCGTCGTAAAGCATTCTCGGTCTATGCCAGCGACACCATCAAGGTGAATCAGCGGCTCACCGTGAACTTGAACCTTCGCTGGGACTACAACAATCCTTACAAGGAGAAGTACGGTCATTGGTCCAGCTTCGTAACCGATGCCTCAAACCCGGTCACCGGTCTTCAGGGCGCGTACCAGTACCTTACCAGTGGCAGCCAGTCCTTTGAGACGCGCCAGGACTGGTTCAACTACGCCCCGCACATTGGCGCGGCGTACATGCTGACGCCGAAGACAGTCCTGCGTGGCAACTATGCTGTCTTCTTCGCGCCCCTGAACCTGAACACCTACGGCGGCATTCCTTATCAGACCAGCGGAAACCCAGGCTTCTACCAGCAGAGCACGCAGAGCAACTTCAACTGGGGCGGAGGCTACAACCCCATCCTTAGCCAGGTGAAGACACCGGACTACACGCAGTACGGTCCTGTCAGCATCGACCCGCGCGCCCTGACGCCCGGCAATACGCAGCAATACAACGTCAGCCTTCAGCGCGAACTCGATAACGCCACCACGGTTGAAGCCAACTGGATTCAGAGCGCAAGTTATCATCTGCAGAGCGGAATATTCCGCAACAACCAGCCCACCGTCGCCAACCTGCGGAACTACCTCATCAACGGAAAGTTTCCAACCTCTTATAACAATTATTACGGCGGAGAGAACGGCGTTCCTACAGTAGGTGCAGCCTACGCGGGGATTACGCCCTATCCGCAGGTTGCTGCCGGCTTCGGTCCGTTGTATTCCGTGGGCACGCCGCTCGGAAATGGAGACTATAAGAGCCTTCAGCTAAGTATTACCCGGCGAACGGCCAAAGGACTCTCTGTGCAAGGCAGCTATAACTGGTCCCGCGCTCATGGAGATGTGGATTCAAGCTTTGAAGAGCTGTACTTCGCCGGCTCTTTGCAGAACATCTATGACCTCAATAGCGAGCGCAAGGACATCCTGGACTTCGACCAGACCCACATCGTGAAAGGTTACGTCATCTATAATCTTCCCTTCGGCCGCGGACAGCAGTTCCTGGCGAATTCAGGCCGATTGCTCGATGCGGTTGCAGGGGGCTGGAGCGCGAACCTTGCCTTCCACTACAACACCGGGACCCCGGTACAGCTGCACTCTACCAACTTCTACCCCGGATTTCAGTCGGTCTATATCAACATCACCCCAGGTTGCGATCTCACAACAGGCCATAAGGGAATCGGGCAAACGTTCATCAACGCCTCCTGCTTCTCTAATCCCAATGCTGCAGTCGGGGCCCTGGGCAACGGTCAGAACTTCCAGGAAGGCATTCGCAACCCAGGCTATTCCGACGAAGACCTTGCCATACACAAGGGCTTCAGCGTTGGCCCGGACAACCGGTACAACCTGACTCTTCGCATGGAGTTCTACAACCTCTTCAATCGTTCGCATCTGGCTGGACCGGACACCAACTTCGGCGATCCTCTCAACTTTGGCAAGTTCATCGGCTATGCCAGTGGTCCAGGCCGCGTTGGGCAGTTCGGAGCGCGGTTCACGTTCTGATGCCTGCCATCGACGGCGCTGGGTAAAGGGGTTGTGCCCAGCCCAGCGCCGTCGACAAATCAATCTCACAGTAGCATTCAATGTGGTTGAGACTGCGAGCGTGGACGGCAAGTAACGCGCGTGGCCCATTATTCGAGAGAGGATGCATGATGTTTCGGTCAGGGGTCCAGATTGCCGGTGCAGGATTTCTTTTGGGAGCGTTGATGGTCGTTCCTGTTGGAGCATTCGGCCAATCCGGCAGACGCACAGATCCTGTCGAAAAAAAATGGACGCTGGTATGGAACGATGAATTCAATGGGCCGGATGGCAGCATGCCGGATCCAAACAAATGGAGCATCATCCGAGATGGCTCCGGATTCGGTAATCAAGAGCTCCAGTACTATACGGACTTGCCAGCGAATTCCCACATCGAAGGCGGCAATCTCGTCATCACTGCACGGAAAGAGACATATAAAGGAGCGGATGGAATCTCGCGGGACTATACCTCCGCGAGACTTCAAACCGCTGGCCACTTTCAGCAGAAGTATGGCCGATTCGAAGCTCGTATCAAGGTGCCGAAAGGGCAGGGGTTTTGGCCCGCATTTTGGATGCTTGGCAGTGACTTCGATTCGGTAGGATGGCCTGCGTCCGGCGAGATCGACATCATGGAGAACGTCGGCTTCGAGCCAGCGAAGGTTCACGGCACGCTGCATGGGCCGGGCTATTCAGGCAGTAACCCACTCACCGGCGCCTACACGTCACCCAAAAAGGAAGCCATCAGCGACGACTTCCATGTGTTTGCCGTTGAATGGGCACCCGCGGAGATCCGTTTCTACGTGGACGGGCATCTGTTTGAGACCCAGACGCCAGACAGCATCCCGAGCAGTAAGCGCTGGGTCTTCGATCATCCGTTTTATATTCTTCTCGACCTTGCCGTTGGGGGGTCTTGGCCAGGTAATCCCGATGGGACGACATCGTTTCCCGCTACGATGCTCGTTGACTATGTGCGCGTCTACACGCTCCAGCCTGCAAAGGTGCGCTGACTAGAACGGCCGTCTTCCTGTCTTCTGCAGAGCGGCTGGCAAGCTGTAAACCCGTACGTAGTCGATGACCATGTCAGCTGGGTTCGGCGTCATGTTGTCTGCGCTTCCCGGCCAATCCCCGCCGACCTCGAGACTCAGCACCAGATAGAAGGGCTTATCAAACACCCACTCCGATCCTTTGGGGAGGTCGCTCGACTGTCTAATGAAGTACACATTGGACGGGTTGTCGACATAGAACTGCATCACCTGAGGCGACCAGATAATACCGTAGGTGTGAAAACCGCCATCGTCTACGCGGCCACCGTTCGGCAGGGTATAGTCGTGCCACATTCCGTTTTGTCCAAAGGACCCCGGTCCATGCAGCGTCGATCGAATTACATTCGGTCCAAGGCCATGGCGCCCGTTTTGTGCTCCAACATTCTCCATGATGTCGATTGATCCGGCAGCCGGCCAGTTGACCTTCGCGAAATTGGAGCCCATGAGCCAGAACGCCGGCCATAAACCAGCTCCTACGGGCAACTTCATCCTGGCCTCAATCCGGCCGTACTGAAAATCCTTAAGGCCTCGTGTGGAAAGGCGTGCCGTCGTCCACGAGTCATCATGGTTTCGCGAGGCTCGCAGAACCAGTTGCCCTGTCCCATCAAGAAATACGCTTTGCTGCGCTGGCAGACAGTTAGCGTTGTCGCTGCAGGGAGCGGTCTTCGACCCATCCTGCGAATTGCTCTCCTGCACCCATCGCGTTGGATCTGGTATGTGGCCGCCAGGACCATCGAAATCATCGCTCCATATTGGCTCGCCCCAGTCGATCGGCGCATTCAGCGTCAAGGCTGACGAACTTTGGCGATGTCCCACCATGTAGCCCGCGAAAAAGACAACGGCAAATGCGCCCGCAACCAGCGCATATCTCAGAATCATCTTCCAACGATCACTCAGGTTGCCGGGAGCGGAGTCGGAGACAACACTCACAGGTGCCGCCACATGTGGAAAACTTAACACCTCTTCAGCCTCTGCCGCTGGCTGAACGATTGGCAATACAGAGGCAGGTTCGGTCTGATTACTGACAAATTGTGGAATGTATCGCCCTCTTGGCAATACGATCATCATCGGGTGATCTCTTCCCTCGTTCTCGTAGTACTCGCTGAGCTTTTTGCGAAGCTCACGAGCTGTCACGCGAACGATGGGATCGTCATGGGAATCGAATGTGGACTCTTTTCGCCCAAGCGCCTCGACCGCGACAGTTCTTTCCCGAATCTCCTCCCCTTCACCGTCGAAATACTTGTTGCAGATGAACGACAGAAATCGGACCAGGTTCAAAGACCGGCTGATCGGTGGGTGATGGAGAACGCGCTCTAGCTCTTCTTTTGAATCCTGGAGAAGAGCGGGATCAAAAGGCAGGGTTTCATTCCCGACGCGTACTCCAATCTGGGATTTAGGGGTCTCTAAAACCTCATCGTTCCATGACATCATCAGATCCCTTTGTCGACTTGCTCCGGCTTCGAGGAGCTATTTTTGACCAGCTTCGAAGGAGCCATACGGACACAGTCGACATCTTTCAACCTTGAATGATAACAGTTTGCCGATACCTTAGAGAACCTGGAATAAGCCCGAAACAACATCACTTCTCTCAGCGTCAATGAAGTTTTGTTGTGGAGCATAGCAAATTAATATTCTGTTTAGCGCTGCTTTGTCCGCCCAGAGCATGCGTTTGCGGGACGATCCGTAAGTGTATGTTTTGTAACCGTTTCAAGCAGTCAGCATGCGACGAATCTTCTGAAAATTTAGCTTCGGAGATTCCCAAGCGACCGGCTTTATTTATGTCACCGAGTGCTTCGGCGATGTCGCCCCAACAGGGATTGGGTACTATTGTTCGATTCGAGTCTAAGAGCCACAGATGCCAGATAAGCTTTTCAATTCTCTCGATGGCCCAATACAATCTCCAGCATGTTCAGGTCTAGGATCGTTCGAATTCTTGTCACTGCCGTCCTCCTGTCGTGTGCGGCCGCAGTTCCCGCTCAGCAAGTCGTCAATGGCTACGAGCCCAAGTGGTGGAAGGAAGCCGTCGTCTACCAGATTTACCCGCGCTCATTCAAAGATTCGAACGGCGACGGAATCGGAGATATACCCGGCATCATCTCCAAGCTCGACTACCTGCAGAAGTTGGGCGTCAATGTCATCTGGCTCAGCCCGCATTTCGATTCTCCCAACGTCGATGGGGGGTATGACATTCGCGACTATCGCAAGGTGATGACCGACTTTGGTGCGATGGCGGACTTCGACACCCTTCTCAGTGGCATCAAGCAGCGTCACATGCGCCTTATCATCGACCTTGTCGTCAACCATACTTCGGATGAGAATAAGTGGTTCGTCGAATCGCGCAGCAGCAAAACCAACCCGTATCGCGACTTTTACATCTGGCAGCCGGGCCACACCGCACCAGACGGCACACGGACTCCGCCCAACAACTACCTGTCGTACTTCTCCGGCTCTGCCTGGACACTAGACCCCAAAACGAACGAGTACTATCTCCACTACTTTGCCGTCAAGCAGCCGGACCTCAACTGGGAGACCCCAAAGGTTCGCGAAGAGGTCTACAGTCTCATGCGATTCTGGCTTGATAAAGGAGTCGATGGCTTCCGTATGGATGTGATCCCGCTGATCTCGAAGCCGACCGGCCTGCGCGATCTCACCCCCGAGCAACTACAAAGTCCACCCAACGCTTACGCCAACGGTCCGCACTTGTCCGAGTACCTCCGCGAGATGAATCGCGATGTCCTCTCCAAATACGACACCATGACGGTCGGCGAAGCGACTGGCACGACGCTTACTCAAACCAACTCGCTCGTTGACGACCGCCGTCACGAGCTAAACATGATCTTCAACTTTGACGCTATTAAGTTAGGCCGAGTGGATTTCGGTCTCAGCCAGCTCGGTGCCTGGTCCCTGTCCCAGCTCAAGGCCATCTATGACTCCCACGCGACAGTGCTCACAAAGCACGACTGGGATACTGTTTTTCTCTCCAACCACGACAATCCCCGCATCGTCTCAACCTTCGGCGACGACTCGCCTGCCATGCGCGTCGCCTCAGCAAAGCTCTTTGAGACCATGATCCTGACCTTGCGCGGCACTCCGTTCCTCTATCAGGGCGACGAACTTGGCATGACGAACTACCCTTTCAAAAAACTTTCGGACTACAACGACATCGCCATCAAGAATGCCTACAAGGATCAAGTGGAATCCGGCAAAGTCTCGGCCGAATCATTCCTCGCTAGCCAGGCCAAGGTCACTCGCGACAATGCTCGCACGCCGATGCAATGGGATAACTCTGCTGAAGCCGGCTTCACCACCGGCCCCCATCCGTGGCTCGCTGTCAATCCCAACTACAAAGAGATCAACGCAGCCGAAGAAGAGTCTGACCCGAACTCTGTGCTCAACTATGTACGCGCCCTCATCAAACTACGTGTCCATACTCTTGCTTTCGTCTATGGCGACTATCAAGATCTCGATCCGCAGAACGAGAAGATATACGTCTACACACGAACCCTCGACGAGAAAAAGTACCTCGTCATAGAAAACTTCAGTTCCAGTCCGGTCACTTATACGCTACCCAAGGGACTAAAGGCTGCGGCGCTCCTCCTATCTGATATTCCTGGGTCCCACCAGGCGAATGCTTCCGTCCTCAATCTCGCCCCATGGGAGTCCCGTATCTACGAGCAATAATTGGATATTTCGCACAAAGAGAAGGGAAGCGAGTTGGGCGTCATCCCAGGTCAAACTCACTGTTTTGTGTATACTCAGTTTTTGTAGCAACATCGCTGATTGGGCTGATTTTACTAGCTCTTTTGTAAAGTCCGTTGCGGTGCTTGTACTTCCCCAGACGCCATGATCGATATATATATACATGTTGATACCTTCAATCGATCTAATGGGCGGCAGAATCGTTCAGCTGGTTCAGGGAAAAAAGCTGAAGCTGGCTTTTGACGACTTCGAATATTGGATCGAACGCTTCTCAAAGTACCCGATCGTACAGCTTATTGACCTCGATGCTGCCATGCGTCAGGGCGACAACCGAGCGCTGATCGAGATGATCTGCAAGCGCCTCCCCTGTCAGGTCGGTGGTGGCCTCATAACAGCAGAAGATGGGAAAATTCTCCTCGAGACCGGAGCTAAACGCGTCATCTACGGCTCCAGCCTGTTTGTCGCAGCCGAAACCCGCGAGTCCTCGCGTCACAAACTGATTCGCATTGAATTCGCAGAAGGACTGAAGAAAGCCCTCGGTGAAGAAGCCCTCGTCTTCAGCGTAGACACAAGGGCTGGAAGAGTTGCCATCAAAGGCTGGAAAGAATCGGTAGACCTTACACCTGAAGAAGCCATCACCTGGCTCGAAGATGCTTGCGCCGCCTTTCTCTACACCCACATCGACACCGAAGGAACCATGCAGGGCTTTCCACTAAAGGAAGCTGCAATTCTGCGAGCCTGCACGGCAAAACAGCTTATTGTGGCGGGTGGAATTAAGGAGCGTAGCGAAATCGATGCCCTCGACGCAATGGGTGTCGACGCCGTAGCCGGCATGGCCGTCTACTCTGGTGCAATCGATGCGTAATCTTTACGGATTGCTCCATCTGTGTGAATAGATATTAAAGTTTTGGCAGGGAAGCCGCACACTCACGCCGGCCCTCTGCAGATCCGTCTTCAACTCCCGAGAATCTGTCACGCCAAAGTGAAAGATACTAGCCGCGAGTGCCGCATCTGCCTTACCCCGCCCAAACACTTCAACAAAATGCTCCGCAGTCCCCGCACCACCGCTCGCAATCACCGGAATCTGCACTGCCGCACTCACCATCGCAGTCAACTCGCAATCGAATCCGCCTCGCATCCCGTCGGCATCCATTGAAGTTAGCAAAATCTCCCCAGCCCCACGTTCCTCAGCCTCACGGGCCCAATCGACTGCTCGTAAACCGGTCGCGTTTCTGCCTCCACTCACGAAAACCTCAGCCTCTCTTACCGGAGCGCCCTTCTTTCGGCGCGCGTCGATCGCGACAATTACAGCCTGCGCTCCAAAGCTCCGACCAATCTCTCCAATCAGCTCCGGCCGAGCAATCGCTGACGAGTTGATACTCACCTTATCCGCCCCTGCCCTAAAGACTGCCGCAGCATCCTCCGCACTCCGAATTCCGCCACCAACCGTAAACGGTATAAACAACCCCGCTGCAGCGCGCTTCACGGTATCGAGCAGAGTCGAACGCCCTTCATGGGTCGCTGTTATATCCAGCAATACAATTTCATCCGCACCAGCTGCCGCGTGACGGTGCGCTAACTCCGCCGGATCTCCGGCATCTACGATGTCCACAAACTGCGTCCCCTTTACGACGCGTCCATCACGCACATCGAGACAGGCGATGACTCTCCTGGTTAACATCACAGCTCCACGAAGTTCTGCAATATCTGCAACCCAACTGCGCTCGACTTTTCTGGATGAAACTGTACTCCCATCACATTTCCCTCCTCCACGGCAGCCGTAAATGCACCCCCATATTTCGTAATCGCGGCAGTAGACGCGACGACCGGTGCACGCCACGAGTGAGTGTAATACACGAACGCACCATCCTTCACCCCACGTAGTAACCGCGAATCTGTACGCACTCTTTCCAGCGAATTCCACCCTACATGTGGTGACTTCAGCTCTGTCCCCTCAAACAGAGCAGGGAAACGTTCGCATCTTCCCGCAAAATGCCCTAATCCCTTTGTCTCCTCTGATTCTGAAGACCCTTCAAATAGCCACTGCAATCCCACACATATCCCCAGGAACCAGGCACCCTTTGCCACGCTCTCTCGCACCGCCTCCGTCAGTCGCAATTGCTGCAGCAACGCAGTAGCCTGAAAATGCCCGACACCCGGCAGTACAATCTTCTCTGCAGAACGCACCACTTCGGGATCCTGGGTCACCAGCGTATCGACTCCAAGAAAATTCAACGCCTTTACAACGCTGGTTAGATTCCCCGCTCTGTAATCAATGACCACGATCACAATAGGCCTTTTGTGCTTGGCAGCATATCTCGCATCCGTTCATCTCGCGAACAGGCCCCGCGCAGAGCTCGCGCAAAAGCTTTGAAGATCGCCTCAATCTTGTGATGATTACTGCGCCCATACATTGTCTTCACGTGAACATTTGCCTTTGCCCCACGAGCAAACCCATCGAAGAAGTCCGCCAGTAACTCGCTCTGGAAGTCGCCAACCAGACGCACCTTCACTTTGTCGTCAACCACATAAGCGACCCGTCCGCTCAAATCCACCGCTGCTACTGCCAGCGTCTCATCCATCGGCATCACGAAGTAGCCGGCGCGCATGATCCCTTTTTTGTCGTCCAACGCTTTGCCAAATGCCTCTCCCAATGCAATTCCGACGTCTTCGACAGTGTGGTGTTGATCCACATCAAGATCTCCAGTGCACTTCAGAGTCAGGTCGAACCCGCCATGCCGAGTAAACAACTCCAGCATGTGATCGAAGAAACGAATCCCAGTTGATATCTTGTAAATACCTTGCCCTTCGACGACTAGCTTCAACATGATTTGCGTCTCTGCCGTGTTCCGTTTGATCGTAGCCGTCCTTACTCTTTTCGCCATTACTCGAACTCTCTCTCATCGTCGTCAACATGCAGACTGGTTGATTCACCAGCTTGCTGCGTCTTCCAGCCAATCTCATTGAGAGAGGCTTTTAGCGCAGTCAGACCGTGTGTTACATGCTCTTCCAGTCCAATCGTGATCCGTACAAACCCGTCGCACCCTGGATCGGTGGACCGATCTCGCAACAACACGCCATGCGTTCGCATCGTTACGACCAGCTCTTTATGTTTGGACCCGATATTCATCAGCACGAAGTTCGCATGGCTCGGGAAAAACGGAACTCCTAACTCACGCAATCCTTCCATCATCCGATCGCGTCCTACCCGCACTTGCTCCGAGTACCATGCAACGTATTTCTCATCCGCGAGAGCCACCGGGAGGCAATTCAGCGCCATGCCATTAACGTTGTAAGGCGAACTCACCTTCCGCACGTACTTCAATAGCTCTGCGTTCCCTGCCAACATACCAATTCGCAGGTTGGCCAGCCCATATGCCTTCGAGAATGTTCTTGCCACGATCAGGTTGGGCACTGTTGCCAAGTCGCTCATTACCGACGCACCATCAAAGTGATAGTAAGCTTCATCCACCATCAGAACGGCATGCGGTGCTGCTGCGGCAATCGCCAAAAGATGTTCGCGGCTTACCACCGCACCGGTCGGATTGTTAGGCGAAGCTACGATAATCAGTCTTGTGCGCTCAGTAATAGCAGCCATAAATCGCTCAAAGGGAAATTCTAGCGTCACATCTGATTGCACCTTACGCAGATGAGGTGTCATCATCTGCACGCTAACGTCGTACATAAAGAACGAAGGGGTCGCGATCAATGCTTCATCTTCAGATTCTAAAAATGCGCAACACATCAGGTGAATCGCCTCGTCCACGCCATTGGTGAGCAGAATCTGCTCGGGCTGCAAGCCAAAGTTTTTCGCGACAACTCGCTCCACCGGCTCGCGTTCGGGATACTTCGTTAATTCCTCCGCAGTCACTGCACGTAACCGCTCCATCACGCGTGGCGAAGGCTCAAAAGTGTTTTCATTGAAATCCAGTCGTAACGCCGCACGCCCTGCCAGAGGCGGATGATATTCAGGCATCTCCAAGACCGCTTTACGCGCCTTTACTGTCCTCATACTCGTAGCAATATTTGTCAAAATGATTCCATCCTCACTCGCACACTCTCCATATGTCCGATTAAACCTTCTGCTTCAGCCAGCGCAATTGCATGCGGACCCATCTGCTTCAGTCCTCTGTGTGTGTACTTTTGTACGGTAATCACCTTCACAAAGTCCATCACGCTCAGCCCTCCACGAATTCGCGCAAAGCGCCCGGTGGGCAGCACATGATTTGGCCCGGAGACGTAGTCTCCCATCGACTGTGGCGTGTATTTTCCCACAAACACCGATCCAGCATTGCTTACCCATGTTAAATCGTTTGCAGTATCCACTGTCAGATGCTCCGGTGCCAACCGGTTCGTTAGTTCCTGCGCTTCGCGCACTGTAGCCGTTATCAATGCAAACCCATTGGCAGCAAGGGATTGTTTCGCAATCACATTTCCTCGAGTCTGCAACTTAACCGCCGCCGCAACGTTCTTCGCGAGCGCTTCGTTGCTCGTGATTAACATGCCAAGCGCCTCAGGATCATGTTCCGCCTGCGCAACCAGGTCCGCGGCAACCTCCGTGGCGCTCCCAGTCTCACTTGTCACGACAATCTCCGTAGGTCCGGCAGGCATATCGATTCCACAGTCATTCGAGGCGAGTATCTTTGCTGCCGTTACATATAAATTTCCAGGCCCAACGATCTTATTAACGCGCTCAACGCTCGCCGTACCATATGCCATCGCTGCAACTGCCTGTGCTCCACCCACCCGGTAGAACTCCGTCGGCCCAGCCAGCCACGCCGCCGCCAATGTCTCTTTTGCCGGATTCGGCGAGCAAACTACAATTCGTTCTATCCCTGCGACCTGAGCTGGAGTCACCGTCATCAACAAGGTTGAAGGTAGCGGATATCGCCCGCCTGGCACATAACAACCTACACTGCCAAGCGGCCGAATAATCTGCCCTGTCGTCACTCCTGCCGCCGGAGAGATCATCCATTCCTGGGGCAACTGCGCCTCCGCAAATGCAAGAATATTTCCTCGCGCCACCATCATCGCCGCTTGTAAATGCGGAGATGTAGCGTCCCACGCAGCTTTCATCTCCTCATTGGTAACAAGTAGCGGCGAGTCTTTTCTCAGTCCATCGAGCTTCGTCGCATACTGTCGTAACGCAGTGTCTCCGTTCTTGCGAACTTCCCCAAGAATCCGCCGAACCACCGGCTCTACGCGTGCCGTGTTTACAGTGCCACGTCGCTCCAGCGTCTCTATCAGAGACGCGGTGTCCTTCGCTCGGCGGCCAAATGTCTTTACCAACCTCATCTCTCAACTCCGTGGATCTGACGATCTTCCTACAGCACAACCTTACTTAGTGGGTATTCCACAATCCCCGTGGCTCCCGCAGCTTTCAGCTTCGGAATCACCTCGCGCACCAACGTCTCATCCAGAATCGTATTCAGTGCGACCCACTCTGTATCGCTCAACTGCGACACGGTTGGAGAGTTCAGCGCTGGCAGTACATCAATCACAGCGTCCAGAGCACACTTGCGCACATTTAACATCAACCCCACTCGCCCCTGTGCTGCAATCGCGGCATTCAACATCAACGAGATGTTCTCGATCTTTTTTCGCTTCCACTCATTGCTATAGGCAATTTTATTTGCTATTAACTGCGTCTCGCTTTCCATTAATGTCTCAATGATCCGCAGCCGGTTAGCTCGCAAGGAAGATCCGGTCTCTGTGACCTCCACAATCGCGTCTGCCAAGGTTGGCGGTTTCACCTCAGTCGCGCCCCAGCTGAACTCTACTGTCACCGGAATATTTTTTCCGGCGAAGTATCGCTTAGTAAACTCGACGAGCTCGGTCGCAATAATCTTTCCGGCCAGATCTTCTGGCTTCTGAAACGGGGAGTCCTCCGGCACTGCGAGTACCCACTTAACTTTTTGCCGGCTCTGCTTGGAGTATGTAAGGCTAGTTACAAACTCCACGTCCGTCTGATTCTCCAGCACCCAGTCATTTCCAGTAAGTCCCGCATCCAATGCGCCATGCTCGACATATCGCGCCATCTCTTGTGCCCGCACGAGCATGCACTCGATCTCGTCATCGTCGATAGAAGGGAAGTAGCTTCTTCCATTAGCAAAGATTCGCCATCCAGCCCGCTCAAACAGCGCAATCGTCGCATCCTGCAGGCTGCCTTTGGGAATTCCCAGTTTCAATTTTGTCGTAACAGCTTTCGTCTCGCTCACTTTGCCTCCACAGCAATATTTTTTGTGAAGCAACTAACAGAGCCTTCATGGCAAACCAGTCCATCGCCATCGACCTCGACCTTGAACAGCAGAGCATCGTTATCGCAGTCGGTAGAAGTCGCAATCACACGTAGCCGATTGCCGCTAGTCTCACCCTTCATCCACAACTTCTGCCGAGTCCGGCTCCAGAAGGTGACAAAACCCGTTTCCAGCGTCTTCGTGTAGCTCACCTCATTCAAGAAGCCGAGCATAAGTATCTCGCCCGTCTTCGCGTCCTGGACTATGCCTGGAACCAAGCCGTCCATCTTTGCGAAATCAATCTTGACTGTATTCGTCATCCTTATCTCCTGGTCATTCGTCACCTAAAAAGGCCCGCTCGCGGGATACGCGTTAGCGGGCCTTTCGAAATCCTGGTAAGCGTTCGTTACTTCGCTACACCGGACAAAGCCGCCAACACGCTCTTCGCGTGATGATGGTGATGCCCGTGATGGAGGTGAAGCATGTTCATTTCGATCAGACTAGCCTTTGAGCCTACAGAAGTCAAAGTTCGGCGCGATGAACATTTCAACGAACTTCCCGCTTGCACCATCAGTGAGCCTCATATCAGTAAGATGCGGAAATGGCTGCAGGCCAGTAATTTGAGGCGCCGGTACGGTGGTTTCCATGCCTGCAACTTCTCCAACTGTTAGCCGCATTGCCTCCAGAGATCGAGGAGCCAGCCCCTCACTAGACAGTCCGTTGATCTTACTGCGGCAGCGGTGCGGGATTTGAGGAATTTGGCGTAGGCCCTGTGAACAGTTTAATTAGTAACTTCTGTAGCTTGGGTGTATCTACGTCGATTTGCATATGCGCTTGTTGCAGCGAGAGCGCAGGCTTGTCATTGTCAGTAAAGACCAGCAAATCGCCGTAAGCCGAACCATGGTCCGTATTAACGTCCACATAGACATATCGTTCATGCGTGGTGATGCTAGGGTCGAGCCATGTTGCCGCAGCCAACTCATCCCATGCGTAATCGTCGATACCGCTTCCCGATCGCGCATACTTTGAAAGATACTTCGCTGCAGCGCTGTCGGATTTATCTACCGCTCCAAGAACTTCCGGAGACATGTGTGTCTGAATCGATGCGTCTATCGTCGTAACTGAAATCTTCGGCCACCTTGCCTTGAGCGTGATGCTTGACGCCTCGGGATCAAACCAAAAATTAAATTCATGTCGGGGTCGATTACTCCATTCCTTTGCATCGGTGTGTGGGTTGAGGCTGCCGCCCATGAGCACAAGTTCTTGGGCTAGCTCTGCAAAATGTGGGTCAAGGCTGATCGCCAGTGCGATATTTGTTAGCGGACCGGCGCCGTAGATTGTTACCTGGTGAGGGTATTTGTGAACCATGCGCACCATGAAGTGGGCCGCGTCTTCATCAGCTGGCTTCGTCGTGGGATTTCCTTCGCGGAGCGAAGGCACCTCATCCCACGTCTGTTTGCGGTCCTCCGACCATGCACCCAGATACGTTGCATGGCCTGACAACTCCTCTTGCAATTTCGTCCACTCCTGCGTGCGCCACAGCGGAAACGCCGCACCAGGGTAGACTTTCACATCGGTACGCCCCATCAGTTCCAGGAGCCTTAGCGCGTGTGCTACCTCTACATCGCGCCATGAGTCACCCGTAACCACGGTGATGCCGAGTAGATCCACCTTAGGAGATTGCAAAAAGATAATCAACGATGCCATGTCCGAACCGCCTGGGCCCGATACATCCTGATCCGCGATAACCATGCGTTTCTGGGCATTACCTGTAATGGATGCTGCGAGAAAAGTCCCGCAGACCATAGCTGAAAACAAAATTCGATACTTCCCGCTCACCGTCAGCTTCTGCATTTTTTCTCCTGCTTTAAACTTAGCTGCCTTTTTCACCGTTCGTATAGACAAAACCTACTTTGCCAGGCGTTCTGGTTTTAGAACATGCTGCTCTAGCTTTCGCCCGCTCTGCGGACACGGTCCAGCAGCAGACACCAGTCGCATCCGACTGTCTGAGCTTATCCTGCTATCGGTTCTGAGAGAGCTATCGCGTGAACCCAAAGCGAGCGGTCAGACTGTAGTGCGTGTAAACGAAATGCTAGTTGCAATGACAGCGAGACTCACGACTACAACCACTCCTACAATGATTCCGATAGCTTGTTTGGCTCGTTTTGGCAGGCCGGTATTGTCGAGCCTTGCAACTTGTGTATTTGAAATTCGCATTGGGTGGACAGTTTGCTTTGGAACTATCTCAAAGGAATCCGGCTCAAGTTCGACGAGTGTGCCTCTAACCACAACTCCGTTTACCTCAGTGACCCTGACACTGCTTCCTAGCCCGCGAGAGTAGAGTTTTTGGTGTAGCGTCACAGAGTTCATAGGTGTGACGTGGCCCAACAAAGGTTGACCGGTTGATAAGACGGTTAAGCTTAGAACCAGGACGAGAGAAAGTGCACGAAATGCACGAGTAATAACAGTTGTTCTGATTGGCATAAGGGACTCCTTTCGAGCCGTTCACAATCCAATCCTTCAATAGTGACGCAGAACCTTAAACCGTTTCAGCTGGTTGAATGTGCGCAGGTTCGACACAACTGCCCCATCTCCTCTATTTTGAATGGCGGAAGCCGGCGTCGATTTCTGGCTGGCTCTGCGGTACCGAGATCTCGACTACGTTTTTACGTTGCAAATCGAGCGCATCACGGCGTAGTTGCAGGTTGGGGTCCGCATCGGACCAAAGGTGGAGAAGATAACCAACATTTTTTTCTGCGGCTACTCGATCCCCTTGTTTCCAATAATCACCATTCAGAAATTGTTCATACCAGATAATCGCGTCCCGGTTATTCCCTGCCAATTGATAAAAGTGTGCTCTCGCCTCCATCGTAAGAGTTCTTATGGAAGCGGATGGATGTGACCCCAACTGTGGCAGCAACTCAACAGCGCGAGCAGGATCGCCTTCGGCAGCTTTGATCTCCGCTCGGAGTAATTCTAGATACAGCCCCTGTTCATTGACATCCGTTTTCGTTATAGGAGCGACAACTGAGAGCACGTTTCTTACTTTTTCTAGCGCTCCAGCCCGAGCATAAGCTTGACCAAGAAGCGAGCCATAAACAACAGTCAGCTTCAACTCTTTCAGGCTGGCGTCGATTTGATCGAGTTGTGCAATCTGCTCTTTCTTCTGGCCTTCTCCGCCGGCCACAACTGCCATCCAATAACGAACGCGTGCTATCGAAAAAGGCGAGTTAGTCAAGGTTATTGCGGACTCGAGATGTTTTTGTGCATCCAGATATTTCCCGACATAGAGATCGAGCATGGCGAGCGACACCTCAGCCGGCTCACGGACTTCGGGATGGGATAGATTACTTTCAAACTCCATCCGAGCCTGTTTGACCTGATCATTTTGAATCAGGGCCATGCCATATTCGCGACTAATATTGCCAGTAAGACGAATCCTTTGGATTGAGCGCAAACGCACGCTCGTAATAGGTTATTGCTTCCGGTATACGACCCAATTGCCTGTAGGACAAAGCTATTTCGACGTAGATGTTTGGATCGTTCGGAGTCTTCGTCAGCAGGTTCGCATAGGTATCCAGAGCCTCTTGCGGATGGTCGGAGGTCCGCAACATGTAGGCGAAGGCGAAATTCGCAGCCAGATCATCTGGATACCGTTCGAAGTACTCATGATAGAGCTGGAGCGCATCGTTGATGCGCTTTTGGCTTGTTGCATACTTGATGGAAATAAGTTCCTGTTCCTGCTCCGTCGTCCGGGAGGTTAGTGCCAACGCCTCTTTGAACTCCTTCTCGCCCTCCACCGGGTCATTGAAGATGAAGCTGTAATCGGCATTAGCAAGTGACGCATGCGCCATGGCAAAGCCTGGATCTTCCTTAATGGCTTTGCAGTATAGGATAACCGCAGCATTAAAGCTTCGCGAGTTCCAAAGGCGGGTGCCTTCAGCATAGTCTTCAAGAGCCGTTAGTGACGCCGTTGTTACTTGCGGAAGCGCCTTGTGTTGCAGATGGACCTGCAGGATCGACTCACCAAGGTCGCGTCGCAGATCGCTGGTCATACTATCAACGGCTGATAGGATCTCATCCTCGCCCTGGACGGTACGCTCATAGGAGCGAATCGTCTTTCCGCTAGCCGGGTCAGCCAACAGGATCGTGATCCTGAAGCGTTGGCCGACGCGGAGGATCGAGGGCAAAACCAATATCAGGATATTCTCCCGCTGGCAAATTTCAAGACCAACTTGGGGCGTGATCGTTTCGTTCGGCTTGAGTTCCATCCTTTGGAGCACGTTGGAAAGCAACAGACGGGGATAGGTGTTAACCTTATGCGATTGGTCGAGATCGGTGGACAGTGCGAGTTGGAGCCCACTGCCGAACCGTGGATCGCCAGTGTCGTTATTGAAGTCAGCTACGAGCACTTGTCCAGGTTTTTCGGAGGCGATTACATTCCTACGATGCGTCAGCCAGATCGCAACGAGGGCCAAAGCGGCAAGCCCTAGAACAAGTACGGACCACAAAAGCGCGCGTCGGGAGCGCGGTTCTTCCGGTGGCGATTTATGATGGGCCGTTGGTATGGAGATGGTATCGGTCAGAGATGGTGCCGCAACCTCAGGGAGATCAATCGACGCTAGCAGACGGTAACCCCGCTTGGGTACGGTCTCGATATAACGCGGCTTACCGTTACGGTCGTTCAGGGCCTCTCGAAGTTTCTTGACGACGGTGTTCAGGCCGTCTTCGAAGTCGACGGTTGTATCTTCGGCCCAAAGTTGCTCTTGTATTTCGGCGCGAGTAATGAGGGGTTCCTGGGCGCGCCGCGAGGATAGCCAGAAGCCGCAATGGCTTTTCCTGGATCGGAATCCTCCTCCCCATACGTCGCAGCTCTCCGGCCCTCAGGTCAACCTGGAATTGATCGAACGCAAAGGTGACTGGGATTGAGGGAGACGGAATCACCGCAGTTTTCCTCGTCTTTCGATCAAAGACTATCACAGGCAGCCTGCCAAGGTTGCGAAGAGTTCACGCTAACTCTATTGTCATCAATAGTTGCGGATACAGACCCACGGTTCAATCGATTCATTGACTGTATTGCACTACCGTCCTCCCGTTATTGCATTTGCCGATGGAATCCGTGCGCAATTCAACCAATAACCATATCTTTGATCCGGGATCCTCATGACTATCCCAAATCTCAGTGCCACATTTCATCAACGCGGATCCCATCGTCAACCAGTCTTAAACTGCTTGACAAATCGATAGATCGGGATGTTTAGTGAGTTCATACGATGAAAAAGTCTTTTTTGATTGCGACCTGATCGGCTCCGCAAGAGTCAGAAGATAGTTGCCCTCCAACCATTCCTTATCGTGAAACTATCTCCCTTATTCAAACATCTCCAAAGTGCGGGAACTTTCTTGATGAATCAAAGCCTAAACGCTTTAATATGTTGATGTTACCTCGCTGCAAAATTCGAAAAGGACACTCAATGAGCTTCTCGAAGTATGTATCGGCGCTAGGGATCTGTTTTTGTTTATTATTTGGCGTCCTGCTATCGGCTCAAGTTCCAACTCCATCTTCTGTTTTGGGACACACCCCAGGCGACGATTTTTATCTTGCCAATTACGAGGACGCAGTCAAGTATTTTCATGCTCTCGCGGCGAATTCCGATCGGATCAAGATGTTTACCGTCGGCAAGAGCACACAGGGCCGGGACATTGAAGTTGCGGTGATCTCATCCCCCGAAAATTTGGCCAAGCTGGATGACTACAAGAAGGCTGCAAGGCAGTTGGCAACTGCGACCAATCTAAACGATGAACAAGCACATCAACTGGCACACGATTCCAAAGTGGTTGTGCATATTGATGGAGGGCTGCACTCTTCTGAGGTGGCTGGTGGTCAACACTCAATTGCGCTGGCGTACAAACTTGTCTCTGCAAAAAATGATTCCGAGATCGACGCGATTCTGAACAACGTGATTCTGGTGTTGTGGCCGACGCTGAACCCAGACGGACAGGACATGATCGTCTCGTGGTATCGCCAAAACCTGGGGACGAAATATGAGGTAGCCCCCATGCCGTGGCTCTATCAGGAGTATGTCGGCCACGATAACAATCGTGATGGCTACATGATGAATATGAAGGAAGAGCAGGTGATAACGCGGGCACAGCTTGAGTACAGTCCCGCTATCTTCTACTGTCAGCACCAGACGGCTCCCTTTCCAGCACGTATCTGGATCCCGCCCTTCGCTGATCCAATCTCCAGTAACGTAAGCCCGTATGTCCGTAGCTGGCTGAACGTTATTGGTACCAACATGGCGGCGTATCTGGATCAACACAATATGCCGGGTGCCATCTCGGAGTCGCGCTTTGATAACTGGTATGCAGGATTTACCGATTGGGCCGGAGTCTTTCGCAACGAGATCGCCTTCTTCACCGAGACAGCTCTCTATCGCTACGCAACGCCACGGTTCTATACCGTGGACGAATTTCCCAAGGAGTATCAGGACCTTCGCGCACTGACCATGTACACAACACCGTGGGAGGGTGGATGGTGGCGTTTGCGTGATGCCGTCGACTACATGGTAGGTGGCTCGATGTCGGTGCTCGATCTCGCAGCAAAAAACCGTGAGACGCTTCTCTATAACCGGTATCAAGCTGCGCGTGACAACATTCACCGTACCGAGCCACCCTTTGCCTATGTGATTAGTGATCTTCAAGCAGATACACCTGAGGCTGGTCTGCTGGCCCAAAAGATGATTGATAACGGCTTGGATGTCTATCAATCGAAGTCGGGCTTCCATGCAAATGGCATCGACTATCCGGTAGGTTCGTGGGTCATCCCGATGGATCAACCCTTTTCGCCGATGGCAAAAGAGTTGTTCGAGCGTCAGGTATACCCAGCCGCTGCAACTGGAGAGACGGCAGCAGGAGCACATCTGCCCTATGACATCACAGGGTGGACGCTGCCTCTGCAGATGGGCGTATCGGTGGACACTGTTTCTGACCCGCTTCCACAAGACCAACGAGCACTTTTAACGAAGATCGACCAGGTAAAGCTGCCTGAAACCCAGGTAGTAGGTGAGGGTTCCATCTTCGCCGTCAGTCACAAGCCGAATGCCTCATTCAAATTGGTGAATGCGGTATTAGCTCAAGGCGGCAGCGTTGTCCTGGCGTCCGATGGAATCAAGACTTCCGAGGGAACGGAGGTGGGTGCATTTATCGTCAGTGGCCTGAATCGCTCGACTGTCGCGGGCCTCGCTGCCAAGTTCTCTGTCAATGCGGTATCGATCCCGTCGGTTCCGTCGCATACGGTCCCAATCAAAAAGGCAAAGGTTGGCCTCTATCGTCCGTGGAATCCGTCCATCGACGAAGGGTGGACCAGGTGGATTCTCGAGAACTACGACTACCAGCCAAAGAGTATCTACAACGCAGACATTCGATCCGGCGGCCTACGCAGCCGATACGATGTCATCATCCTTCCTGACATGAATAGCAATCAGCTTATGCATGGATTTCGAACAGGAACTGTGCCAGGTCAATTCGCTGGCGGCATCGAGTTGGATGGGCTGACCAACTTGCGCGAGTTCGTACGCGCAGGCGGAACGCTCGTCGCTTTTAATCAGGCTGCGTCAAGTTTGATTCCGTTGATGTCATTGCCAGTGCGTAATGTTCTGCAAGGGCTGAGCAATGACAAATTTTATTGTGCTGGATCACTGCTGCGTGTTGAGAGGGAGCACGCCGATATGCCGATAAACTATGGCGTCCCTGCGTCGCCTGTCGTTATGTTCGAACAGGGGCCGGCCTTTGAAACGCTCCCCGGTTTCAAAGGCGCTGTCCTGGCGAAGTATGCAAAGGAGACAGACCCCCTGGAGAGTGGGATGATTATTCACTCCGAGGTACTCCATGACAAAGATGCTGCCTTGGAACTCTCGTATGGACGGGGACGCATTCTGCTCTACGGTTTCAAACCGCAGCAACGTGCGCAAGCCCATGGCACCTATCGCTATATGTTCAACGCCCTGTACCTCTACGATAATCCGCCAATGCCATCAGACCAACCCGCTGCAGCGCCTGACACCTCAGTCTGCAGCTGCTGTTCCCACGCCGCCGGGCTCTCAACAGCCGGCGACAGGAAAACAAAGATCTGGCGGCTCTCAACCGTAGCAGTATTTAGAGAGCAGCAGAATTTCCCGAGCGCTATTGAGATCGCTCTATTCATATTTTTCAACCAGGATAGTAAGGAGATCGAAATGAAAGGCATGGTTGGTGCGGCGATAGTTTTACTGGCTGCGATTCCTACATCTCTCACAGCGCAGCAGCATTTTCCTTCGAACGAAGATCTACGCCATCTGCGAACTATTTCGAACCCTCAACTGTCACCCGATCTCAAGCACGTTGTTGTGAATGTGCAGGACAGTACTGCTGATGGCGGTAAAAGCCATCTCTGGTTATTAAATGTTGATGGCGGTCCATATCGCCAACTTACCTTTAATGAAGGAGATTCCACTGGGGAGAGAAACGCAGAGTATTTGCCAGATGGTAGCGCAATCCTCTTTTTGTCACGGAGGGATGGCAAATCGAACCTTTATCGGTTGCCGCTTGACGGTGGGGAAGCGAACGTGGTCAAGCTGGAACATACACCTGCCACAGGTGAAAAAGCAGCCGCAGTTGACGTCACGGCCTACTCCATTTCTCCAGATGGAAGTACGGTTGCTGTTGTTGCAAGTGATCCGGAGCCAGCGTCTCGTGCCAGTGACAGAAAGGACAAGAAGGATGTGATTTGGGAGGAGCATGACGAGACGGTGCGTCGGCTTTATCTACTGGATACTAAAACCTGGAAGCCGCGAGAAGTACCTAACCTCACGGATATGGATTCGGTCGCATGGTCGGAGCAGTCTGACCGGCTGATCGTCTTGACCCATACACGTCTGCGGGATCTCGGTCCAAGCACAGCGGGCTGGATGGTATCGGCGCAGAATCCTTCCGATCAGAAGAAAATTGCAGGGCTTCCAGAATCTACGCATCGTGTCGCTTTTACTCACAAGGGCAACAGCCTGGTACTTTTTGCGAAATGCGAGAAAGATTCTCCCGAAGGGTGTTCCGATATCTTTACCTTTGATCTTGCCAGTGCCAAGCTGCATAACCTGACCGTCAACCTTAAAGATACGACGCTTGCGTCGGATAAGTTGAGAGTATTGGAAGACGACAGCACCACTCTTGTGAGTGTGACCCATAGCATGAGACGTACAGTCGCGTTGATCGATCTGAACGACGGCCACGCAAAGTTGTTGGATCTCGGCATGCCAACTATCTCCGGATTTCGAGAAGAAGCGAAGTCCAAAGCGTTTGTGTATGTGGGAAGTTCCAGCACCTCTGCAGGCGCTGTATATATGACGACCTCGATGAATGAGCCGGGCAAGCGGTTGGTGCAACCGGAGACGACTCCGGCATCGTGGATGGCGGTACCTTCAAAGCCTGTCACCTGGAAGCGTGCCGGTTTCACGATCGACGGCTTGCTCTATCTTCCGCCGCAGGCTTCCTCTGGAAAGGTGCCGTTGGTGGTCAACGTCCATGGTGGTCCTCGGGGGCAGTTTACGGATAGCTATTCGCCTCTGACCAATCTCCTGGTTGGGCAGGGATGGGCGGTGCTGATCACCAATCCTCGCGGAAGTACTGGATATGGGGTCGAATTCGAGGCTGCCAACAAAGACGATATGGGCAATGGAGACTACCTCGACATTATGGCGGGTGTCGACGAAGTGATCCGTACCGCGCCGGTCGACGCGGATAAGATGGCGTTGATTGGCTATAGCTACGGCGGCGAAATGGCCGGTTTTGTGGAAGGGAAGACAAATCGATTCAAGGCCATTATCAGTGGTGCGCCGGTCATCGATCAATTCAGTGAATATGGTACAGAATCGGATTCGTACGGGGATCGCTGGTATACCGGAGAACCTTGGCGGCACTTTGAAAGTGCGTGGCGGCAGAGCCCACTCGCCTATGCAGAACATGCAAAGACACCCTTCATGCTGCTCCAGGGCCAGACCGACACAACCGATCCTGAGGGGCAATCCAAGGAGATGTACCGCGCCCTCCGGCAGGAGGGTGTACCCGTGCAGATGCTACGTTTTCCGCGTGAAGATCACGGCGCACTAGGAGGAAACTTCGCGGGTCTGCCGAGTACGGAGCCGTGGGCTGGAGTTATCGCACGAGATCACATGATTAAGTTCATGAGCGATGCATTTTCCGGAAAAGTTGAACCGAACAAGCCATAAATTAAAAATCGAGTTTTTGAGACGGACAAATAAATGCACCTTCGCCGTGTCAGTGAGCGTTGGCACTAAAAACTCCTGGAAAAATAATTCATCCCCCACTGCTACTGAGTGGGGGATGATGCGTCTTCATTAAAAGGAAGGCGATCTTTGACGTTGCTACTGATCTTACGATGTCAACGTCAGCAACAATAGGCGACATACTGCTACATCAACTCATCAATAAAAGATTTGGCGACTTCGGCGGGTATGCGGTTGTCCTGATTGACGAGCGGTCCACTCTTCAAGACCGGCTCCGCACCATGCAGCGTAGGTAGATCGGTGCGCTCAAAGAATTTTCCGATGGGTATCTCATCGCCCCACATCAAAGATTTCTGCATGGCGGCGCCCCAATCAGTCGAATCGTAATCGGGGTTGTCCTCAAGTTTTTTCACCCGCGGACGGAACCACTGGAAGGTATTGTCGTGGTTGTAAGTAACGCAGGGGCTAAAGACATCGATAAACGAGAAGCCCTTATGTTCAATGCCTTGTTTGATCAATTCGGTAAGATGTTTCTGCTCTGCACTGAAACCGCGCGCGACAAACGTAGCTCCAGCTGCGAGTGCGAGAGAAACTGGATTCAATGGTGACTCAATACTCCCAAAGGGCATGCTCTTTGTTTTCATCCCAAGACGGCTGGTTGGTGACGTCTGGCCAGTAGTTAGCCCATAGATCTGGTTGTCCATCACAAGATAAAGTAAGTCAACGTTGCGACGCGTAGCGTGCACGAAGTGGCCGCAGCCGATGCCAAACCCATCACCATCGCCGCCCGTAACCAATACCGTCATGGCGTGATTCGCCATCTTCATGCCCGTAGCTACGGGCAGAGAACGGCCATGCAGAGTATGCATGCCATAGGTATCAATGAAGCCAGGAAAGTTTGACGAACATCCGATGCCGCTGATCGTGGCAACTTCATGCTTCGGAATCTGCAACTCAACCAAAGCCTTCTGCACGGCAGCAAGCACGCCAAAGTCACCACAACCGGGACACCAGTCTGGATCAACCTTTCCCTTAAAAATCAGCCATCACGATTGCATTCGGAGTCACAACTTCTGTCGCCATCTTTAATTCTCCTAGAAGCGGGAAAGAATTGATTTCTCTGTCTTAACTCCTGTCGAAACTAAACCATAACTTCGTGCGAGGGTACGGAGAGCTTTGTCTTGCCTGCGAGCTGCTCCTTAACTGCTTCTACTATGTGGTTCGGGAAAAATGGCTCCCCGTCATATTTACGGATATTTCCGTTCGGGACAAAGCTGGTCTCACTACGCAGATAACGTGCAAACTGACCACTGAAGTTGTTCTCAACGATGATGGTGTGTTTCGCATTCTTCAGCAGATCGAGGATCGCGTCTCCATGCAGCGGTACCAGCCAGCGTATGGGGAGATGATTGGCGGAGATGCCAGCCTCACGCAGTAGCTCACAGGCCTCATCAATCACCCCGTAAGTAGAGCCCCAGCCAATCAGCGTGACGTCAGCATTGGCAGGGCCGAGCAACTGTGGCGGAGGCACCGAGGCAGCGATGCCATCCTCTTTACGCATGCGCTTTTCCATCATGGCGCGGCGCTTGCCCGCATTTGTATACTCATCGCTGATCAACACGCCATCTTCATCATGCTCATCACTCGAGACGGTATGGGTATAGCCGGGCACACCTGGAATGACGCGCGGGGAGACGCCGCTCTCCGTGATCTTGTACCGCTTGTAGGCCTCATGGTCGGCCGTTCCATTCGATGTGATCAATTCGCCACGATCGATCGTGGGACGGAAGTCGAGTTCCTTGGGATCCACGCTAAGCCGTCCTTCGGCAAGAAGCAGATCGCAAAGCACGATCCCAGGGCACTGAAAACGATCGACTATATTGAAGATCTCGGGGATAAGTTTGAAGCAATCGGCGATATCGAGCGGTGCGGCGATAACCTTTGGGTAGTCGCCGAAGGCAGCGCCCAGCATCTGCCAAAGATCGCCCTGCTCAGTCTTAGTAGGAACTCCCGTAGATGGCCCTGCACGTTGGCAATCTATTACTACGACTGGAATCTCTGCCTGAGCTGAAAGACCTAGCCCTTCGCTCATCAGTGCGAACCCGCCACCTGACGTCGCGCACATAGAACGGACTCCCGCGTGCGCAGCACCAATCGCCATGTTAATAACGCCAATCTCGTCCTCAACCTGGCGGACCATGATATTTGCCTTACGCGCATGCTCCGCCATCCAATGCAGAACACCGGTAGAGGGACTCATAGGATAAGCGCAATAAAATTTCACGCCAGCCGCTGCGCCTCCCATCGCCATGGCAGCGTTTCCGCCCAGCACGGCATAGCGCGCCTCGGTCATAGGGAGCGCCCAGGCGAAAGGTTTGAAATTCTGCGTGGCGTAATCGTAACCTGCACGGGCGATGCTGATGTTTTCATCAATCACCGCCCTCTCTTTTTTGCGAAACTGCTCTTCGAGCACACTCTCCAGCGCAGGAAACCCAACGCCCATCATGCTTAGGCCTGCACCAATTGCAAGAGTGTTTTGTGCGATCTTATTGCGACTGATATCGGCGAGCTTCGAGACAGGCATGGGGCAAAGCTGCACTCCGACAGCGGGAGTGCCCGGCTTAATCATGTCCGCGTTGTACAGGCAGGCGCTGCCAGCTGAGAGCAGGCGCATATGGCGATCCATAGTGTCCTGGTTGAGTGGAATCAACAGATCCAAATGGTCATTTATAGTGGCGATCTTGTCGGGCCCTGTCCGAATTGTCAGAAAGGTATGGCCGCCGCGAATGATGGATTGGTAGGCGTTGTAGACGTTTAGGTGCAACCCGCGACGGCTGAAGATCTTTGCAAAAATATCGCCGGGGGTGGCTACACCCTGACCGGCGGCTCCTCCGATACCCACACTGAAGGACTGCCTCATAAGACGTCTCCCCAAAACTGGCCCATGGTTTTCAACGTCCCGGCACCAGCGAAATATCGAGTGCTGGGATTCTACGGCGCATCCAGCGCCGAGGCAAGTATTTGCTAAATGGATCGTCGAGCCATCACGGAATCGCATATTTCTTCTTTCCTATTGGAAGCCTGACGTAGATACTGCCAACATGTCTGCAACGGCAGCACTTTTGGGAAAAGTTGGCCTGCCAGCGCCAATCAAGGAGCTAGCTGCGCGCCCTTGGGATGTGGTCGTCGTAGGAGCGGGTCACAACGGATTGGCATGCGCCACTTACCTGGCGCGAGCGGGTCGGCGGGTGATCGTGCTTGAAAGTCGAGAACGCGTTGGCGGCGCTTGTACCGTCGAAGAGCCGTTTCCTGGTGTCCGGATGTCGCCCTGTGCTTATCTTGCCGGACTATTGCATCCCCTGGTCGTTGAGGAGCTCAATCTACCAGGCCGCGGCTTCGATTGGATGCCGGCCGTCAATGGCCTCTTCGTGCCCTTTTTGGATGGCAGCAGCATCCAGCTCTGGGACGATGACGCGCGATGCGAAGAAGAGGTTCGCGCCTTCTCCCCAAAAGATATTGAAGGCTGGCGTGCGATGAACGATGTGATTCGCAGGCTTCGAGATGTGCTTCGTCCCGCGAGCGGTATGCTTCAGCGACCAAAGGGCCACGAGATCTATGGGTAGGCGATGCGCCTACGCAGGAGCATCTCGATGAGCTGCTGGCGGGTGACCCTGAAGCCCGCAGTCTTCTCTTCGATTGGTCGATGGCAGAGCTTGTCGAGCGTTATCTCATCGATGAACGGTTGCAATCCGCTTATCTCGGTCAGGGGGTGATCGGTACCAACGCGAGCCCCTTTGACGCTGGAACCGCCTCCATTCGCTTTCATCATTCGTCCGGCCGGCTTGGCGGTATGCCGGGGATGTGGGGTTATGTAAAGGGCGGCATGGGTATGGTGTCGTTTTACTTTTGCGATGCCGCTCGCGAGGCCGGAGCCACCATAGCCGCAGGGGTAAATGTAGCGCGCATCCTTCCCGGAGAAGGTGTATTGCTCGAAGGCGGAGAGCGCATCACTGCTCCGGTCGTCGTCTCGAATGCAGACCCTATCCGCACGGCGCGCATGTTGGATACTTCGGCGGATCCGGCGTGGGCAAAGAAGGTGCGCTCTGTTCCGATCGAAGGATGCACGGTGAAGCTCAATGTACTGTTGCGCGAGTTGCCGGACTTCACTGCCAGGCCTGGAACTCAACGAGGCGCATCACTACGGCCAGATCAACGCCCCGTTGACGAAGTCTGAGTGGAAGGCCAGCTACGCCGCAGCCCGCGCTGGGCGACTTCCGGAGCAACTGTGGTGTGAGCTTTACTTTCAGAGCGTACATGATGCGAGCATAGCTCCGGCAGGCCTGCACACCATGAGCGTCTTCGCGCAATACGTACCGTATGCATTTGCGTCAGGCAGTTGGGACGAACACCGCAACGCCGCGAAGGCCCTTGCGCTGAGTTCCATCGGCCGCTTCTGCACGAATCTGCCGGAGGCTGTCGTTGATGCGCAGGTGCTGGGGCCGCCGGATATCGAACAGAAAGTCGGTCTCACCGGTGGGCATATATTTCAGGGCGAGTGTCTCCCTGCTTACATGTGGAGCAACCGCCTGTCCGCTAGAACTCCGATGAAAGGTGTCTACCTGTGTGGCGCCTGCACTCATCCTGGCGGCAGCGTCATTGGGATCAATGGTCGCAACGCTGCGATGGCTGTCCTGCGCGATCTTGGTGTTCGTCGATGACCGGCTATGCAGCGTTGCGCAGAAGATCCATGGCTCGCGTGCGCAGCAGCACCTTCTTCTCGCGCAGCGATAGAGCGTGCTCGTTCGGTCCGTCGAGAGCGACGATGCCAAGCCGTTCGCTCGTCTGATCGTTCCAGATCAGCCAGCGTTCGAAGTCTGCGCAGTCCGGTCGATGGTCCGCCCGATAGGGCTGAAAGGTCTCCACAACCGACTGAACTGCAGTCGTCAACTCGTCGGTTCCTGCGATGATCTCTTCCTGACTCATGGGAAAGCCTCTAGACATAGACTATGCGGCAAAATCAATTCCCCGTTGGGTATTTGTGTAAAACGGGCATCTACCTTGGTACTTCTACTGCGAAAGTTCGACGACTTTGTTCGGCCTTCCTGTTGCCGATCAATGCCTTAGCTCGAGCAGCCTGATTATGCAAAAAATCTGCAAAATAATTCAGCTCGCCTGAGGGCGTCACCGGGTGGAACGACTGAGGCGCATTGCCCAGGCGGCGTCTGGTTTGCCGATGAGGAAGGCGCAGAAGCAGAGAGCGAAGACGGAGTGTTCGAGCGAGGCGCCGAAGTAACGCCACAGAGGAAGGTTTGCACCGGGATAGTTTGAGGAGAAGAGGAAGAGGAGCATCATGACGAGGCCGCCGAGGCTTGCCCAGCGAACGAGGACTCCGGTGATGAGGCTGAGCGCGATGAGAAGTTCGCTGACGGCAACGACGGCTCCGAAGAAGACTGCGTGGGTAAGGATGATGTCTTTGAGGAACGGCTGCATGAAGGGGTAGCAACCGTTTTGGATGAATTGACCGATGTAGCTGGCCATGCCGTGCTGGATGAAGCGCGTGCTGGTGAGTTTGTACTGGGCGAAGATGAGGAAGAGAAGGCCGACCGTGATGCGCAGGAAGGCCAATGCTCTCGCTTGCTGGTTGGAGGCGCTCATTTTTTCTTCTGTCCGGCGATGTGGGCGGCGCGGACATCGGAGGCGGTGAAGACGGCGATGAAGGGCACGCCGTTCGAGGCGGCTTCGATGGTGGCGCGACCGCCTTGTTCGCGATCGACGAGGCAAAGGACTCCGGCGACGTGCATTCCGGCTTCGCGGGCTGCTTCGATTGCGGTGATGGTGGAGCCGCCGGTGGTGCAGACGTCGTCGACGATGACGACCTGGGCGTTGGGTTTCAGGAAGCCTTCGATCTTGCGGCCGGTGCCGTGGGTCTTTTCGGATTTGCGGACGAGGAAGCCGTGGATGAGGGTGGGGGCGGGGCCGGGGTCTTCGTCCTCAAGCTCGAGGGCGCTCGAGAGCTGGATGATTTCTTTGTGGTCGGCGAGGGCCCATGCGCTGGCGCTGGCGGTGTTGGAGACCAGGGGGTCGGCACCCATGGTGAGTCCGCCTACGGCTTCGGCTTGCGGGATGTGCTCGCGGATGAGGTCGTAGAGGACCAGGCCGGAGAGACGGCCGCCTTCGGCGTCGAGGGTGGTGGTGCGGCAGTCGATGTAATAGTCGGACTTCTTGCCGCTGGCGAGGGTGAAGTCGCCGAGTTTGAAGGAGAGGGTGGCGATGAGATTGAGGAGTGCGGTGCGGTTGGTGATTGGTCTCTGGCATTCTGTTTGGCTCGATTCTTGATGATGTCGGCGTGCAGGTAACTCCCCCCACCCCGCTAAATATTGTGCAAAGTCTTCATTGCAGATACTTTAACTCTGGACTTGGGAGGGAGGCCAGAGCCAAAGTCCCGAAAATCGGAGGTTGTTCTTGTAAAGTCTTCATTTTATTTGGCTTGCCCATGAACATCCCTTTGATTTTTGATTCTTGTCTCTGTTTTTGCCCCTACTTCTATTCTAACGGGTTGGGAGGGGGAAACATGCCACGTCGATGTCGCTGATTTGTAAGGGGATAGACGGTTTTGGGGGTTGACATGCGGATTTGCTGGTGTTTTTGAGGGTGTGTTTTGCGAAAAAAAGCAGATCCTTCCGCTGCGGGATGACAACAAGAGAGGCAATGGCAACAGCAACAGCAAAAGCAGGTCCTCCGCTTCGCGAAGGATGACAAGTTTAAAAAGCAAAAAGCAAAAAGCAAAAAGCAAAAAGCAAAAAGCCAAAAAGCCAAAAAGCAAAAAGCAAAAAGCAAAAAGCAAAAGCAAAAGCAAAAGCAACCAGAGCAAAAGCAACGGCAAAGCAAAAGCAACGGCAGAGCAAAAGCAACGGCAAAATCAGAGTTTTCTGAAAGCGGTTATCTTTTCATCTGAGAGTCTTCGTAGTTTGTCTTGAGCGGAAGAAAGACGCGAACCGTCGTGCCATGTGTGTCGCTATCCTGACTACTTTCTATCGTGATTTTGCCGCCATGGCCTTCAATCAATTGCTTTGCAACAAATAAGCCGATCCCTGTCCCGATCGTCGCCCGTGTGGTGAAGAACGCGTCGTAGATTCTGGGCAAGTTCTCTGGACTAACGCCTGAGCCGTTGTCCCGAACGACGAGATCTACACCCTTTGGTCCAGCTTCGCTGTCGGAGACCTCAACGTCGATCGTTCCGCCCCGAGGCATGGCGTAGATCGAGTTTGCAATGACGTTCGAGACGACTTGCATCATCTCGCCACGCCGAACTGCCGGTTTACGCGAGGAGTGGAAGGAGGTGTTGAGCTTGATGTTGGCTGCGATGCAGCGCGGCGCATAGATATCTACAGCTTGTTGCGCGATCTCGCTAAGCGATGCGGCACTCGCTGCTGCGTGTTCGCGGTAGTAGCCGAGTGTCTGCTTCGCAATGTGGGACACTCGCATGATTTCGCCTTCGGCAGTGGCAAGATACTTCAGACCCTCTTCGTCCGTGACCTTTGAGCGAAGGAGATACAGAAGATTGGTGATCGCTTCGAGGGGATTATTGACCTCATGCGCAATGGTTGCCGCCATGCGTCCGGTCGCTGCAATCTTTTCTGCCTGTAACAGGGATTGTTCGAGTTTCTTACGATCGCGGATGCTGCGAAGGATCTTGGAGGCGCCGACGACCTGGCCCTGCTCGTCTTTTACGGGAGAGATGGTCAGGGAGACTTCGAGCAGGGTGCCATCTTTGGCCCGCCGAATGGTGTCAAAGTGTTCTACGCGGCGTCCGGCGCGGATGCTGTCGATGATCGTCTTCTCTTCGTGCTGAAGGTGTTCGGGGATCAGTTTCAGGATCGACTGTCCGATCATCTCCTCTGGGGAGTATTCAAAGAGGCGGCTCGCTGCAGGGTTCCAACTTCTCACAATCCCGTTCAGGTCTTTGCTGAGGATCACGTCATCGGAGGAGTCGACGATGGCGGCGTACTCTGCCAGGCGGTTTGACAGATCGAGCTGAACCTGCCGTGCTATGTAGATATCGTGGATGTCGGTGCAGGAGCCGATGTATCCGAGGAAGATGCCGGCTTCGCTGAGACGGGGTATGCCCTGGTCGAGTAGCCATCGGTACTTGCCATCGGCGCGCTTGAGGCGATATTCCATACGAAAAGGTATTCGCGCCTCGAAGCTGGAGAGGTAGATCTGCAGGCAGCGGTCGAAGTCTTCTTTGTGAACTCCCTCGGTCCAACCGTTGCCCATCTCCTGTTCCATCGTTCGACCGCGAAAGTCGAGCCAGGGCTTGTTGAACCAGGTGCAAAGAGCGTCTGGGCCGGAGATCCAGATGAGGGTGGGAGTCGAGTCCGCTATCTGACGGAAGAACGTCTCGCTGGCAAAGAGCTTTTCGTACTCGTCACGCGGGAGTGTGGTGGTCGCTTCCGGCATTGCTGATATGGTACTTGGCTATTGGGGGGAACGCGAGTGGGTTAAGGGGTGAGTTTGTCGAGGTGGCGGTAGCCATCGGTGGCGAGGAAGGCGATGAGAAAGATGGTGGCGTTGTAACTGACGTGGATGAGGGTCGAGGCCATGACGGAGCGGAGACGGAGACGTACGTAGCTGAGGACGAGGGAGACGCAGAAGAGAAGGCTGAGGACAGGCCAGGCGAAGGCTGTCTGCTGACCGTGGAGCGCGGCGAAGAGAATGCTGGTGAGGACGGCGGAGAAGATGAGAGCCGGGGTGGTGAGCTTGTTGTTGGAGTGCCACTGTTCGCGCGCAAGTGGGGTGCGAGGGAGCGAGAGCCAGTCGTAGGCGATGGCGAAGGCGGGAAGAAGGAAGCCGCGGAAGAGCACCTCTTCAAAGAGCGGCGCCACCAGAATGCCGAATGCGGTGACGAGCCAGACATCGGACCGGGTGCGGAAGAAGTCGTCCATGGGGATGTCTTTGGGCATGGTGGCGAGAGACGAGATGGCCTGAACGATAAACGACAGGACGACGCCGATGGGGATGAGACGGAGTGCGTTGCGGCGGGCGGCGTCGGGGTTGGCCTGGATGCCGTCGGCGAAGGAACGCCTCCAGAGAAACGGAAAGACAAGCCAGGCGAAGATGAGGGTGGCGAGGTAACTGAGGGCCTGGGAGCCGACGAGGATCTTGGGGGAGACGGTGAACTTGGCTGCCGTTGGGGCGTGGGTGAAGCCGAGTGAGACAAGCTGAGTGAGAAAGAGGCAGACGAGGGCGATGGCGAGAAAGAGCAGAGCGTGGCCGAGATGGGGAATGCGGACGGGAGGGTCCTCGGGCGGGGTGCCTGCGGCGTTGGGGAAGAAGAGGGTCTGGTCTTCGGGGCTGGCGGGCGGGCGAAAGACGGGCACAGTGACGGCGGGCTCTTCCGAGGTGAAGGGGCGTACCGAGGGGGACGGATTGGGAGTGAGGTCGCTCATGCTTTTTCGTGCGTGATGAGGGTATAACCTTCGGAACACGGTTCAAGTGGTTTTGTTTCTTGCCTTGCTTATTGTGGACTTCTTTTTCGCTTTTGGCTTGGTTCTTTCTTCGGGCTTGGCGCTGCCGGCTTTGGCGAGGCCGGTCTTTTTTTCCGGGGCGATGAATTTGGTCTTTGGCTTTTTTGGCGGCGTCGGGGGCGGCGGCGATGGTGAGGGGCTGGGGGCCAGCGTGGCTGGTTCCGTTGCGGCTGGTGAAGTTTGCGGCGTGGGTGGAGTAGTAGCGGGCGAGAAAGCTGCCGGTGTGGGAGGCGGCGACGGTGGCGATCTGCTCTGGCGTGCCGTGGGCGATGATGCGGCCACCGCCTTCGCCGCCTTCGGGGCCCATGTCGAGGACGTAGTCGGCGTTGCGGATGATGTCGAGATTGTGCTCGATGATGACTGACGGTGTTGCCGAGGTCGGTGAGGCGGTGGAGGACTTCGAGGAGCTTGCGGACGTCGTCGAAGTGGAGGCCGGTGGTGGGCTCGTCGAGCAGGTAGAGGGTGCGGCCGGTCTGGCGCTTGGAGAGTTCGCGGGCTAGCTTCATGCGCTGGGCCTCGCCGCCGGAGAGCGTGGTGGCGGACTGGCCGAGATGGATGTAGCCGAGGCCGACGTCGACGAGGGTCTGCAGCTTGATGTTTGACCGTCGGGATGTCTTTGAGGATCGGGACGGCGTCGGCGATGGGCAGGTCGAGGAGGTCGGCGATGCTGTAGCCGTTGAACTTTACCGAGAGGGTCTCCTGATTGTAACGGCGACCGTTACATACTTCGCAGAGGACGTAGACGTCGGGGAGGAAGTTCATCTCGATGCGGCGCTGGCCTTCGCCCTGGCAGGCTTCGCAGCGTCCGCCCTGGACGTTGAAGGAGAAGCGGCCGGGCTTGTAGCCGCGCTCGCGCGACTCGGGGAGCATGGCGAAGAGATCGCGCATGGCGGTGAAGACGCCGGTGTAGGTGGCGGGATTGTGACGCGGGGTGCGGCCAATGGGGGACTGGTCGATCTGGATGACTTTGTCGAGCTGGTCGATGCCGATGACGCGGCCGTGCTGGCCGGGCTCTTCGCGACGAGCCGTAGAGATCTTTGGCGAGCGCGCGGTAGAGGATGTCGTTGACGAGCGTGGATTTTCCGCTGCCGCTGACTCCGGTGATGACGGTCATGACGCCGAGAGGGAAGTGGGCGGTGACGTTTTGCAGGTTGTGGGAGTGGGCGTCTTCTACGGTGAGCCAGTTGCCGGTGAGTTCGCGGGGTTCTTGCGCGCCACGATTTCGATCTTGCCGGCGAGATATTGGCCGGTGATGGACGCTGGGTTGTCCATGATCTGCTGCGGGGTGCCGTCGGCGATGAGATGGCCACCGTTTTTTCCGGCTCCGGGGCCGAGGTCGAGGACGTAGTCGGCCTTGCGGATGGTGTCTTCGTCGTGCTCGACGACGAGGACGGTGTTGCCGAGATCGCGGAGGTTTTCGAGGGCGGAGATGAGGCGCTGGTTGTCGCGCTGGTGGAGGCCGATGGATGGCTCGTCGAGGACGTAGAGGACGCCGCGGAGTCGGGAGCCGATCTGCGTGGCGAGGCGGATGCGCTGGCCTTCGCCGCCGGAGAGGGTTGCGGCGCTGCGATCGAGTGAGAGATAGCCGAGGCCGACGGCGTTGAGGAATTCGAGGCGCTCGATGATCTCGCGCTGCAGGCGGTCGGCGATGAGGCGGTCGCGGCCGGTGAAGTTCATCTGCGTGCGGCGGTGAGGGCGCGTTCGAGGGGGAGGGCGGTGAAGTCGGCGATGGATGCGCCGTTGACGGTGACGGCGAGCGATTCCGGGCGGAGGCGGCGGCCTTTGCAGACGGGGCAGGTGGTGGCGGACATGTACTGCATCATGTACTCGCGGTAGCCCTCGGATTTGGTGTCTTCGAGATTGGCGCGGAGGTAGTTGAAGATGCCGTGGAAGCCGGTGCGGCCGGCTTCGTTGCGGGGAGGGCCGTAGAGGAAGAGATTCTGCTGCTCGGTGGTGAGGTCTTCGAAGGGCTTGCGGATGTCGATCTTGTATTTTTCTGCGAAGAGCTTGATGAGGCGAAGGAGATAGGCGGAGCCGCTGCCGGGGCCCATGGCGCCGTCGAGCAGAGGCTTGGACCAGTCGGTGATGGTCTTGGCGGGGTCGAAGTCGTAGATGCTGCCGAGGCCGTGGCAGTCGGGGCAGGCGCCGTAGTTGGAGTTGAAGGAGAAGCTGCGGGGCTCGAGGCGGGGGACGTTGATGCCGCAGTCGGGGCAGGCCATGGAGCAGGAGTAGAGGGTCTCGTCTCATGCGGCGTCGGATGGCGATGAGCACGAGGCCGTTGGCCATCTGGAGAGCTTTGAGAACGGAGGTTTCGAGGCGGCGGGTGTCGGGTTTTCCGTCTGAGCCTGGCTTGAGGATGATGCGGTCGACGACGGCTTCGACGGTGTGGTTCTTGCGCTTTTCCAGGCGCATGCCTTCGGTGAGTTCGACCATCTCGCCGTCGATGCGGGCGCGGAAGCCTTGCTGGTCGAGGGATTCGAGCTCTTCGCGGAACTCGCCTTTGCGGCCGCGAACGATGGGGGCGTAGACGGTGATGCGTTCGCCGGGGGAGAGTGCGGCGATGCGTTCGACGATCTGCTCTGCGGACTGGCGGGAGATGGGACGGCCGCAGTTGGGGCAGTGGGGCTGGCCGACGGAGGCGTAGAGGAGGCGAAGATAGTCGTAGATCTCGGTGATGGTGCCGACGGTGCAGCGCGGGCTGCGGCTGGTGGTCTTCTGCTCGATGGAGATGGCGGGGGAGAGGCCGTCGATGGCGTCGACGTCGGGGCGCTCCATCTGATCTAAGAATTGGCGGGCGTAGGCCGATAAGGTTTCTACGTAGCGGCGCTGGCCTTCGGCGTAGATGGTGTCGAAGGCGAGGGAGGATTTGCCGGAGCCGGAGAGGCCGGTGACCACGGTGAGGGTGTTGCGCGGGATGCTGACGTCGACGTTGCGGAGGTTGTGCTGGCGCGCGCCGCGGACGGTGATGTGTGTGATGCCCATATAAGTTGTCTGGCGATCTTCGGCCAAGACTCTAGAATACGGCATTTGGGGGGAAGAGAGGTACGGGGCGGGGGGGCGTGAGTTTTCGCGCCGGGCAACCCCATGACGCAAACTATGTATCCGAAGGAACAACAGGGATACACATTCGGGTCATTGTAATCGTTGATGGATTTGCAACAATAGCAACTGCTTTGGAGCATTGCCGTCAGTAGAACTGTCCTGGCGGCGATATTGAATTTTGTGAATTTTGAGGAGCGGGTGTGACTTCGATTGTGTTGGTCTGTGCCGTGTTGGCTTCGCTGGCTGTGGGTGTATTGGTAGCTTACGGAGTGTGTATGGCGATGTTTGGGGTGTTTCAGATGCATGTTCGGCAGGTGGTGGCCGAACGGAGATCGCGAAGCGTGGTGGCGCCGGTCCAGGTCGAGAGTTAGATTTTTTTTACGGATTTTCCTGGGGCATGCCTATCGGCTGCCCCCTTTTTTTGTTAATCAGATCATTGCGGCTGGGTCGGTTGCTGCTGTTGTTGCTGCTGCTGACGTATGCGTTGTAACTGCTCGTAGATCTGCTGCGGAGTTTTGACGCCGTTGGGGGAGTCTGGCTGCGACGGGTTGGCTGATGGCGTGTCAGTGGACGTTGCTGGAGTGGACGCCGGAGTGACGGGATTATTGCGGGTTGAGTCAGGCTCGGGTATCGCAGGCTGGACGATCTGGGTAGGAGTCTCCGCTGCGGGATCTGGCCGGTCGTCGTGGTGGGCTGCATTTGGATTGGGGGGAGTGGGGCCGCCGCGGCGCGAGGTGAGGATGAGTTGTGCGGGGGCGGTGCCGTCGCCGTGCAGGATAACCATGTTGCTGCCTGTGCCGTCGAGTAATGCCGTCAAAATCTGGTCCGGGGAGGCGGGTCCGTATTTACCGAAGACACGCTCGTCGGCGACGCCGCCGGTGATCTTCATGCCGATGTCGGTGGAGATTTGACGAAGAATCTGATTGAGGCTGGCGTTGTCTGCGGAGATGGAGAGCATGCCGTCGGAGTAGGTGATCTGCGCGCGTTTGGCTGGAAGCTCCAATGGTGTGGGCGGCGGTGGAGGTGGAGTTGGGGTAGATGTGGGCGAGGTCGCAGGCAAAGAAGAGGGGAGTTGCGTGGTAGACGGCGGCGCGGGTTGCGGCGTCTGCGACTGCAGCGATACAGGAAGAGTAAGGCTGGCGGCAAAAAAGACGAATCGGATTGGCGCGAAACGATGCATGTGCTTTGTAGGACGCGTTCTGGCGGCGGAGGTAATCCGTCGCGGCGACACGTTGTTGTGACCAGTCTACCGCTAGCCTGAGAGGCAAGACGGGAATAATATTTCATGACACATCTTCTGGTACGGGGATGAAATAGCGGCCTGCCTTCAGGGAGCTGGCGTTCTCTTCGTAGCGCGTTGCTGCTGTATTTGTCTGGAGTTGCGAGACTAGCTGTAAACTGACAGTGCTCTTTGGTGATTGCCAGGGAAGTGATTGGGGCATCTCGGAGGCCGATGGCGAGCGTGATGATGAGAGTCAAGATGATGTTGCTGACGGCGGGGATGCTGGCGGGGGCGATAGCTTCTGCCGAAGTATGCACGACGCAGTCGCAGATGAGCGCGACGGATCGGGATGCGCTGGCGGCAGCGGCGTATAGCCTGGCGGCGAAGGTTCAGGCAAATGATGTGAGTGGGTTGCAGGCAGCGACAGCGGCGGAGTATGCCAAGGACTTTAGCGGCATTGGCGCGGTGGTGGGGAGTACGGCAGCGAAGGTGAAAGATGGCACGGTGACGGTGGAGCAGGTTTATCTGCTGGATGGAACGGAGCTGAAACGGGCGCCAGATGGTTCGGCGCCCGAGGCGCAGTTCTTCTGTTCGTTGAACAAGTCGGTATCGGAGGCGGATTTTCTGATCGCAGGGCTGGCGCCGGGGCGTTATGGATTTGTAATGGTGGATGTTACAGATACGAGTTCGCCGTGGCGGCTGTCCTTTCTGCTGAGGCAGGAGCAGAGCAAGTGGACGATGGCTGGTTTTTATCCAAAGCCGTTGTCTGCGGCGGGGCATGATGGGCTGTGGTACTGGAAGCAGGCTCGGATGATGACGGCGCAGAAGGAGCGCTGGAATGCGTGGCTTTACTATCAGCTTGCGGAAAATCTGCTGATGCCGGTGAACTTTATCCAGAGCACTCATCTTGAGAAGCTGAAGACTGAGGCGAGTAGTGCAGCGCCGCCTGTGTTGTCGGAGGGCGTGAGTGCGGAGGCTCCGCTGGTGGTGAAGGGGGCGGATGGAGTGGAGTATCACTTCACCGGGCTTGGTTTGGATGATTCTCTCGCGAAGGACAAGGTGGATGTGATAGCGCACCTGAAGGTGGATCAGATCGGCGATCCGGCGGCGGCTCGTAAACGGAACACCGATGCGATGGTCGCGCTGTTGAGTGCGTATCCGGAGATGCGAAAGCCGTTCCATGGAGTGTGGATGGTAACTGAGGTTGCGGGACAGAATCCGTTTGCGACAGAGCAGGCGATGAGCGATATTCGCTAGGCCGGGCAACTATTTTTCTATATCTTCTGATGAGGGTTTGACCGGATAGTGCTATCTTGAGAATCGTTTCGGCAGGACGATAAAACTTGTAACAAATTACGATCTGCTTCCCAGGCTGGAATTGGCATCACATCTATAAGACAGACAAGAAAGAGAACGATGAATAAAGAAAAGACATTGAGCCAGGCAATTCAGGGCCGACGAGCGACTCCGAGTTTTGATGGAGCGCCGATTCCTGCTGAAGACCTGAGACAGATCCTCGACGCCGGGTTGCAGGCGCCGAGCGGGTACAACATGCAGCCGTGGCGGTTTGTCGTGGTGCAGTCTGCAGAACAGAAGAAGAGACTGCGGGCGGCGAGTTATAACCAGGGCAAGGTGGAAGAGGCGTCGGTAGTGATTGTGGCCTGCGGCGATGCGGATGGATGGCGCAAAGATCTGGACCTGATGCTGGAGCAGGGGCGCAAGGGTGGGATGCCGGAGAGCTACGCGGCGCAGGCCCAGGTGTCGGTGCCGAATTATCTTTCGAGTTTTAACACGGCGCAGATGCAAGGCTGGCTGAACAAGATGGTGATGCTGGCGTTTACGCACATGATGCTGATGGCCGAGGTGATGGGATACGACACAGCGCCGATGGAAGGGTTTGAACAGGACAAGGTGCACGAGGTGTTACGGCTGCCGTTGAGCTACTGGGTGGTGGCGCTGCTGGCGATTGGTCATGGCAAGGGGCCGGACAAGTTCAATGGCGGGCGATTTGACATGGGACATACTGTTTTCGGAGAAGAGTTTGGCAAGCCGCTGAAGTAGCGGCAACGGAGACGACCGGGCTATGAAGTTTGCACTGCGCGTTGTGGCTTTTCTGGTGTTGCTCGGTATCGGCGCCGGATTGGTTTTTTATCTGCATCCACTTTGGGTGGCGGACCAGCAGATTCGATTTCATCTGTGGCGCGAGGGCGTGAAGAGCGACTATATCGAGGCGGGCGGATATAGGTTGCACTACTTTGAAGCGGTGCCTGCGAACGGCGGTGGAACGCCGTTGGTGCTGGTACATGGGCTGGGTGCGCGGGGCGAGGATTGGGGCGCGATGATGCCGGCACTGGCGGCGAGCGGGTTTCATGTGTACGCGCCGGACCTGCTGGGATATGGACGATCGCCGAAGCCGGATGTGGATTATTCGATCTCGCTCGAGGAGCAGACGGTGGTGCAGTTTATGCAGGCGGTGCATGTTTCGCGAGCCGATGTCGGCGGGTGGTCGATGGGTGGATGGATTGCGATGAAGCTGGCGCTCGATCATCCGGAGATGGTGGACCGGTTGATGATCTATGACAGCGCGGGGACCTACTTTGCTGCGACGTGGGAGCCGGAGTTATTTACGCCGAGCGATGTTGCAGGGGTGGGAAAGCTGGTGGCGATGCTTTCTCCAAAGCCGCGCGCGATGCCGAACTTCGTGGCTGAGGCTGCGCTGCGCAAGTTGCAGCGGAATGCGTGGGTGCTTCGACGGAGCATGACTTCGATGACGAGTGGGCGTGATCTGCTGGACTTTCGGCTGTATCAGATCTCGCAGCCGATGCTGATTGTGTGGGGAGCGCAGGATGAGTTGATTCCGCTGTCGGTGGGAGAGGGAATTCATGAGAGGGTGCCGCAGTCGGTGCTGGATGTAGTGGACGGCTGCGGGCACCTGGCTCCTGCGGAGTGTGCGCGGCCGGTGATTGCGGGGACGGTGGAGTTTTTGAAGGCTGAGCCGCCGATGCGTGGTGGGGGGAAGACTTTTCCGGCAGACGCATTAACGGTTGGTTTGTTGGCTAGTCGGGTTGCCACTGGTAGGCGTTGGGCTGCGGCAGGCCGATGTGCGCGAGGATTCGGTGGACGAAGTTGCGGGCCATGTCCTGGGTTGTTTGCGGGTGGTTGTAGAGGGTGGGGATGACGGGGAAGATGGTGGCGCCGGCGTCGGAGGCAAGCTGCATGTTGCGCAGATGGATGCGGTTGAACGGGGTTTCGCGGACGCAGAGGATGAGGCGGCGGTTTTCTTTGAGGCAGACGTCGGCGGCGCGGTGGATGAGATTTTGCGCGAGGCCGTTGGCGATGGCGGCGAGAGTTCCCATGGAGCAGGGAAGGATGATCATGGCTTCGGTGGGGTAGCTGCCGCTGGCGATGTTGGCGCCGATGTCGGAGTCGGAATGCTGCTGGATTTTTGGGGATGGTGCGCCGAGGAGTTTTTCTGCGAGGCTGTTGCGACCGCTTAGGTTGCATCTCTTCGGCGAAGACGCGGAGAGAGTTTTCGGAGGCTACGAAGTTGATTTTTGCTACGCGGTCATCGGCGGTGAGAGCGCGGAGGATCTCGGCGGCGTAGATGCTGCCGCTGGCTCCGGTGACGGCTAGCGTGATGTTGCGCGGTTCGGGCACGATCCATTATCGCCGATGGCTTGTGGCGGTACTCAAAAAGCGTAACGGTGATACGTGGGATGAAAGCAGATAAGAGCGGATTGGTTAGTGCTGTCGAGTCTGCGCAAGGCGTAGGCGATGAGGGTTTGGCCGTGGAGATTGTGGGCGGCGTTGAAGGCTTCGTTGCTGGCTTCTTCGTGGGCGGGGATGGTGGGGTCGAGCTCGCAGGCGGCGATCTCTTCGGTGGTGGCGTGGATGAAGCAGAGCTCGCAGGTGGCGAGGTTGTTCTCTTCGGTGCGCATGGGTGGGCCGAAGGTGCGGCAGAGGATGGGGCGGTGTTCGTAGAGGTCGCAGGTGCCGTGGTCGAGGTCGAGGACGGGGCAGGGCTCGTCGTTGGCGAACTCTTCGAAGAGGATGGTCGGCTTCGTAGTCTTCGCGAGGATGCCGGTGGTGAGGTCGCCGGGGAACCAGGGGTCGAGGCGGGTGAGGGATTGCGCTACGCGTTCGTGGATGCGTGCGGCTTTGGCTGGGTCTTGCTGTTCGAGGGCTGTCGAGGCCTTCGCGGAGGCGGGCGGCGTCCTCGTGGGCGATGGGGAAGACGCCGATGCAGCATTGCGAGCAGCCGGGTTGGCAGACGAGGTGTGGGCCGCCGCGTCGGTATGCGTCGGCGACTGCGGTGTCTACGATCTGGATGAGGGTTTGGACACGATGGTTCCGTGGAAAGGTCGCGCTTGGCGCGATGCACCACATCTCAAAGATCGAGATATGGGGAACCCGGCATGAAGTGACGCTTCGCTAGGTTGCTTTGCGCTGGAAGTTTGTCTTCTTGAAGCCGGAGGAGTCCTTGGCCTTGACGGATGTGGTGGAGGAGGAGGCGAGGGATTTGTCGCCTCCATTTGCCTGGGCTGCGGCTTTTTCACGGAGGGCTTGAAGCTTCTGGGCTTTGGGGCTTAGACCGCGAACTTTGATTTCGGCGGCTTTGGGGATGAAATCACTCATAAGGAATGCTCTCATGGGGTTAGGTTTGGGACAAGGCAGGCCTAACCCTGGAGATCAATGAGGGTTTGGTGGAACAGCGGATTCCTCCGCTTCGCTGCGGAATGACAACAAAAAACAGGCAGAGGCAGCGGCACAGCAAAAGCAAACAGCGGATTCCTCCGCTTCGCTGCGGAATGACAAATAAGACTACTGCGGCGAACTTTTGAGGACGCGGGTGAAGATGGCGTCTACGTTGGCTAGCTGGCGGGTGTAGTCGAAGGCGTGGGCTAGTTTTTCGGGGGTGAGGCGGGCGGTGATCTCGGGGACTTTGGCGATTTCGTCGCGGAAGATGAGGTCTTCTTCCAGGAGCGCATGGCGTGGGTCTGGACGAGGCGGTAGGCGTCTTCGCGGGACATGCCGGATTCGGCGAGGTCGAGCAGGAGCTGGCCGGAGAAGATGAGGCCGCCGGTGGATTCGAGGTTCTTCAACATGCGGGCGGGGTAGACGAGGAGCTTGGCGATGAGGTTTTCGGTCTTGGCGAGCAGGTAGTCGGCGAGGATGGTGGAGTCGGGGAGGATGACGCGCTCGGCGGAGGAGTGGGAGATGTCGCGCTCGTGCCAGAGGGCGATGTTCTCGAAGGCGGTCTGGGCGTTGGCGCGGACGACGCGGGCGAGGCCGGAGATTTGTTCGCTGGTGATGGGGTTGCGCTTGTGCGGCATCGCGCTGGAGCCCTTCTGCTTTTCGGAGAAGAACTCTTCGGCTTCGCGGACCTCGGTGCGCTGGAGGTGGCGGATCTCGGTGGCGATCTTGTCGAGCGTGCTGAGCAGAGGATGGCGAGCGTGGCGATGTAGGCGGCGTGGCGGTCGCGCTGGACTACTTGTGTGGCGACGGCTACTGGTTTGAGGCCGAGTTCCGCACAGATGGCTTCTTCGTGCTCGGGTTTGAGGTGGCCGAAGGTGCCGACGGCTCCGGAGAGCTTGCCGACGCGGAGGTCTTCGGCGGCGGCGTCGAAGCGGGTGAGGTTGCGCTGCATCTCGGAGTACCAGAGCAGGAGCTTGAGGCCGAAGGTGGTGGGTTCGGCGTGGACGCCGTGGGTGCGGCCGATGATGGGGGTGTGCTTGAACTCGATGGCGCGGTTTTTGAGGGTGTCGCGAGAGCGCTACGATGCCGGCGCGGATGATGGCGGAGGCTTCGTTGAGCTGGAGGGACTGCGCGGTGTCGACGACGTCGGTGGAGGTGAGGCCGTAGTGGAGCCAGCGGGAGGCTTCGGGGTCGGCGATGTGCTCGGCGACGGTGGTGGTGAAGGCGATGACGTCGTGGCGGACTTCGGCCTCGATCTCGTTGATGCGGTCGACGGTGAAGGCGCCGCGGTCGCGGATGGCGTCGGCGGCGGACTGGGGGACGAGGCCGAATTGGGCGAGGGCCTGGGAGGCGGCGATTTCGACGGTGAGCCAGCAGCGGTATTTGTTGTCGTCGGACCAGATGCGGCCCATGGCGGGGCGGGTGTAGCGGGCGATCATGGATGTCCTTGGATGTTCTTGTGGCAGATGTGCGGTGACTCTTTGATTTTACTTGGTTGATCTGGGAGTCTGCTCCTCTGGATTATTCATATCGTGATGCGATATAATCGTTTTACGATATATGGCGATGACAAAGAAAAGCAGATCGGCCCGGGTTGCGCAGGAGAAGTTGAAGGAGCTGGCGGAGTTTCGTTATCGCCTGCGGCGGTTTCTGAGCTTCAGTGAGATGGCTTCGGAGGCGGTGGGGATATCGGCGCAGCAGTACCAGGTGCTGCAGGTGATTGCGACGGTTCCGGAGGGTAGGCCGGCTTCGATCTCTTATCTGGCGGAGCGGATGATGGTTCGGCATCATAGCGCGGTGGAGTTGGTGGACCGGACGGAGCGGCTGGGATTGGTGCGGCGAGTGGCGGATGAGAGCGACCACCGGCGTTCGCTGGTGGAAGTGACTGCTCATGGAGAGGAACTGCTGACCCGGCTGGCTGGCGAGCATCTTATGGAGCTGGAGGCTACAGGGCAGGAGATCGCACGGGCGTTGCGGCGGTTGATCGAAGCGGGTGGGGGTGGAAGGGGCTCGGCGTCGGCAAAGCTGCAGACGTTGGCCGAGGAGAAGAGATGACAAAGGGGATTGAGGCGGAAGACAGCTCGTTGCGAGACTATTCGGCTGATGGCCGAATGGTGATGATGAGTGGCCTGGCGGTGATTGCGGGGGCGGCTGGTGCGGGGTTGTCGTGGGTGCTGCTGCGGCTGATCTACCTGGCGACGAATGCGTTTTATTACCACCGCTGGAGCGCGGCGTTTGCCGATCCGGGTGCGAATACGCTGGGGTGGAAGGCGATTTTTTTGCCGGTGATTGGCGGGCTGCTGGTGGGTTTGTTTGCGCGCTACGGGTCGGACCGTATACGCGGGCATGGGATGCCGGAGGCGATTGAGGCGGTGCTGATGCGCGGCGCGAAGATATCGCCACGAATCACGGTGATCAAACCGGTGGCTACGGCGATTGCAATTGGTTCAGGAGGCCCGTTCGGCGCAGAGGGACCGATTATTATGACGGGCGGTGCGGCGGGCTCTCTGCTGGCGCAGTTGTTCAAGATGAGCGATGCGGAGCGGTCGACGCTGCTGGTGGCCGGTGCGGCGGCGGGTATGTCGGCGACGTTTCTGGCGCCGCTGGCGGCGATTCTGCTGGCGGTGGAGTTGTTGTTGTTCGAGTGGCGGCCACGAAGTCTGGTTCCGGTTGCTGTGGCCAGTGTGACGGCTGCGGCGCTGCGACGTTTGCTGCTGGGTGCGTCGCCAGTGTTTCCGATGGCGGCGACGACGCTGACGATACCGGAGAAGACGATGCCGCTGGCGATCGTCGCGGGGTTGCTGGCTGGACTACTGGCGATCGTGCTGACGAAGGGCGTGCATTTTTTTGAAGCGATGTTTGAGAAGCTGCCTTTTCACTGGATGTGGTGGCCTGCGGTCGGGGGAGTTGGGATCGGGTTGGGTGGATTGATCTATCCGCCGGCGCTGGGGGTTGGCTATCCGGTGATTCAGAGGATGCTGAATGGCGATATGGCGTGGGGGATGGTCTTTGGCGTTCTGGTGGTGAAGAGCCTGATGTGGACTTCGTCACTGGGATCGGGGACATCGGGAGGCATTCTGGCGCCGCAGTTGATGATCGGCGGCGGTCTGGGAGTGGCGCTGGCGCACTTCTTTCCGATGCTGGTTCCGGGAGCGTGGCCACTGATCTGCATGGCGGCGGTGCTGGCGGGGTCGATTGGTGTCCCGTTGACGGCGTCGGTGCTGGCGGTTGAGCTGACGCATAACAGCGGTCTTCTATTGCCCTTGCTGCTGGCTTGCATGACGGCGTATGGGTTGAATGTACTGCTGCAGAAGCGCTCGATTTTGACGGAGCGGCTGGCCAAGCGCGGGTATCACCTGGTTCGCGAGTACAGCGTTGACCCGATGGAGACCACGACGGTGCGCGAGGTGATGCATACGAGCCTGTTCGCGCTGCCTGAAGATGCGACGAACAAGGACGCGGCTGCATGGTATGGCTCGATGCAGGCGCGGGGGAGTAAGGGATGGTCGCATTGGCAGCGATTGTTTCCGCTGGTGAGTGCGGAAGGGAAGCTGGTGGGGGTGCTGAGCCGGAGCAAGATGATTGAGGCCGCGCAGAACGCTGATCCGGCGGGGCTACTGCTGACTAATGCGGAGATTGCGCCGGTCTGCGTTGCGCCGTATGACACGCTGCGTGTTGCCGTGACTGCGATGGGGCGGAGTAGTGTGACGGCGCTTCCCGTGGTTCGCCATAGCGACGGCAGGCTGATGGGATTGCTTCAGATTGCGGATCTGTTGCTGGCACGCACCAAGGCAGGACTGCGGGAGAGTGAACGGGAGAGAGTGATGCGACCGCGTTGGCCGTTTGCAGGTGCTCGAGAGGCCGAGGCTGTCGCTGAAGTTGCCGCGTTGGATGGAGATGCGATTGCGATCAACGATGAGCTGGCTCGGAATCGTGATTTTCGCGAGACGGAGATCGAATCTAACTGACGACGCCCAGAAGCGCGGACATCTCGTCGTAGAGGAAGCCCTGGCCGGGTTTGTAGGGCTGGACCCATTTGCCGTCGATGACGAACTGGGGGATGGCGCGCTTGCCGGTGTTGGCGATGACGAGGTCCGCTGCGCCGGGGGTGTTTTCGATGTCGATCTCTGTGTAAGGGATGTTGTGGGTGGTGAGAAAGCGTTTGGCTTCGCGGCAGTCGCGGCACCAGGCCGCAGAGTAGAGGGTGAGATCCATGGTTCTATTTTACCGTTATTGCGGATGGTGTCCTGCCGGACGGGCCCGCTGCGCGCGGGGCGGTCACTTCGTGACTTGTATAACTTTTCTTGCCGGGTGGATTGATGTGCTCCTCCCGTTGGTCGGGATTGAGATTGAGTTGCTCTACTGCTCGTGGTAGTTGCGGATGAGGCCGCCGTCGACGATGAAGGTGGAGCCGGTGCAGTAGGCGCCGTCGTCGGAGGCAAGGAAGAGAGCGACGCCGGCGACCTCTTCGGGTGTGCCCATGCGGCCGAGCGGGATGTTCGCGAGGAGCGCGTTGAGCTCCGGCTTGTCGGCCATCATCTTGGTGTTGATGGGAGTGGAGATGGCGCCGGGGGCGATGTTGTTGATGGTGATGTTGTAGGGGCCGAGTTCTACGGCGAGGTCGCGCATGACCATGCGCATTGCGCCCTTGGAGGCGCAGTAGGTGGAGAAGTGGGGGAAGACCATGTCTTCGTGGACGGAGCTGATGTTGATGACGCGGCCGGGGAGCTTGGCTTTGATGAGTGGGCGCACGAAGGCTTGCGTGAGGAAGAAGGCTCCCTTGAGATTGACGTTGAGGACGGCGTCGTAGTCTTTTTCAGTGACCTCCCAGAAGGGAGATTCGATCTCGATGCCGGCGTTGTTGACGAGGATGTCGCAGCGGCCGAGTTGCTTGTAGGTTTCGTCGATGAGGCGCTGGGTGTCGGCGAGGATGGAGACGTCGGCCTGGATGGTGATGGCTTTGCCGCCGGCGGCTGCGCATTTGGTCTGGGTGTCTGTGGCTTGCTCGGGGTGGTTGCGGTAGTCGACGACTACGGTTGCGCCTTCGCTGGCGAAGCGGATGGCGATGGATTGTCCGATGCCTGAGCCCGAGCCGGTGATGACGGCGACTTTGCCTGCGAGACGACCTGACATGGCGTGCTCCTCTATTTTTGTGGGCGTTCGTTTATAGGATGCGCCATGAGGGGCTTCTTTCCACGGCGTTCGAGAAAAAAGTTGGTTAACATCTGGCCGCACTCTTCGGCGAGGAAGCCGGAGGTGACTTCGACTTTGTGGTTGAGTTGGGGATGGTTCATGACGGAGAGGACGGAGCCGCAGGCTCCGGCTTTGGGGTCTGGGGCGGCGTAGACGAGGCGCGCAATGCGAGCGTGGAGGATGGCTCCGGCACACATGGCGCAGGGTTCGAGCGTGGCGTAGAGGGTGCAGTCTTCAAGGCGATAGTTTTTTAGGGCGAGGCCGGCTTCGCGGAGGGCTACTATCTCGGCGTGGGCGGTGGGGTCGGAGTCGCGTAGGACTCGGTTTTGGCCGCGGCCTATGATTTGGTTTTCGTGGACTACGACTGCGCCTACCGGGACTTCGCCGTTGGCTTCGGCGTCGTTGGCTTCGGCGATGGCGGCTCTGAGGTAGGTGAGGTCGGTGGACATTCGCTAATAGGAGATCATGGATTCACGGAATTTTGGTGTGTAGTTACAAATGTAGTGCTAGGATTGTGGTGTGGAGTTTGCGTGGGACGACAAGAAGGATAGGGCCAACCAAAGAAAGCATGGTATCTCCTTTTCTCTGGCAATGCTGATTTTCTTGGATGAGAACCGGAAGGAACAACTCGACGAAAGTGGTCTTGATGAAGAAGGCTGGATCACAATTGGACTGATTGATGGGCAGGAGATCGTCGTTGTTTATACGATGCGCGACGGCATTACTCGGTTGATATCAGCACGAGGGGCTGACAGATATGAAAGAGAAGACTACTGGCATGATTCGGTCTAGTTTTGCTTCGGCGAATCCGCCGAAGCTGACGAGTGCGCAGAAAAAACAGTTGCGTGCGTTGAAGGATCGCGAAATTGACTACAGCGATATTCCGTCCCAGCGTAGGGCTAGTTGGACGCGGCCGGGGGCGCTGGTTCCGGTTGGGAATAAGAAGCAGATTACCGTGCGGCTGGATGCGGATGTGCTCGAGTTCTTCAAGAAGACCGGGACCCGGTATCAGAGCCGGATTAATGCGGCTCTGCGGGAGTATATGAAGGCGCATGAGAAGGCTTCGTAGTGCGGCTGGGAATAATCTCTGATCAATGTCTTGCGGGCTCCTGTTGGGAGAGGCAGTGGAGGGTCCCTAAGCCCCAGACTAAGTCGACGGCGTGGATGCCGATGATTTTCCGGTCGGGGAAGCAACTGGCGATGATGTTGAGGGCGTGGCGGTCGTTGGGGTCGTTGAAGGTGGGGACGAGGACCAGGCCGTTGGCGATGTAGAAGTTGGCGTAGCTGGCGGGGAGGCGCTGGCTTTCGAAGAGGACCGGTGCGGGCATGGGGAGTTCGACGATCTCGAAGGGTTTGTTTTTCAGGTTGCGAAAGCTCCGGAGGCGGTCGAGGTTTTCGGCGAGCGGGAGATGGTTTTCGTCGTGGGTGTTGGGCTCGACGCAGGCGAGGATCTTGTCTTCGGCGACGAAGCGGGTGATGTCGTCGATGTGGCCGTGGGTGTCGTCGCCGGCGCAGCCTTTGTGGAGCCAGAGAACTTTTTCTATGCCTAGATAGTCGTGGAAGGCTTGCTCGAGTTTTTTGCGGGTCTCGTCTTCGGTGCCGAGGCCGGGGTTGCGCTCCTGAATCTTTGAGAGGAGGCACTCTTCGGTGGTGAGGAGGAGGCCGGCGCCGTTGGTGTCGATGCTGCCGCCTTCGAGGACGACGCGGTGGGTGGTCCCGTCGGGGAGTAGGATCTCCGGCCTGATCTGTGGAATGTCGTAGTGATGAGCGACGTAGAGGGGGATCTGGTCGTCGCGGAGATAGTTGTCGTACTTGGCCCAGGCGTTGAACTTCCAGTTGGTGGCGGCGAGGATGCTGGGAACGGCAGGGTCGTACGCCTCTGCCTTGACGAAGATGGGGCCGGAGTCGCGGAGCCAGACGCGGTCGGTGGGCCAGTGGTGAAAGTGGAGACGGGCGAGGTTGGCTCCGGCGCGGAGGAGTATGCGGCGTGTGCGTTGTTCTGCAGGCTCGTCGTTGACGAGGATGTGGACGTCTTCAACCTGGGAGAGATGGCGGACGATCTCGGCGTAGACCCAGGGGATGGGTTGAAATTTTCCTGGCCAATCCTCAGCGTTGTGAGGCCAGGCTATCCAGGTGGCGGCGTGAGGAGCCCATTCGGCGGGCATGCGGTATGGCTTGTGAGCTGGGCTGGTCATTTTGTGTCGATACTCTGTATCAATCGTCGCATTGGTGGGTCTTGAACGCCAGCGTCAGCTACGGCGATACCGCTGCCTGCTCCCTTGAGCATCGTTTCTGGTTGTGGGCCTCTATTTTTCTTTGAAGGCGATGTAGGTGACGGTGGTGTCGGGGGCGAGTTTGACCTGATGAGGGATGCCTGCCGGGATGTGTACGATGTCTCCGGCGTGGAGGATGATCTCTTTTCCGCCTTCGATGCCGGTGCCGCGGATCTCTCCCGGGGCGGTGGGGCGATCGCCTTGCATGGTGCCGCCGGTGACGAGGGTGAGGGTTCCTTTGGTGACGATCATCTGGTCGGCCCACTGCTGGTGGAGCTCCGATTCGCCAGTGCGGATGCGGACGACGAGGAGGCCTTTGCTGGAGCCGAAGTCGTCGAAGGTATCGAGGGCCATGCCGGCGGGGCTGGCTTTGGCGGCGATGAGGAGTTTTGCTTCGCGTTGCTGGAGATCGGCGGAGGTGTGGATGGTGGGTTCGGTGGTTTGGGCGAGGGCGGGAAGGGCAACAGTGAGAACGAGAGAAAGGAAGTTGCGGAGGTTCATGCGGCCTCTTTTCTTTGGATGATGGAATGATGAGGATTGTACGACGCGGGAGTTGCGCATACGTATAGGATGGGAGGCGCTGAAGATTTTGGTCGTCGCAATTCCATGGAGGTGCCGGAGATATGGCAATTGGCGTGAGCACTAGAACAAACGCAGTGTCTGGAGTACAGAAGACGGACTACCGGGCGATGGGCATCGCGACGATGCTCTTCTTCATGTGGGGATTTCTTACCTGTCTGAACGACATTCTGATTCCTCATTTGAAGGCGATCTTCGACCTGAACTATGGGCAGGCGCTGCTGGTGCAGTTTTGCTTCTTTATGTCGTACGCGATCTTTGCGCTGCCTTCGGGCAAGCTGGTGGAGTGGCGCGGATATAAAGGCACGATGGTGATTGGGCTGCTGGTGATGGCGGCGGGTGCGTTTCTGTTTTTGCCGGCTTCGACGGCGGCTTCGTTCGGGCTGTTTTTGTCGGCCCTGGTGATATTGGCTGCGGGGATTACGAGCCTGCAGGTTGCGGCGAACCCTTATGTGGCGAATTTGGGGCCTCCGGAGACCTCGGCGGCGCGGCTGAACCTGGCGCAGGCGTTCAACTCATTCGGAACATTTGCAGCTCCGTTCTTTGGGGGCGCGTTGATTCTGAGCGCGACGCAGGTTTCGCCGGCGACGATGCGGTCTTACTCGGCTGCGGCGCTGCAGCAGTACAGGATGGCGCAGGCTTCGTCGGTTCGGCTGCCGTACCTGGGGATTGGGTTGACGCTGGTGCTGCTGGCGGTTGCGTTTGCGGTGCTGAAGATGCCGACGCTGGACTTTACGCGGGATATTCGTCCGGGTGAGTTGGCAGGCGCGGGTGAGGGCGACAGCGTTTGGAAGCATCCGGTGCTGCTGGCGGGGGCGCTGGGGATCTTTGTGTATGTGGGGGCGGAGGTTTCGATCGGGAGCTTTCTGGTGAACTACTTCGGGCTGCCGGATATCGCGGGGTTTGCTGAGAAGACGGCGGCGAAGTATGTCTCGCTTTACTGGGGCGGGGCGATGGTGGGGCGGTTTATCGGATCGTGGCTGCTGACGAAGCTGCGGACGAGTACTGTGCTGGGAACGGCTGCTGTTGTTGCTTGTGGACTGGTGGGGACATCGATCATGACGCATGGGCATACGGCGATGTGGGCGATTCTTGCGGTGGGATTGTTTAACTCGGTAATGTTTCCCAGCATCTTTACCGTGGGGCTGTCGGGGCTGGGGCCGCTGACGAGCAAGGGCTCGAGTTTTATGGTGGCGGCGATTGTGGGCGGGGCGCTGATTCCGCTGGCGGAGGGGCATCTGGCGGATAAGATCGGCGTGCAGCATGCGTTCATGATTCCGGCGGTACTTGCTACATCTACATTGCGCTGTTTGGGTATTTGGGGGGGCGACGGGCTGAACGGGAGGTTGGAATAGCGGCTTAGATTCGTGTCACCGGAGTGGTGGAGGGCCAAGCCTGACGGCTTGGCTTACCTGGAAGCAAACAGCGACAGCCTCCAAGATAGAAAACCTCGAACTTCCCGCAGGAATGACAGTTTGACTATGGGAGCAGATGACTCGGGATGGGGTCGATGCGGTCGAGATATCTGGTGTGGACGTGCGGATAGTCTTCGTATTGTTTGCGGATGGGATTGTTTTGGATGTACAGAAGCTGAGTGCTGTAGTCGTCGGCGTCTCTTGTGCGGTGTTCGTGATAGCCGCTGCGCCAGATCTCTCCTGGGGATTGTTGGCGGACTGCGAAGGAGTAGCTGCCTTTGATGTACTGGACGCATTTTGCGGTGGATTGGTTTATGGCTGGCGTGATGAGGACGTGGACATGGTCGGGCATGACGGCGAAGGCGTGGAGTTGGAAGCGGTCTTTGTCGCGATGCTGGAAGAGGGTGGCGATGAAGAGTTCGGCGTTGGCTGTGCGCTGGAAGTGGCGATGTCGCTCGAAGGTCAGGATCGTGATGGCGTAGGTGCTCTGCTTTTGGCGGATTGTGGGCATCGAGAGAAAGCATACCCCAGGGGCTAAAGCCCCGATGTGTGGAAGGGCTAGGGAGGGCCAAGCCTGAAGGCTTGGCTTACCTAGAAGCGGTTCGGGCTTTCGCGCGAATGCCCACTCATGCGATGAAGCTGCATGAATGGGCACCCGACAGGAGAAAATCAGTTTTGAGCTGCACTTCTAAAACAAAAGGAATTTGATCCCAAATGCAATCAACATGGTTCCAGCTATGGCGCATACCAGACGACCGTATCTGTTCGAGACGGGTTGAGCAAACGACGAAATAGCGTCGGGATCGCCTGCGGTGAAATTTTTGCCAATGAAAGCCAAGATAATCCCAATCGATCCGGCAATGACAAAAATGACACCCATTTTGGTCCGTTTCTAATCCAGGAAGCGTTTGGCTATGCCTTCGTAGGCGTCGATGCGGCGGTCGCGTAGGAAGGGCCAGTGTTGGCGGGTGATCTCGATGAGGTTGGAGTCGAGGTCGGCGATCAGGATCTCTTCTTTGTTGTGGCTGGCTTTGGCGAGGATGCGGCCGAAGGGGTCGGCGATGAAGCTGCCACCCCAGAACTCGATGCCTGAGTGTGGCGTGTGGTCGCCGGGGCCGTGGAGTTCTACCGTGGCGGGGTTGCCGTCGGCGGCCTGGGTTTTGAATTTGGCGTCGCCGTGCTCGTGGCCTACGCGGTTGATGGCGCAGACGAAGACTCCGTTGGCGATGGCGTGGGCGCGCTGGGCGATCTGCCAGGCGTCGTACTGGGCGGTGCCGAACTCTTCTTTTTCGGAGGGGTGCCAGCCGATGGCGGTGGGGAAGAAGAGGATTTCGGCTCCGCGGAGGGCGGTGAGGCGGGCGCCTTCGGGATACCACTGGTCCCAGCAGATGAGAGTGCCGATGGGGCCTTGCGTGGTTTGCGTGGATTTGAAGCCGAGGTCGCCGGGGGTGAAGTAGAACTTTTCGTAGTAGAGCGGGTCGTCGGGGATGTGCATCTTGCGGTAGGTGTCGGCGATGCTGCCGTCTTTTTCTATGGTGACGGCGGTGTTGTGGTAGAGGCCGGGGGCGCGGCGTTCGAAGAGGCTGGCTACGAGGACGACTCCGGCTTCGCGGCAGACGCGGGTGAGGGTGTCGGTGGAGGGGCCGGGGATGGATTCGGCGAGCGAGAAGAGGGCGTGGTCTTCGCGCTGGCAGAAGTATTGGGCGCGGAAGAGCTCGGGGAGGCAGACGAGCTGGGCGCCGAGACGGGAGGCTTCGTAGACGCGCTCGGCGGCCTTGTCGAGGTTGAGCTGGGTGTCGGGCTCGCAGGACATCTGGATGAGGGCTACGCGCTTGGTGGTGCTGTTTTTGTTTGCCATGGTCTTGTTTTAGTTTATCGGGATTCGCTGAATGTTGCGGGTTCGTGAAACTGGAGGAACGAGCATGCCCCAGGTCGAGACCCGACGCAGATGGGGATTGGACGCGATGGGCCGGGTGGGTGATTCAGGCTGGCGAAGTAACTGTGATTAGGCCTTGGGACGTGTTTTTTTTTCGCGGATGTGGCTTTTTGCCGGTGAATTTTCTGTTAGGTTAAAGCTGTAACAGCGGCCAGATCAACGTCCGGTACGCTCTCTTCCATTTCACCTAAAAACATAGCCTGGCAGTTGCGGTAGACGTGTATTTCATTGCAGAAGGAGTGTTATTTTGAGCGAGCTTCGTGATTTCTTGGAACTTTCGTATGGTGAACTCGAGGATCTGAACCTGGCGGCGAAGGAGCAGCGCAAGAAGCGGGTTGCGGCCGACGTGATTCAGGAAGAGCGGCTGAAGTATCTGACTGATGAGCGGCGGATCAAGGCTGTGACTGTGCTGTTCAGCGATCTCGAAGGCCGACTGCACATGCTGGACTACGATAAGAAGTTTCTGATCAAGAGCTACGACAACCTGACGTTTGACGGCTCATCGATTCGCGGATTTACGGCGCAGCGGGAGAGCGATCTGCGGCTGGGGATCGACTGGAGCGCGTTTTACTGGGCGCCGGCGGATGTGTTTGGGCCGGGCAAGGTGATGGTCTTTGGCGAGGTGATCGACAAGAACGGCGAGACGTACAGCGCGGACATTCGCGGAGTGCTGAAGAAGTTTTCGCAGGAGCTGTTCGACAAGCAGGGCTATACGCTGAATGCAGCCAATGAGATTGAGGGATTCCTGTTTGAAGGCATCGACGCGGAGCGGAACTATCATCTGACGGGGAGCTTTGAGTACGTCAATAAGGGCGGGTACTATCACTCGCTGCCGGGCGATCCGCTGAGGGAGTTTATCGACACCACGGCGGAGGTGCAGCGCGCCATGGGGTTCGAGAATGAGAAGGACCATCCTGAAGTTGCACCGAGCCAGTTTGAGATTAACTACACCTACGGCGAGGTGGTGACGGCGGCGGACCAGATTCAGCTTTATAAGCTGATCTGCCGGCAGGTTGCGACGCAGATGGGGATGACGGCAAGCTTTCTGCCGAAGCCGGTGGTTGGCGTGAACGGCAGCGGAATGCATACGAACGTATCCATCACCAAGGGCGGGAAGAATCTGTTCTGGGACCCGAAGGGCGAGGAGAAGATATCGAAGTTCGCGTGGCAGTTTACGGATCGGATTCTGACGCATGGCAACGATCTTTGCCTGATCCTGAATGCGAGCGTGAATGCGTATCGTAGGCTTGATCCTCACTTTGAGGCTCCCAACCAGATCAAGGCTTCGGCGACCGATCGCGGATCGATGGTGCGGATTCCGATTGGGAATGAAAAGTCGGCGCGTGTCGAGGTGCGGTCGGTTGGGCCGGATGCGAATCCTTACCTGGCGCTGTACTCGATCTTCAAGAGCGGACTGCAGGGTGAGACTTCGCGGATCAAGAATCTGCGGCAGGCGGAGAGGTATCTGCCGGATAACGTCTATACGGCGCTTGAGAACTTCCGCGGGTCGGAGTGGACGACGACTCTGCTGGGCGCGGATGTGAAGGGCCGGTATGCGGATCTGAAGCAGGCTTCGGCGGATCGTTGTGCGCGGCTGTTGGGCACGATTGTGAAGGCGCCTGAGGTGCAGTTCCACCATGATGTGTATAACCAGCTGCTTTGGAATATCTTCTAGAGCGATTGCGATTGGAAGGGGAGGCCGATGAGACATCATCGGCCTTCTTCTTTAAAGAGACGCCTCAGGCAGGGCTTGCTAGAATTCGCAGCAATGAAGCTACGGGCCTGGTTATCTTTTTGGATAGTGGGAGCTGGATTGTTGCTGGTTGGTTGCGGAGGAGAAGGTTCTCCGAAGTCGACGGCTCCTGCGGGGAGTGCGCTGGCGGGGAACTGGCTGATTGTGGGTCCGATGCCGACGAGTGGTCTTTTTCTGAACCAACCGACTGGGTTCCGGCTGGCCATGACCTTCGATGTGAACGGCAATACTGTGACCGCTGCGGGTTCGGGCAACAACTCCTGCGGCGATGCAGGGCTGTCATTCGGATTTGCCAGTGTGGCGACGGGAACAATCGCTGCTGATGGCAGTTTCAATCTGCAAAATCCAACCAATCTTCCTACAAGTTTTCCCATTGGGTCGATATCGATCGACGGAAAAGTTCCTGCGGCGAGTGGAAGCCCCTGGCCGGGCAGCTATACGGCCACCATCACTGTTCCTACTCTTGGGACGTCGGGGTCGACGTGCGTGTCAAACCTTGCAGGAACATTTACCGCTACCTCTTTTCCGCTTGTCAGCGGATCGTATGCCGGGACGGCGACCGGGCAAACGATTGTCAACGGAGTGCCGGTAACGAGTGCAATTTCGGTTGAGGTGGTTTTGCAACAGGGCGGGACAGTGACGAGTCCGGCTACTGGATTGCCCTTTACAAGCAATACTGTGCTGACCGGGAGCATTGCTGTGCAGGGTTCGCCCTGTTTTACCTCAGGCGTGACGACTTCAACACCTGCGAGCGCGGTGGATGGCAATGAGATCGTTGCAGCTTTTACGATGAATGACGGCTCAACGGTAGAGTTGGAGGGTAGATTGACCGATTCGACCGAGTCGACGATATCGACGGACGTGCTTTTGGTTCTTTCCGGGCCGTGTACAAAGTCACCCTCTCTTTATCAACTGCCGGAGCTCGATCGCCAGAGCTGAGTTATTGATGCGCCTGTAAACGCTGTACGTTTGCTGGTTGACAGGCAGGAAGGGGTGCGGCATTCTGCTGGTGTTGCTCCGATGGAGGCAATCCCTTGGATATAGAGCGCAGTGCGAATTCGCTTGGCCCCCCAGCTATTCTTGGGGTTTGTCTGCTGCTGGGGCTGGTGCTGGGTGGGTGGTTGCTGGGGTCGGAGATCAAAGAGACGCGGCTGTCGGACCGGTATGTGTGAAGAGGATCGGGCGGCGATTCTGAAGTTTTTTGCGGCGCAGGGGATCACGCTGCAGGAGACCTCTGTGGGACAGATCCAGGTAACCGACAAGCAGGCCAACGAGTATGGCGGAAACAACAATGGCGGGCCGCGGTACATCGTGCAGCAGACGGTGACGGTGAGTTCGAATGACGTGGATAAGATTTCGAAGGCCGGACAGAAGACGGCGCAGCTGTTGCAGGCGGGGATTATTGTCGTCGGCGGATATGGGCAGGGAATACGGTATGTGTTCAACGGATTGAATGCGCTGAAGCCTGACATGATTACGGAGGCGACGAAGAATGCGCGGGCTTCGGCGGACCGGTTCGCGGCGGATTCGGGGAGCCAGGTGGGATCGATCCGTTCGGCGAACCAGGGGGTGTTTTCGATCTCGGCGGCCGATGCCGGGAGCGGGATGGCTCCGGGTGAAGAGGGGGGCGGGGGGCCGGCGGAGAATCCGGATGCGAGCATTATGAAAAAGGTTCGGGTGGTTGCGACGGTGGATTATTATCTCGTTCGATAAGCGCACGGTAAGTCGCATATCGTTGCTAGGCATCTTGCGTGGGTGGTAGCCTTCGAACATATCTTTTTGGTTGGGGAGACTACGTCGATGCAGGCAAGCTACAACGGAATCGCAGTGCCCAAGGATGGGCAGGCTATTGAATACACGAACGGTAAATTCAAGGTGCCGGACCATCCGATTATTCCTTTTATCGAAGGCGATGGGACGGGGCGGGACATCTGGAAGGCTTCGCAGCGCGTGTTCGATGCAGCGGTGGAGAAGGCCTATGGGGGCAAGCGGTCGGTGGCGTGGTTTGAGGTGCTCGCCGGGGAGAAGGCTTACCGCCAGACGCAGAACTGGCTGCCGGATGACACGGTGAAGGCGACGGTGGACTTTCGCGTGTCGATCAAGGGGCCGCTGACTACGCCTGTGGGTGGGGGGATTCGCAGCCTGAATGTTGCGTTGCGGCAGTTGATGGATCTGTACCAGTGCGTGCGGCCGGTGAAGTACTACGCTGGTGTGCCGAGCCCGGTGAAGCATCCGGAGAAGCTGGATGTGGTGATCTTCCGGGAGAACACGGAAGATATCTACGCCGGGATCGAGTTTCGCGAGGGAACACCGGAGGCGGCGAAGTTTATCTCGTTTGTGAACGACGAGATGTTGAAGGGAACGAAGAAAAAGGTTCGGCTGGACTCGGGTGTTGGGGTGAAGCCGATCTCGATTACTGGGTCGAAGAGGCTGGTGAGAGCGGCGATACAGTATGCGCTGGATAACAACCGCAAGACGGTGACGCTGGTGCACAAGGGAAATATTCAGAAGTTCACCGAAGGCGCGTTTCGCGAGTGGGGTTACGAGGTTGCTTCGCAGGAGTTTCGCGAGCAGACGGTGACGGAGCGCGAGAGCTGGATCCTGGGGAACCTTGAAGCGAATCCGAAGCTGACGGCAGAGGAGAATGCTGCGCTGATTGAGCCGGGAATTGAGTTTGCGGCGAAGGAGTTTGGCGAGGGAGTGGTGGCCGAGGTGAAGCAGGTGATCGCATCGATCGGGGCTTCGCATGGCGACGGCAAGTGGAAGAAGAAGATTCTGATCAACGACCGTATCGCCGACTCGATCTTTCAGCAGATTATCTTGCGGCCAGAGGACTATAGCGTGCTGGCGACGACGAATCTGAATGGCGACTACATCTCGGACGCTGCGGCTGCGCAGGTTGGCGGGCTGGGGATTGCTCCGGGGGGAAATATCGGCGATGGGTATGCCGTTTTTGAGGCGACGCATGGCACGGCTCCGAAGTATGCGGACAAGGATGTGATTAACCCGGGGTCGGTGATGCTTTCGGGCGTGATGCTGTTTGATTTTCTGGGCTGGACTGAGGCGGCGCGGCTGATCGAGAGCTCGATGGAGAAGACGATTGCGCAGAAGTTCGTGACCTATGACTTTGAGCGCGGGATGCAGGGAGCGACGAAGGCGAAGACGAGTGAGTTTGCGACTCGGATGATTGAGAATATGGGCTGACGATAGCGTTACGGCGAAGGAAGAGTGTTAACAGCAGATTCCTCCGCTACGCTGCGGAATGACAACAGAGAAAACTGAGATGGCTGCTTGGATTTGCAGCAAGGAGAAGAGATGCGGAAGAAGGTAACGGTTATTGGTTCGGGCAACGTTGGGGCGACGGCGGCACACTGGATTGCGGCGAAGGAGATTGCCGATGTTGTGCTGCTGGATGTGGTCGAGGGTGTGCCGCAGGGCAAGGCGCTGGATCTGCTGCAGGCGATGCCGATTGAGAAGCGCGACTGCAGCATCATTGGCACCAACGACTATGCCGATACGGCAAACTCGGATGTTGTGGTGATTACAGCAGGCATTGCGCGTAAGCCTGGGATGAGCCGCGACGATTTGCTGAATACGAACTTCAAGATTATGAGCGATGTGGTCGCGAAGGCAGTTGCCGCTTCGCCGAACACGATCCTTATCGTGGTTTCGAATCCGCTGGATGCGATGGCGCAGACGGCGTTCAAGCAGGCCGGGTTGCCGCGCGAGCGCGTGATCGGGATGGCTGGAGTGCTGGATTCGGCACGGTTCCGGACGTTCATTGCGCAGGAGCTGGATGTGTCGGTGGAGAACGTGACGGCGTTTGTGCTGGGCGGACACGGCGACACGATGGTTCCGTTGTCGCGGTACTCGACTGTTGCGGGAATTCCAATTACGGAGCTGATCGCTCCTGACAGACTGAAAGAGTTGGAGTCGCGTACGGCCAATGGCGGCGCAGAGATTGTGAAGTATCTGAAGACGGGCTCGGCTTACTATGCGCCTTCTGCTGCTGCGGCGGAGATGGTTGAGGCGATTCTGAAGGACAAGAAGAAGATTCTGCCTTGCGCTGCTTACCTGCAGGGCGAGTATGGGATCTCGGGGTTGTATGTCGGCGTGCCTTGCAAGCTTGGAGCGAAGGGGCTGGAACAGATCATCGAGATCAAGCTGACCGCTGAGGAGCAGGCTGCGCTCAATAAGAGTGCTGCTTCGGTGAAGGAGCTTTGCGGCGTGATCGGGGTGGCTTAGTCGAGGTTACAAAGAACGGTCATGATCCAAATTGCGTTGACATGAGAACCAGGTAGCTCCTGGATGAATCTGCGAAGAATGGCCCACTCGTTTGAGTGGGCCATTCTTCGCAGTGTGTTGCGTGCCAGGTTTAGGCGATGCGTTCGATGGTGACGGATTCGAGGACGACTGGAGTTTTAGGGCGGTCCATGCCGTCTTTGCTGACCTTCGAGATTTTTTCGACTACGTCGTAGCCTTCCACGACTTCGCCGAAGATGGTGTGCTTGCCGGTGAGCCAGCTGGTGTCGGCTACGGTGATGAAGAACTGTGAGCCGTTGGTGTTGGGGCCGGAGTTGGCCATGGCAAGTTTGCCCTTCTCCTGGAAGCCGTGGCGCGAACCCTTGGTTTCGTCGGCGAACTTGTAGCCTGGACCGCCCATGCCGGTGCCTTCGGGGTCGCCGCCCTGAATCATGAACTGCGGAATGACGCGGTGGAAGATGGTGCCGTCGAAGAGTTTTGCGCCCTTCTTGCTGCGGCTATTCCAGTCTTTGGTACCTTCAGCGAGGCCGATGAAGTTGGCGACGGTCTCGGGTGCATCTTTTTCGAAGAGCTCGCAGACGACTGTTCCTTCTGAGGTCTTGAATTTGGCGTAGGTACCGGGTTTCGTTGGCATGTGAAAGATCTCCTTGCAGGTTGATGGATTAGATAGAAGAGACTCTGCGCTGAGTTCGCGGAGGCTGAAAGAGTTATTGGGGCGGCGGAGGCGTTGATGGCGGCCCCGGCGGGTGTGGCGCGGCCTGTACAGGCTGCACAGGCTCAGGCGGCATAGGGGCTCCGACTGGCACGATGGTGACGCGCTTGATGACGACGGGTGTGAGTGGCTTGTCGTTGGCGTTGCGTTCGACCCGCGCGATAGAGGCTACGAGCAGGACAGAGTGTGCGTCGCAGAGGCCGAAGATGGTGTGCTTGCCGTTGAGCTGGGGGACAGGTCCTTCGGTGATGAAGAACTGCGAGCCGTTGGTGCCACCGCCGCCGGGTCCGGGGCCGGAGTTGGCCATGGCGAGGAGGCCAGGCTGGTCGAAGGTGATGGAGGGGTCGATCTCATCCTGGAAGAAGTAGCCGGGGTCGCCGGTACCGTCGCCGGCGCGGTCGCCGCCCTGGATCATGAACTCCGGGATGACACGATGGAAGGTGGTTCCGTTGTAGAAGGGCTGATGGTGAACCTTTTGCAAGGTCGTCGGGTCGATCCAGTCTTTGGTGCCGTCGGCGAGGCCGATGAAGTTAGCGACGGTGACGGGGGCTTCTTTGTCGAAGAGTTTGCAGGTGAGGCGGCCCATGGTGGTGTCGATAACGGCGGTCGGGCCCGTGGGGACGGCTGGAGGTTTGATCTGGCTGGTGGTGCTGGGGGCGTCAGGAAGCTGCTGCGCGGGCGGGGTCGTTTGCGCTTGCGCGGATACGGCTAAGGCCAGGACGAGAGCAGGGATACGAAGCGTCATGCGGTGTTGGACTCCAACAAACAGGCTACCGCAGACCAACCGATTGGAGCAATTCGGAGGCCAGGAATAGCGCTCGGCCACGCATGGAGTCTTACGATTGTCTTTGGAATGTCTTTTAGATGTATCTTTTTCGTTTTTCACAGAGAAGTCTGCAACCGTTGGAGGGTTTCTGCGTCTGATTGTGCTGGAGGATTCATTAGAATGGCGAAGTTTGCTTTGTACGCAGAATTAAAGGCTAAACCAGGGAAAGAAGCCGATGTTGAAGCTTTCCTGAAGCAGGGTGCTGAGATGTCGAAGGCTGAGGCCGGAACCATCCACTGGTATGGGTTTAAGCAGGATAGCGGCGTGTTCGGCGTGTTTGACACATTCAACGATGAAGCGGGTCGTGATGCGCACCTGAGTGGTGAGATTGCGAAGGCGCTGATGGCGAATGCGGAGATATTGCTGTCCGAGGCTCCGAAGATCCACAAGATCAGCCTGATTGCAGAGAAGGTTTAGCTCTTCTTCTTTGCCAGGACTCAATGCGAGTCTATGGGTTGTGATCGGAGGCAACTTGCACTTCGCGGAAGACGCGGAGCAGGTTGCCTCCGAGTAGTTTGCGCATGTCCTCGGCGCTGTAGCCGCGTGCCATAAGGGCGGCGGTGACTTTGGGAAGATCGGCTGCGGAGTCGATGCCCTCGGGTGGGACGGGGATACCGTCGAAGTCGGTGCCGATGCCAACGTGGTCGATGCCGGCGATCTTTATAACGTGATCGAAGTGATCGATGAGTGAGTTGAAGGGTGCGCGGCCGATCTTTGCGGCGAACTCGCGATCGATCTTGTCGGAGGCGTTGTAAGGAACTGGAAGGCCTTTGGATTTGTAGTCTGCCTCCATCGCCTGTTGAGCCTTTTTGCGTTCAGGTGCCTGCGCGTTCCAGGCCTCCCGCCATCTTTCGTCGATGAAGGCTGGGAAGAAGTTGACCATGACGACGCCGTTGTTCTTCTTCATGGCGATGAGCATCTCGTCGGTCATGTTGCGTGGGGCGTGGGTGAGCGCGCGGGCCGAGGAGTGCGACGCGATGATGGGTGTGCGGGTGGTATTGAGGACGTCCCAGAAGGTTTTGTCGGAGACGTGGGAGATGTCGACCATCATGCCGAGACGGTTCATCTCCTGAACGACCTGTTTGCCGAAGGGGGTGAGGCCGTTGTGGTGCTGGACCTTGGTGTCGTCGATGTCGCCGGAAGAGTCGGCCCAGTTGTTGGTGTTGGACCAGGTGAGAGTCATGTAGCGGACGCCGAGGCGGTAGTAGTCGCGCAGGAGAGCGATGGAGTCTTCGATGGAGTGGCCGCCTTCGATACCCATGAGGACGGCTAATCTTCCTTGCTTGTGCGCGGCGAGGATGTCGTCGGCGGAGATGCAGAACTGAAGTTTGTCGGGGGCGCGGCGGACCTGCTCGAGTGTGGCATCGATGAGAGTGAGGGTGCGGCGGGCTGAGGCGTTGGCGGGGTATTGATTGGGGTCGACCCAGATGGAGAAGAATTGCGCGTCGAGGTTGCCCTTCTTCGCGGAGTCGTAGTTGAGCATGCCGCCGTTGAGCGGGTCGGTGAAGTTCCAGTGCTCGTCGACGAAGCGCTGGGGCGTGTCGGCGTGGGTGTCGATGACGATGGCGTCGGCGTGGACCTGGGCGGGGTCGGTCATCCTGGACATCTTTTCGGACATCTTTTTATTTCCTGTTGCAGGGGTTGCCTGCGCATGCAAAAAAGAAGCGCCGAGAAGAAGAAGCGCGGATGTGGTTGCAAATAGTGGCGATTGTTTGCGTGGGCGTGCGGTCTTCTCGCGCATGAGTACGACGATTGTAACAATTGCATTGAAAATCATTGGACAACCGCAGGAGACAGGCAGCCATCTCTTCTTGCAGAGAGGTGACACATGGCACAAGGACTGAATTCAACGAAGACCGCGGCACGCCCTTCGCACGAGGCGATTGAAGACGAGACGACTGCAGATGAGGCGAGCAAGAGCGATCAGGAAAGAATGGACCATGCCGCGATGCAGAGCGCAAAACGCGCGGGGAATCGGATTCATTCAAATGAAGAGACGACGCCGGGGAACTCCGTGTTCTCGAAGTAGAACGGCGTGTAGCAAAGGGAAAGCCCCGCAAGCTCGCGGGGCTTTTCATTGGTTGATGATGGCTGGATTTAGAAAGCGGCTGCGCCTGCTTCGGCTACCGCGTGGTCCTGATCGCCGGATCCTCCGCTGACTCCGATTGCGCCTACTACTTTGCCATCTTTCTTAAGCGGGATGCCGCCGGCGAAGATCATGACCTTGCCGTCGTTGGAGGCGTGGATGCCGAAGAACTGGCTGCCGGATTGAGAGTGCGGGGCGAGATCCTGGGTGGCGATGTCAAAGGCGCGGGAGGTCCAGGCTTTTTTGATGGAGATGTCGATGGAGCCGATCCAGGCGTTGTCCATGCGGACGTGGGTGATGAGGTTGCCGCCGGCGTCGGCTACGGCGATGTTCATGGGTTGGCCGATTTCAGCGGCTTTCTTCTCGGCTGCGGCGATGATGCGGCGGGCGTCTGCTAGTTGGATCATTTAATTCTCCTCGTACGAGCTTATTAGTTTTGACGCTTGCAGTGTGTGCCGCCCAGGGCTTTAAGAGCAGGTGGGGCGAAATTTTACATTCCCACCCATCGCGATGAAGCTGCGATGGATGGGGCACCCGGCTTTAGCAACCATCGAAGGTGGGCACCGGAGGTAGAGCCTTAGGTATGAGCAAAACTCACAGTGATATTCAGCTCGACCACAACAGCTTTGCCGTTTTTTTTGCCAGGTTCGAATTTGTATAGGCTCGCCGCTTCAACCGCATTATCTTCCAATTCCTTAAGAATCGGATTACTGTCGGGATCGTTGATCACGCCACTCTTATTGGAAATTCCAACTACGGATATGTTGCTTACACTTCCGTCCGTCTCAACATGAAGCTTCAGCTTCACCCAAGTAGTTTGAACTTCGTTGGACTTTTTTGCTGTTTTGGATAGTTTTGGTTCTACGACATGGATGAGCTTTGGTGCGGAGACATCATTACCAATTTTGTAGACTTCATTGGTTCCACCGAGTGGGTCCCGTTGAGTGGATGCAGAGTAATCGGCGAACTGGTCCGTCGATTGAGCAGAGACAGGTACGGAAACGCCGACAAAGGTCATAAGTAAAGCTATTGCTGCAACCGATGGATGTGACTTTCGCGGACTCATGTGCTGATTTCCCTTGGCTGCTATGCATATTCATGATTTCTTCACTCCGATGAACTACTAGCGGGCGAAGAGGTCTTTGACTTGCTGGATGAAGACGTCGCGGCCCATGTCGCTGATGGCTTCGGTGAGGGGGAGCTGTTTGGGGCAGGCCTGGACGCAGTTTTGCGCGAAGCCGCACTCCTGGATGCCGCCGTCTCCGGCGAGGGCGCGGAGGCGTTCTTCTTTGAGGACCGCGCCTGAGGGGTCCATGTTGAAGAGCTTGGTCTGGGCGATGGTCGCGGCTCCGACGAAGCCGGTGGCGTCGTTGAACTGGGGGCAGACCTCCATGCAGATGGTGCAGGAGATGCAATTAGAGAGGGGGTAGCGCTGCTCCTGAATTTGCGGGGCCTGGCGTGGGCCTGCGCCTAGATCGTAGGAGCCGTCGATAGGGACCCAGGCTTTGACCTTCTTGAGATTTTCGAAGAGGACGGAGCGGTCTACGGCGAGGTCGCGGACTACGGGGAACTTGGAGAGTGGGGCGAGGGTGATGGTCTGGTCTTTGTTGGGGCCGGTGAGCTTGTCGACGAGGGCGGAGCAGGCCATGGTGGCCTTGCCGTTGATGAGCATGGCGCAGGAGCCACAGATCTCTTCGAGGCAGTTGGAGTCGTAGGTGATGGGGGTTGTCGGCTTGCCTGAGACGTCGACGGGGTTGAGCGCGATCTCGCCGAGGAGCGAGGTGATGTTCATGTTCGGGCGGTAGGGGATCTCGAACTTCTCGGTTGTGGCGGAGGCGTTCGGATTGGACTGGCGCTTGATCTCGACTTTGATGGTGCTTGGCATACTTACTCCTTCACGGCTGTTACGGGCGCGTGGCTGGATGCTTCTAACTTTGAAACTTCACGAATCTTATCTTTCCATTTTTCGAGGTTCATTTTGTACGGATCGAGAAGTTTTAGCCAGTCGGCGTTGACTTTGAAATGGTAGTAGCCGTTCTTCTCATCTTTCCAGCAATTGGCCTTTGTATGATCTGTTCCCTTTGGCCCCGGTCCTTTTTGTAGGAGCTTTTCGGCTTCCTTATAGGTAAGGGCATACAGAATTCTTTTCGCGTCGTAGATATTCCAGGCATAAACCATTAGAAGGTTAGGAAACTTCGCATACTTGCGATGTAGGCTAAAACGTTCGTCTTTTGCGGTCTTGAGTTGAATAGGACAGGCCAAGAATTGGCCCGATTCTTCCCTTTGATCGAGGTACGCAATCAGATCGATCCCGTGGTCGCGCAACGGAGTCGCTACCTCAATGCCGGCAGTAAGGAGTTGCGAGATGAGGTAGCGCTGACCGTCGAGTTCCGTGATCTGAGTGTCTGCCATGTCGAATCCTGTGCTGCCATAAGCAAAAAGCAGATCCTCCGCCTTCGGCGAAGGATGACAACTAAAAAATACTACGTTGAGGTGTAGACGCGAGGGCGTGGTTTGATGTGGCTGATGTCTACTTCTTCGAACGAGATGCTGGGTGCGCCGTCTTTGAAGGCGGCTTTGGTGGTTTTGAGGAACTGCTCGTCGTTGCGGTTGGGGAAGTCGGGTTTGTAGTGGGCGCCGCGGGACTCGTCGCGGAGGCGTGCGCCCTGGACGATGACGCGGGCGAGCTCCAGCATGTTGTAGAGCTGGCGGGTGAAGGCGAAGCTGGTGTTGGCCCACTGGCTCTTGTCGGAGAGGTTGACGTTTTCGTAGCGGTGGAGAAGTTCGACGATCTTGGCGTCGGCTTCGTCGAGGCCGGTGTTGTAGCGGACGATGGTGGCGTGCTTGGTCATGGTGTCGCCCAGCTCGCGCCAGATCTTGAAGGGGTTCTCGGTGCCGGGGTTATTGAGGAGGAGCTTGTTTTTTTCCAGCTGGCGCTGAAGCTCTGCGGCGTGGCCTCCGTCGCCCGGCTGCGCGGGGAGCGATTTGGCGTAGGCCATGGCCTGCGGGCCGGCGACGAAGCCGCCGTAGATGCAGGAGAGGAGCGAGTTGGCTCCGAGGCGGTTGGCTCCGTGGATGGAGTAGTCGGCCTCGCCGGCGGCGAAGACTCCGGGGATGTTGGTCTGCTGGTTGAAGTCGACCCAGAGACCGCCCATGGTGTAGTGCATGCCGGGGAAGATCTTCATGGGGACCTTGCGGGGGTCGTCGCCGACGAATTTTTCGTAGATTTCGAGGATGCCTTCGAGCTTGTGCTGGCGCTCGGGCGGCAGGTGCGAGACGTCGAGGTAGACCATGGGCTGGCCGTCGATGCCCATGTTGTCTTCGTAGACGACCTTGAAGATCTCGCGGGTGGCGATGTCGCGTGGGACGAGGTTGCCGTACTTGGGGTAGCGCTCTTCGAGGAAGTACCAGCGTTCGGTTTCGGGGATTGATTGCGCTGCACGCTTGTCGTTGCGGTCTTTGGGGACCCAGACGCGGCCGCCTTCGCCGCGGGCGGACTCGGACATGAGGCGGAGCTTGTCTTCGCCGGGGATGGCGGTGGGGTGGACCTGGATGAACTCGCCGTTGGCGTAATAGGCGCCCTGCTGGTAGAGGGCGGATTGCGCGCTGCCGGTGCAGACGACGGAGTTGGTGGACTTGCCGAAGATGGCTCCGTTACCGCCGGTGCAGACGATGATCGCGTCGGCGGGGAAGGTGCGGGTCTCCATGGAGCGGAGGTCCATCGCGGTGATGCCGCGGCAGGCGCCGTTCGAATCGAGGACAGCGGAGAGGAACTCCCAGCCTTCGTACTTGGTGACTTTGCCTTCAGCTTCGAATCTGCTTACTTGTTCATCCAGCGCATAGAGCAACTGCTGGCCGGTGGTTGCGCCTGCGAACGCCGTGCGTTGATATAACGTGCCCCCGAAGCGGCGGAAGTCGAGCAGGCCTTCGGGGGTGCGGTTGAAGGGGACGCCCATGCGGTCGAGGAGGTCGATGATGGCGGGGCCCTGGGCGGTCATGTTTTTGACGGGGGTCTGGTTGGCGAGGAAGTCGCCGCCGTAGACGGTGTCGTCGAAGTGCTTGAGGACGGTGTCGCCTTCGCCTTTGAGGTCCTTGGCGGCGTTGATGCCTCCCTGGGCGCAGACGGAGTGGGAGCGCTTGACGGGGACGATGGAGAAGAGGTCGACCTTGCCGCCGGCTTCGGCGATCTTGATGACGGCGGAGAGACCGGCTAGGCCTCCGCCTACTACGATGATTCTGGGTGTTGCTGCCAT
>CAVXPJ010000004.1:0-197910 GCA_963763605.1 uncultured Acidobacteriaceae bacterium | reverse complement strand
CCGCCGGAGAGGGTGGAGCTGAGGCGGTCGAGGGTGAGGTAGTCGAGGCCGACCTGGTGGAGGAAGTGGATGCGCTGGCGGACCTCTTCGAGGATCTTGCCGGCGATCTCGGTTTGTGCCGGCGAGAGTTGCAGATTGTCGAAGAATCTGCGCGGCGGTGATGGTGAGGGCGGAGGTCTCGCAGATGTTTTGGTCCTGTTGATCAGGACGGCGCGGGCTTCGGCGCGGAGGCGCTGGCCGCGGCAGTCGGGGCAGAGCGCGTAGCCGCGATACTTGGAGAGGAAGACGCGGACGTGGAGCTTGTACTTCTTGCGGTCGAGCGCGGCGAAGAAGCCGCGGATGCCGGGGAAGGTGCCGTTGCCGTCTTCGATGAAGCGCTGCTGGTCGGCGGTGAGATCGTACCAGGGGACGTCGGTGGGGATGCTGGCGGCCTTGGCGGCGCGGATCATCTCGCCGTGGTAGGGGCGGTATTTGGTGGTGGTCCAGGGGGCGATGGCGCCTTCGGCGAGGGTCTTCGATTTGTCGGGGATGATGAGGTTGGGGTCGAAGTCGATGGTGTTGCCGAAGCCCTGGCAGCGCGGGCAGGCGCCGTAGGGATTGTTGAAGGAGAAGAGGCGCGGCTCGGGCTCGCGGTAGGCGCGGTGGCAGGTGGTGCACTCGAAGGCGGCGGAGAAGCGGAGGTTGCGCGGGCTTCGGCTTCGCCTTCGCGCGGGAGGGTGTGGAACTGGACTTCGCCGGATTCGCGGTAGCCGGTCTCGATGGCGTCGACGATGCGCGCGCGGGCGTCGGGGCAGATGGCGAGGCGGTCGATGAGGACGAAGATGGGCTGGGTGAAGTCGAGTTCGAGGAGGGATTCGGGGGTGGAGAACTCGACGATCTTGCCGGTTCCGTCGGCCGAGTCTGGTAGAGGCGGTTGTAGCCGCGGCGGCGAAGTTCGGTGAGGCGGTCTTTGAGGGCGTCGGTGAGATCGAAGGAGTGGAGGCGGCTGCGTCTTTGACGATTTCGCAGATTTCTTTGGGCGGTCTTTCTTTGCCGGCTTTGGGGCTTCGGGCGGCTTCTTCGGTGGTGGGCATCTGCATCGGCTCGAGTTTGACTTCGGCGCGGACGATGGGGAAGAGGGCGTAGGTGCGCGTGGCTTCGGGCAGGGCGAGGAGGGTGGTGACGATCTCGTCGACGGTGTCGCGCTTGACGATGCCGCCGCAGTGCAGGCAGGTGACGGTGCCGCAGCGGGCGTAGAGCAGGCGGAGGTAGTCGTAGATCTCGGTTGCGGTGGCGACGGTGGAGCGCGGGTTGCGGGTCTGGTTTTTCTGCTTGATGGCGATGGCGGGGGCGAGGCCGTCCATGTGGTCGACGTCGGGCTTCTCGATGCGCTCGAGGAACTGGCGGGCGTAGGCGGAGAGCGATTCGACGTAGCGGCGCTGGCCTTCGGCGTAGACGGTGTCGAAGGCGAGCGAGGATTTGCCCGAGCCGCTGACGCCGCTGACGACGGTGAGGGCGTTGTGGGGGATGTCGACGTCGATGCCCTTGAGGTTGTGGGTGCGCGCGCCGCGGATTGTGATCTGGTCATTGCATATGGCTGAGATGGTGAACGGGTCGATGTGGCTAGACGTCTCACTTGTCGGTTGGCGGTGGGCGGAAGATCTCGATGAGGAGCAGGCAGGCGCCGATGCAGATGCAGCTGTCGGCGACGTTGAAGTCGGGCCAGTGGTAGTGGACGATGTGTGACTTCGAGAAAGTCGATGACGTAGTGGTAGCGGATGCGGTCGTAGAGGTTGCCGAAGGCTCCGCCGAGGATGAGAGCGAGGGCGACCGAGGTGAGGGTGAGGTGGCGGCCGACGCGCCAGAGCATGCCGAAGACGACGACGACGGCGATGACGGAGAAGGCGATGAGGACCGTTGCGGACGGTGACGGGCGAGGCGTTTTCGGCGAACAGCTGAAGGCCGCGCCGGTGTTGAGCACGTGCGGAGATGCGGAAGATGCCGGGGATGACGGTGATGGGCCTGGCCGTTGGGCAGCTGCTGGGCGACGATGTGTTTGGTGATGCGGTCGAGGATGACGACGAGCGCGGAGATGGCGAGGACGAGGCCGCGCCTGTCGTTGCGGTGCTGCGTGGATTGCGGGTGATGCGGTGCGTGGGTCATCGTGCTGGTCGTTGGCTGGACATCAGGCTTGCGGCTCCGTTGTTGCTGTGTAGGGCGGGAAGTGGATGGCTTCGAGTGCGTCGGCGCAGCGGAGGCAGACGGTGGGGTAGTTGGGTTCGTTGCCTACGTCGTGGTGAAGCGCCAGCAGCGTTCGCACTTGGTGCCGGCGGCGGGTTTGGCCTGGACGTAGAAGGCGCCTTGTTCGACGTTCGCCTTCGGTGACGATGGCATCGGCGATATTAACCTGGGCTACGCCGAAGAGTTCGGGAAGGATGCTGGTGATAGCGCTCGAAGATCGGGTTGGGATGGCAGGCGATGGAGTTGAGCCAGCCGATGATGACCTGGACCTCGGAGGGCGGTTGCCGATCTCTTTCGCGGTGCGCGCCTCTTCGAGGACCTTGAGGACTTCGTCGCGGAGGGTGAGCAGGTGCTCCCAATCTGTCTTCGATGTGCTTGACGTTGCCGGGGACGATGTCGGCAGATGTCGGGGAAGAGGGCGAGGTGCACGCTGGCTTCGCGGCTTCGACTTTGGGGAAGAGCTGCCAGACCTCCTCGGCGGTGAAGCTGAGGATGGGCGCGATGAGGCGGGTGAGGGCTTCGGCGATGCGCCAGAGAGCGGTCTGGGCGCTGCGGCGGCCGGGGTGATTGGGGGCGAAGGTGTAGAGGCGGTCCTTTAGGACGTCGAGGTAGAGCGCGCTGAGGTCGGTGTTCACGTACTCGTTGAGTGCGTGATAGGCGCGGTGGAACTCGAAGTCGTCGTAGGCTTTGCGGATCTTGGCGTCGAGCTAGGCGGTGCGGGCGAGGATGTACTGGTCTAACGGCTCCATCTCGGAGAACGCGATGGCGTTGGTCGCGGGGTCGAAGTCGTTGAGGTTGCGAGCAGGAAGCGCAGGGTGTTGCGCAGCTTGCGGTAGTTGTCGCTGACGCGCTGCATGAGATTTTCGCTGGCGGCTACGTCTTCGCGGAAGTCGACGCAGGCGACCCAGAGACGGATGATCTCGCCGCCGAGGCGCTTGGCGATGTCGACCGGGTCGACGCCGTTGCCGAGAGATTTGGAGAAGGCGCGGCCTTGTTCGTCGAGGGTCCAGCCGGAGGTCGCGACCATCTTGTAGGGGGCGCGGTTGCGAACGGCGACGGAGGTGAGCAGCGAGGAGTGGAACCAGCCGCGGTGCTGGTCGCCGCCTTCGGTGTAGAGGTCGGCGGGCGTCTGATCGGAAGGACGGCGGAGCTCGGGTTCGAGGTCGAGGACGGCGTGCCAGCTTGCGCCAGATTCGAACCAGACGTCGAGGATGTCCATCTCTTTACGGAACTCTTTGTGCCCGCACGAATGGCAGGCGGTGTTTTTGGGAAGCAACGCAGATGCTTCGTGAATGTACCAGGCGTCGGCGCCTTCTTTGCGGAAGAGGTCAACGATGCTTTTGTTGATGGACTTGTCGTTGAGGGGCTCGCCGCACTTTTCGCAGAGGAAGACGGCGATGGGAACGCCCCAGATGCGCTGGCGCGAGATGCACCAGTCGGGACGGGTGGCGATCATGTTGGAGATGCGCTCTTCGCCCCAGGCGGGATCCCAGACGACTTGCTTGATCTCGTCGAGCGCGCGCTGGCGGAAGGTGGTTTCGGTTCCTTCGGCGGTGAGCATTGGGGTTTCCATGCCGATGAACCACTGCTCGGTGGCGCGGACGATGATGGGCTTGTGGCAGCGCCAGCAGTGTGGGTAGGAGTGATCGTAGGTGGTGGCGCTGAGAAGAGCGCCTTTTTCTTTGAGGAGTTCGATGATGACCGGATTGGATTTGAAGATGGTGAGGTCTTCGTAGGGCTGCGGGGTGTCGTTGCCGCCGAAGCGGCCGGTGTGGCGCTGGCGTCCGGCGTTGTCGACGTACTGGATCTCGGGGAGGTTGTAACGCTTGCCGGTGGCGAAGTCGTCGACGCCGTGAGCGGGTGAGGTGTGGACGGCTCCGGTGCCCTGGTCGGCGGTGACGTAGGGGGCGGTGACGCCGAGGATGATGCGGTCGAGGAAGGGGTGCTGGAAGGTCGTGCCTTCGAGTGCGCTGCCGGGGAAGCGGGCGATGATGTCGGCTGGTGATGCGGGGGCGGCGTTATTTCTTCCGCTCATCAGATTGCAGTTGACGACGACGGAGGAGAGCAGCGCTTCGGCGACGATGTAGGTTCCCGTCGAAGTCTTCAGGGCTACGTATTCCAGTGTTGGATTGAACGCTACGGCCTGCGATGCCGGGAGGGTCCACGGAGTGGTGGTCCAGATGATGGTGTAGAGAGCCTGGTCCGGCGAATTGTCAGAGTTGTCCGCGGAAGTTTGTGGCGCTTCACCCACCTTAGCCGACGATGAAACCGTCGTCGAAGATGGGGCACCCAGGATTGTGGCTGGGTTGGAGGTGAGTTTGTAGCGGACGTAGACGCTGGGGCTGTTGTGCTGCTCGTACTCGACTTCGGCTTCGGCTAGCGCGGTCTTGTCGTGGATGCACCAGTAGACGGGGCGAAGGCCTTTGTAGACGAAGTCTTTTTCGAAGAAGGCGTAGAAGGTTTCGACGATCGAGGCTTCGTAGCCGTTCGACATGGTCAGGTAGGGCGAGTCCCAGCGGCCGAAGACTCCGATGCGTTCGAACTGGGTGCGCTGGAGGTCGACGTATTTTTGCGCGTACTCGCGGCAGGCGCGGCGGACGGCGAGAGGGTCCATCTCTAATTTTTTGCGGCCTAGTTGTTCGTCGACTTTAATTTCGATGGGGAGGCCGTGGCAGTCCCAGCCGGGGACGTAGGGGGCGTCGAAGCCAGCCATGGTCTTGGTCTTGACGACGAAGTCCTTGATGCATTTGTTGAGGGCGTGGCCGAGGTGGATGGCTCCGTTCGCGTAGGGCGGGCCGTCGTGGAGGATGTACTTTGGGGCGCCGGCGCGGGCGGCGCGGATTTGGGCATACAAATGCTGTTGCTGCCATGCTTCGAGGCGAGCGGGCTCGTTCTGCGGTAGATTGGCCTTCATGGGGAAGGTTGTCTGGGGCAGATTAAGTGTGGTCTTCAGCGCCTTCGATGCTCCGTCTAATGCGTTTTCGCTCCCGCCAATAGGCAGATTGAGCGTGGACTTTAGCGCCTTTGGTGCTGGTTGTCCGTCTTCGGGTCTTCCCTGGGGTGCGTCCGGCATTCGTTCCTCTTATTCCTGATAGCAAAAGTGCAGTTTGCGCCAAACTCTTATTGTAGACGGGTGGGAGGGGGAACTGACAGAAGGGAAAGCGACATTCGTAGAAGTTGCGCGTCCAAGAAAATAAGCATCAGAAGGTGAAAGTTTGTAGAATGTTTTGGAGGAGCCAAGCCGCTATCCTCCAGGCAAGAAAAAACCGGCGAAAGACCGGGAACGTATTGACAGAAGTAGAGTCGGCGCACGATTTTTTAAAGTAGATGGTTTGTGGCTGCGGCCACTCCCCATCGAGGCGAAGCAGCTTATGGCGAATTCATTGTTAACACCACCACCCCAGGTCGATCCGGAGAAGCAAGCACCAACACTGCGCCCGGCAGATGCGCCAAACCTGAATGAAGAGACGGATGGGTCGATGTGGTCGTCGCTGATCGCGAACCTGCGGGATGCGTTCAGCAAGTCGAACGAAGCGCCGCTGCAGCTTGATTCCAAGCCGGTTAAGAATGACCTGATTATTGAAGAAGAGGGCGTCTTTACCTCGCTTTGGAGCAGCGTACGGGATGTGTTCTTCCCGGTGAAGCTGCCGCCACTGGTGCTGGAGTCGCAGCCGATTGCGGTGGTCGATCGGATGAAGACCAAGCAGAATCCTATGGCGACCGGTTCTGCCATTGCGATTTATGCTCTGCTGATTCTGTTGATTGGCTGGCTGCTGCATAAGAAGATTCAGTTTGCCGCGCCGGTGAGAGAGATGCAGGTGACGGAGTTGACGGTACCGCCGCAGGCTCCGCCGAAGGCCCAGGCGATGGGTGGCGGTGGTGGACAGCGTGGACCGACGCCGGTGACCAAGGGGACGCCTCCGAAGTTTGCGGACACGCAGATTGTGCCTCCGAATAAACCGCCGCTCATCGAGCCGAAGATTCATATTGAACCGACGATTGAGGTTCAGCATGACGTGAAGATGGCCAGCAGCATTCCGCAGATCGGAGTTGCGAATTCGCCGTTGGTGGGAATGTCGATGGGCAATGGCAGCGGGACGGGTTTGGGCTGGGGCAATGGCTCGGGGCTTGGGCCTGGGTCGGGTGGAAATACAGGCGGCGGCCCGAGGCGAATTGGCGGTGGTGTTTCGGCACCGGTGCTGATTTATTCCGTTGAGCCGGAGTTCTCGGAAGAGGCGCGCAAGGCGAAGTTCGCGGGCAATGTGCTGGTTAACCTGTGGGTCGATACCGCAGGGAAATCCAAGCCATGTGCGGGTTATTCGCGGAGTTGGTATGGGACTGGATGAAAAGGCTCTCGACGCAGTGAAGCAGTATCGGTTCAAACCTGCGATGGAGAACGGCAAGCCCGTCCTCGGTGGAGTTGAATGTCGAGGTGAACTTCCAGATCTTCTAGAGTTGATTTTGACGTGCGAAGGGTCCGCTGTGTGCGGGCCCTTTTTGTTTAAGCTTAGCGGGGGGCGAGGACTGTTGAAGAGATTTCGGAGAAGGTCAGGTTCTCGGCGGGGCTGGCGGTGCGCTGTTTCCAGTCGAGAAAGAGTTTGCCGTAGCTGTCGGTGAGGCAGGTGGCGGGATCGATGTTGAGCTGGGCCAGGGTGCGGTCGATCCAATCGGTGGGTCCTTCGAGTTCGGCATAGGTGCCGATAGGGGTCTCGTCGATGACTAGATGGGGGATTGTGTTGGTGGCGGGATCGAGCGTGGAGAACTCGGTGCGGTATTTGTCGTAGGTGAAGGCAGGCCGATAGCCGAGTTGGGCGAAGACCTCGGCCAGGGCTTGCGGATCGGAGACGGTGGTCTCGGTCTCGATGCGGATTTTGTAGCGGGAGGTGTCGGAGCTGAGGGATTCGTCGACGCGTTTGTGCGTGAGAGTGTGGATGCCGCCGTACTCGCGGAGGCGGAGAATTTGACGCCGGGCGCGGAGGTCGCGTGCGGGTGTGTCGAAGAGAATGTTGTGCTCGTAGGTGCGGGGGGTGACGAGGTGGAAGCCGAGATCCGGGAGGCGAGCCTGGAGCGCTCGTGAGTCGGCGACGGGGAACTTGAGTTCGATCTCAGCAGCCTGCATTGGGGGAGTATACGGTTTAGGTGCGGTGCAAAACGAGGCGTTTATACCGATTTTGCGGCTTTTTGGAGGCGATCGCGGATGGCCAGACCCAGGCCGGTTTCCGGTGGGAGCGGGCAGAGGATGACGGTCACGTTGCGGTGATCGAGTTCGCGGAGGCCTGCGAAGAGGGTTTGGGCCAGGGCTTCGTTGTTGGTGAAGGAGTTCCAGTGGAAGAGCTCGATGTGACGGTGATGGATGGTCCAATCCTGCGGGAGCATGACGCCGACTTTTTCTTTTTCGGCGATGAGGTGGGTGAGGTGGTTGTTGAGGTCGGATTCGTCGTGGACGAGGATGAGCCGGGCGCGGGGGGCGTAGTGGCGGATGCCTACGCCGGGGGAGGGTAGGGATTGAGGTGCTGCCTGGGGTTGTGATGGCTGGGGTTGTGATGGTTGATAGACGGTGACGGGGCCCAGGATGGGTTCGAGCATGGCGGCGGTGATGGCTCCGGGGCGGTAGAGGAGCCGCGCGGTGGGATCGAGGACGGTGGATTCGACACCGACGGTGGTGGGGCCTCCGTCGAGGATGGCGTCGATGCGGTGGTCGAGGTCTTCGAGGACATGCTGGGCGGTGGTGGGGCTGATGCGGCCGAAGCGGTTGGCGCTGGGAGCGGCGATGGGGAGGCCGGTGGCTTCGATGAGGGCGAGAGCGATGGGGTGGGCGGGCATGCGGACGCCGACGAGGGGGCGCGAGGCGGTGACGTTGCCGGGGATTTGTGGGGTGCGCGGGAGGAGGAGGGTGAGTGGGCCGGGCCAGAAGGCGGCGATGAGTTGCTCGGCTTCGGGTGGGACGGTGGCGACTTGATCGAGCATGGCGCGGTCGCTGACGTGGACGATGATGGGGTCCCAGTCGGGGCGTTCTTTGGCGGTGAAGATGCTGGCTACCGCGCTGGCGTCGAGGGCGTTGGCTCCGAGGCCGTAGACGGTCTCGGTGGGGAAGGCGACGGTGCCGCCGTGGCGAAGAATCTGTGCGGCGCGACGGATCTCTTGCTGCGTTGCAGTGAGGCGTTCGGTGGTGCGGGCGGAGTTGTTCATCGGCTGGTGAGCTGGCCGGCGAAGGCGTCGAGGGAGAGGTTGCGGAGGAGGTTGCGACGCATTCCGCTTTGGACCTGGTCGAGGCCGCGAGAGGCGTTTTCGATCCACGCGAAGTTGAGTGAGTTGCTGAGGCGGTCGAGTTCGGGGCGGAGGTCGGTGTTGCGAAGGAGTTCGGGAGTGCCGGCGCCGAGGAGGAGAAGATCTTCGAGGAGGAGCGAGAGAGTGCGAAGGAGGGCGGAGGTTTTTTGCTGGCCTTCGGCTCCGGCGCGGTAGGTTTCGGTCATCTTGAAGAGGGCGGTGTGGTCGGGTTCTCCACCCCGACCAGCAAGCTGGCCGGGGACCCCGGGTTCGGCTGATCCACTGGCGCCAGCGGCTGCGTTGCGCAGGAAGAGAAGCGCATCGGCGCGGGCGGCTGTGTAGGCGGCGAGGTCGAAGCCGAGGGCTTTGCCGGCTGCGCCCTGGGCGAGGCGGGCGATGAGGGTGCGCTGCTGCTGCCCGACGTCGGGGCGGCGGTCAGCGAGGAGCATCTCGATCTCTTCGACGGGCAGTGCGCCGAGACGCACGGTGGCGCAGCGGGAGCGGATGGTGGGGAGGAGTTCGCCGGGGTTCTCTGCGAGGAGGATCAGGTGAACTGTGTCTGGTGGTTCTTCGAGTACTTTGAGCAGGGAATTGGCGGCTTCTTTCATGAAGCTGCTGGCGGTGAGGATGAAGATTTTTTTGTGTGCTTCCGACGGCAGGTAGTGGGAGCTTTGAATGAGGGTGCGGATCTGACCGAGTTTGATAAGGAGTTGCGGAGGGTCAGGTGGGATGATGAGGACGTCGGGATGCGGCTGAATGAGGACGCGGGTGTCCTTCTTGTCGACCTCACGGAGCTCTTCGCGGACGGCTACGGCTTTGTCGACCTCTTCTTCGAGGTTGGCGGCGGTGGCGATGCGGGTGCAGTTGTGGCAGACGCCGCAGAAGGAGGCGAGCGACTGGCCGTTGGACCAGAGATCTCGTGGCTGGCGCTCGCACTCGACGGCCATGGCGAGCATGAGAGCGAGGGTGTACTTTCCTGCTCCGCTGGGTCCGGCGAGGATGAGCGAGTGAGGGAGACGGCCGGCGGCGATGGCGGTGCGGAGATGCTCGACGGCGGTGGTGTTGCCGAGAAAGTCGTTGAAGTTGGTGGGTGGTGCGGGCATCTTGTCTGGTCTCTCCTTTCTGTCCTTGTGGAGCTTTCCCCCACGGGGGTACTTTCTTGCGCAAAGTCTTCGATACAGGCTAGTTAAGTCTGGACTTCGTGGGCTGATGGTTTGGCCCGCGATTTAATTTTCCCCTACTTCTATGATACGCATTTGTTTCGGGAAAAATGCCAGATGGGATGGTGCCTGGGAGGTGCGTCTTTATTAGGGTTTTGAGGGTGTGGGGCGGTTTGGGTGCTTGACATGCGATTTTTGGGCAGAAAATGCGGGGAAAAAATGTTGGGAAGATGAAAGAGTTTTTGTGGGTTTATGGCAGGCACGTGCAAATGCAAAAGCAGATCCCTCCGCTGCGCTGCGGGATGACAACAATAGAACAGGCAACGGCAAGAGCAACTGCAACGGCAACAATCAGGATGGGAGGGTGGGGCGGAATCTTTTGGCTGCCATGGTGATCAGGATGATGGCGATGATGAGAAGGATAAGTTGGGCGATCTTGAAGGGCGCTTCGGTTCCGGTGGGGGCCAGGGCGTGAGCCGCGGGAACATGCTCGAAGGTTTGCGCTATGAGGACGAAGACGTTGAAGTAGAGGGCGATCATCGCGGTGATGGCGTAGGTGCGGCGCCATCCTCCGTTGAGATGGAATGCGTAGAGGGCCAGAAGCGCGATGGCGAGCGTGATGAGGGAGAGGACACCGAGGATAATGCCAGGGGTGATTTTGGTGAAGGGGAAGAAGAAGCCGGTGACGCTGGTCAGGATGGTGGTGATAAGAAATAACCCGTTCCAGAAGTGGAGGAGTCTGCCGCTGAGCAGGCCGAAGAGGACGGTAAGCCCTGAGCCGATGCCGATGAGGCTGATGATGACGTGCATGGTGGTGTAGGTGGACAGAGCGATGCCAAGAACCATGGTGAATTTCCTCTCTTTATTTGGAATCGAAGATTTTCAGTGGCACGATGCTGCCAGAAAGATGAGTGAAAGTGCGATGGTGCTTTGTGGGAGTCCTTTTTATAACGCCATTTGGGATGCGGCGCAAGATAGCGTTATGACTGTTGTGTCGCGGCGTAGGATCCGGGGGGTTCGCGGAAGGGTTCTACGGCGATGCGCTCGTAGCGGACTTCTAATATCGTCAGGCTTTCTTTGCCGCCGGGGGCTTCGAGAGAGACAGTGTCTCCTTGGGTCGATTGCATGAGGGCGCGGCCGAGAGGGGAGACCCAGCTGACGTGGTTGCGGTCGAGGTCGACCTCGTCGGTGCCGACGATGCTGACCACTCGCTCCGCTCCGGCGGCGTTCGAGTAGAGCACGGTTGCGCCGAAGTAGGCCCGGGCCGCGCGGAGGTTCGATCTTGGGGCCTCGGGGTCGACGACCTCTGCGGCTGCGAGCCGCTTGGAGAGATGACGGATGCGGCCGTCGATCTGGCGCAGGCGACGCTTGGCGTACTGGTAGTCGGCGTTTTCGCTGCGGTCGCCGTTGCTGGCAGCCCAGGCGACGACCTCTGCTACAGCGGCACGGTCTTTGAAGAGGAGAAAGTGGTGCTCTTCTTTGAGGCGCTCAAGGCCGCCGGGCGTAATGTAGTTTTTGACCTGTACGGCGGGGGAGTCGTCCTGTGGTCTCCTGGTGTAGCCCTTGCGCATTGCGTTATTATCGCAGCGCGACGTTCGGGTTCTTTCAATAAAAGCGGACGCTGCTGTAAGGAATAATTTGCCGGTGTTTTTTATTCATGACGCAACGTCATAATTTGTGTTGGAGTATCCACGATTGGGAAGGGGTGGGCATGAGCGCTGTTGAAGGGAAGACGATCGCCGTTGTCGGCGGGGGGCCAGGTGGACTGACGCTGGCGCGGCTGCTGCAGCAGAGCGGTGCGCAGGTCGCAGTGTATGAGCGGGACCAGAGCCGCAGTGCGCGGGTTCAGGGGAGCGCGTTGGATCTTCATGAAGACTCTGGACTGGCTGCGCTGGAGGCTGCGGGTTTGATTGATGCCTTCTGGGCGAATCATCGGCCGGACCTCGATCGTCTTCGGCTTACGGATGCTGATGGGACGGTTCTTCACGATCATCTTCGCGGGATGTCTGGCGCAGGGAAGCGGCCGGAGATTGAGCGCGGGCCGTTGCGGGATCTTCTGCTGGACTCGCTGCGGGCGGGCACGGTGGTGTGGGATTGGAAGCTTGAGTCGGCAGAGATGCAGGGTGAGCAGGTGTTGCTGCGGTTCGCAGGGGGGAAGACGGCTGTGGCGGACATCGCGATTGGGTGCGATGGCGCGAACTCGCGTTTGCGTGAGCTGGTTACTCCTATTTCGCCGGAGTATGTCGGGGTTTCGCTGGTGGAGGGGCTGGTTCCTGCGGCGAAGCAGAGTATTCCGGATTTGTGGGAGCTGCTTGGCGGGGCAGCGCTGATCGCTCTCGGAGGCGAACGAACGATTGGCATGGGAACCAAGCCTGATGGCAGCGTGTTGATTTATGCAGGTTTGAAGACGCAGGACGGTAGAGCGAAGCAGAGCCTGGAAGAGGCAAGCGACGCGGAGCAGCGAGTGGCATGGTTTCATGCGAACTTTGCGGGATGGAGTGAGCTGTGGGACCCGCTGTTCCGGGAGGCGGTGTCGATGGTCTGGCGTCCGCTGCTTGTTTGTCCGTCGGATCAGCACTGGGAGCCGAAGGCCAACGCAACACTGATCGGCGATGCAGCGCATGTGATGCCACCGTATGCAGGCGAAGGTGTGAACATGGCGATGCTCGACGCGCTGGTGCTGTCCAGGTGTTTTCTCAGCGAGGAGACGGCTGCTGGCGCGATTGCGATGTATGAGGCGGAGATGTTTGCACGGATGCAGGACATGACGGCAGACACGATGGCAAACACGGAGATGTTCTATGCGCCGGATGCGTCGGATCGTGTTGTGGCCTTGTTTCGCAGCTTCGGGGCGGTGCGGCCTGTCTCGGAGGGTTGACGCTGCTTTAGTAGAGCAGGACGGCGATGTGGTAGGTGGTGAACTGCTGGTTGGATTTGCCGGGGCAGGCTCCTACGGCGGCTGAGGTGTATTTGGTTTTGTCGAGGTTCTGGAGGACGGCGGCGGGGAGTTGGTTGATGTCGGCGCCGTCCCACTGGATGACGAGTTTGGGAGTGCCGGCCTGGCCTTGCGGCATGGTGCAGGTCTTGCGTGCGTCTTCGTTGGAGGGCGCGGGTGCGAGGCCGTGGGCCTGGAGGAGCTTTGCGACCTGTTGTTCTACATGCTCGACGGCCTCGGGTGTGAGCGCGGGTACGTTGCGGGCGAAGTCTTCTACGGCGAAGAGTAGTCCTTGATCCTGGACGACGGCGATGCCGACGAGATTGAGATTGGGATCGAGAAGGTTGGCGCGGTGGGTGGGGGTGGTCATCCAGATCTGCTGGAGGGATTGCGGGGTGTCGCCGTGGCCGGCGATGTTTTCGGAGATGGTGCCGAAGCGGGCGCCGGCGTTGGCGCCGCGGGTGACGAGATCGGGTTCGCCGGGATACTGGTGGAGGAGATCGCTGGAGTTGCGGACGACCCACTGGAGATGAGCGCGGGCGGCGCGGGCGAGGGCATTGTCCCATTGCAGAGGTGGGAGGTTGTGGGCGGCGCGAGCCTGATTGGCTAGCTGGAGGAGAGCCTGCTCGGGTGTGGCGGCGGGTTGGGTGAGCGCGATTGGCGTGGTGATCGCGAGCACGGCGAGAGCGAGAAGAGTGAGGAGCGCGGGTCGGGTTTTGCGGTGATTGTGCATGCTGGTGAGTAGGATGCGGATGGTGCTGAAGCGTATTCCCGTAGTCGTCGGCGTAGGATCTGCCGCAGGTTCCGATAGACTGGTATCAAGTGTAGCCAAATGGAGTTGCAGGGGAGCCTGCGTTCGGTTGGCACTGCGAGTTTTTTTGAAAGCTAAAGGATCTTACCCTATGAAGTTGCGGTTCCTCGTTCCATGTCTCGCGGTGGCTCTTTTGAATTCTGCCGCCCGTGCTCAAGATAATCCCTCCCAGGTGAACCCTTCGAATGCGACCACGACCGGAGTCGGTAAGTCCGATGTTGGTTTGTATGTGAATCCTGTCTTCGATCGTATTCACAACTCGCAGGCAGATACAGGGACGTTTGCGTTTCTTGGAGACGGCGTGACGTCGCGATCGTTCTGGGGTGCGAACATCGGCGGATATGTGAACTTCGTTCACGGGCCGAAGTTCGATGCGGGCATCGATGTGCGGGATGTGATCGTTACGGGAAATAATGCTCGGCTGAATAGTTTTTTGGTGGGAGGACGGGTGATTGCGAAGCCGATTGCCGAGTCCTTCAAACCGTACCTGCAGGTATCGGTCGGGGCCGGCAGCTCGAAACCGCCGCATAGCTCGGTCCACCTGACGCGGTTGCAGTATCAAGTCTTTGGCGGTGTTGATTACACGCTGGCCAAACATGTGGACTTTCGGATTGTGGAAGTGGGGTATGGCGGAGTTTCGACGATCAATAGCAGCAACTTTAATGGGAACGTTACGTTTCCTATTTCCAGTACGCTTACGGTTAGTTCGGGATTGGTCTTCCGGTTTCCGTAGTGTTGCAGATGGAGATCTGCGGCGACTGCCAGGACAGATCGACAGATCGACCGGAAGCGAAAGCAGACTTGGGGATGAAGAGGGCGAAGGCTCGAGGTTTAGTTGTTTCTCTTCGGGGTCCTTCGACTGCGTTTGGCGCAGTTTGCCGCGCCAAACTCCGCTCAGGATGACGAACTTCTACCAGGTTGATACGGCCTAGCGGGGGATTAGCTGCATCCTTAGAGGATCGCGGGGGCGGAGGGTGATCTTTGCCTGTGGCACGGGTGCCGCGGAGCCGAGATAGGCCATGCGCCAACGCTGGGCGATGGTGGCCAGGCTGAAGACGCCTTCCATCCAGGCGAAGGATTCGCCGATGCATTGACGGGCGCCGGCGCCGAAGGGGAAGTAGACGAACTTCGGGCGCGCGGCCCTGGCTTCGGGGGTGAAACGGCCGGGGTCGAAGCGGAGTGGGTCGGGGAAGTACTGCGGGTCACGGCCCATGATGTATTGGCTGAAGAAAAAATGTGCGCCGGGCGGGATGCGGTAGGGGCCGAGGGTGACGGGTTTGGTGGACATGCGGCCCATCGCCCAGGCGGGCGGGTAGAGACGCATGGATTCTGCGAAGACTTGTTCGGTGTAGCGGAGGGCGGGGTAGTCGGCGAGGGTAGGGAGGCGTTTTTCGTCGCCTGTGCCGAGGACAGCGTCTAGTTCGGCGTGGAGCTTGGCTTCGACTTCGGGGTTCTGGCTGAGCAGATACCACGTCCAGGTGAGGCCGTTGGCAACGGTCTCGTATCCGGCGAGGAAGATGGTGAGGACTTCGTCGCGGACTTGCTCGTCGTCCAGGCCGGTGTGCTGACCGGAGGCGTCGGCTTGCTCGTCGCGTGAGGCGAGAAGCATGGAGAGGAGGTCGCCCCCTTTTCTTCTTGTCGGGTTCTCCCCGAGCGGCCGCCTCGCGGTGCTCGCGGATGAGGCGGTTGACTATCGCGTCGAGGCGGGATTTGGATCTGCGGAACGTGATGAGTTTGGGGATGGGGAGGTGGAGGAAGTCTTCGAGCCGGGGGAAGGCAACGATGAAGTTGTAGAGGCCCATGATGGTGTTGACTTCATCGTTGATGCTGCGGATGTCGTCGGTGACTTCGGTGTTGAAGAGGGTGCGGGCGACGATTTCGAGCGAGAGAGACATGCTGGCGGCGGCGATGTCGATCTGCTGATGGGGCTGCCAGGATCTTTGTTGGGCGTCGGCGCAGGCTACGATCTGGTCTCCATAGGCGGCGATGCGCTGGCGGTGAAAGGCCGGGGCGGCGATGCGGCGTTGACGCTTGTGAATGGGGTCGTCGGAGGTGATGAGGCCTTCGCCGAGCAGGATCTTCATGCGGCGGACGGTGCGCTCTTTGACGAAGCTCGAGGATTGGTTGACGAGGATCTCGCGGATGTAGTCGGGGTCGTTGATGAAGACGATGGGGGTGCCGAGGAACTTGTAGTGGGCGATGTTGCCGTAGGTTTTGAGGAGGTGCTCGAAGAGGCGGATGGGGTGGCCGAGTTTGACCCAGGGCTTGAAGGCGTAGAAGTGGAGCGGGTATTTGAGACCGGGGGGCATGCGCCATGGTTTCGATGTGGCCGGTGGTGTGTCTATTGTTGATGGAGCGGTCGTCATTTGCGACTCATTGAAGTTCAAACGGCGTAACGGTGATCAAAGAGATAAAGACGGATAAGAGCGTGATGCGCTGCTGCGGTTCGGCCTACGTTTTAAGGGAAGCCAAACGTGCGGTTACGATTTTTTTGATGCAGGCTTCGATCTCTTCGATGCGGGCGTCTTCGCGGATGGCGGTGACGCGTTGGGGGTCGCGGGCGGCGATCTCTTCGTACTTCTGATAGATGCGCCGGTAGAAGTCGTTGGACTCGCGCTCGAAGCGGTTCTCGTCGGCTCCTTGTTTTTCAGAGGTGCGTTGGTTGCGGCGGCGGGCGCGTTTGAGGGAGGCATCGAGGGATGGGAGGAGCAGGATGGTCAGGTCTGGCTGGAGGTTGTCGCAGGCGGCGCGATGCATTGGCAGGATGCGCTCGCTGCCGAGTTGGCGGCCGCCGCCCTGGTAGGCCTCGGAGGAGTCGGTGTAGCGGTCGCAGAGGACGATGGAGCCGGCGGCGAGGGCGGGGAGGATGATTTCGCTGATGGACTGGGCGCGGTCGGCGAACATGAGGGACATCTCGGCGGCGGGGGCGATGGGGCCGAGGGTGGTTTCGGACTTTGAGTCGAGGAGGATGCTGCGGATGCGGTCGCCTAGGACGGTGCCGCCGGGTTGACGCAGGGTGACGACGGTGTGGCCATCGGCCTCGAGCGAGGCGGCCAGGCGGCGGAGTTGGGTGGTCTTTCCGGAGCCGTCGAGGCCCTCGAAGGTGATGAAATATCCGCGCGCCATAGACTTCCAGCTTACCGCAGATGGGTGGATTATTTGCCGATGGCGACGGTGGGTGAGGGTTGCCAGGTGACACCAGTGTCGGCGATGACGATGGTGAGGGGGCCCTCGGCGCCTTCTTTGAGGAGGGGGCCGTCGGATTTGTGATCTTTGTGGGCGGCGTCGGTGTAGAGAAGCTTCATGGGGCCGGAGCCGAGGACCTTGAAGCGGTAGTGGAAGTCCGCGCCGGGTGCGAGGTTTTCCGTGCCGAAGCTGGCGCTGGGGTAGTCGACCTCAAGCAGAGCGATGGGTTGGGTGGTGTGGTTGCTGACCGTGGTGGCGACGTAGGGGGAGTGGCAGCCGGTGGTGGCGACGAGGGCGACGAGGGCGACGAGCGCGAGGGCGGAGATGTGACGCATGAGAGTTTAGGGTATCAGGCGTGCGCTTGTGGTGCGGTGGAGGGAGCCCGGGGCTAAAGCCCAGATGGTTCGGACGATTTTTCGTAGGGCTAAAGCCCTACGCTAATCCCAAAGGCAAAAGCAAAGGCAAAGGCAAAGGCAAGGGCAAAGGCTAGAGGAAGGGGAGGAAGTCTGAGGTGCGTGGGGGGCGTTCGAGGATGCGGGCGGTGAGGACGGCGCCGTTGCGGTTGTCGTGGAGGGTGATGGGGAAGGCGAGGACGCTCCAGGTGAGCTGGGCTTCGTCGGGGCGGGGTTGGTTGAGGAGGCCGCGACGGGTGCGGTCGATGTAGGTCTCGCGACTGTGGCAGACGGTCTGGAGGACCTCGCGCCAGTCGCGCATGATGGGTTGCAGCTCCTGAAAGACGCAGCGGCCGATAAACCAGTCGCGAGGCTGACCGAGGTAGTCGGCAGCGGCGTCGTTGCAGTGCTGCCAGATGCCGTGCTCGTCGAAGATCTGGACGAGGACGTCTGAGCCGATGGTGAGAGAGATGCGCGAGTAGAAGAAGTCGCGGGCGTCGACGACGACGGGCGCGCCGCGGCGTTTGGCGCCAAGAGAGCTGAGGGCGTCGAGAAGATCTTCGACCGAGCTGTGGCCCTTGAGCAGGTGCATGTCTTCGACCCCGCCGAAGTAGCGATCGAGGGTGGCCGAGAGGATGATGATGGGGACGTGCGGGCGGCGACGGCGAAGCAGAGCCGCGACTTCGGTGCCGAACTGGCCTGCGCCGAGGTGATAGTCGAGGACGGCGATGTCGATGTTGTCGAAGAGTGTCGTGGCTTCTTCGATGGAGGAGGCGGGGACACACTCGTAGCCGTGCTGGCGTAGGATCGCGGTGCGGAGATGAAGATTGGTGGGTTCGTCGTCGAGCAGCAGGACACGGATGGGTTGAGCGCGTTGGTTCGGCATCTGGCGAAGAACGCTCGGTACGCTGTCGGGTGGCTCAATCATCGTCTTACCTGCTTATGATGCACCCACATACGACTATAGTCACCATTAAATGGTTATTTTAGTTTCAATTTTATATCGCGTAAAAGCTCAGGTAGTCGATTAAAGAGCGCAACCGAGCGGAGCCACTGGCGGTTGTCGATTGCGGGGTAGCCGCTGACGACTTTTCCGGGGGCAACGTCGCTGGGGATACCACTTTGGGCGGTGGCTACGGCTCCGTCGCCGATGGTGCAGTGGCCGGCGACACCGACCTGGCCGGCGAGGATGACGTTTTTGCCGACGGTGGTGGAGCCGGCGAGGCCGACCTGGGCGCAGAGGAGCGTGTTGGATCCGACGGTGGAGCCGTGGCCGACCTGGACGAGGTTATCGACCTTCGCGCCAGTGTGGATGCGGGTTTCGCCGATGGAGGCGCGGTCGATGCAGGCGTTGGCCTGAATCTCGACGTTGTCTTCGATGACGACGTGGCCGGATTGGAGGATCTTGTACCAGGTGCCGTCGGACTGGCGGGCGAAGCCGAAGCCGTCGGCTCCGACGATGACGCCGTTTTGCAGGATGACGTTGTGGCCGAGGCGGCAGTGCTCGCGGACGACCGTGTGGGCGTGGGCGAAGAGGTTGTTGCCGGCGCGGGAGTGAGGGTAGAAGACGGCGTGGGGGAGGATGGTGGCGTTGTCGCCGATGGTGACGTTGTCGCCGATGACGGCGTAGGCGCCGATGTGGGCGTTGGCTCCGATGTGGGCGGTGGAGGCGATGGCGGCGGTGGGGTGAATGCCGGGTGGGTAGGCGGGGGCCTTGTAGAAGAGCTCGATGGCGAAGGCGAAGGCGAGGTAGGGGTTTTCGACGCGGAGGGTCGCGGTGGAGATCTCGGGGAAGCCGGGTTCGACGAGGATGGCTGTGGCTTTGGTGGTGCGGGCGATGGCGGCGTATTTGGGGTTGGAGACGAAGGTGAGGTCGCCGGGGACGGCGGTTTCGATGCCGGTCACGCGGGTGATCTCGGCGGAGGGATCGCCGTGGAGGGTGGCGTCAAGGTACTCGGCCAGTTTGGCTAGCTTCATGGACTGCATGGGGGGATTATAAGTTGTCCGTTGTCCGTTCTCAGTTATCAGTAACCGACTGACAACTGAGAACGGATAACTGGCAACTGGCTAGTTGGGGCGGATGTTGGGCGGTGGGATGAGGTTGTCGAAGAGGTCCTCCTGCATGGTGGGGACTGAGGCGGCGGGGAGGGGTTTGCGGCGGGACGGGGTGGTGATGACGGCGAGGAGCTGAAGCTCGGTGATGGAGGTGCGAGGGACGTAGAGGCGCTGGGTGTTGGAGCGGGTGTCGGGTGGGGTGAGCTGGAGGCCGGAGTCGACGATGAGGTCGTCGGTGAGGGTGATGTCGATGGGGGCGAGGCCTTCGAGGAGGTCGCCGGAGCGGAAGGTCAGGCGGAGCCAGAGGCCTTCGGTGCGCGGTTTGGAGAGGAAGGTGCGGCGGCTGAGGCGTTCGGGGTTGGTGGTGTCCTGGAGGTTGAAGTCGCGGACGTAGGAGACGTGTTTGATGTCGTTGAGGAGCAGGGGGACGACGCGGCCGGTGAGGTCGAGGATGTCGATGGCGCGGTTGCGGACGAATCCGGTGAGGGGGAGGTAGCCGGGGAGGGTTTCGCCGGTGAAGCGGCGAACGATGACCTTTTTGTGGGCGGAGGACATGGTCTGGGGTAGAGTTCTGGGGGGATTGTCGCACGGCGTGGGCCTGGGGAGCGGAAAAAGGTACCTTCCAGGTAGTCAATACGCCAATGATGTGTTAGACTTACGTTTTGTGCCCGCGTCTATTTATCTTGATAAACGCTTGATTCGTCTGAGTTTAGGTACGGCGGCTGGACGAGTTTGAGTGTACCGGTTTGACCGGCTTGGAGTAAACCTACCAGTATGGCCGATTACATTTATTTGCTTGAAAATCGACTTTCCGCGGCCCAGCAGGCTGCGTTGCTTGCCGTGCGCCAAGTGGCTCGCGTTAAAGGGCTTACTGTATTTCTGGTGGGCGGAGCGGTGCGCGACATGACGAGCGGATCGCCGGTGCGCGATCTGGATGTGGTGGTTCAGGGGAATGCCCTTAAGCTGAAGAAAGATATAGAGAAAGTGAAGGGCGTCGTCGCTGGAGAGTGGGAGACTGGGCAGGCGTTGTTTGTGCGGTTTCCTGGTGGTGTGCGGATGGAGATTGGCAGCACGTTAACGATGACTTATCCCAAGCCGGGTAAGCCGGTCGTGAAGCCGGCGACGATTCTGGAGGACCTGCGCAGCCGGGACTTTACCGTGAACGCGATGGCGCTGTCGCTCAATGACGGATCGTATGGGCTGCTGATGGACCCGCTGAATGGGGTGGCCGATATCGAGAACCGCGAGCTGCGGCTGGTGAGCAACTACGGGTTTATCGAGGACCCTGTGCGGATGATTCGTGCGGCGCGGTTTATGGCCAGGCTGGGCTGGCAGATGGACCCGAAGACTCAGGAGCGGTATGAGACGGGGAAGAAAGAGGGATATATCGCGGCGATGGATACGTTTCATCGCGGGTATGAGACCGAGGAGATCTTTCACGAAGAGGATGCGCTGCGGGTGCTGAAGCGGCTGGAGGCCGAGGGTTGGGTGAAGCACCTGTTTCCGGCGCTGAGTTCGACGAAGGCGAATGTGGCGGAGCTGGAGCGGCTGCGGGAGAGCCAGATGAAGCTGCAGATGCAGGGGATCAACCCTGAGGCATCGACGGCGAACTTTCCTTACCTGACGGCGAAGATGGCTCCGAAGGATGTGGCGGCGCTGAAGAAGAGCTTTGCGCGGCAGGGATTTGTGGCGGAGATTGCGGCGCTTGAGGGTGAGGCGAAGGCGTTTGCGACGGAGTTTTCGGGCAAAGGGGCGGCTACGCCGTCGCAGGCATGGAAGCTGCTGCACTCGGCCAAGCCGGAGGCGATTCTGTGGGTGGCGCATACGTCGAAGAACGCCGGAATCCAGGCGAAGTTCAAGGGCTTCTTTACGGAGTGGTCGCTGGCCAAGCAGAAGATTCCGTATGTGCTGATGCAGGAGATGCGAATTGTTCCGGAGCTTCCGATCTATGAAGAGCTGCTGAACAAGTTATTTTTTGAGCTGATGGATGGGAAGCTGTCGACGCCGGAGGAGATGAAGGCTTATCTGGAGCCGTTTTCGCCGCCGGCTCCGCCGCCGCCGGTGCATCTGCGGCGTCCGCGTGTGGCGAAGAAGGACGCCAAACCGCCGAAGAGCAGGAAGAAGGCTGTTGCTGCTGTTGCCGAGGGCGAGGCTGTGGATGCAGTTGCGGCGGCAGGTGAGGGCAAGGCTCCGTCGGCAGGGAAGGTTGGTAAGGGCGTTGCTGTAAAGGCGGCTGCGCCGTTGAAGGCTGCGACGGTTCCGGTCAAGGTGGATGCTAAAAAAGCTGCTGTACCGGCGAAGGTAGTTGCTGCTAAGGGTAAGGTTGTCCTGAAGGCCTCGGCGAAGAAGGTTGTTGTGGCGAAGAAGGAGCCTGCCAAGAAGTCTGCGGCGAAAAAAGCTCCGGTGAAGGTTGCAGCGAAGAAAGCCCCTGCGAAGAAGGTTGCGGTGGTGAAAAAAGCTGTGAAGAAGGTTGCTCCGGCGAAGAAGGTTGCGAAGAAAGCTGCTGCTCCGGCGAAGAAGGTTGCAAAGCCCGCGCCGAAGAAGAAGCGCTGACTGCCACGCGGTCTTATTGATGGCTGAGTGATCTTATTGTTCGAATCCCTGATGTTCGACCAGCTTCCCCGAGCGTGGTTTCCCAAAACCCGACTTTACAGGAAGTACCCTAATTAAGTTTAAAATTGACCGCGACTGTCAGTGGAACGCTAATGGGCTGTCCATCGTAGACCCCAGGCTCAAAGCGATATTTGCTGACGGCTTCGAGTGCTTGTTCGTCCAGCCCATGACCGAGGCCGCGGAGAACTGTAAGACGCGTGGGTAAGCCATGCTCATCTACAACCAGCGAAATGAAGACGTATCCACTGATTTTCTGTTGGCGAGCTTGCGAGGAAAAACTTGGGGTTACGGAATGCACAAGACGCGGCATCTTTCCATGCGCCAGAATTTCTTTTGATCGATGAAACGCTGGATCATCCTTGAACGGCGATACAGGAGCCGTTGCCTCCTGTGGCTGTTGCGCGTGCGCTAATCCTGTTGCGCTGGTTATCAAACCTGCAGCTAGAACAAAGTGGAGACAAACTCGCATGAACGATCCTTTGGCCGGGACTGCTGATGAACTGAGGACGAGAAGATTCTATCTCATGTATGAGTGCGTCGCTGAGGCTCACTCCGTTCCCAAAAAACGGGGTTTTCGGCAACTACGGTTGGAGTCTAGGAAACTAAAGGGACGTTTGCATGGAGTTCAAGGGTACCTCGAGACCACGGAAAGTTCGAAAATCGTCCACTAACGCCGACGGGTTCAATATTAAGCACGCAGTGCTTTCATTTCGCGTCCTAAAGCGGAATAGTTTATTCCTGCCTGCGCTGCAATCGAGAGCATGTTGCCCGTAAGGGCGTATAGCGCAAGTCCTGACGCGTAATGCCAGCTAACGTAACCGAAACCTATCGCCATCACGCACGTAATAATCTTCTGTTGCCTCGCATCTCCCCCTGGAGACGGCGTATATAGTTGCACCAGCATCTGGCAATCGCTTCATGTAACGTCGAGGAAGAACTGACGATGAACAGGACAAGGCTGGAAAAGACCAAGAATCCGACAAACGCCGCCAATCCTGTAACCAGGGTTCCCGAGTGCCGCGCAGTTGAATAGCCGACAAATAGCGACAAGCTAAGAGCGACATTCAAGCGTCGGTATCGGAGTTCATTCATTTTGCAGCCCTTTTGAATCAGCTTGAGGGTACCATCCGGGGCATTGGGTCGCAAGCCGTCCCCTTTCAAAACAACGACAAAATACGAACGCAAAGGTTCGGCAGTGTTGGGTGGGGAGTGTTTAGAATCCCACTCATAGCAGCGTGCTTTTCTTACCGGTGGCGTTTGAAGAGGACGAGGGTGGTGACGAAGAGGCCGCCTGCGGTGAGGGTGAGGAGGATGATGGCGCGGCGATAGGCTCGCTGGGTTGCGGGTGGTGTAGCGGCGGTGTTGTCGAGGCATTGGGTGCAACCTTGTGCGTGTGAAAGCGGTGGCAAGAACAGCAAAAGGGCAAACAGAGGCGTTGCAAGAGCTAGCAGACGGGAAGATTTATTCGTGAGGGGGAGATTTTTCATCAAACCAGGCGCATGTGGATGTGGTGGGCGGATTCGCCGCTCCGAATGAAGCCGAGGCGTTCGTAGAGCAAGCGCGCGCGAGGATTGGACCTAAGCACGGAGAGGATGACACCGCGTTTTTGATTGCGGGCCTCGGCGATCAGCCGTCGACTGACGGTTGTGCCGAGGCCGCCGTTCTGGTGTTCCAGCGCGATGCAGAGCGTGTGCAACTCAACGTGCTGTGGATGTTGAATTGCAGTTAGAAAGCCAACGGATTCGCCATCTTGCCGGAGAATCAAAGTGGAAGGAAGTGATAGTTGATCTAAGAATTGATCGCGTTCGCGCAATTCGTTCCACTCTCCGCGAGTGGCGGTAATGTGGGTTTGCATTGCACGGAGAAAGACGTCGGTGAGGAATGGTATGTCGTCAGTTGTCGCTTGATGCTGTGTGAGGTGAACTGTTGTCGTCTCTGTTTTCATCGATCGCCCGATCTCATTGGAAGAAGGCTAAGAGGGTGAAGAGGAAGAGCCAGAGGATGCCCATCGTGTGCCAGTACCAGGAGGCGCCGTCGACCAGGATCTGGCGGTTTTCGAGCTGGCGGGAGACGTAGAGGCCGATGAACGCGGCGAGGAGAGCGCCGATGCCGAGGAAGAGATGGATGGCGTGGACGCCAGTGATGAGATAGAAGAAGTGACTGCTCTGGCTGGTCTGGAAGAAGATGTGTTGGGTTTCGAGTTGGCGCCAGGCGACCCACTGGCCGGCGAGGAAGAGCAGCCCGAGAGCGATGGTGGCGGAGAGCCAGGGAAGCGCGCGGCGGGTGATGGGTTTGCCGAGACCGAGCCACTCGTCCATGACGTCGGTCTCGCGAAACATGTTGCGGCGTGCGATCTCGATGGTGACGGAGCTGAGAAGAAGGACGGCGGTGTTGAGCCAGAGGATGGGTGGGATGGCGGTGGGGATCCAGGTGTTGACGAAATGAGTGTAGGCGTTGAGGTGGCTGGCGGACTGATTGACGAAGAAGGTGCTGATGATGGCGACGAAGAACATGAGGTCGCTGGCGAGGGCGAAGAAGATGCCCATGCGATAGCGACGGAGCCGTTCGTAGGGGCCACGGCGGCCGTTGGGGCGATCGTTCCAGTTGTCGTTGTCGCCGCCGCCGCCGGTGCGCTTGTCAGTCGGCGGACGGCGGCCTGAGCCATTGTCGTTGTCTTCGAGACGGCGATGACGTTGCGGCTCGGTTTTGTTGGGCGTGATGGTGGCTGGCATATCGGTGCACTCTTCGAAAATAATTCTGGAAGCACTCTTTGGAACACGCGTTAGGGACAGCTTACTCCGGTTTTGTGTGAGTTGTGTTTTCTGCGGTAGCTTCGGTGATGGCGCCGGGTGTCCATTGTGGCAAAAAGATGTCTCCTGTCGCGATGGATTGGTAGTGGCAGGGAGCGCGATGAACGGTGATCTCTGGTATGTCGGATGCGGGCGAGTGGGTGAAAGGATTCATCGCGGGACTCCATTCGAGGGTGGTGGCTTGCCATGGGTTTGACGTTGCGAAGGCGCCTTTGCGCAGGCTGCGGAGGAGATTTACGAGGAAGAGTAGCTGGGCGGTGGCGAGAAAGATGGCTGACCAGGTGATGAAGCGGTTGAGCGGGATAGTTTGGGCGAGGAGGGTGCCGGTGGGGCTGAGGGCGCCGTTGGCGCCGGGGATGCCGGTGAGCTGGGCGTAGTGGCGAGGCTCGCCTGCGAGGCCGGTGAGATGCATGGGGAGGAAGACGGCGTAGGCTCCGATGAGGGTGCACCAGAAGTGAAGGCGGCCTAGCGGTTCGGACATGAGCCGGCCTGGGTGTTTTTTTGTGGCGGTGATGAGGGGGAACCAGTAGTAGGTGGCGGCGTAGAGGCCGAAGATGCCGGCCATCGCCATGATGAGGTGGAAGTGGGCGACGACGAAGGTGGTGTTGTGGAGGTACTCGTCCAGAATTGGCTGGGCGAGGATGGGGCCAGTGAGGCCTCCGGTGATGAAGAGGCTGACAAAGCCTAGCGAGAAGAGCATGGCTGTGGTGTATTGCGGTTTGGAGCGCCAGACGGTGGCCAGCCAGCTTAGGACTTTGGCGGAGGCGGGGAGGGCGATGGCCATGGTGGAGATGGAGAAGGCGGAGCTGGCGAAGGGGTTGAGACCGGCGACGAACATGTGGTGTCCCCAGAGAAGGATGCCGAGGAAGCCGATTAATAGAGTGGTTGTGATCATGGTGCGGTAGGCGAAGACTCTGCGGTGGGAGAAGTTCGCTAGCAGCATGGAGGTGAGGCCGAGGCCGGGGAGGATGGCGATGTAGACCTCGGGGTGTCCGAAGAACCAGAAGAGATGGAGCCAGAGAAGAGGGCTGCCGTCGCCGCCGCGATGGAGGACGCCGTTGACGAGGTCGCCGGTGGGGAGAAAGAAGCTGGTGCTGGCGTGACGGTCGCAGAGGAGGAGAAGAATGGCTGCGAGGAGAACGGAGAAGGCGATGAGGCTGAGGAGGGCGGCGGTGAACCATCCCCAGACGGTGAGAGGGAGGCGCTCCCAGGTCATGCCGGGGCAGCGGTTGCGGATGATGGTGGTGAGGGTGTTGATGGAGGACGCGGTGGAGGCGATGGCGAAGAGGGCGATGCTGATGAGCCAGAGGTCCATGCCAGCGCCCTGGCCTGGGCCTGCGCTGGGGACTGCGCTCAATGGCGGATAGGCTGTCCAGCCGGAGATGGGGGAGCCGCCGGGGACCAGGGTTGAGCTGAGGAGAGTGAAGAGCGCAACGGCGGTTAGCCAGAAGCTGGCGGCGTTGAGGGCGGGGAAGGCCATGCTGCGCGCGCCGATTTGTGCGGGGAGGATGAGGTTGCTGAAGCCTGCCTGCGGTGCGGTGGTTAAAACGAAGAAGAGCATGATGGTGCCGTGGATGGTGACGAGGGCGAGATAGTCTTCGGGCAGGATGGCGCCGTGGAACCAGAGAGGCCATGCGGGCCAGACGATGTGGATTCGCATTAACAGCGACAGGAGGGTGCCGATGACGACAGAGATCAACGCGAGGATGAGGTACTGGATGCCGATGGTGCGGTGATCGGCGGAGATGAGGCGGTTCATGGAGTGGCCGCCTTTTGTCTTTCAGCTAGCCACTGGGTGAACTCATTGGGCGTGACGATGCGGAGGGTTGCGTTCATGCGGTAGTGGCCGAGGCCGCAGAGCTGCGTGCAGAGGATGGCATAGGTGCCGGGTGTGGTAGGGGTGAAGTGGATGTGGCTGGGTTGGCCGGGGATGGTGTTTTGTTTGAGGCGCAGCTCGGGGATGGAGAGGCCGTGGATGACGTCCTGCGCGGTGAGGCGGAGGTCGACCTCGCGGTTGGCGGGGAGGACGAGTTCGGAGGAGACGAAGTCGTCGGCGGAGTGGGGGTCGGTGGGATCGAGGCCGAGGGGGTTGCCTTCGCCGGGGGCGACGAGCTGCGGGCGGGTGATGCCGAAGGTTGCGTCGGGGCCGGGGTAGCGGAAGTACCAGGCGAATTGGACGCCGGTGACTTCGACCTGGAGCGCGGTGGGGGATGCTCCGGTGTAGCGGGTGGCGGCCCAGAGATGTTCGGCTTTGATGGTGAGTGCGGCGAAGAGTGCGGCGAGCGCGATGAGAGGAAGGTATTCGATGCGCCAGAGGTTGGTGGCTTCGGTGCGGCGACGCGCGAGGAGGCCGATGATGAGGATGAGATGCGCGAGGGTGAGGAGGGTGAGGGCGATCCAGAGGTTGAGGAGAAGATGATGGTCGAGCGCGGAGCCGTGGGCGCTCGAGTCGGCGGGAAGGAACCATGATGGGGCGCGCAGGAACGTGGCGTTCGAGCTTGCGGCGTGCGTCATGCGGAAAAGGAGCACGCGTCAAGAATATCTTGTTGGGATATCTTGTTGTGGATATCGTGTTGGGGGTACGGCGTTGGAGATTGGCTGTTAAGGTCCGAAGCCTCTTCTGATCGAGTGCGATCGAAGAGGCTTCGGGCGTTGCGGATTGAGAACCGGTGTGATTAGAAGGCGAAACGGCCACCGATTGTTGGAGCGAAGTTGCTGTTGTGGAGATAGGGGACGCCAGGGCCATGAGGGATGGCGATGGCCGGCCCGCCGTAGACGAAGGAGTACGCAACACCGACAAAACCGTCGAAGCGCTTGGTGAAGTGATGATCCGAGTAGAGCGATCCGTAGTTGAGTGCGCCGGCGCAGGAGGCTCGGAAGCCGGCTGTGGCCGAGCAGGTCTTCGGGACACGGAAGTCGTTCTGCAACTGCTCGTACCAGGCGAAGGTGATATCGGTCTTGGGATCGACTGCGTACTTCACGCCCATCCACCAGACATTTAAGAGTCGTTCGGAGTCAAGATTGTTGTCTTCGACGCCGCTCAGGATATAACCGCCCTGGTCGGATGCGCCGACACCCAACGGATTCTTCGGGTTATTGAGCCAGATGTACTCGTAGCCTGCGAAGAACTTGAACGGGTTCACCGTATATTTGACGGCGGCCAGAATGCCATTGTTGTCGGTTACGATGCCATAGACGGTATTGGTGGTTCCGATCAGGTTGACCCCGTTGATGGGGTTTGTGTTGATGCTGTTGGTGGTGGACTGATAGGGCGCTGCCAGACTCTGAGGGCCGAGCAAGGGGTTCAGGACGCTGATGGCCTGGTTGTAGTGCTGGTAGATGATGTCGGCGGAGAGTTTACCGTAGTCTCCGCCGAGGTCGAATCCATAGGCGTTGTTATGCGCTGACTCCGGCGTGCAGTTGGCGGCGGTCCAGGTTGCGGAGGCCGAGAAGCAGCCGCCGGAGCCATCGGCGAATTTGTACATCGCGCCGAAGTGGACTGGGCCGTAGGTGAGGCGATACTTCAGGGCTGAGTCCCAACGGGTGTTCTCGGTGTCGCCACCGCCGCCTACCGTGCCGTTGTACCCGATGTAGGAGAAGGCATAGGCGCCGCCGGCGGGATCGTAAGCGAGCACCGCATCGGTGCCGAGAGAGCGCTGACGTCCGCCGGTGAGCGTGCCGAAGTGTTCGGAGGATATACCGCCGTAGAACTCGTCGTTGAAGGGTTGGCCTGCGCGTGCGCCGTCGATGGCGTACGAATAACTGGCCCGGGGCAGGCCGTTGTTGATGGTGTCGGTGGCGGAGGCGTTGGCGAGCAGGCCGGACTGCGGATTGATGCCAGTGGAAGCGTTGAAGACGACGGACCAGCCGCGCAGAAACTCTTCTTTGCCCCGGATGCCGAAGCCTGTTTGTTGCAGATTGTTTGGTGCGATGAGGAATCGAGAGGCGTTGCCGTTTCTGTTTACGAGGGATGCGCCTTCGTAGTTGTAGCCGTTCTCGGGCAGGCCGTGGCTGACCCAGCCGACGCCGATGTCGTACGCACCGTAGAGGGTGATGCCGTGCCAGGTAAGCGTGCAATCGGGAGTGGCGAGCTCGTGGCCGTTGGTGCAGACGTCGGGAGTGGCTGGCTGCGTCTTGTCGTTCGTGGCGCTGGGCTGCGCCTGCGCGGCGACGAAGACGGGAGCCATGAAGAGAATGGGAAGGAGTGTGATGCTGGCCAAGAGTTTTGGGGCGATAACTCCATATGTGGCAATCTTGCTTTTCATATTTCGATTCTAAACGATTTTAACCAGCGATTTTGCGCGGTATTGCAACGCGTATACACGAATATTTAATGGCCCGAAGCTCCACTTTGTTGCATCCGGCATGGAGCTTATACTTGGGGCGTTGCGGGGAGGCAGGAAGATGGCGGATGTGGATGTTTTGTTGAAGCCACGAGAGGCGGCGGCGGCGCTCGGGGTTAGTTATGCGACGGTCAAGCAGTGGATACTGGCGGGGACGCTGAAGACGATCAAGACGCCGGGTGGGCATCATCGCGTGCGGCAGAGTGTGTTGACGCCGATGATGAAGTCTGCGCCGAAGAAGATGAAGGTCGCTTCGCGGGATCGGTTTCGCCAGGTGAGTGGAAGGAACCAGTTGGTGGGGCAGATCGTCGAGGTGAAGTTCAGCGGGCTGCTAGCTAAAGTAGTGCTGACGATTGGGGAGCAACGGATTACTTCGATCATTACTGCGGATGCGGCGCGGGAGATGCAGCTGCGGAAGGGGCAGACTGCGGGAGCTTTGATGAAGGCTACTGAGGTAATGATTGTGAGGGTTTAAGCGTTGCTGGCTGCGGCCTGTTTGCGGATGATGTCGAGGAAGAGCTGGTGGACGCGGGTGTCGGCGCTGAGTTCGGGGTGGAAGGTGGCGGCGAGGAGATGGCCTTCGCGGACGAGAACAGGGAAGCCGTCGCGGGTGGCGAGGGTTTCGACGCTGGGGCCGGTGCGGGTGATGCGGGGGGCGCGGATGAAGACCATCTCGAGTGGGTCGCCTTTTAATTCGGTCGGCGCGGTGATGATGGAGGAGTCGATCTGGCGGCCGTAGGCGTTGCGTTCGACGGTGATGTCGAGGGCGGCGAGGGATTTTTGCGTGGGGTTCTCTACGTTTTTTGCGAGGAGGATGGCGCCGGCGCAGGTGCCGAAGGTTGGCGTGGTTTCGACGAAGGATTGGAGGGCGTCGAGGAAGCCGCCGCGCTCGAGGAATTTGAGGAAGGTGGTGGATTCGCCGCCGGGGATGATGAGGCCGTCGAGTCCTTTTAGTTCTGCTGGAGTGCGGATGAGTTTTGCGGTTGACGCCGAGAGTGGTGAGGGCTTTGGCGTGGGCTTCGAATGCGCCTTGCAGTGCGAGGACGCCGATGGTGAGAGATGAGGTTTGTGACATGCCGGTTATTTGATTGTAGAAGGTTTCGGTATGTGGAGATTTGCTGCTTGCGTGCCGCTTTTTTCTAGAAGTTGTAACCGAGTTCGAGGACGACTGTGGGTTTTGAGCCGGGGTCGAGGATGTAGCTGGTGAACTCGGTATTTTTGTGGAACAGGCCGAAGAGGAATCCGGCCTGAGTGCTGCTTTCGACGGCCAGCGTTCGTTGGGCTACGACGCCGACGTGCAGCCAATCGACTGGAGAGTAGGTGACCTGGGGCCAGGTGTAGAAGTAGCGGGCGGAGGAGTCGCCGATATCGAATACGTATTCGTTCGAGACCCAGAAGTTCAGCTTCTGGTAGGTGAGGGATGCTTCGAGGCCAGGGGCGACGCCGTTGGTTCTGCCGAAGACGCCGCCGACCATGGGAGTCAAGGTAAGGTCGAGGGTTTTGCCTGAGCTTTTATAGAGGGTTGAGTTGAAGTTGTAGCCGAACCAGAGGGAGCCGGTGTGAAGATCTTCGTAGTTGTAACGGCCTTCAAGGTGAAGCCAGTTGTGGTCGGCGGTGAAGATCGGATCGGCGTAGCCTTGCTCTCCGGGGACGAAGTAGCCGTCGACCAGGGCGCTGAAGTTCCACGCTTCTTTGGTGGTGGTATCTGGCCGGCGGTGTGATCGATGGGTTGCGATCTTCTGCGCTTGTGTGTTGCTCGTCAGCAGGCAGAGCAAGGCAAGGGAGCCGAATTTTAGCCCGCGATGTGAGCGCATTCGCCCTCTATGATACGAAAGCCGGGGCGGAGTTCGATTGCCGGGCTTCTTTATGGCAGATGAGTGGAAGCCTGGGAGATTATGGCTTCGCTTCTTTGTGGATCTTCTGCGAGTCGGGCAGAAGGCCGGTCAACAGGCCGATTGCGGGTAGGTACGCGCATACTTTGTAGACGAAGAGGATGCTGGTCATGTCGGCGAGTTTGCCGAGCACGGCGGCACCGATGCCTCCCATGCCAAATGCCAGCCCGAAGAAGAGTCCGGAGATCATTCCGACTCGTCCGGGAACGAGCTCTTGTGCGTAGACGAGGATGGCTGAGAAGGCAGAGGCGATGATGAAGCCGATGATGATGCTGAGTACGCCTGTCCAGAAGAGATTTGCGTAAGGCAGCAGCAGGGTAAAGGGCAGCACGCCGAGGATGGAAGACCAGATGACTGCTTTGCGTCCGACGCGATCGCCGATGGGGCCGCCGATAAAGGTTCCCGCGGCTACTGCGGCGAGGAAGGCGAAGAGATGAAGCTGTGAGCTTTGAATGGAGACGTGAAACCTGGTGATGAGGTAGAAGGTGTAGTAGCTGGTGAGGCTGGTGAGATAGAAGTACTTCGAGAAGACGAGAGCGATGAGGACGGCGATGGCTGTGATGACTTGCCTTCGCGGTAGTGTGGGCGCTTGTTCCGCTTGCTTTGCGGGTTGACGCTGCAGATGGGCGAGGTGGTTCTTATACCAGCGGCTGACCCTGGTGAGAATGATGATGCCAAGAAGCGCGACGATGGCAAACCATGCCGAGCCGATCTGTCCGTGGGGAAGGACGATGAGTGCAGCCAACAGTGGTCCGATGGCGGAGCCAGTGTTTCCTCCGACTTGAAAGAAGGATTGGGCGAATCCGTGTTGTCCGCCGGAGGCCATGCGTGCGACGCGTGACGATTCGGGATGGAAGACTGCAGAGCCGACGCCGATCAGCGAGGCGGCGAGGAGCAGCATCGCGAAAGGTGGGCGCAACGGCCAAAAGCAATAGACCGATGAGTGTGAAGACCATCCCGATGGGGAGGGAGTATGGCATCGGACGCCGGTCGGTGTATTGGCCGATGAGAGGTTGAAGAAGTGACGCGGTGATCTGATAGGTGAGACTGATAAAGCCGATCTGAGTGAAGTTTAGATGGAAGGAGCCCTTCAGAATGGGGTAGATGGAGGGCAACAGAGACTGCATCATGTCGTTGAGCAGATGACAGAAGGTTACAGCCGTCAGCACGCGGAACATGATGTTTGCTTCGCGTGAAATTGAAGGCTCGCCTTGGTTCGTTATGGCAGTCTGCGTGCTCATATTTCGACTCTTATTTGCAACCTCTTTGTTATGTTAGATCAACGTTTGGGTGGATGTGGTTGTGAAATAAATCTTCCTTGAGGCGTACATCGTTCAGGGCATAGGAGGGTGGAAGAGGCTGCGTTATATGTGGAGTGTGCGAGTTCTTCTGACAGGTGTTTCCTTGTGTGCCGTGATGCTTGCGGGGTACCAGGCTGCGGCTTCGGTGACGACACAGACGAGCGTTATCGTGCCGACTGCGAGGAAGATTGTGGCTGCATCACCACTCGACGATGCGAAGGTGATGCGGGATAGCCTTAGTCGCGATGTGGCGACGCATCCTGACGACTTTATCGTGTTTGCGACGGAAGGCGGAGCGGAGCAGTTCTTCGCGACGCATCGAGGTGATGTAGAGCGCGAGACGGATTCGCGAATTATTCTGCGGGGTGTCGTGGGATATTGGCGGGGCAAGACGCTGGTGGTTTTGCCTTGGGGGCCTTTGAAAGATTTTTAGTAACGGCATCGGCTGGCTCCGGATGCACTTTGCCAGTGCATCCGGAGCGAAAGCCATGCAAGCGTGATTACCAGCCGCGAGTTTGCATGAGGTCCCGCTCTTCAATAGCCGCTGCGGCGAGGCCCTTCATTGTTCCTGTGACGGCTTCGCTGGCTTCGGCGACGATCTTCGGGTCGTTGAAGTGCGTGGTCGCGATGACGATGGCGCGGGCGCGCGAGACGGCCTCTTCGCGCTCCTTCGGATCGTTCTCGACGTCGAGCGGGGTGGCGCGCTCCTTCATGAAGATGCCCGAGCCGACGAAGATGGTCTCGGCACCTAGCTGCATCATCAAGGCCGCGTCGGCTGGTGTGGCGATGCCTCCTGCGCTGAAGTTGGGGACGGGGAGCTTGCCGCTTTTTGCGACCATTTTGACGAGTTCGTAGGGCGCGGCGTGGACCTTGGCGGCGTTGTAGAGCTCTTCGTCGCCGAGGACGGTGAGGGCTTTGATCTCGCGGACGATCTGGCGCATGTGCTGGACGGCGTGGACGACGTCGCCGGTGCCGGGCTCGCCTTTGGTGCGGATCATGGCTGCGCCTTCGGCGATGCGGCGGAGAGCTTCGCCGAGGTTGCGTGCACCGCAGACGAAGGGGGTGGTGAAGGCGTGCTTGTCGATGTGGAAGGTCTCGTCGGCGGGGGTGAGGACCTCGGACTCGTCGATGAAGTCGACGCCGAGGTGCTGGAGGATCTGGGCTTCGGCGAAGTGGCCGATGCGGGCCTTGGCCATGACGGGGATGGTGACGGCGCCCATGATCTCTTTGATGAGTTTGGGACTGGCCATGCGGGCGACGCCGCCTTCGGCGCGGATCATGGCGGGGACGCGTTCGAGGGCCATGACGGAGATGGCGCCGGCCTCTTCGGCGATGCGGGCCTGCTCGACGTTCATGACGTCCATGATGACGCCGCCTTTGAGCATCTCGGCGAGGCCGAGTTTGAGGCGGAGGGACGAGGTGCCGAGGCTGCCGGTGCCGTTGTTTGTGTGGTTTGCCATGATGTTTCTCCTGAGTCTTGTATCGTGTGCGCGGCGGTGGGCGCACTGCGCTGCCTGAATATCCGCGAGGCCTTTAAGTTTAGCAGTTTTGTGCGGGGATGATGCGGCTGCCGGTTTTGTTGTCTAGATTGAGTCTCGCAGGTGTGATTTAGCAGAAATTTCAACTGCGATTGATCTGTAATGCCGGTGTGAGAGGGTCATGCTTCGCTTACAGGCGATGTGTTGATGGCCTGACTGTTGTGGGAGGTCTGGATGGGCGCTGAACTGACGATTGTGATTCCTGCGAAGAACGAGGTGGCGATGCTGCCGCGAGCTGCTGGAGTCGCTGTGCCGGCAGGACTATGAGGGGATGAGCGCGACGCGGGTGCTGGTGGCGGATGCGGGGTCGACCGATGGGACAGTCGATGCGGCGCTGAGTTTTTGCGACAGGTTGAGGGTTGAGGTGGTGAAGGGTGGGCTGCCTTCGGTTGGCAGAAATGCGGGGGCGAAGCTGGCGACGACGAAGTATGTGCTGTTTCTGGATGCGGATGTTGAGTTGCCGGAGCCTACGTTGCTGCGAAGAGCGTTGTGGCGGATGGAGCGGCGAGGTCTGCATCTGGCGACGACGAATATTGCGTGCCGCGAGGGCGGATTTTTCGACGATCTGCTGTATGCGGGGAGCAATTTGATGCAGTGGGTGGGGTCGCTGACGAAGCCGTTTGCTACGGGGATGTTTATGCTGTTTGATCGCGAGGCATTCTGGCGGTTGGGTGGATTTAATGAGCGGGCGCTGTTTGCGGAGGATTATTTACTGTCGAAGGGTGTGGCGCGGATTCGGTTTCGCATTGTGCGTGGGCGCGTGTTGACGACGAATCGGCGGTTTCAAAAGCTGGGGCACGGCAGGATGGTTTGGATGTTCTTCAAGACGATGCTGCATAGCTGGGATGATGGATATTTTCTTGAGGACCAGGGGTATTGGGGTGAGCCTGGGTGAGGTGGTGTTGTTGGGGAAAGATAAAAGCGTCTCCGCTTCGTGGAAGGATGACAACTTTTTAAGCAACGACTAAAAGTGGCTAAAGAGCTACGGCTGCGGGGCGGAGAAGCCGGCGGCGGCTAATACTTTTTCGTCGAGGGCGATGAAGAGGCCCTTTGCCCGGGCGAGGACCGTGCCGTCGGGGCGTTGGAGTTCGGCCTGGTGGAAGAGCTTGCGGTCGGGTGTGCCGTCGGGCCGGGTGGCGCGGCTGAGATGGCGGGCGATGAGGACGAGCGGCTGGTAGAGCGGCGCGGGCTTGAGGTAGTCGACCTCCATGTGGCGGGTCATGGCGAGGACGTTGAGTGGGCGGTTGAGCTTGCTCATGGCTTCGTCGAGGAGTGCGGCGACGATGCCGCCGTGGATGTGGCCGGGTGGGCCTTCGTGCATGCGATCGAGTTGAACTTTCGCGGTGGCGGTGATGTTTGCCAGGTCGGCGGTGTCGGTGGTGAAGATGAGATGGAGCCCTTGTGGGTTGGCGGGGCCGCAGCCGAAGCAGTGGTTGGCGCGCTCGTCGATGGTGGGGGTGTCCATCGAGGCGGGGGTGTGGCGGGTCTCGTTTGAGTGTCGACATAGCTTCTGGTTTGGACGTTAGCACAGTGTGGGGTGATTCAGCTTTGAGGCTGTGGGATCAGGTGGTGCAGACTTCGAGGATGCCTGCGCCAAATCTTTCGATCTTGTCGTGGCCGAGGCCGTGGATGGTCTTGAGTTGCGAGAGGTTTTGCGGGTGAGCGAGGACGATGTTGCGGAGGGTGGTAGAGGCGAGGACGAAGAAGAGAGGCAGGTTGAGTTTTTCGGATTCGGCTTTGCGCCAGTCGCGGAGACGCTGGTCGAGAGTTTGTTGCGTGGGGGTGAGGGTGTCTTGTTCTGGTGCGACGGAGCGTGGGCGGGTGAAGGTTTCGGCAACATTGGAGGTTGCGCTACTCTCCGCTGCGCTGCGCTCCGGTCGAGATGACGTTTCTTTTGTGTGTTGGGGATTCTGTCGTTTTGGTGAAGGTGAAGTTTGGCGATCGGTCGACGCGCGGGTTGGAGGAGTCGATGATGCCGCTGTCGATTGGTGCTTCGGAGCGGCAGATGGCGATGATGTCGGCTCCGTAGCGGTCAGCTTTTTCTGGGCCGATGCCGGAGACGGTGAGGAGTTCGGCGATTGTGTTTGGACGTGCGATGACGAGGTTGTGGAGGACGCTGTCGGCGAAGACGATGAAGGCGGGTTTGCCGGTCTTTGCGGCTTCGGCTTTGCGCCAGGCGCGGAGATTGGCTTCGAGGTTTTTTTGTTGCGGCTTGTAGGCGGCGGTGGTTTGTTCGCGATCGGCTTTGAGGGATGCTTTGGATGGCCGGGTGGAACTGGTTGAACGGGAGGTTTTGGTTTTTGAGGAGGAGGGTTGCGTGTCCTTGATGAGGAGGTCGGGTGGGAGTTGGCCGGTGAGGGTGCGGCCTTCGTGGGTGAGAGAGGCTCTCTTGAAGGTGATGAGGTTGCCTTCGGGGTTGGTCCATTGGTCGGTGTTGAGTGCGATGAGGGCGGCGCGGACGAGGGCGTCGAGGAGCTTGTCGAAGACTTTTCTGTCGGTGGCTTCTGTGTTGCGCAGTGCGCCGGTGGAGAGTTCGGTGTGGAGTTTGCCGGTGGTGCGGGTTTGGCCGTCGAGTGCTCGGAGGATGGCGCGGAGTTGGCGGTCTTCTTCGGTGGTGGGTGAGCGGAAGGTCTGCGCGGTGGCGTTTTGCGGGGCGCAGAAGTCGCAGTGGCCGCAGGGGCGGAGGCCGTCGGCGGTGTCGCCGAAGTGCTGGATGAGTGCAGCCATGCGGCATTGCGCGGATTCGGCGAACTGCACCATGCGGTCGATCTGGCTGCGGCGGAAGTTGATCTGCTCGTCGTAGCCTTTGCGCCAGGCGGTCTGACGCGGTGCGTCTTCGGCGGCGCGGACGTTGCCGGCCATGTCGATGGTGGCTGCTCCCTGGGCTATGAGTTTTTCTACGGCTTTGTCGAAGGTCTCGGCGTCCATCTTTAATCGTTGACGGAGGAGATCGGGCATCTGGTAGTCGTCGGTGAGGACGGCGGCGACGCGGGTGAGCTCGGTGATGGCGGGGTAGTCGCGCTCGAGGAAGAAGTCGTGCATCTTGCGGTCGGCGAAGGAGTGGAGGAGTACGGTGCGCGATGGTTGTCCGTCGCGGCCTGCGCGGCCGATCTCCTGGTAGTACTGCTCGACGGAGCCGGGGAGCGCGGTGTGGACGACGGTGCGGACGTCGGCTTTGTCGATGCCCATGCCGAAGGCGATGGTGGCGACGACGACTTCTAGTTTTCCGGTGAGGAAGTGACGTTGGACACGCTCGCGGGTGGCGGGGTCGAGGCCGGCGTGGTAGGCGGCTGCGCCTCCGCCGAGAGTGGAGGCCAGCTCTTCGGCGGATTTGCGCGAGGGCGCGTAGATGATGGCGGGACGGTTGGACTTTTCTTTGAGGAGATTGGCGGTGAATTCGTTGCGGCGCGGCTTGGAGAGTTCGACGACCTCGATGGCGAGGTTGTGGCGGCGGAAGCCGTGGATGAAGAGTTCGGGCTTCGAGAGTTGGAGTTGGGTGATGATGTCTTTTTGAACGGCGGGTGTTGCGGTCGCAGTGAGTGCGATGACGGGCGCGGGGCGAAGGGCGGGGAGGAAGTCGCCGAGGGTGCGGTAGTCGGGGCGAAAGTCGTGGCCCCAGGCGGAGATGCAGTGCGCTTCGTCGATGGCGATGAGGGAAGGTTTCTTTTTTGCGAGCATCGCGGGGAAGTTGGGGACGCGCATGCGCTCGGGTGCGATGAAGAGGAACTGGAGGGTGCCGTCGAGGTAGTCGCGGCAGGCTTGACGGGCCTCGTCGCGGGAGAGGCCGGAGTGGATGCGGGCGACGCGGAGACCTGCGGCGGCGAGTTTGGTGGCCTGGTCGTCCATGAGGGCGATGAGGGGCGAGATGACGAGGGCGGTGCCACCGCGGGCGATGGCGGGGAGCTGGTAGCAGAGGGATTTTCCTGCTCCGGTGGGCATGACGAGGAGGACGTCGTGGCCGTCGGTGGCGGCTCGGCAGACGGCTTCCTGATTGGCGCGAAAGGAGGGAAAGCCGAAGGTGGAGTGGAGCAGGGAGGTGAGATTCATCAGCTTGCCCAGTTTCGCATATTGTTCGTCACGGATGCGTGGGCGGAAGTGAAGAGAGGAGTTGTTAGTTTGATGCGTTACGTGATGATGCCAGGCACAGGTTCGATCGCTGAGGTTAGAACTTGTGATAGTTGATGACGAACTTCAAGGCCGTCGATAGACAATCGGTGAATCCTTGGGCCACGCTAATCAATCACATTAAGCTGATATCGGAGGATAGGTATGTATCTGATCGCGATCTTGGTCTTGGGTTTTGCGTTTTGATCTTTGGCCTGATCCGAATGAGGCAGTTGCGGAAGCAGCGAGAGATTGCGGAGTTCAGCATGGGACCGGAGATGTTGCACGAACTGCTGAGCGCAAAACAGGTTCTCCTGTTCGATGTGCGGCAGCCGCTGGATTTTCTGGCGTATGCGGAGATTATTCCCGGAGCGAAGCGCATTCCACCGAAGGAGTTGGTTGAACAGACAGCCTCCTTTCCACGAGATCAGAGTTCCGTGATCTATTGCACGTGCGTCGATGATAAGACAGCCCGCATGATCCTGATGAAGGCGAGAGCGTTGAACTTTACCCATGTGAAGCTGCTGACGGGCGGGCTGGCAGCGTGGAAGGCGAAGGGATATCCGGTTGAGACGTACGACAAGCCGTTCCACCTGGACACGCCGGCTTAAGCTTCGTTGATTTTTTTTGGGGGGTGGGGCTTTCCCTGGCCATGTATCGCGCTTACAGCGCTTGGTGGTTGTGTTGGCGCGGTACCTGGGCCTTCGGCCGAGGCTAGGATAGAGCGGGCCTTTGGCCCTTCGATTACCTGCAGGGATGCTAGCCGTGTTGTGGGTGGGACGAGACGATTGGGATCTTCTTCTTCCATGCGCCGACGATTGCGCCGATGAGCATGAGATCGAAGAGCCAGAAGCCGGCGTTGATGGCGTAGATCAGCAGGGAGCGGACCTCGAAGATGTACTCGGTGGCCCAACTGGTGGCTAGGAAACCGAACCAGATAAGCGCACCGCAGAAGATGCCGCGACGGGCGGTCTGTTCGCCTGAGGCCTGAATGCAGATGCTGAGAACGGCGGCGGCGATGATGGCCGCGAGGAGCGCCGTGGCGTATTGCACGGCGGGGTTGATGCCGGAGGCGACAAGCCACTGCATGGTGCGGCCGATGCCTGCGAGCCACTGCTTCATGAAGAGGCTGAACCAGAGCGCTTCAAAGAGAAAGGATGCGATGGCGGCGACGAGGATCGCTACCCAGTTGAGTCGTATGTTGCTCATACTGCCCTCCGCTAAATTGTTCCCTGATGATTGGTGGGAGCATATCGCGGGGGCGAAGGATGTTCAAGTCCAGGTGCGCGAAGAATAGGTGACGAAAGGGAGGATGAAAAAGACGCATGCAAAAAACTCAGTTATCTGCAGGCTGTTTGAGGATTATGATGGTTGCGTTCACAAAAACGTGACCCCAATTTCACCAGACAGTTTTGAGGAGAATTAATTGAATCGGCTAACTTCTGTTTTCAAGTTTTCCGTAGTATCTCGCATATCACACGTTGGAGTTGTGGCAGCGCTGGCAGGAGCTATGTTGATGCCGGCCTCTTTGCTGGCGCAGGAGGGACGGCAACGAGGCAATGGCGACATGCCGGCAGCGAAGGAAGATCAGGGTATCCCCATTCCTCCGGAGACGAACTCGGCGACCAAGCACGACTGGACCGAGGGTGGGCAGACGATTCACTACACGGCGACGGCGGGAAATCTGCTGATACGCGACGACCAGGATAAGGCGAACGGCAGCATCTTTTATGTCGCCTATACCCAGGATGGGGTGGATGCGAAGAACAGGCCGGTGACGTTCTTCTATAACGGTGGACCGGGTTCGGCGACGATCTGGTTGCACATGGGATCGTTGGGGCCGGTGCGGGTGGTGACACAGAGCCCGGAGGCTACGGGACCGGCGCCGTTTGAGTGGGTGCAGAATCAGTACTCTCTTATCGACAAGAGCGACCTGGTATTTATCGATGCTCCGCTGACTGGGTTTTCGCGTGCAGTGGGTAAGGGAACGGCGAAGGACTTTGCCGGAACCGATCAGGATATTCAGGCGTTCGTAAAGTTTATTACGCGGTACATCACGGTAAACCAGCGGTGGAATTCGCCGAAGTTTCTGTTTGGCGAGTCGTATGGCACGACGCGTTCGGCCGGGTTGGTGGCGGCGTTGCAGAATGCCGGGATTGAGTTCAACGGTGTGACGCTGCTGTCGTCGATTTTGAACTATAACCGCAACGCTTCGGGGCTGGATGTGAACTCAGTTGGGTATCTGCCTTCGTACGCTGCGATCGCTCTGTATCACAAGAAGGTGAAGACGAGCGCGAGCATGGCGGACTGGGTAGAGCAGGCTCGCGAGTTTGCGCGAGGACCCTATGCTGAGGCGTTGCAGCGTGGGGACAAACTGCCTGCCGCGGAGTTCGATTCGATTGCGGCGAAGGTGGCTGCGTTTACCGGGCTGAGTGTGGAGTATGTGAAGGAGTCGAAGCTGAGGATTGATCCGACTCGTTTTCGCAAGGAGTTGTTGCGCAGCGACGCTCGCATTATGGGACGGTACGATGCGCGGTTCGAGGGCTGGGATGCGGAGTCGGCAGGCGAGAGCGCTGGATATGATCCTTCGGACACGGGGATCAGCGGTGTTTATGTAGGGGCGTTCCATGACTACATCCAGAAAGAACTGAAGTATATGAGCCAGGAGCCGTACTACCTCTCGGGGCCGGGGCTGAACCAGAACTGGGACTTCAAGCACAGGCCGTCTGGCGCGAGACCAGGTGCGGGAGGACGCGGGGAACAGAATGAGCCGGATGTTGCGGTGGACCTGTCGGATGCGATCCGGAAGAATCCACACCTGCGCGTGTTTTCGGCGAATGGATACTTCGATCTGGCGACGCCGTTTTTTTCGACGGAGTATGACCTGAGCCATATGGATCTGCCGCCGAATCTGGTGGGGAATGTCCAGTTTGGTTACTATCCGGCTGGTCACATGGTCTATCTGAATGTGGAGGCGCTGAAGGAGTTGAAAGGGGACATGGCGAAGTTTTATGCCGTGGCCCAGCAGCACTAAGACAGGGTTGAAGTTACGGGAAAACGAGGGTGCGCCGAAGGTCATTTCGGCTCGGTGCATCCTTGCTTTTCGAGCGTAACTGCCTTAGAATGAATACTGCGAAATTTTCCCAGTGTGCGCATCACTGAACGTTGAAAGAGCGTTGAAATTAATTCAAAGAGGTACCGATAAAGATGGCTAAGCGTCGTGGAAATCCCAACTGGGGCAAGCCGGAGCCGATTGGGCCGGTTGTTCCTACGGTCACATCGTTCGAGCAGGTAGTGAAAGAGTTCAAGCTGACACCGGACCAGTACATTCGTTCGACTCGGCTTCGTGAATGGGCTCGGCGGAACAAGAATTCAAAGTACATTCCTGAGGCGCTGTTGGAGGCCTGGGGTTTTGAGATCGAATCAACGCTGTAGGTCAGTAAGTTGTTGTTTTGTCATTCGATTGTAAAAAGAAACGCCGCCTGGTTAAGGGCGGCGTTTCTTTTTTGTGACCAGCGTAGGATTGGATGTATCGAAACGGATGTAAAGGAAGGCGGAAGGCATGTTTGCTAGCGTGATGGAGGCAGTAGAAGAGATCAAGGCTGGACGGATGGTCGTGGTCGTCGATGACGAGGACCGCGAAAATGAAGGCGACCTGACACTGGCTGCGGAGTTTGTTACGCCAGAGGCGATCAACTTCATGGCGAAGTTTGGCCGCGGATTGATCTGCCTGACGTTGACCGAAGAGCGTGCGGACTATCTTCGGCTGGGACCGATGACGCAGGAGAATACGTCGCGGTTTGGCACGGCGTTTACCGAGAGCATTGAGGCGCGCGAGGGTGTGACGACGGGGATCTCTGCGGCAGATCGCGCGCATACGATTAAGGTGGCGATCGATCCGCGATCGACGGCGCATGATCTGGCGAGGCCGGGGCATGTGTTTCCGTTGCGAGCGCGTAAGGGTGGCGTGCTGGTGCGGGCGGGGCAGACGGAGGCTTCGGTCGATCTGGCTCGGATGGCAGGGTTGGTTACGGCGGGTGTGATCTGCGAGATCATGAACGACGACGGTACGATGGCGCGTGTGCCGGACCTGGTGAAGTTCTGTGAGTTGCATGGGTTGAAGATGGTGACGGTCGCGGATTTGATTCGCTACCGGTTGCAGCATGAACGGTATATCCATCGCGTGGCGGAGTCGCAGATGCCGACGGCGCATGGCGAGTTTCGCATGATCGCGTATGAGAGCGAAGTTGAGGGCGGCGAGTCGCATATTGCGCTGGTGTATGGCGATGTGAGCGGCGGGGTTGAGAACAACGGGGAGCCGGTGACGGTGCGGGTGCATACGCATTGCCTGGCGGGCGATGTGTTTTCGACGACGCTTTGTGATTGCAGGGCAGTGGTGGAGAATTCGCTGCGCATGATTGCGGAGGCGGGCAGAGGTGCGCTGGTGTATCTGCACAATGGGGCCGCGGGTTTTGGCGTGGATAAAGGAGTTACTCCGGCGCGAGTGGTGTTTCATCGCGAGGAGCGATCGCGCGAGGGGAGCGATGAGCGGGCGCACAGGACGCTGCGACAGGTTGGTTTGGGCGGGCAGATTCTTTCAGACCTGGGGATTCATAAGATCAGGCTGCTGACGAATACGCCGACGCATGTGCCTGCGTTGCAGGGGTTTGGAATTGAGATTGTCGAGCAGATTCCGGTGTCGACCGGACCGGTTCGGCGGTAGTTTTTTCGAAGAAAAAAATCTGGCGTGGTGCGGGGTGGATCGCCGCGGCTTTGTGGGCGTTTTTCAGGGGTGTTTTGGGAAGACGTGCGTTTTGGAAGTGGTGTTTTGGTGGTGATGGTGTGGTGAGATGCGTGGTTAATGTGGTGGCTTAACGACGTGTTCTGTGGTGGCTGAAAATATGCCACGAAGATCAACTTTATTTTCAGTCTTGAAGCAGAGCCTCTTTTCCGAAGGCGTTGGCGGGAGGATAATGGCGTGCATCACGGTGAGAGGGAGGTTGGTCATGAGTGCAGGTCGCTTGGTCAGGGTGTTATTGGCTGGAGTGAGTGTTGCGTTGATTGGTTGGAATGGCGGTGATGTTGCGGCTGGGCAGATTCCGCAGATACCGCAACCGGCGCAGATGCCTCAGCCGGTGCAGATGCCTCAGCCGGTGCAGATGCCGCAGCCGGGGCAGATGCCGCAGGTGCCTGCGATGCCTTCTCTCGATCCGGGTGTGCCGCAACAGCAGCAGCAGGGACAACAGGGATCGGATGGGCAGCAGGGCTCGCATGGGAGCAGCCGGCAGAACACGGGCTTTCTGGGGGGATGGTGCGCGCAGGGAGATCCGACGAAGCAGACTTCGATCAGCTACAACGGGGCGTTCTATAACCTGACGAACGAGACGGGGGATACCTCGATCGGAAACCTGCAGGGGAATAACCAGATTCAGGCTCCGGGATGGCAGTTTGTGATGGGAACTCTAACGCAGAATGGGCGGCAGATTCAGTGGTCGAATGGGACGTTCTGGGCGCGGTGTCCGACGGGCGGCGGCGGTGGGGGCCGGTTGGATTTGAATGGGAACTGGTATCCGAATGGGAACCGCTCGTTGCAGTGTTCGATCCAGCAGCGTCGCGGGAACCTGACGCTGCAGAACGAGGGTGGGCAGAGAGCTACGGGGTCGGTCAATGGGAAGTTTCATCTGACGACTAACTGGCAGGGGACGACGATCAGTGGGACCGTTACTCGGGACGGGAACCGGATCAACTGGGATAACGGGACGTATTGGATACGGTACCGGTTGTATACGCAGTGAGCTTGATCGAGACGTTACTCCGTTCTGAGTGCTTCCATCGGCTCGATCATGGCGGCGCGTCTGCAGGGTAGGGAGGTTGCGACGACTGCGGCGATGGCAAAGATGCATAGGACGGGAATGATCACAGATAAATCTGTTGGCGAGGTGCCGTAGAGGAGCGCTTTCAGGCTTTGGCCAATGGTGAGGCTTGCAAGATAACCCAGTGCGAGGCCGAGGAAGACGGGTGCAACGATGGTCCCGAGCATGAGGCGATAGACGCTTTGGCGGGTTGCGCCGAGTGCCATGCGGATGCCGACCTCCTGGGTGCGGGCAACGACCGAGTAGCTGAGTGTGCCGTAGATTCCGAGGAGCGCTAGGAGGAGAGCTGCGCCGCCAAAGGCCACGAAGATGCCGGTTTCGAGGTGCTCGGGGGCGAGGGAATCGGAGACCTGGGAGTCGAGGGTGTGGACGCGGGCGATGGTGACGTTTGGGTTGTAGGTCCAGATTGTGCTGCGGACGGATTCGATGAGCTGCGTGGGGTCCTGCGTGCCGCGGACGAGGAAGTAGGTGGCGTAGGGTGGGTTGTCCCAATAGGGGAGATAGACCATGTTGACGGGGGCGGCGCCGAGGGAGTTGTTGTGCGCGTCGGCGACGACGCCAACGACGGTGAAGGTGTTTTCGTTGCGCTTGAACTGCCGGTTGATGGCGCTTTGACCGGGCCAGACGGCTTTGGCGGTGGCCTCGGAGATGACGGCGTTTTTGGCGGTGCGGTCGTGAGCGTCGAGTGGGCGGCCTTCGATGATGCGTTGCTGCAGGGTTGTGAAGTAGTCGGGGCTGATCCATCGGTAGTTGGCCAGCGGGCTTTCGTTGGTGGCCTTGCCGACGGCAACAACGCCGTCGATCCAGCTCTCTCCCGTGAGCAACATATCGCTGACTACGGATGCGGATTGGACGCCGGGAAGAGCGCGCAGTTTTTCGAGGACGCCGTCGTCGAAGCTGGCGCGGTCTTTGTCTGCGGAGAAGGTGTTGCTCTGCAGGTAGACGTCGGCGGCGGCGATGTGGTCGGTGGAGAAGCCTTTGTCGAAGGTGGAGAGATGAATCAGGCTTTTTGCGAAGAGTCCGGCGACGAGCAGAAGAGTGGTGCAGGCGAAGACCTGCGCTCCAACCAACCAGCGTCGTAACGCACCGCTGCGGCGAGAGCCTGAGGAGCGTCCGATGCCTTGAAGCGCCTGCGCGGGTCTGATGCGGAGAACTCGCAAGGCTGGAAGGACGCCGAAGATGAAAGAAGCTCCGACCGTAAGCAGGACTGAGACGCAGAGGACGGTGAAGTTGACGGTGATGGAGCCGGTACGGGGGATCGCAACCTGCGCGTATCCGGCGAAGCGATGGACGGCGAAGATGGCAAGGGCGACACCGATGGTTCCGCCGACGAAGGAGAGGATGCAGACTTCGGCGAGGGAAGTTTGCAGAAGATGGGCGGCAGAAGCTCCGAGTGCGGAGCGGACTGCTGCTTCGCGGTCCCGACTGACGGATCGAGCAAGCTGCGCGTTCGCGAGATTGATGGACGCGATGAGCAGGACGCTGAGTACGGCCGCGAGGAGCAGCCAGAGCCGCGTTGAGGTGCGGCCTACGATGACTTCCTTCATCGGCTGGACGTAGGCAGCGAGAGCGCCGCGGGGGTTGCCGTCTATTTGATCGCGTGGAATCTGACGGGCGATATCGTCTGCGAGAACGTTGAGATTTCCTGTGGCTTGCGCAATGGAGATGCCGGGCTTCAGGTGGCCGAGGGCGACGAAGTTGCCGTAGTCGCTGTTCCAGCCGACGTGATTGAGATTGAGGACGAGGGGCGTGAGGATCTCATTGTCGGGAAGCTGGAGGGAGACCGGGGACGGGGTGAGTTCGTTTGCTTTGGGAAAGTAGAAGCCCTGGGGAAGGACGCCTACGAGCTGGTAGGGAGTGCCGGCGATCTTGAGGGACCTTCCGATGATGGCGGGATCGCTGCTGAAGAGAGTCTGCCAGAGACGGTAGCTGATGATGACGACCTTGTCGTGTCCGTCGACGGTTTCCTCGGGCAGGAAGTTGCGGCCCTGGGCGGGCTGGACGCCAAGAATGTCGAGGAGGTTGGGCTGGGCAATGATTCTGCCGACGAGGCGAGGGTGGTCTTCGCCGAAGCTGATGCCGGTCGAGCTCTGGCGGAGGAGGGTGAGGTCGGTGAAGGCGGAGGACTGTCGTCGCCAGATGTCGGCGTGGCGGGGATTGGCGCCGACGTAGGGGAAGAGTTTTTCGAGGAAGCGGACGCGCTCCCAGATGACGACGAGGCGGCCGCTGTCGCGGTAGGCGAGGGGCTTGAGTAGGACGCCGTTAACGACGCTGAAGAGGGCGGTAGTTGCTCCGATGCCGAAGGCGAGGGTGAGGATGGCGGTGAGGGTGAAGCTGGGGGACTTGCGGAGTTGGCGTAGCCCGTAGTGCAGGTCCTGAAGGATCGAGTGCACGCGATTACCTCATGTGAAACAGGTTTGTTTTAACATTTTTTTTGCTGCCGTGTACAGATGAAGGCAGCACTTCCTCTCCGAGATAAATCTGAGAGAACCTGCTGCGATGTTGCAATATACGTGCTTGCAACCCGGAAGGTTCCAATATTGGAGTATGGAACTAGTGAGCGGTGACGGTGAGGTTGAGGGTGACGGTTTGGGTGAGCTGGACGCCGGTGGTGGAGCTGGCGGTGACTTGATATTGATAGACGCCGGGTGGGGTGGTGCGGATGTTGGGATCGCCTCCGCTGCCGCAGCCGGTGGGGGAGAGGGCGAGCAGGGTGAGGAGGAGGGCGAGGAAGAGACTGCGCGGGAGGGTGGATTTTTTGCGTTTTGTTGAAAAGGTGCTCCAGAGGAAGAGGAGCGAGGTGGGGAGGAGACAGAGGAGGGTTTTGTTGCGGCTGGCAAGAGGGTTTGTGTTGCGCGCGTTTGCGTTCGGATTGATGGCGGTGATGGTGTTGATGGTGGCGACGGCGTTTTGTGCGGAGCCGTTGAGGGTGATGCTGGAAGGAAGGAGCGAGCAGGTGGCGAATTGTCCGGGGGTGACGGGGGTGCAGTTGAGGACGACGGCGCCGCTGTAGTTGTTTTGCGGTGTGAGCTGGAGGTTGTAGGTGGCGGGGTCTTCGGTGACTACGGTGGCCGAGGCTGAGGAGCCGCCGTTGACGGTGAGGAGGAAGCTGCCGTTGGGAACGCCGATGCCGGTGAGGGGAAGGATGGCGGGGGAGTTGGTGTCGGAGCTGGTGATGGTGAGGGCGCCGGTGCGTGAGCCGAGGGCGGTGGGGGCGAAGGTGATGGTGGCGGTGCAGCTGGAGCTGGGCGCGAGGGTGGCGGTGGCGCAGGGGGTGGTGATGGAGTAGTCGCCGGTGATGGCGAAGGAGAGATTGGTGACGCTGGCGGTGCCGGTGTTGACGAGGGTGACGGTGAGGTTGGCGGAGGCGCCGATGGCGAGGCTGCCGAAGTTGAGAGCGGAGGGCGTGATCTGCAGATGGGACTGAATGCCGATGCCGGTGAGGGGCGCGTTGATGGGGAGGGTGGAGAGTGAGGTGGCGATGGAGAGGGTGCCGGTGCGGGTGCCGGTTTGGGTGGGGGTGAAGGTGACCTGTTCGGTGCAGGTGGTGCCGGAGGCGAGGGTGTTGTTGATGGGGCAGTCGCCGATGGCGGCGTAGTCGCCTGTGGTGGTGATGGTGGTGAAGGCGGCGGGGGTGGTGCTGGTGTTGGTGATTTGGAGGGGGAGGGTGGAGGTGGCGCCGAGCTGGACGGAGCCGAAGTCGAGCGCGATGGGCGAGAGGGTGAGCGGGGATGGCGTGGCGGTGCCGAGGAGACTGATGAAGTCGAGCGCGGTGCTGGCGTCGGAGGTGATCTCGAGGGCGCTGATGCGGGTGGTGTTGGTGGGGTCGGTGGAGGGCTGCGGGGTGAAGGTGACGATGAGGATGCAGCTGGCGGAGGGGAGAATGGTGGAGCAGTTGCTTTGGAAGGTGAAGTCGTGCGTGGTTTGGAGGGCGGTGATGTGGATGGGGACGGTGCCGGTGTTGGCGAGGGTGATGGTTTGAGGTTGCGCGGCGTCGCCGACCTGCGTTGTCGCGAAGGTGAGGGAGCTTTGTGATTCGGTGTAGGAGACCAGAGGGGCGGTGTTGTTGGGCGTGGGGGTGGTGAGAGGCGCTGCGGTGCCGGTGAGGTCGATCAAGTCGGGGCCGCTGAGGGCGTCGCTTTCGATGACGAGGGTGCCGGTGTCGGTGGTGAAGGGCGGGGCGGAAGAGCCGGTGGCGGCCTGGTTGAGCGGAGTGTAGGCGAGGGTGATGGTGCAGGTTTGGGCGGGAGAGGGGGCGAGCGTGGAGCCGCAGGTGGTGGCGGTGATGAGGAAGGGCCACTCGCTGGTGATGCGGCGGATGGTGAGGGGAGTGACGCCGTTGTTGGCGAGGGTGAGGTTCTGGGTGGAGGATTGGCCGGAGCCGACTTGGCCGAAGTTGAGGACGGATTGGCCGGGGATGAGGTTGCCGGTGATGGCGAGGGTGTTGGGGCCGACGCCGTAGCCTTCGACGTAGCCGAGGCCGTTGATGGTGGCGGAGCCGTCAGTGGGCGTGGCCTGGGCGAAGAGGGTGCCGGTGAGGTCACCGTTGGTGAGAGGGAGGAAGGTGACGGCGAAGTTGCAGGAGGCGTTGGGGGCGAGAGCGGCGCAGGGTGGGCCGGAGAGAACGAACTGGCGCGGGAGGGCGATGTCGAGGGTGAGAGATTTTTGGGTGAGGTTGCTGATGGTGAACTGGCGCGTGCCGCCGAGGGTTGAAGTGGCGGCGGGGCCGTAGCTGACCTGGTTGGGGATGATCTTCGAGGCCGGCGTCCTCGGTGGTGTAGGCGCCGTTGAGCGGGATGGTGTAGAGGGTGGGGCCTGTGAGGGAGCTGGTGACGGGAATCTGGAGGGTGTCGGTGATGAGGGCCGTCGTGGGGGCGAAGGTGACGGTGATGGCGCAGGTGGCTGCGGGAGCGAGGGCGGTGCAGTTGGTGGTGGAGGCGAAGCTGGAGGTGGCGTTGGTGGGCGCTGCGATCTGGAGGGTGGCGGCGCCGGTGTTGGTGAGGGTGATGGTTTGTTGCGTGGAGGTGGGGCCGGGGACGTTCGAGAAGATGAGTGCGGTGGGGTTGAAGGCGAGGCCGGGGTCGGGGCTGCCGAAGCCGGTGAGTTGCGCGGTGATGGGAGTGGTGGAGGTGGGGATGGTAAGGGCGCCGGTGAGGGGGCCGGTGGTGGTGGGGGCGAAGAGGACGTTGACGAAACAGGAGGCGTTGGGGGCGAGTGAGCCGGTGCAGGACGCGCCGCCGGTGGGTGTGGCGTTGGGGTCGGCGAGGGTGAAGTTGGCGGTGGTGGTGGGGGTGGAGAGGGTGACGGTTGCGGTGGTGAGGTTGGTGAGGGTGAAGAGGGTGGGGGCGCTGACGCTGTGCAGGGGGATGGGGCCGAAGTCCTGGGTGAGCGGTGTGAGGACCAGGCCGGTGAGTGGGAGGCCGGTTCCGGTGAGGGTGAAGGGTGACGGTGTGCCGGAGCTGGTGGAGGTGAGGGTGAGGGTTGCGGTCTGTGAGCCGGCGGTGGAGGGGGTGAACTGTACGCCGAGCCAACAGTTGGTGCAGGTGCCGGTGAAGGTGGTGGTGAAGGAGGAGGAGGGTGGGGCGCCGTGGCCGAAGCCGATGTCTTCGACGAGGATGGTGGTGAAGTCGGGTGCGGAGGAGGTTGCGGTGAGGGTGGCGAAGGGAGCGGTGATCTTTGTCCACTGAACGGTGGGTTGGCCGAGCAGGACGTCGCCGAAGGCGAGGGTGTTGTTGGGGGTGGCGGAGATTGCGGTGCCGGTGCCTGTGAGCGAGACGAAGGCGGGGGATGTGCCGGAGTTGGCGGTGATGGAGAGAAGGCCCTGACGGGTGCCGGGTTGCGATGGTGCGAAGGTGACGAGGACGGTGCAGGTGCTGTTGCCGGGGAGGTTGGCGGGGCAGTTGGTGGTGTCGGTGAAGTCTCCCGTGAGGGCGAGGGCTAGCGAGAAGGGTTGCGCGCCGGTGTTGCCGATGGTGATGGGCTGCGTGGTGGAGGAGGTGCTGGTGACGAGGACTGGTGTGGGGAAGGTGATGGAGGCAGGGGTGACGGTGAGGTTGGGGTTGACGGATTGGCCGGTGCCGGTGGACTGCGGTTTGGTGCTGCCGGTGATGAGGACGGTGAGGCCCTGGTCGAGGGTGAGGGTGGTGGAGTCGGCCGATGGGGCGACGGGGGAGTTGTAGGTGATCGTGAGTTGGCAGATGGTGTGGGGGAGGAGGGTGGTGGGGCAGTTGTCGGTGAGGGTGAAGGGAGCGGGGAGGGTGACGGGGGTGTGGGTGACGGAGGTGTCGGAGTTGTTGGAGATATAGAGATAGCGGGGGAGGCGTGGGCCGGCGGCGGGAGTGGTGCCGAACTGGGTGCCGAAGTCGATCTCGGTGGCGGAGAGGTTGAGGGATGCGGCCTGCGTGAAGGCGGTGAGGAGGACGAAGCCGGGGCCGATGGTCCAGTTGGATTGGGCGAAGCCGTCGTCGGTTGCGGTGGAGGAGGCGGTGAAGCTGAGGGTGAGGCTGCAGGTGGCGTTGGCGGCGAGGGTGTAGGTGTTGATGGCGGCGAGCGGGCAGGTGGAGGAGGACTCGGCGAAGGTGTATGGAGTGAGCTGGTTGCTTCCTAACTGTGAAGTGAAGGTTTGAGTCTGTTGTGTGAGGTTGGTGAGGGTGACGGTGCGCGTGACCGGTGCGCTGGTGGAGGTGACGACGCCGAAGTCGAGCTCTTTGGGGGAGAAGACGATGGGGTTGGGTCGAGCGGTGGTGGCGGCGAGGGTGACGGTTTGCGTGGTTGCGTTGGCGGCTTGTGCGGTGAGGGTGCCGGGGCCGCTGGAGGTGCTGGTGACGAAGATGTCGCACTCGCCGCCGGGGGGAGGGTGGTGGGGCAGTTGTGGTCGAATGCGAAGTTGGCGGTGGTGAGCTGGAGACTGGTGGCGGCGGTGCTGCCGAGATTGCGGAGGACGAGGTTGGGGGAGGCGTCGACGGAAAAGCTGAGCGATGGTGCGGAGGCTTGAGGGTTGAGTTTCGCGAGGTAGGCTGCAGCGCCGGCGCACTGGCTGCCGTTGCAGGAGCTGGCGGGGAGGGCCGCGGAGCGGAGGCTGGAGGGCAGCGCCGGCGTGGGTGATTTGTAGAGCGGGAGGTCGTAGGTTTCGGTGGCGAGCAGGCTCGAACTGGCGGTGGGACTGGCGCTGCCGGCGAAGGTGGGTTGGCCGGTGGTGTCGGTTGCGACAGAGGTGAGGGTGACGGGAGCGCTGGCGAAGTTGGGGTTGGTGGTGGGGAGACCGCCGAAGCGGATGGTCTGGTCGATGACCGGAGATGCGGTGCCTTGCTGGGTGAGGCGGAGGGCGTAGCTGTTGCCGATGGTGGAGAGCGGAGTGAGAGGCAGGAGCCAGGAGGGTGTGGTGAGTGTGCTGGTGAACCAGGCGCTTTCGTTGGGCGCGAGGGTGAGGGCGGATTGGGTGCCGGGTGCGAGGAGGGTGGAGTTGATGACGGTGCTGCCGTCGGGGGAGATGCGGAGGGCGGTTTGGTAGGTGGTGTTGACCAGCGGCGTGGCGACGGTGGCGACGGGGAACTGGCCGAGGGCGATGGAGCCGGAGAGTAGGAGGGTTTGCGCGACGGGGTCGAGGGCGATGGCGGAGATGCCGGGGCCGGGGATGAAGGTGGAGAAGAGGATGGTGGCAGCGGCGGGGTCGAGTTTGGTGAGGAAGCCGGAGGTGGGGCTGAGGATGTCGGGGACGAGCGCGTTGAGGGTGGGGAAGCCGGAGCTGGTGGTGTAGCCGGCGATGTAGGCGTTGTCGCTGGTGTCGGCGGCGATGGCGGCGGGGGCGGTGTTGCCGCTTTGGCCGCTGAGATAGGTTGCGTAGACGAGTGTGGAGCCGGTTGCGTTGAAGCGCTCGACGAATCCGTTTTGCAGGCTGCCGGTGGCAGGGGATTGGATGATGGCCGACGGTGTGACGGGGAGGGTGGAGCCGAAGATGCTGCCGGTGATATAGACGGCGTCGGCGGTGGCGGCGATGGCGGTGACAGCGAGGCCGCCGCTTCCGGCGTAGGTGATGAAGATCGGATTCAAGCTCTGATCGAACTTGCCGATGAACGCATTGGTTGAAGCGCCGGTTGAAGTTGGGAAGGCTACGCCGGAGGTTGCGGTGATGGTGCCGGAGGTGGTGGTGCCGGTGATGTAGATGTTGCCGGAGGGGTCGAGGGCCATGGCGAGACCGATGTCGCCGGCTGCGCCGAGTTGAGTTTGCGCGAGGATGTTTGTCGCGGAGGCGTCTGTCTTTAGTAGGCGGACGCCGTCTTTTTGATCGAGGAGGAGATAGAGATTGCCAGTGGCGTCAGCTTGAACGGCGTTGAACTGGGCGTTCTGGGTTGAATTGGTAGAGCCGAGAAGGCCGGCGAAGACGAGCTGTTGCGGGCCGGTGCTTTGCGCGGAGAGTGGCGAGGTGAGCAGAGACAGCACGCCTGGAAGAACGACGCAGGGGAGAAGGACGCGGCTCCACGAAAAACTGCTGGGCCTTTGATTGCGACTGCGACTGCTACTGCTTGAGCGGCGTCTGCGGTCGGGATGACAGTTTTTCTTGTGGGGAAGGTGGCCTTGCTTTGAGGCGAGGATGCCGCAGAGACCGGCAGCGAGACGTCGGAGGGGGAGCGGTGTCGTCGTATTCATGGGTTGCTGGCTGCGGGCGGAGCGCTGTTGCAGCCTGACCTTAACTATCCATGGGTTGTGCGGCGTTTGTTGTCGAAGAAAATTGCGAAAGACGTTACGGAGGTACTATGGTTTCCCGTTTTGGGAATCTGTAGGACCTTCTAGTTGTAACAGGTGGCTGAGTCCGCGAGCGAGCATCTCGTGCTCGAAGGCTTGATGAGTGGTGTACTGGATGGCCTGCATGCCGAGGGCGAGGGCGGCTTCAATGTTTTCTGCGCGGTCGTCGAGGAAGAGGATGTTGGCGGGTGGAGTGTGGAGGCCTTCGGCGGCGTGGTGGTAGATGGCGGGTTCGGGCTTGGCGAGGTTGACGGCGTGGGACCAGGTTTGGTGGTCGAAGGTTTCGATCCATGGGTGACGGCAGCGGAGGCCGGCTTCCATGGCGTCGGGCATGTTGGAGAGGATGCCGATGCGGATGCCAGAGCGCTGGAGTCGTTGCGCCCACTCGATCATGGGTGGGTTGAGGGTGGACCAGAAGTCGGTGTCGGCTGCGATGAGCTGGGCTAGCTGATTGGGGGTGACGGTGAGGCTGGCTGCTTCGGCTACTGTGCGCCAGTAGGTTTCGGCGGTGAGATCGCCGCGATCGTAGGCGTGACGGTGAGCCCAGTACTCGCGATGGAGGGTGTCTTCGGGGAGGCCGGTGATGGACCGGATGCGTGACCAGGCGGCGGGGTCAGGTGGCGCGGAGAGGACCATGCCGTAGTCGAAGAGGACTGCGTGGATCGGAGTCATGATGAGTGACTCTTATTGTATGTCGCTTTGTATGCCGCTCACTTGGGTGTGTTGCCGTTCGCGGGTAGTGCCATGGCGAGGAGTAGCGCTGTTCCGCCGAAGAACAGGGTGTCGCCGATGTAGTTGACTCCTTCAATGATCTCCGGTTTGGTGGCCATGGCGAGGATGGGGGTGTAGAGGAACACGGTGATCAGGGTCATGACGAGGCCGACGAATGCTGCGGCGGTTCGGGACCTCTTGTTGAGGAGAATGGCTACGCCGGCGACGAGCAGTATGGCTCCGACGAGGTAGGCCCACAGGTGAGGAAGCGGAACCCAGGCGGGCGTTTGTTTTTCAAGCGGGACGCCGGGGGCGGATGCTGGGTAGAGAAGGTATTCGATGCCGTAGAAGATAAACGGAATGCCGATGCAGAGGCGCGCGATGGTTATCAGGATCTTCGAGAGCTGCTGGTTGGTTTGCCGCAGCATGAAGCCGGTGAGTGCCAGGGCTCCGCCACCGAAGGCGGTCTCTCGTAGTGTCAATGTCCAGAAGAGCCGGTTTTTGGGGTGAGCGATGGTGGCGGGTAGATCCATCATTAGAACGAAGAGGAAGAACATGATTGCCAGTAGGGGAGCTGACCATTGCATGTATTTTTTGAGGGAGAGGCGGAGGGCAGCGGCGAGCAGGGCGACGCCGACGAAGTATGCCCAGAATAACGGCGCGGGCATGTAGCGAGGGACGCCTTCCATGAGGAATTTTGCGCCGGCGAGATGCTCGCCGGCGAAGGTGGCTAGTGGTGCAGCGACGAAGACGAACGCGAGGGCGATGAGTTTTTCGAGTCCGCTCGCTGCTGCTACCTCTCTCCTGCTATAGATCAGTCCGATGACGAGAAAGACCAAGCCTAAAAAGCAGGGCCAGAATAGGAAAGGTGTGACCACGGAGGTCCTTTCGTTCGGCGATTTTTGTGTTCGCGTACTGAGGGAGAAGCTGATCGTACCTCTGTGAGGTACCTGGTGCAACGTCTGCTTACTTCGGCGGGTTTTTGGGCAGAGGGAGTTGCTTGGGAGCAGAGGGAGGTGTTTGCTGGGACTGCGCGATCATGTGTTCGGCGATGAGCTCGGTCTGGAAGCGGACGATGGTGTCGGGGTCGGTGATGACGGCCTGGGTGTTGTTTTGCGCGACGTAGCCGGGGCCGCCGGGCTTTCCGCTGATGACGAAGGTGCCTTCGCCTGAGGTGGACCAGTTGGTGGAGCCTTCGGCGGCGACGCGGCCATCGGCGACGAATCCTTTGGTGTGGCTGATCTGATGGGTGGCGGACTCGCCGAGGACGAAGTGGGTGTTGTAGGCGGCGAGATTGTAGGCCTGGTCGGCGGCGAGGAGAGCTTTTTCGTGGACGCCGCCGGCCTGACTCTTGTCGAGCGTGATGAGCATGGTGACGGCGGGGTTGAGGGCCTTCTGCATGAGGATGTTGTTGAGCTCGGAGTCGTCGAAGCCGAACATGTTTAGGTAGAGCGAGATGGTGACGCGGGAGAGGATGTACTTGAGGATGTCGTGGACGTCGTCGCGGCCGACGTAGAAGAGATGGACGTCTTTGCTGGCGTTGGTCGAGTAGGCTCCTTCTTTGGTGTATTGCGCGAGGTCAGGCAGGGTGAAGGTCTGGAGGCTTTCGGTGGGGTCGCCGAGGACGTTGCTTGGGCTTTGCTGGGCGGGTTTGGCGTAGCTCTTTTGAATGGCGGCGAGCGTGGTGGATTTTGTTGTGGTGGCTTGGGTGTGGCGCGGCGGGTGAGGAGATGCGGGTCGACGAAGGGGCGCGCCGGAATGGTGGGTGCGAAGGGGAGGGCGGTAGGCTTGATGTTGGTGATGGACTTTGTGGAGGGCTTTGATTTTGAGGTGGGCATGTCGTGCGTCCTTTCTCTGCTATGCGAAGGCAATCGGGCCGAAACGACAGATGCTGGGGGAAGGCATGCAAGTCTGCAAAACAGAATTGAAGGGAGGATATCTTAGTCTCCATGCTGAAGGGATGAATTATTCGAGGGCGCGGCCGGCTTCGCGATTAACATGGAGAGGGTGAGCTACGGGTTTTCGAAGCGGACGGGTTGGGATGTGGGGGAGAGCCGGTTTGCGGCTGCGATTCGCGAGGCGCGAGAGCAGGGACGCGAGCTGATCGATCTGACGGTGTCGAACCCGACTGTGTGTGGATTTGCGTATGATGCGGAGGCGATTTTGGCGCCGCTGGCGGATGCTGGGGCGTTGACGTACGATCCTGATCCGCGAGGGATGCGGTCGGCGCGTGAGGCGGTGGTGGGGTACTACGGGGATCATGGGGCCGATGTCGATGCAGATGCCGTGGTGCTGACGACGAGTACGAGTGAAGGGTATGGGTATCTGTTTCGGCTGCTGTGTGATGCGGGGGATGAGGTGCTGGTGGCGCAGCCGAGTTATCCGCTGTTTGATTTTCTGGCGGATCTGGAGGATGTGACGGCTGAAGCCTTACCCGTTGTTTTATGACCATGGGTGGTGGATCGATTTTGCGGAGTTGGAGAAGGGAGTTGGGCCGCGGACGAAGGCGATTGTGGTGGTGCATCCGAATAATCCGACGGGGCATGCGACTGGGAGCGGTAGAACGGGCGCAGGTTGGAAGAGATCTGCGCGCGGCATGGGTTGGCGCTGATTGTGGATGAGGTGTTTCTGGATTATCCGCTGGTCGAGGAGAGAGTGAGAAGTTTTGCGGTGGGGCCGCATCCGGTGCTGACGTTCTGTTTGAGCGGGATGAGCAAGATTGCCGGGTTGCCGCAGATGAAGGTGGGATGGATTGCGGGGTTCGGGCCGGAGGCGATGCGACGGGAGGCGATGGGGCGGCTGGAGGTGATTGCGGATACGTTTCTTTCGATGAATGCTCCGGTGCAGACGGCGCTGCCGGTTTGGCTGACAGGGAGGAAGGGGATTCAAGGGCAGATTCTGGAGCGGGTGCGGGGGAATCTTGCGGCGGCGCAGGGGAGTGGGGTGGAGGTGTTGCGGGTGGAGGCGGGGTGGAGTGCGATTTTGAGGCTGCCGCGGGTGGTCGAGGGGGATGTGGCGGAGGGGCTGTTGCGTGAAGCTGGGGTGGTGGTGCACCCGGGATCGTTTTATGGGATCGCGGAGTTGGGGCGAGTGGTAGTGAGTTTATTAGGGCCGGAGCAGGAGTTTTCCGAGGGTTTGGAACGTGTCGTGCATGGTCGAAAGTTGTACCACGGTAGTTACTAGTTCAAGCAGTGCTTATAATGTGTTGCTTTTATTTATTAGCGTATATGGCTGATATTGCTAGTTTTGTAAGAATTGGTTTTCGGAGCGCTCGGACCCTATAGTTGTAGACGCTCCGTGTCCGGGAATGACGATGGTTTCGTCCGGGAGGGTGAGAAGACGATCCTGGATTGAGGTGATGATCTTGCGGAGATCGCCTCCGGGGAGGTCGGTGCGGCCGATGGTGCCGGCGAAGAGGGTGTCGCCAGCGAGCAGGAGGGAGTGGGCCGGGAGGTAAAGGCAGACGGAGCCTTCGGTGTGGCCGGGGGTGTGGAGGATGGAGCCGGTGAGACCGCTTCGGGTTTGGTCGGGGCTGGCTCCGATGGTGATGAGTTTGCCGTCGTCGAGGCTGTCGTCGGGGTCTTCGACGGTCGGGGTGGGGATGCCGAGCCAGCCGGCCTGGACGTCCATCATCTTGACCTGGGCCAGGTCGTTTTTGTTGTAGAGGATGGGGGCTCCGGTGAGGCGTTTGAGGCGATGGGCTCCGGCGATGTGGTCGATGTGGGCGTGGGTGATGAGGATCTGCTTGAGGGTGAGGGAGTGTTTGGCGAGGAGGGCGAGGATGCGGGGGATATCGTCGCCGGGGTCGACGACGATGGCTTCGCGGGAGATCGCGTCGCCGAGAATGGAGCAGTTGCACTGGAGGGGGCCGACGGGTAGGATCTCGTGGATCATAGTCTTGGGGGGCATGAGGAGATTATCGCTGTTGTGGGCGTAAAAATGCGCAAGCCAACGGCCTGCGCATCGTTTGATTGGAGCGATTACTTCTTCGCGGGAGTGGTCTGGGTGGACTTGACGCCGGAGAGAACGGAGTGGTCGGCGCTGGCATGCGCCAGTGCGACGGTAAGCCCGATGGAGGTGAGCATGAAGATGATTGCCGACCAGGTGGTCATCTTGGTGAGGAGGTTTGCCGCGCCACGAGGACCGAAGGCCGTCTGCGAACCCTGACCGCCGAAGGCACCGGCGAGGTCGGCGGATTTGCCCTGCTGGAGCAGGACAACGCCAATGATAAAGAGCGAGACGATAATATGCAGGATTACGAGAAGAATAAGCATTGCGGTGCTGATGACCTCTTGGGTCCGGGTGGAACCGGAGAAGATGTGTGGATTGGTGCCGGGGACAGACCTGTCGACACGAACACCTTAAGTTAAACCCTAGTGTATCACCGGGGATGCCGAAGCCCAAGAGGGCTCATTCCATGGCGGATGGCCTGGCTTAGGAGGCGTGGGAGCTGTAGATCCAATTGGTGGAGTGAATGGGCAGCTTGCGGCCTGAATGGAGGCTGATGATGTTTTGTTCGTCAGGAACTTCTACCCAGATCTCTGTGCCGCGTCCTGGAATTGAGTGCAGCCTTAGGTGACCTTCGACGAGTTTGAGCCTTTCGCTCATGCTGAGGAGCCCAAGTCCTTGCGAGCTGACAGTACTGTCAAAACCAATTCCTGAATCCTGAATCGTCATGTAAAAGGTGTTTTGAAGCTTGGTTAAAGTGACGGCGGCGACGGGGGTGCGTGCGTGTTTGAAGGCGTTGTTCAGGGATTCCTGAGCTACTCGATATAAGCAAAGTGAAATATCTTTCGAAGCGGGCTCGTCGAATTCATCGAGGTGAAGATCAACACGAAAATCTGGTCGAGATAATTTTCGGCATAGATCCTTCAACGCAGATTGCAGGCCGAGATGTTGCAGCTTGTACGAGTGCAGGTTGTGAGACATACCGTGAACGTCGGAGCATAAGCTGTCCAGCTCGTCGCGCAGGGTGTTGAGGCGATCGGTGGAGACCGGGGTGTCGTCGGCATGTTGACTGGCGAGAGAAGCAGCCTCGGAAGCGGCGAGGGAGAGCCGCTGACCGATATCGTCGTGCAACTCTCGCGAGAGGCGTTTTCGCTCGTTGTCCTGAGATTGGATGAGCTGAGAGGCCAGGGCTCCTACTTCAGTCTGCCTTTTGTGTAGCTCCTCTTTCATGCTGTTCTGCACGGTGAGGTCTTCGATCTGTACCAGAGAGAGAAGATCATCTTCCCGCGAGGTGAGTTCCATGGGATATACCTTGATCCTTGCCGCCATCAAGGAATGATCTTTGCGAATTAGAGTTTGCCTGCTTCGGGGATTCGCAGCCGCTTGATTTGGCGAATCATGATGGAGTGAAGCCGCTTTCATCTTCGAGCAGGTGATATCGCTGTACTTCAACTTTCGGGCCTCATTTTCTGAGTAGCCCAGCATGCGGCGAAAGGCATAGTTGGTGGAGACGAGTTGGCCGGTTTTGTTGATGAGAGCCATAGCAATTGTTGATGCGATGAACAGCTGCTGGAAGCATTTCACGCTGGTTTGAGATTTATTGTGGGCAAGACTTCGTTGATAGGCGTTGGAGAAAAGGTTTCCCAAGAGGGTGTACTGCTCCACGATCTTGTGCGACCACTCTATCTCGGCGGAGACGGAAGAGAGAATCAAAATTGCGTTGCCGAACGCGCCGCAGCTCGAAGGCAGAAGGGCGAAGGAATGCACTCCTGTGGCATGGAGAAACTGCCGATCGCCCTCTGCCTCTGGAAGCATATCGTCCAATCTATCGATGACGACAGCCTTCCCATGGCGCAGTTGAGCGAGACACCACGGCACCGCTTGTAACCCATCTTTGAAGGCTGAACTTTGAGAGAACGGAGCGGAGGCTGAGGGAAAGGTCTCCAGAAGTTTTCCGGAGTCGCTGAGAAGAAACCATCCGGCCTGCGCGGCGCTTTCGATCGTACTTACTTCGTTGAGAGCTGAGTGAACAGCGTCATCAATATCTTCGCTTTTACAGTCCCCAAGCTGAGACGATATACGCAGAATGGCGTTGTTGATGGCGGAGGTTCGCTGTCGGCTATCGGTGACTGCTTGGATGGGACCAGGGTTCACGCTCAGCATAATTACCCCTCATCTTTCCGTGGACAAGATTGGTTCTGGTTCGTGTAGGAACGGAACTTTTATAGATCGACAATTCTTGGCCGGACGATGGTACCTGGGATTTACGGTACAGAGAGACAGTTGAGAGCAAGTAAAGATGAAGTGAAATTTCGTGCTGGACAGCTCAAGACATCCAGTCCTTGATCTTGAATCATTTCAGGCTGATTAGAGTGAACATCATACATATTTTTATGACGAAAACACGCAAATTTGAGTCTGTCAAAACTAACAGGCACGGTAAATTCAGCTTTTGGTGTAGGGGATCTTCGGGAGTTAGAAAGTTATCGAGAGCAGAAAAACAGGCCTTCGCGTGCAGACGTCAACGCCGTAAGGAGGTCGAACGACAGGCGACGCTTGAGGACGTAACCGTGTCCAATGCGCCGTGCTTCCTGCATGTAATCGTCGTCTTCGATGAGAGTTACGAAGACTACCCGGGTGTTGCACCCTGTTTTGCGGAGCTGACGAGCCACGGCGATCCCATCCATCCCGGGCATTGAGATGTCGAGGATGGCGAGATCCGGCTTCAGCTCCTGAATCGCGCGAACTGCCTCTTCTCCATCGGCCACCACCTTGACGACCTGATAACCAGAGTCGAGAAGGGCGCAGGCGGCCTGCGTGACCTGGAGGTTGTCATCTGCCAAGACGACTGTTGGACGACTATCCGTCAAACGCATACCTCCATGCTGCAAGCGAATGGGTGAAACAAGTGTCGAGGACATCCGGCACGCTGACAACTGTCTTCTCTCGCAGCCTATGTTTGCGTAGTTTTGTTTGATGGTCAGCTGTCCCTGCTCGAGGGAACGTATCTCGCAGGTGATGACGTCCCCGTTTTTCATGTAGACGAGGTCAGTTTTTAGCCGAGAAGAAGCGTGTAGGGGAGGAAGAAAGAGAAGATATAAAAAACTGTACGCTGCCAGGCAAAGGAGGGTGCGAGAGTGGGCTTTTGCCCTGATGGGGATGAGGCTTGATTGAGGGACGGTTGACTTGAGGCGTGCCACCCAGAACCTCCATAGATCGGACACTCGCTACTATCTTTCGAACAGGGCCCAGGCATGGGCTGTGGTGCGCGTGTGCGCACGAGTCTGCCGGGCAATCACTATCTGACGTCAAAGTCCACGAAGGCTGTACTGGCAGTTCTTACAGGAGTGCGTTCCGCCTCTTCGTTATGTAATGGATCTCGATGCGTCCTTTTCTACCCCTGTAACTATTCGACCAATCTACGGCACGCTGAGGTAGTGTTTGGTTTGCAGGTGGGTTTAGGGGATACAGGGCGAAATTTCAGGGAAGATGCTGGATGCGCGAGGGGTATTGCTCAAGAAAGTTTGAGGAACTGGTAGATTTAGCAGCTGAGAAATCGAAGAGAAGGCGGCACTCTATTGGTGACTGCGTAAATTAGGCTGTAGGTTTCCTGATCCGAATCCCTTCGAGGGACGAATCGATGAAGACTTCTTCCAGTCCTGCAGGCAGCGCGACATCGACGATAAGTTGGAGGTTGGAGATGGATCGGCCACGAATATTGATTGCGGACGATCACACACTTGTCGCCCGAGGCGTTTAAGACGCTGCTCGAACCGGAGTACCAGATTGTAAGCATGGTGGCAGATGGGAGAAGCCTGCTGACGGCGGCGAAGGAATCGAAGCCTAATGTCGTTCTGCTCGACCTGAGTATGCCTCTGCTGAACGGGCTTGACGCAGGGCAGGAGTTAAAAAACTTCTGCCCAAGACGAAGATCATCATTCTGACGATGAACGAAGATCCGGATGTGGCTTCGAAGGCGCTCCGTAACTGGGCGACCGGGTATTTGCTGAAGAAATCTGCCGGTGTCGAGCTGAAGAAGGCGATTGACGAGGTTTTGCATGGCAAGACGTATGTGACGCCGAGCATAGCGCAAAAGCTATGGATGAATTTATCCGCGACCCGCGGCAGGACCGTTCGAAGGAACTGACGCAACGGCAGCGCCAGGTGTTGCAGCTTCTGGCGGAGGGCCATTCGATGAAAGAGGCCGCTGCGGTGTTGGACATTGCAGTCCGGACGATTGCTTTCCACAAATACCGCATTATGGAAGAGTTTGATCTGAAGACCAATGCAGACCTGATTCGGTTTGCTATTCGTGAACACATCATCTCGGAGGCCTGATGGCAGGCCTGGTGAGTTTTTTAGAATGTGTTGGTTGGATTGGTGCGGAGGAGGGGACTTGAACCCCTATGCCTTGCGGCGCTAGCACCTCAAGCTAGTGCGTCTGCCAATTTCGCCACCTCCGCGCTGTGTCTCGACGCTGATGGCGTGAGTTGCGGTAAGCAATCCGAAGGTTAGTATAGCATCCCTGACGGGTTGGTTGAAGTGAGCGAGAGATGAACCTGCGAAGGTCACAAATAATAATCGGAGAGAGGGTGCGACGACGAATATCTCTCGATTAAATAAAGATTAGGCGGAGTGGGTGCCGTGGTGACACCTTCCTCCGCCTCAGTTTTTTTGCGACGGATTTAGTTAATCCACTTTGGCGATGCCTTGGTGAAGACGGCAATGATCGGCTTACCCGCGGCGGTTGTAGTGACTCCGCCTTCGCGAACGATCTCATCGGCCAATCAGGGGAAGCGGAACTGGCAAAATTACTAGGAGAGTCGATAAAAATAGAGAGATGAGGGCTTTAGCGTGGGTGCTAATAGCTGTGGACAGCCTGAAAATAAAACGGCCTCTTCTATTAAAGTAAGAAGAAGCCGAAGATGCTTCGGTCGGGGAGGCTATCTCTGGGATGAGAGGCCGGTGGGTGGGACCTCGGGGGTTGTGGCTGAAGCGGCACGCTTTCTCTTTTTGACTGGCGGTCGCGGCGTTGGGCGGACGTTGTTTTCCGTTGCCGTTGCCGTTGCCATTGCCGTTCTTCTTTTTGTCGGTGACCTCGGCGTCTCGATGACGGCGCGCATCCAGTAGTTGCCTTCGGCGTCGACCTCGATGCCGTGGACCTCGCGCTCGAAGCCGGGGAAGCGCTTGCCGAACTCCTCCATGGCGAGGATGAGCTTGATGACCGGGCTTTCGGCGCTGCCGAGACGCTCGCCGGGCATGGACATGGGGATGCCGGGAGGGTAGGGAACCAGCATGACGGCGGCGATGCGGCCGGCCATCTCGGTGAAGCGGATCTTTTCGGTCTCGTGGCGCAGGAGCTTCTGGTAGGTCTGCGCGGGGGTGAGGATGGGGTCGAAGTCTTCGTCGCAGGCGTCGTTGACCAGGCCGGAGAGATTGAGCTGAACCATGGCCGCGTGCATCTCGTCGGAGAGCTCTTTGAGGGTGACGTTGCGATAGCGCGCGGGATACTTGGAGACGAGTTCGGGGAGCGCCTCTTCGAGCGGGGCTTCGGAGTCGTAGAGGCGCTTGAACTCGAAGAGATTTTCGAGCAGGGCGCCCCACTTGCCCTTGGAGGTGCCGACGGAGAAGAGCACGAGGACGGTGTAGTCGCCGGTGCGGGCGATCTCGACGCGGCGGCCGTCGAGGAACTCGGTGAGGATGGCTGCGGGGATGCCCCAGTCGCTGACGACGCCCTGGGCGTTGACGCCGGGGGTGAGGATGGTGACCTTGGTGGGGTCGAGCATGCAGTAGTCGTCGGCGATGTCCTCGTCCTGATAGCCGTGCCACTCTTCGCCGGGCTTGAGGGTCCAGGCGCTGGAGCGGTTGGTGAGCAGGCCGTCGGCGGCTTCTTCGAGGAGATAGGTCTGGCCGTCGAGGGGATCGAAGACGTACTCGGGCTGGTAGAGGCGGAAGAACCAGCCCTGCTCGGCGGCGCGGAGGCGGTGGCCGATCGACGACATGGCCTTGCGGAAGCTGATGGCGTCCTGCAGGGTCTCGCTCATCAGCGTGGGGCCGGCGGGCTCGTCCATCATGGCGGCGGCTACGTCGAGCGAGGCGATGAGCGGATAGAACGGCGAGGTGGTGCCGTGCATCATGAAGGACTCGTTGAACTGGTCGAAGTCGAGCGGAGCGCGTGGGCTGAGCTTGACGTGGATCATCGAGCCCATGGAGAAGGCGGCGAGCATCTTGTGCGTCGACTGGACGGCGAAGATGGTGGGGCGGTCGGGCATGTCGTCGGGGACGCCCATGGCGAAGCGGCCCTGGTAGATCTCGTGGAACTTGGCGTAGGCGTACCAGGCCTCGTCGAAGTGGATGCGCGGGACGGACTTGGCGAGCTCGGTGACGACCCTGTTGACGTCGTAGCAGAGGCCGTCGTAGGTGGAGTTGGTGACGACGGCGTAGGTGGGGTTCTGGTTGGCGACGCCGGTGGTGAGGGGGCTCTTGTCGATGATGCCGCGGATGAACTCGGGCTGAAGCGCTTGAGGGGGACGAGGCCGATCATGCCGTAGCCGTTGCGCGTGGGCTTCATGTAGACGGGGCGCGCGCCGGTGACGGTGAGGGAGTGGCAGATGGATTTGTGGCAGTTGGCGTCGGCGAGGACGATGTCGTCCTGCGCGATGACGCCGTGGCCGACGATCTGGTTGGAGGTGCTGAGAGCCGCCGAGAACGTAGAAGGTCCAGTCGGCGCCGAAGATGCGGGCGGCGTTGCGCTCGGATTCGCCGGGAGGCCCGAGGTGATCGAGCCAGGAGCCGAGCGGCGCGGTGGAGATGCCGAGGTCCGAACGCATGATGTTTTCGCCGAAGAACTTGTGAAACTCCATGCCGACGGGATGCTTGAGGTAAGCGACGCCGCCCATGTGGCCGGGGGCGTCCCAGGAGTAGGCGCCCTGGTCGTTGTATTTCTTCAGCTCGCGGAAGTAGGGCGGAAGGAGCTGCTCGTGGTAGCGCTCGACGGCGAAGTCGACGCGGTTGGCGATGAAGGCGGGGGTGTCGCCGAAGAGGTGAATGTACTCGTGGACCTGCTTGACGACTTCGAGGGGAAGCTCGCTGACGAGGGTGCGGTCGGCGATGAGGAAGATGGGGATTTTTTTGTTGCGGCGGCGGACGGCGCGAAGGATGGCCAGTGCGGCGCCTTCGGCGAACTGGTTCTCGCCTTCGAGGTCCCAGTCCAGAAGGATGGCGCTGTACGATGGGTCGGAGGTGACCAGGGACAGACCGTCCTCCGGTGTGGAGGTGCGGACGACCTCGTAGCCTTCTTCGCCGAATCGCCTCGACCAGACGCTCCATGGCGCGATCCGAGACGGAATCCGTGCCACCCACTTCACTCGCAATCAATAAAACCCAACGACCTTCGCTCATGAACCTCTCACTTCTTCTTTTTGATCCTTTAGATGTTACAGGGAGTTTTGTGGGAGGTTTAACGGAGTGTGAATCATTTGGAAAAATGAGATGAATCAGAAGTGACGCGGGTGAGGTCGGGCAAAGGTGGCAAGTTCGAGTGAGAGTTGCTGGCCGGCGGGGGGCTGGTTGACGACCTCGTGCTCGAGGACCCAGGTGAAGTCGTGGGGGATGAAGATGGCGTTGAAGCCCGGCGGCGAGGGCGGGGTTTACGTCGGAGCGGGGGCTGTTGCCGATCATCCAGGTGTTGCAGGCTTCGCAGCCGTGATGGGCGGCGAGGGAGAGATAGGCTTCGTGATGTTTTTCGGGAAGACCTCGACGGCGCTGAAATGTGGCGGCGAGGCCGGAGCGGTGAAGCTTGTCGGTCTGCTCGTTCGGGATCTCCCTTGGTGACCAGGATGAGGCGGTGGCGGGTGGCGAGGTCGGCGAGTGTCTGGGTCGACGTTGGGCAGGAGCTCGATCTCCTGGTCGGCGATGGACTGGGCGAAGCTTTCGATGCGGCGATGCTTCTCGTCGGTGAGGGGCACGTCGGTGAGCTGCTCGAAGCAGGTGACGAGGGAACGGCGAAAGCTATGAGGCCATAGCCGTGGGAGAGGATGGTGGCGTGCTCGACGCGGTTGAGATGGCCGCGGACCTCTTCTGCGGTGTGGACGCGGTGATCGAGGTAGGAGATGAAGCTGGTGATCGCGCGCTCGAAGTAGATGTTGTTCTCCCAGAGGGTGTCGTCGGCGTCGATCAGCAGGGTTTGGTTGACGGCGACGGTGCGGGAGCTGAGTTTGGAGAGGTCACAGGCTGATTATAAAGGCGGTTCCGAGCATTAACTGTTACCAATGTACGGTGGCTATGCCACGCTTGGGGGATGTCTGGTGCCGTCATAGCGTGACAGATTGGAAGGTAATGATTAATGACGGATGTTGCACGATTGGATGGACTTGGTGGTAAATGGGCGACTCACGATCGAAGAGCTTCCGCCGATGTCGGTTATCGAGTGTGGAATCCATTCGAAGCAGAGTTGCGAATTGATGCAACTGGTCGAAATGATGAAGTTGCCAAAGGCTTTACCCGCGCTTTGGATCTCTTCGAACGATAGCAACCGAGAAAGTTAGAAAGCGAATCAGAGGCATGATTCCGGAGATTGGCCAGAGGTTCGGGCCGTACGAGATCCTGGGGAAACTGGGGGGCGGTGGCATGGGTCTCGTCTTTCGGGCGTGGGACGAGCGACTGCATCGTGAAGTGGCGATCAAGCTGCTGAACGACGACTACAAGATGCCGGGAATGCGGGAGCGCTTTCTGCAGGAGGCGCGAGCTGCGTCGGCGCTGAATCATCCGAATATCTGCACGGTCTTCGATATCGGCGAACAGGATGATAATCCTTATCTGGTGATGGAACTGCTGGAAGGCGAGACGGTGAAGGACCGGATCGTCCATGGCGCGTTGCTGGCGGACGAGATCGTTCGCTATGCGATGGAGATTGCCGATGCGCTGACGGTGGCGCATGCCAAAGGGATTGTGCATCGCGACATCAAACCAGCAAATATCTTTCTGGTGAAGATGCCGAATGGGAAGTGCCAGGCGAAGGTGCTGGACTTTGGACTGGCGAAGATCGGGCGTGGAGTAAGCGCGGCGGGTGGGATGTCGCGATCGCTGGATCTGACGCTGGCCGGATCGACGGTGGGAACGCTGGCGTATATGTCTCCGGAGCAGGCGCGGGGCGAGCCGCTGGATCTGCGGTCGGATCTGTTTTCGCTCGGAGTTGTGCTGTACGAGATGGCGACGCGGCAGGTGCCTTTTCAAGGGTGCGACGAGCGCGTTGATTTTTGTGCAGCTGTTCAACCATGATCCGGAACCGGTGCGTAATTGGAATGAGGCAATTCCTCGTGAGCTGGAGAAGGTCATTCTGCGAGCTGCTCGAGAAAGATCAAAAGAAACGCTTTCAGACGGCGAAGGAGCTGCACGACGAGCTGGTGAAGGTAAGCAGCAAGTTGGGGCGGGGAGGATGGCTGAGCAGTAAAGGAGAGGCACTGGGAGTTCCGCTGGTGCGAACAAGCGATCCGGCAGGACGGAAGAAGGGCCCGAAGCGCACACCACTGCAGGCAGCGGATTCGGGATCAAGCTCCGGCAGCAGTGTGATTCGCCCGATGCGAGTGCAGGGAGGAGAACGTGGCGGCGCGGAACCGGTGATGAGGCGGCCGGCGAAAGAAGGTGTCGTCGCGGTTGCGAGCGGAGAGATGCCGGCTCTGCTGCCTGCCGTTAATGGTGTAGCGGCAGAGAGCGAGATGATCGATGCCTTAGGACAGCGAGAGGTAGCTGTGGCGAGGCCTAAACCAACGGCGACGCCGTTCGGATATGAGCTGGAGAAGGGAGTCTTCTCAGAAGGAGCGATTGAGAGCGCTGAGGATCATGGTGTTCGGGAGCTGATTACAGTTTCGAAGACAATTAGTGCAAAGACGCAACTGCGGATGATGGTTGCGGCGGCGTTGATCGTCGTAGGGGTCGCGGCTGTTGCATTAGTTCGCGGTGGAATCTTTCGGCCGTTTGTGTTGGGGTCTAACGATCATCTGTTGCTGACGGTGATCGAGAACAAGACAGGCGACAAGACGCTGGATGGGACGGTGATGCAGGGGCTTGAGATTGCACTGCAGCAGTCTCGAACGCTGAACTTGTTTGGAGGAGCAGCCTATGGAGCTGGGCTTCGGCAGGTTGCGTCGGAGGGCGGCGCTTCGGCGGGGATGGTTCCTGAGCAGCGAGTAGCACAGCAGGTAGGTGCGAAGGCTTATTTGTATGGCGAGATTCGAGGATCGACGGCTCCGTATACGATCAGCGTCGACGTTTTAAAGTCGAACTCGAACGACAAGGTCGAGACACTGGAAGAAGAGGCGGGAAGCAGGGCAGAGATTACGGCGGCGATTGGCAGATTGGCGCAGGATATACGCGTCGAGGTGAGCGAGGACAAGAAGGCAGAGGAGCGAAGCACCATACCGTTTGAACTGGATGCTACAGCTAATCTGAATGCTCTGCATGCGTATGGAGTGGGTGAGGTGGCGATGCGAAATGGCCACACCAAAGACGCTATCGTTGCGTACCAACAGGCCGTAGTCTTCGATCCAAAGTTTGCGCAGGCACAGATGAGGTTGGCTTGGCTGTACCGATCTGAAAAAGCTGAGGTGGGTGCGGCGAATGCTGCGGAGATGGCGCAGAAGGCGGCAGCAAAGGCGAGTAGCAAGGTGAAGCTACTGGCGCAGTTTTGCTATGACATGAATGTAAGCGGGAATTTGGAGCAGGCAGCGGCGACGATTCGACAGTACGTCGCTCGCTATCCGCAAGACGAAGTAGGGATGAAAGGCCTGGCGCGAGTGCTGCGGATGCAGGGAAATCTGCAGCAGGCGTTGACAGCGGCACAGAGTGGTTTTGAAGCGAACCCTTTCGATACAGAGGTGTATATAGAGGCCGAACTTGCCATGATCGGAATGGACCACTATGACGGTGCGTTGCAGTTGGAGACGCAGGCTGAGCATATTGGTGTTGCGTCGAGTGGGATTAAGCTGACTGCTGCCTATCTGGCCGGAAAGGAAGATGTCACTTTAGCGCAGGCGAACGCGATGCAGGCTGGATTTGCTGGAATGACGGCTACCAATGGCACTCCGGTAACTTACGCAGAGCTGTATCGCTATGGTCTTTATCTGGATAATGCAGGGAAGGTCGGGGCGGGCTCTGAGCTTTGGAGAGTCTCTGCTGGTGTGGCGAGCAGCGTGCCTGGGCTTGATTCGACGCAGGCATCGATGCTGGCACAAGGGGCGCTCGATCGTGCGTTGATGGAGAGTTGCACCGGTGCGTTGGAGATGGTCGGTGAGGTGAAGGAGCTTCCTAAAGGTCCGGTTGCGAGCTTTAACGCAGGGATGGCGGCGGCTCTTTGTGGGGACCAGATGTACGCCTACAAAACAATGGCTACACTGCAAAAAGATTATCCGCAGAATACTGCCATGGCGCAGTATTACGTGCCTCAGCTGCAGGCCGCTGCAGAGATCGGGGCAAATGAACCGGCGAAGGCGCTCGACTCGCTGATCGCCCTGGAGGAATACGACCAGGTTTCCCTGACTCCGTATCTGCGCGGGATGGCCAATGCGGCGTTGGGGCAGATGCCGGCGGCGATCCTCGATTTTCAGGTGGTTCTGGACCACCGTGGAACAAGCTTTACGATCGGCAGTAATGCTTATCCTATGGCAGAGGTGGGGACAGCTCGGGCCTATGCGGCTAACCACGATAAGACATCCAGCGTCGAGACCTATCGGCGCTTCCTCACACTTTGGGGAGGGGCTGATCCGGACCAGGTTCTAGTGAAAGAAGCGTTGACGAAGACAGGTGGAGACAGCAGCGCTCATCGTTAGTTCTGGTTATAGTTCAGTGAGCAGACACATCGTTGGCAGGTTGTGTTGCTCTCTATGTCGAGGGATTGTCTGAACTTCTGGGCTTCCTCTCCGTTGATGACTTCTTCGAGGGTGAAAGAAGATAGGTTTCCTATGGAGCGATGGAAGAAGCAGGGGCGTACGGAGCCGTCGATCTCAACCACGGCCGAAACCCACGGGGCGTTACAGATGGGCGCCTGCGGTTGAAGTTGGCCGAGATGCTCACGGAAGCGGCTTGAGATCTTTCGAAGCTTGGCTGCTGATTCGACGATGTAGTTGTGCTCGATGCCAGCTCCATATTCCAAAATGAGCTGTTCTATTTCTTCGTCGAGTGCTCTCGCTTCTTCGAGGGTCAGACCTATCTCACTCTGCTTTTCGCCTGGCCATATCAGGGGGCGATTGAAGGCCTCAGAGGTGAGGTCGGCTGCGAGAAAGGAGATGGAGTCGATGCCCAGCGCTCTTGCGGCGTCAACTGTTTCGCGCAGCCGGCGATGATTTGCCTTTTGGATCGTGTTTCGGCAGGTGATCGGCATGGAGGGGTTGTGTTGGCGGACAGCGGTGATGCCTTTGTGGATGAGATTGTAGGCTCCGCTGACGCGACGGATGGAGTCGTGAATCTCCTGGGGTCCGTCGAGGGAGATGATGATGTCATCGAAGAGGGCTGCAACTTCCTCTGCGCGTTTATGCAGAAGAAGGCCCGTAGTCAGGAGGGTAAGATGAATCTGCTGATCGCGAAAGAAGTTGCAGAGAGAATGAAGATCGTTGTGTAATAACGGCTCGCCACCCGTAAGGACAACGTGACGGACGCTGAGATTTTTGAGCGAAGCACGGTGGCGCTCCAAATCCTGTGCTCGAATCTGATCGTTCGATTCGCGCTTCCAGATATCGCACATGACACAGCGGCAGTTGCAGCGGCTGTGAGCATTCAAAATAAGAATAGGCAGAGTGGCAAGCCGCGCCGGGGGAGACAAGGGTGTCGATGCTTCATGCAGTGCCGGCATGATCTACCTTTTTTCCGCCGAGGCGAATATCCCGCCCAATCGCTTTCCTTGCCTCGTTGAGCAGGTTGGCGATCGGTGCTCGCAACCATCGCTGATGGCCGTCAACAATAAGAGATTGGAGACCGGCTTTGAGTGAGTCGGGCAGGCGATCATAGAGTGCGGCGCTGGCAAGCTGAACTCGACCGGAGAGGACGACTAGTTCAACCTGGTCGAAGGTAAGCTGAGCGATGGTCTCGGCGGGAGTGAGACCCTTGTCTCGGACGGCGATAATATCTGCTATGGAACCAGCTTTAATATGTCCTTCTCCATTGCGCAGACGAAGAACATTTGCTGATCTTCCCGTCACCATTTCATAAAGAGTGTTTGCTTCGAGGCCGATCTGGTTGCGAGCAAAACTAATCTCATTAAGAAGGTCGCCAGCCGCGGTGAGTGGCGAATCACTGCCCAGCACAACCGTGTTGACCGATTTGATAAATACCGACGATGGCACACAGTGGAAGAGAAATTGATTGGATGTGGGGCAGATGATCAAGGCCGAGCGGCGACGGTTGAGAAGCGCAACGGATTTTTGGTTTAGCGCCAAGCCATGGACGAGGACGGTTCTATCGTCGAGGACCTGCATGCGATCCAAATCGAAGATCTCCTGAGCACTTTTTGCATCGACGCCCTCTGCAGCATGCAGTACGAACGGAAGATTAGCGGGCGTATGGTCGTAGTTGTGAATCAGATTTGGATCCATTTCGAGCGAATGTGCCCAGCCGAATTTAGAGAGAACGCGGATGGGAAAGTCGGTGGAAAGAAGCTCGCGCGAAAGCGGGTTGTGATGACAGACAGTGGTTACGCCGCAGAGTAGATTGCGGATGGCGCCCCACCACAGCCGTGTAGCCTTCGGAACCTTGCGATGACGGGCAATCGTGGAAGTGTGAGTGCGGTGAATCTCCTTTGCCCACTCGGCGGAGTTTTGATAGGGGCCGGCGCCGAGGTTTGGAAACAGACCGAATTCAAGGTGATCGTGCGCGTTGATAAGACCGGGGAGCAGTAAATATCCGGGAGGTCGAGAGTCTCTGTCGGAACCTGAGGCGTTTCTTTCGTGCCCAGGCGATTGGCTCGAGATGAGGTGAATGCAGCCGCGCTCGATCGTAATGGACGCCCTGGTCGTGGTGTCCGGACCCACGGCGTAGTTTGCTCCGTCGATGTGCAGGGCGCTCGGTTGTTCGCTATTGCTCTGCGTGCGGGTTGGGGGCGCTGCTTGTTTTCGCAGCTGCAGGATGTAGATGGCTGGAAGATTTACGGAAGACTTCATAGGATTCGAGCCTGCCATTTTGGACAAATGTTGTCTTTTCGTGCGAGCTCGAAGCTGGGTTCGATGTGAGTGAGAACTTCGAACCCGCAGGCCTGGAAGATATCGGTGATCTGCTGAATGGAATGGCTGTTCGTATCGAGATATTCGCTTGGCACCGTTGACGCTGAATGATCTCTTCCAGTTACAGGAGATTGCAGTGCCTGGATGCATGTCCGTCAAAAAGACGGTTGCGCCAGGACGAGTGACGCGATGAAGTTCCTGCGCGAAGACTTCTACGTCTTCGAGATAGCTGAGGACGAAGGACGACAGAACGAGGTCAACAGAGGTGTTCTTGAGAGGCAGCGCAGTGCAGCTTCCAAGACGCAAGCGTTGAAGTTGGTCCGAGTTTTGCAGTGGCGCATTGCAACATTTGAGGAGACGTGTCTACTCCGACTAAGCTGGCGGGACGGTGCGAAGCCAGGAGCTGAAGCCATCTGCCTGTACCGCAGCCGGCGTCGAGCACATCGAGTCCACTGATATCCGGGAGCATTCGGGTGAGAAAGCGTTGCTCCAGCATAAGGAGAGGGTTCGGCTGCTCGTCGTAGACCTGCGCCCATGTGTCGAAGACATCGGATGGTGTGACCATCATCGTCGTCATAGACTCTCCCGTTTGGGTTTGCGCAGATTGATGAATTGGTTGGCCCATTGTAGTTCGATGGGATAAGCGATAGATGCCCGAGGGCATACCGCCAGGAACTGAGAGTCTTCAAGGAGAACGCGGCTCCACTGCGGAGCGCGTATGTCCTGGACTGTAGGCCAGCGAGAGCCGACGACGATCTCGAAGTTATCGATGAGATCTTTTGTCTTGCGCTTGAGCCAAGGAGCCTGGGTGTCTATCCGAAGGGTGAAGTCCATCCACTCCTTGGTGGCCCACTCTGCTGGCGAAGAGGGGAATTTGATCTGCCGCATCGATGTCGCCATACATGTTTGCCGGGCTGAGGCACGGGGTGTAGTGGTAGATGATGATCTCGGAGTCAGGATTAATCTTTTTCAGCTTGCGGATGAAGGCGAGGGTCTCACGAGTGTCGCGCTCGGGATCGCCTGGGTTGCCGATGACGAAGGAGAACTCCGGTATGATGCCGAACTTCTTCGTTCGCTCTGCAATCGGTCACGGTTTGATCGGTCGTGATCCCTTTCTTCATCTCTTTGAGGGCCCAGTCGGAGCCTGACTCTGCGCCGAAGAAGATCATGGTGCAGCCGGCGCGTTTGAGTGCCGCGAAGGTTTCGTCGGAGTAGCGGGACATGATATCGACGCGGGCTTCGCACCACCAGCGCAGATTGAGATGCTCGATGCGCTTGGCTAATTCGAGAGCATGATCTTCTCTCAGGAAGAAGTTCATATCGTAGAACTGAACCGAGTCTGCACCGTACTCTGTTACGAGATGACTGAGAATTGCAGCGGTGCGTTCGGGTGATTCCATGCGCTCTTTATTGCCGTAGGCCGCGTGGACTCCGCAGAAGCTGCAGTTGAATGGGCACCCAATACTTGCATGGTGGACTGCGGTGCGTTTGCCGAAGAAAGATGGACGAAGATATTTTTCGACGGGCACGCGATGGAAGGGGTGCCAGGGAAATTCATCGGGACCCTTCATGGGGCGCTCGGCATTGTTGCGCGGCAGTCCGAAGATGTCTTTGTACGAAAGTCCAAGGATCGATTCGAAGGCTCGTTTTCCCCGGATAGCCTCGAGGAGTTCGAGCATGGTCTCTTCGCCTTGTCCGCGAACGATATAGTCAACGTATTTGGCGTTGAGCGCGGAGTCGGGATAGACGGAAGGGAAGTATCCCCCCCAGACGATCTTGACGTGCGGGTACAGGCGGCGGACTTCACGGGAGGCTTCCATGGCGGCGACCATCTGGGGGCCGGGCATGACGGTGACACCGAGCAGTTCGACGTTGTGGGTGGCGATGAGCTTGAGAATGATGTCGACTGGATTGTCGTCGAGGTTGCCATCGACGATCTCATAGTCTTCGCGTCCTTCGAGCACGGCGGCGATGGCCAGTATCGCCAGGGGAAGACGGCGATTACGTGGACGGGTAGCGCGCGGATTGAAGAGAATAATCATTGATTACCTTGGGTAATAGATTCAAAGCTGGTCATGCCTGCACCCGCTCAAAGTGAAGCAGCATGTGGTCCCCTAACGCGCGAAACCCAGGCAGCGGCGATACGGTTGCATCGATTGCGCGGAGACGAGTTAAGAGATGAGGGTGACGACGAATCCATGGTTCGACGTAAGACGGCGGAACAGTAACTCCAATACCTGTGAAGGATCGCAGAACGAAGAAGGGTGAGAAGAGCCGCTGCAGTTTGCGTACAGTTGGGTAATAGATATCGACGGTGAGCGCGCCTGATCTTGCGGTTGCATGACCTGAACATCTGCGGAAGGCCTTGGCAAATCTTCCATGCAGGGCATACCAGAGAATCTCCCAGGCGCAGACACGCGTCGAGAGGCAAAGAAGGAGTGGAGCCTTGGGGGGAAGCAAGGAAGCGAGATCCCCGGCAGTGTGCTCGAGGTCAGCAACACAATTAAGGCCGGAGAAGTTCGAGAAGGCGCCGTCAAACATTGTCATGGTTCGAAGCTCATGGAGACGTTCGATAGGCAGATGATTGAACTGGATGGGAGCATCCGGGGCTTCAGCACTCTGGCGCGAAGACGCAACTTCAATCATCTGCTCGGACCCATCGCAAGCAGTGACAGACATTCCCTTGCGTGCCAGGAAGAGCGCGTCTTCGCCGGTGCCGCAGTTCAGTTCGAGAATGTGGTCTCCTACGTGGAAGGTCCTGGTGAGCACATCCCATACAGCATCGCGTTGGGCGCGTCCGATCATCGATCTGGTGAAGGATTCGTCATACTCCTTCGCCATCTGATCGAAGAGGAATGGTGCCTGCGGCTGTGCAGCAGAGACTGGAATCACGCCTCCACCTCCATCAGGGTCGAGTGAAGACCGGCACGCGAGACCTGGATCTGGTCGCGGAGCGTGGTTGCGATATCGGAGTCAGCTGCTGGTGTTCCTGCCAGGCGTGCAAGCTGTACCTCATCTTTGAGCAGCTTGTCCGCGTAACTGTAAAACGATCTGGAGTGGCGACCCTTGACTTTAATATCTCTGTCCGAACCTATCCCCCAGGGTTTGAGCTGCACTAAACGATCGGAGACCTTCTGGTAGTAGGGTGTTCCTTTGATTGGGTAAGAGACGGTGGTGAAGAAGATGTCCGGCTTCGTGACGCTGACGTGTTTGATGGTCGCTTCGATGTCGTCCAGCTCTTCGCCTTCGTAACCCCACATGAGAAACATTCCACTTTCAATGCCGCGCTCGCGGGTGAGTGCGACAGCCTGCTGGACTTGCTCCACCTTGACTCCGCGATCCATAGAGTCGAGGATGCGCTGGGAGCCGCTCTCCGAGCCAATCCAAACACGGAAGCAACCTAGTTCGGCGAGGAGATCGAGCATCTCCGCGTTGAGGCGGTCTGCCCGGGAGATGCATTCGAAGGGAATACGCAGGCCTCGGCGACGCATCTCGCCGGCGTAGTCGCGAATCCACTTGTGATTGATGGTAAAGACGTCATCAGAGACCCATACCATGTCGGGAGAGTAGGTTTGAAGCAGCCACTCCACCTCATCAACGACGAGTAGCGGGTCTCGGCGACGGTGAGTCTGACCGAATACCTGGTGGCTGCACCAGCGGCATTTGTAAGGGCATCCGCGAGCGGTGATGAAGTTGACTGATCCTTTGCCGTGAGCGTCGCGCCACGTCTTGACGTAGCGGCTGACGTCGATGGCCTGGCGGGCGGGCCAAGGTTGGCCGTCGAGATCAGCGATCTGTGTGCGTTGCGGAGTTTCGTGCATCACGCCCGCTGCGTCGAGGTAGGCAAGGCCGGCAATACTGGTAGCAGGCTTCCTCTGCGCCGGCACGAAAGGCTTCCAACAGATCCTGCATCGTGAGTTCGCCTTCGCCGAAGACGACAAAATCCGCGCCGGCTCGAAGATATTCGAGAGCGTAGGCACCGGGTTCGGGACCCCCTACGATCGTCTTCCAGCCAGCTTCACAGGCAACCTTGAGGATCTCAACGACATTGCTGCGTGTCATTAGATTGGCATAGATGCCGAGGACAGAAGGCGTCTCGGTTCGAAGATGCTGGAAAAGCGCCTCACGGCTTGAGAAGGTGGTGTCGAAGACGTCGACATCAAAGCCATGTTTGCGCAGATGAGAGCACAGATACAGGATGCCCAGACGGGGCATAGGGCTTCATGATCTGAAGCTCCTTTGGATCCTCGTAGAGGAAGTAGCCGTGAGTAAGTAGAAGCTCTGCCATCTAGATTTGCCTCGTTGCGGCCGACAACGCCTGCAGAGGAACAAACTTGGCTGTTGGTCTCGTCAGCCACGCTCATCAGAGAAGGTTGTCGCCTCAGCGTTTCTTGTCTTCGGTTCAAGATCAAAGACCTGCTGCCAGAGAAAGCTTGCGTCCACAACTTCGGAGGAATCGTCGTTCGTCCATGAATTGACCTCGGCATGGAGTGCGTTTCGCAAGCGCCATGTAAAACTCGTCTTTATAAGCTGCCCGGAACATGACGCACAGGTCGTCGCTATCGGTCCAGTTTCGCTTGGCGCCAATCTGTTCCTGGACACGCTCGTAGAAGACGGTGCCGGGGAGCGGATAAGAGAATGAGATTCCAATATCGTCAGGTCGTGTGCTGCGAACGAGAGCTATCGTCTGCTGGATGTCCTCCCAGGTCTCTCCGGGATAGCCGAATTGCAGGAAGTAGCATGCGCGGATGCCTTCGTCGGCGAGGCGAGAGCGCGCTGTGATGACATCGGAGACCCGCAGGCCTTTGTCCATCGCGTTGAGAACCTTTTGCGAGCCCGACTCGACGCCCATCCAAATCTCAGCGCATCCGGCACGTTTCAGCCCGGCGACGGTGGTGTGGGTCATGAGGTCGGCGCGAGACTGAATTTTGAAAGGCAGAGCGCAGTGCATCGATTCGATCTCATTCGGCAAATTCCTGCACCCAGTGATGATTGAGCGCGAAGACGTCGTCTCCGAACCAGATATGCTGCACGCCGTATAGCTCTTTCAGCTCGACGAATCTCCGCTGCGACTAGATCTGGCTGGGCGAATTTGAAACTTATCGCCTGAGATTGGCTTGGCGCACCAGTTGCATCGATAGGGACATCCGCGACTGGCGACAACATTTGCAGAGAAATGACCGTGGGCCGAGGTCCAAGCCTGGCGGTAAGGTTCGAGATCGATGAGTTCACGAGCGGGCTTTAGGCAGCGTGTTCCAGGAGGCGTTCTTTGGGCTTCTGTTCGCGCTTTGGACGACGTTGCCTGCCTCATCGAGGTAGACAAGGCCGGAGATATTCGAGTAGGAGCGGTCGGAGAGAATCGCAGAACAAAGCTCGACGAGCGTCTGCTCGGCTTCACCGCGAAGAACGAAGTCGACTCCGTTGCGAAGATAGGCTTCGGCCTGATCGGTTGCGTCGGAGCCATGAGCGATGACGATGCGCCTGCTTCTACGACTTTCGCTGGCGAGTTGCCATGCAAGTTCGCGCATCCGTGTAAGGCACATCTTTGAAAGGAAGTTGAAGTCGTCTTCGTAGATGACGACGAGGCGTGGCCGAACCTGCTTCAACGCGTTCGCAAAACCAGGGTCAGGGGCTTCGAGCATGGTGTCGAAGACTGCGACAGAGATATCTCCTAGCCCTGCAAAGCAGAAGCAGCATAGAGCGTGCCAAGGGGCGCATACGGCTGCATCTTACGAACCTGCTTGGGGTCGTAAGGAAGATGGTAGGAATGTGTCAGGAGAACATCGGCCATCGGCTAGCTCCTCCCTTCGTTTCGGTTAGCAGGCATTGGCAGGCTCCTTAGGAAGCTCCTGGCCAGTTACCAGAGAACGACGGAGAATGATGCGCTCTGAGAGATTGGAGAGCCAGAGCTCCCAGGGGAAGGAGTAACGGCTGGAACGTAGCCGCCAGCGAATTGGAGTCTGGACGATGAACCGTACTGCGCGACGCAACCGCGAATTATTCTTGTGCCGACGGTCGATCTGATTGTTCAGAAGGAAGTAGTTGAGCATCCGTTGCAGTCGTGCGAGCTCACTTCCCTTCAGCCATGGAAGCATATTCGCACCGAGGGGCATGTCCATCCATTCGCGAAGATTCTTTGGTTCAGGAACTCCCAACTCGCGAAGTTGCGGCCAGATGGGGATGCCGGGATATGGTGTGAAGATGTTGGGAGAGAAGCTGACATTGGGGAATTGATGACCGATGTCGCTCATCGTCTGGAAGGTGATGATACGATCAGCCTCTGTCTCGCCCGGATAGCCAAAGATCAAGTTGAAAGTAACGCGGATGCCGCCGAGCTGTGCCTTTCGGGCGGTCTCGTACATCTCGTCCACGCGTTGGTGGCGTTTGTTCATCAGCTTGAGAACGGACTCTGAGGTTGACTCCGTACCGAAGCCCATGTGCGATACGCCGCTTGCGCCAAGGAGCCGTACATCGTCTTCGCTCATACGGCAGAGAAAGTCGGTGGAGGCTTGAAATGTCCACTTGAACTTCACGCCGGATGCGAGGATTCCACGTGCGATCTCGAGTGCGCGGGGTAGCTGGACCGGGAAGTTAGAGTCGAGTAGGGCAACCTCTTCGGTGCGGTAGCGAGTGACGAGATCGATCATCTCGGAGACGACGCGGTCTGCAGAGAGTGCATTGAAACGCCGCTTGTAGAAGACCTGATCGGTGCAGTAGTTGCAGGCGTAGGGGCAGCCTACGCTGGTGGCGTAAGCCAGTTTGCGGACGCCGCACAACTTTTCGTATGCGTCGAAGTCGGTAAGATCGAAGGCCGGTATCGGTAGATTGTCGAGAGGTTCAACTTTGCGATCTACATTATGAGTGCGTTGGCCGTTGTTCTTCCAGGAGAGGCCAGCGATGGTGTCGAGAGGTGCTTTTCGAGCGAGCGCCTGAGCGATCTCGACGATGGTGATCTCTCCCTGACCACGCACGACCATATCGACAAAGCTCTCGCTCAGGGTCTCGTCTGGCAGCAACGAAGGATGCCATCCACCGAAGATGACTGGGAGCCATGGGGAATGATCTTTGAGAGCGGTGGCGACCTCGATGGCGCCCCGGATCATCGGGCCGGTAAGAACGGAGATGCCTACACAGAGAGCATCTACACTTTCGCACTGAATTCGAGTGAGATAGTCAGGCTCAATCGACGCGTCGATCATCACAACTTCAAAATTAGCCTCACGTAGAGAAGCGGCGAGCGCCAGAAGACACAGAGGCGCGCCCAGTGGTGGCCCGTCATACGCGGGATAGAAGAGGATGACTTTGCCCTGTGTCAGCATGCAGCCTCCAGAGGAATTTCGTTTGGCTCCAGACGTTTTGCATCAATAACAGGTTTGAAGCCGGCTGTTCTTTCCTTGAGCTTGTCGTTGAGCCAGAGCTCGACTGGAAAGCGATATGCGCCGTGATCAAGACGAATACGGGCGGGAAAAGAGATGCACTTCTGCGCGAGCCGAGTGAATCGAGTGCGCCTGTCGGCTCCGATGGGAATGCGGTCGAACGCAATACGAAGGTAGTCCCGCATCACCTGGAGTTGTTTATGATCTTTGCCATCGAGCCAGGGAAGCTTGGTGTACCGCGGAAAGAAGTCGGCCCAACCTTCAAAGGTGTCCGGCGTGACGATTCCAAGCTCAGCAATCTTGTCCATGACGGGAGCTCCCGGGTAGGGAGTGAAGATGTTGGTCCAGAACTCTGCGCCCGGAAACTTGCGGCAGACGTCCATGATGAAACTGATGGTCTCCTTCCGCTCTTTTTCGCCTTCACCGGGGAAGGCGAAGATGATGTTGAACGAAGGGCGAATGCCGGCCTGAATGCAACGAGCCGCACTCTCATAGATCGTTCCAAAGTCCTGAAAGTTCTTGTTCATCGCCTTGAGGACCTTTGGAGAGCCTGACTCTGCACCCTGGCATATCTGGTGAAGTCCACTGCGATGTAAGAGCTTGAGGTCTTCGAGAGAAAGACGCGAGCTCAGGTTCGTCGTTGCCTGAATGCTCCACTTGAACTCTGAACCGGCGCGTACCAGGCCCTCGGATATGGCGCGCGCCCGGTCAAGATCGACGAGGAAGTTGTCATCCACAATCCAAAGCATCTCCAGGTTGTATCTGCGGCTGAGATCGACGGTCTCCTCGACAAACTGCTCGGCTGGTAAGGCATTCCACTTGCGCCCGTAGACTCCGGCATTTGTGCAATACCCGCAGTTGTATGGGCAGGCGAGGCTTGAGGTGTACATTGCCCAGCGCTTGCCGCAGACACGTTCGTAAGCATCGAAGTCTGCGAGATGATAGGCCTTCGGCGGCATATCGACCAGTGGCCTGAGTGGGCGCTCCGGCGTAAAGATCAGCTTGTTATCGCGTTTGAAGCCGATGCCCGCAACAAAATCTGGAGCAGAGTTGTTTTCTATGTGCCCGACTAAATCAAGTAACGACTCTTCACCCTGCCCACGCACGACATAGTCAATGTAAGGTGCTTCCAGGGTCTGCGTAGGCAGCAGCGAAGGATGCCATCCGCCAAGGATGATGGGAAAGTCCGGATTCCACGCCTTGATGGCCTTGGCAATCTCAACCGTCTCTCGGATCATCGGCCCGGTCACCAGGGAGATGCCGAGACACAGGGCGTCGCGTACTTCTTCCAGGACGCGCTTCTTGTAATCGGGAGTGATCGTCGAGTCGATTAGGACGACTTGATACCCAGCACGAATCAATGGGGTTGCGACAGCTAAAATGCCCAACGGCGCCGTCGCGTCCGAGCTGGCGAACGACGGGAAAAAGAAGACGATTTTGCGAGACTTTGGCAACTGCAATCTCCTTGCTTAATGAGGACGATAGGACTTAGCCAAGAGCCAGTTGTCACAGCCGTGTCAGCGGTTTGTAAAGTTTTTCTTGGCCATCAAATTGTGTTGCCTCTTTGATTTAGAGTGAAGCCCGACGGGTGTTTTGATGACCTTAATCGCAATCGACGAGACCTCACTACCTCACGCGAGAGAGCTGTGCTTTGGGGGGGCAGTCTGTGATGTGCGCACCAACTCGTCTGAGTTGGCCGAAATATTGGAGGGGCTTTCGGTTGCGGTCGATGGCTTAGGTCTAAGCCAATTCACCATGCGGATCGTTGTCAGGGAGCCATCGAATGAACCGGTCGGGGAGCCTCATTTTCGAGGATTGCACCATGTCGTAGTCGCGTCTTTTGGCACTTCAAGCGTGTTCGTATTTGATATTTTGCGGCGCAGACTTAGTGCAAGCGTTTCGACGGCAGTTGCACGGGATTATTTTTTTTGGAAAGAAAAACTGATCCCTATTTCACTCGGAGTCCTGGGGGCTGCGATGGGACTGGTTCCTGTGCACTGCGCCTGCCTGGAGTCCGATGGCGATGGGTTGTTGATCGCAGGAGCTTCAGGAGCGGGGAAGTCGACGTTATCCGTGGCACTGTCTGAAGGCGGATTCAACTACGTCTCAGATGATTGGACCTACATATCGCGACGACAGGATCGCATTGTGGCGCATGGCACGTCTGCGCCGGTGAAGCTTTTACCGGATGCGGTGTCTCACTTCAAGCTATTGCATGCGCATACCTTACATATCTCGATGAATGGCGAATTGGCATACGAAGTAGATATCGCGGAGGCATTCGGCGCTCAGGTACAGCGAGAGTGCGAGCCGCGATGGCTGATCTTTCTTGAGAGAACACAAGACGCAGGTTTCGAATTTACGCCGGTGCCGTCCTCTGAGGCGCGAAATTATGTCGGCTCGAGCGTGGAACGGCTGCCTGTGCAGCTTTTGAACGCAGCGAAGGTGCGAGAGCAGACGATTGAGAGCGTCTCTTTGCTGCCATGCTGGCGTTTTCGATATGGCGGTACGCCGCAGTTTGCTGCGCGACAGTTGCGGGAGTTCGTCGTCGCCCGCAGGCAGGAGGTCTACGTATGACCAGCACCCCAAGCTGGCATCCTGATCTACTTAGGAGATTTGTCCCTACCCCCTATGTCTTTACTCAATCTGACGGACCGAACCAGTTTTGCATTCAATCAAACGACCTGGAGATTGCGCTGACTATACGGCGTTCCTGCATTCTTCAACAGTATGGAGAGAGAACTGGTGGGCTATTTTCCCGGTTTATCCGAGATATTGAAGAGTCCGTGGAGGATCCTGAGATGACAATCATCTCCGACGGCTCACTTCTTGTCCTAAGCCAGGGAGCGAGAACGATCTTGATCTATGACCGCGAAAGATCGGAGTTGCTTGGGTTCGTCCCATGCAATGTGAAGCCGCAAAAACTCGTTTCCTCCTTGATCCCTGCATTGCTCAGCCTCTAAGAAGTGAAGAGTGAACTGATTCAACGCTTTTACAAAGAAGTGACAAACGACATATTGCACGATGACAACTGGAGCATCCCGCTCTACTACGTTGAGTATGCGTATGGGAACGAAATATGGATCGCATAAACAAAGGGTAATTCCACAAGCGAAAGGTAACGTAAATGAAATTGGGAATAGGTGTAAAGAGCATTCTTGTTGCATGTCTGGCTATCGGTTCTGTTACGCTCTCCGGATTTGCTCCGCCGCAGAGCGCTCCGAGGCGTATTGAGGTTTCGGCAAAACGATTTGCATATTCTCCGGCGGAGATCACTCTGAAAAAGGGAGAGCCGGTTGTGCTTGTACTGACGACCAGTGATGTTGCTCACGGCTTGAAGTTCAAAGAATTGGACCTGAATTCGAAGTTTGACAAGAACAAGCCGGCAGAGCTGGCTTTTACTCCTGACAAGGTAGGAGATTTTGTCGGACACTGTTCCGTGTTCTGCGGATCCGGCCATGGCTCAATGACCCTTACGCTTCATGTTGCGGAATAACATGAGACGACTTTTCCTCACCTCGATCGTCATGCTTCCGGCACTGATGGTGGGATGCAAGGCTAGCCCACCCGGCAAGCTGGATCATGCGGTAATGAGCTGGACAAAGCATAAACTGACTGTTCGCAATAACTCGGAGCGCAACCCGCTACAGCCTACCGAGGAGAATATTGCCATGGGCAAGGAGGCGTTCTCGCATTACTGTGTGGCCTGCCATGGAATGGATGGGCAAAATACAGGGGTCCCATTCGCAGCTAGCATGTCGCCACCAGTCCCACTGCTGAACTCTCCTGAAATCCAGTCTTACAGTGACGGCCAGCTAAAGTGGGTGATTGATAACGGACTTAGGCCTTCCGGTATGCCAGGCTCCAAGGGAACCCTCAGTGACGATGAAATATGGGCGACGGTTCTTTTTATCCGTCATCTGCCGCCAGCAGGTAGTTTGGGCGACCCATCCATGTATGACAAGTAGTTTCCGATGATGGAATAGCGCTTTTCGAAAGGAGCAGTCACGCATGAATCGTCAACTGGTAGAAACCGTGATTGCTACTTTTCGAGAGACAGAGCAGCCTTCACGGGCTCATTATGATCGTTTGGCTGGGTTTAGTTATCGGGCGTGGACTGATATTTATAGCTGGCTGGATGCGAGCGGGCTTACCCTCTATTTTATAGATCGTATTAAATCGCTTCAAATCGAAGATGCACTTCCATCTAAAGTCTTATGCCGATTTGAGGATAATGCCAGAGACAACAGAAAAAGAACCGCGCAAATGTTCGATGAGTTCTTTCGGATTAACCTTGGATTTCAAGCTGCGGGACTATCCTACGCTAACTTCAAGGGGTTTACTTTAAGCCCCGACGTTTGCCCTGATGCCGCGCTTCGTTATCAATCTGATCTTGATTTTATTGTGGCCGATTGCAGTATCTCTCAGTGCACAGAGGCGCTTGAGCGTCAGGGCTATTTGCGGACTGGAACGTGCAACGGTGTTATAGAGTTCAAGGCAGATAGTGAATTGCTGCCATCTGTTCGGGATCTCTATAAGGTAAAGCCTCAGCGGTCAGTAGAGATTCATATCTGTGATTCCTTTGACCAAGGCAGAATTGAGTCACAAAATGACATACTTTCGCGGCGACGGTTGCGAAATTGGGGTGAATGCGAATTTCCAATTCTTGCAGATGGCGACAAGTTTCTTGCGTTGGCTCAGCACCTATTCAAACATCTAAAGAGTGAATGGACGCGAGCTTCGTGGATTCTTGAGTATGCAAACTTCGTCGGCTCACACAACAAAGATGATGCGTTGTGGCATGAGATCGAAGAATATCTGTCGTGCAACCCTGAGGCTAAAACAGCTGTCGGTGCAGCAACACTCATCACAGTGCAAAGTTTTGGCATGCCTCGTCTCCCAAGGGTGCTAAGCAGAGCAATACAGGAGCTGCCTCAATTTGTTCGATTGTGGATTGAGCGGTATGGAAATAAGGTTTTGAGCGCTCGGTTTCCAGGGACAAAGCTATATCTTCTGCTTCAAAGATCACTTTCGCATAATGAAGATGATCGGGTAAAGAAAAGATTCGCAATATTGCTACCGACGCACCTGCCATTAAAGGTTGCTATTGGAACTGGGAATGAGCCTTTGTCTGTTCGCTTAAAGCAGGCTAAATCTGAAGTTAACCATTTGCTCATTCGGCTGCGATTTCATGTCACGCAGGGGATTTCCTACTTGGTTGAGGCGTCTCGTTGGAAGAGAAGTATTGCGTCGTTAGAGATCTGAACCCTCAAGGCTTCAGAGTACAAGCGCTGGAGTGATTTTCTGGCGCAACAACATAAGGGAAGGTCACCGATACCTAAGTGACAGGGCGAAGCTGTAAGTGGGTTCGTGAAATTGGTTTATGTGGTGTGTGGTGACAGACGCTCGAATCAGTGATCTCAATGAGAGTGGAAAACAATAACCCGACTGTTTATGCGGATGCACCGCTGAACTGGTATGCGCTTCATACCCGATCGAGGCATGAGAAGCGTGTAGCGGAACGGCTCGTCGCTCAGTCACTGGAGACTTTCCTGCCTTTACATCGAAGCCGGCACACCTGGAAAAATGGAGTGCATCGAGATGTAGATCTGCCGTTGTTTCCTTGCTACCTATTCGCCAGAGCATCAATACATGACCGAATTCGCTTGTTGCAACACCCAGGCGTAATTGGATTTGCGGCTTCCTCAACAAGGCCCACCGTAATTCCTGATGAAGAGATTTCGATATTGCGGACTGCGACAGAGAGTTTGAAGGCTGAGCCGCACCCTTATCTGAATAATGGCGATGCAGTGCATATTGTGGCCGGCCCACTCGCTGGGATGAAAGGAATTCTTACCAGGCGCAAGCAGGAGTACCGTGTGGTGCTTTCTATCGAAGCAATCATGAGATCGATCGTGGTCGAGGTAAGTGAATTTGATATTGAACCACAGGAAAAGAAACGGTGAATCAAGGTGTTAAAGGGCAAGGTAAACAAGTGAGAAGCAGGCGAAGAAAAGATCTTATCTGGAGCCAGATGACGACGAAGTTAAGAGTGACAGTGGGACTTGCCTGTTTGCTCTTTTCAGTAGCTGGATTCACTCAACAATTGCAGACCCCGACATTGCCGACGGGTTTGCCATCTGCGTTGCCATCCGCTCCGATACCAGTGACCGCGCAAGACGCGTCTGCAACAGCAGATGACAAGGCCAATAGCACTGGAACGAACACTAACGGTACTGCGAGTCAAAACACCAATGGCGCTCTCACCGGAGGCCAGATTCTCGCAATTTTGCAGGCGCGGCCGGAGCTAGTAGTTGATGTAAAGCAAGTAATGGCAGATTATCTAAGCCAGCAGGGAAACCTGGTCCAGGCGGACTCCATTACCGATGACATGCTGTACAGGGGAATTGCGTCAGATGCAGGTCTGCGCGGGGCGATAACTATTTGGCTGCGGGCGCGTGGTTACATAAATGAATCGGATTTTGACAGATCAAATTTGGATTCAAAGGACTCGGATGATCTAACCAACGATATAGGTTCTAATATTCCAGGCCTCACAAATTCTACGGCAGACGGAATCTTTGCTGGAGAACAGCTCGGCGGTAGCAATGGAGCGCAGAGTAGTTCCAATCCTGGCGGAACTCAGGAAAAACAAAATGTGGCGAAGCAGCCAGGAGAGAGACGCACATCTTCCGAAGCGAAAGCGGATCGGAATAACCCGAACTCGATAGAGGTTGTACATCAGGCGGCTCCGTATAATCTACAATCTCTCCGTGATCTCTATACGCAGGTTCCTGAACAGAGCATAAGGCTCAAGCGCTTTGGATCTGATATGTTTTTTGACCGAGGGTTGTCCACAAAACAGTTGAGCGTAGACATCCCAATAGGCCCTGATTACATCCTGGGTGTAGGAGATGGGCTTGTCATTAATCTGTGGGGAGGCGTCTCGCAGAGCTTTTCGAGAACTGTAGATCGTGAAGGAAAAATTGTTCTTCCTGAAGCTGGAGCGATAGTAGTAGCGGGCTTGTCACTGGAGCGAGCACAGGAGCTGATTCAAAGCGCATTGGGCGCTCAATTCAGAGACGCTAAGATAGCTGTAACAATTGCACGTTTGCGTACTGTCAGGGTGTACGTCGTAGGTGATGTACAACGCCCCGGAGCTTACGATATAAGTTCTTTATCGACACCGCTAAATGCATTATATGCAGCGGGTGGACCGACAAGTGTTGGCTCACTTCGTATAGCCCGTCACTATCGAGGGAAAGATCTAATCCACGAGGTTGATCTCTACGATTTCCTGTTGCATGGTGTGCGGCCAGATACGGAAAGAATTGAAGACGGCGATACAATTCTAATCTCTCCAGCCGGCCAGCAGGTTTCAATTGCAGGCATGGTTAAGCGCCCTGCGATTTATGAATTGAAGAGTGAAACAAAGCTGTCCGACGTGCTGGATGATGCTGGCGGGCTCCTCGCATCTGCTGCTCTGACCCATGTCGCGATTGAAAGAATAGGAACACAAGGACACCGATCTACAATAAACATGGATTTACCCGAAGGTAGCACTGCAGAATCGTCAAAAAAGCTGTTTGACACATTTACCGTTCAGGATGGCGATCGAGTAACGATTGCTCCAATTCTGCCTTACAGTGAAAGGGCAATTTATTTAGAAGGGCATGTTGTGCGTCCAGGCAAGTTTTCTTACCGCGATGGCATGAAGCTCAACGATGTCCTACGGTCATATCAAGATTTACTTCCTGAACCTGCTGATCGTGGCGAGCTTATTCGCCTGATGCCCCCTGATCTAAGACCTACTGCAATTGATTTTAATGTTTCTGAGGTGCTAGCTGGAAATGAGCAGGTCGGTCTTCAGCCCTTCGACACAATTAAAATTTGGGGCCGCTATGAAGTCGATAGCCCCAAAGTTCAGGTACATGGTGAAGTGGTCCACCCGGGAACGTACCCACTCTCGCAGGGCATGACTGTAGCGCAGCTGGTGCGAATAGCCGGCGGGTTCAATCGAAGCGCGCTACTTGATGACGCAGATCTCACAAGCTATGACGTGAAGGATGGCAGGCAAATATTAAGTCGGCGGGACACCATCAAAATAGGTGAAGCAGTCAGCAATACAAATTCAAGCGCCGATGTGCAACTAAAACCTGGTGACGTTCTTACAATTCACCAAATATCGGGGTGGAATGATATCGGATCTTCTGTGACCCTTGAAGGTGAAGTGACTTATCCTGGCCCATATGGAATAGAAGAAGGAGAAAGGCTAAGCTCTGTTTTGAAGCGGGCAGGTGGCTTCCGTACGACGGCTTATCCTACTGGGGCGGTCCTTGTTCGTACCCAAGTGAAAGAGTTAGAAGACAAGAGCAGAAACGAATTGATTCATCAGATCGAGACGACATCAGCTGGTGCTAAACTTGCACCGAGTCTTTCTGCGCAGGATGATGCTGCCACATTGCAACTCCTTATTCAACAACAAAAAGAGGTGGTGGAGAGGCTGCGTAACCAGCCTGCTATTGGGCGACTTGTTATCAAAATAAGCACTGACATAGCCAACTGGGAGGGTACGCCTGCTGACATAGAGCTACGCAAAGGAGACGTACTCACTATTCCCAAAAAGCCTGGGTTCGTTCTTGTCAGTGGTCAGGTTTACAATGCCTCGGCAATTACCTTCGTTCCAGGAAAAAAAGCGGACTGGTACCTCAAGCGGGCAGGTGGAAGCACCGAAGGCGGGAATATAAAAGAAGTTCTTGTCATACGCGCCAACGGTTTGGTTGTAGGCCGCCGATCTGGTGAATGGTATGACCCGGGTGTTTTGGAGACGAAACTTGAACCTGGAGATGTAGTTGTCGTACCTCAAAAAATCTTCGGTGGCTCAGCAGTCTTAAGAAACTTATTTGCATCTGCCCAGATATTCTCTTCAGTTGGATTTGCTGCCGCTCTCGCACTCCACTAAATAGCAGTTTATGTATTTACTTATTCAATTTTCCTTTCCCGCCGATCCTCTATGAAAATCTTTTTAAAATCCAGGACATGTGCAATATTTTCGGTTAGACCGAGAAATGTCGGCATCGCGGTGTGAATAATGCAAACTGATGCAATGGAACAAATGCTCGAACGCCAAAATGAAGACAAACAGAGACCGGTGCCCGAAATGCCTAAAAAAGCAAATTGGGTAGAGAATGCGTCTTTGTTTTGGGACCATCGACGCCTGTTTGCTCGTGTTGTCGGAGTCACGTTTATTTTGAGCATAATATGCGCACTTTCCTTGCCTAAAGAATACGAGTCTGGCGCACGAATTATGCCACCCGAGCAGGGAGGTAATAGTGCTGCAATGCTCGCCGCGTTGGTCGGTAAGGGCACCGCTGGCGGGCTAGCTGGCCTTGCTGGAAATCTGCTTGGAGCTAAAAATAATGGAGCTATGTTTGTAGCTCTTTTGCATAGTGGCACAGTGAGCGGGCGCTTGATAGATCGGTTTGATTTACAACAGGTCTATCACAAGCGCTACCGCTCTGATGCGGCAAAACAGTTGGCCCATCTGACCCAAATAACTGAAGACGCCAAGAGTGGTGTAATTAGCATTGTCGTTACGGACAAAACTCGCGAGCGAGCACGAGAGTTGGCGCAAGGATATCTGGATGAACTGAACAGCTTACTTGCCAAAGTTAGTACTTCGTCTGCCCATAACGAACGTGAGTTCATTGAGAAACGTTTAAAAACTGTGCAGGCTGAATTACAGAGTGCGCAAATAGAATTAAGTGAATTCTCTAGCAAAAATACAACGATCGATATTAAAGAACAGACGCGAGCTACCGTAGATGCAGGGGCGAAGCTCGAAGGCCAACTGATCGCAGGAGAGTCCGAACTTGACTCGCTTCGTCAGATTTATGGAAATCAAAATGTACGGGTTCGAGCAGCAGAAGCCAGAGAGGCCATTTTAAAGCGTGAGCTGCAACGCGCAAACGGAACAAGCGATTCCGCTTCAGAGAAAAACGGCATAGATGCTAGTCATCCATACCCAGCCTTACGGCAACTTCCTCAATTGGGCGTTCAATGGGCTAATCTTTATCGCAACGTGCGAATACATGAGACGGTGTTTGACTTGCTTTCTGAGGAATATGAAACAGCGCGCATCGAAGAAGTTAAGGCGATTCCAACAGTGAGTGTGATCGACTTCCCAGGTCTTCCAGAAAAAAAATCCGGACCTCATAGAACACTGTTTGTACTAATAGTTACATTACTTTCGGTCATAGTTACTGCTTTTTATTTGCTAGCGCGACGCTTTTGGTTAGCAATGGACGATCAGGACCCACGGTATTTATTGATTACGCGCATTGAGACGACTATGCGAAATCGATGGAATCAAAAGCCGATATGAAGCAAACTTTGAGCTTGCTGCGCATGATGATTCACTCATTTATAAGCCGGCCGGCAAGCAGCGCAAAACGTCAGGGTTATACGAATGCTATCTATGGTGTTGCCGACTATTTATCTTTCCCAGTAGGTATGCTGCTCGCAGCTCCATTTTTGTTTAAACACCTAGGGGCAGCCCAGTACGGTGTATGGATATTGGCCAGTGCGGCTGTAAGCAGTGGTGGAATCGTCTCCGGGAGCTTTGGCGATGCTGTTATTAAATACGTCGGAGATTGTCGCGCACGAAGCGATTGGCCAGGTGTCACTCGGATAGTACGCAACATGATTTTGATGAATCTGGTATTAAGTGGCCTCTTAGCTATTGTGCTCTGGTGGTTGGCGCCGTATATGAGCCGACATATTATTAAGACCGATTTAAGGCTTCAAATAATATGCTTAAAGTCGCTCCGTATTGGTAGCGGGTTGCTATTAGTAAAGTCGCTCGAGAGCGTTTTCATCAGTACATTAAGAGCTTTTGAGACGTACAAAGTTACAGTATGTATAGCCATTTGTTCCCGTACTGCAATTCTTATATCTGCAGTTGGACTAACCTTATGTGAAAAAAATGTCACTTGGATAATGAGTGCTACATTATTCCTCTCGGTTTCGGGCTTGCTTGCTCAAGCAATGGCTCTTCGACGTATGATAGGAGAATTTTCCCCGTTTCCTTCATGGCACAAAAAAACAGTGTTCGACATCGCGGGATTTGGTGCTTTCAGCTGGCTGCAGGCAATAGCCGGCGTCGCATTTAGCCATGCGGATCGTTTTTTTATAGGCTTCCTCATGGGCGCGCCTGCTATTGCTTATTACGGTCTTTGTGTTCAGGCAGCCCAGCCGATTCACGGGCTGGTCTCGTCTGGGATGCATTTCATGTTTCCGCATCTCAGTGTCCGTTATTCTGTTGCACCAGAATCAGAGATAAAGCGCAAGATAGCTTTGGCAATCAAGCTAAACATTATCTTGGTCTGCTCCATGTCTATCCCCGCCATCATTTTTGGTAAACGCATTCTCACAATATGGCTAGGGTCACACTTTGATCATCAATCAAACCTGATGTTTCCGACAATTGTGTGCAGCTTCGCTTTACTGGGAATGAATGTTACCGCACATTATGCCATGTTGGCGATTGGGCAGGTAAGAGTAATGACAGATCTTAATATTTTAGCTGGAATAATAATGTTGTTTCTAATGACTATGCTAATTCCGAAGGTAGGTCTGCAAGGGGCAGCCTTGGCAAGGCTGGCTTATGGGCCTATTACATGGTTGGCGTATTTGCAGTTGTATAAAGTTATCTGGCGATCTAAGCCATTAGTGCCTGCAACTCAAGCTTCGATAATATGAAATCGCAGCGAAAATGGGTAAAAGTTATGAGCTGCATCAGTTGTATACAAGAAATATCGGAGTTTGTGCGGCTTAAATATCATGAACAATAGGCCTTTAATTTCTGTTGTTACGCCATCTTACAACCAGAGTGAATTTATTGGAGAGGCTCTGGCAAGCGTGCAGTTGCAAAACTGTAACAATTATGAACACCTCGTAATCGACGGAATGTCGACAGATGGCACCATTGATGTGCTCCGCAGCCTGACGGAAAACAACGCAAACGAGTACCTATTTTGGACTTCTGAAAAAGACAGTGGTCAAAGCGAAGCTTTAAATAAAGGGTTTCGTCGGGCCAAGGGAGAAATAATTGGGTGGTTAAACTCAGACGATCGGTACCTAGAGGGCTGCTTTGAACACGTCATTAAAGCGTTTAATCAAAACCCTGAGGTAGACGTAATTTACGGAGACTATCGAATGGTGAATAGGGCCGGCAATTTTCTAAAAGTGAGACGAGAGATAGAATTTAGCGCATTTATTCTTTTGTATCACCACGTTCTCTATATTCCGACGACTACAACATTCTTCCGGCGCCGAATTTTTGATGATGGGAATCAGCTTACAGAAACGCTCCATTTTGCTATGGATCTAGATTTTTTTATACGCCTATGGAAGGAAGGGTATAAATTTAAGCACATTCCCGAAATAATTGCAGATTTTAGACTTCAACCTGAGAGTAAGACCTGCGCGTTTCCTGAGAAACAACAAATGGAACACAGACAAATTGTCTTTGCGGCAGCACCGCTTCTATGCAATCTTCGGTTACCTTTCTCAAAGAGAATTATGCTCTCGTTGCTGCGATCGATAGCGTTTGTGAAACGATCCTCTGAGAAGATGCTCAAAGGATTTTACTGGGAACAGCTACGCTCGGTAGATTAGTGCGACGAACATTTAAAGCAAATAGATGAACTTGTTAATCACTGCAATGTCGGCAGCTACCGGGCCTTCCGGAACCTGTAGACATGCCTTCAATCTTGGTCGATGCGCGGCAAGTCGTGAAGAGGTATCAAAAATTACGCTGATTATCGGAAAGTGGCAAGAGTTATATTTCCAAAGCTTACTTGGAGTAGAGAACGCGAAGCTGACAGTGATTTCAGTAGATATTTGCAACGATGCTTATTCTATAAATTTATAGCACCTTCGAGAGCTGCCAGGTACGGCAGACAAAGTCGTCGCCAGCAAAGCCTGTATACCTACTTGAGAGGTTTCTGTCTATAAATGTTGCTGGCGAGTATGCGGTCTTATATACGCGACTTCTGAGGAACGATTAGTAGGGTGATGACGCGAACCGTGACAAAACTCGATGAAATGGTTAATATTTTGGGCGTTGGGGTTCATCCCATTGACATGCAAAGTGCCATCTTTTTTGTGAAAGCACAGATCAAAAGCAACACAAAAGGATATATATGCCTTGCAGGAGTTCACGGTGTAATGGAAGCTCAACGAGACAGTGTTCTGAAAAGAATATTTTCGAAGGCGCTTTTGGTCGCTCCGGATGGAATGCCAACCGTTTGGCTTGGCCATCTACAGGGTTTTCATGCAATGAAGAGAGTTTTCGGGCCTGAACTAATGCTTGAGATCATTAGCGGAACAGAATTCAGAGAATGTACTCACTTTTTTTGTGGAGGAGAGCCCGGCGTCGCCGAAACGTTGCGTAGAAATATGCTGGAGCAATTTCCCTGGGTGAAAATTACAGGAACCTATTCGCCACCCTTTCGGGTTATGACAGACACAGAGGAACAGGAACTTTTTGAGCTGGTACATTCGCTTCATCCAGACATCATTTGGGTCGGACTGAGCACTCCTAAGCAGGAGAGGTTTATGGCACACTATCTACCGATCCTGAACACAAAACTGATGATTGGCGTTGGTGCCGCATTCCTTTTTCATACGGGCGCAATCCGAGATAGTCCCAGATGGGTAAAAAACTTAGGATTGCAGTGGCTGCACCGCCTCTTTCAAGAGCCGTCGCGCCTTTGGAAGCGATACGTTTTAAATAACCCTCTTTTTGTCTTTTACTCTTTGTTACAAATTATTGGCTTAAAGCGTTACACGTTTGAATCAGATGTGTAACGCCTTCTAGGCTTACTTGATGTGTGGTCAAGTGTTATGGCGCAAGCCACACATATCTTTTGGCTCTACCAGAGTAGGAATTTAATGAACAACCCCGAGTTCTCAACGCATCCTCTTTAGAGGCATTTTCGGCATCTTCGCCTTATGCCAATTCTCTTTCATGGGACAACCCAGTCGAGGAGCGAGTGCAAGTAGATTCACCATCTCATAATGGTTCCATATGTATGGAGGTAGCTGCGACTCAGGCCTATCAGAATGCACAATTGAAAGAGACGCAGTCGAGCGTGGGAGTTGTGGGCCCTGATCGTGGTCTCTGGTTACTTCTAGGCCCAACCACACGGCAGGATCATTGGGACTTCTTTGGAGAGATGTCGCGAAGCAGGGCTATGACTGGATCAGCAACTGATAAGTTATTCGTCGAATTTGGTAAAAAGGGGCTTTGATGTAATGGTCGCGTCGTTGCTTTTGATTATGCTTGCACCATTATTCCTGATTATTGCCATATTGATTAAACTGGACTCTCCAGGACCAATCTTTTTTCAACATAGCAGAGTCGGCCAGGATGGAGCACATTTTGTGTTGTGGAAGTTTCGAAGCATGCGAACCGATGCATCAGAGTACGAAACATCCCCCCGAAGTGCTATCGATGTTCGCCTTACAGGCATTGGTAAGCTGATTCGTCGATTGAGTATCGATGAATTGCCACAGCTTATAAACGTTTTAAAGGGGGAGATGAGCCTTGTCGGCCCGAGGCCGGAGATGCCATTTATTGTTGCTCGACACCACCCGGTCGGATGCGTGAGATCGACTGTAAAGCCAGGGATAACCGGTTTATGGCAGATAAGCCCAGCTCGCGCATTTCCAATTCATGAAAATCTACAATATGACCTTCATTATATTGATAACTGCAATTTCTTTTTAGATTGCGCTATCATTTTGCGCACGATAGCCGCAGTCATATATGGTGTAGGTGCCGTATGAGTGGCTGTAGTCTGCGGTGCACCGCCATTTTATTTTATTGATGTCTTTATATACGATGAAATCTGGTAAAAGACAGAGTGATCAATGCGTGCGTGCCTCGAATGCTCGCCACGCAAAAATTGGAGTGTGGCTGCTGGTTGCACTAATGTCGGCTTATTTTGCCGTTCATACATTTCGAGCGTCATGGAAGGTCTTGAATACCGACTTCCCAAATTACTATTTGACTGCACGTCTCGCACGAGAGCAGAGCAGCACATCGCGGATCTATGAATGGATATGGCTACAACGTCAAAAGGACCATCGTGAGATCGAGCAGCGTATCGTAGGCCTGGTTGCCGTTACACCATTTTCTAGCCTTGCAGTTTGGCCTTTTGCTACTTTATCTCCTTTGGCTGCCAAGCACTGCTGGTTGCTCGTAAATTTAGCTTTGGTCGCTGGCATTGCTGTCGTACTGAGGTCGATCACCAGTCAGCCATGGCGGAGAATTTTACTGGTTATAGTTTTGAGTGTGCCACTGAATAAAAATTTTTTATTTGGACAGTATTATGTCTTGCTTCTATTTATTTTGACTCTTGCTTGTTGGTGTTATGTCCGTCAAAAGCGAGTGCTTTCCGGAGTTCTTATCGGCCTTGGTTTCGGCCTGAAGATTTTTCCGCTGCTTTATCTGGCGTACTTTCTTCGCAAGAGAGACCTCAAGGCTTTCGCCGGAGGAGTAGCCGGCAGCCTGGGCGCTGCAGTTATATCTATTTGGGTGTTCGGCTGGCGGGCGAACTATGTACAGTTCACCCAAGTGCTGCCCTGGGCGGTACGCGGCGAAGGTCTAGACCCATATAACCTGTCCAGCGGGTCGATTACCACGTTACTTCATAGGCTCTTTGTCTATGAGCCGCAATGGAACCCACACCCGTCCATCCACGCGGCATGGATGTTTGCTGTATTTTTGCCACTGCTGCAAGTTCTATTATTTGCTCCTGCGATATTATTGGCTAAACCGAAGAACAACGAGCCCAGACAGCTGCATCTGGAGTGGTCTGCCGTACTAATTGCCAGTTTAGCGATCTCCAGCGCCCCCGCTGGTTATCAGTTCACCCTACTGATTCTTCCTGTGTGTCTTATGTGGCGAGAAGTTCAGGAGCGGATCGGTGCGATCGCCATACTCTGTCTCATACTTCTTTACTCAGCGATTGGATACCCGGGATGGAAGACGCTTGGTGCCGCAGCTTCATTGACGCTGTTGAGTGTCCCTCGACTATACGCGGTAATTCTATTATGTGGGTTTGTTTATTGGTTATTGGCAAAGCGAGAGCGCGATGCTGGAAAAGAGAGAGAGACGTGGTTGTGGGCCGGAGCATTCACAGTATTGATGCTTCTTAGTATCGGATCCGGACTACATCATCAAAACGGCCTATACGCAGACTATCAATGGCGACTTCCAATGGAAGATAGCACGTTGCAGGCAAATGGGCCTGCAGTTCAGAACGACGCAATACTATTTACTGCCATGTTGCCTACTGGCTTCCATTCTGCAACGCAGAACGGCAACGATATTCATTTTGACATGGGCCATGTCGATCAACTCGCATTGGCGGCCAACTCCGTCGAGCGATGGACAGAAGAGGCGGATCGCGAATCTACAATTATTTCCAGTGTTCCGGGTCGAGAAGCAATTTATCAAGCCGAGTCTCCCGTGGCATCGCCGGATGGCAGATGGTTAGCTTACCTTCGCGAAGACCACGGCCGCGCGACTCTCTGGCTACGTACTTTGGGGCAGCCAGCGAGCAAAGATAAAATTCTGACATCCGGAGATCTTAATGTATTGGAGATGTCCTTTCTTCCGAATGGGTCACTTATCTTTTCGGCGGAGTCAGGTAATCAGCATCCCAAGCTTTTCCTGGTGGATCCGGTCGGAGCAGTTAGCTCTCTGGGCCCGGACGAATCTCGGCACCCGGCTATCTCTCCGGATGGCCGCTGGCTCGCGTACAGTAAGCTGCAGAATGGTAACTGGCATCTATGGCTGCGCAACCTGCACAGCGGTCAGACGAGCAGGCTTACCCAGGCAGATTGCAATAATGTAGAGCCAACCTGGGCTTCGGATTCAAAGACGCTGGTTTACGGCAGTGACTGCGGGCGAGCCCTCTGGTTTACAGCGCTGTGCCGTCGCCATATCGCCGAATAATCTGCATAAAAAGGAACTATCGTATGTGAAATTCCTTGTAGCATTGACGTTTTAGAGCAACAACTCTTGAGCTGCGACAGAGGCGATTTGTCTCTAAAATGTCGCAGCTTTGTCATTTGATGATATGAATCAATCACTTAGGGGAAATCCATGGCATAGGAACTCTTACATCTATATAAAATGATGGGGTATGAATGAGTTGTGGGATTGGTAACCGCGATTCTTCAGAAGGGAGAAACGTGAGTTTGATTTTGGTTATTGAGGACGATCCAAGAATACAAAAAGCCCTGCATCGGCAGTTTACGACTGAGGGCTACGAGGTGCATGTAACGGGCGATGGAGCTCAGGGCCTGGCGAGCTGCAAGAGTTTGAAGCCTGCCGGTGTGGTTCTCGATCTCATGCTGCCGAGCATGTCAGGGCTGGAAGTCTGCAAAGGGATTAAAAGTTGGTCTGCGACCACTCCCGTTGTTGTTCTTAGTGCAGTCTCCGAGGTGGCGGACAAGGTGCTGCTATTGGAATTGGGCGCAGATGATTATGTGACAAAACCATTCAGCCCCCGTGAACTGATGGCGCGCGTTCAAGCCGCAATTCGAAGGACCCAAAAGCCGGCAGCGAATACGCATGTCAGCTTTGGGAACGTCACGGCGGATTTTTCTGGCATGGAGGTCTTCAAAGACGGAGTTCCTGTGCTTCTTACTGCACATGAGATTAAGCTTCTACAGTACTTCGTAGAGCATGCAGAGCGTGTTATTACGCGCGAAGAGTTGCTGAACGACGTCTGGAACTACACCTCCTACCCCACCACTCGTACGGTTGATAACCACATCATGAAGTTACGGCAGAAGTTAGAGGCTGACCCAGCGAAGCCTGTCTATTTCCGCACCATTCATGGTATTGGTTACAAGTTCGTCCGCGGAAATTAGGATTGCTATAGCGCACGGGAGGGCAAAGCTGATGGACAGGTTGCGGATGAGGACGACGCTGCTGATTCCTCTTCTCGTCCTGTCGTTCGGCTGCACTCTGCTGAGCCTTCTGGTGATCCGCACTATTGTTCAGCAGCAGACTCAAACTAACCTGGCCTCAGACCTTCAGCATTCAGTAAAGACTTATCGGAACTTTCAGCACCAGCAGCGGGAGCTACTGGCCCGCGAATCTGCGCTACTAGCCGATCTGCCCAGTTTGAAGTCTCTGATGACCACCTATGATCAACGGACGATCGAAGATGGTGGCGTCGAGTTCTGGCAGGTGAGTGGGAGCGATTTCTTTGCATTGCTCGATCAGAGTGGCCAGCTGATAGCGGCTTACAACCGCGGCCCTGCGCTGAACCGTTCCGGAGTCGCTCATGGACTGACAGCTGGTCTCCACGCGTCGGATCCAGTCTTGCTCGCTCTCAATGACAGAATCTTCGAGATATCGACGCAACCACTCTATTTTGGGCCTAAGGAGCACGGAACGCTTCTTGGCTTTGTTGCAGTAGGGTATGCCATCGACGAGCACGTTGCACGAGCAGTTAGTGAAGCTGCTGCTGCTGAGGTTACGTTTACGGTCGATGGAAGAGTAGTCGTCAGCACTCTTAACCACGATCTGCAACAGCAACTCGTTGCTCGTGGCGGAGAACTGCTGCAGCTACCCACTCAGAACAAGAAGATTCAGCTTGGAGCGATAGACTATCTTGCGGCGTCGGAGCGACTAACCATGTCTGGGGCTCAGGAGAGCTCAACTCAGGTACCTCAGATTGTCGTCTTGAAGTCTTTTGAGGGTGCGACACAACTGGTCGATCGAGTGAATCGATGGGTGCTGACCCTGGCACTTCTTGCTTTAGTCGCAGGTACAGGAATGCTCGTCTCCATCTCGCGTACGCTTACACGACCCATCGAAACTCTGGTGGGAGGAACTCGCGCGCTAGCACAGGGAAATTTTGATTACCAATTGAGTGAAGATGGTGCTGAAGAGATAAGAGAGCTGAGCCGGGCGTTTGAACGAATGCGCGTTCAATTGCAGCGCACTCAGAAAGAGCTGCTTGATTCAGAGAGGCTTGCGACTATTGGCAGAATGGCCAGTTCAATTTCGCATGATCTAAGGCACTATCTCTCCGCGATGTATGCCAATGCAGAGTTCATGAGCAACGGGAACATCTCTCAGCCGGAGCGGGAAGAGTTGATGCTGGAGGTGCAGAGCGCCGTTCAGGGGATGACCGATCTTCTTGAGTCCCTCCTTCTCTTCACTCAGACCGGGCGAGCGCTTCACCCAGAGTTTGAATCGCTTGCCCTCATGATCCAGCGAGCGGTCAGCATGGCCCGTTCCCATCCTGGCAGCCGTGACGTCAAGATCACGCTAAACGGTCTGTCTTCACTTGAGGCATGGATTGATTCGAAAAAATTAGGACGAGCCGTTTACAATTTATTACTCAATGCATGCCAGGCTGCGAAACGTGGCAAAGGCCCCGCCAGCGTAACTTTGAGTCTGTATGAAGACGAGCGGACCATAGGTATTAGAATTGCCGACAACGGCCCTGGCGTACCGGTAGCGATTCGTCAGAAGATTTTTTTACCGTTTGTGAGCGAAGGAAGAGAGAGCGGAATAGGACTTGGGTTGACACTCGCGCAGCAGATTGCACAGGAGCATGGCGGCGGGATCAACCTTGATCAAACAAATGAGGGCGAGACTGCCTTCACAATCACACTGCACAAAGTATCGTTGCGTGCGCTAGGCGATGTGGTCGAAAAAAAGACTTCACCGGCTTACGCCCCGGCAAACGGAGAAGGCTGAAGCAATGAGGAACATTCGTTTTGAACTCCTGGCTTCTCTAATCCTGACTATGGCGCTGGGCTCGTTGCATGCCCAGTCTCCCGGGGGTATTCCTGCTACCGCGGCTCCAGCTTCGACTGATGCGCGTTCCATTGATTTGGAAAGAAAGCTGGAAGAGATTTCAGCGGCTCTCGTTACAACCCACCAGCAGCTTGAGCAATCGCAACAGGAGATGGAGCAACTGCGCCAGGAACTCGTAGAGATCAAGAAGCAACTTGCTTTAGGACAACCTGCTCCGGGCGAATTATCCAGTTCAGGGAGCACTACCGATACGGCAAAGGCAACAGCCGCCGCGATCGAAGGTCTTCAGGAGCAGCAGCAGACCACAGAAGCTCAGGTCAAGATGCACGATCAGACAAAAGTTGAAAGCAGTTCAAAATACCCTCTTCGTGTAACAGGCTTGATACTGTTCAATTCGTTTATCAACAGAGGCAACGTCGATAACGTCGATCTTCCTGAAGCTGCCCTGAGCAATTCAACCAATACAACTGGAAATGGAAGCGCTGGCGCAAGTTTTCGCCAAACCATCCTCGGCCTGGAAGGAAATGGCCCTCGGATTGGTGGCGCGCGTACCTCTGCGAGTGTTGATTTGGATTTTTTTGGCGGCCTCGCCTATAGCAGCTACGCGACTTCAGCTGGAATCGTACGGCTGCGAACGGCGAGCATTAACCTTGATTGGGACCACGATTCGATTCAGGCGGGGATGGTAGGGCCACTCATCTCGCCTTTGTCGCCGACGTCCTTTGCCACAGTAGCCGAACCGGGTTTGGCCGGGGCAGGGAACTTGTGGACGTGGGCGCCGCAGCTAAAATATGCGCATCAGATTCCATTGCAATCCGGCGGACGATTACAGCTAGAGGCCGGACTGTGGGACCCTGCGACCGCGGGCTACAGCACAAACCAATTGTTTCGCATTCCTAGTCCTGGTGAATCATCGAAGCAGCCGGCATATGAATCGCGAATCTCTTATGGAACTTTCACGGGAGAACGGCCCTTCCAGGTTGGGCTTGGCGGGTACTATAGCCGGCAGAGTTACCCTGGCAATCAAAGTGTGGACTCGTGGGCTGGAACAACGGACTGGAGAGCTCCACTCGGCAACCACTTCGAAATTAGCGGAGAAGGGTACCGCGGACGTGCTCTTGGTGGGTTAGGCGGGGGGGCCTACAAGGACGCTCTATTCGGTATTTATTCCGAAACGGGCCAATATGCATATCGCGGCTTGAACGCCATTGGGGGATGGACCCAGTTGAAAGCCCGCTTCAATCGGTCGGTGGAAGCAAATACCAGCATCGGGGTTGATAACGGCTATGCCGGGGATTTCCATGAATTCACCTTCGCCCCCACAGTGACGCCGACTCAACTGCGAGCACGCAATAAGGCGGTCATCGCCAACGTGATCTTCCGGCCGAAAACGTATCTTATCTTGTCTCCGGAGTACCGCAGAATCTGGACGTGGCCCATCTACGGTGCAGGCAGTACAGCAGATGTCTTTACTCTTTCCGCAGGCTACCAATTCTAGGAGGCAGGATAGTGCGTAGCTTCAAATGCTGGATGATCTTCGGCTCTCTTCTCATGGGATTATCCGTGCAGCAGCTGCACGGGCAGGGAGTCGAAGTATCCGGAAAAATTCTGATGCAATCGCTGTCGCAGTCTACAAGCAAAAAAAACAAAGGCCCGTCTAGCATTGCGAACGTCGTTGTGTGGTTGTCGCCTCTAAAGCCTGTTGCTGCGACGACCATGGTGCCGGGGCGTCAGACATCCTACCGGCTTGTTCAGAAGGACAAGATGTTTACTCCGCATCTGCTTGTTGTGCCTACCGGCAGCCATGTCGAATTTCCCAACCAGGATCCCTTCTTCCACAATGTGTTTTCTCTATTTGACGGCAAACGTTTCGACCTGGGCCTCTATGAATCGGGAACGAGTCGATCCGTGAGGTTTGATCGCGAAGGAGTCTCCTACATTTTCTGCAATATTCACCCAGAGATGGGTGCAATCGTTCTCGCCCTGAGCACCCCCTATTACGGAGTTTCGAACGAGAACGGCATTGTCACCCTCCACAATGTCCCTCCGGGAAGTTATAGACTGAACGTATGGAGCGAAAGTGGTCAGCTAGCTAATCCGAGTGCGTCCCAGAAAATCGTACAGATCTCTGATGAAGCCGTGCATTTGGGCGACATTCTGCTTCAGGGATCATCAGGGCCCCTGGTAAATCACAAAAATAAATTTGGCGAAGACTACGAACCGAGCCCGGAGCGAAAATATTAGGCGTACCGCACGAGAGAGCCTCAGCTGACCATATCAAGGGAAAAGAAGGGAGACGCGGGACGTGGCGTTTCCTTGAGCCGTGGGCCTACGCCCAAAACACTCTCTCGCAATTTGCAGCGCTGACAACTGCGGCGATGACGGGTGATGAGCTTGTTTATCCTTATAATTTTGCTCTCTACCGCCAGCAGGTCTGGATCTGAAAAGTTACGAACAATTATCTCGTTGCGCACGTCATAATTCTTTCGCAACAACTGAGCAAGCTGCCCAACGAGACACACGCCAATCGCAACATCTGGAGCCTCTCGAAACGCTATTAAATTGAACAACAAATTGTGTGATGCGGAGATGAGGTCTTGCGGTGAGAAGAGCCGCCGAATAACTTCGGGGCAGTTTCGCATCGAATTCCATGCGCATATCTAAACTCGGATTTCACGCCGCGCTAGGGTGTTTGCATGGAAGCTTGTCTTTCGGAAAACTGAAACACAACGTCTGAAACCTTTGGTTTGAAAGCCACTTACAAGCCGGAGAAAAACTTGATGAATCTTTAAGAGGACATAAAGCGTCTAAAGAGAAATTATCGATAATATTGAAGTAGGGACATGTATCACTAAAAACAAAGAGTTATAACTTCTCTCGTCACAAATACGCTTTTGCTTATTTACCAGGCATGACTCAATCGATAGATACAGGATTGATCGCAAGGAAATTTCATGTGGATTGTTCGATTAGCCTTACGGCGTCCTTATACGTTTGTCGTCTTGTCCATATTGCTCCTGATTATGGGGCCAGTAACAATTCTGCGTACTCCCACGGATATCTTTCCCAACATCGATATTCCGGTGGTCAGCATCGTGTGGCAGTACTCCGGACTCTCTGCCGATCAGATGGCAAACCGGATCGTAAGTCTTACAGAGCGCGCGCTAAGTACGACAGTGAACAACATCGAGCATGTTGAGTCGCAGTCACTCAACGGTATTGGTGTGGTCAAGATCTTCTTCCAGCCTCATGTGGACATCAGCACAGCGATCGCACAGATCACAGCGATCTCTCAAACCCAGCTGAAGCAACTTCCAGCTGGCACAACTCCACCGCTTGTTATTGTTTACAACGCATCGAGCGTTCCAATATTGCAGCTAGCCCTGTCGGGGCGAGGGCTGTCCGAACAGGACCTCAATGACATCGGGCAGAACTTCATTCGCACCCAGCTGATCACAGTAGAAGGCGCGGCGATACCATTTTCTTATGGCGGAAAACAGCGTCAGGTTCAGGTAGATTTGAACACGCAGGCGCTGCAGGCCAAGGGACTGTCGCCATCCGACGTAACGAACGCGATCGGCAATCAAAATCTAATCCTCCCATCCGGCACAACGAAGATCGGGCTGTTTGAAGATAACGTCGAGGTCAACGGTAGCCCTGCGAACGTTGACGAGTTGAACGACCTGCCTATTAAGGCGGTCAACGGAGCTACCATCTTCGTTCGTGATGTCGCGCATGTACGCGATGGCTTCCCGCCGCAGACAAACATTGTTCGCTCGGATGGGCAGCGCGGATCGCTAATGACGATCTTGAAATCTGGTAACACCTCGACGCTCGATATCGTAAAAGGGATTCGTGCCTTGCTGCCGGATATCAAGGCAACTGTGCCAGAAGCACTTCGGATCACTCCTATCGGCGATCAGTCCGTCTTTGTGCGCGCTTCGATCAGCGGTGTTGTGCGAGAGGCGGTTATTGCGGCATGCCTTACCGCAATCATGATCCTGATCTTTCTCGGCAGCTGGCGCAGTACGATCATCATCGCCGTTTCAATTCCTTTGTCGATTCTTTGCTCGATCATTACACTTAGCGCGCTGGGCGAGACGATCAACATTATGACGCTCGGTGGATTAGCGCTTGCGGTCGGTATTCTCGTCGATGACGCAACCGTAGAGATCGAGAATATTAACCGTAATCTGGAAGAAGGCAAAGAGGTTGAGCAGGCCATTCTGGACGGGGCCGCTCAAATTGCGGTCCCGGCCTTCGTCTCCACCCTCAGCATTTGCATCGTATTTGTGCCAATGTTTTTCTTGAGCGGGGTTGCCAAGTATCTCTTCGTCCCATTGGCTGAAGCCGTCGTCTTCGCCATGCTCGCCTCTTACCTTTTGTCGCGTACCATCGTCCCGACGATGGCGAAATATTTGCTCAAGGTTCATAACGAGAATGAAGAAGACAACAAAAAGAAAAAACGTAATCCTTTGGTTCGGGCACAGCTTGCGTTTGAGCGTGGCTTTGAAAAACTTAGAGGCGGCTATCACAACTTGCTGAAACGTACCGTGGCGCATCCTGTACTGTTCACCATCTGCTTCTTCGCAGCTTGTCTCGCATCCTTCGCACTGTTCCCATGGCTTGGGCAGGATTTTTTCCCTGCCGTCGACAGTGGCCAGTTCAAATTGCATCTACGCGCCCAGACCGGTACCAGAATCGAGGAGACGGCCCGGTTATGCGATCTGGTAGAGCAGAGCATTCGAGAAGAGATTCCAAAGAGTGAGTTGACGAATATTCTGGATAATATCGGCTTGCCATACTCCGGTATCAACACCTCATACAGCAACTCAGCCGCGATTGGGCCTGCCGATGCAGACATCCAGGTCTCTCTGGCAGAGAAGCACCATCCCACGGAAGAATATGTACATGCGCTTCGTGGCAAACTCGCGAAGCAGTTTCCCGGGCTGACCTTCTACTTCTTGCCTGCCGACATCGTTAGCCAGATTTTGAACTTCGGCCTCCCGGCGCCAATCGACATTCAGATCGTTGGGCAGAATGTCGAAGGTAATCGTCTGTACGCCAATCAGCTTTTCAACAAGATCAAGTATGTCCCTGGTATTGCAGACCTAAGAATTCAGCAACCATTCAATGCGCCTAAGCTGCAGGTCGATATAGACCGCACCAAATCGCAAACGGCTGGTTATACAGCACGCGATATTGCGACTGACCTGTTGGTATCGTTGAGCGGCAGCTTTCAGACGGCGCCGACATTTTGGCTTAATCCGAAGAACGGCGTGAGCTACAGCATCGCAATCCAGACGCCGCAGTACGAAACTGATACCTTGCAAGGCCTCGGCAATATCCCAATCACAAACTCCAATGGAACTCCTCCACAGATTCTGAACAGTCTCGCAGCAATCTATCCGGGTCAGGAACAAGCCACCATATCGCACTACAATGTGCAGGAGGTGCTGGATCTTTACGGCTCCGTCCAAGGACGTGATCTTGGTGGAATCTCAAAAGATATCAATCGAATTTTGGCTGACACCAAGAAAGACCTGCCGCGAGGAACCCGAGTTGTAGTTCGTGGCCAGGTACAGACGATGAGAGCATCCTTTTTAGGCTTGCTTGGCGGTCTAATTTTTTCAATTGTGTTGGTCTATCTGTTAATCGTCATCAACTTTCAATCTTGGATGGATCCCTTCGTTATCATTGCGGCTCTACCAGCTGCTTTGGCTGGAATCGTGTGGTTCCTCTTCCTGACCCACACAACTCTTAGCGTTCCGGCGTTGACTGGGTCGATCATGTGCATGGGTGTGGCTACGGCAAACAGCATTCTCGTCGTGAGTTTTGCCAAGGAGCAGATGGAGGCCCAAATAGGCGCAGTAGAAGCTGCTTTGTCGGCAGGGTTTACACGCTTTCGGCCGGTTTTGATGACGGCCTTGGCCATGATCATCGGCATGGTGCCAATGGCACTCGGCTTGGGTGAAGGCGGCGAGCAGAATGCTCCGCTAGGGCGTGCTGTCATTGGCGGATTGTTGCTGGCGACACTATCCACACTATTTTTTGTGCCAACCTTCTTCAGCTTGGTCCATGCGAAAGACAAGCGCGAAATAGATAAGCAGATAGAAGAATTCAATGATTAACTCCGTGCCACATACCGACTGCAATTGCAGGGAGAAATACTATGACGAACGATGAACATCAACGCCAAACAAGCCATACGACGACTGGAAACAACTCGATAGCTACTGAGAAAGGAATTCACGGCAAAGGCTCGCGAGTTCGCAGTGTAGTGATTTCACTGATTGCGATGTTCGTGATCGCCATCCTGGTTATCACTGGAATTATTCCAAGGCTGAAGGCGAAAAAGGCTCTGGCTGCAGAGACCAACGAACTGGCAGCGCCAACCGTCCTGGTCGTCCAGCCTAAAAGAGGTGCACCTACCCAGGAAATTCTGCTACCGGGCAATATTCAGGCCTTCGTTGATTCGCCAATCTATGCCAGAACAAACGGCTATCTCAAACACTGGTACTTCGACATCGGATCCCACGTCAAACAGGGCCAGCTTCTGGCCGACATCGAATCTCCAGAAGTGGACCAACAGCTAGCGCAGGCTCAGGCAGATCTCGGAACAGCACTGGCAAACGTTCATCTCTCTCAACTCACCGCGAACCGTTTCAGCGATCTGATCAAGCAGGATGCGGTCTCGCAGCAGGACACTGACAACGCGGTAAGCGATCTTGCTGCCAAAAACACTGCGGTAAAGTCAGCACAGGCGAATGTTGACAGGCTTAAGCAGTTGGTCTCCTTCGAGAAGGTCTATGTGCCGTTCGACGGCGTCGTTACTGCACGCAACACAGATATCGGGCAGCTCATAGACTCTGGGGCTACAGGGGGACAAGCTCGCTCACTGTTCCAGGTCGCAGCAATTAGCAAGCTGCGCGTCTTCGTCAATGTGCCGCAAGTCTACTCACAAGTGGCTATTCCAGGGCTTGTCGCCGACCTCACATTTGCAGAGTTTCCCGGTAGACGCTTTCAGGGCAAACTCGTACGCACCTCGAAGGCGATTGATCCCACATCTCGAACTTTGAATGTAGAGGTAGACGTTGACAACTCAAAAGAGGAGCTATTCCCGGGTGCTTTTACTGAAGTCCATCTAAAACTGAAAGAAGGAGTTCCCACGTTAACTGTACCTGTGAGCGCTCTTCTGTTTCGGCAAGAGGGTCTGAGAGTCGTAGTAGCCAAAAGTGACAACACCGCAGAGCTGAGATCGATTACGTTAGGCCAGGACTTTGGGAATTTCGTCGAGATTTCTACTGGGTTGACGGGACAGGAGCGTATAGTCTCCAACCCGCCTGATTCGGTCATCGATGGAGAACGTCTCAATGTGGAAACGGAGAAACAAACGACAGATCAGGGCGGCGAGAAATGAAGAGTTATGGAACGTACCGTCGCACAGCCGCCATCAAAACGACGCTGATCTCAACCTGCGGCCTCGTACTCTTGAATGGTTGCATGGTGGGACCAAAGTACGTTCAGCCAGCTGTTCCGCCACCGCCGCCAGCCTTTAAAGAGACACCCTCGAACTGGACGCAGGCCAGTCCGCAGGACCAACTGCCGAAGGGAAAGTGGTGGGAGATCTATGGAGACCAGCAACTCAACTCACTTGAGGACACGATCGCTGTCTCCAATCAAAACCTGAAGCTTGCGTACGACCAGTATATGAGTGCGCGCGATTTGGTTCGCCAGGCACGTTCCCAGTTGTTTCCGACCGTTGCGGTGAATCCCTCCGGTTCGCGAGTTCAACTATCGAAGAACAGACCGTTCGGCGGTGTTCTGGCGGCCAATCAATATAGTGATACAATTCTTCCGGCAGATCTCTCGTACGAGGTGGATCTCTGGGGACAGGTGCGGCGAACTATCGAAGCCAGTCGCGAGAACGCCCAGGCAAGCGCAGGCGATCTTGAGAACGTCAGCCTGAGCCTTCACTCGGAGCTGGCATCCGATTATTTCTCGCTGCGCGGACTGGACCTGCAGAAGCAGTTGCTGGATGCGACCGTCGTTGACTTTGAGAAAGCGTTGCAGTTGACCCAAGCCCGGTATCATGGCGGCGTAGCGTCTGATGTCGATGTTGCACAGGCAGAGACGCAACTGGAGACCACACGCGCTCAGGACATCGACGTCGGCGTGGCTAGAGCGCAATTCGAGCACGCTATTGCGGTTCTGACTGGCCAGACGGCCTCGACCTTCTCGATCGCTCTTGCACCTCTGACCGCAGCACCACCCGAGATCCCGTTAGGATTCCCTTCAGAGCTTCTGGAGCGGCGTCCGGATATTGCAGCGGCAGAACGAAGAGTCGCTGCCGCTAATGCTCAGATTGGAATCGCGATCGCTGCTTACTATCCGCAAATCTCTCTCTCCGCATCTAGCGGGTTGGAGAGTACAGCCATCGGAACTGTGTTCCAGGGACCAAGCGCTCTGTGGTCGGTCGGCGGCTCCGCGATTGAGACGGTCCTCGACGGGGGAAGACGAAGGGCCGTGACCCAGCAGGCGCGAGACAACCATGCTGCGACCGTCGCCAGCTATCGCGAAGATGTCCTGGAAGCCTTTCAGCAGGTAGAAGACAATCTGGCGGCACTGCGCCTGCTCGATCAGGAGTTGGTGACGCAACAGGTCGCAGTGGCCTCGGCCCGCAGATCGGTCGATCTCTCTACCGCACGATACAAACGCGGCATCACGACTTATCTGGAAGTTCTCACCGCGCAGAGCATCGCCCTCTCAGACGAGCGCACTGCAGCTGACCTGATGACACGACGAATGACAGCCAGCGTTCAGCTGATCAAAGCTCTCGGCGGTGGTTGGGACAGAACTCAGCTGCCAAAGATGTAGTCCGTTAAGTAGCTTCGATCGATCAGGCAAATTATGTCTATAGCAAACGAAAAGAAATCGGAAAGCCGCTCCAGCTTGAAACAGGGCTCGAAGATACTGCAAAGTACGAAACCTTCTCTGGCCTTGCAGGTGCCTGACATCGCGAACGAATCGCACAAATCTGCTGCGAGACCGCATTCGAGGTACATTGCTGAGACGAATATCTGAAGGCGTCTATCTCCCCGGCGAACGTCTGAAAGAGATGACGCTGGCGCGCGAATTTGAGGTGAGTCAAGCGCCCGTGCGAGAGGCATTCCGCGAGTTGGAGACTCTCGGCGTACTGATCTCTGAGCACTATCGCGGAACGCGCGTCAGGGAGATATCCAAACAGGAGACCGAGGACGTCTACCAACTGCGCGGCTACCTGGAAGAGATCGCGGCACAGCTCATCTCTCCGGAAAAACTGAAGAACGAGATAGAGTCGATTGAAGCGATGCAGGCAGCGATGCAGGCAGCCGCGCTTGCAGGCGACATGGACAGTTTTGCCCGCATCAACACTCAATTTCATCGAAGTATCGTCGGCATGGCATCGAACCAGGTACTGCTGAAGGTCTGGGATTCTTTTGAGATCGGAATGCGGTCGCGAATGAACATTCAGAGAAATGAAGACAGGCTTCTGTTTCTTGCCGACGTTCATCAACCTATCGTGGACTCACTAAAACTGGGAGATTTAAAACAAACTGGCGCGATGTTGCGGGAACACGCGTTCTCTATTTTGAAAATTCTTCCATAAGTGCACCTCTTAGCAATTTGTGCTAAATGGCTGCCATCTTCGGTAGCGTGCAGATTCAAGTACACGCTCAAATGTGTTAGATTCAACAAAGCCCGTAATATGCGGAGAGATGGCCGAGTGGCTGAAGGCGCACGCTTGGAAAGCGTGTATACCGCAAGGTATCCAGGGTTCGAATCCCTGTCTCTCCGCCATATAACCATCCTAGACAATCCAACAAAATCCTAGAGAGACGATGTAACCCGCTCAATCACGTGGGTTTTATTGTTTTTATTGTCTCGATCGTCCGATGCCGTACAGTGAAAGCCGGGCTCTGCTGGGGGTAGATTTGGGGTACAGGGTCCATGGGGGTAGATAATACCCCAGATCGTCACAGAGAGGCTGAAATGGCGCTTACTGATACGGAAGCACGAAAGGCGAGACCAACAACGAAACCCTACAAGCTAGCCGACTCGGGCGGCCTTTTTCTTGCTGTCATGTGCAAGCTGTGGCGGTGGAAGTACCGTGTCGAAGGCCGGGACAAGCTAAATCAGCATGGGTGAAGCATTTTAGAGAGTCTTTCGACCAATTTTAAGGTAGATAATTTGAGACAAAAATGGAGCGTGGCATTTCAGTTACAGCGAATGCTCGGTTCTCGTACGCACTGCAAAGTGATGGTTGAGGACTTCCAAACGAATGAGCTGGGGACTCCTCCAAAATAGTCCGTGTTCAGACTCCCCATTGAACCCTATAAACAAAAAGGTCCGTCAGTCGCGTTCATTGGTCTTACTCCCTATTTTGGGATGGCCGACAAAAGAGTTTTAGGTCAAATCCTCACCATCTCTCTAAACGCCACACTCCATAGTTGGGATCGGACAAACATCCCAACGGCGGCTAGAGATAAGCCGTCTGAATAGACTAAAAATTAAGAGGGGACGGACCACGCGAGCCACGAAGCCGTGTATCCAGTGGCCAATTATGCGTCTTTCTACAAAGAAGTAGTGAAAGTAAAGAATCCTATTGACACTTGCCCGCTCCCGTCAGCATAATTTTTTCGACTAAGAGGTTAGACCAATTTGAGGTTGGTTCGATAGTGTTGCCGCGGACGCCGCGCCAATTTCTCGACTCTCATTAGCTTAGCTTTGATCCGGAGACGTGCCATGCTACGTAGATTTTCCTTTGCTGCCGCCACTCTTTCTGCATTCTGCCTTCTTTCCCCGCTGGGTGCCGGAGCGCAGCAAGCTCCTATTGCGCTCCCAAATACGGTTTCAACCGTTGCGGGTGGCTCCACATTGGCGTTCACTGTGGGCGCTGCTTGTAGCCCGGGCAGTTCGCAGACGGCGACAGATACGCTCGGCGATGGATGTCCCGCCACGTCGGCCTTTTTCAATACTCCCGCAGCAGGCGACCTTCGCGGCGGCGTGGCAACCGATCCCGCCGGGAACATCTACGTAATGGACACCGAGGATGCCGCCGTCCGCATGATCAACGCGCGCTCCGGAATTATCACGCTCGCTGCTGGTTTAGGGACTGTTTGCAGCTCGAAGACTGACAACAATGGCGACAATTGCCCTCTGGCCGACACCAAGTTCAGTTCTACGCCACGCGGCATTGCGAGCGATCCCTACGGAAATATTCTGGTCGCCGGCAATGGCAGTAATCTGGTCAACCTGATATGCAATGCCGTTTCACCGCTTTGTCCCAACACTTCAGGTGCCCATCAGGTCGGGTCAATGTATCTAGTTGCCGGTTGTGTCGTCAACACCGGAACCGCAGGCACCGGCGGCCCTGGAGCCGCCACCGGGGCGAATGGCGGGACCGCGACACCCACCGGAACTTGCAGTTCGAGCGTTACTGAACTCGATGGGCCACGCGGCGTCGCCGCTGATCGTTACGGAAATGTCTACATCGCAGATACCACGAATCTGCGTTATCGCGTTGTGGTGGGCCCTGCCACTTACAACGGCGTCGCGAATCCGCTGGCCGCGTTGATCGCCATAAATCCCACGTTTAATACAATCACTGCGGCTACGGCAGCTGGGAATATCTACCCGGTGCTTGGCGGTTTTACGTCCCCTGCCTCTGGCGCGGCTTGTGTCACAGGCTCCTCAGCAAACTCGTCTGACGCATTCGGCGATGGCTGCCCTTATTTCGTCGCATCACTCAACAGCCCAAGCTCCTCAGCTGTCCAGGCAATCGCCGTTGACCCCAATGGCAACATTCTCATCAATGATCTATCTACTCAGCGGCTGCGTGTCATCTACATAAGCGGTACGCAGATGGCGAACGCAATTACACTCAACAATCCCACAGTGACTGCTCCTGTGGTGGGTTCCATCTACTCTATCGCCGGAGGTGGCACCAGCAGTACGACGAGCGTCCCGCAGTTGGGCAAGAGCGTCACGATCGACACCTCTGGCTTCAAGATTACAACCGACGCTCTGGGAAATATCTATATCGGCGACAACACGTTCGTTCTGTTCTACGACATCAACACCGGCTACATTCGCAAGCTGGCACCATCGGGCGCGACCTTTGGCGGCTCCAATGGACTCGGCCTTGCACTCAACGGTCTCGGCGACCTCTTCCTTGCTGATTCCACCAACCTGCTTATTCGCAAAGTTGCTGCGACTTCTCTGGTCTCTACGACTATGAACAGTTCGTCGACACAGAGCATACTGCTCCACGGTGCTGCTGGCACGACAAACATCACTGCCTCGCTGGCCAATACGGCCACAAATGATCCCATCAGCATAGGCGCTGCGACCTGCGGCAGCATTCACACTGATAACACGCTCGACTGCACGGTGCCTGTCACCTTCGCGCCGTTGTCGCCCGGCACCCATGCAGCCACGCTGGCGGCGGTCCCCTCCGGTACGTCCACAACTGCACTGTTGCCGCTCACCGGAAACGCAACTGGTACCGCCTTAGTCTTCGATGGCTCTGGTGCATCGGCAACGACACTCGGCAGCTCGCTGCAACCAACAAGGCTGACGACGGATGGCAACGGCAATCTCTTCACCTACGACCTTGCTACATCAACCGTGACTGAGGTTACGACAGCAGGCGTAATAACTCATCTCTCCGGCGCGTTGCCAGGAACACCCACGCAGCTGACGCTCGATGCCAAAGGAAATGTCTACGCAGCCGGTGGAGGTGCCATCACAGAGTTTGTGCTTGGCAGCAACGGCAACTACACATCAGGTTCAGTATCATTCACACCCAATGGTGCTGCGGCCACACCACAGGCGATCGCCATCGATACCAATGGCAACCTTTTCATCTACGACAGCACCAGCAAGACGATCTACCGTCAGACCATCAGCACAGCTGGAACCCTCACCTCCACAATCGCATCTGGGTTCGACAACGTCGTCGCCCTTGCGCTCGATAATCGCGGCAACCTCTTTGTCTCGGATGCCGGAACGCAGTCCATCTACTCGATCAACGCCGCTGGTACGCAGACGACATTGGCTACCAAAGCTTCGGCTGTAGGACTCAGCGTCGATGCTGCAGGCGATCTCTACGCTGCAGATACATTGACAGGAAGCATCTTCGAGTTCCCGGTAAGCGGCCCCAAAACCGTTCTCGGCGTGACGCTCACGACTGCGGCGGGCGTAGCGGTTGATCCGACCGGAAACGTATACGCTGCCGATACGTCTCAGACAGGATTGCTGTTGATCCCACGCGGTGTTACCAGTGTTAGCTTTGGGACAAGCACAACCATCCAGCGGACAGGGACCATCACCAACACAGGAAACATTGCGGCGAGTGGCCTGGCGCAGACTGACTCGACCGACGTTACCCTCGCACCCGGAGCGAGCGCGAGCTGTGTCGTGTCGACCACTTCGACAACCTTCTCTGCGGGCAATGCCTGCACCGTTCAGGCGACCTTTACGCCGAATGGAATCAGCTCTGGAACACCAGTGACCGACACAGTCACCTTTCTTCCCGCCGCGACTACGATCGGATCAGTAACCTACACCGGCACTGTGCCCATCAATCCCACGACGACGACCATCACCGGCGAGACGCCAGCTATCCCGCTCTTCGCTGCAACCGGCACCGAGGTCACGTTTGCCGTTACGGTTACAAATGCAATCAGTGGCAGTGCGGTGTCTGTTGCCGTTGACTCAGGTGCGACGACAAGCTATCCGCTGAATGCCTCTGGCATGGCGACGATCAGCCTGTCGGGACTTGCTTCGGGCTCGCACACGCTTTCGGCAAGTTATGCCGGATCGACAAATGCCGGGCCTTCCAGCGCGCTCGTAACGTTCACGATCAATCAATTTGTCGCTACCGGAGACACCCGCACAGTCACCGAGCCGTCTTTCCCAGGCGTTTGCACGGTGCTCAATGCTGCGCTGACCTCTGTAAACGACGACATTCCCACGTCAGTAGATGCTACCGTCACTAATCTGGATGGTGCACGTATTCAGGCCGCACTCAACAGTTGCGCGACGAGCAATCCTGGTCAGGCAGTTGAACTATCGGTGGACGGCGCGGGCCACAATGCATATCTGAGCGGTCCGCTCAGTATGCCTTCGAACGTTACCTTGCTGGTCGATCCTGGCGTCTTCGTTTACTTCTCACGCAACGTGCAAGACTACGACACGGTTCCCGGAACGCATACTTGCGGTACCGTCAACTCTAGCAGCGCCACTTCTTCTTGTCTGCCGCTGATTGACATCAAAAATGCCACCAACGTCGGCATTATGGGTTTTGGAAAACTCGACGGACGCGGCGGCGATACGCTGATCAACGCGTTCCCGTCGACCTTTGCTGGCCAAAGCTGGTGGGGGCTGTCGACGATTGCCAACAGTGGCGGCACCCAGCAAAATCCTCGCTTCATCCAGATCGATGCCGGATCCAGCAACATCACACTGTACAAAATCACGCTCCGAAACTCGCCACTCTTCCACGTCTCCACCACAGGTGCCACCAGCAACCTTACCGCATGGGACATAAAGATCGTTACGCCCACCAGCTCGCGTAATACTGACGGCATCGATCCGGGCAACATACAGAACGTCACGATTACGCGGTCCTGGATCTCCGATGGAGACGACAACGTTGCAGTCGGCGCTGCCAATACAACACCTGCGGCTAACATCTCCGTCACAAACAATCACTTCTTCGCCGGACACGGCGAGTCCATCGGCAGCTTTACACAAGGTGGAGTGAACAACGTATTGTTCGACGGAAACATGTCCTCCGGCAATGGAACCGCCGGCCTTGGGAGCTCCGTCAACGACACTGCCGACAGCAACTCGACAGGTATTCGCATTAAGTCTGGATATGATCGCGGCGGTGTGGTCTCCAACGTTCAGTATTCAAACTCGTGCTACCAGAACCACAAAGCCGAGATTGATTTCAATCCCAACTTTGAGAACACAACCGGATCTGCAACGCCGAACTTCAAGAACATTCTGATGCAGAACCTGACCTTCCTTACTGAAGGAACGGTGCAGTTTACCGGTACCAGCAATAATGGCACTGTATTTCCGCTTTTGGTCACGCTGGATAACGTAAACTTTGCAGCGCTGCAGACCTCAGATTTTGGTACGACTGCGGCGGCACTGCGCCAACGAATGCTTCACTGATCTACGGCCCCGGCCAGGTCTCCAGCAACTTCATCACCAGCTACGCAACCTTCGTTGGTGCAAACGGCAACACGGTTACAAACCAGATCACGGAAAGCAGCCTGGTTCCGCCCGCCTGCAACTTCACCTATATTGCCCCGGAGCTGACAGGCCCCACAGGAACGCCGCAGACAATCTCCGAGGGTCAGAACGCGACAGCAGTGGTGATCCTCACCCCGGCCGTTGGAGGCAAAGCCTATCCCACCGGCACCGTAACTCTCACTGACGCACTAACCACCAGCTCAACCACGGTTGCGTTACCCGGAAGCGGCGACACGATCTTTATTCCGCTGATCGGCCTCTCCGTGGGCACACATACTTTTACTGCCAGCTACTCCGGCGATGCAAACTACGTTCCTACTGTGTCTGGCTTGCCCTACACCACTACGGCACCGTATGTCATTACCGTCGATGCTGGCAGTCTCGCGAGCACCACGACGACACTATCTGATGTCCCATCGACGACGCCCTTCGGCACCTCATTCACGGCAGTAGCTGCAGTCTCAGGCAGCAATCCAACGGGCACCGTACAGTTCATCGTGAACGGTTCGGCCTATGCGACTGAAGCACTCAGCTCCGGCACAGCTTCGGCCATCATCAATTTACCCTTCAGCACTTCCGCATACAGCATCAACGCCGTTTATAGCGGAGATAGCGCGAATGGCGGTTCCATATCGTCCGTCTTCGAAGTGACGGTCACGCCAGCCGGCACCACCACCACGCTGTCAGCGAGTACGACAACCACAACTCTGGGTCACCCGGTTCTACTTACTGCCACCGTCTCCTCTCCTGCAGGAGCACCGACGGGAACGGTCAGCTTCACCTACACCACTGCCACCAGCAACACCCCCGTACCCATCGGTCCGGCAGTCGCTTTGAGTAATGGTTCAGCCGCTGCATCCGCTGAATTGCCTCAGGGCACGAATAATGTCACTGCGACATACAACGGCGGCGCGGGCTTTGCGGAATCCGCTTCCGTGCCAATGAATGTCACGATCAACTTCCCAACGATTATTGGATTGTCGAGCAGTCCCATTGCGCTGCCCAACACCATGACCACAATTGCTGGTGGCGCAGCGGTGAGTAACGCCAACACCGCCTGTGCCGGGTCCACGGACAGCTTTGGTGATGGTTGCCAAGGCACTGCAATCGCCTTCACCGCAGCCGACGATATGCGCTCCGTGGCGGCCGATCCTTTCGGCAATATTTATCTCACCGATAAGAGCGCAAAACTGGTCCGCCGCATCGCACCAAACGGAGTGATCAGTAACTTCGCGGGTAAAGTTTCGGGCACGACATGCGTTCCCACGGCAACGGCCGGCTGTACCCCCACGCTGGTCAGTTTGAGCACACCACGCGGCGTCTCCTCTGACGGACAGGGCAACATCTATGTTGCTGACTTCGGCGGCAACAAGGTCTACAAGGTGAGCGTCTCGTCTGGTTTGATGTTTCTTGTTGCAGGAACTGGCACCGCAGGTGCAACTACAAACGGAAGCGTCGCGACCTCAACGAATGTCAACGCACCACGCGGCGCCTGGGCCGATACTGTTGGCAATATTTACATAGCCGACACATCAGCAAATCAGATCCTTGTCGTAGATCCCACTGGATTCATCCATATCTTCGCAGGCACTGGAACTGCGGCTTCTAACGGAGATGGCGCCCCTGCCACCTCCGCAACAGTGGACAATCCGCAAGGAGTGATAACAGATGTAAACCTGAACGTTTACATCGCCGATTCCAGCGGCGGAAGAATACGCGTCGTCTGCGTCACCTGCGGAACTGGTTCTCCTCTCGATGCACTCCTGGCCAAGTTAGGCATCACTTCACCGACAAACGGATTCATCTACACCATTGCCGGCAGCGGCACAGAGGGAATCTACAGCGGCCCATTGCCGACGTTAGCTACCAACGTATCGATGACCCCGGAGAAGCTGGCGCTCGACAACAACGGAAACATCTACATCTCAGACTCCAATAATGCCATCTGGTTCGTCGACTTCCGCACTGGCTCCATCCGTGCTATCGCGAGAAACTCGACTACCATCTGCACCAATGCAACCGACAGCTTCGGCGACGGTTGCCCTGCAACACAAGCCAGCTTTGGATCCGCGGGAGGCAATGGAATTGGTGTCGGAACAGATGCGTTAGGCAACGTCTATATCTCCGACTCAACAAATCTGCTCATCCGCAAAGTAACCACCGGCCTCGCTTCGTCTTCGACCGCGACTAGCTCCACAGTCACGCAATCCGTGCAAGTTCACTTCATCGTTGGCGACGGGCCGGCCTCTACCAACTCCGTGGCTTTCAGCTCCACCGAGTGGGCATTGGGAACACCTGCCTGCACGGTCAACGCCGACAGCACAACCGATTGCATGTTCAACTCGAGTTTCACTCCGGCTGTTCCGGGTGCACGTTCGACACCACTTACTGTCAGCAGTTCTCTCGGCAACACCGCCAACCTCGCTCTCACCGGAGTTGGTCTGGGTGCTGGTTCCACACTCGATCCAGCAGCTCAGGTCAACTTTGGTGCGAATCTCCAGGTAGCTGGTATCGCTACAGACACCGCAGGAAATGTCTATGTATCGGACGTCATCAGCAGACAACTACTTCGTTTTACTGCAGCAGCTATCGCACAAGGAGCGAGCGCTACACCAACGCCTCTCGCCACGCTCACCGCTCCGGGCGCTGTTGTCGTCGACTCTCGCGGCTTTGTCTATGTCGCCGATACATCAACGGGACTCATCACGCAGATCTCACCGGCCGGCGCAACTTCGACATTGTCTCTCACTCTTACTACCCCAGCTGGTCTTGCCGTAGATTCGCTGAACAACCTCTACGTGTCAGACTCCTCTACGCAGACCATCTATCAATTCAACCCGATCAATGGAGCCTCTCGCACACTCGCTGTAGGAACTCTGGTTGCGCCTGCAGGTCTGGCGGTCGATCCCAGTGGCAACCTGCTCATCACTGACCCGGAAGCCGCAGCAATCTATCGCTTCAATCTACAGAGCGGGGTGACCACTGCAATTCCTTCCAGTGCTGTACGACCATCTGCCATTGCAGCCGATGCCGCCGGAAACTTACTGATAGCCGATACAGCATCCATTCTCGCAGCACCGTCCAGCACAAACAGCGCGCCCTTCACAGTCGCCAGCCTTGCGCCCTCGGCGCTGGCAATCGACTCCGCAGGAAATCTCTACACCGGCTCTAGCGGGTCCGTACTCGAACTCATGCGCACGCAGGGTTTCGCGCAGTTTGCAGCAGCCTCCGCTGCACCGCAAGCCGTCAATCTGCTGGAGTCTGGCAATCAGGCGCTTCAGCTTAGCTCGGTGAGCCAGAGTGACACGACAGACTACAGCCTGTCCGCCACTGCTTCGACCGATTGCACTCTCAACGGAACATTGCCGTCAGCTCTCTCTGTGGGCGGAGTCTGCGCACTCACAGCTACCTACACGCCAACAACATTTGCGACGACAACTGACACAGCCATCTTCAACGGCAATCAATCCAACGCTTCACTTTCCGTGCCGCCTTCCGTGCAACTCGTACTCACCGGGCCAACTGTTGCACCAACGGCGACCATCGCACTCAACGCCGTTTCACCAGCGTCACCTATCTTCGGCCAATCCGTCACCGTCAGTGCTACGGTCTCTGGTCCGGTGCTTACTCCTGCTGGAACCGTCGTCTTCACCGTCGACGGCTCTCCAGTAACTGCCAGCTTTACCGCAGGCGTAGCGACTACTACGCTGACCGGTCTTAACGCCGGCACTCACACGATCTCCGCGGCATACACCAGCAGCAATGGGTTCGCTTCAACAACCACACCCACCACAACCTTTATCGTGAATCAGGCAACGGCGACAGTAACGTTGAGCAATCTCTCGCAGACCTATACCGGTTCGCCGCTTTCTGCCACGGTAACAACGGCTCCAACTGGACTGGCAGTGAGTGTGACCTACAACAGCTCAACGAGCGCACCAACAGCGGCCGGAAGTTATGCCGTGAATGCGACGATCAACAACCCAAATTACGTGGGTTCGGCCTCCGGAACACTGACGATCGCTAAAGCAACGACGACTGTATCCTTCTCGGCTAATCCAACCAGTCCGACGCGAGGCCAGTCCGATCTGTTGTCAGCTACCGTAACCGGGGCTGGTCAACCAGGCGGCACGGTTGTGTTCAACTCCGGCACTACAACACTCTGCACAGCGATACTGAACACCTCTGGAACAGGATCCTGCTCGTTCGTTCCATCGACAGACGGCAACCTGGCAGTCACGGCACAGTATTCGGGTGATGGAAATCATCTCGCCAGCTCATCGAGCCAGACGCTCTTTGTCTTCGATGGAGCGATCAAGCTTCAGTTGACGAGCACACAGTTGGTCTTTCCCGGTGCGACGAACGTGACGGTTTGTATCTCCTCGGCAACATCGGCGACTGCTACTGGCACTGTTGAGATCTTTGACGGAACGACTCTGCTGACCATGTTATCCGTACAAGGCGGAGGATGTGCTTACTGGTTCATCTCTCCCGGCCTTAGCGCGGGAACGCATCAGTTGACAGCTGTCTACTCTGGAGACCGGAACAATCCATCCGGTACCTCGCTCCCCGTCACAGTCACTGTCAGCCCGGTTCCGGTAACTCTATCCGCCTCCTGCTGGAATGCATCCTTTCCCTACGGAGCGAGCTATCAATGCACAGTGAATGTAAGCTCGAACGCAGGTGCGGGACTCGGCTCGATCAGCTACACCTACGACGGCAATTCAGCGGTAACCGTTCCGCTGAGCAATGGCAACGCTCAGTTCACTCTTACCAAGCCAAACGTGGGCACGCACACGGTCATTATTGCCTATGCTCAACAGACCAACTACGCTGCCGGAACATCTCAAACGGAAACGTTCACCGTAACACCGGCTCCGGTCACGGTATCGCTGACTCCCTCGAGCTGGTTCGCGAAAGTTGGAACCAGTCTCGCCTTTCAGTCGGCGGTCGCTTCCTGGAGTGCAGGCGCGCCAAACGCCAACGGAGCGATATCGTTCTACGACGGCACGACACTATTAACTACTGCACCAGTTAATGCCAACGGACAAGCCAGTTTTATTACATCAAATCTGGCCGCAGGTGCCCATACCATCACTGCTACTTACGAAGGAGGGATCAACTACGCTTCCGGGTCAACCAGCGTGGCCATTACACTCACGCCATAGAGAATACCGACGCATATCAGCAAGTCAGAGAAATCCTCAAAATGATTTGCCGTCACTCCACGATGTGAGAAGAATTCGTGTCCTGCATGAGCAGAAACATAATGGGTGTAACGATGAGAGATATCACTATGGAGACCATCAGCCCGCCAATGACCGCAATAGCGAGGGGTTGCAACATCTGCGAGCCCGCCCCTATGGCGAAAGCCAATGGCAGCATTCCGGCTATGGCGGCGAGCGCCGTCATCAGGATAGGGCGGAGACGACGGCGTCCCGCTAGAATCATGGCTCGTCCCGGCTCTATGCCGATGTCGCGCAACTTCTGATAAGCGTCGAGCAGCAGAATGCCATTCTTCGCGACAATACCGATCACCATAATCAGGCCAATAAAAGATGCAACGTTGAAGGTCGTTCCGGTGATAAGAAGAGCGAAGACCACCCCCGAGACCGAAAAAATTGACGAGGTTAGGATCGAAATGGGAGCGGATAAATTACGGAACTCCGCGAGCACTACTCCGAAGACCAGTGCGAGTGCAAGGAGCAGCACGCGACCGAGCTCAGAAAATGACCTCTGCTGCTCTTCATAGGTGCCACCGTATTGCACTCGCACACTGGAAGGCAGATGCAGCGTACCAACCGCGGCCTGTACTCTCTGAATGCCAGAGCCCAGATCGGTGTCTTCGAGGCGACCCGTGACGGAGATGTAACGCTGAAGATTTTCGCGACGAATCTCCAGCTCGCCTGGATTGTGTTCGATTGTAGTGAGTGATCCTAGTGTAGCGGACTTGCCACTCGAGCTGTTCAGGACAGTGTTCTTGATCGTTTCGAATGAGCTTCGATAGGCATCGGAGAAGCGAACGCGAATAGTGTAAGGCCGCGCGTTGTGGATGAGGCGGCTCATAGTCGGTACCCCATCGACGATGGCGCTGGAATCGGTCGCGATCTCTTGCGCGGTGAACCCCAGACGCGACCCGATGGATGGGTTGACGCGGAAGTTGGTAGATGGGCCGCTGATAGTGTTTTCAATGCCGTTGAGTACATCGACAACTCCCGGCTGCTTTTTGATTGCGGTCGCGACCTCGCCTCCGAGCTGTGTCAAAAGCGCTGGGTCGTCATTAAATAATTTGATCTGAATAGGTTCCGGCGAGTTGGATAGATCGTTGATCATGTCCTGAAGAACCTGCGTAAACTCAACGTCGAGTTCAGGTTCCGTGGATTTAATCTCAGTCCGCAAATCAGACATGATGTCATCAATTGCTTGGCCGCGTTTCGTTTTAAGTTTCACGGTAATGTCACCGGTATTTGCTTCCGTTACAGCGGCGAGACCCATCTGAAGGCCAGTTCGTCGAGAGATGCTTTCAACATTTGTGTTGTCCCTCAAAATCGCTTCGACGTGTCGCAGAACTCGGTCGGTCTCAGTGAGCGAGCTGCCGGCGGGCATAATGTAGTCAAGGATGAAGCCTCCTTCGTCCATCTCGGGAAGCAAATCCGACCCGAGATGTTGATAGGAGATAGCAGTCCCCACGACGAGTAGAAGGCATCCTAGCAGCACATAAAGACGGCGGTTATTGGCGCGGCCCAACCACCGTCCGTAGAAATCCAACACCTTCTGCATGAAGCCGGAGAGCGTCTTTTCTTCATGGTGGAGCAACCGCAGTAGCTCTGGTTCCTCTGCCGCATCTTCCGGTACGAGGTTAACCTCGTTGCTCTTGGGCCGGAGAATGAACAAACTAAGTGACGGCGTCCAGGTAAGCGCGAGCGCGAGCGACGTGACCAGTGAGATGGTCATGGTAACAGCGAGCGCGCGGAAAAATGTGCCAGTGACGCCCGTCACTGAGATGAGCGGAAGAAACACGACGATCGGAGTAATCGTAGAAAAAACTAAGGGCGTCGTGATCTCGTGTAGTCCCTTGCGCACGGCTTCGACGAGGCTCTCACCCGAGTCACGATGCAAAACGATATTCTCGACAACGACGATAGCGTCGTCGATCACGAGGCCCACCGCAGCTGCAAGTCCTCCCAGTGTCATCAAGTTAAAACTCTGACCGGCAACCTTAAGAAAGACGAAGGTAACCAGAACCGTGATAGGTATCACAAGACCTGCCACGAGAGAAGAGCGCCAGTCGCGTAAAAAGACAACAATGATGACCGAAGCGAGAATGATGCCGATGAGAATGGCATCACGTACGCTCGTAATGCTGTCGCGCACCAGTTGCGACTGGTCGTAGAAAGGTTCGAGGTGTACACCGGCAGGCAGGTTGCTCTTTAGCCGTTCGACCTGAGCCGACACTTCATCTGCGACGGTGACGGTGTTGCTGGAGGGTTGCCGCGCAATGTTGATGAGGATAGCCGGCCTGCCGTTCGCGCTAACTATCGTATAAACGGGCTGCGCTCCAGGTTGAACATCCGCAATATCCGCAATGTGGATAGGGACGCCGCCAGGACTGCTTTTGACGACGATCCGTCCCAGCTCTTCAGCGTTATTGACCTGTGCGCCGACCAAGCCAAGGACAAGCTGATGGTCTGACTCGTAGAGTCCTGGCGAATCGACAAGATTGGTTGCGTCGATCGCGCTGAGGATATCCGGAACGGTGACGCCGGCGAGCAGCAATTTAGCGCTATTGGGAACAACGTGGAACTCTGGAATTTTGCCGCCTTGCACGATAACGGTGCTGACTCCCGGAAGGCGATTAAGCGGCGGTTTCAGCTCGTAGGTTGCGATCTCCCACAGCCGTTCCGGCGAGACAATATCCGACGTGAGGCTGTAGCCAAGAATGGGAAAGGTTGCGAACGTGAGCCGGTGGGTGGTCACCTGCGCAGTGGTAGGTAACGTCTGTTCAACTTTCGAGAGCGCAGCGTCGACTAGTTGAAGCGTCGTTACCATGTTCTCATTCCAGGTAAAGAAGAGACTGACTTCGGCGCTGCCTCTGCTGGTGGTGGAGCGGACGGTAGTTAGGCCTGGGACCGAGTTGACCGCATCTTCAATGGGCTTGGTGATCAGGACTTGCATCTGATCGACCGGCATCACACCGTTGTCGATACCAATTACGACACGAGGAAAGTCCGTCTCTGGAAAAACAGAGATAGGCACGCGCAACGAGAGATAAATGCCGGCGATTCCCAGAACGATTGTGAAGAAGAAGACAGTCTTTGTATTTCGGGCAAGCCAGAATGCAGTGCCTTCTATACGCCGTCCGGCCGTAGCGACTCGTCTTGGGTGCGGCTCAGTGGACATTAATTCTTGCCCCCCTCTTTATCTGCGGAGGGCTTGGCTTCGTCCGTATCTTTATCGTTGCTGACTTCAACTTTTACCTTTGTTCCGTCATCCATCGCGTACGCGCCGGATGAGATCACCCGTTCGCCGCTCTGCAGACCGTTGGTGATCTGTGTCTTGTCGCCCTGCGAAATGCCAAGCTTCACGCTACGATGGTGCGCTATGTTATCTGCTCCAATGACTGTGACTAGTTTCTTGCCTGTACTATCTGTCACAATAGCGGCCGTAGGCACCACAAGAGCATCTTCAATCGTGTTCAGCGCGATGGAGACCTTGACCGGTGTCCCGGCCTTCAGCGCTCCATCGCGGTTCGACACTTTGATCCAGACCTCCACTGTCGTCGAACCAGGATCTAATGCCGGGCTAATCAGCGTCACTTTGCCTTTCACGGGTTCCTCAACGCCTGGTGTTGTTACTACAGCTTCACAGCCAACGTGCATTCTCTGAGTCTGCTCTTGAGAGAGATGCGTTTTGGCAAGCAATAAAGCGACATCCATTACCGTAACAAGTGGTTGACCTGCGGCGGCAATCTCGCCAGCAAACAGAGGCCGTTCCGTCACCACACCATCGATCGGAGACCGTATCTCCGAGTAGCTGACACCCGCCTGCGCACCTTGATACTTGCCCTCCGCAGAAAGCAACAACCCATTTGCACTTTGAATAGCAGCTTCGCGAGTAATTAATTTTTGTGACGCTAAATGCTGAACAGCAATATCGTAAGTTCCTCGCGCCTGCACGAGCGCTGCAGCCGCGGTATCGAGATCGCGCCCAGGAATTGCGCCCTGCGCGAAGAGGCTATTGCGTGCGTTGTAGATGCTTTGCTGCAGGTCAAGATTAGCTTTAGTCTGGGCGACATCCTGTTCTGCCTTCTGATAATCCTCGGGTACGGATGCCTTCGTTGCAGTCGCGTAAGCAGCCTGCGCCTGTTCATAGGCACCCTTGTTATCGAGCTCGGCAGCTGTGAGATCGCGATTCTCAAGTACTGCCAGAAGCTGCCCAGCCTTCACCTTCGCTCCGCGTTGCACATAAAATTTGCGGACAGGAGCAGTGATCTTCGGCGTAATAGCAGCCTGTGCCTGCGGCGCGAGGACGGCGTCGACAGTGATCTCCTCCGTCAGAGGCTGCTTCGCGGCAGCGACAGCTTCCACTGTGACCTCAACAGCAGGAATCTCGTCTTTCGCCTTGCAGCCGATGAGAGGAATGCTCACTGCCAGCAAGGCCACTACGATGCTCCAGGTACTGTTTTGAGAGATGGACATACGTCTTAGGTTCCTTCCGGCGGATAACAGAGATCTTCTATGGCAACTTTCCAGTGAGAGTTTGCAGTTGACCAAAGGCAACGTGATAACGGACTAGAGCCTCGACCTGAGCGAGTTGCGCCGCACTATAAGAGCTCTGCGCATCAACGACATCGAGTACGCTGGCCTCGCCGGCTGCGTAGCGAAGATTCGTCAAACGCAGGCTGTCCGCGGCGGTACGAACGCTCTCGTCGAAAGACGTAACCTGATTGGCAGCAACCACGGCCTCGTTGTAAAGCTCTTCGAGCGAAGCGACAAGTTGCCGTTGGGTAGTCGAAAGCTCAACATTGGCAAGATCGTTGCGGGCTGCGCTTTGTCTAACTCGCGCACGTGTAGCGAACCAATCCCAGACCGGGATGTCGAGCGTCACGGCAGCCGAGTAGCCCAGATTGCGCGAGCCATCTACTCCATTTATTGCGAACCGATCCGCATCGATTCCGTAGTTGTAGGCGAGAGTTAGATCCGGAAGATAGGAGGCCTTGGCTGCAGTCAGCTCGAACTCTGCTGCATGCGCGGCTAGCAAGGCAGCGCGCAAGTCCGGATTGCTCGTCGCTCCGTCGGCCTGCACCTCAGCCTTAGTTGGCAGGGCAGGGAACAGGTCAAAATCATAGGCCAGCGTATACGACGTCAACGGGTTCTGGAAAAGCAGAACAGCAAGATCAAGACGCGCCTTACCGTAAGCGAGATAAGCATCCGCCAGATCGCGCTGCCTCTGCTGAAGCTGCAGGTTTGCCTTGACCACATCTGCGTGGGCAACTTCACGACCAGCCTCCAGTTTCTGGGTGAGTTGGCTGAAGCGTAGCGCCTCGTCAGCCGAGCGTTGGACAATAGCAACCTTTTTCTCTGCGGCGAGCACACCGTAATAATTGCCGATGACAGTGGCGACCAGCCCTCTACGCGCAACCTCCTGCCGGGCAGCACTTGCTTCAGCCTCAGCCGACAGCCGGTGATAGTCCGCGATTCCTGTAATGCCGATCGTCTCTGTGACAACTCCTTGGCTTATATACTCATGGACGCTGTTGTTGGCGATAAAAATTGGGACACTTGTAGTGCCGCTGTTGAGTGTGTTTGTGGAGAGCGGCGATGAATGTCCCGGTTGCGTGTAAATGTATTGGTTGTGATAAACCACGCCAGGCAACAGGGCAGAGCGAGCGATTGTCTTTTCCTCGGCAGCAACTGTTTTGTCTGTAGCTGCCGTTCTGAAGCTCACGTCGCTCGCTTGCGCCCGCCGAATCGCATCGTCAAGCGTGATCGATGCGTCTGCTGCAGATACAGTGGGAGAGACGGAGGCGCCCACTGCACCCGTCTGGCCCGAAATATTACTCGAGCAAAGCCCGATCGCCACAACGCAAAGCAGAGGCAGCTCTAACGCACGCCTCCAGCTCTTTGCTCGCCAACGCGTCAATCGTTGAAAAACATTCATCAGCTAATTCCGCAATCTCCGTGCGCTCTACTTCTGTTCCACCACTAAGATCTGGAAGCTTCCCGGCAATACGGGAGCCCGTGGCCTTGGAACACTCGCTGTTGGCTCCGGCCGTGGCCCCATCTCCGCCGTCACCAGGTACACTCGTCCATCCCCCGCATCGAACGCCATCGTTCGCGCACCCTTCTGCGTCGCGAGCGTCTGCATTACCTTGTAGCCAGAATCCTTCGCGTCGATCACGGTCAGCGTCCCATCTCCATTCGAGCTGAACACAAGCCCATGCTTCGCATCATAGCCAGCAGCATCTGGCGAATCCCCGATTGCAGGGTTAGCTAAAACCTTCCCCGAAAGATAGTCCGTCACGGCCATCTTCTTCCCATCGCATACCGAGAACAGGCGATGACCAACCTTGTCGATCGCCATCCCCGACGGTGACTCGCAGCCCGAGAGCGGCCACTCTGCGACCACGCTCTTAGTCCTGGCATCAAGCTTCACAATCGAGTTTTTCGTCTCGATATTTACATACACGTTGCCCGTGCCGTCCACGGTCGGGAACTCAGGCTTGCCCGAGAGCTTAATCGTTGCGACAACCTTCTGCGAGTCTGCATCGATCACAGTTGCATCGTTGCTGCGTCCATTGAACGCCCAAACTGTCTTCGTCGTTGGTTCAAAAATAATTCCATCGGGGTTTGTCCCCGCAGCGATCGATGCGCCCACCTGGTAGCTGTGCCGGTCGAACACCCACACGGCATTTCCAGCGCCATCACTCACGTATCCGTATTTGCCGTCCTGGTCCAGGGCAACGCCATGCGTGCTCTTGAAGCTCGTCAAAGCGCCAACGCTCTTACCCGTCTTCGTGTCGATGATCTCCACGCGAGGCCCATGCGTCACATACAAAACATGGGAGGATGGATCAGCCAACAGGTAGTCCCATCCACCGTCGCCACCAATCTTCCAGTGATCGACTACAGCAAACGTTCCAGATTGTGCCTGAGCAGGTACCGCGGTGGCCGCGCAGATCACAGCGGCCAACATACAAAGCGAGCTCTTCAGATTCATTGCCACATCCTCCAGGATTGTCTCTAGTCTCCAACAGGCATCCTGAAGACAACATGAAGGAGCGCGACTTATTTCACGCTTACAGGTAAATCCACCCGAACTTCGACGTGTACCCCATTTTGTACAGAAATTCGTCCACCCGCCTGCTCGATCATAGTCTTGCAGATGGCCAGCCCCAGTCCAGTCCCACCCGTACTCCGCGCCCGCGAAGGATCGCCCCGGTAGAACCGGTCAAACAGATGCGGCAACATATCTGCTGCAATAGCCTCCCCAGCATTCCGTACTACAACACTCGTCATCCCCGATTTGGTAGTCGTCACGACCGTGACCACCTCACCTTGCGGACTATGCTGAAGCGCATTTTGCAGTAGCTCAGTACACACAGTCTTCCATCGCTCTCTAGCCATCGACACGCGCACTGTCTCATCACCGGAGCTCTCCAATCGCACCCCGCGAAGCTGTGCCACCGTAGCCAGATCCTCCATCACCTCTTCCACCACATGCACCACAGAGACATCTCCCGCCACTTGCTCCTTCATGTCCCCCTCTTCCACCATCGCCAGCGTCAGCATACGGTGGACTAACTCTTCCATCCTTGTGCAATCCATCTGGCAACGTTCGAGGCCGCTCTGATACTCCGCGCTTGTCCGCTCTTTCATGCTCAACAGTTGAATGGAGGACTTCACCACTGCCACCGAAGTCTTCAACTCATGTGCCGCATCGCTGACAAAAACCCTCTGCTGCCCAAACGATCGTTCCAGCCGTCCAACTACGCCCTCAAGCGCCGTGACCAGCGGCTCCAATTCCTCTACTGATCGCGCTTTATCCGACGGCGAAAACTTCCAGGAGTTTGCAGCAATCGTCGAAGCCTCCTCCGCCAGCTGGTACAGCGGAGTAATGCTCCTCCGCACAAACACAAACACGAGCAGCCCTGTCACCAGAAGAATAACCGCGTTGCCAATAGCGAAAAATCGCACCGCGCGCCCAACTGCTCTCCATACCCCTACCGTAGGTGCAGCGTACAGCACCACAACTTCATGCTTCACCTTCAACGTCGCCGGATCGATCACCCGCATCCCGTGCATCCGAACTCCACGATAGTACTTCCCATTCAGCTTCAAATCAAAAAATGCATCACCGCCAAGCCGCAGCGTTACATCGCCGAGGCTCAAGTCTCTTTTTCCCCCCAGTAGCGTATCTTTTTCCCACACTTCGTAAAGATCATCCTTCGGCGTCTGTATCCCCGCGACATCCAGCAATACACTGTCTGTGTCATCAGCTGCCTCAACCACCGCTCCCATCAATGAATCGGCATGCCCGCGTAAAGCAATATTCAACGCCTCAAAGTAAGTGTATTTTTCATAGAAATACACCAGCATCGTCGTCGACACAGCAAACAATAGCTCGATCAATAGCACTAACGACACCACTCGCCGCGTCATCGAATACCGTCTCACGACTCGCTCCCTGCATCCTCAGGCAGCAACCGGTATCCTCGTCCACGCAACGTCTCGATGGAGGCCACGCCCATCCCTGCGTCTAGTTTCCTTCGCAGATTCGAGATATGGGCCTCAATCACATTGGAATGATGTTCCCAGTTGTAGTCATACAAATGCTCCAATAACTCCCGCTTCGAAACTGTCACTCTTGGTCTATGAATGAGGTACTCAAGAATTCGGTACTCCATAGGAGAAAGATCGACTTGCCTGCCCGCGCGCCTAACGCTCTGTTCCAGCGTGTTCACTTCAATACCCGCAATGCGCAGCGTTGGATGCGCTGCACCTTTGCCTCGGCGAATCAATGCCTTCACTCGGGCGATCAACTCGCCCAGGTCAAAAGGCTTGCCTAGATAATCATCTGCCCCGGCGTTCAAAAGCTCCACCACCGACCCAGCCTCGTTCCGAGCCGTCAGAATCAGCACAGGCGTCCCAACTCGACGTGCCCGCAATCGCTTCAAGACGCTGAGTCCATCCAACCCTGGCAACATCAGATCCAAAACAATCAGGTCGTAGCAAGGGTCACAGGCAAGCTGCGCTCCGGTTACTCCATCCTCCACACAATCCACTGCATAGTTCGGCCCGTCACGGAGCGCATTGGCCACATTCTCCGCCAGCCGAACCTCATCTTCTACCAAAAGCACGCGCATTCCTACCAGTCTAATTTGGTAGTGCGCACTCAGATCAAGTTAGAGGAAAAAATCTAATTCAGCTAGACCGTCCAATGTTTGCGCGCCTCGATTCCGCAGGGGCACTCAGGAAACAAAGAAAGTCATAAAAATCGACAGACCATAGTTATCCAGGCCGGTACAGATTTGCAAAACAATCAGATGTGATTCTTGCCCTGCAGATTTCGCTGCGCTCTGCCTCTGCACCATCGAAAAATGCGATTAACAGGCCCGCGCAACAAAATATATGGCACCACTGCCAGGACAAGCGCCACTGTCAACGTTTCACCGGGATAAATCCAGTGAGTGACTTTTAGCTGATAGATAACATCGAGAATGACCGCCAGAATAAAAATTTTCCCGACCCGTTTCCAAGCGAGCACTAAAAGCTCTCGTCGATCTTTCGGATTTGTATAAATCTCCCAAAAATATGCCGGCTTACCCTCTTTTGCGTCCTTTATTCCATCAATCACTGCAAAGATAGCAGCCATCGTTGGCTGCATAATGAAACGGAAATGGAGTGGATTGGATTTGGCTTCACCATCTACAAATTCTTCCAGTACTTACCTGCAGAGCTTGCCGCCGGTAACATCCATCGCCCCAATGCGGCGCGCAACCTTGGCCTGACTCTGATTGCCCTGGGCACGCTGGCACTGATGGCCGCTACCTGGCAGCACTGGACATTCCTGAGAGCAAGCCAGACATCTCAGGAGCAACATCCATGGTCTATCTCTTTCGTAGTTGCGATTTTCGTCATTCTCATTGGAGTGATCGCCTTCTACGGCGTTGTGCTGCGCAGCGGACCGTTTTAGCAAAGACGTAAACTAAGGAGACTGCGCAGCAATGTTTTGTCTCACAATTGCCGATGATTTCAATTCAATGGGTACACCCTGCATCAGATAGCGGCGCAACGTCGAAGGATCGCCCCAGTTGATCTTCCATCCATGATCAATCGCCACCAGGATGTACTGTCCCGGAAGAGTATTTGTCAGATCGAAGCTTCCATCTGTGTTTGTCTGGTCTTGGCGCAAAACCGCAATCGAATTGGGGTCCTCTATCGTTACTGGAACCAATAAGATCATGGCGCCCACTGCAGGCTTTCCCTCCAGTGTCGCAACTCCGCTAAGACTTGCGCGGCCGCTCGCAACATGCACTGTCAACGTCGACTCGCCTGCACCCACCGTCACATATCGTCCCGCAGTTTCCGCTCCCTTGGCCGTCAGTCCAGTAAGAAAGAGATTCTGCCTTCCCTGTAAAACAACCTCATAGCGTCCAGGCGGAACCTCAATCACGCGATCAGCATCTTTATCTCGTTGTTCGCGACCCCGTCCATCGGGGCTGTTGGAAGAAAAACTTCCGCGTTGCGTATCCGTATCGATCAGTATCACCTGCACGCCGCCGCCACGGTCCGATCTCGAGCCAGAGTCAATATCCGCAAGCCCATCAAAGCGCAGCGTAATCCGTGCCATATCGCGAGCCGGAGAGCTTAGATCGAGCGTCCGCGTCGTATTGGCGCCCACCTCGACCAGTGCTGCATGGCCATCCTGATTTGCGCCGGCCAATCGCACCTCGTACAGCCCCGGTGTCAGGCCTCCTACATCGATCTGGCCCTGTGTATCGTAACGCGTCGTGATCTGTGAAAGCCCCACTCTCCCTCCTGGCCCTATCGGCTCAACGATAGGAAACACCGGCACATTGTTCGATCCATTATTCGACCCGTTGTTCGTTCTTGGCGGGGTCAGAATATGCAGGTGAGTCGACGGTATCGGAACAAGATGAAAGTCGGCCTGGCGCGTATCGCCTGCATGCAACACGATAGTCTCGGCAAGCGCAGCGTCGGTCTCTCCCGGAAACCATGTTGTTGCGTACGCGAAGTCGAGCGAAGGATCGAGCGAAGGTTCGTCGGTGGTGGTATTGTTTGCGCGTGGTTGTTGTGCCGCAGCCGCATACCACGGCTGCGCATGTACGCTCAGGCGGTACTCTCCCGGCGAGAGATTGGGCAGTTCATACATGCCGCGGTCATCGGTTCGCCCACCCCCCCGCGTGCCGCCGGCAGGTGGTGGTCCTCCAGGGCTTGGTGGCGGCACATTCTGCAGCATGATCTGCGCATTGCGTATCGGCTCGCCAGCCTCGTCGAGAACCTGGCCCACAATACGGGCCTCAGGGCTTATCCGAAATTCAATCTCTTTCGTCGGCGCCTCCGCCGTCAGAACGATCGACGAAGAGTAAAGCTGATGCTCATCGAAGGCCTGGCTGACAAATCCACTTGCGCTTGCAGTCAAACGCCACGAGCCCGCAGACGGTACCGTGACAGTAAAGCGTCCTCGCCCATCGCAATCAAAGCTGTTATTGGTTGGAGAAGGGAACTGGCGGCCACGAAAACCTCGAGTGTCATTCAGCGTCGGTGTCAGGCGGCAATGTGGAACCGGGTCTCCGCCGACCGCGTTGATAACAACACCGGTAATCTCATAGTGCGTCGAATCCGGTTTCGTCTCGCGCTTTATAGGTGTGCGAGACTGAGCTCTAACCTCGCCTGCATACAAGCCCACCAGCACTAAGAAAAATAGTCGGAGCGAAAAGTCTCGTTTAACAAGGCCTGACCTCAAGGAGCCACCTCCGCAATGGGGACGGCGTCCAGATTCAGCGTAGGCTTGTCACCTGCATTGACCGTTATCGATTGCACATGACTGCTGAATGCGGAAAGGCTCGAAGGGTCGCGATAATTTGCAGAGTGGCGGCGCTCGAAGGCGATCGCCTGATAGGTCCCAGGTGGCAGATGTGCTGAGGTAAAGGTACCCGTGCTGCCGCTGCGCAAAGAGATAACCGGCTGTGCACTCGGGCTGGTTGAAATCAGATACACCCAACACACTGCGGGGCTCCCATGCAGATTCACCGTGCCTTGCAGAGCGCCTGTCTGATTGCTCACCACCACACGAATCGGGCTACCCGCCGCACCGGGCCCAACAACGAGGTCCTGCTGCAGCAGATCGGTATCTCCGTAGGTGGCCGATTTGATAAACCACGTACCCGTGTTACGTCCTTGCAGACGATAGCTGTCAGGTGGAGTGGTAAAAGCGAAACTTTGATCCCGTTTGGTTATGGGACGAAGGGTCGAGTCACCGCGCTCCGTATTGGACGGATCGCTCTGCAGAGTAAGTCCCATCTGAGTAAGAGTAGGGGGTTGAGTATTATCAGACGTTATAGAGCTGTCTTGAATCAGTTCGATCGGAATGGACGGAATCGGCGAAAACTGAAACACAACTCCGGAGATATCGTGATCAGGAACCGTCACCGTCGTATCGGCCTGCTCCGAGTTCTCCGCATTGCCTTTCATCGCGGTCAGCGTGTACGTCCCCTGGGGAAGCTGAATCTTCGTCTCTCCTGCCTCGCCACTCTGCGGGTTCACCTGTAACATCGTTCCATTACTCGCCCGTGCCGAGATTCTGAGAAAATCCCGTCCGCCAGAGGACTGCGTTGTTATAGTCACAGTATGGATCGGGCTGACAGGCGGCCGCAGTTCAAAGTGCTGCTCCTCTCCACTATGAATTCGAATCGATTGTGATGTATTGGATGAATCTTCGCTCGGAACCATCACAGGAAGAACGGCTTCTCCCGTAGTTTGATCCACCGGCATATACCTGGTCTCCAACCGGTACTCTCCAGCCTGCACCGGCAGCCGGAAGTTCCCGTGCGAGTCCGTCACATCCTGCCCAGCCGTCAGCCATCGGTGGCCCGTCGTCTCGTCGTAGTAGCTCCGCATCGCGGTCACTGGAATGCGCGGCAGCGGCGTTCCGTCAGGAGCGATCACCGTACCAGTCAGCAGAGCCTCCGGGTACAGCCGAAGCTCCAGCGGCACCCCCAGCTGCGCACCCTGCAGAAACAGGTTGCCCGGCTCCTGCATCTCAGTCCCAGCGGAAAACCCCGGCTTGGTGACCAGGATATTCGCGCTGCTCTCCGTATTCTGGTCAAACTGAAACTTACCCTCGTGATCCGTCAGCACAGCCCGGTTGTTCAGCCGAACCAGCGCCCGTGATACCGGCACCCCCGTGCTTGCATTGATCACCTGGCCCAGAACCGTACTCGGAGGCGGCGCACTCGTCGTCGAAGTGCCGGTAGTCGAGCTACTCGGTGAACTACTGCCAATCTGCCCGCTGCCGATCTGCCCACCAAGAACAGCCCCCGGCGTCACCAGCGCGCCAGTCATCAGGAGGGGAAGCAGCAAGCCAGAGCGTCGAAGGCGGCATCCTATCCGGGCTGGCAACACGAACAACACCTCACAGAGCTTTGGCAGAAATAAGACGTCCCAGACTGATATTAGTGAGAAGAGTGAGATTCAGGCAGGTATCTTCAATGGATTTACAATGTCCGATAACACGTATTATGTATAGTCAAAGCCGTAGCGTATCTTGCCCTTCCCGAGCGCAACGCCAATCCCCTCAACCCAAGCAATCAAATCATTCTCTAGACAAAATAACATCCAGCGAATCAGGAATCACCCCTACCACGCTGATAAATCGCTAGAAACTCCACCCCCCACAAAGTGAACCACCTCCAGCCGATCCCCTCCATTCAGCGTGGCCTCCGCCCAGCCCGACCGCGGAACGATCGTCCCGTTATGCTCCACTGCCACCCTGTCACCCTTCAGGCCCAGCTCTTCGATGACAGCCTCAAGACTAGCAGGCTGGCTAAGCGTCTCAAATGCGCGGGACTGCCCGTTAATAATCAGCGTAAGGGACATAACTCCCTAAGCCTAGCAGGTACCCTCAAAATCCGGCGCAAGCCGGTTATCAGACGTTCCTCTGCCTTCGATCAACCGCACCGCCCGTTCCACCACCCAATCCTCCAGGCGCCGGTTCCTCATTCCCCGGTCGGCATACTCCTCGAAGACGCTCCGGCTCAGCCTCATCAGAAGGTGTACTGCCTCCACATGGGCCTCCTGGTCGAACTTTTTGGTCGAATATCTACGAGAGTTCACCAGGTACTCGGCCGCATGTCCCAGCATCAACAGCGTGCGGCCATGGTGAGTCTCCGTAATCCGGTGAATCGTCAGATCGCCCTTGCGATACGCCGCCTTCCCTTGCGAAAGGCTTGGCAGCGGCGGTGTCTTCTTTTGCGGTACAGGCTGCGGTACAAGCCGTGGTACAAGCGTGGGCCGGTTCGAACCGGGAAAAACCGAGGTGGCCATGGGAAGTTAAATCCTCCGTCCAACTCCCTATCGGCGCGCCCCGCCCCCGCTTTATTCGAATCGCAATCCGCAGCGATAACTACCGCTAGTCATCCTGAAGTGGCCACAGGTGATTGACCGGCCCCTGTCCATGGCCGATCGACTCCGCCGTCCGAATCGCCTCCGCCACATACCTCTTCGCCATCACCCCGGCGATCGCCGTCTGATCCCCCAACACAACCCTGCTCAACAGCGCACTCGAAAACGCGCACCCGGTCCCATGCGTCGACCGGCTCAGAATCTTCTCACCCGGCAGCCACAAAACCTCGCCCTTAGCCGATAGCAGCAGATCGTCCGGCGGATCCAGATGCCCACCAGTCACCACGACGTTCAACTCCTCGCCCATCTCCTGCAACACGCGCGCCGCGTCCAGCATCTCCTCCCGCCGTCGCACCACGCGCCCAGTCAGCACTTCGGCCTCAAGCAGATTCGGCGTCACCCAATCCACCAGCGGCAGCAGCCGCCTCCGCAGCACCTCCATGCCCTCGCCATCCAGCAGTTCCCTTCCAGAGCTTGATCGCAACACCGGGTCCAGCACCACCGGCACGCGTCTGTTCTCCGCGCGCAGCATCTCCAGAAAGTCCGCCACCATCGCCACATTCGCCGCCGTGGACAACATGCCGATCTTGATGCCCGCCACCGGCAGATCGCTCTGCAGGCAATCGAGCGTATCGTGAACAATCTCAGCAGAGACCGGTGCCGCCGTCCGCACGCCCATCGTCGACTGCACCGTCAACCCCGTAATGCACGCCGTTCCAAACAGCCCATGCGCAGCAAACACCATCAGGTCCGCAGTCACACCCGCGCCCGACGATGGATCAAACCCGGCAATCGTCAATACAATCTTCATCGTTCATCAATCCTGGTATGCATCAACTCTGGTGTGCCGCTAAAAATGCCTTGTACTTCTTATCCAGACTCATAAGGAAAGACTCCACCATAATCAACTGCGTCTGGAATAACTCGATGCGCTGTTTCATCATGGGCGCATCCGCGGGGTTCATCTTAGGATGCGCCTTATCCCTGTTCACCATCAGCGCATAGCTTGCCATCGCATCCCGCGCCGCCTCGTGTTCGGCCACGTACACCTCGCTCTGGTCGTTGTAGATCTCTCCATACTCATGCGCCTGCTTATAGGTCATATACGAGAGCGCTCCCGTAGACTGCGCCGTCTTCCAGCTCACGTCGTCGAATGCTGGTACGTTGAACTGGATCACTGGGTCCTGCTGGTTCAGCGCCCTGGGGTTGGCAATCATCGCATTCAAAATAGCCACATCGTCAGCCAGCGTCCTCTGTTCCGCCTTGATACGCTGCAGCTCCTCATCAAGCTTATTTGAGTTGTCTTCGATCTCGGTATGCAGAGCCACCTCTGCGTCCTTCACAAGATGATGCCGATGCCGCAGCTCCACAAGTCTCTCCAGGCTCAACGCGATCACAAGACCTATCGTGATCGTGATGAGGTGAATAAAAAAATCGCGCCAGCCATGGACTGGATGATTCGGCGGATGCACGTCGAGCACGGTCTCTTGGTCTCCTCAGGGGTCGATACCGCCAAGCCTACCAAATCAACGACGGAGTTTCGTGACCACGAGCTTTTCCGCGAACCTTTCCAGGAACCTTTGTCGACACCTTCTCGGTGCCCCGACTCTGAAGTTCGTGTTCTTTCGAGACATGGAGATCGGAGAACTCGATTCCGAAGAGCTTCGCTTCAGAGCTGCGCGAAGAGTGCTCTGAGCCTGTCAATGAGTACCTCGGCCTGAAGTCGCCAGTTGAGATCCGAGCTGTCTGGATCGATGGACACAAGGCGACATTTTCTATGAGCAGGTCAAGCTGCTCTTGCCTTATTGAATATTTATGATAATATTCATAAATGCGCGATCCCGGGATTGATCTCAAGCATGGCCAAAGTGATCCATACATCATTCGGAGCCGGAAACAGCTTGCCACGCTCAAAGCCGCTGCCCGCCAGGAACTGCTCGACGTACTTTCCTCGATGGGGATCGTTTCTGTCGCAGAGTTAGCAGCCGCGTTGGGTAAGCCAGCCGACAGTTTGTACTATCACTTGCGCATTCTTCAGAAAGCCGGTCTCGTGGTCGAAGACCGCACTCGTGAAGAGGCAGGCCGCAACGAGCGACTTTACCGGGCTGTCGCTTCGGATCTTCGGCTCGCATACACGCCCGGGCCAAAGGGGAATGCAGAAGCGGTTACGCCCATCGTTGACTCTATGCTGCGACTCACGTCGCGAGACTTCAAAGCTGCCTTCACGGACGCGACCACGGTGATTGAGGGTCCGCAAAGAGAACTGTGGGCAGCACGCACCACCGGCTGGCTTACGGAGCAGCAGGTAGAAGAACTGAACCGACATCTCGCGTCTATGCTGCAGATAACCGTCTCTTCGCCTCCGCGCGATGGAGGTGTGCGACTGTATGCGTTGACGATGGTACTTGCGCCCCTGAACCGCTAGCGAAGCTGCATTCACCGTACATCCACCGAATTTATAGAGATCCCAGCGTATGACACGATCCCGATATACAAAGCTGTTGCTCGCATTTCTCTTGATCTTTGCACTCGTTTCGACTCAAGAAATGAACGCAGCCAGAGCTCAATCGGCGAACGTCAGCATCCATGATGTTCCGATTGCTCAACTCAAGTCTGAAATGACTAAAACCACTCCCGGGCCGCTGCGTAACTTCTTCGCCGGTGTGCTCGCCGCACGTGAAGGGAGGGATGATGAGGCCATTCAACTCTTTACGCAGGCATTGCCATCGCTACGCCGCACAGACCCGGGCCGGGCGGCGCTTGCCTTGCGCCTGCTTGCGGACGTCTACGACCGGGACGGCCGCTATGCGAGCTCCAGGCCCTTGTACGATGAGCTGGAAAATTCCGGCCTTCTGAACAGACTGACCGAGACGGATCGACAAGGGGAACGAGATGATGCTGAATTGTCGCGGGTTCTAGCCGACTCCCCCGTACAGACCATTACGCGGACCGGGCCGGTGCACTTAGTCACGAGCCGCGAAAATCCCCTTGGACTGATTACGACGGAGATCACCGTGAATGGCGTCCGGTCAGAGTGGATTCTCGACACTGGCGCGAATGAGTCCGTCATCAGCCGGAGCCTTGCATCGCAGCTGCATCTTCCGATTCTTCCGGGGGTGGCCCACACTTCGAGCGGTGTTACGGGCATCCAGAATGAGCTGCACGTAGCGCTTATGCCTAGCCTTCCACTGGGCGGCGTCACCGCCCACAACGTCGTTCTGCTGGTACTGGATGACGCCAACCTCACCATTCCCGACGGCAACGGGGGCTCCTACCGCATTGCGGGAATCATTGGCTTCCCGGTCCTTCGCGCTCTGGGCCGCGTTACTTTCCATCACGACGGTACGCTTGACGCGACAGTAGATGGCAAAAGTGCGTCTGCGGGTTCTCCGCTGGAACTACACTTTTTCAACCCGATCGTAGAGGCCACGGTAGAAGGCGAACTCCTTCCATTTACTCTCGATACCGGAGCGGCTGGGACGGACCTCTCGGTGCGCTTCTTCGATCGTTTCCAAGCAGAAGAGCCAACGTGGAAGAAGGTGCAAACAAAGAATTTTGGTGTAGGTGGAGGGACGACGTCGCAGAGCTATCTTGTGCCGTCTGTCGCTTTTGGGGTTGGAGGCAACACAGTCACTTTGCACAAACTCTCCGTCGCTCCAGCCGCGCAGCATGCCGGCATCGATACGCTCTTCGGAAATATGGGCGAAGATTTGTTCCAGTCTGTGCAAAGTTTTACCTTCGATTTTCCGAACATGCGCTTCATAATGGGACCGCCGCTATCTGCCCCTAACGCGACCGGGAAACATTAGTCCCGAGAAACGCACATGTCGTCAGGATCGATTCTGGATTGGTGCTAAATCGCCAAGGCACTCATCGACAACGATCATGACGACTATATCTTTCGAGTACGGCACATTGCGCTGCTCGATGTAGCTGTAAATCCAGCATCGCCCGAACGAAAAGCAGGCCATGGAGATGGCAGAGTGTGGAAGCATGGCAAGCTATGAAGCCGGCTTTCCACCCTTTCCACACTCTTTAGAAATGGCTTCGCGATTCCCACGTTCCCACAGCATCGGCGACTGGATATATGTCGTCTCATGCCTCTTACATTCGTGACCATCGCCTCCGCAAGGGGGTTGTAACGGATGTCTCAGGGCCACAGCGTAACGCATGTCCCGGTACACTCAGCCCCACGGCCAGTTCCACCACGCTCGTGGCTCACGGGCTAAAATGCAGCAATGGATATCAAACGCGTTGGTTCGCAACCCTCAGGCAGAGGCCCGGCAGACTGGTTCACCGGAACGGTACGTATCGACCCACTCTTTCAAGCGCCCGACCCGGCCTTCGTCGCCGGAGCCAGCGTCACCTTCGAACCCGGAGCCCGCACCGCCTGGCACACCCATCCCCTAGGACAGACATTGATCGTCACCTCCGGTTGCGGATGGGTTCAGCGCGAAGGCGGCTCAGTCGAAGAGATTCATCCCGGAGACGTAGTTTGGTTCGCCCCCGGAGAGAAGCACTGGCACGGAGCCACCCCAATTACCGCCATGACTCACATCGCAATTCAGGAGCGGTTAGACGGCAAGGTAGTCGATTGGATGGAACACGTCACCAACCAGCAGTACCAACGCTGAAGTTCAACGAAGATCTGTTGTAAAAAAAAGACGGGCGAGAAGATAACCTCTCGCCCGTTCGCACGTTTTCAAAGCGTCACTGCTGCTGCATCAGGTCAATCACATTCGCAATGAAGTAGGTCACAGGGTCGTACACCACCACGTAGCCCTGGAAGTAGCCCATGTCGTATCCAGGCGGCGGTGGCGGCAGATAGCCGTACACGTTCGGCGGCAACTCGGTGAGGTACGGGATGTAGGCATACGGGAAGAACCCACCCATAACAAACTGCGGGCGCGTCCCAATGTTGATGCTGAGAAGGCTCCGTTGGTAATACCGATGGAGATAGGCCCAGTCGTTTCTGCGCCAGTTATACGAAGGACGATTCACTGGCGGACGGCCCCACGATGGCGGGCGTCCCGGACGCACGGGTGGTCTCGGTGGATTCGGTCGAGGCGGGTTAGGTCTTGGTGGATTCGGCCGTGGCGGATTTGGCCGTGGCGGATTCGGCCGTGGCGGATTTGGTCTCGGCGGCGGATTCGGCCGAGGAGGACTCGGACGAACGGGTTGAATCTGTGGTCCACCCGGAGTCGGACGAACCGGCTGAATCTGCGGGCCTCCGGGATTTGGTTTCGGCGGCGGTTGTGGACGGTTGCCATTCCCTCCCCCTGCAGGTGGTCCCGGCCGATCTCCCGATGGCGGCCCACCCGGCGCTGGGCGCGTCTGCGGCGACGCTGTATACCCTACGGAAAAGAGACAAAGTACAAACAAGCTCAGTAAAGTCCTGCGAGATTGCATTCCCCCTCCTAAACCTGGAAACACAGTAATCCTGCCCGGCCCTTTCTTCAACATAAAGATGAAACGCACGATCGTACGTTCTTCGCCGGTCTTCTTTTGCAGGCCCCTCAGCCGGAAGAGAAGCTAAACTAAACCTGTGGCTCCGACAAAAAAACAACTGACACCGAAAGACCGCCTTGCGGTAGCGCTCGACCTCCCGGACGAACAAGCGGCCATGGCGCTCGTCAGTCAGCCTCGGCCTAACCTGCCAATGGTACAAGGTGGGCATGGAGCTCTACTATGTCGCGGGTAACCGCATCGTCCAGCAACTTCGCGAACGCGGCTTCAACGTCTTCCTCGACCTCAAACTCCACGACATCCCCAACACCGTTGCCGGAGCAGTCCGCTCCGCCACGCACGCCGGAGCCTCCCTGCTCACCCTCCACGCCAGCGGTGGCGCCGCCATGATGGCCGCCGCCGCCGAAGCCGCCTCCGCTCCCGGCTCCCCTCGCCTCCTCGCCGTCACCGTCCTCACCAGCATGGACGCGAGCGAACTCGCTGGCATCGGCATCAGTGCACTCCCCCGCCGATCAGGTCCTTCGCCTCGCGAAGCTCGCTAAGAAGTCCGGTATCGACGGTATGGTCTGCTCCCCCGAAGAAGTAGCTCTGCTCCGAAGAGAGACCGGTTCCGACACCCTCCTGGTCATCCCCGGAATCCGCCCCGCCGGGGCCGCCGTCGAAGACCAGAAGCGCATCGCCACCCCGGCCAGCGCGATCGCCGCCGGAGCCTCCATGCTCGTAGTCGGTCGCCCCATCACCCGCGCCGCCGACCCTGTCGCAGCCGCCGAAGCCATCCTCAACGAGATCGAACAGGCTCAACAGTCCTGACCGAAAGATAAAGTTGAAAAAAGTGGCAGATTTTTAAGCCAGAAAAGGTGTCCGTCAGCGCACCACGATCTACCAGCAATCCACCACGATTCACCAGCAAAAACCACAATCAAAACACACCTTTTCGCAAAATACCCTGCAAAAAACGCCCTTCACCACGCAAATAAAAAACCAAAAGAAGAAAGGACCCCTTCAGGGTCCTCTCTTGTACTGGATCGCTTGAAATTCCTTTAGAGTTTCTCGAAGAAATCGCACGCCGAGCAGGAGATATACACTCCGCCAGGAATGCCGCGCTCACGATCCTTGACGCGCTTCACAATGCGTGTAGGTTTAGAGCACTTCGGACAATCGGTGCTCTTGTTGGTATCCATGACCTTCTTACGGTCGCCGGTCTTGGCAATCTTCGCCATAATGCTTGCTCTCCCTGATACAAACGTTGGTACAAATGTTGCGGCTCACGCGCTGGATATCTTGATAGACCGCCGCCCTCGCGGGCAAGCAGAATCGAAGCATCCTGACCTTCTCGTATAGATTGTCCGGGGCTTGCCACGGCAGGAATCGGATGGAGAAGAACTGCGATTGAGGCTCTGTTCTAAGTCTACACGACTGACGCTATTGCATGGGAGGTTGCTTCGGACCGGGCCGCGAACCAGGAGGTCCCAAGGGTGGCGCTCCCGGCCCCATGCCCGGATTCCCTCCAGGGTTCACACTCGGATCTGCATCGGGATTTGTTCCAGGAGTTGCTCCAGGATAGGCCGAAGGCATTGATGCCGGATCGCCTGTAGGAGTCGCGGGAATCGGCGCAACTTTATCTTTACCATCCGTAGGAAACTGAACCTTACCTGGCCCTCCGTCCGGCACAGCCTCACCTGGCAACCGCAACGTCGGTGCACCTGCGGGCTTCTCCCCCGATCCCGGTTGCTTGTCACCTAACGCAACCTCGCGAGTCGCAGGTGCCGTCTCCACGCCGCCCATCTCATCGGTGCTATGAATCTCGATCGGCTTTCCGAGCGCCGCAATCTCGACTAATGTAACTCGATCTCCAACGAATCGGACGAAGCGAATGGTCTGTGGCACATGGCCGTAGATCCACTCCTCGTAGCGTCCGCCGCCGGGATCGCTGCTTAGCTGTTCGCGCGTCTTGTTCTCTGGCGCACCCAGCGCGGCGAGAACCATCCGATGGTTCATCCCCACCAGGACCTCATGAGCTGCAATCGCCTCCTTCAACGCCGATGGAAGCGTGTCCGCGTAGGCCTGCTCAGAAGATTTAACCCCAAAGTCGATCAACGGTTGAAGCAGCGCTTTGATCTCCGGGCCCGAGACTTCAGGAACGCCGCCTTCGAAGACAAGAGTGATTCGCGAGCCTGTCACCACTTCGGCGAGGTCTCCATTGATAGGGGCATCATTGAATTGAATGTGGCGCAGAAAGCGGTGTTTCGCGTAAGGGCCACCGTTGAAGTCGAGTACGATGCGGTCTCCCTTGACCTCGAGCGCCGTGATGACGACGCGATCGCCGGGAGCAGCGGATTGCCCCTTCTCGTAGATGAGCTTCTTGTACGCATCCGGGCCGGGCGTCAGTTGTCCGTTTGCTTGCAGCGTAAGGCCAGCGCCCATAGGGAGCGCGCGATGGGCAAAGCCTTGTTCCGCCTCGAGGTTGCGAATGAGTTCGCGGCGTCCGCGCTCCGTCATCTTCGCTTCGGGAAGCTCTACTTTTGTTGGGGTAAAGTCTGTGGCGATGTCGGCGGTGGCGGATTTTTCGCCCACGGTAAATACCTGGGCGCGTGCCGCTGCGAGCGACAGGGCCAGAAAGCCTGTGACGAGGACTGATCTGTATGTGAGTGCCATGGGAGCACCTCAGACTTGTCAATAGCTTGCGCTTTCTCTTTGCTTTTGACAAGAGGGTACCTTCACTTTTGAGGCACTAAAAATACGAAGTTCTTTTGTTCGGGTGGAAAGCCTGTTTTACAAGGGGGGGGGTTGCAGAAATGTGCGTTTTGAGCGTGGTTTTTTGCTGGTGAGATTGTGGTGGATTGCTGGTAAATCGTGGTGAATTGAAGGACGTTTTCTGGTGACTAAAAGCGTGCCACTTTTTTCAACTTTATTTTCAGCGGTATTGCCCCGTCAGGGCTTTGGCTCGTCAGGGCTTTGGCTCGTCGCTGACCGTGGGGGTCTGAGGCGTCATGGGCAGAATCTGGACCAGCGATACGCCGGCTGGCGGTCTGGCCTGCTGCTCCATGGCGACGTGTGCGGCTGGTGGAGGGGCCTCCATCGCATAGCCGGCTGCGACGATGGGGACGTAGGTGTAGTGCCAGGCGTAGTCGCGAGTGACGCGGACGAGGATGGCAACTCCAACCAGCAGAACGATGGCGGTGAAGGCCGCTCCTTCGGGCCCATAGTCGCCGCCGGTGAGCCAGAGATGGCCGAAGGCCCGTGTCTCCACGATGCTCGAGAAGTCAGTGATTCCGCTGACAGGCAGGCCAAAGAGAATGCCCATGGAGGCGTTCCACGCAAAATGGAAGCCCCAGCCGAGCCACAGTCCGTGGGTGCGCAGCCATGCGATGGAGAGCAACAGGCCGGCGAGCATCGTGACCATAGTGCTGGTCCAGGTCGCTCCGGGGTTGAGGATGTGGCCGATCCCGAAGAGAAGAGACACCGTGATGGTTGCCGTTACCGGACCAACTGCTTCGATCAGGCGGCGGAAGGGGTAGCCGCGAAAGGCGACCTCTTCTGCCAACGCAGCGACGGCGAGAGTCACGAGGTTGAGAAGGAGCAGGCCGAAGGCTCGCGGCTGCGCCCATAGCTGGATGATCAATGTCCTTGCCAGTGCCATCGGCAGAACGGCCAGAACGACGAGGCCCCAGCCGAGCGCTGCCCCGAGTTGCCACTCGCGACGCGCTGTAGGGCGCTTGGGAAGACCGAGGACATCACGAAGCGTGGAGCGCTGTTTGGAGATGGCCTGCAGGATCGAAAATCCCAGCGCCAGAAGAAAGAGCAGGAAGATGGAGGTAAGCAGAGGGCGAGCTGCGTCGAGGTTGAAACGCACGGAGAAGCCACGAGCAGCGTGAGCCGCTACGGTATCGGAGGCCAGAAACCAGGCCACAGAGGTGATGAAGAGTGCGAACTGGAGTGTGCGCTCGGAACGGCGTGAGGTTGTCGTATCGAGCGCGTGCAACGAGGTCTACTCCGTGGTGGTTCAGGTACGCTAAACGGCCGTGTAAAACTGCGCGATGTTGCGGAACTTGGTGTAACGCTGCTCCAGCATGACATCGAGGGGCAAGGCGCGAAGCTCCGCAAGATGCCACCGAAGCTTTTCGCCGACCAGCGCCATCGTCTCCGGGACATCGTTCTGCGTGCCGCCGTGGGGTTCGCGCAAGACGTCGTCGACGCAGCCCATCAGTTTGACGTCGGTGGCGGTGTACTTGAGAGCCGCAGCGGCCTGCTGTTTTTTGCTGGCGTCCTTCCACATGATGGAGGCGCAGCCCTCTGGCGAGATGACAGAGTAGATGGCGTTCTCCAGCATGAGGACGCGGTCGGCCACGGCAAGCGCCAGCGCTCCTCCTGAGCCGCCCTCGCCGGTGATGGTGGCGATGGTGGGGACGCGGAGACGCGACATCTCGATGAGGTTGCGGGCGATGGCTTCGCCCTGGCCACGCTCTTCAGCGCCGATACCGGGGTTTGCCCCGGCGAGATCGATGAAGGTGAAGATGGGGCGGCCAAACTTTTCGGCGATCTTCATGGCGCGGAGAGCTTTGCGATAGCCCTCGGGGTCTGGCGAGCCGAACTTGCGTGCGACGCGCTCTTTGAGGGTACGGCCCTTGAGGTTGCCGATGACCATAACCGGATCGCCGTGAAAGAAGGCCATGCCGCAGGCCATCGCTGCGTCGTCGCCAAAGGCGCGGTCGCCGTGTATCTCGCTGAAGTCGGTGAAGATTGCTTCGATGAAGTCCATCGGATAGGGGCGCTGCGGGTGCCTTGCCAACTCCGTCTTGAGCCAAGCTTCGGGAGTTGGTGCTGGTACCGGATGAGGATGCGCTGGTCTGCCTGCTTCGTGTTCGGCCATCGTAATTCATTGTATCGAAGAGTGGTGAAGGTAGGTGTCCACGGCGAGGGCATTGTGCTCAATGAGGTACAGCAGGAGGAAGAAGACGACGCTATAGACAAGCTGCTGGCCGGCGATGTCCCACTGCTGGTTGGAGGTGACGCCGATGGTGAGGGCCATCATAAAGAGCGCGCCGCACACGAGCGTGGCGCGGGTGAAGAGGCCGAGGATGAGAGTGAGGCCCAGGATTGTTTCGAGGAACGGGATGGCGTAGCTGAAGGCGTAGGTAAAGCCGTGCGGCAGAGGAGATTTTGCCAGATGCTCTGTGGTTGTTTGGGCGAAGGTGGCGACTCCGTTGTGGATGCGGATGAGACCGTGACCGGCGAAGTTGATCCCGAAGGCTATTCGAAGAAGCGCATAGGCGAGGCGGCGGTTATTCGTTCTCATACGATCTACGATGCGTTTGAAGCGAACGGAGTTCAATTTTTTTGAACGCGTGAAGTTTGCAGGAGGGTTGATGCAGAGGCCGTTCTACTTCGGGCCCTTGAGTCATACACGAAAAAGACTGGCTGTTGCCCTGTCGAAATCATCCTCTGTTGCTAATCGTTGCTAATCAAGGACGCGTACGCCGCCGCGGCCGACGAGCTCTTCGATGTTGTCGATGAAGAGGCGGTCGGCGGCGACCGTGATGTTGTGCGGCTCGAGGACGGCGCAGAACTCGCCGGGTTCTTCGAGGTCGAGCAGGATTTTACCCTTGCCGGGTGCGCCGAGGAAGAGGGCGTGAAGTTTTTCGAGCAGTGCGTCGTCGGGGTTGTGCAGCGGAACTTTGATTCGCAGGGAGTCGGGGAGCTTGAGCTTGACGTCTTCGAGCGCCTGAATGCTGGAGAGCGAGAGCTTGGGGGCGGAGTCTTCTTCGCCGCGCAGGACGCCGCGAACGACTACTGGGACGTCGATCTTGAGCTTGTCTTTGAGCTTTTCGTAGCTGGTGGAGAAGGCGATGAGTTCGATCTTGCCGACGGTGTCTTCGAGCGATGCCTGGGCGTAGAGTTCGCCGGAGCGTTTGGATTTGGCGACCTTGAGTCCGGTGATGACGCCCGCGATCGAGATCTCGTTTGCGGGCTCTTCTCCGCGACGGCGGAAGGTCTGCGGCTCGGGCTTCATCTCGCAGGCGGTGACGGTGTCGACGACCTTCATGTTGCGGAGCTTCTCGCGGTACTTATCCATGGGATGACCGGAGACGAAGAAGCCGAGGACTTCTTTTTCGTTTTGCAGGCGAGTGTGCTCGTCCCACTCGGCTACGCTGGGGAGCGCGTCTTCTGCGTTGCTGGCGGCGATGGAATGGATGTCCGCGTCGAAGATGCCGAAGAGTCCGTGCTGGCCGGCGGCTTCGTCGCGCTGCGATTTTTGTGCGCGCTCCATCGCCTTGTCGAGTGCGGCGCTGAGTTGGGCGCGGCCACCGAAGATGTCCATCGCTCCGGCCTTGATGAGAGATTCGAGGACGCGTTTGTTGAGCAGGCGCAGATCCACTTTTTCGCAGAACTCCCATAGGCTGGAGAATCCGGGCTTCCCTGCTGCCTGAAGCGCGGCGCGCGCGGTGATGATCGACTCGATGGCGTTGTGGCCGACGTTTTTAATGGCAGCGAGACCGAAGCCGATGGCTCCGTTGACGGGGGTGAAGTTGGCATCCGAGACCTGAACGTTAGGCGGCACGACGGAGATGCTCATCTCGCGGCACTCGGAGATGTACTTGACAACATTTTCCGGCTTCGAAGTTTCGCTGGTGAGCAGCGCGGCCATGAACTCCACTGGGTAGTGGGTCTTGAGCCATGCGGTGTGGTAGGCCAGTAGCGAGTAAGCGGCGGAGTGTGATTTATTGAAGCCGTATCCGGCGAACTTCTCCATCTGATCGAAGATCTCGCCGGCTTTCGCCTTGGGAAAGTTGCGGGCTGCAGCACCGGCCATGAACAACTCGCGTTGCTTGGCCATCTCGGCTGCATCTTTCTTACCCATGGCGCGGCGGAGCAGGTCGGCGCCACCGAGCGAGTAGCCGCCGATGACGTTGCCGATCTGCATGACCTGCTCCTGGTAGACCATGACGCCGAGTGTCTCGCGGAGCAGCGGTTCGAGTTCGGGCAGGAGGTAGGCGACCTCGCGGCGTCCCCACTTGCGCTCGATGAAGTCGTCGATCATGCTCATGGGACCGGGGCGATAGAGGGCGTTGAGCGCGGTGAGGTGCTCGATGGAGTTGGGCTTGTAGCGGCGAAGAACGTCGCGCATGCCGCCGGATTCGAACTGAAAGACGCCGGAGGTGAGGGCGCGATGGAAGACCTTCTCGTAGGTCTCGACGTCGTCGAGCGGGACGGTGGCCATGTCGAGCGTGGTGCCGGTGGTGAGCTTGATGAGCTTGAGCGCGTCGTCGATGACGGTGAGCGTCGTAAGGCCGAGGAAGTCCATCTTGAGGAGGCCCATCTTTTCGATGGCCTTCATGTCGTAGGCGGTGACGATGTCTTCGTTCTTGGCGCGGGTGACGGGGACGAGTTCGGTGAGCGGCTTGGGCGCGATGACGACACCGGCGGCGTGGACGCCTGCTCCGCGAACGAGGCCTTCGAGGCGGAGAGCTGCGTCGATGACCTCTTTGATCTTCGGGTCTTCGTAAGCGGCGGCGAGGGGTGGCGAGTCCTGGAGCGCCTGGTCGATGGTGATGCCGATGGTGAGCGGAATCATCTTGGCGATGCGGTCGACCTCGCCGTAGGGCATGTCGAGCGCGCGGCCTACGTCTTTGATGGCTGCCTTAGCGGCCATGGTGTTGAAGGTGATGATCTGGGCGACCTGATCGCGGCCGTACTTGCGCGTGACGTAGTCGATGACCTCGCCGCGGCGGTTCATGCAGAAGTCGATGTCGATATCGGGCATGGAGATGCGCTCGGGGTTGAGGAAGCGCTCGAAGAGGAGCTCGTTCTGGAGCGGATCGATGTCGGTGATCTGCATGACGTAGGCGACGAGTGAGCCTGCAGCGGAGCCACGGCCGGGGCCTACGGGTATATTTTGCTCGCGTGCATATTTGATAAAGTCCCAGACAATCATGAAATAGCCGGGAAACTTCATCTGTTTGATGATGCTTAGTTCGCGGTCGAGACGAGCGTGGTAGTCGGGGATGGTTTTTTTGAGGATGCCGCGGTCGCGGAGGTGGGCGACGGCGGTGTCGAGGCGCATCTTCAGGCCTTCGCGGCAGATGTGCTCGAAGTAGCTGTCGAGTGTCTCGCCTTCGGGGACGATGAAGTCGGGGAATGGGTTATCGACCTTGGCCATCTGCAGGTTGCAGCGGTCGATGAACTGCATGGTGCGGGTGCAGACCTCGGGGTTTTGAGAGAAGGTGCGAAGCATCTCCTCGGCGGATTTGATGTAGAACTCCTGCGTGTCGAACTTGAAACGCTTGGGGTCGTTCATGCTGCCGGCGGTCTGGACGCAGAGCAGGATCTCGTGAGCGCGGGAGTCGTCGGAGGCGACGTAGTGGCTGTCGTTGGTGGCGATCAGGGGGATGTTGAGATCGCGCTCCATCTTGAAGAGCGCATCGCAGACGGCTTTGTCGGGGGCGAGGCCGTGATCCTGCACCTCGAGGAAGTAGTTACCCTTGCCAAAGAGTGTCTCGTATTCGCCGGCGGTGCGTTTGGCCTCGTCGTACTTGCCTTCCATCAGGTACTGGTTCACCTCGCCGGCGAGGCAGCCGGAGAAGCCGATGAGGCCTTCAGCGTGCTTTGAGAGAAAATCTTTGGAGACGCGCGGTTTGCGATAGAAGCCGTGCAGCGCGGCTTCGCTGGTCAGGCGAACAAGGTTGCGATAGCCAGCTTCGTTTTCGGCCAGAACGAGAAGGTGGTTGTACTTGTCACCCTCTGGCGCGGCGCGGTGGTCATCGTTTTTGCAGATGTAGAGTTCGCAGCCGAGGATGGGCTTGATTCCCTTCTTCTGCATGGCGTCGAAGAAATGGACTGCGCCAAAGATGTTGCCGTGGTCGGTCATGGCAGCGGCGGTCTGGCCGATATTTTTCAGGTGGCTGGCGAGTTTATCGACGTCGCAGGCGCCGTCGAGGAGAGAGTAGTCGGTGTGAAGATGGAGATGGGTAAACTCTGCCGCCATCCTTATATTCTAAGTCGTTCGCATCGTTCTTTTTGCTGAGGATAAAGGGGGACCGAATTTGATTCTCTTCGTTGAGCGCTCCATCGGCAGCGGTCGTTACGGTGCAGATCTGGCGAGTTTCTGGGCTGGTTCGTATTAGAATCTTTCCCAAATGGCAGGGATCTTCTTCATTGACGGGATTCGCCGGTCGCTTCGCCGCAGGGCGCGAGAGAAGAAGCTTGCCCTTGCAAAGGGTTGGCCGACGGTTGAGGCCGAGGTGAACCACTGGCAGGTTCTGAACGCGGAGGAAGAGGTTTCGACGATGGGTGCGTCGTATCAGCTTGAGTCCGGGTTCCACTTTATGCTGAACGGCGAGTACTACGGCGGCTATCTCCGCAGCGTTGCGATGACTCTGCATGAGGCGGAGATAAAGGCGACGGGTTCGCCGAAGGTAAAGGTGCGCTACAACCCGGCAAATCCGAACGAGACTGCGGTGCTGGCAGAGGATAATGGTCCGAATCTGCCGTTTGGGGTTGTTTCCAGTTGATGCGCTGCCGCTACAGGCTCGGAGCGAGGCTCTGAACCAGGTTCGTAGCGAGATCGAAGTAGAGATCGACAGCCTGGAGCAACTCTTTTTTTGCGATCTTCTCGTGTGGCGTGTGGGCTACGTGGATGGAGCCTGGGCCAAGAAGAAATGGCTCACCCCATGCCGTCAGTACAGGAATATCCGTCGTGAACTTTGCAATCATCGTCGGCAGATCCTTTACCTTGCGCATGCGGACGAAGGGCAGATCGAGGCTGAAATCAATGTCTGCGCGATCACCAACGATCTCGGTCACTGATTTCTTTATCTCGTCCGAAGGACCCACGGTGCGGATGAGCAGATGTGCTTCGGCCTTGTCGGAGATGACGTTTGGCGCGTAACCGCCGGAGATGAGACCAATGTTCAAGGTGGAGGGGCCGATCTCCGGTTCGATCGGCAGCGGCATGGCGAGGACGTCGTGAAGTGCCTCGACAAGCTTGTCGATGGCGGACTCTCCCAGCTCTGGGTAAGCCGAATGTGCCATGCGGCCCTTGGCGCGAAGCTCGACGCGCAGGGCTCCCTTCGAAGCCAGGGCGATGCGGTTATCGGTCGGTTCGCCGTTGATGAGAAACTTCGATCCCTTGGGTGACTTGTTGGCGACGAGCGCGCCGGCTGAGTCACGCTCTTCGCCGACGACGAAGAGCAGGCCGACCTTGACACCTGATGCATGCAGCCGCTCAGCAGCCGCAACCTGTGCCGCGATAATTCCTTTTGCGTCGCAGGTGCCGCGGCCATAGAGAAACTCATCGTCTTCGGTGCAGCCAAAGAACGGAGGCACGGTATCCATGTGGGTCGAAAGCACGACATCGGGCACGACACCGGGCATCGCTGCGTACACGTTGAAGCGCTCGCCGTTGCCTGCTCCCGGCGTGGTTGCATGATCCGGTTGAGCCACGGGCATGCGTTCGACGGCATAGTGCTGAGCCGATAGATAGTCGTACAGAAAAACTCCGGCAGGACCCTCGCGGTAGGTGGTGGATTCGATCTCCACGAGCTGTTTCGTCAATTGAATCGGGTCGATCGCCATGCACTCCAGCATACGTGATCGAGCAGGAACAGCGGACGCGTGATGTACCCGATAGACTGGAGTAGATGACGCAAACTACTTCTCAAATTAAATCGATCGATGATCTTCGCGGTCCCGCAGGCCGTCTTGAAGCAATTTTAAATACAGGCCGCGATGACGCGCCCTACGCTGCACTGGTCTGCCATCCGCATCCGCATGGCGGCGGCACAATGCACAATAAAGTTGTCTACCACGCGATGAAGGCGTTCAGCTCCTTCGGTCTGCCTGTGCTTCGATTCAACTTTCGCAGCGTGGGCTTAAGCGAAGGCGCTCACGATGAAGGTCTCGGCGAACAGGACGATGTGAAAGCTGCGCTGCAGTGGCTGGAAGACAGGTTCAATCGCCCGATACTCTTCGCTGGTTTTTCCTTCGGCTCGAACGTGGGACTGCGCGCGTGTTGCGGTGATCCCCGGGTAAAAGGCCTGATTGGCCTGGGAGTGCCTGTGCAGGCTGCGGGCAGAGATTACACGTATGGATTTCTGCCGAAGTGCACCGTGCCAAAGCTATTCATCAGCGGCGATCACGATCAGTATGGGCCTCGTGCAGTGATGGAGGGTGTCTTCGAGCGCGCTCCCGAACCGAAAGAACTTGTATGGATAGCTGGTGCGGACCACTTCTTCCAGGGAACGGCGGATTCTCCAGGCGCCAAGCTGGACCTGATGCAGCAGGATATTCGTCTGTGGCTGCAGAGTGAGTTTGAGCTGGATTAGATCAGGCTGCGCCGCGTACGTCAGGGATCACGCGTTCCACCGGCAGGCGAAACGGAAGCGTGTCCGGACTGCGATCATCAGCCGGTGAAGGCTTGATGAGCCAGTCACGCATAGCCTGGTTGCAGACGTCGGGCATCTCTTCGAAGGCGATGTGCCCAACGCCGGGCAGTACGAGCAGGCTCGACTGGGGAAGGGTTCGCTGCAGCTCGCGTGCCGAGCTCAAGCCGACCGCGCGATCGCGATCGCCCCAGATGAGCAGCGTCGGCTTCGCGGCTAGCCGATTGAGCGCGGAGCGGAGCAGACCCATATCGACGAACCAGCGCTGGACGATCTGCAGAACGTGATCCATGGTGCCGGGAACGTGCAGGCCTTCGGTGTATCCGTCGAGGGCATCGAGCGAGACGCGTGACGGGTCGCCGTACATGCGACTGAGCGCGGTGGCCTTCAACATTCGGGGCAGGAAAGGAATCCGGCGTGCGAACCAACTGCCAAAGCGTGTCTGGTAGAAGCGTATGAGTTGATTTCCCAGATCGCAGAACGGGTTTGCCGGTGCAAACAGAATGAGCCGCCGCACCCGGCCGGGATGCCGTGCAGCAAGCATCATCGCAACTGCTCCCCCGTGCGAATGACCGGCGATATCAGCCTCGTCGAGGCCCAGAGCATCCATATAAGCGGCCAGGCGGTCGGCGGTCGCCTCAAGCCCCGCGTCGAGCCCGGGAATACGCTCCGACTCCCCCATATTGAAGAGGTCGATAGCGTAGACGTTCGAATCGCGGGAGAGAAAGCTGATATTTTGCCGCCAGTTCTTCGCCGATCCAACCAGGCCATGAAGCAGCAGGAGAGGCCGCCCAGTGCCGGCGCGCTGATAGTGTATCTTCCTCCCGGCAACCAGGAGAAAAGCCTCTTCAATCTCGGGATTCACTACAGTCACTGCTTGCCGCCGCCTCTTGGAGATTTTTTGAAAGAGCCGGTTACGCCGGTAGCTCGTAAACCCGTTGCTCATCCGTCATCGATTATGTTACAGGAATGTTAATTGTTTTAAGAGAAGAAGTTTGGTAATTCGTTGAGCTTGCGAGGATAATTTATGTGACGAATAGTCGACAAAAATTCGAAGGCTGCGCCTCTTTCACGGGAACCATACGTCAATGAGACACGTAAGATATCACCAACGCAAATTATGTGAATTACGGAATAGGTTATGATTTTCTGTAGGAGTATGTCGAGCCACGCTCTTAAATGCTGCATTCAAACTATTTAAGGCTTTGGTCATAGATGTGCTCGCATAAGGGCGACCTTTGATGAAGAACGCTGCTCAAACCCGCATTCTGGCTATCGTGCTCGCCCTAGCGACCGTGGCTGCGTGTGTTTTGGCGGCGATGAACTTCGACCATGAGAGCGGCCTGGACGTCCCGACGGATGGGGTCTGGTGGGTCGAGGCATCGGGTGGCCTGCGCGCGGAGCGAGTTCCGATGGAATCTCCCGGGCACCGCGCCGGAATACGAACCGGGGACGTTCTGCTAAGCGTAAACGAGCAGCCGACGACCCGGGTCGCGTCTCTAGGCCGCGAGATGTTTCGTAGCGGGATCTGGGGTCATGCGACCTACTCCATCGTGAGGCCGGTTCCTCAATCGGTCGACTTGCACGGAGCGACGAAGCTCGACATTCAGGTGATCCTGGTGCCGAAGGATCGGTCCTTCAACCAGTTTCTGCGGTTTATCGCTCTCGTCTACCTGTGCATCGGGATTTATGTGCTGTTCCGGCGGTGGACTGCGCCGAAGTCGATCCACTTCTACGTCTTCTGCCTGGCGTCGTTTGTGCTTTACAGCTTCCGCTCTACCGGCGAACTCGGCTGGGTCGACTGGGGCAATATGGCTGCGCAGGCATTGCAGCCGGCGCTATTTCTGCACTTTGCTGTCAGCTTTTCGGATAACTATGCCTCCGATCAGCGCAACCGCTTTAGGCGCCGGCTGATCTGTGCGCTGCTGTATGTGCCGGGAATCTTTCTTCTGGGCTTGCAGTTCACGGCGATTCACTTCTGGTCTGCGACAGAGATTCTGCTGCATCGGCTGGACCAGATTTCGACTGGCTACCTTGCGCTGTACTACGTGATCGCAGCGATCGTCTTTGGCATGAGGTATCGCCGGGCAGAGTCGGGGCTTGAACGCCAGCAGCTGAAGTGGTTGACCCGGGGTACGCTGCTTGCCGTAGTTCCCTTCACGCTGTTCAGCGTGATTCCCTATCTGGCGGACTGGACGGTGTCCAGTGTTTTGACGAAGTTTGCCGGGCTCTCTCTGGTTATTCTTCCGTTGACCTTCAGTTGGGCCATCGTTCGCTATCGCCTGATGGACGTCGATCTGATCTTCAAGCGAGGCGTTACCTACACGCTTGCGACGGCTTCGCTGGTCGGTCTTTATTTCGGTGTCGTCGCGGTCACGGGCGAGTTCGTTCATAACCGGCTCTCTCCCCAGCTCAGTTATTGGGGCCTGCTGGTAGCCATCATCGTCGCTGGCATTGTCTTCGAGCCGTTACGACGGACGATTCAGGCGCGCGTCGACCGTGTCTTCGATCAGAAACGCTTCGACTACCGCGAGACGCTGGTCGAGTTTGGCCGCGGCATCAACTCGCAGACCGACCTGCGCGCCCTGCTCGACTCCATCGTAGAGCGTCTGCCACAGACGTTGCTCGTGACGCGCGTTGCTGTGTTCCTTGCGTCGGAGGGCGACGGAAGAGCAGGCAGCGCCCGGCACTTTGACCTCGCAGCCTCGCATGGGCTTACCAATCTGCAGACATCGGATCTGCGCACGCTCGATGTTCGTTTTCTCGACTTCGACCGGCCGGGTGCGAATAACCACATCTTTCTCGAGAACCCGCAGCAGGTTCTCCGTCTTCCAGAGGCGCAGCGCCGTAGCGCTGGAAGACTCGACCTGAACTACTACCTTCCCTGCCGCGTCGCAAACCGCGAAGGCGCGGGCACTCGCACTGTCGCTGTGATCGGGCTTGGCCGCACGGACGACGGAGACTTTCTCTCAAGCGAAGATATGGAGCTGCTGGAATCGCTCGCAGGCTATATTGGCATCGCCATTCAGAACGCTCAACTCTACCGGCGTCTCGAACAGAAGATTACTGAGTTCGAAAGCCTCAAGGAGTTTCATGAGAACATCGTCGAATCGATCAACATCGGAGTCTTTGCCGTTGATCTGGACGACCGCATTGAGAGCTGGAACACCCAGATGGAAGGCATGTACGAGAAGCCGCGCGGCGAAGTCCTGCGTCAGCATATCTCCACCGTTCTGCCACCAGAGTTCGTCGCCAGATTCAATAGCGTCCGCGAGGAGCATGGCACGCACACGCTGTACAAATTCCGGCTTGTACTTCCCAACGGCAGTGAGCGCATCGCCAATATCGCCATTGCACCGCTGGTCACTCGCAACTTCGTCGCCGTTGGTCGAATCATCCTGGTGGACGACATTACCGACCGCATTCAACTGGAGGCGCAGTTGACGCAGTCGGAGAAGCTCTCCTCAATCGGGTTGCTGGCCGCAGGTGTCGCGCACGAGGTTAATACCCCGCTGGCGGTCATCTCCAGCTATACGCAGATGCTGACCAAGCACATGCGCGATGATGAGCGGCTTGCCCCGGTGCTCGAAAAGATCACGCAACAGACATTCCGCGCCTCCGAGATCGTTAATGGCCTGCTCAACTTCTCCCGCACCAGCGGAACGGAGTTCGCGAGCCTGAACCTGAACGATCTTCTTGGCGACACGGTGACGCTGCTCGAGCATCAGTTCAAGACGTCGCAGATCCGCGTTGAAACAAACTTCGATCCGCACCTTGCGCGCATTCACGGCAACCAGGGCAAGCTGCAACAGGTCATCCTCAATCTGATGTTGAACGCGAAGGATGCGATGTTCGGCACGCCGAACGCAACGCTCAAGATTGCCACCTTCAACGGAGCCGGGCGCGTGCTCGTTCGCATTCAGGACTCCGGAGGCGGCATCCAAAAAGAACACCTCCACCGCATCTACGATCCTTTCTTTACGACGAAGACCAAGCCGCAGGATGGCGCACATAAAGGCACCGGCCTCGGGCTCGCCGTCAGCTATGGAATTATGCAGGAGCATGCGGGAAAGATTCACGTTGAAAGCGAACTAGGCGTTGGCACCGCCTTCCAGTTAGAGTTCCCATCCTCCGGCGCACGTCCTGCAGTTGCTGCTGATGTGCCTAAGAGCAGTGTGCAGGATGTTGAGAGGAAGACGATCCATGTCTGAGACAACGGAATTAGCTGCAGAGGCCCTTCATCTGCAGCGCACAGCACGAGTCGTCGGAGAACCCCGCATCCTCATCATCGACGACGAAGACGCGATCCGCGAGTCGCTCGATACTCTGCTTACGCTCGAGGGTTTTTCGGTCAACATGGCCATCGACGGCCCGACTGGCCTGGAGCTGCTTTCGCGCAACGAATACGATCTGCTTCTTCTCGACCTGGCTCTGCCCGGTCAGAGTGGAATCGACCTTCTGCCGCGCATCGTTGAGATGCAACCCAACCTTCCGGTCATCATGATTACCGCCTACGGAACCGTAGGCAACGTAGTCGATGCCATCCGCGCCGGCGCGGAGAACTTCGTTCAGAAGCCATGGGACAACGAGAAGCTGCTCGCCGACATTCGCGCTGCAGTCAGCCGGCACCGCGCTGAAGAAGAAGTTGTCCAGCTGAAGCGCACTCTGAAGCAGCGTTACAATTTTGAAAATATCGTCGGAAAGAGCGAGCCGATGCTTCGTCTCTTCGACCTTATCGCGCAGGTAGCGCCAAGCCGTTCCACCGTTCTGATCCAGGGCGAGAGTGGTACCGGCAAGGAACTTATCGCAAAGGCCATTCACGCCAACTCTCCTCGACGCGACCGGCCATTTGTCCCCGTCAACACCGGCGCTGTCCCTTCGGAGCTGCTTGAGTCGACCCTCTTTGGCCACGTCAAGGGCGCCTTCACCTCTGCGGTCACCGCGAAGAAAGGCCTCTTCGAAGTAGCGAATGGCGGCACGCTCTTTCTCGACGAGATCGGCACCATGGGCATGGACATGCAGGCAAAGATTCTGCGCGTCCTGCAGGATCGGCGCTTCATGCACCTCGGCGGCGTGCAGGAGATTCAGGTCGACGTTCGCATCATCGCCGCAACTAACGTCGATCTGCATGAAGCTGTGCGCGAAGGCCGTTTTCGCGAAGACCTCTTCTATCGTCTGAACGTTATTTGCCTGGAACTCCCGCCGCTCCGCTCGCGCCGCGAAGATGTTCCTCTTCTTGCGTCTCACTTTCTCAAGTTTTACGCGAAGGAGAACAGCACGGAAGACCGCACTCTCTCGCCTGAAGCGATGCGCATCATCATGGACTACGAGTGGCCCGGCAACGTTCGCGAGCTTGAGAACGCGATGGAACGTGGCGTCGTGCTCTCTACCTCGCGAACCATCAGCCCCGACCTGCTCCCCACGCAGCTTACTGGCAGCACGTACTCCTCAAGCCTTCTGGATCACCAGCCGAACGCCTCTCTCTTCGACCTGATGGAAGAGATAGAGCGGCGCATCATCTCGGATCGCCTGGAGCGCTGCCATTGGAACCAGACTGAAGCGGCAGAGTACTTCAAGATTCCCCTCTCCACGCTGAACCAGAAGATCAAACGTCTCAACGTCGAAGTGAAGAAGCGCGCGCGGGACTAAAGGCTCGACCGCGGATTTCGCGGATAAGAACGGATCAAAACAGATTTAGGACGAGTTTGTTTGGCGCCCTGATTGCGCTCTTTCTTTGTAGTTCGATCCGCGTGATCCGCGGTCGAGTTCTAAGCATCAGGGCTGAATGACGATCTTCATCGAATCCGCTTGGGGGTGCGACGCCAGGTCAATCGCCGCGACGGCGTCTTCCAGCGAAAATCTGTGCGAGATCAGGTTCGTCAGATCGAACCCGATTCGATAACCATCGAAGACCAGTCGATTCACCTCTTCGTTGAACGATACCGATGAGCTGTACGAACCCATCAGGGTTTTCTCGTCCATACAAACAGCAGCGGGGTCGAACGGCGCCTCCCCATGCTGCGTCTGAGCGAACAGCACAACGCGCCCTCCGGGCCTGATCGCATCCATCGCTACCTTGATCAACGCATTGCCGCCCACTGCAAGCAGAGCGACATCGGCGCCACGTCCTTCTGTGGCTGCTTTTGTTGCTGCCACGACGTCTCCGCGAGCATCAAGTGGATGATCGAGTCCGAACTTTGCCGCGATCATATGTCGCTCGGGATAAAGATCACTGGTCAGCACAGTCGCTCTCGTCTTCCGCGCCAGGGCAGCCAGCAAAATGCCGATCGGCCCCTGACCGATCACCAGAACGGTCTCATCGGGTTGCAGGTTGAGAAGTTGGACAGCCTTGAAGCAAGTGTTGGCCGGCTCAATAAACGCAGCTTGCTCGAACGGGACACCGTCGGGAATCTTCACCAGCCCACGTCGCACGATCCAGTCCATCACGCGAATGTATTCAGCGAACCCACCGCCGGATGGAGCGAATCCAGCGGTGCAACCTACCTTCTTGTAAACCTCGCATTGCGCGAATGTTTGTTTGCGACAGTAGTAGCACTCGCCGCATGGAATATGGTGATACGCCATCACTCGGTCACCAACTGCAAAGCTGCTGACGCCCTCACCCATCTGCACAATCGTTCCGGACATCTCATGTCCGAAGACACGCGGTGCATCATGCGAGCCAGTATGAATCTTCTTCAGGTCAGTCCCGCAGATTCCGCAGGTGTGGATCTTCACCAACACCTCACCCGCGCCAATCTCTGGTACCGGCACCGTCTCAATACGAACATCGTTGACGCCGCGATAGACCGCAGCACGCATCGTTGACGGAATCGTCTCGATCTTTTGTTGTGTAGCCATACCCCTCAAACTATCTGTCTGTACCAGTCTAGCTGGCTCTCAAGTTCCGCTGTAAGAGATTGGATTGCGAGCCTGCTGCTTCCTGCGAGACGAAACAACTTTGGCCAAAGCCGCGGCCGCACCGCAGAATAGACGGCAAAGGCCATTTCTCGAAACTGACCGTCCTCCGTAGCAAAACGAGCTAATTCCCTGACTTCGAACGTCGCGTCGTCCGAAATTGCCTTGATCGCCTGAAATGGAAGATTGTGCGCCTGTGCGATGCGGGCAACTGTCGCTGCTTCCATATCCACTGCGCTGGCTCGATACGATTCGTAGAGTCGCTGCTTTTCCTTAACGCTCGCGATCGCTGTAGTGCTGACTAGAATCTGCTTGAACTGTGAGTTGCTGTGGCGTTCGCCCGTTTGTTCATCTACGACAACTCCTGCACGAACGATTTCACCGACGCGGAGCGATGGATCGCACGCCCCAGCAAGACCCACTGAGAGCAAGGCTGTAACAGGTTTCAATGCCATCGCAGCCTGGATGGCGAGGGTCGCACGCGCAGGCCCCATCCCTGCGCAGGCAACGACTGCGAAATCGTTGGTGTACACGATGGTCTTGTTAGGCAGCCGCGTCTCTTGCCAGCCGCGAACCAGATACTTCACCTCTCTCGGCAAAGCCGCAATGATGGCTGGGCATTCCTTCATAGCGCTGGCCTGTCGAAGGCTGGTGCGTATCCATGCGCGATAAACCAATCGATCGCGGCCCGCAGCGCGGGGTACACCGGCAACACCTGAAACCCAAGTTCACGTTCCGCCTTCGACGAAGAGGCGAACATCATCTTCTTGCCCATGCGAACGGCTTCGACGGTGGCACGCGGCTCTTTGCCTCGCAGCTTGCCGGTAAGGGTCTCATCGAAGAAGGCAAACGCCATCGCTACAGAGTGCGGCACCCTCATCGTTGGTGAAGGCAAACCGGTAATCGTGGACATGCGGTCCAAGATCTGCTTCAGCGTGAGATTTTCTCCCCCCAGAATGTACCGCTCGCCGGGAGTTCCGCGATCGAGCGCTGCGACATGCATTCGCGCGACCTCTCCCACATCGACCAGATTCAGCCCCGTATCCACGTAGGCAGGAAATTTTTTGTTCAGAAAGTCGACGACGATCCGGCCTGTTGGCGTGGGTTTGGCATCGCCCGGGCCAATCGGTGTCGTGGGGTTCAGAATCATCACATGCTGCCCAGCCCTCGCAGCTTTGATGGCCTCCTGCTCACCCAGAAACTTCGACCGTTTGTAGTGGCCGATCATGTCGGCGAGTGCGACAGGCGTCTCCTCATTCACGATCGTCCCATCCGCTTTGAATCCCATGGTTGCGACGCTCGAGGTGTAGACCACCTTCGCTACACCCTCTTCTCGCGCGATACGAAGCAGCTCGCGTGTACCGTCGACATTGGCAGCGTACATCTCTCGCGGATTGCGCACCCATAGACGATAGTCGGCCGCGACATGCACTAACGCATCGCAGCAGGCAAGCGCGGAACGCAGCTTCTCCGGCGCACGCAGATCGCCCGTCACCACCTCTGCGGGTATACCTGTGAGTGAATCCAGCCGACTCGTCTGGCGAGTCAGCAATCGAAGGCTGGCGCCCTCTGCTGCGTAGTGCCGAGCCACATGGCCACCGACGAAGCCCGTCGCTCCCGTAATGAATACGCGCACGTCCTGCTCTTTCCTAGTCGAGCTTTTCGGGTACGATCTGGATATTCTTCTCGCCGGCTGCCTTTTTCTCCCAGTACTTCTTCACCCAGGCCTCGAAGGTTTTGCCTGCTGCCGTATCCCGGCCGGTAAACGCAAGCGCGGCGATATCGGAGTAGGCCACGTTGACCTTTGTTGCTGCGTCCGATGGAATGATGCGGACAAAAGAGTCGGTGAGGGAGGAACCAGCGCGCCGGTCGAAGAGATAACCGGTAATCTGTGAACCGTCTTTTTTGGTGATGGTGATATCGCCGCGATAGTCGAACGCCTTCTCCAGCGCCTCGCGAATCTCGGCTTCGGTTGCGAGTGCCGGAATCCAGCCTTCAAGCTGCTCGCGTTCGCGGCCTTCAATATGTTCGAGCTCGTCGGCACTTTGATGCCGCAGCTGTTCAATCTTCAGGTGTTCCTGTTGCTCTGTCGCCATGATGCCTAGTCTCCTGAAACCGACTGCAGTTCGCTGTTGGCCGCGTTGGAGGCCTGAATCTGGACGAGAGGACCGGCGTGCTCTGGCCGCCATTCGTTCAGCAGCTTCTGAGCGCCCTCATCTGGATAGGTCGAGGGAAACATGTATTTACTGGCCGTTACCAGGAAGCCCTTGAGCGAAGAGAAGTTGTAATCAACGGCGGAAGCCTCGTGACCGGAGTGCACCATGCAGTTCGCACACTGCGGATTGCCGCTCTTCGCGCCGTAGTTCTCCCAGTTCGTCGTCTCCATCAGCTCTTTGAAGCTGTCCGCGTAGCCATCCTGCAGCAGGTAGCACGGCTTCTGCCAGCCGAAGATGGAGAAGGTCGGCATACCCCAGGGCGTGCATTCGAAGTTCTGCTTGCCCATCAGAAACTCGGAGAAGAGCGGATGCGTGTTGAACTGCCACTCCTTCTTGCGGTTGGAGAGGATGGCGCGAAACATGCGGCGCGACTTCGCTTTGCCGAGAAAATGGTTCTGGTCCGGAGCCTTATCGTAGGTGTAGCCGGGCGAGACCATCATGCTCTCAACGCCCGCTGCCATCATCTCGTCAAAGTGCGCGCGCACAGAGTTCGGGTCGGCCCCGTCAAAGAGGGTCGTATTGGTTGTGACGCGAAACCCTGCTGCGACTGCGGCGCGAACGCCTTCCATCGCGATGTCATAGCCACCCTCGCGGCATACGGAGAAGTCATGGTGTTCGCGCTGGCCGTCAACGTGAACCGAGAACGAAAGGTATTTGCTGGGCGTAAAGAGGTGCAGCTTCTCTTTCAACAGCAGAGCGTTGGTGCACATGTAGACGTACTTCTTGCGCGCGACCAGGCCGGCGACGATCTCCGGCATCTGGGGATGCAGCAGCGGTTCTCCACCAGGAATCGACACCATCGGCGCACCGCACTCCTCGACCGCGCGAAAGCACTCTTCGGGCGAGAGATCGGTCTTGAGAATGTGCGCAGGGTACTGGATCTTTCCGCAGCCCGCGCACGCCAGGTTACAGCGAAACAGCGGCTCGAGCATCAGCACGAGCGGATATCTCTTCCGGCCCATGATCTTCTGCTTCAAAACATACGTTGCAACCGTCCAGGCTTGCGAGACTGGGACTGCCATCCGGTGTCTCCTCCATCAAAAATTTGTACGCAACACATGCGCTGCTGCTCAAAGTAACTCTTAGACTGCTGCTATTTCTTTCTCCATGGCGCGCTTGTACGTCGTGAGCGCGAGGAGTGGGAAATAGTCCCGGTACAAGTGATAAGCGAGGTAAAACACCCGCGGAAAACCTGTTCCAGTGTAGACCGCTTCGTTGTTCCGTTCTGCTGCCGACTCGTCCCAGGTTCCCGTCTCCGTCTGCTTCGTCACGAGCCAGCGAATCCCCTTCGCCACGGAATCGCTTCTGGTATCGCCGGCTGCGAGGAGGCCAAGAACAGCCCACGCGGTCTGCGATGGTGTGCTCGGGCCGATGCCCCGAAGCGTCGGGTTATCGTAGCTGGTGCAGGTCTCGCCCCAACCACCGTCCGCATTCTGCACCATCCGAATCCACTCCGCTGCCTGCTGAATCGCGGGTTCATGGTTCCACATGCCCATGGCCTCTAACCCACGAAGCACAAGGAACGTGCCGTACAGATAATTGACGCCCCAGCGTCCAAACCAGCTTCCGTCGGACTCCTGCTCCCTGAGCACGAACTGAATCGCCTTCTCGACGCGTTTGTCGCGACGGGTGTAGCCATAGTTCGCAAGCATCTCCAGAATGCGGCCCGTAATGTCGACCGTCGGTGGGTCGAGCATCGCATTATGGTCGGCAAACGGAATGTACTCGAAGATCATCTTCGTGTTGTCTTTATCGAAGCTGGCCCAGCCGCCGTTCTTGCACTGCATCGCAAAGATCCAGTCCAGCGCCCGCTGCGACACGTCGATCTGATTCCGCTCCCGAGGATGGCTGACGCAGTTCAGCGCCAGCAAAACCTGCGCCGAATCATCCACATCGGGATAAAACTCATTGTTAAACTCGAAGTACCAGCCCCCCGGCGGCACATTCGGGAGACTCATCGACCAATCGCCCTTAGATCGGACCTCTTTCGACATCAACCAGTCCGCCGCCTTGATCATGCGCGGGTCATCTTTCGCGATCCCCGCCTCTCCCAACGCATACACCGCCTGTGCCGTATCCCAAACCGGAGAGACGCACGGCTGCATGCGAAAGGTCGGCGTCGGATAGTGTGGTTCGCCTTCGGGGTTGTCGATGCCAAGCTTCTCGAACTCATCCATAGCGCGAATGAACTGCGGATCGTCCGGCGTGTAACCCAGGCAGGCCAGTGCGATCAGAGCATTTAGCATGGCGGGATAGATAGCACCAAGTCCGTCTGATTTTTCAAAGCGCTCGAGCATCCACTTCTCGGCCCTCTTCAAGGCGACCTTGCGAAGCGGGCGGATATGAACGCGCTCGGCCCAGTGAGCGATACGATCTGCGGCCAGGAAGATATTTCTCCAGCCAAAGATCTTCTTCTTGTCCCACTTCAGGTGCAGATGCGCGTTTGCGCGTCCGCCAACGAAGAGCTCATCGATTCCCTGCTCGGGCGTAAGTTTTTTAAACGGCTTCTTCGCGTAAGCAATCGACAGCGGCACAACGATCGCGCGCGACCATGCCGAGATCTCATAGATATTGAAGTACCACCACTTTGGAAACAGGATCAGCTCTGGCGGCACCGCGGGCACAGCGTCATACTCGTACTGCCCCATGAAGCAGAGGTAGATCTTCGTAAAAGTGTTGACCTCGGTGACGCCGCCGTTTGCGAGAATCCACGTGCGCGCCTTGGCCAGCACCGGATGATCCGGCGACCACCCCATCAGCTTCAGCGCAAGATAGGCCTTCACGCCAAGCGAAATGTTCGATGGCCCGTTCGGGTAGATGCTCCAGCCGCCGTCCTCATTCTGGTGACGAACGATCTCGTTGACGGCGCGCTCCATCCTGCCGCGATCGCCCGTGCCCAGCAGAACATGCACAAAGATGTAGTCGGACTCCAGCATGGAATCCGCTTCGAGCTCGCCACACCAGTATCCGTCGGGATGCTGCAGGCCGAGCAGCCACTCCTTCGCCCGCTCAATGCCGTCAGCGACGTGCTCGAGACCAAGGTCCATCCGCCCAAAGCGCGGTTGCGCCGGTTGGTTTGCACTCTTCGGATTGCTTGAAAATGTCCCCATGAAAAACGAACTCTCTGTCTACCGTTCTCGTTACCGGCCAAGCGGTGGAGCGGATGCGATGGCTTGAACGATCTCTGCCGGCAGGCCAAACCGCACGTTCTCCGGCATCACTTCTACCTCGTCGACCGACCCATAGCCCATCGTCTGCAGATATTCGACAACATCTTTCACCAGCACCTCAGGAGCCGAGGCCCCAGCCGTTACAGCTACGGTATTCACGCCTTCGAGCCACTCCGGCTGAATGGCGTCTGCCGTATCGATCAGGTACGAGTTCGTATCCAGGTTCTTCGAGACCTCAACCAGGCGGTTCGAATTCGAGCTGTTCCGCGACCCGACAACCAGCACCAGGTCAGCGCCGTGTGCAACATTCTTCACCGCTGTCTGACGATTCTCTGTTGCGTAACAGATGTCCTGCGCGTGCGGCCCAACGATATTCGGGAACTTCTTTTTGAGTGCCTCAATCATGTAACGCGCCTCATCGAGCGAGAGCGTCGTCTGGGTCAGGTACGCCACCTTGTTGGGATCGGGGACGATCAGCGCATCGACCTCTGCGACCGTAGAAACCACCTGCGTTACATCCGGCGCCTCGCCCTGCGTTCCCTCTACCTCTTCGTGGTCGCGATGGCCGACCAGCACCAGCGAATAACCCTGCTTGGCAAACTTGATCGCTTCAACGTGAACCTTGGTTACCAACGGGCAAGTCGCGTCGATTACCTTCAGCCCGCGCTCTTTTGCACGATCGCGCACGGCCGGCGAGACTCCATGCGCAGAGTAGATCACGCGCGCGCCCTCTGGAACTTCGTCCAGCTCGTTGACGAAGATCGCGCCCTTCTTCGCCAGGTCGGTCACAACGTAACTGTTATGAACGATCTCCTTGCGAACGTAGATCGGCGCGCCAAAGGTGTCGAGTGCAATCTGCACTATATCGATCGCGCGGACGACGCCGGCGCAGAAGCCTCGAGGCTTGAGAAGAAGTACCCGCTTGGTTTTCGTTGTGTTGCCGCTCCGGTCTTCAGAGACGTGCTCAAGAGTGGTTGTAGTCACGTGTTTCAGTATACCGCGTTCAACCCATGACAAGGGGCGGTTTGAACCAACTTTGGTGCAACTTTATCGACAACAAACGATGCGCCTAAATCCGGAGATACATGAACCATTCGCGGCCTGGGCGCATCGCTCGAAGTTATTACACCGCTAAAGCTTTTGGCTCTCGCAGGCAGGATGTCCGCAATCGCACTCCAGCTTGATTGCCTTCTTCGCCGTCTCGCAGTACGCCGAGCAGTACTTCTGGCCTGCGGGCACCGTACAAAGACAACCATCCATTGCGCACTTCTTCGCATCTGCCGCCATAAAACCTCCATTGACCTCGGGGAATAGTACTACCTGTGGGATGCAGATGGATTAACCTGGGATGCCGCCGCCTTCGCGCTATCGGCTGCTCTCCAGCAGATGAGCGGCATGCTTCAGGCTGGTCTCGGTCAGTTTGGCCCCGCTCAACATGCGGGCGATCTCCTGGGTCCGCTCGGAGTCCTCCATCCGGCGAACCTCCGTCTGCGTACGCCCGCGCTTCTGGGTCTTTTCAATCAGGAAGTGCTGATCGCCGAACGCCGCAATCTGCGGAAGATGCGTGATGCACAGCACTTGCTGGCCCTTGGACAGCGTCTTCAGCTTTCGTCCAACCGCCTCTGCAGCTCGTCCACCGATGCCGATATCGATCTCGTCGAAGACCAGCGTTCGTGGCAGCACGGCCTTCTTCTTTCGTCCCGAGCCTCCCGAAGCAGCCTCCTCCACCGTCACCTTCAGTGCCAGCATCACGCGCGACATCTCACCGCCCGAGGCAATCTCATGCAGTGGTTTCAGCGGCTCCCCTGCATTGGTCGCAATCAGACACTCCACCCGATCCCAGCCATGGCCAGTCCAGCTCTCCGAAGTTTTTTCCTCCGCCACCTGAACATGAAAGCGCGTGCTCATCGCAAGATCGTTGATCTGCGCCTCGGCCAACTTCTCCAGCCGCCTGGCCGCATCCGTGCGGCTGCTGGTCAGCGCCGCCGCCACCTTCCGATACGCCGCAGCATCCTGCTCTTCTTTGGCCTTCAACTCCACCAGCAGCGCGTCCCTGTTCTCCACTTCGGCCAACTGCCGTGCAGCTTCGGCGCCAAACGCGATGACCTCTTTCAGCGTCTGTCCATACTTTCGTTTCAGCCGGTCCAGTGCGGCCAAACGATCTTCAATCTCTTCCAACCGTCCAGGTGCAGCGTTAATGTTGTCGGCAAAGTCGCGCACCTCGGCATCGACATCCTCAACAATCGCCTTCGCCGCGGCCAGTTGTTGCGAGGGCTCCTGAAACCTCGCGTCATATCGCGCCAGCTCCTCAAGATGCTTCAACGCCGCACCCAGAGCGCCTTCGGCAGAGCCCTCCGACTCGTACAACAGCTCATGAGCACTCATCGCCGCGGTGTAGAGCTTCTCCGAGTTCGCGAGCACGCGCTTCTCCGCCTCAAGCTGAACGTCCTCATCCTCTGCAGTCAGGCCAGCCTGATCGATCTCCTTGCTCTGAAACCGCCAGAGGTCGGCCATTCGCAGACGGTCCTGCTCCGCCGACTGCAACTCGTTCAACTTATCGGTCGTGGCTCGCCACGCGGCAAACGCCTCGGCCACACTGTCTGTATTCAGCGCACCGAAGCGATCGAGCAGACTCCGCTGCTGCGCCTGGTCGAACGAGCCCAGCGTCTCTCCCTGCGAATGCACCAGCGCAAGCTCCGGCGCGAGTTGCCGCAGAACCCCGACCGTCGCTGGCTGATTATTCACGAACACCCGCCCCTTGCCGTTCGCCACAATCTCCCGCCGCAGCAAAATATGGTCCGACTCGGAGTCGATCCCGTTCGCATCGAGAACCGCAGCCGCACCGGGAGTCAGCTCGAAGACACAACTGACAACAGCCTTCTCTTCTCCATGACGAACCACATCCGCCGACGCTTTGCCGCCCAGCAGCAGAGCCAGCGCATCGATCAAAATCGACTTGCCCGCACCCGTCTCGCCCGTCAACAGGTTTAGGCCAAGCCCAAACGTGGCGACCGCACGGTCGATCACAGCATAGTTTTCCGCGCGCAACTCCAGCAGCATAAGGTCCTCAGACAGAGACGTATCGCGAGGATAGCAAACCTCGCCGCACTTCCGTCAGGAACCATCATGTACACCCGAACCAGCATCACAGCAGATGCCCCCTGGGCTAAATTTCGCTCAATCGCGATTTACACTAAAGACTGGTGGACAACAACTATGGTCTGGACCTTCGCACTCTACCTCCTTCAGGACGACCCCTCAAACGCAGCCCCGTCAGCAGCCAACGGCAGCGCTCTCCTGGAGATGATTCACAACAGCGGCCCCGTCGCGTTCGCCGTGCTCATCATTCTTCTCATTGCGAGCATCTTCTCCTGGACCATCATGATCTCCAAGTGGTCCCGCTTCCGCCGCGCCCAGACGCAAAGCGCACGCTTCCTCCGCGCCTTCCGAAAATCGACCCGGCTCAGCGAAATCGCCGCCGTCGCCGATCAGTTCAAGCCCAGCCCACTTGTCGCCGTCTTCAGCGAGATCCACGATGAGTATCAGCGCCAGAACGGCGGACGCGGTCTGCCCCGCAATCCCATCGCGCTCGAACGCGCCGCGCAGACCGCCTCCAGCGAAGCTCTCACCGCGATGGAGAGCCGCATGACCTGGCTCGCCACCATCGCCGCCATCGCGCCGTTCATCGGACTCTTCGGCACCGTCATGGGTATCATCGACGCCTTCCACGGTCTCGGCACCGCCGGTGCGGCAACCCTGCGCGCCGTCGCGCCGGGCATCTCCGAGGCCCTCATCACCACCGCCGCCGGTCTCGTCGTCGCCATTCCCGCAGTCGTCGGCTACAACCAGCTCACCGCACGGCTGCGCGAGTTCGGCAGCCCGCATGGACGACTTCGGCCGCGAACTCCTCAACGCGATCGAAAACGCCGCCATGCTGACGCCGCCCACTCCACCCGCAGCAGGAAGAGGCAAGACGGAGGACCTTCTAGCCATGGCCTTCTCCTCGCAACAGTGGGATTCGCACCCAGACCGCGCTAGCCGAGATCAACATCACTCCGCTGGTCGACGTCGTGCTCGTGCTTGCTGCTCATCTTCATGCTCACCGCGCCGGTGCTTCAGTCCGGTGTCGAAGTCGCCATCCCCAAGACGCGCTCCGTCAATCAGCTCACCGAAGAGCGCATGGTCGTCACCATCGACCAGGAGCAGAACGTCTTCCTGCAGGACAAGCCGGTCAACGTCAACGAGCTGCCCACGCTGCTGAAGATTCCTCGCGGACGCCGACGCCGCCAAGCGCATCATCTATCTTCGCGCCGACGAGCAGGTGCCCTTCGGCGCCTTCGCCTCGGTCATGGATGCCGTCAAGCAGTGCCGGCATCACCAACATCAGCATCGTCACCCAGCCGTTGCAGAAGTGAGGAGGATGCCATAGACACTCATCTTCAATTCAGCCGTGACGATTACCCCGAAGGCGACAAACTCGGCGTCAACTTCGCCGGCTCGCTCCTTCTGCACGGCGTGATCGCTCTGCTCATCGTCGGCTGGGCGTCTTCTTTCATCACCGCGGCATCAACTGGGGCGAAAGCGCCTCGAATGCCGGCGCCATCCAGGCCACCATGGTCTCGTCGCTCCCTCTGCCGCCGACCCAGCGCACGCTCGACACCGGCGTCCTGACCTCTGAGGCGCCAAGCCCTGCGCCGATCAGGACGAAAGAGAAGACCGAGCCGCCGCCCACTCCCAAAGAAGTCGCCATCCCGGAGAAAATCACCAAGCCCATCAAGACGGCTGAAAAGCCCACTCCGGCTCCGCCAAAACACATCCAGCCGGTAACGACGCCGCCAACCAAGGCCGTCACCGGCGAGACCGCAGGCATCCGCATCGCCCAGGCTACACTGCGAGTTGAAGAACGGCACCGCCAGCGTCTCGGTCGAAGACCGCACCTTCGGCGCGCGGTTTGCCTACTACGTCAACATCGTCAACAGCAAAGTCGCGCAAAACTGGTACACCGGCGAGGCTGATCCCACGCGCCTCTCTCGGCAAGAGCACAACCATCATCTTCGACATCAACCGCGACGGCGTCCCCTCGAACGCCCGCATCGAGACTCGCAGCGGCTCCCCCATCCTCGACCTCTCCGCCATGCGCGCCGTGCAGCGTGTCGACGGCTTCGGACCCCTGCCACAGGGCGACCACATCACCGTCGAATACACCTTCCATTACCAGCCGCAGTAGCCTGTGGAAACGCTTTCTCATGCTGGAGTATTTCTTTGATTACCGCCGCAGGATCGGCCCAGATATCCTCACACGCTATTTTTGCGTCTAACATAAGATCAGAATGTTTAGTGCGAAACGATCGTCCTCTCTTCGGCACGCTCAGTTTTATTGTCTCGGAGCGTTGCTCTCTCTCTTAGCCTGCCCCTCTGTTCTGCGAGCGCAGGATTGGTCCAAGACCGAGACCTCCAAGCGGTGCCACCAATATCCGCATCGCGGTCGCCGACTTCAAACCCGCCTCTGCAGATCCAGCGGCAATCCGGACTCAAGCGCACCTTCGACGCGACCCTCTACGCCGATCTCGCCAACGCAGGCATCTTCGACATCGTCTCGAAGAGCCTGCTGCCGCAGTCGACCCCAGGCGCCCCGGCAGATATCAACCTCCAGCAGTGGGCCGACGCGCCAACCTCCGCCGCCATGGTCGCCTTCGGCAGCTTCGGTGTTCAGGGCGGCAAGATCCTCTGCAACGGGTTTCCTCTTCGACGCCAAGAACCCGCAGTACCCCCAGGTGCTCGCCAAGCAGTACAGCGAAGACGCGAGCGAAGACTCCGCCCGCCAGATCGCCCACCGCTTCGCCGACGAGATCATCTTCCGCCTCAGTGGCGGCAGCCAGGGCATCGCCGAGACCAAGATCTACTACGTCAAGATCGACGGCGCCAACAAAGAGATATGGGAGATGGACTACGACGGCGCCAACCAGCACGCCATCACTCATCTCGGCACCGTCTCGCTCTCCCCGCGCATCTCGCCCGACAACTCCCGCCTCGCCTTCTCCTCGCTCGGCAGCGACGGCTTCCAGATCCGCATGTACTCGCTCGCTCCTCGGCCGCATGGTCAACTTCCCAGCGCGTCGGCGGCACCAACCTCTCGCCGGCATGGGCGCCCAACGGCAAGGACGATCGCCTACTCCTCCTCGCGCTCCGGCGACCCCGAGATCTGGATCTCCGACGCCAACGGCAGCCTCGCCCGCCGCATCACCAGCTTCCGCGGCCCCGACGTCTCACCCGTCTACAACCCCAAGACCGGCTCGCAGATCGCCTGGATCAGCGGACGCACCGGCCTGCCCCAGCTCTACATCATGGACACCGACGGCTCCGCCGTGCAGCGCATGACCGACGGCGGCTACGCCACGTCGCCCTCATGGTCGCCCAACGGCCAGTTCCTCGCCTTCGCCTGGGATCGCAAGTACGGCCCCGGAGCCCCCGGCGGACAGGACATCTACGTCATGGAGATCGCCACCAAGCGCTGGATTCAGCTCACCCACGACGGTGGCCGCTGCGACTTCCCCTCCTGGTCGCCCGATGGCCGCCACATCGTCTACGCCAACTCCGCCGACGGCAAGGCCGGCCACATGAAGATCTGGACCATGCTCGCCGACGGAACTCAGAAACGCGCACTGACTGGTCCTGGTGCCGACATGCCAAACTGGAGTTGGAAGTAACAAGTTGTCTTCCCTGTTGGATTCTTTGCAGGTATGTTGATTTTTTTTGAAATACTAACGATTGGCAGGAGATATTCAATGAATGCTGTGCAAGTCAACTTTCGTAAGTCCCTGGTTTTAGTTGCAACCCTGGCCGCACTTGGAGCCGTCACCGGCTGCCACAAGAAGGCGAGCGGCGTTGATCCCAACGCGCTTGGCCCCGTTGCTCCTGCACCTGCAGCAGTCCCTCCTACTGCGACCATCACCGCCGATCCTCTCGCAATCGATCTCGGTCAGTCTGTCGTTCTCAACTGGCGCAGCCAGAACGCCACCTCGGTCACCATCGACGGCATCGGCGAGGTCAACCTCAACGGAACCCAGACCGTCTCGCCCTCGAACTCCACCAACTTCCATCTCACCGCGAAGGGTGATGGCGGCACGACCGAGGCCAACGTTCGCGTCACGGTTCGCGTTCCTGTCGCTCCCACCGCACCCGCTCCTGTCGAAACGGACATGGGCAGCGAAGCCGCGTTCCACCAGAACGTTCAGGACGTCTTCTTCGACTACGACAGCTACGATCTGCGGCCTGACGCCGAAAGCTCAACCGCCAAGGCTGCCGCCTATCTCACCGCGCACCCCGCCATCAAAGTCGTCATCGGTGGCTACTGTGACGATCGTGGATCGGCCGAGTACAACCTGGCACTCGGTGAGAACCGTGCCAACGCGGCTCGCACTGCGCTGGTCTGCGGCGGGTATTCCTGCCAGCCGCCTTCGCGTCATCAGCTACGGCAAAGAGAAGCAGTTCTGCACCGAAGACAATGAAGCGTGCTGGCAGCAGAACCGCCGGGCCCAGTTCTCACTCGATCGCTAGCCAAACCTGGAACAGGAACCATCGCTTCAAGTGCCCCATGTCCTGCCTTTGGGACATGGGGTTTCTGCTAATCTGACCGTTAGTTATTGCAGCCCCTTCGTGCTCCGCCCTCGCACAATCGAAAGAAGCGAGGGACGGCCTCGAAGACAGAAAGCCGAGCGCCCCGCCATGTTCATGATGACTCTTCCATCGCTTCCATCCCGCAAGCCCTTCTATCGCCTGGCCTCCGGAGCCCTGCTTGCCGCCGTTCTTCTCGGTGGCTCCCCCGCCTTCGCCGTCAGCAAAGACATGGTGCAGCTGCAAACACAGATTCAGCAGCTACAGGATGCTGTGGCTCGCCTGCAGCAGTCCAACGACGAGCGCATGGGCGTCATGAAGGACCTCATCCAGCAAAGCGCCGACTCCGTCAATAAGATGTCCGTCACCATCGACGCCATCCATAAGCAGATGCAGGCGCAGCAGGACGCGCAGAACGGAAAGATCGATCAGGTCTCGGGACAGATCCAGTCTCTGAACGACTCCGTCGATGAGATCAAGGCGCGCATCGCCACGCTGCAGAAATTGATGCAGGACGTACAGGGCCAGCAACAATCGATGAGCGCCAACATGTCGCAGCCGACAGGCGGCTCACCAGCAACATCAAACTCGCCCGTTCCGGTAAACCCCATCCCGGATACGTCAGGACCACCCGCCCCCGTAGGGCGAAAGGGCAAGCCCTCCGCAAGCGTTCCACTCGCCGACCCACCCGCAGCATCGAGCGGTAGTTGGCGGTGCCGCCGCCCCTGCTGACGAGCTCTACAAGACCGCCCTCGGCGACTACATGGCCGCAAAGTACTCTCTCGCAGCCTCCGAGTTCGGCGACGTCGTCAAGAACTATCCCGACAATCCCCTCTCAGGAAACTCCTTCTACTATCAGGCCGAGATCGACTATCGCGGAGGCCGCTACGCCTCTGCCATCAAGTCCTACGACAGCGTCCTCACCCAATATCCCGACAGCAACAAAGTTCCCGTCTCGCATCTGCACAAAGGAATGGCGCTCGTCGCGCTCGATCAAAAAGACGCCGGCGTCCGAGAGTTCCGCACTCTCATTCAGCGTTTTCCCAACTCACCGGAAGCCATGCAGGCACGCAGCAAACTCAGCGGCATGGGGGTCACGGTAACTCCGAAGCAGCACGAGTAATCGCAAACCGCTTCAGTTACGCAACCCCTGCATCAGCGATTCGATCTCCGCCCGCTCCTCCCCAGTCAACGGAAGCAAAGGCAGACGCGGCCCTCCCCCAAAGTACCCGTTCAAATCGCATCCAAACTTCACCCCCGCCACACCCAGCTCCTCTCTACCCTCTCTGCAGCATCTTGCAATCGAATCTGTTTCTCCTGAGCCAGCCCCTCGTCGCCATCCTTCCACGCCGCCAGCACCTCGTAGCACGCCTGCGGAGCCGACGCGGCAAACGCCGGCATAGCCCCTACTGCACCAGCTCTCAACCCCTCCAGCATCCCAGCCGTACTCCCCATCAGTATCTGAAACCCAACCTGCTTCGTCCGCGTCCTGGCAGCCGCCTTCGCAGGCGCAGCCGCAACAGCAGCCCCTCCACCGGTCAAAGTATCGGCAGAGATCAAACCCTCACTGCGAGCCTGCATCCTCGCAGTCACCGCTGCAAATACTGCCGTCACGGTCACATCACGCTTCACCTCGGCCGTACCAGCTCTCAGTGCCTCGATCCGTCTCTCCCCGCCAATCTCGTCCACCAGCCCAAGGATCTGTGGATGCCCTGCAAGCTCGCATCACCATCTCCATCGGCAACGAAGCCGCACTCTGGAGCACCACAGGCAACGCCGAGCGGTCGGCAACCGCCTGAAAATAAGTCAGCAGCTCTCTCGCCGAAGCACCCACCCGAAACAACGACGGAGCCTTCACCAGCACCGCATCGTATCCAGCGCTCGCCGCAAACTCCGCCAGCTCAAGCGTTCCAGCCACGCTGTCGCGCGACACCCCAGCCAGCAATACCTTCTCTGCCGCCGCAGCATCCGCCACGCTTCGCAGTGCGTGCCGCGTCTCTTCGTCCGACAGCATGGTCGGCTCTCCAGAGTCGCCGAGCGCCACCATTCCGGCGACCGGCGTCTTCGAGTAGCGGGCCACATTGTGTTCAAGTTTAAGAAGGTTGAGGCGCCCATCGGCGTAAAACGGAGTCGTCAGCGGAAGTTGAAGCCCTTCAAGCAGCATCTCTCCATTCTAAAAGCGAATTCCCACCCGAGGCCCACCGAAGGGAGGAATGAGGGTGTTAATCAGGCTTGCGCCTGCCACGAAAGGCGTAACCAAAAGCCGTTTCACCATCATTCAATTGGGGTAACCTTTGCTAGAGTAGCCATGGCCAGGGAACGTGACATCTCGCACGACAAAACCACAGCCAAACTGAGCCGCGAGGCCTTCTGGTTTCTCACCCACACTCTTATCGCCGTCATCATTCTCGCGGTCACCGTCGGCGTCATGTCGCTGAACCATCCTGACCCCGACGCTTCTATCGCCCAAACTACTCGGCACCATCCTCGCTTTCTTCGTTCCGATGATCTGGCGGTTTTCTCCTCACCCGCATCCATCACAGCGCCATCGCAGGCCACATCTGGATCTCCGGCCTCATCTTCTTCTCGCTCGTCTGCGTCTGGGTGCTCGGCCTGCCCACCGGCAACGGGCTCTGCGAAGGCTGCGGAGCCGCCGAAAAACTCTGGCGCACCTTCTTCAGCTTCAACCACGGCAGCGGCCTCATGGGCGGCGACGGCCTTCTTATCGGCACGTGGATTCCGCTCTCCATGATTGGCTACGCCATCGGCGCAAGGCTCGCCCTCAGAGACTAGAGCTTCCATCACGCTATTTTCACGCTAGCCGCAGCTTTTGCCTCAGCCGCAATCCTGTCCGAATGCAGCGTCTGCAGCGCAACCACGCTCAACGTTCCTTTCTGCAGCGCCGAGATCCCCTCCGCCGCCGCCCGTGCCGCAGCCAGCGTCGTGATCGTCGGAATCCGCGCCAGCACCGCAGCCCGCCGAATCGCCTTCTCATCGAAGAACGTATCCTGGCCACGCGGAGTATTGACGATCAGCTGAATCCGGTCGCCCTTGATCAGATCGACGACGTTCGGCCGGCCCTCCTTCACCTTGTACACTCGCTCCGGCTGCAATCCTGCCTGCTCCAGCACATCCGCCGTTCCATGCGTCGCCACCAGGTGGAATCCCATCTCCACAAACTGCTTCGCCAGCGAAACCGCACGCTTCCTTGTCATGGTCGTTCACACTCAGAAAGACGGTTCCCTGCTAGCGGAAGCACCTGGCCCGCGGCGATCTGCGCCTTGGCAAACGCCTCGCCAAAGTTGTCCGCCACTCCCATCACCTCGCCGGTCGACTTCATCTCCGGCCCCAGCACCGTATCGACTCCCGGAAACTTGCCCCACGGAAACACCGGCGACTTCACGAAGTAGTGCGACCCTGTCTCCAGGTCCTTGCCGCTCGCCACCTGCTCCGGCAGCATCTCCTTCAGCTTTCGCCCCACCATGATGCGCGAAGCAATCTTCGCCAGCGGAATCCCCGTCGCCTTCGACACATAAGGCACCGTGCGCGAAGCCCGCGGATTCACCTCGATCACAAAAACCTTCCCACGCTGAATCGCGAACTGAATATTCACCAGCCCGCGCACGCTCAACGCCATCGCCAGCTTGCGCGTGTACTCGCGAATCGTCTCCAGCACATCCTCGCTAAGGTCGACCGCCGGCAGCACGCACGAAGAATCGCCCGAGTGAATCCCAGCCTCTTCGATATGCTGCATGATTCCCGCGATCAACACATCATCGCCATCGCACAGCGCATCCACATCGCACTCAATCGCATCTTCGAGGAAGTGGTCGATCAGCACCGGCCGCTCCTGCGAGTACTCGATCGCCGTCGTCATGTACTGCACAATCGCATCATCGTCATACGCAATCACCATCGCGCGCCCGCCCAGCACATACGAAGGCCGCACCAGCACCGGATACCCTACACGATTCGCCCCGGCCACAGCCTCTTCCACGCTGGTCGCCATCGCGCCCTCAGGCTGCGGAATCTTCAACTCCTCGATCAGCTTGCCAAACCGCTTGCGGTCCTCCGCCAGATCGATCGACTCCGGCGAAGTCCCAATGATCGGCACGCCAGCCTTCTTCAGCGGCAGCGAAAGATTCAGCGGAGTCTGCCCGCCAAACTGCACGATCATCCCAATCTCCGCGCCCGACAGAGGCCTCATGCTCATACACGCCCAGCACGTCCTCAAGCGTCAGCGGCTCAAAGTACAACCGGTCGCTCGTGTCATAGTCCGTCGACACCGTCTCCGGATTGCAGTTCACCATGATCGTCTCGTAGCCGTCCTCACGCAGCGCAAACGCAGCATGGCAGCAGCAGTAGTCGAACTCAATTCCCTGCCCAATCCGGTTCGGCCCGCTGCCCAGAATCATGATCTTCTTCTTCGCCGTCGGCGCAGCCTCATCTTCCTCGTCGTAGCAGCTATACAGATAAGGCGTATAGCTCTCAAACTCCCCCGCGCATGTATCCACCATCTTGTACACCGGCATCACGCTCAGCTTCTTCCGCAGCGCACGAACCGCAGCCGTCCCCTCGGCACCAGTCAATCCCCAGCCCGCCGCCAGCCGCTCATCGGAGATACCCATCCGCTTCGCCGTCCGCAGCTGCTCCGCCGTCACCTCCGCCATCGGCACGCCGCCAATCGCCTTGATCTCATCCGTAATCTGCTTCATCTGATACAGGAACCACGGATCCATCGACGTCATCCGCGCCACCTCGCGCACCGTCATCCCGCGCTCAAACGCGTAGCGAATATACGCCAGCCGATCCGGATGCGGCGTCACCAGCCGCTGCGTCAACCGCCGCGGCTCAATGTCATCCGCCGTCGCCTTCTTGCCCGTCTCCAGCGACCGCACCGCCTTCATCATCGCTTCTTTGAAGGTGCGCCCAATCGCCATCACCTCGCCCACCGACTTCATCTGCGGCCCCAGCCCCTCATCCGCTCCGGGAAACTTCTCAAACTGCCACTTCGGAATCTTCACGACGACATAATCAATCGTCGGCTCAAAGCACGCAGGCGTAGCCTTCGTAATATCGTTCTGAATCTCATCCAGCGTGTACCCAACCGCCAGCCGCGCCGCAATCTTCGCAATCGGAAATCCCGTAGCCTTACTAGCCAGCGCCGACGAACGCGACACACGCGGATTCATCTCAATCACCGTCATGCGCCCGTTCTGCGGATTCACCGCAAACTGCACATTGCTGCCACCCGTCTCCACGCCGATCTCGCGAATCACACGCAATCGCCGCATCGCGCATCGCCTGGTACTCGCGATCCGTCAGCGTCTGCGCCGGAGCCACCGTAATCGAGTCGCCCGTATGCACGCCCATCGGATCGAAATTCTCAATCGAGCAGATGATGATGACGTTGTCCTTCAGGTCGCGCACCACCTCCAGCTCATACTCCTTCCAACCCAGCACGCTCTCTTCAATCAGGCACTCGCCCACCGGCGAAAGATCGATACCGCGCGACAGAATCTCCGTCATCTCCTCGCGGTTATAAGCAATGCCGCCGCCCGAACCGCCCAGCGTAAACGAAGGCCGAATCACCACCGGAAACCCAATCTTCGCCGCAAACTCCAACCCATCGCTCACGTTATTCACCAGCGCAGACCGCGGCATATCCAGCCCGATCTTGTTCATCGCGTCCTTGAACAGCAGCCGGTCCTCAGCCTTCTTGATCGCCTCCAGCTTCGCGCCGATCAGCTCGACGCCGTACTTCTCCAGCACGCCCGCCTCCGCCAGATCCACCGCCAGATTCAGCGCCGTCTGCCCACCCACCGTCGGCAGCAACGCAAACTCGCCCTCGCGCCCGGCTCCGTCAGCATCTCCGTCTCGACGCGGATAATCTCTTCCACGATAAGCCGCATTCAACGGCTCAATATAAGTCCGGTCCGCAACCTCAGGATCGGTCATGATCGACGCCGGGTTCGAGTTCACCAGCACCACCTCATACCCCTCGGCCTTCAGCGCCTTACACGCCTGCGTACCGGAGTAGTCGAACTCCGCCGACTGCCCAATCACAATCGGCCCCGAGCCGATCACCAGAATCTTCGCAATGTCATTCCTGCGTGGCATTTACTTTCCTTTTCCCTTACCCTGCAATCCCAATGATTTCAAGACATCCCAGGCGATTTGGCCGTCAGGATTCCAATCTAAATCGGAGACATCGTCCGCACTCAGCTTCGGCCGCGCAATGCGGTGGTCCAGCCTATCGGCAAAGTATGAATCAGTCGCTACCGCCTTGCCGCTGTATTCAAACTCGGCGAAGCTTTATATAGGTCCACCCCTTGCTGGTGCCATCCACAGGCGTCGTCATCGTCACCGCGCGAGCAAACCGCGTAACGCCCTTCTCATCCAGACAGACCAGAGCATTCGCTTCCTGCCCGAGATCCATCACAAGCGACCAGTAATTCAGCGCGCGAGCTTTGCCGTCGACGAATCGAATCTCCGCAGTATCCAAAGAAATCCGTCTCCGCGTCGATATCGCCCACGAAACAAGTTCTCCCGTCGAAGCCCAGTGAGAGACGCCATCGTCCCCCGGATGATCCACAGCAAACACCTTCTCCGCATCCTCCGGCACCCCGCATTGCGCGAGGAAGTTGTGCTCGACAGCATCCACCGTGCCGCCCTTCTGCAGGAGAACGTAATGGTCGAACTCCTGCTGTGCGGCACACGGAATGCCAACTGCTCAGAAGCATCACCAAAATCTTCGCAATATCATTCCTGCGTGGCATTTATCTTCTTCCGCTTCTTTCAACAAACCGCCGCACGGCAGCGATTCGATCGTTCTGTAAATCGGAAGCACCTTACTCAATTCGCACGCGTGTTAGTGCCGTTGCATCTTCCGGACGCGATATCTGGTTGTGCTCCTGAGCTCGGTAGTACTTCAAATGAATCGGGCCCAGTGTTCCATCGGCCTCAGGGTAGAGATTGGCTTCTGCTATCCAGTGGTACTTCCCACGCCTCTACACTTCGCCTGCAGTGCACTCAGCTTTCCTGCTGCATCAAACTTGTACTCAAAAACGGTACTTCGTATCCGGGATGAAACTGCCGCAGCCGAACCGCCTCCAGCACCGGCCCCGTAAACGACATCTCGGCAAACACCGATCATTTGCCTCAGGGTTAATCAGCGGCCGAAACCGTTGCAGACTCCATCCTCCATCGGCTGCCTGGGTAGCAGTCGACGGCCTTGGCCTTCCGGGGCGCGGCAATTGAGAAATGAAGAAGAAAAGAACAACAAGCCCTCAGCAGAAAAGTGTCGCCCTTGAATCTCACCTACTTCTTCCACTCTTCCATCATCTTCCGAAAATCCCTGAACAGATAATGCGAGTCATGCGGCCCCGGACTAGCCTCCGGGTGGTACTGCACGCTGAACATCGGGTCCGTCTTATGCTTCAAACCCGCCAGCGTCTGGTCATTCAAATTCGTATGCGTCTGCTCCACATCGGCAGGCAGCGAAGCAGGATCCACATTGAAGTTATGATTCTGCGCCGTGATCTCCACCTTGCCCGTCTGGTGGTTCATGATCGGATGATTCCCGCCGTGGTGCCCGAACTTCAGCTTGTACGTCCTGCCGCCCAGCGCCATCCCAAAGATCTGATGCCCCAGGCAAATCCCAAAGATCGGCTTCTTCCCCTGCAGCTGCTGCACATTCTCGACAGCGTAATCGAGCGGCTCCGGATCACCCGGCCCGTTCGAGAAGAACACTCCATCCGGATTCATCGCCAGCACATCCTTCGCAGAAGTCGTCGCCGGCACCACCGTCACGCGGCAATTCTCGCGCGTCAGCATCCGCAAAATATTTTCCTTGATCCCGAAGTCATACGCGACCACATGCAGCTGCTCGGTCCCATCAGCGAGAGCCGCCGTCAGCAAAGCATCGCCGGTCTGGTTCTTCGGCTCATTCGCATCCCACTCATAGGCCACCTGCGTCGTCACCACGCTCGCAAGATCGGTGCCATCCATCTTGCGAATCGCCCGCGCCTTCGCCACCAGCGCCTCGGCATCCAGATTCTCTCCAGTCGCAATCACGCCGCGCATCACGCCATTGGCTCGCAGATGCCGAACCACCGCCCGCGTATCCATCTCCGCAATCACCGGCACGCCATAGCGCTCCAGATACTCATCCGCAACCTGCGTCGAACGCCAGTTCGAGCTCATCGGCGAAAACTCGCGCGTCACCAGACCTTCGATATAAGGCCTCTCCGACTCCGCATCACTCGGTGTCGTGCCATAGTTGCCAATGTGGGGATTTGTCAGAACCACAATCTGCCCCGCATACGAAGGATCGGTAAAGATCTCCTGGTAGCCGCTCAGTGATGTATTGAAGACCACCTCGCCAGAGCATTCCGCTCGTGCGCCAAAACTCTTACCACGAAAAATGCGCCCGTCTTCCAGCGCCAGTATTGCCTGCATTGCCTCTCCAAAGGAGTGGATTTAATAGATTCTATCAGCATTCACACTAGGAAAACGCTGATCGCAGGCAAAACCTTCGCATAAAGAAAAACCCGGCACACTCGCCGGGTCTCTCTTTATGCGCCAAGGCTTACTTGGCGTGATGATGGGGGTGATGGTGATGATGATGGTGTGACTTGGCGTCTGCAGACACAACCGTGCCAGCCAGAACGACCAATGCAATGACAGTAAGAAACAACGCGCGCAGCTTCATGAATGAATTCCCTCTCCGTCAGCCGTTCTTTCGAGCGGTCTGTAAGTTAGTTGAAAGCGTATCTCCGGCATCCGTTTTCCGCACTACATATTTCTGGTCACTACGTTCCGAGCTTGATTCCTATCCTATATCGACCAGAACATCCTCTCCCTCCACCCGCAGTGGAAACACCACGGTTCGTGCACGCTCCGGATACTCCGCCACTCCGGTCTTTACGTTGAACACCCACGAGTGCCACGGGCACACAACCGCTTCGCCCTCAATCCATCCCTGTCCCAGCGGCCCCTGCCGGTGCGGACAGATATTGTTCAACGCCGACAGCTCGCCATTCACATTCGCAAGACACACCGCAACCCCGTCCACCTCGGCCTCAGCGACCTGTCCCGCCCGCGGAGCCTGCGCCAGCCCACACAACCTCACCCACTTCGCCACGCCATATCCTCCGCTACCTCCATCTTAGAGTCTCTTCTCGTTCAACCGGCTCAACGTCATCCATCCAAACCCGAAACCCAAACTCGAAACCGAATGCTAAAGTCGATAGAGAACCTCGATGCCTCGCCCCACTCCAAAAAACAAGCGCGCAACCCTGCAACAGGATCCACCCGAGGTCGTCAGCCCCATCTGGCTGGTCAAAGCCCTCGGCCTCGCCGTTCTCGCAGCAGCTATCTGTGGCTATCTCACCTTCTGCTTCCTCTTCTACCAAGGTCAGTGGCAGCTCGTGCTCAATCCCACCCACACCGCAACAAGTCCAACATCAATCGCCGGCGCTCCCTACCAACTCATCCACTTCGGCCCCGACGAGTCAGCTACTCCGCAGCTGACCGGCTGGTGGATCCCCTCCGACCCCGGCAGCCGCTACGCCAGCCTCACCATCCTCTTCCTCGCCGATGGCAACGGCTCTCTCGCAGACTCCATCACCACCATCGCCAGCCTCCACAGCCTCGGCCTCAACGTCTTCGCCTTCGACTATCGCGGCTACGGCCAAAGCGCCGCAACCCATCCCAGCCAGCAAAACATGATCCACGACACCGACTCTGCCTGGCAGTACCTCACCACCTCACGCAACATCCCCATCCCGCAGATCATCCCCTACGGCACCGGCACCGGAGCCTCCCTCGCAACTCGTCTCGCCACCACCCACGGCGCTATCCCGGCACTTATCCTCGACACACCCCGCGCCGACCTGCTCGACGTAGCCCGGCACGACTCCCGCTCCACGCTCCTCCCCGTCGGCCTCCTCTTTCACGACCGATTCCCGCTCGCCCAGCCGCTCTCCACCCTCCGCGCGCCCAAGCTTCTGCTCTCACGCACCACTACATTCGATCCAGCCTTCCGCACCGCCTCCGATCCCAAGCTGACCGTCGAGCTGACCACACCATCCGCAGCACTCTATAACCAAAGCCTCACCCGCTTCCTCGATCAATATGTAACGCTCGTGCCTTCTCCGGCACCCACCCGCTAAATCCTCCCCAACTCCCTTGCGTCCCGGTTACCCTCAACTCCAGAAAGAGCTTCTTATGACGAAATGGCTCAACAGCCTCCAACCCTTTGGCGCCCTTCTGCTGCGTCTCGTGCTCGGCGCTGCGATGGTCTTCCATGGCTACGACAAAGTCATCCCCCACGGCGGGCTGAATCACCACGTCCACTACATCGCCTCCCTCGGTCTTCCCTACTGGCTGGGTTACGTCTCTGCTTTTACTGAGTTCGCCGGCGGCATTCTGCTCCTCCTCGGTCTTCTCACCCGATTCGCCGCCTTCCTCGTCTCGATCAACATGCTCGTTGCCCTGGCTCTGGTCAACCGACACCACGGCTACCCAGGCTCCGAGTACTCACTCGCTCTCCTGGTTATCGCCACGATGCTCTTGTTCTACGGAGCAGGAGCCGCCTCGCTCGACCGAAAAATCAACTTCGCCTGATCTCGCCCGATGCTCCAAAGCAACAACCAGCCTTAAGGAGTGAAGGCCCCCGATACTCTGGAGGCCTTACATTTGGTGGGGGGAGTCTTTTGTTGCGGATATTGGAAGCCGGAACCGTGGGAACTGAAAGCCCGGCAGCTGCAAACTACACTCAATAAGACGCGGGTCTCTAGAAAAAGTTGTCCTATTTTTTCCACTAATCTGTAGAGCGAATCTTTTTACATTCCATAAACAGAATGCCGATAACTTCGTTACATCTCACACGCTATGCAGAGCTTTTCACCTAACTGAAGTTCAAAAAATCACCTGGATTCACCCGCGCACCCGGAAATACCGCGTCGAGGTTCCTCGCCCCCAGCGTCTTATAGGCCGCCTCGCCCAGCACGTGGCGGAAGTCCGTCGTAACCGCCAGATCGCGTCCTTCGTTCAGCTGCTCATTCGCGAGCCCCGGCCACTTGCCGTACACCTTGCCGCCCTTTACCGCACCACCCAGCACAAACATCGCATTCGCGTGACCGTGATCCGTCCCACCCGTGCCATTCTGCCGCGCCGTGCGTCCAAACTCCGACATCGTCACCAGCGTTAGGTTCTCCGCGTCATCCCCAAGGTCCTTCCAGAACGCAGCAATCGACTCCGAGAACTCCTTCAGCCGGTTTGCCAGTTGACCATTAATGTTCCCCTGGTTCTGGTGCGTATCCCACCCCCCGACATCGGAGAAGGCTGCCTCCACTCCAAGATTGGCCTTCATCAACTGCGCAATCTGTTTCAAGCTATTGCCAAACGGTGAGTTCGGATACACCACGCCCGCCGCCGGTAGATAGTGCGACGGGTCTGCCGCCTTCAACATCTTCACCGCCTCAAACGTCTCCTGCCCGGTGCCATGCAAAACAGCATCCGTGCTCTCGTCATACATTGCCTCAAAGGCATTGCTGATCGGCGAAGTCTGCGTCCCTCTGCCGCCAATCGAAAAATCCGCGATGTTATTCACCGCAATCGCCGGCAGCCGTCCCTGCAGCGTTCGCGGAACCTGTGTCCCCAGCGCCACGGCACGAAACGCCGAAGGCTTGCCTGTCGTCATCTCGGCCTGCAACGCGCGGTTCAGCCACCCATCCGCGGTGGACTTCACCCCAGGCGTTCCACTCTCCATATAATCCTGCGCATCAAAGTGCGACCGCGTCGTATCGGGCGATCCCGCCGCATGAACAATCGCCAAATGCCCCTCTTCGTACAAAGGTTTGAACGCCGCCATCGAAGGGTGCAGCCCGAAAAATCCATCCAGGTCCAGAACGTCCTTCTCCTGGATCGCAATCGAAGGACGCATCGCGTAGTAGTTCTTCTCCCTGTAAGGCACCACGACGTTCAGCCCATCGACAGCGCCTCGCTGAAACAGAATCACAAGCTTCTTCTTATTCGCCGCAGCAGTCGTCACCTCGGCCAGAACGCTCCGCGACAGAAACGCCGGAATCGCCGCAGTGCCAAACAGCGCCAGCGCTCCACCTTTCATAAACCCACGCCGCGTCACCCCACGCCGCACTGCATCGCGCCCGTGAATATCGCAACCCCAATCGCTTTGATCCGACAAACATCTTTTATTCGCCATGTTTCAGCTCCTGCAGCGACACCCGGTCGACGTCACGGAATCCTTCGCGTACTTGGTACTAACGCTATTACAGCCAGGAAGTTGCCCATCCTACCGCGTTCAAAAATGTGCAGCCACAGCCCACATCGTTTCAAGTACTTCCCCGCAGACTACTCCAGGTCGCTCACAACCACATACAAAAATCGGCGCCCTATCGTCGCTGAAACTCCGGCGACCCCAGCAGTAATCCGGCCATCATCGCTGCCTCACGGTCCAGCGGAGGCCGCGCCTGCTGACTTTGCATCGCCGGATTCAGCACCTGCGCCATCGGTTCGAACTCGTTCGGACGAATCGGAAAATTCTTCACCGCCTGCTGCTGCAGAGCCTGATCCTGAAACTGCTGCAACACAGTCGATCTCGTCCGGTCGCTCACCGCCTGCCCCATCAGCATCATCTCCAACTTCTTTTCCTTCAAAGCCGAAGCATCATTCGCAGAACCCGCGCCGAACGCAACTGGCGCCACCCCTGCCCCTGCCTCTCCCAACAGCCGGCTCCAATCCGTCTGCACCCCTTGAACGCGGTCGCTGCTCAGTCCCAGCGCAAAGTTCATCCGGCTAACCAGGTCGCCCGTATTCACCCACGGCTCTGCCATCCAGCTATATCCATTCGGCGTCTGCATCCCGTAGAACGGCATCCCCAGCTTATCCAGAGCCTGCACCAGCGGAATCACGTTCTTCACCTCAGCGCCGCTAGCCCGCACTGCAGAGATCACAAACTCCTCCGGAGTCTTCACCTTTGCGCGGTACACCTCCGGCGACCAGAACTCCGGCGAATCGAACATCGTCCGCAGCACCGTCTTGATGTCGCCATTGCTCGCCACAAACGCAGTCGCCATCCTCTCCACCAGCGCCGGCGGAGGAGTATCGCTCACAAACCGCACCGCCAGCTTGGTCGAGATAAACTTTGCCGTCGCCGGACTTGTCGCCAGCATATGCAGCACCTGCAATCCCTCCAGCTCGCCGTTCTCCCGGATCGTCTTACCGAGAACCGTCTTCGAACCCGGCTCATGCCGTCGCTCTTCGAACTGGAAACCCCCGCTGCGAAACGGCTGATCGATCGTCCATCCCGTCATCACCTTCGCCACCTGCGTCACATCCTGCTGCGAATACCCCTGGCCGCACGACTTATCGAGCATACTCACCGGGCGATCTGCGCTCACCTCGCACTGCACCCCCAGGGTGTGCAGCTCCATCAACTCACGCGCATAGTTCTCATTCAGTCCGCGATCCTTCAGCGCCTGCCTCACCTGCGGATTCTTCGCAAAGTTCGCCACCCTGCCGCCGTTCCTCGCCGCCTGCGAATCCGGCCCAATGCTCTGAAAGTTATCCAGGTACATCAGCATCGCCGGACTCATCGCCGTCGCCACCAGCAGATCTTCAAACTTACCCAGCGCATGTGGTCGAATCACATCCCGCTCAAACGCCGGCAGCAGATAAGGCTCATTCTGATTCTTCCTGAGGTACACGTTGAAGTGATTCAGCCAGAAGTCCGTCATCACCGCTTCGAGCTGCCGTTCACTGTAAACATCCCGCAGCATCCGTGTCTCCAGCAGCTCCGCGCCAATCATCTTCGGCGAACCTTGCAGCGCAGCCAGAGTCTCCCGCTGCAGCGGCGTCAATCCCTCGGCGGCCTCCGCCAGCTCGGCACGGCTCAGGCTCCTGCGAAACGCGACCAACTCCTTCGGAGGCATCGCCAGAATCCGTCGCATCCTCTCATCCGGCGGCAGATTGATAATCTTCACCGCTTCAAGCCCCGAATAAAACTGCTCCTCATGTGTCGCCATCGCCGGCGTCGACGGGTCCACATCATCGCCCGGCAGCGCCGTCTTGCCCTTGGCCTCTTCGGCACTCTTCGTCATCGTCGGCGACATCATCTCTCCATCGCCCTTATCGCTATCCTTCGCGTCGGCGGCCTTCTTCTCCTCCTGCTTCGCCTTCGCAGCTTTATAGAAAGCAATCTCATCGGCATAGATCGCATGTTCCACCGGATCGGAGGGCAGAGGTTCATTCCGAGCAATGATCTGCCGCAGCATCTGCGGGCTGGGATACCGCTCCTTCAACTCCGCCTCCCGCATCCTCATCGCAGGAAACATCGCCAGCCGCTCTTCGAGCGCGGAGTCATCGATGATCGAAGGATTCAACTGCTGCTCAAACCACCGCTTCACCCCGATAGCCTGCACAGCCGCAACATCCCCCGGCCGCGGCCCAAACGTAAATCGGTTCAAGGCGTGCAGCGCCCGCTCCTGTCCCTGAATCTCCTTCGTCGAAGCCGCCACCGGCTTTACCGCAGCCGCCGCCACCATCGGCTGCTCCACCATCAGCACGCACAAAACACTCGCCGTCAGCGCGCGCACGCAACTCACGAAAACAGAAGATCTTCGGCCCAATCGCATAACGCTCCCTACTGGCAAGGTGAACCCGAATCAGGGTTCTCCCTTCAAAGACCCCATATCTGCCACGCAGTTGCGCAAAACAGAGATTTGGCCTCATCACCAGGTCACATTAAGCCATACCGTAAGCCAAGCAAACTCAAGTCCTGCAGCATTGAACTCACGCGACCGCAAACAGGAGTCGCAACCCGCAGGCATCGACTCTTATCAGCAGTTATCCCTCTGATCACCGTTACGCCTTTCCAGCTAAAAGGCGGCAAGCTCCGCCATCGCCCGATATAAATCCTCCGGCTGCGGCAAGATCGCGTCCTCCAGCACCGGCTGATACGCCACAAACGTATCCATCGCCGCGACCCTCCGCACCGGAGCATCGAGATCATGGAACAGCTCATCGCCGATCCGCGCTGCGAGCTCCGCACCATACCCCCAGCTCAACATGTCCTCGTGAGCCACGATCACGCGGTTCGTCTTCTTAACGCTCTCCGCAATCGCCTCCCAGTCGTAAGGAGTCAAACTCCGCAGATCGATCAGCTCGACATCCACGCCCGTATCGCGATGCAGCTTCTGCGCCGCCTGCAGCGCTCGCGGCACGACAGCGCCATAAGTCAGCACGGTCACGTCCTTACCTGGACGCACAATCTTCGCCTTCCCAAACGGAATGCAGTAATCCGGCCCCGGATACGCCGCTCTGCCGAACGTCTCGCGATACAAACGTTTGTGCTCAAGGAAAATAACCGGATCGTCGCAGCGAATCGCCGTCCGCAATAACCCAATCGCATCCAGCGCATTCGACGGCATCACAATCCGCACACCCGGCGTATGCGTAAAGATGCTCTCACCCGACTGCGAGTGATAGATCGACCCACCCGTCAGATATCCGCCAATCGGCACCCGCATCACCAGCGGACAGCTGAAGGCATCGTTCGACCTCCAGCGCATCACCGAAAGCTCATTGCGCATCTGGTGTACCGCAGGCCAGATGTAATCGAAGAACTGAATCTCGACCACCGGCTTCATCCCGCGCGTTGCCATCCCAATCGCCCGGCCGGTAATATTCGCCTCAGCCAACGGCGAATTGAAGCAACGGTCGTTGCCAAACTCCGCCTGCAACCCCGAGGTCAGCTTGAAGACACCGCCCTTACCCTTCAGCTTGCCCGCGCGCAGAGCCTTGTCGCGCGAAGCATCCGCCACGTCTTCCCCAAAGGCCACTATCCGTTCATCACGCCGCATCTCATCCTTCAGGCAGCGATTGATCAGATCAGCCATCGTTCGTTCTGTCGCGTCCGTAACCACCGGCTCGGTAGCAAACCGCTCGTCGGTCGGCTTCAGGTCCTCTGAGTACACATACTTCGTAATCGATTCGATCGCAGGAAACGCCGCACTCGTCGCACGGTCTGATGCCCTCTGCACCTCTTCATCTACCTTGCGCTCAAGCGCGTTGATCTCCTCGGCGGTCATCACGCCCTCGCGCAGCAGCCACACCTGCATCTTCGAGATCGGATCACGCAGTGCATCGGTCTCAATCTCCTCCGCCGAGCGGTAGTCCTTCTCATCCTCACTCATCGAATGCGAATAAGGCCGCACAACATGACCATGCACCAGCGCCGGCCCTTTGCCCGAGCGGCAATAAGCGACCGCCTCCACCATCGCCTTGTAGCTTGCAACCGGATCAGTCCCATCCACCTCGGCAAAGTGGAAGTTAGGAAAGTTCGCCACCAGCTTCGAGATGTTTCCACCCGGCGTATTCACCTCAACCGGCGTCGAGATCGCATATCCATTGTCCTCGATCAGGTAAAGCACCGGCAGCTTCAGGTTTGAAGCCGAGTTCAGCGACTCCCAGAACTCACCCTGGCTCGTCGAGCCCTCACCGATCGAAACAAAGACCACCTCGTCGCCATGGAACGTCACGTCCTTGAACTCGCGATAGTCTCCATCGTGCTTCTTCGCTGCCTCCGGATGCCGCGCAAAGTATCTGCCAGCCTCCGCGCACCCAACCGCCTGCAGACACTGGGTCGCCGTCGACGAAGACGGGCTCACGATATTCAATCTCCTGCTGGTCCAGTGCGAAGGCATCTGCCGCCCGCCGCTGGCTGTATCGTCTGCTGCGCCAACCGACTGAAGCAGCTGCTCCTCCACCGTATTGCCCAGCGCCAGGCAGAGCGCGCGGTCGCGGTAATACGGAAAAACCAGTCATAGCCTGGCTTCAAAGCCATTCCAGCCGCCACCAGCAACGCCTCGTGCCCGGCGCAGGAGATCTGGAAGAAGATCTTCTGCTGCCGCTTCAAAACAATCTCGCGATCATCCGTGCGTCGCGACGTGTACATCAACCGGTAAAACTCCACCAGTTGCTCACGCGTCAGCAACTCTTCTGTCGCGGTGTTCGTCGCCTTTTTGCTCTCCTGCACACTCGAACCAGACTGTCTTGCCATGCACCTGTCCTTTTGTCGCCTTTATTGCCAAGCCGCGGCTCTACTCAAGCCACAAAGAAGATTGTACCGGGAACCACCCTGCTGCAATATCCTCAGGCGCGCTTTTTTGACTCTCCGTTCAATTCGCGAAACAAGCCTGAAAATGGGCGACCCGCAGGCCGCCCATCTCAGACTGCGTTCAACCTAAACAAACAATGGAGCCAGCACCAGCGTAATCGTAGCCAGCAGCTTGATCAGCACATGCAGGCTCGGTCCCGCCGTGTCCTTGAACGGATCGCCAACCGTATCGCCAACCACCGCAGCTTTGTGCGCCTCCGACTTCTTTCCGCCATACTGTCCCGTCTCGATAAACTTCTTCGCGTTGTCCCATGCGCCGCCGCCGTTGTTCATCAACATCGCCAGCAACACGCCCGAGATCGTCCCAACCATCAGCAATCCGGCAACAGCCTCCGCTCCAGCCAGGTTCACCGCAACGCCGCCAATCGCCGGAACCGGCAGATAGCGCCCGCCGCATAGATCGCCGCGCTCGCCTGATAGCTCGCGCTGAAGTGCCGGAAGATCAGGCCCACCACAACCGGCAGACCAACCACCAGCGCGCCCGGCAGCACCATCTCCTTCAACGCCGCACCCGTCACGATGTGGACGCATCGCCCGTAGTCCGGCTTCGAAGTCCCCGCCATGATTCCCGGGTTCTCCTTGAACTGGTCCCGCACATCCTGCACCACCATCTGCGCCGTCCGTCCCACCGCCTTGATCGCCATCGAACTGAACAGGAACGTCAGCATCGCGCCCAGCAGCGCTCCCACGAACACCGGAACCTGCGCCAGGTTGATATTCGTGAAGCTCCACCCGGCCGGCATATAACCACCCGCCGCAGCAACCTTCGCCGTCACAATCACCTTGATCTCTTCGAGATAAGCCGAGAACAACAGGAACGCCGCCAGCGAAGCCGACCCGACCGCATAGCCCTTGGTCAGCGCCTTCGTCGTATTGCCCGCCGAATCCAGCTTGTCTGTCCGCTCACGAATCGAATCCGGCTGGTTCGACATCTCGATGATGCCGCCCGCATTATCCGTGATCGGCCCAAACGTATCCATCGCCAGAATGTACGCCGCGCAACTCAGCATCCCCATCGTGGCAATCGCCGTTCCGTAGATTCCTTTGGCGTAGTCGCTGATTCCCGCAACCCCAGCCAGCCCCTGCACGCCGAAGTAGTAACTCAGCAGCAACGCCGCCGAGATCACAATCACCGGCATCGCCGGCGTCTCCATTCCAACCGCCAGTCCGCTGATGATGTTCGTCGCCGGGCCCGTCAGCGAAGCCTCGCAATCGACTGCACCGGCCGGTACCGCGACTCCGTGTAGTACTCCGTAATCCACACAAACAGGAACGACGTAACCAATCCAATCACGCCGCATCCCAGCAGCCACCCCACTGCACCTGCGGTCCGTTCAGCATCGTATAACACCGCCCGCGCAAAGCCTGCCAGCGCCAGCGCCGAGGTCACATAGAACCCTTTGTTCAGCGCATGCATCGGGTCTTCGTCCTCCCGCGTGCTCACCACAAAGACGCCAACGATACTGGCAATCAGATTAATCGCCAGCACAATCAGCGGGAACAAAATCCCCTTCACGCCGAACACCGGATAAAGCGCCGCGCCCAGAATCATCGCGCCCACATTCTCCGCAGCCGTCGACTCGAAGATGTCCGCGCCACGGCCAGCGCAGTCGCCGACGTTGTCGCCCACGAGGTCCGCAATTACAGCAGGATTTCGCGGATCGTCCTCTGGAATTCCCGCCTCAACCTTACCCACCAGGTCCGCACCAACGTCCGCGGCCTTCGTATAAATTCCCCCGCCAAGCTGCGCAAACAGCGCCACCAGCGAAGCTCCAAATCCAAACCCGACCAACTGGTATGGCACCTGCTTGCGGATGCTGCAAACCCGCCGAAGAACAGGAACAGCGAACCGACACCCAGCAGCGACAGCGCCACCACCACCAGCCCCGTCACCGCGCCGCCACGCAACGCCATCTGCAGCGCCTTGTTCAAGCTCGTTCGTGCCGCGGAAGCCGTCCGGATATTCGCCCGGATCGAGCAATACATTCCCGTATATCCCGCGAGCGCCGGAGCACACCGCACCCACCAGGAAGCTGATCACCGTCTTCGTCGCAAACGGTGCCGTTCTGGGCGACAGGTTGTATCCGATAAACACGCACTACGGCCAAAACCGCGGCAATCGCCCCAATGGTTCTGTACTGCCGCCTCAAAAACGCCTCAGCCCCTTCACGAATCGCATTCGAGATCGCCTGCATCTCCGAAGTGCCAGTATCCGATGCGATCACCGCACGTGCCAGCAGCAGCGCAGCCAACAAAGCCAGCACCCCAATCACCATCGCTGCCCACAGATACATCCGGCCGTCGTCACCTGCAACAGAGGCAGCTGTCGTTGCTGCCTGCTCTTGTACGGCCATCGCCAAAACGCTCACTACATACATGCAAAGGTCTCCTTAGAACACAAAATTTCTCGTAGCTTCACAAAGGCGGCAATTAGAGCATGCGGAATCGAAGAGGGTCAATTCGTCCCTTGATCCCGGCGTCGATCCATGCTTCGAGGCACACTCTGAAGTCTTGCGGATCAGAAAAGTCTATATGAAACGGGCAAACCAAAGTAATAGCACAGCCATGGCTCTCCCTTCATGCTAATTCCTTCGCATGCCGATTCACACCTCAGCGCAACAACGAGGTGCTTCCGTGTTCGTTTATCGCAACCTAATCCGCCGCCTGACCATCCCTGGGCCGAATCCTCGCGTCGCTCCCGTACGGTCCCTCCGGCACCTCGTCAGCCACCGGGCAATCGTCCTGGTACTGTTTATCGCCCGTCTCGCCGGCGCCCAGATCGACACCACCAGCATCGCCCCTCATCGTTACCTCGTCGTCTATCGCAACGCCGTCATCCCCCAGGACGCCGAGGCCCGCATCGCCTCCACCGGCGCCCGCCTCACCCGGCGCAACGAGCACTTCGGCATCGCCGTCGTCCAGTCCTCCACCCAGCAAGACGACGCGACCACCCTCCGCCGCCTCGCCGCCCAGCCCAACGTCGCCTACGTCCTCCACGACCGCATCCTCTCCGCCCATCGCCTCGCTCTCCGAGCCATCGAGCTCGCCCCCGACTCCATCGCGATCGATGGAACCCTGCACTCCTTCAATCCATCGAGCTCAATTGGCAGACTTCCCACCCACGGCCCCCTCCTCACCGATCCCCCACCGCTTCCTCTACCTCCACCACCCCCCTACGACACCTACTACACCACTCCGCAGAGTTGGGCCGTACAGCAGGTCGGCGGCTACGGCAACAACGTCCCCGGAGGCCCCATCCACGGCCCCTGGGACACCACCATCGGCAAAGGCATCCGCATCGCCATCATCGACAGTGGCGTCGATCAGCTTCACCCCGACATCGCCCCCAACCTCGCCCTCAACCTCTCCGAGGTCGACCAGACCGCCTACCCCAGCGCCTGCGACGACGGCTCCCCCCAGGACCAGACCGGCCACGGCACCTGGACCGCGTCCCTCGCCGCCGCCGCCATGGGGCCCGGCACTGGGCTTGTCATTGGCGTAGCCCCGGCCGCGTCCATCCTCAACATCAAAGTCCTTCAGCGTACGCCCGCCGTCATCACCGGCGACAGCAACCTCGCCGATCAGTGCGAAGCCGGCGAGGCCACCGGTCTTCTCAGCTGGGTCATGCAGGGCATTGAAGACGCCATCACCAACCACGCCGACGTCATCTCGCTCTCCATCGGTGCCACAGCCGACCTCACCACCGGAGACGGTGCCGGACTCCTCGCCGCCTTCAACAGCATCACCTACGCCGCCGCCCAGGCCAACATCGTCCTCGTCGCCTCCGCCGGAAACGACGGCTTCGACCTCTCCGATCCCCGCTACGTCGAGCTCCCCGCCCAATCCCGCGGTGTCCTGGCCCTCGTAGCCTCCACCAACCCCGCCTGCGCGCAGAACATCACCGCGGGAGCCACCTGCGCGCCCGGCCCAATCTCGCTCGCCTACTACAGCGACTACGGCGCTCCCCTCAACGCCCTCGCCGCACCCGGCGGCAGCTATCCCGATGGTGGAGACACCACCGTCAGCGGCTGGATTCGCGGCGCCTGCAGCTCTGGCAAACCCAACACCACCGACGGCCCACCGTCAGACTCCGCCCACAGCTACGGCTGCTTCAACCTTGGCCACACCGCCTACGTTCAGGCCATGGGAACCAGCGCCTCCGCCCCTCTTGCCGCTGGAGTCGCCGCACTACTCCGTGCCGCCCACCCCGACTGGACCGCAGCCGACGTCGTCACCGTCATGCGCAACTCAGCCGTCGCCGTCCCTGGTCTCCCGGTCCCGCAGATCAACGCCGTCAACGCACTAACCCAAGTCCCATGAGCAGCCTAAGCCGCCAAAGTAAAGGATTTAGTTGAGATGTTGATCGCTATAGACGCGCCGTACTCCCGGTCACCCCTTCATCCGTTCCTTCACGCTGTGAGCCAGCTTCTCGATCTCGTCGATCTTCCTCAGCGTATCCACCGGCAAAGGCTCCGCAGCTGACTGATCCATCTGTGCCTTCAGGTCCGTAGCGACTGCCAGCAGTCTGTCGGTCTCTGCGACCATCCGCTTCTGCCGGTCGTCATTGCGCAGCTTCGCCATCTGCTGCGAACGCAGAGTATCTGCAAGCTCCCGGTCTCTCCGCCCGGGCATCCCCATATCCGGTTGCTGGCTCGGTATCTGCCCTCCACCAACCGAACCGCCCACCAGAATCACACCGGCAATCGCCAACAGAAGTCTCTTCATATCGCCTCTCCACTCGCAGAACCTGATCCAGCGCTACCCCTTCATCCGTTCCTTCACGCTATGGGCCAGCTTCTCAATCTCATCCGCCTTCTTAATCACATCGACCGACAGCGTATCTTTGGTTGTCTTGTCCACCTGCTGTTTCAAATCCGTCGCCAGCGCCAGCAACTTATCCGTGTCAGCCACCAGCCGCTTCTGACGGTCGTCGTTCTGCAACTTCGCCTGTTGCGCCGCCCGCAGAGGGTCGGGGGCGTCAGGTTCATTCCCGAATCCGGTCTTCGGGCGCTGCCCCTGCGAAGCATTTGGTATCTGCTGAAGCTGCTCCCCGCCGTTTAATCTGGATGCGCCCATCATCGTCAAAGCCAATCCAACCACCGCAACTCGAAGTATTCTCATAACAACCCCAGTCCGGCCCGCAGGTCGAACGTCTATCTCGCCATCCTGCCAGAATTGCATCTCATCCACCAGCCGTCGCACTCTTTTTACAGAACTTTTTCCCGAAAGCGAGACACCGTAATCATGCTCCTTATGGCACTGCTCCCGCAAGATGAACCTATCAGTCTCAGGATCATGGAACGCGACTGGAAGAACGACATCCTCCTCATCGTTCGGGATAAACTGCCCAAAGTTCTCGCCATCCTCCTCATCGTCTTCGCGCTCCACCGTCTGGTGCTCTACTTCGTCAAACGCCTGCGCCGCCGCGCCGACCATCAGGTCCAGTTCCACCGTGCCGCCCAGCTTCGCACCATGGCCGCCATCATGCGGGCCACCTCCTACGGCGTCTTCAGCTTCATCGTCTTTCTTCAGGTACTGAACATTCTCAACATCCCGTACGAGCCTCTGCTCGCCTCTGCAGGCATTCTCGGCATCGCCGTCGGCCTCGGAGCGCAAAGCATCTTCAAGGACATGCTCAACGGCTTCCTCATCGTCATCGAAGACCAGTACAACGTCGGCGAGATCGTCAACATCGCCGGCCTCAAAGGCACCGTCGAAGATCTCTCACTCCGCCGCACCACCGTCCGCGACGCCGACGGCACGCTCTACATCATTCCCAACAGTCAGATCGCCACCGTATCCAATCTCTCCCGCGACTACGCCGTCGCCACGCTCAACGTCAGCGTCGACGCGAGCGCCAACCCCGACAAAGTCATCGCCCTGCTAGCCGACGTCGCCACCAAGGTTCGCAACGAGGACGAGTTCAAGGATATCGCCGTCGCCGATCCCGTCATCCTCGGCGTCGACAAGATCGAAGGCCGCTCCGTCACCTATCCCGTGCAGATCCGCGTCCACACCAACAAGCGCGACATCGTCCTCAGAGAGCTGCGCCGCCGCATCATCCTCGCCTTCGAAAAAAACGGAATTCCCCTCGGCAACGATCCCGCCAACATGTTCCTCGTCCGCGCCCCGAACCCCACAACTCCACCCACCCAGCAACCCCTCATCGGCTCCTAGCGTTAGCGGCGCAAGTTAAACGATCAATCGATCTCCCGAACCGTGCGGCGGGAAGCCGCCATCAGCGTCACGAGCAGAACCATGCAACCGGAGACCAGGAACGTGCCGGGCAGACTCCACCGAATCGCGACTCCCGCGAGCGCCAGCGAAACCGGCATCAGGCCAACAGCTGAGAACATCAGCACGCTCATCACCCGCCCCATCATCGCGTGTTCGATCCGCTGTTGAAACCACGTAATCAGCTGCACATTCAGGAAAGCCGACGCAACGCCCATCAGCAGAAGCACCGCGACCAAAGGGGCCATTCCATGCAGCAGCCCCAGGGATCCCAGGCAGACTCCGATGACAGCGCTGATCACCAGCAGAAGTCTTCCCCGATTGCGTTGCTTCGAAAGACCGGCGAGCAACGTGCCGGCCAAAGCGCCCGCAGCCATCGCAGACACCAGCAGCCCAAACGCCGTAGCCGAGCCAAACTCCTGCTTCGCCATAAACGCGATACCGATGCTGACTGGCCCGCCGATGGCAAAGTTCAGCACCGCGATCACCAGCATCAGGGACGAAAGAGCTTCATCCCTGCCGACATACTGCAGCCCATCGAAAATCGACCGCATCACGTTCTTCCGCGGCGAACCAACGGCAGCGCTCGGCGGGTCCGGAAGACTCCAGAGCGCCCCGATGATAAACAGAAAGCTGACGGCGTCAATAAAGAGCGCCGAGGCTGTGCCAAACGCCTTGATAAATATGCCTGCCGGAGCAGGGGCAACCAGGGTGGTTATCTGGGCCGTGGATTGCGAAACCGAGTTCGCCGCTGCAAGCTGATCGCGGGCGACAAGCGACGGAAGAAAGGCTTGTGCCGCCGGACCAGCAAAGGCGTCGGCGCTGCCGAATCCGAACGCAAGCATATACAGCGGCCACAACTTCAGAGAGTGCCTCCAGAGCAGCACCGAGATAGCCGCGACCAGCACCGTGCGGCAAGAAGCCGTGACCATCATGATCTTCCGCGGCGAGAAACGATCCGTGAGAACTCCGCCAACAAGCATGAGAGCAGCCCTGGGAATGGCCGCAGCCATTGATATCGTGCCCAGCACGATGCTCGATCCGGTGATCTGCAGAACAAGCCAGGGAAGCGCGACAAAATAAAATTGGTCGCCGATCGCTGAGATGGAGCCTCCGATCCAAAGTCTGCGATAGGCGCTATTTCGCAGTGGGTGAACTGCTGCGGGGGCCGTGGGAACGCTCATAGAAAGGTCTCTCCGGAGGTACTAATTGAGGATAATGTAAATGTAAATTTACATTTACATTGTTAAGGTGTCAACATAAACTGAGAAAGGACGCGCTTCAGCGGCGGAGGCTGCAGGCAGAATGGCAACAAAGACGAGCACTATGCCCAGCACCGTGACCAGCAAGCGCCGGGGCAACCCGAAGCGGGAGCCCAGCCAGCGCGCAATCAAATCCCCTGCAGCAAAATCCAAAGCCGGCAAACCACGCGAGCCCGATAGCCTCGCCCCGCAACAGGAACGAAGCCGCGAATCCCTGCGCAGGTTGATGAAGGCGGCGGCCGAGGTGCTGGGCCAGCACGGCGTGGAGGGCACCACGATTCCCCGCATCGCCGCTCATGCTGGAATGACCCCCGGAGCGATCTATCGAAGGTTCAGCGATAAGGACGATCTGCTCGAATCCGTCATCCTCGGCATCCTGGAACGGCAGGACGAAAGGATGCGCACCGGCTTAACACGGGAGATGGCCGGACAGATCCCTCTGCCGGTCTTCGCAGAGCAGATCGTTCACTCCCTCCTCGTCAGCTATCGCGCAAATGCAGGTCTGCTCCGCGCCATGCGTCAATTTGCCCAGAGCAGAATCGGTACCGAGTTCTGGAAAAAAATCGCCCGCCTCGAAAAGCGCTCCTACGGACGCCTCATCGACCTCCTGCTCACAAGCGCCAAAGACATCCGGCACCCTGAGCCCAGAGTTGCCGTCTCCCTCGGCATGATGATGGTCATCAGCACACTGCAGGAGATCGTCCTCAACACGCCCGACACCAACTACTGGAAGGATCTGCTTCCCCGGAACGACCAGGCCCTGAAACGCGAACTAACCCACGCTCTCCTCAGTTATCTAGGCGCGAACCGCTCAAAATAAAGCAGCTCCCGCATCTTTTGAAGAATCACAACGCCTGGTTCATCGCCTCAATCAACCCATCCACCGTCGACACCGGAGGCAGACAGCCCTTGCCATTGCACACCACCGCAAAACTTCCCTCATCGTTCAACCCCGGCAGATGCGGCAGCGTCTCCGCCAGCGCCTTGCGGCAACGCGCTCAACTGCTCCCTCCGCAATCGAATCACGCTTTTGTTCACCGCATACCGCGCCAGCGCCACCGCCTCCAGCCTTCGCGCCGCGGCATCGTCGCCGATCACGCAAACCTGCACCGCCCGCTGCACCATGCGCTGCAAGGCCAGCCCGTAGCTCGCCGCATACAACCCAAAGTGCTCCACCACGCCGGCAAATGTCTCGAGCGTCTCCAGCGCCTTCACCGAATAGTCCTCGCGCCCATTCAGCCCCTCCAGTCGAAGCAGCAACGCCGCGCCCATCGGGTTTCCTGCCGGCGTAGGCGAATCCTGCAGCGGCTTCCGCCTCGTCACCAAAGCCCCCAGCCGCACCTCGCCCTTCTCCGGTGTCTCCGTATCGAAGAAGCCGCACCCGGTAGCGTCGTAGAACCGCGCCAGCGCGCTCTCCATAATCGACTCCGCCGCAATGTAGTACTTCATCTCACCGGTCATCTCCCACGCATCGAGCGCCGCATGCCCAAGAAACACATAGTCATCCAGCACCCCAGCCACCTGCGCGCCGCCTCCGCCGTCTTCGCCGTAAGCCACCACATGCGCGAGCCCGGTCTTCGAACTCCTCGCCTCCGCCAGCACGCGATCCAGCGACTTCAGCGCAAACGCCCGCACCTCCGGCATATCCAACACGCGCCCAGCCTCCAGATAGGCCGAGATGCACATCCCGTTCCACCCCACGTACACCGTCTTGTCGACATACGGCGTAGGCCGCTTCTTCCGCGCCGCATACAGCTTCGTCTTCGCCGACTCCAATCGCTCCTTCGCCTCATCGAGCGTGATCTTATTTGCCTTCGCCACGCCATCCAGCGTCCCGCGCACATGCAACACATTCTTCGCCGGTTCGTGATGCATATCGCCAATCTCGCCGATGTCGTAGTACGCGCTCGCAACCGACATCTCCTCCGCGGTCAACACCGCCGCCGCCTCCTCCAGCGTCCACGTAAAGTAGTCGCCGTCATCGTCCAGCGAAAAATCCGCATCCTGCGATGCATAAAATCCGCCCCGCTCACGATCGCTCAACCACTCATCCATCCACCGGATCGTCTCCCGCGCTATCCGTCGCGGCCTCCGGTTCAACGAACGTCTGGAACGCATGGACATAGTTCTTCAGCAACTCACTGTTGTCATACGCCATCTTTTCAAAGTGCGGCACCACCCACCGGTCGTCCACCGAGTAGCGATGAAAACCACCCGCAAGATGGTCGTAGATTCCACCCTTCGACATCTTCTGCAGCGTTGTCATCGCCGCAGTCTTCGCCGCTTCGCTTACACTCTCCGCACCGCCCGCCGACATCCGCGAAGCCGCATCCAGCAACAGATCGATCGCTCCCGAGTGCGGAAACTTCGGCTGCGATCCAAACCCGCCCGACCGCGCATCGAACTGCTTCAGCGCCGCATCCACCAGCTTGGCCACCAGCTCCGGCCCCGGATTCCCCGCCCTGCCCATAAACGACTCGTTATGTTCAATCGCGGCCATCACGCTGCCGGCAGAATCATTCACCTCATCGCGCCGCTTCAGAAACGCCTCAGCCATCGTCAGCAACACTCGCGGAAATCCAGGACGTCCATGCTGATCCGCAGGCGGAAAGTACGTCCCCCCAAAAAACGGTCTTCCATCCGGCGTCAGAAACGCAGTCAACGGCCACCCGCCCTGTCCACTAATCGCAGAGACTGCCGCCTGGTACCGCGTATCCACATCAGGCCGTTCGTCGCGGTCCACCTTCACCGCGATAAAGTGATCGTTGATAATCTCTGCGGTCTCTGCGCTCTCGTACGACTCGCGATCCATCACATGGCACCAATGACACCACACCGCGCCGATATCCAGCAGAATCGGCTTATCCTCAGCCTTCGCCTTCGCAAACGCCTCTTCGCCCCACTCCTGCCACCGCACCGGTTGATGCATTGCCGAACGCAAATAAGCCGAAGACGCCGTAGCCAGCGAGTTCAACTGCTCCCCAGCCTGTTCTTTCTTCTGTTCCATACTCATAGACCTTCAGTTTAGTCCACTCCTGAACGCGTCAGCTATCCCACCTCTGTTCTCGCGTAACACCAAAACAAAAAGGCCCGAGCCGAAGCCCGAGCCTCTTCGAAACGTACCTGACTACTGCGGCGTATTCGGAGTCACC
>CAVXPJ010000003.1:0-142258 GCA_963763605.1 uncultured Acidobacteriaceae bacterium | reverse complement strand
ACCAGCGCGAGGGCGAGCGAGGGCAACGGATGGCCTGTATCGCCGAATTTTAGCCAGCAGCTCAAAAATGCCACACCCCGTCAAAAATTCCACGATGAAGTAGCGCGACGAATCGGCGCGCCGCAATTTTTGCAGCGGCCGCGCAGCGCGAGCCACGTCACCAGCGGGATGTTCAGGTAAAACGGAATCGCATACTTGCAATGCGGGCAATGCGACGGCGGCGAGACCACGCTCAATTCCAGCGGCATCCGGTAAATGCAGACGTTGAAAAAACTCCCGACGATGCAGCCGAGCGCGAAAATCACAGCGACCAGAATTGAAACAGCACGACCGACCAGTTGTGTGCGTTGAAGATGGCGTCAATGCCCATAAATGTTTTGTTCCAGCGCCCGGCGCATTAGCCTGCCATCGGCTTTCCTTTCAACCTTCTACTTCTTCAGGAAAGCGATCAAATCCCGCCGCTCCCCATCCTTCGGAACACTGAAGCTCATATTGTTGTCCGGCACCATCACGTCCGGATCGGTTAGCCACTTTTCGAGCGTCGCATCGTTCCAGGTCACCCCCAGGTTCTTTAGGCCGTTCGAATACGCAAATCCCGCCACACTACCGGCCTTCCTGCCGTACACTCCAGCCAGCCTCGGCCCCTTATGATCTGCCTCCAGCGCATGGCAACCCGTGCAGCGCTTCTCAAAGACAGTCTTGCCGCGCGTAGCATCGCCTTCATCAGTCGGAGCTTCTTCGCTTCCACCCGCACTCTTGCCCAAAAGCGATAGCGCCTGCGCCTCGGCCTTCGACTGCGTCGCATCGTTCCAGGTTAGTTCCACATACTGCAGTCGAGGCATATCTCGGCTCTTCGCCTCCTGGAAGACCTTCGTTTTAAGCACTGCTCCGTTATCGGCTGGCATCTTTGCACTGTGCCGCAGCGTGCTGAGTCCCTCCGTAGTCTCGATACGGGGATTCCCGAATGGATGCAAATACCCCAGCGCCACGCCTGCGGCTGCGATCAATGCTGCTACAGTCCCCACACGCTTCAAATAGTCTTCCTTAAATCGATCCATATCGAGCTCCATTGATCCGGGATTGCCTGCACAACTCAAAACTGGCGAGGTGCGCATTTATTCCGTCCGCCTCCAACAAATGGAAAGAATAATTCGGTCGCAATCTGGTCAACCAAATTGCAACCCTAGATTTCGGCGGGGATCAAGTGCCTAAAAAAGGACCTTCGGACCATAAGCCGATTCGCCACACGATACGAAAAACTCAAACCCAACTTCAAAGCTCTCGTAGTAATCGCATCCGTCTGAATACGCCATCCCTATATGTTGATACAGCCTAGGAACGGACTGGCTCAACGTAGGGGGGCTTGGCCGGATTCAGACTTTCCGGCCCGATGCCGATACGACCGTCTTGCCAGCCACTGTGGCATCGCGGATCCGGACGAATCGAAGCTATTAGGCCATGAGGGGAACTTTTCGTGCTAAATTCAGTCGCAGAAAGAGTTGCGGGAATAGCTGGGTGGGCACTACGCACAACCAGGAAGAGCAAAACGCATGCGAGCCCCAAGCAACCAAGAAGGGCTCATTAGACCTTCTTGGTGCTGGCCAGAACGCCGCGACGTGTAACTACCTTATCGGACACCGCCCCGTTACCAGCTAATGGCATGTTGGAGTCGAGAGTGCGAAACGAGACGTACTGTACGGTGTCCTTAGAAAAAATCAGATCGAAGGTCCAGCCCAGGGCAACATGCACTCGCTTTTCCCAATGCGGCAATTTACTGAGATAGACAGTTCTCCACATCCACCATGCTAGGAATCCGGAAAATTGAATTCCGAAGATTCTCGCCACACCGACCCGATTGCCAATCGCTGCTAACTGCCCAATCGTGCTGAAAGAGAAGTCCTTTTTCTGTGTCCCCTTGATTGCCGCGGCAATATTGCCTCCAAGTGTCTTAGCCTGTCGTAAAGCATGTTGTGCGGTTGGCGGATGAAATCCGCCTTTTCCGTCCGGAACGCTTGCGCAATCGCCGAGCGCCCAAACGCCCGGCCACTCCTCCAACTCAAAGGTCGGTTGCGTAACGACGCGGCCAGCATGTTTCTGACACGGCAGGCAAGATACTTGCGGCGACGGCGACGTACCCGCAGTCCACACCACAAACATGGTCGAAATGAAGCTTCCGTCACTGAGAACAACGCCTTCATCCGAGATGTTTGTAACTTTAACTCCAGTGCGAACCCCAATTCCACGCTTAACCAGTTTGTCCTGCGTGTAGCGCCCTAATCTTTCCCCTAATTCGGGCAGTAGGTATTCACCTGGATGGACCAGCACAATCCGCACCATGTCCGGCCTGAGATTTGGATATGAACGTATTGCATGCATCATGAAGTCATACATGCCTCCAACCGTCTCCACACCTGCAAAGCCGCCGCCAGCTACTACCAACGTAAGTAACGAGCTACGAGGAACCGTTGAGCAAGGCGGGTCGGCTTCCTCAAGATGAGCAAGCATCCGACTTCGCAGTTTTGTAGCGTCTTCAAGCGACTTCATCGTCAAGGCTCTCGCCTCGAGGCCTTCAAGTCCAAAGAAATTTGTAACGGAACCGAGAGCCAGCACTAAATGGTCGTAGTCGAGGGCGTGCTTGTGTCGACGAAAGCCGTGCGATACGGTGACCCTCTTTTTTTTTAGATCTATGGATTCGACATCTGACGCAATAAATTGTGCGCGGCGCAACATTTTTCGAACTGGATTGACGATAGCTGTCACATCGAGATCGCTGGCCGCAACTTCGTGGAGCATGGGTGTAAACAGTACGAAATTGTCTCGGCTTACCAGTGTTATTTCAACATTCCTATCGCCATGAAACAGCCGCTCGAGTTTCATCGCAACGTGAATTCCAGCAAAGCCAGCACCAAGAATCAAAACCTTTGTCGCTTGTGGCATGCACCCTCACACAGCTTGCAGAACCCAATCCTGCTGTCTGTATGTAAAACTGGATTGAAGCGTGTTTATTCCCTCGTCCGTCCTCTATGGCGACGCCTGCACTATTTTGTCTTTCCCGCTGTCAACGTACAGTTCCGCATAGAAAGCTTCAATATCTCCAACACACCCAACTTCTACATCGGAAACAGCGGCGGCGGCGCAAGCTTCTGCGACACCGCCTTCTGCGACACCGCCTTCGGCGGCGTTTCTCAGACCGATCCGAACTACACCCCACGGCAGTACGAATTCGCCCTCGAAGTCCAGTTCTAACCTACGGCAGCATCCGGACCCTTCGGCGAGGAGAATCCTCTTCGCCGAAGGGTTGACTTTGGGTCTTATTTCAAGCGAATAACTCGAAGAAATATCAAAACCCTGCCTCGCATGCCGGCTTCGAAACATACCGCCAAAAACAGGCGGGAATAAAAGTGGTGTCGGCTGGTTTACTGCTATGTGCATGCGGCTGGAGCATTCACCATTGGGATGGTTCTAAGAGTTCGCCATGTCCGTCAGGATGTTTGGGCCAACTCTTGGATCCAATCGAACACACCGGAGAAAGATGATGGAAAGCGAAGACTGTATCCGGGATCGTTTCCTGGTTCACGAGGCGCAAGGCGGCAGCCATGCGGCTTTTGAACAGCTGGTACGCGCCAACGATCAGGCCGTTCTAAGACTCGCAATTCGGATCACTGGGTCGCAAAGCGACGCCCAGGATATCTATCAAGAGGCATTTCTGAAGGCTTACACGAGGCTCGAGAGTTTCCGGTTTGAGTGCTCCTTCTCTTCCTGGATCTACCGGATCGCCACTACCGTGTGCCTGGACCACTTGAGGAAGAATCGAAAACATAAAAGGAATAGCTCACTGGAGGGAAACAACGAGAGTGGGGAATACACCCTGGTGAATCAAGTTCCGGACGACAGGGCTGGTAACAACCCAGAGAAAGAGTTGTTTAGTCGTGAGTTGAGAGCGCACATTTTGTTGGCGCTGCAACAACTGACGCCACGTGAACGCATGGTTTTTGAATTAAGGCATTTCCAGGGCCTGAAGGTACGAGCCGTAGGTGAAATCCTCAATACCTCTGAAGCGTCGATCAAGAACAGCTTGTGCCGAGCCACGAAAAAGTTGCGGCTCGAGTTGGCTCCACACAAGGCACGAAGAAACATTCGATGTGGCGGAGCGAGGATACCGAGAATCATCACGGCATGATCTTTTGTGCGAGAAATGCGAGTTCGGTTCCTCATTTGCCCTTGCGATCCTTACGGCGCGAATTCAGAAAAGAGGTGCAAAAGATGCGGTTCGTGGTTCCTCTCATAGCCCTAGTCACCCTTTCGTTGACTTCTGCCTACGCTCCTGCCTCTAGCATAGACAATAGTCCAACGGCTCTTGCGGAGCTTCAGACCAAGGCGGATCAAGCACAGCCCAGAGACAAGTGTTTTCTCTACGCCGAGCTCGTCAGCCAGATGACGGACTTAGCCGGCCAACAGTTCAATTCTGGTGATTCAGAGCAAGCTTCGGAGACCCTCAAGCGGGTCCAACGGTATGCAGAGAAGATTCACACGGGTGTTGCCGATGACAGTAGAAAACTGAGAGATGCGGAATCGCTCATGCGGCGCACCACCTTTCGCCTTAAAGGCATACTCAATAAAGCTTCGTATGAGGACCGTCCAGACTTGGAGAAGACGCTGAAGGAGCTGAGCCAGATTCAGACAGAGCTGATGATGCAGGTTTTCAAAAAATGATCGCTGTAAAAATCGGAAATAATTGAAAAACAACTACACTGAGCGCGACAATCCAGTTGTCTCCTATACTATGCATCTCCTTGCGAAGTCTCTTTATACGAGACAACGTTGCGGAGTTGAGAGACCTAAGATAGCCTCGCGAATTCTACGATGGAAGTCCAATGCGTCGCACAAGAGCTTGGAAGCGCGGCTCGGAGCGTAATGGGTCAAAGCAGGGCCGCAGCAGAACGCCTGGATTAAATCGCTCTTCATAGCCCTTTTCGAGCCATGTCATGGCTTGGACTTTATCTCCCAGGGCGGTATAGACCATGGCAATCTCAGCGGCAAACGGAAAGCCAGGAACCGAGCTCAGTTTAAGATCATTCAGTAGATCTACCGCATCGGCCTTTTTGTTTGCTGCGACATAGGCGCGAGCCAGGTTCGCGGTGAATATCGGGCTGTCTCCGGAGAGCTGGATCGCCTTCTGCAGCTCTGCGATTGCTTCCGCGTACATGTGCTTTGCCAGGTACCCTTGGGCGAGTTGATTATGCGCGGCGGGAAAAGCAGGGTCCATATCGATGGTCTTCCGGCTCTGCTGTATTGATTCGTCAGGAAAATGCGCAATGAGAAGAAGCTCGGCCAAATCAGAATTGATATTGAGGGAGAGCGGATCCAGATTTGCCGCCTTTCTCATTTCTGCCAAAGCGTCGTCGTTATGACCTAACAAGGCTAGGTGCCAGGCATACCAATGATGTGCCGGTGCATACCCAGGATTGAGCTCGATCGCCCGGCGAAATTCCTTTTCGGCCGCGTCAAAGTTCCAGTCGTAGCCATCCATGCAGAACGCGAGTGAATTGTGCGCTTCGCCCAGCGAATCATCCAGCTCCAGTGCTTTCAGGGCAGCGGCTTTTGCTTTGGGCACAGCCTCCTTTGTAGGCATCACCGCAAATTGCCAATCCCCCAAGAGAGCAAACGTGTCAGCCAGTCCGCTATAAGCCGCAGCGTAGTTTGGATCCTTGGCGATAGCTTGGTTGAAGTAATCAACGGCTTTTTTCAATCCGTCCGCCGTCCGTTTGTTCCAAAAGTATCGCCCCTTGAGATAATCCTCATAAGTGTCAGGGTCTATCTTCTTCACGCTTTTCAGCGCGGCTCGCTCCTGAGAAGTCACTTCAATTCGGATTTGTTCGGCAACAGCCCGCGCAACCTTGTTCTGGAGCGCCAAGGTATCGCTGAGGTTTCCCTCATAGCTCTCCGCCCACAAGTGTTTGTCGGCCGGTACCTGGATCAGCTGAGCCGTAATGCGGACCTGCTCGCCGGAGCGGAGCACTGAGCCTTCTACGATCGCGTCTACGTTCAACGTCCGTGCAATTTCTGGAAGGGACGTGTGCGTTCCTTTGTACCTCATCACGGAGGTACGGGAGATGACCCGTAGAGCCTTGATCTTTGCCAGATCCGTAATCAGCTCATCGGTCATGCCATCAGAAAAATAGTCCTGCGAAGCATCGCCAGAGAGATTGTCCAGCGGGAGTACTGCGATGGATCGAATCCCGGCAGACGAGCGTTCCCAGGAACGAAATAGCCAGATTGAGAGAATCGTCAAACTCAGAACCACAACAAAGGCGACTACGGCGCGGCGTTTCGACCACAGCCAGCGTTCGGGCGCAACAGGTGGCGCGACACGATTGTGCTGCAGCCCAGGCTCTATCCCGGTCCAATCTCCAGCCGCGGATTCCGGCGCTCTAGCGGGAGCGCCTGTATCGACAACCGATACTTCCGCGATGAAGCGATAGCCGCGTTTTGGAAGTGTCTCGATATATCGGGGACTTTCGGCCGAGTCACCCAACGCATTTCGGAGCTTCGCTATGGCGATGTTGACAGCCTGGTCGAAATCACCAAAATTCTCATCAGCCCAGATTCGGCTCCGCAGCTCCTCCCTGGTAACGACTTCCCCCGGATGCTCCAGCAATATCTCCAGAAGTTTCATGGGTTGCTGTTGGACACGAATTTTCACACCCGCTTTGCGTATTTCGTTCGAAGCGAGAGAAACCTCAAAAGTTCCGAACCGAACGACGGCAGTCTGCTGCAATGATTTCATCGCATTCGGCCTCGTACTGAAGATATTCTCGCATGGGGCTGAGGCCCAAGGAATATGGATAGAGCTAAATCATTGACCATAAGGTGTTTGATAGGAAATGAATCGTATAGACGAAGAAAACCCTTAGTGAATTGCAGCCTGACCTTTGGCACGTCAGATTGGCCTATAACCAGTTTTCAAACTGATACGGAGATACGATGCGCTCAGAGTTAAATTTTTGGTGCTACGGCATACGTTTCAAACCGCTACCTGCTCGTCATGCTTGCCTCGAAGGCAGCCCGCAAACTACACAGACCAAACACTCGTATGGAAGATACAGCGAATGATGCATTGGCACGCTTCGCTGCGCAACTCAAAGAAGACGTGCCGCCTACCGGCAACTGGCAGCCGTTTCCCTGCGTCCCATGCGCGGCGAAAGCTGAAATTCCTTTACTCCGTGCAAATTTGAAGCGCTCCGTGGCCTAAGCTCGTGCTGGGTCGCTCCCTATCGTCTCCAGTGAATTGGCGAAGCCTCGCAAGCCCATAAACAACTTCTTCATCTTCCGCTGCACGTCGTGACCGTCGAACGGCGGCGGACGCACTAGGTACATCGCACCCTTAAATTCCGTCTTTTAAGAGAATAGCTCGAAGAATATGCACGGAGCTAAATCGTTGACCATCAACTACTAGACGAAAGCAGGTGCGCTGATCTCTGTCCCTTTCAGGCCTGGGCAATTCGTGCTGCAGGGCGAGACTCTTGCTTCCATCTCGCCTGCATCGAAGCTCACATCTATGACTCCTCTGGTTTCGCGCAGTATCACGATGGGACGTCACCGCGTCCTTTCTCAGGATTTGGAGTTCGGTGTCGCTCAAATCGTCGAGATCGCGATTCGTGCCCTTAGTCCAGCGATCAACGATACCTTCACCGACATCGCCTCAGTGGACCTGCTCGGAGAGGCTCTGACGATTCTGGCCGAGGCTCCGCAATGTGACGGACTCTGGTTCGACATGGACGGAAAGCTGCGCCTTCAGGTACGCCCCTTGCTCCTTCCACGTCTGGCTAAACAAGCATTCGATCAGATTCGTCAGGCAGCCGCCGATAATCCTGCAGTACTCATTCGCCTGCTTTCGACCATCGAACGACTCGCGCCAAAGCTGCCAGGAGCGGAGAATCGCCGTGCCTTGGTTGAACAGGCGGCTGTCCATGACTCGGTTATTGGCCTCACGCTTCGTCGCAGAGATCGCTCGTGTGTATACATCAAGAGTGATCCGCGAATTGGCATGACGAAGAAGTTCCTGCGCCGTTTTGAGGTCTACTCCCGCTGCTCGAAGATTCGTGGCGAGCGAGTGGCGGAAACTGTGCCACCCGATCGCTTTGTCTTTGATCCCTGCACGTATCAGTGCCGGACGAATGATCTTCTTGAGCACCGTATCGGGGGAAATGGGTTGTTTTCCTCTGAGCCGGATCGATGGAAACATAAAGTCTTCTTCGCTACGGTACAGCGAAGCCTCTCGCCATACTCCCAGACATTTCACGACTGAAGCGTGTAACGGAACTGGCTTGCGGCTCGCCTCGGTCTTGGTGTCTCCGAAACGGTTCCGCACGCACGAACGATGGACGTTCACCTGCATGAGTTCGAGATCGATGTCACGCCAGGTCAGCGCGACAAACTCGGATCTTCGCAGGCCCGTGCTACCCGCCAGCATCACCATTGCGCGCTCTCGAAGATCGAGTTCGGGCACAAGTGAAGCAAATTCAGCCGGGGTGAGTACATCCGGTTCTCGCAGGCGTTTGTGAATTGCCCGGTATGCAAGCCCGGAACTGCCTGCTCAAAGTTGCCGGGAACGACGTCAGGATTGTTGGTGCTGCTGCGATAGCGTGTCCACCAGCTAGTGTCGAGCGTAAGTTGGGTGAGGTTGGTCAGTCGCAGCGTGTTAGAGGATCGCCAAGTGTTGTCGCTGTACGCTACTGGTAGTTGGCGGATCGGCGGTTGATTTTTTGCGCTTTCCACAGATATTTTTGAACAGGCTGTCGTGAAAAGCAGCGATATTCAGCACTCCATAAGTGAGCAGTTTCAAGCGTGTATTCCAGTCGCGCTATTTCTGCTCAGCCCGTTTAGGTCTCAGGGGAAGAATCCAAGGAGAAGGAATTTGACTCCTTGGCGCGCAGCCGGCGAGTGGAGGCCGGAGTCAGGCGAAGAGGGTGCAGGGGGAAACGGCGTGTGTTCCCCTGCCGTTTTTTGCGGACAGAAAGATGGGCGGCAAAGCCGCCCCTTAAGGACTGTCACACGGTTGGTCTATACGGCTTTTCTGGATGACTTGCTGGCTGGCCGCGCCGCCTCCTTTGCCTTTTCTTCCTCTGCGAACTCCCGCTTGACATTGAGGGCGATGGCATCAGCGTCCACCTTGTAGAGCGTCGCCGCATCGCGGAGCACGTTGGCTCCGTTCTGCCGGGACGCTGAGCCCTCGAATCCAGCCGGTTCGCGGAACGGTTCCACAGAGATTCGCTTGCCGAGAAGATCCGGGGCCCGCGACATTTACGACCTCGACGTGTTTGCAAAGCAACTACGCCGTTGGAGGTGAGGGACGGGTCACCTCCAACTTTTGAGCTTAGGCCAGATCGTTTGTAAGTTCCACTTGAATCCGCGGCAGTGATAGATGGGGAGCCACTCGTCAGTGCGGGAGAGCGGATCTTGAACGGCGAGAGGGTTTTATGGCCTCGCTTGTGGCGATAGTCCGCGACGTAGTTGAGCTCATGCAACTACGTACGGATACTATGTGAAAATGTTCCGATCGGCATTGGCGCTGCTTTAAAGACGAGGAGCTCTTTTGCACCCAGTGACGAACAAACCCTTACGGGGCAAGGTACCTGAGAATGTCTTTCTCGTCTTGGGCGCTGAGGCTTGCCCGCACCCTCATGTGGCGCACAACAGTGCCGGTAATTGAGGGAGACAATTGCTCGGGAGCGCTGTGGCACCGGCTGCAGTTTGCCTCAAACTTTCTTTCACCGATGTCTACCTGCTTTGCACTTACAGCCTTCACTGCTTGTTTCGTAGGAGCATCAGCTGGCTTGGCTGCTACCGGGTTCTGAGCCAGAGCCAGAGTCGTACTGAAGATCGAACCTATAAGAGTGAGTCGCATCCAAATCCTGCTCATCATTTTGATCCTTTCCAGGTAGGAAAGAGAAATCGATATACCAAAGCCGTCTCCCAGATATTCTTATTGCCCTCACTCGAAAATTGCCGCGAATAGCTCGTGTTGATTCGCACTTCATGAGGCAGGTGATAGTCGAGTCCAAAGTCGGTTCGTTGCGTATTCGTTGCGGGGAGACCATCGCCTAGACCCGGACTCTCTCGAAAGGTCTGCTGAATCCGGAACACAGGTTCCAAACGTCCCAACCAGCTATCGGCGCCGTTCCACTGAGAGAGACGATAGGCGGCTTCCACCCAATACCCCTGAGCGTGGGAGCCATGTGCATATTCTGAACGAATCGCTAGCGGGGCGCGGTAGGGTTGCCACCATACATGGGCGCCGACCGAATTTCCCTTCTGGTCCTGGAGGAGGTGTGAATAAGAGGTTCCTATCTCCAGACGATTACCGGGAAGAAATATCGAGAACTGTCCTCCCGACGCGCGTTCTCCAAAGAACTGGGTCACGTTGCTTTTGACGGAAAAGTATCCTACGTAGTTCAGCTGAAGATGGGAGTTGGAATATGCGGCGCCGCGAAGCATTGCCCCAATACTTGATCCTTCTTGAGTTCCGATTGGGTAGAGCAACGGAGCATCTTGAAAGTTACTGATCCAGATCGGACCCAACCGTTCGTTATATGTTCCGAATGGCGTTAGAAAGTCTCCCACCACAAGAGTGAGCTTAGGTGCTGCGATGTAATCCAGTTGAAGATACTCGAGGCCAGCGAAAAAACTACCCTCGTATGGTCCGCTGTTACCATTTTTAGGTGCGTAGCCTTCCTGAAGGTAGGCCCTGGATTCAACCAGGAGGTGTTCGCCCAGCGGGGCTGCGATCACTGGTGAAATGACGGGGGCTACAGTGGTGGTTCCGTTGTTTGTGGTGGTGAGGAAGCCCACAGCGCCTGAGATTAATGGAGTATCCTGGGCGAGCGCACTTGCACTGAAGGAGAGCAACAATGTCAGAGCGCACATTGCGATTGAAGCTGACCGTGATTTCAATATCGCATCGACAGGGTGCGATGTCCGTTGACGTTTCATCGTCAGCTCAGACTATCTAGTGATACCTCCTCAGTTGTCACGTACTGGTGGTGAGCTTGTCACTTGTTTGTCAAGCTCTCAAGCCTGTCTAAAATACATCGCAATGTGCTGATTTTCAGGGTGTTTTATTCATGGTTTCGAAACAGAGCGACAGGTTTGTGGCTTGTGGTGGCCCGGGCAGGAGTCCAACCTGCGACCTTCGCGTTAGGAGTGCGCTGCTCTATGCAACTGAGCTACCGGGCCATCAAGGCTAGTGTATCGCGGGGTTTTATCGATCCTCCGGTGATAAACTTGGGGGTGGAGAGTTTATGCCTGAGATACAGCGTCGACGTGCGGTAACGGTGAATATTGGTGGGATTCGGGTGGGTTCGGATGCGCCGGTTGTGGTGCAGTCGATGACGAATACGGACACTGCGGATGTCGAGAGCACGGTACAGCAGGTTGCGGCGCTGGCTCGCGCCGGCTCGGAGATGGTGCGCGTCACGGTCAACAACGACGAGGCGGCGAAGGCTGTTCCTTACATCGTCGAGGAGCTGGCGAAGAAGGGTTGGTCGACGCCGATCATCGGGGACTTTCATTACAACGGACATCAGTTGCTGAAGAAGTATCCGGAGACGGCGCAGGCGCTGGCGAAGTATCGGATCAATCCGGGTAACTGCTCGATTGGACGGAAGGATGATGACAACTTCCGGACGATGGTTGAGGTTGCGGTGAAGCATCAGAAGCCGGTTCGCATTGGCGTGAACTGGGGTTCGCTCGATCAGGCGCTGCTGACGAAGATGATGGATGAGAATTCGAAGAGTGCCAATCCCCTGCCCGCTCGCGATGTGATGATGGAGGCGATGGTGGTGTCGGCGCTGGATAATGCGGCGGCGGCGGAGCGGTATGGGCTGCGGCGTGATCAGATTATTTTGAGTGCGAAGGTGTCGGGTGTTCGCGATTTGATTGATGTTTACGCCGAGCTGGCGAAGCGGTGCGACTATGCGCTGCATCTTGGGCTGACCGAGGCGGGGATGGGGATGAAGGGCATTGTGGCTTCGGCTGCGGGCCTTGCTCCTTTGCTGCTGAATGGAATCGGGGACACGATCCGGGTGAGTCTGACTCCTACTCCGGGCGGCGACCGGAGTGAAGAGGTGCGGTGCGGGCAGCAGATTCTGCAGTCGCTGGGGATTCGCAGCTTTATGCCGCAGGTGACGAGCTGCCCTGGGTGCGGACGGACGACTTCGACATACTTCCAGGAGCTGGCGGAGCGGATTCAGAGTTACCTGGTGGCTTCGATGCCGGAGTGGAAGAAGATCTATCCGGGCGTCGAGGAGTTGAAGCTGGCGGTGATGGGCTGCATTGTGAATGGGCCGGGGGAGTCGAAGCATGCCAACATCGGCATCTCGCTGCCGGGGACGTTTGAGGAGCCCAAGGCGCCGGTGTATGTCGACGGCCAACTGTTCACGACGTTGAAGGGCGACCGGATCGTCGAGGAGTTTCAGGTGATCCTGGATCAGTATGTCGAGAAGAGGTATGGGAAGGTGCTGGTCGAGGCGTAAGGGAGTATCCCCACCCTGCCCAAAGTTGCGCAAAGTCTTCGAAACAGAGACTTTAGGTCTGGACTTTGACTGCAACTTCTTCATTCTAAAGACTCCTTCTTTCAAAGTATTGATTTATAAGGCTTAAAAACGAAGCCCCGACACCAAATGGTCTCGGGGCTTCGTTTTTCTTCACTGGTTTAAGTATACCGAATGCAAGCAAACTAACGTGCCAACTCTATCTGTCTCTGTTTGAGAGAGTTAGGTGCGTTTGGGGCTTGACATGCTGATTTCGGGCGGAAAATGGCGAAAAGTTTTTTTGGAGAGATTCTGTGTGTATCGATAGTGGCCGAGCCGGGAGCAGAATTGGTGGCAAAAATTTGTAAGGGACCTGGGCAGAAGAGAGTTCTTCGGGGTCCTTCGACTGCGTTTGGCGCAAACGACCGCGCCAAACTCCGCTCAGGATGACGAGAGCTTTGCAAAATAGAGAGATAAAACTGTAGGCCCGATACAGCCTGGAAGAAGAGGTAGATGCAACAGCAGGTCCTCCGCCTACGGCGAAGGATGACAACTAATGAAACAACAACAGCAAATGCAGATGCAATCCAACAGCAAATGCAGATGCGGGATGGTTGAATTTATGCGTCCCACCCTTCGCATGATGCTGCGAAGGATGGGGCACCCGGCAAAGGATTGCAACTAATAAAACAAACAACAACCAGCTCTATTCTGCACGCAGGGCGACTACCGGGTCGATTTGGGCGGCTCGGCGGGCTGGGAGGTAGCTGGCGATGAGACCGCAGACTGCAAGCAGCAGAGCGACGGAGAGTGAGACGAGAACGTCGCTGCTGTTGAGTTTGATGGGCAGGGCTGTGGTGAGTAGTTTGCTCGACGCTATGGTGACGATGGCTCCGAGAGAGAGCCCGACGGCGAGAAGGAGCAGGGCGTGGCGGAGGATGAGCCAGAGAACCGCGTTGCGCTGCGCGCCGAGGGCGAGACGAACGCCGAGTTCGCGGGTGCGCTGGCTGACCGAGTAGGCCAGCAGACCGTAGATGCCGGCCAGAGCAATGAGCAGACCGGCGAAGGCGAAGAGTCCGAGCAGGCGGGCGGCGAGGACCTGGTTGCCGAGCGAGTTGTCGACGACCTGCTGCATGGTCTGGACGTTGTTGAGGGCGGCTTCGGGCTGGAGATCGTGCACGGCGCGATGCAGCTCGTGGTCGATGGTCTCGGTGGGGAGCGAAGAACGAACGGCTGCGTTCATGAAGAAGTTGCCGAGGATGGGATAGAGGTCGTCCTGTGGGAGGAGCTGTTCGAGGTTGTAGTGAACTTCGGGCAAAGGCGGGCGGCCGAGGGTCTTTTGTGGGCTGTCGTCGACGACGCCGACGATGGTGGACCACTGGCGGTTGCCTTTGTCGTTGTAGCGGACCTGCTGGCCGATGGGGTCTTCGCCGGGGAAGAAATGTTTGACGAAGGCATGATTGACGATGGCTGCGGGCTGCGCGGAGGCGGAGTCGGCGGTGGTAAAGAGACGTCCTTGAAGGAGGCGGATGCCCATGGTTTGGAAGTATTCGCTTGTGGTGGCGCGGGCCTGTGCGCTGGCCTGCGAGGAATGCTGGGGCTTGGGGTGGTTGGCCAGTTCGATGGACAGGTTGAAGTCCCAGCTGCCCTGCAGGGGACGGACGGTGGTGAAGCCTGCGGACTGGACGCCGGGCAACGACTTGAGGCGAGCGAGAAGAGGATCGTAGAAGGTTTGAATAATGGAGGCGCCGGTTGGCTGCGGCGGCTGCGAGAAGAAGATCGTGGAGTGGCTGGGCAGGTAGATCTCGCCGGTGACGACCTGGTCGGCGACGAAGCCTACGCGGGTGTGGCGTAGAGAGATGAGAGTGCGAACCATGAGCCCGGCGGCGATGAGCAGGGTGAGGGTGAGGGCGATCTCGCCGATGACGAGCGAGTCGCGCCAGCGGTTCTGCCCGCGCGATGTGCCCGATGCCGCAGTTCCCTGCCGAAGGCCCTCCTGCGGAGGTGCGCTGGAGGCGTGGAGGGCGGGAAGGAGGCCGAAGAGAAAGGCTGAGACGCAGGAGGCGATGAAGAGGAAGGCGCAGACCTTGAGATCGATGTGGATCTGGTCGCCGAAGATGACGGCGTGGGCGAGGTAGTGCTTGAGGAGCTTGAGCGAGAGCGCTGCGAGGGCGAGGCCGAGGACGCCGCCGGCGAGGCTGAGCAGAAGGCTTTCGGTGAGGAACTGGCGGATGATGCGGCTACGCTGTGCGCCGAGCGCGGCGCGAAGGGCTATCTCGCGATGACGGCCGTTGCCGCGGGCGAGCAGGAGGCCGGCGATGTTGGCGCAGGCGATGAGCCATACGACGAAGACGGCGATGTTGAGCGCGACGATGGAAGGCCGGATGGAGCCGGTGATGACGTTCGAGTAGAGCTCCAGATGCATGGGATTGGTGTCTTCGTCCTTGGGATACTCGTGGAGGAGCTGCGTGTGGATGGAGTTCATCTCGTGGGTGGCGTCGGCCAGGGGGACGCCGGGGCGCAGGCGGCCGAGGACGCTGAGCGCGGAGGAGGAGCGATCCTTCGAGGGCTTTGTCCTGGACCGGGAGCGGGGTCCAGATGGAGGTGTCGCCGGTGTTGGAGGGAAAGGCGAAGCCCCGGGGCATGACGCCGATGACAGTGTAGGGGATGCCGTTGATGGGGACGGTGCGGCCGATGATCTGGGGATCGGAGTGGTAGATATCGTCCCAGGTTCCGGCGCTGAGGAGGACGACGCTGGTCTGGCCGGGGGCACTGTCGGTGGGCAGGAAGGCGCGGCCCATCATGGGCCTGACCTCGAGCATGTCGAAGAGATTGGTGCTGGAGACGATCTGCGGCATGATCCTGGGGTTTGAGGTGCCGCCGAGGGTGGGGACCTGGATGGTGTAGAAGGAGATCTGCCGGAAGGAGTGGCTGCGGGCCTGCCAGTCCTCGATGTCGGGCAGCGAGGTGGAGGAGAAGCCTCCGCTGCCGGAGCGGACACCCATCTGGACGATCTCGCTCGGGCGGGGGAATGGCAGGGTGCGCAGAAGAACCTGATCGATGACGGAGAACATGGCCGCGTTGATGCCGATGGCAAGAGCGAGCGTGAGGATGGCCATGAGGGCAAAGACAGGCGCGTTTCTTAGTTGACGAAAGGCAAAGTTCAGATCCTGGAAGAGAGTGCTCATCGTTGTCTCCGCTGTTCCTACTGTTGTTCCTTCTGTTGTTCCTTTTGTTGTTCCTTTTGCTGTTCGTCCGCTGTTTCTTCTATTGATACTGTACTGCGGCCTCCATCTGCCTGTCGCAGCCTAACCATTGGCTAATCGGTGGTTGAGAGGGTTTACAACGAATTGGGGGGTATCCGGTCTGTGATTTGGCATTCGGCCGTGCCGGCAGCTTGTGTGAGTGCTCCTCTTGCTTGCGGGGATAGCTAGAAGAGGGGGGCGGCGTTTTTGCGGAGTTCGGTGAGCGAGTAGAAGGTGCCGCGCCATAGGATGCCGCCTTGTTTGAGCGTGAGGAACATGGAGCGGAGCAGAGTGAAGATAAAGACCAGAGCGCTGAATGGGTAGAAGATGGCGTTCCACGAAGAGATGCCGGAGTGGCGGTTGAGCAGGCGGTAGGCGTAGGCGATCGCTGCAAAGGTGAGGATGGCGGGGATGCGCGTGGGCGCGAAGAAGAGACCGAGGAATGGCGAGACGCAGAAGGTAACGAGCCAGAGACAGCCCAGAAGCGCGAGGCCGATGTAGAAACGGAAGGCAGCCCAGAGGTTTTTTGTCATTACGCCGATGAGGCCGTTGACCCCGGAGGCCCAGTGCAGGCTGACGAGGCCGTGGCCGAAGGCGATGCGTTGGGCGAGGCCAGCGCGTTTGATGCGACGGCCAAGGCCTACGTCTTCGACGATCTCCATGCGGAGGGATTCGAAGCCACCGATTGCGAGGTAGGCTTCGCGACGGAGGAGATTGAAGGCACCGATGCCGATGGCGTCGCGCTTTGCTTTGGGGTTGGCGATGCGCCAGGGACGCGCGGCCCAGAAGCTGAAGATCTGGAAGAAGCCGAGGAGCGCGCCTTCGTCCCAGCGCTGGATGAGGGTGGTGGGGACGGTGATGAAGTGGTCGGCGTGGGTGACGACGGCGTTGGCTAAGGCGAGACGGATGGCGGAGGGATGGAAGAGGACGTCGGCGTCGGTGAAGAGGAGATAGTCGGTGGGAGCCTGGTGCGCGGCCAGAGCCATGGCGTGCGATTTGCCGAGCCAGCCTGCAGGCAGCTCGGTTACGTGGAGGGCTCGGAGTTTTGCGGGGTGCTGGGCGGCGATGGTGTCCATGATTGCGCCGGTTCGGTCGGTGCTGCGATCGTCGATGGCGATGATCTGGAGGTTGGGGTAGTCCTGCGCGAGGAGTGAGTGGAGGGTGGCGGCGATGTCTGCGTGCTTCGTCGCGGGCGGGAACGATGACGGTGATGGAGGGTGAGCCGGGTGGAGCGATGTTGTATTGCGGCAGAAGAAGGTTTGGAACACGGGGCAGGCCGAAGGCTCCGCAGAGAACCTTCCATAGCCAGGTGAGGGCGATCCACCAGGCGAGGAGTTGGACGGCGAGGATCATGCGGCGGAAGCTGGACCAGATGCGTGGAGAGGGGGAGCGTAGCGGGAGCCGAAGAAGAAGATGACGGAGGCGATGAGCATGGTGATGAGCGTGGAGCCGAGGCCGATGTTGAGGTTGGAGTGGTCGCTGACGACACCGATGAGGGGCGGGGAGATAGCGTCGCCGAGGGCGTGGATGATGAAGAGCTGGCCGGCGAGGGCGGTGGCGCGGATCTCGGGGCGGACGGCGTTGACGGTGGCGGCGTTGACGGGGCCGGTGCCGAGGAAGATGAGGAAGATGGCGGCGGCTAATCCGTAGAGCGTGAGAGAGTGAGGGCCAAAGAAGCAGAGCAGCGCCGGAGGAACGGCTATGGCGGAGCTGATGGCGGGAACGAGGTAGAGAGCCTTTGGGTTGGTGCGGGACCATCGTTGTGCGATGGCGCCGCCGGTGATGGTGCCGCCGAGGCCAGCAACTACGGTGATTGCGCCCATGAGATACGCCGCGGAGGATTCGCTGCGGCCATCGACGCGCTGAAGGAAGGAGGGCATCCACCAGGAGATGCCGCCGAGCGAGAAGGTGACGGCAGCGTAGCCGAGGATGGAGGAGAGATAGGCTTTGTTGCTGAGGAGCGAGAGGACAGTTCCCTTCTCTAACTTCGCCTTGTCGTGCTGACTGGCTCCGCGGGCTGGCTCCTTCATGAAGAAGGCGATGAGGATGGCGATGAGTGCGCCGGGGATCGCAGAGACGATGAAGGACATGCGCCAGCCGAAGCGCTCTCCGACGGTGCCGCCGATGATGTAGCCGAGGGCGGCGCCGACGGGAATGGCTACGTTGAAGATGGTGAGGACGCGGTTGCGCTGGTCTTCGGGGTAGAAGTCGGCGAGGATGGCGGGTGCGAAGATGCCGAAGCTGGCTTCGCCGATGCCGAGAGCCGCGTGGCGGAGGTTGAGCGAGGCGTAGGAGTGGACGGAGGCGGTGAAGAAGTTGATGCCGCTCCAGAAGAGAGCGGCGATGACGATCATGGGTTTGCGGGGAAAGCGATCGCCCAGATAGCCCGTGATGGGCGAGGTGAGCATGTAGGTGAGCATGAACCAGAAGGTGAGCGAACCGATCTGCTTGTCGGTGATGAAGAACTCGTGTTTGACCTGCTCCTGTACGCCGGGGAGGATGTAGCGGTCGATGTAGTTGACGAAGTTGAGCGCGGTGAGGAGGACGAGCGCGGTGGTGGCTCCGGCGACGGAGGTGGCGCGGGTGGGTTTGGTGGCGGAGGCCATCTCGTATTTCTCCTGTGAGGGAGGATAGCAGTTGGGGCGATACAGGTAGAGGATGCTGTTGTGAGCGATCCCGTCCGTTGAAGCAGGCAAAGTATTCCGACGTAAACGTCAGTCCAATCACCATAAGTCACTTATTGGGATACCAGGTCGATAGTAATCTAAAAATATAGATTTATTTAGTATTGACTTCTGATATTCATGGCTTTAGATTGACTCCAAGGAGCTACGATATGCGACGATCCACTGATTGTCTCCATTGCCGAAGTCATAAAGCAGTATTTCTACGATGTACAGACGGGCGCGTCGGTAGAGATCAAAGGCATGACCTTTGTATGCGCTGCTATCGGTCCTACCGAGACGCCTTTGTAGCCAGGAACGGTTACCCCACGACGGAGGGTGTATGAGCTTATTGGAATTGGAAAGCGTTTCTAATAGTGCACGTACGACGATGAGGGGAGAGCTTACGGTTGCAGATGCTGTATGGGTTGGCACAGCAACGCTCCATCAGCAATCCCCTGAAAGCGAGGGGTTCTCTACTGAAGATATCGTAGAGCGCGTTCTGCATCTACGTCTGACGCGCGGTGAGCAAAAGAGCATATGGCAGCACGTGAATCAACACTGCGTTGCAAACAGGAAGCCGCAACCAAATAGATCAAGAATGCTGTTCGCTCTTGGCAGAGGCAACCGGCGCCTGTTTCGTGACGGGGATCGAAGCGATCCGGGAAGAGAAGGAGCACCCACACATCCAGACTGGGAGAAACTACCGACGGAGTACAGACACCTTGGAAATTGGTATGAAGATTGGAACGGCGTGGGACGCACTACAGATGACGACCCCCTTCTGAAATTGGTTGGCAGCGGAGTCGGCATCTGGAAGGACAATCACGCGGATGAGTTTGTCGCTGACCTAAGAAAAGACTGGGGAGGTCGATGAGTCGAATTTTTTGGGACACTAACCTATTCATCTATCTCTTTGAAAAACACTCAAAGTTTTCACCGCCGACGATTGAGTTGAGAAAACGGATGCTTCAGAGGAAAGATGAACTCGTGACTTCAACAATGACACTTGCAGAGGTACAGATAGGCCCGCGCAGAGCGAAAAATAATGCCCTGGCAGCCACTTATCGGGACGCGATCGAACAAACATGCACCGTAGTGCCATTTGATAAGGTCGCAGCAGATATTTATGCAGAGCTTCGAGAAAATACTTCGATCAAGCCTCCGGACGCAATTCAATTGAGCTGCGCCGCGGCAAGTGGCGTCGAGTTATTTATCACGAACGATCAGGAGTTGGCGAAACTTACTGTGCGTGGCATCCATTTTGTGACTTCTCTTGAACGGCTGCCATTTTAGTTTGCTGATGGGGCGTTGCCTTTTACGCGGGGGTAGGTGGCGGTGACTACGGTGGAGATGCCGCCGCGGGGGCGGAAGTCGCCGACGACCCTGGCCCAGACGGGGTTGCAGGCTTTGACTACGTCGTCGAGGACCTGGTTGACGATGTTCTCCTGAAAGATGCCGAGGTTGCGGTAGGTGAAGAGGTATTCCTTGAGGGACTTCAGTTCGAGGCAGGTCTCGCGGGGCATGTAGCGGATGGTGAGGCGGCCGAAGTCGGGGAGGCCGGTCTTGGGGCAGACGGAGGTGAACTCGGGGTCGTCGACGAGGATCTCATAGGCCTTGAACTGATTGCGCCAGGTTTCGATGTCGGGGAATTTGGTCTTGAGGCCGGCGGCGGCGTGGTCGTCGGTGTAGCCGGTGGTCTTCTTCTCGGATGAGGGGTTGCTGGCTTTTTTGTCTTTGTTCTTTTTGGGGCTCATGGCTCTATTTTATCGGGTTTATGGGGTTTCGGGCTCGTACTGCGCGATTGGAATCGCGGTGGAGCGGAGGGTCCAGAGGCGGCCGTTGTGACGGAGGTCGGTGATGGTGAGAGGGGCGATATCGACGCGCCAGAAGGATTGGGCGGGAGCGTTGAGGGCGTGGAGGATTGCGCTGCGGATGATGGCGGGATGGGTGACCGCGACGACATGGCCGGCGTCGTGGAGGGTTTCGAGCCAGGCGGAGGTGCGGGCGAGGAGATCGGTGATGGATTCGCCGTTGTGCGGAGTGGCGGCGGGGTCGGTGAGCCAGGCGGCGAGGTCGCCGGGTTGGAGGTCGGTGAGGTTGAGGCCCTGCCAACTACCGTAGTCGCAGTCGCGTAGTTCGGGAGAGAATGCGGGGGTGAGGTTGAGAACATGGGCTGTTTGTTGCGTGCGCTGCTCGGGGGCTGCGTAGATTTTTCTGGCGCGGGGAGCCTGCCAGTTGAGTGAGGCGATCCGGGTAAGTTCGCGGTCTTCGAGCGGCTCGTTGCGAGGGAAGGCCGCGAGGCGCTGGGCCGGGGTGGCGGCGTGGCTGATGAAGGTGATTCGTGCGGTCACGTTCAGTTGAGCTCCGAGGAAGGCCGCAAATGCTTCGCGGGCTTGACATCGATGATAGCGGCACATAGGGTTGGAATAGATTTTGAAGTGGATGGAGGAAGCCGGTGAGAGTCCGGTGCGGTCGCGCCACTGTAATCGGCTCGAAGGTGAGTTGAGAGCCAGACCTTCTATCTCGAATCGAACGAACACTACCAATGGGACGCACTATCCCAGGAGGTTTTACCGATGGCTCACGTCACTGCAGGCACCCTCTCTCAACCTGCCTCCGTTCCTGCTATTCCGCTGCGTGAGTTACTGCCGTATGCGGTGTTTGGCGGACTAGTGATGCTGCTGGCGATCTACTTTGTCGGCGCAGAACAGGGAGCAACTTCGATGATTCATGGCCGTACCGTGCATGAGTTTTTGCATGATGGACGACATCTTCTCGGCTTTCCCTGCCACTAAATAAAGGCTGCTGTGATGACTCGAACTCTGCTCCTTCGCGGGATGCTTGTGGGCGTCGTTGCGGGCCTGCTTGTCTTTGCGTTCGCACGATGGATCGGCGAGCCGCCGGTGGAGCGCGCGATCGCGTTTGAGACGAGCCTGGACCAGGCCAGGGGCGAGGCTCCGGAGCCGGAGATGGTGAGCCGGAGGGTGCAGCGAAGCTTTGGGCTGCTGACCGGTTCGGTGGTGTATGGCGCCGCGATAGGTGGAATCTTTGGACTGGTGTTTGCGTTTGCGTACGGGCGGCTTGGCGAGCTGGGGCCGAGGGCTTTGGCGGCTGTGCTGGCGGGGCTTGGATATGTCGCGATTGTGCTGGTGCCGATGCTGAAGTATCCGGCGAATCCACCTGCAGTGGGGAATCCGGAGACGATTGGAGTGCGGACGGCAGCTTATTTCCTGGTGATCGCGACTTCGGTTGTGACGATGGTGATTGCGCTGCAGCTGCGCCGCGGGTTGGCGAAGCGATTGGGAGAGTGGAACAGCTCCCTGCTGGCTGCGGCGATCTTTGTGGTGGCCGTGGCTGCGGTGTCGCACTTTCTGCCTGAGATCGATGAGGCGCCAGCAGGTTTTCCGGTGACGCTGATGTGGAGGTTTCGCGTGGCGGCGATGGGAATCCAGGCAGTGTTGTGGGGGACGCTGGGGTTGTTGTTTGGGTGGCTTACAGAGCGTGGGATGAGATCGTTGCGCTCGTAGGGCCGCGTTCGGGAGTGAGGGTTCTGAGTTTGAGTTTGCAAAATTAGAAAGCCGCGATGAGAGTGCTCATCGCGGCTTTTCTGCAGAGCTTTTTAGAAGAGGCTAGTTGCGGCGGCCGAGGGTAGGGCGGTCGTCGGTGCTGCTGGCCGGATTGTTCTGGTTGTTGGGATCGTTGCCGTTGCTGGCGCGACGGAGGGTGGGCTTGTTGCCATCCTTACCGTTGTTGATCTTGCGCTTGTTTTCGAGACGGGCGAGACGGCCCTTGATGTCATCGAACTCCGAGGTCGTGACCATGTAGTCAGGACGAGCGGGCATGATGGTTGCAATCTCTTCTTCGGAGTGGATGATGCGATCGGGCGTCTGGGGATGGTCGGAGAAGACCTTGGCCAGAGTGCCGGGCTTGTGCTTCTCGAGAGCGTCGAGTTTTTCAAAGAGCTGGATGAAGGCCTGAGGATCGTAGCCAGCCTTGTACATGTACTGGAGACCAAGCCAGTCGGCCTCGGCCTCGTCCATGCGGGAGAACTGGAGGAAGCTTATCGGGATGGCGAGCTGGGTGGCCTCGTAGATGCCGTAGCCGGTCCAGGAGCCCTGGGTGAAGATGATGAGCGGGATGGAACCGATCTGCGCGTAGTTCAACTTGGTCATCTGCCGGGCAGCGTGGTGGGCGCAGACGTGAGCGACCTCGTGGGCCATAACGCCGGCGAGCTCTGCTTCCTCATCGGCGGCCAGGATGAGGCCGGAGTTGACGTAGAAGAAGCCGCCGGGAAGCGCCATCGCATTGATCTCGTCGGAGTCGATCACCTTGATGGTGAAGGGAACCTTGCAGTCGGAGTTTTTGACGATGTTCTGGCCGACACGGTTGACGTATTCGACGATGACGGGATCGGTGACGAGGTGAGCGGACTTCTCAATCTCCACGGAGTACTGCTTGCCGGTGCGGATCTCCCAATCGGTGGAGTACCAGTTGCCGATGCCGCGGCCGCCGATGTTGCGGGTGCCGACGGCGTTGACGTCGTCTTCGCTGCCGGGCTTGATGTGCGGATCGAGCGCCTCGCCGGGCGATGGAAGAGAGTCGGTCTTGTTTTCAGCGTGGTTCTCTTTGGAGGAGTCTTTAATCTGCTTTTTCGCAGCCTTCGAGTCAGTGGGTGTGGCTTTCTCGTCGGCGGTGGTGGTGGTGTCGGCGGGAGCTGCCAGAGGCACCCGTGCGGAGTCAGGGGGTGGCGTGTTCGGGGCTGGCGTTGTCTGTACCGGTGTCGTTTGGGCCGGTGTTGTCTGTGCTGGGGTGGCCTGAGTGATGGGTTGGCCTGAGGTTTGAGCGGCTGGTGCCGGGTTTGCTGGCTGGGTCGCTGGAGTTTGAGCGAATGCGGCAACGGAGAGCGTAAGAGCGGCGGCGAAGCCGAGGGGCGTAAAAGAACGCATAGTTGTCTCCTGTGGGCCGCTTCCCTGTTGATAGGCGCAGCTCGACGAATCTTAGACGTTAGTATGCGCCTTTTTGTGAGCGGGAACCAGCCCTGAACGCAAGTTCTTCCGGATTACCACGTGGAGTAGGAAGAACCGTCGGACGATGCTCCCTGGGAGCCGCTGTGGACATCGTTGATGCCGGATTCGGTCTGGTCGAGGGTCAACAGAGTGTCTTCCTGGACGGGCATCCAGGTGTCGGAGCGTCTGGTCATGGGGTCGATGGGCATGGTTTTGAGGTAGCCAGCCTGGACGAGGTCGTCGAGGGTCTGGGGCGCCTTCTGTTTGTCGACGGTGTAGGAGTCGATGGCCTGGCGCATCACGTGGAGATCCTCTCTGAGGACTGCTTCGTTGGCGGCACGGATGTTTCTGGTGTAGGACGGAATAGCGATAGCCGCGAGGAGGCCGATGACGACCATGACGATCATGAGCTCGAGCAGGGTGAAGCCTTGCTCTGTCGAACGTAGCGGCCGGGTTGGGTGAGTGCTTACCATGTGTTGTACTTCGATCCGTCGAGTGCGGTTCCGGTGCTCTTGGTGTGGACGTCGAAGACGTTCTGGCCGCCGAAGGAGTCTGAGTCTGCGTCGTCCTGATTGGAGCGGAGACCCCAGTCGGTGTCGCCGGTCATGGGGTCGGTGGGGATGCGACGGAGAAACTTCACCTTCTTTTCCTGAATGTCGACGCCGTTGACGAGGGTTTCGAGGTCGGGCGGATATCCGTAGCTGTCAGCCTTGATCTGCATGGCTCCCTTGTCGGCAGCGTCCTTGTAACGGTCGATGGCGTCGCGCATCTCCCACAGGTCGCGGCGGAGTTCGCGCTCCTTTTGCCGTTTGACCTGAAAACGGGCGATTGGGATAGCTGCGGAGGCGAGAACCGCGACGATCGCAACGCAGATGATGAGCTCGACCAGGGTGAGGCCGGACTCGGAGTGCAGTTGATGATCAGAGATCACGCCTGCAGACGCCGGGCGTAAGGCACGACTGGGGGCATCCCCGTTCGTGACTGGACGAGCGATCATTTGACATGAACCACGGCCTGCGAACCAGCGGCCGGAAGATTGGCCTGCGCGCTGTTGCGAGCGCCAACTTTGACGAGGGTGAGATCGGAGTCACCGGCGGCGATGGCCTTGAAGGTAAGCGTACAGACGCTTCCCTGCCCGCTGACTCCTGCGGAGTTGGGTGGACGCTCGGCGGCAACGGCGACCAGGCCGGCACCGTCATCGCGATGAGAGATAGAGGTGAGCTGACCGTCGCGGCCGAGGAAGTCGCCGCTGTCGACGTTGACGAGCTGGAGGACAGCAGGGTTGAACTTGAGCTGGAGAGGTACCGAGAAGATGTCGTGGCCGTTGCCGATCATGACTGCGACCTGGAAGGTGCTGCCGATGGTCTGATTGGAGCTGGGCGGAACGACGGTGAAGTTGATGGGCGTGCCTTACCGGAGGCAACGCGGCTTGCAGCCTGGCCGGGCAGCTGCGGGAGGCATGGCGGGCTGGGCCTGCTGGTTGAGCTGATGCGCCATGGCACTGGCAGCGTTGGCAGCGCTGGTCGGCGGGCCGGAGGACGAGGTTTGACGATCGGATTGACGAGTCGCTGGCGTCATCCGGAGGTGGATCGTGGCGCAGCTCGATCGACTGGCCGGTGCCGGTGTCGATGGCGCGGGTGTTGTTGCGGGTAAGGACGGACTCGCGGACGATGTGGGGAATGATCAGGAAGACGATCTCGGTCTTGTCGGCGACCTTGTCGCGGGAGGAGAAGAAGTACTTGAGGAGCGGCAGTTCGCCGAGGCCGGGGGTTCCGGTGATGGTGAGGCTGTCCTGCTTGGTGATGATGCCGGCGAGGAGGCTGGGTTCGCCGTCCTTGAGGGTGATGACCTGCTCGGAGGAGCGCTGGCCGATGATGGGCTCCTGAACGCCGCTGATGGTGACGGATTGGCCTGGGAGAGCACCTCGATCTTCATCTTGAGGGTGATCTCGCGATCGTAGTGGACGGTGGGGGTCATCTCGATGTTGACGCCGATGTCGAGGTAGGTGAACTGAGTCTGCACGCCGATGCTGGCGACGCCGGTGGAGACTCCGGCGTTGTAGGAGCCGGTGGCGATGGGAATCCTCTGGCCGATCTTCATGGTCGCGCGCTGGCCATCGGTGGCACGGATACTGGGGTTCTGCAGGATGCGGGTGTCGGCGTCGTTGAGCAACGCGTTGACTGTGCCACCGGTGATGCCCACGGCGAGGTTGTTGGCGTTGAAGTGCGCGAGCGAGTTGAGGGTGAAGTTGGAGGTGGTAGGCGGTGCCGGTGCCGGTTGATGTGCTCAGTGGTGTCGTCGCATTCGGGTTCGCCTGCGGGGTAAGGGTGACGGACTGCGGAAGAGTGATGCCGAGATTGTGCTCGACGTTGCGATTGACTTCAAGGACGGCGACATCGACTACGACTTCGGGCCGGGCGCGGTCGAGGTCGTTCAGCATCTTCTGCGCGATGAGCAACTCGTCCGGCGTAGCGCGCATGACGATGGCGTTCTGGCTGGGAACGACATAGATCTTGACGCTGGGATCGAGCAGATTGCGAATGGCCACGACGAGCTCGTTGGCGTCGTTGGGCTGGCTGGCGTTGGTGAGGTAGAAGGTCTGTACGGCTTGCTCGTCGAGGTCGGTACGCTTGGTGCGGGTGTTCTGCGCGACGAAGATGGTGTTGGAGGTGACGGGCTTGTAAAAAGTGCCGGCGAGGGTGCCGACGATGCGCAGAGCGTCGGCCCAACTGACGTTGGTGAGATCAACCGGAATGCGCTTGGAGGTGTAGTCGGGATCGAAGAGCACGTTGACCCCGGTTGCCTTGCCGATGGCCTGATAGATGACCTTGACGTCCTCGACCATGTGCAGCGTGATGGGGTCGTTTGAGATTGGCCTGAGCTCAACCGGCCCGGAGATGGAGCCTATGCTGTTGAGAGTTTCGTTCTGCCGGGACATCTGCTCCAGGCCCTGCGGAGTCTCTTCCGGGCTGGGGGCCTGTTGCTGCACCTTGATGGCATCGATCTCCTGCTGGGCGGTCTGATTGCCGGCGTCGATCTGAAGGGCCCGGTTGAACTGTGCCAAGGCGCCAGTGAGATCGCCGCTTTGACGCAGAACGCGGCCGCGGTCAACGTGGCCGACCGCAGCTAGAAAACGGCTGTGCTCGTAGTGCTCTTTGAAACGAAGATCGTTGGGATTCTTGAGGGTTGCTTTGTGATAGGCCTCGAAGGCTGCGTCGTAGTCCTGACGCGCTTCTGCCTGTTGACCGCGCTTATCCCATGTTGAGGCCGATTGAGCGTGCGCGGTGGCAGAGCCAGCGGCCGCGAAGCAGCACAAAAGCAGGAGGGGGAGCGCTCGACGAAGGAAAGCCGATAATTTGCCGATTGATTTGTACCCGCGCTCCATGCTGCTTCCGTTTCCGTCCTTTACACCGAAAAAAGTGTGGCGTTTGCCGGAGTACACGCCTGCCGGGAAGATGATGTCGGACAGGACGCTGCCTGTTGGGGCGGTGCCTGCCAGGCTGGTGCGCTCGGGTGAGTATAGCATTCGGTGAATGTAGGACCTCGTCGGAAGGGGTAGCCTTTGTTGGTTCGTGAAGGCCTGGAGCGCGGCTTGCTACTTCTATTTTTGTCTGCTTCGTGGCGGCGTGCGTGCTACGGCTAACGAAGTTTTAAGGTTAGACGCTGCTCTGCGTTGCGGGTGAGATGAAACGGTGAGACTAAAGTTGCAGACGTGTTAAAAGTTAGAGGTTCCATGCCCCGTTCTCTCTCTAATCCGACGATTGCTCACCAGCCCAAGCCTGTAGCGAAGGAGAAGGACCGCGACCCCGTGGCTGCGGGCAAGCGAGACGCCGCCTTCAACCGGTCTGCAAGTTTTAACTATTTTTTGACAGACAAGTTCGAGGCAGGCGTGGCGCTGCGTGGAACCGAGGTGAAGTCGATTCGGGAGGGCAAGGCAAATCTGAAGGACGCCTATGGCCTGCTGAAGGATGGTGAGTGTTTTCTGCTGAACGCGCACATTGGCCCGTTCTCGCATGGAAACGCGATGAATCACGACTCCCTGCGAACGCGTAAGTTGCTACTGCATAAGAACGAGGTTCGGAAGCTCGAGAGTGCGACGAGACAAAAGGGATTTACGCTGATTCCGACGCGGCTTTATTTTCGCAACGGTCGCGTGAAATGCGAGCTGGCTTTGGCTAAAGGCAAGCAGGAGTGGGATAAACGAGCTACCGAGCGTAAACGCGAAGCCGATAACGAAGCCAAGGCGGCAGTTGCGCGGAGCCAGCGTCAATAGTTCGAGTTTTGTTTTTTTCAATGGGCGATTTGGGTGCGCTACGATAGAAGTCTATGGATACGAAACTTCTTTTTCAGGATGCTGATGGATTTCAGACGCCGATGCTGGCGGTCTTTGCGGTGGATATTGCAGCGGGCCAGGATGCAGAGCCGCTGATGGCGCTGCTGACGACCTCAGATGCGGTGACGGATGCGGCGGCGAAGGTGTTGGCTTCGGGTGAGTTCAAGGCTGCACAAGGTGAGACGTTGCTGTTGCACGGTCCGAATGGATTGAAGGCGGAGCGGCTGCTGATTGTGGGGCTGGGTAAGGCAAAGAGCCTGTCGGTAAATGAGGTGCGTAAGGGCGCGGGGACGGCAGTGCGCGCGGCCAAGCCGCTTCGGGTACGGGAGATGGCGATTGCGTTTCCTGAGGACCATGCGTTATCGGATGAACACCTGGAGTCGCTGCCCTGCACGCTGCTGTCGCGCGCGCTGGTGGAGGGTGCGGAGTTGGCAGAGCTGGACTGGGACACCTACCGGAGCGATCGCAAAGATCGATCGGTGCGGGCGCTGACCGTTGTGGCGCACGAGACAGAGAAGTTGACGCATGATGAGATTCAGACGGGGTTTGACGAAGGATTGATTGTTGCTGCGGCGCAGAACTTTACGCGGTCGCTGGTGAATGAGCCGGGCAATGTTTTGACGCCGACGGAGCTGGGCAAACGCGCTGCGGCGATGTGTGCAGAGGTGGGGTTGAAGTGCGAGGTGCACTCGACCAAAAAGCTGCATGAGCTGAAGATGGGGGCGTTCTGGGCGGTGGCGCAGGGGTCGGAGCAGCCGCCGGCGCTGATTGTGATGACGTATGAGCCTTCGCTCGGCAAAGGACAGGTGGCGGCTAACGATGCGCCGGTCATTGGGTTGGTAGGCAAAGGAATTACGTTTGATACGGGTGGAATCTCGATCAAGCCAGCGGATGGCATGGAGAAGATGAAGTACGACATGGCGGGCGCGGGCGCGATGATTGGCGCGATGCGGGCGATTGCGCGGTTGAAGCCGAAGGTGAAGGTGATTGGGGTGGTGTGCTCGGCGGAGAATATGCCGGATGGAAAGGCGTTCAAGCCGGGCGATGTGGTGACGGCGATGTCGGGTAAGACGATTGAAGTGGTTAATACAGACGCAGAGGGACGGCTGGTGCTGGCCGATGGACTGCACTATGCGAAGACGCTGGGTTGTACGCATCTGATTAATGCTGCGACGCTGACGGGCGCTTGCGTGGTTGCGCTGGGCACGCTGAATGCTGGGTTGTTCTCGAACGATGAGGCGACGGTTGAGAAGTTTCTGAGCGGCGCTGAAGATCTCAGGCGAGAAGTTCTGGCGGCTTCCCTGCACCGATGACTACAAGGAACAGATCAAGAGCCAGATCGCCGACATGATGAATACGGGCAAGAATCGGTATGGCGGAGCGACCTCTGCGGCGATGTTCTTGAAGGAGTTTGTGGGGGAGACTCCGTGGATCCATCTGGATATTGCCGGGGCCGCGTGGAACGAAGAGACGAAGCCGTGGTGTCCTTATGGGCCTACCGGGATTGCGGTGCGGTCGATTCTGGAGTGGGTAAGAAGCTATTCTGCTTAGAGAGAAAACTTGCGACCGGCTTTTTGTGCCTATTACGGTTACATGACTGGTGGGGCTTCGATGCCTAGATAGCCCAGGGCGCGGGTCATCTCGCGTTGGGCTGCGGCGGCGGTGGCGAGGTAGAGGGCTTTGCGAGTGGGGTCGGTTTCGTTGAGGATGTGGTGGCGGTGGTAGAAGTTGTTGAACTGCTGGGCTAGCTGGAAGGCGTACTTGGCTAGGTGGGCGGGTTCGGCGGTGTTGATGCACTGGTCGATCAACAGTGTTAGTTTTGAGGCGAGGAGCCAGGTCTCCCAGAGGCTGCTTCCCTCTTCGGTGTTGAGGATTGCCGCGAGGGCTTCGGTAGGGATGGATTCCAGTGCGGTGAGCGATTCGGCTTCGGTGGTGTTGGCTTTGCGGAAGATGTTGGCGGCGCGGACGATGGCGTACTGGACGTAGGGGCCGGTTTCGCCTTCGAAGCTGAGCGCGTCTTTGAAGTCGAAGGCGATGACGGTGTTGCGGGTGAAGCGGAGCATGAAGTAACGGAGTGCGCCTACGGCGATTTGTTTGGCTATGGTCTCGCGTTCGATGGCGGTGAGTTCGGGGTGGCGGGTGTCGACCTCGGACTTTGCGGCGGCGGTGAGGCGGTCGAGGAGGTCGTCGGCTTTGACACCGAAGCCCTTGCGGCCGCTGACTTCAATGTAGGACTTTTTCTGGTCTTCTTCGCTGATGGTGTAGCCGAGATCGATGGCGCAGCGTGGGGTGAGGGCGACCATCTCGTAGGAGAAGTGGGTGTAGTTGTCGGCGGCTTCGGTGTAGCCCATGCCGCGAAGGGCGGCGATGACGTTGTTCTGCGGGTCGTTCTGGCGGGAGTCGATGACGTTGTAGATGTGGTCGGCGTGACCGAAGAATGGATGTGGATCTTCGCCATGGACGGTGGAGATCCAGCAGGTGTGGGTCGGATATTCGTAAAACTTTGTGTAGCCGAAGTCTTTGCCGGGGAGGAGGCCGAACTTCCAGAGGTGGTAGGCGATGTCTTTGCCGACGTAGGTGACGGTGCCGTTGGAGCGGACGATAACCTTGGCGTCTTCGTCGGGGAGGTTGGGGTCGGTTCCCTCGTGCGCGAGGATGGCTTCGGTTCCAGCCCGGCGCATGACCCAGCAATCTTTATTTTTGCCGGCAGTCTCTTTGTACAAGACGCCTTTTTCGACCATGAGTGTGCGGGCTGCATCCCAGAAGTGGAGGGTGAGGATCTCGCTCTCACGTGGGAGGAAGTCGTATTCGATGCTGAGGCGCTGCATGGTCTCGAGATGACGGCGAAGGACGGCGGTCGAGATGAGATCAGCAATGGCAGCGGTGTCGTTGTTGCCGGTTTCGAGCGCGTGGAGGGTGTCGAGACGGATCTGTTTGCGGGCTGCGATTTGGTCAGCGTTGGCGGTGTACCACTGCGAGACGCGGGCGTAGAGATCCCAGCAGTAGAAGTCGATGCGCTGGTTGGTCGCGAGGAGTTCGGCGAGAAGTTCGCGTGTGCTTGCGAGGTTTTTACCTTCGAGGTGGACGAGACCTACGACTACGTCTGCGACCTGGACGCCGGTGTTGTCGATGTAGTTTTGTACGCCGACTTCGTAGCCGGTCTTGTAGGTGTCGGGGCGGAGGAGGCGCTGGAAGGTGTCGCCGAGGATGGCGTTGCGAAGGTGACCGATGTGGGCGGCCTTGTTGGGATTGATGCTGGTGTGTTCGATGAGGCGGAAGCCGGGACCGCCGATGTCGGCGTGCTGGTCGGCGGCGATGCGACGGACGGCGGCGGCGCGGTCGAGGCGGATGTTGAGGTAGCCTGCACCGGCGACTTCGACGCTGGTGACGCCGGGTAGTTCGGGGATTGCGGCGGTGAGTTCGGCGGCGAGTTCGGTTGCGATGGCGCGGGGGGCTTTGCGGAGGCGCTTGGCGAGTTCGAAGGCGACGGGGAGAGCGAGTTCGCCGAGGGCGACGCTGGGGGGCTGCTCGACGACTAGAGTCGTCAGCGTGGTGTCGTACTTTGCGAGGAGGATGGCCTGAATGCGGGCCAGGAGAGACTGCTGGATTGTGCGATACATGCTTTGTGGTTCACCACGTTTGAATTTCTGAAGATTGATTTCAGTTTAACAGACAGGTGTCCTGCCGGACGGGCCCGCTGCGCGCGGGGCGGCCACTTCGTGGCGGGTGTACCGGTCTCGGTGATGCGATCGGCTTGGGGCCTCGCGTTGCTCGGCTTGAACTTTTTTATGGGAGTTCGGTGGGGAGTTGCTCGATTTCGACGTAGAGGGGTTTGTGGTTGTGGATGCGGATGCGGTGAATGAGGAAGATGATTCCACCGGCGCCCGTGATGGAGACGAGCATCCATGCGTGAATGGCGAGTCCGAAGACTGCCGCCTGGGTGATGGAGGCACCGTGGTTGGTGAGCGAGGTTTTGACGGCGAGTTCGAAGGGGCCGATGGCTCCGGGCGAGCTGGGAATCAGGTAGGAGAGGTTCGCGAAGGAGACGGCGAGCCAGGGCGCGATGCGATCGACCGGAAGACCGAGGAGATCGATCGCGGAGGCGAAGATCATGCCTTCGCAGGCCCAGATGACAACCGTTTGCAGGAGGAGAAGAAGCGAACCGATGACGCCGAGGCGACCGGTGGCATCGAGGGCCAGGGTGATCCAGTGCTCGATCTTTGCGAGTTTGGGGTTTGTGGGCAGGCGGGTGAAGAGACGTTGGATTGGCGCCTGCAGACTGCGGGCGGCGATGAGAAGGATGACCAGGCCGATGGCGGAGATGGCGAGCGAGATGTCTGCGATGAGGCGCAGGTGCGGCGTGGCGACGCGGCCTACCGTTGAGACGAACATGAGAACGAGAATGAAGATGTCGAGGAGTTTTTCGAGGATGACGGTGCTGAGGATGGTGGATGGCGAGGCGCCCAGGTCGTCGGCGTAGGTGAAGATGCGCATGACATCGCCGATGCGCAGAGGAAGAATGTTGTTGGCGGCGAGCGAGGTCGTGAGAACGCGGGCGCAGACGAGAAAGTGGGCGCGGAGGGAGCGCTGGCCGCGAGGCATCATCTGGCTCCAGCGAACGCAGCGCAGGGTGTAGCCGGCGAGGGTGAAGCCGAGGACACCGAAGATCCATGCAGGATGCGCAGCGCGCAGGGCGAGGATGTGGTCGAAGGAGATTCCGCGGAAGGTGTACCAGAGGAAGAAGGCGCTGATGAGCAGGCCAGGGATCGTCTTATAGAGATTGCGTCTGTTGGTGCTCATGCTGACACCAGGCTTGTCGGACCCAACCGGGGACGATGCGAGACGGCACAGGAGTGAGGCTGGTTCGAACGCTGATGAAACATGCAGTTCGATTGTATCGTCTGCTTCTGTACGGCCACCGAAGGGCAAGGGGCCATCAGGCAGAGGCAGAGAAAAAGACGCTTTTGAAGGACTCCTCTTCGTGCTGCGGTCTTCTTTGTTGATCGGGATCGGCTTCGGCACGGGCATCGACCCGGGATAACGCTTCGTCTCCTTCGGTAGCGGCAAAGCTGGTCAGCTTACGGCGCACCTCCGCGGCTGCTCTTCTCGATTCCGTTGCCTGCTGAGCGCTTTGTGTAGGAGCAAAGGCTATCTGGCTGCTTAGTGAGCTGTGGATATGCATGTGGTTCTCCCTTCAAACAACGGCTGTTAGGGGCAAGCGAAGGGCCATCTTGTTATCGTGAAAGATGAGAGAGCTCTCATAAATTCCAGCACTCTCTTTTTTTTTCGCGATGACTTGATGGAGCTTTGTAGACTGTATCGCTTCCTTCGCAGTCTAACTTCGCAGGACGAGATTCAACTTTTCAGCAGGCCGTTGTAACGACATCATGGCGGGAGCAGCAGGTATTTGGCGACATCGTTAGCATCACCCATCTCTTCGGAACGGCTTAGGCGAGAGGAGTACCGGCGGGAACGTGGGTTCGCGGCTGTGCTGGTGACAGTGCTGACTTTTTTTGCGCTGCTGGTGCATGGTTATCACCCGTATGCCGAAGATGGCGGCGTCTACCTGCCGGAGATCAAACGGCTGCTCGATCCGGAGTTGTATCCGTATGGGACTGAGTTCGTGGTGCGGCATCTGCACTACTCTCTTTTTGCGCCGGCGATGGCTGCGTTGGTCCGCTTCTCTCACCTGAGCGTGGAGATGGTGCTGCTGCTGGTGCATGTGGCGACCTTCTGGATGACGCTGTTTGCGGCGTGGCTGCTGACGGCGCGGAGTTCCGGGTCGCGCGAGGCGAGAGGCGGGGCGGTTGCGTTGCTGGCGACGTGGATGACACTGCCGATCGCGGGGACTTCGCTAATGCTGATGGATCCCTATGTGACGGCGCGGAGCATTTCGACTCCGCTGGCACTGCTGGCGCTGGTGGGGGTAATGGAATTTCTGCTGCCACAGTTTGAACTGGAGGAAGAGCGAACGAGATATGGATGGGGAGGGTTGGTTCTGTGTTGCGCGGCACTGGCGGGGGCTGCGATGATGCATCCGCTGATGGCGGCGTATGCGCTTGGGTCAGTGTTGCTGCTGGGAGTGTCGCTGTCGCAAAGCCGATGGGTGCGAGTGTGGGGCACGGCAGGGCTGGGCCTGACTGGAGTCGCGATGGCGGCGGGATTGTTGCTGTCCGCAGAGCCGGAGAGTGATGTATACCGAGGGATTTTATTGACTCGGGACTACTGGTTTTTGAGCCAGTGGCATTGGTATGAGTGGATTGGACTGTTTGCTCCCCTGCTGATCTTGTCGACGACTGCGCTGCGGCGGCAAAAAGATGGTGATGGTGCGCGTGTGGGACTGGCGCGAATGGCCATTGCGGCTGGGTTGACGGCAATTGTGGTTGCGATGCTCTTTGCACGGACGGGAATGGTGATCCATCTGGTGGCGAGGATGCAGCCGTTGCGGATCTTTCAGCTGGTTTATATCGTGATGATTCTCGTGCTGGGGGCGACGCTGGGAGAGCGAGTGTTGCGGCGGCGGCCGATGCGGTGGGCGGTGGTTTTTTCGCTGCTGGCAGGAGTGATGGTGGCGACCGAGCGAAGAACTTTTCCGGCTTCGAAGCATCTTGAGTTGCCGGGAGTGCTGGGACGAAGCGGAGAGGATTCGGGAAATCAGTTTGAACAGGCGTTCGTCTGGATCAAAAGAAATACTCCGAAGGATGCGTTCTTTGCGCTCGATGCGCAGTACATTACGCGGCCAGGTGAGGATGCGCAGGGCTTTCGCGCGATTGCAGAGCGAAGCGTGCTGCCGGATTTTTCGAAGGATGGCGGCATGACGACCAATAAGCCTGAGTTGGCAACGGCGTGGTTTCAGGGGCAACTCGCGCAGACCGGATTGAACACAGAAACGGATGCGCGCCGGCTGTTCGCGTTGAAGCCTCTGGGTGTGACGTGGGTGGTGCTGGACCGCAACGCTGTAACCGGCTTTGTGTGCCTGTATTCGAATGAGGCTGTGAAGATTTGCCGCCTGCCGTAAGTCGCAGGGCAGGCGGCAACAGATCAGTTTCCAGGTGGCGTTGTTTTGGCTGAAGCAGACGCGGTGGTGAGGATGACGGACTCCTGATCCTTGTTTTCAAACTTCGAATAGAAGGCGCGCATGTCGGAGTACTCGGTAAGGGGAAAGACAATTGCGCCCAGCGTATAGTTGCGGCGAATGGTGAAGCTGGTTGGGGTTGCCTCAGACGACATGCTGTAAGCGATCACCTGTTTGTACAAAGACTTGTCGGCGGCAGGAAGCGATTCGATGGTGAAGGTGCTCGGGAACTTCACGCGGACGACGTCCTGGAGTATGCGAGTGTATTCGAAATAGACGGGGACCAGGCGCTTCTCGTGTGTGAAGGTGGGTTTGATGTTTGCCTGAAAGATATCGCCGGGAAGCAGGACGCGTTTGCCTGTGGAAGAGCCGAGAGCTCCTTTGACTTCGAGCTTGGCGATCAGCGGCTGCTCGTAGTCCTGGAGTTTGTCGATGGACACGACTTTGACTTCGACGCCGTTGGGCATCAGTTGCTCGACACTGGTGAGGATCTCGCGCTCGAGACTAGCGGAGTCGCCTTCGATGGAGCGATGGCGCCAGTCGAGGGCGGGATCGCCTGTGTAGGTCATGGTGAGGTTGCCGGTGAGTGCGCCTTGCTGGTCGATCGCGAGATCGGCTACGCGGGTGACACGTGAGAAGGTGTAAGGCTCTGCGGGGGTCGTTACGAAATCGCCGCCACCTTCTGTCTGACGAATTCCCTGCGTCCCACTGTGTTGCCAGGAGAGATGACCGTACGGGCAGAAACGCGTACCGGGGTCGAAGAATTGATCTGCGCCGTCAAGGTTGACGATGGCGATGGCGTCATTGAGCTGGGAGAGGCTGAGATAGCTCTGGAGGAAGATGCTCTGCTGACGGTTGGTGACGACTCCGAGGTAGGCTTTGAATCCCGCAGCGCGTGCCATCGCGACGAAGAGGCTCGCGATCTGGTCGTCGGCGCCGCGTTTGCGCGTCCAGATGTCGTCGGTGGTGCGGACTTCCTTGAAGCCCTGCGCCTTCTCTTCAGCCTCGGTGTGCTGGCGGGTATAGCGGGTGTTTTCAAGCTGCATGACCGCAGCGTAGAGCTTGCGGAGCTTCTGATCCGGCGTGTCGGTTGGGGTGACGATATCTCTGACGGCTGCCTTGACAACAGAGCCTGGCCCGATGAATTTATCCTGCAGTTTTGCCCAGTGCTTGCTTTCGCTCTTCCAGAACTCGTCGCCTGTGCGATAGGGGGTGTAATAGAAGAGGACGCGGTAGGTGAAGCTTGCGATCGGCGGCATGTAGTCTTCGTCCGGCGCTGGATCTATGTTTTCCACGTCGAGATCGAAGATGAGCTGGCCGACACTGCCATATGACGCTGGAGGAAGCTGGGTCTGCTTGAGCTTAGTCCCAGCAGGCAGAATGTGGGTCCACGCGATGGCGTTCGTGAGCTGCCCGCGATCATCGCTCGAGACCAACTGGCGGTCCGTCGGTCTCCAGGAGTAGTGAGCCTTGCGAGTGAAGAGATTCGACTGAATGTACCACTGCGGCGCCAGGAACCAGCTGTCGTCGAGCGACAGCCTGTAACGATATTCGATGATGCTGCCGACTTCGACGTCGGGCAGAGTGAAGACCTTGGCCATGAGCCGGGCGCCCTGGGTCTTTTCGATGAGCTTGTCGTAGGGCTTGCCTGTGAAAGGGATGACGGCTCCATCCGGGTGGATGGTTCGGCCCTGGATATCTTCAACCTTTACGGAAGATCCGTCGCTCACGTGCGCGTAGCGAAGCTCGACGTTGGCGTACTCTTTGCCGCCTTCGGTGAGCACCTTGAGACGGGTGTAGATGCTGAACATGTGCAGCTTGTCGTCGGTGGTCTCTTCGCGATTGAGATAGACGGCGGCCGCGCCCGGGACCTCAGGTTGCGAGGTCATGGAGAGCTCTTCCGGAGTGGGCGCTGTCCACTGCGCGTGGGCGAGAGAGGAAGACAGGAGTACCAAGGCAGAGGGCAGTGAGAGACACAAGGGACGACAGAGGAATTTGCGGGTCATTTGGATTTTCTTTCTTTGTTGATCTCGGCTGGTGAGTGACTGCAGGTCGTTGCGTTACGCCTTATTTTTTTTTGACTGTAATTTCTTTATTGCTTTTTGAGGACCGCGCTGTTCTGTTCGTCGGCTGCGATGACTGCTGCCAGCTTCTGGACATCGGCGTATTTGTCTGCCGGAAGGGTGACTTCGCGGACGGTGTAGGTGCGGGTGTAGTGGAGGATGTTGCCTTTGACGATGCTTGAGCTTTCGTAGGAGGCAAAGCCGAGGTCGAGTTTGACTGGAACGGGAATTTCGTCGACGGCGTAACCGGGCGGCAGCTCGATGGTGTAGTCGTCCTGTTCCTGCATGGTCTCGTTGAGATTGATCGGGACCTGGCGATTCTTCTGATCGATCCACAGGTCCTCGCTGCCGAGGACTCGAGGCCGGACCATGAGCAGAGGTCCCGTGGTCTTACCGAACCGGTCGGCAGTTAAGGAGTACGAGGTGGTGAGGTCCTTGTTGAGTAACTCGGCGTTCTGCACCTTGAAGTCGGAGACGGTGAAGGTGGTGAAGTCCTGCCCGAGGAGACGATCGAGGTATTGCGTCTGCTCTTTGACGTCGCCAGAGGTGTAGAGGTCGCGACGTCTTTCGGAGAGATCGCCGAAGCGGCTCTCGTTGACTGTTCCCTTGAGGGAACCATCCGGTTGAAGTTGGAAGCTGGCGGTGCGGCGAATGGTATTGAGGTCTGGAGACAGGACCGGAAACTGGATGACCTGACTGTCGCTACCCTCGACGAGGACGCCGTAACCACCTTGCAGATTGTGTTCAAGCTGACCGAAGGCGGTCTTGTCCCAGGTGGGATCGAAGATGAGGTATTGACGGCCGGTCTTTGAGGTTACGACGCTACGGAGTTTGGGCGAGGTGTAGCCCCTGGGGATCTCGATGGCTGCGATCATGTGATCGCCGACGATGGAGGGTGCGGCGGGGTCAATTACACCGCGGCGATCATCGACCATGACGAGAGCGCCGTGAACCCCTACCGTCGACAGCATGGCTGTGAGGAGGGTTGCCTTATCTTTGCAGTCGCCGTAACGATTGCGGAAGACGTCTGCAGCATAGTGGGGCTGGTAGCCGCCGATGCCCATCTCGATGACAAAGTAGCGGACCTGTTTTTGAACAAACTCAGCGATGGCTTCGGTCTTATCGTAGAAATCGGTTTTGTCGCCGGCGAGTTCTTTTGCTTTGGCTGCGATCTCCGGAGTGGCGACGAGACGATCCTTCGCGATGGACTGGTACCACTCGCCGATGCTCTGCCAACTTCCCGCAGTGGGGGCGGTGAGTGTGGGGCCGGCGTAGTGGACGGTCATGCGACCGGCGAGAGCCATCTCCGATGGGCGTAACGGAACACGATCGAGATCGATGGCCGGGGTATTCTTCATCTCCCAACGCCAGCGCTGTTTTTCAAGATCGATGGCTGAGGCCTCTTTGCTGTGAGCCCAGACCGTGCCATAGGTGAAGTTGGGTGGAAGCTCTAGAGTGAAACTTTGGTTCAGGTGAGGAAGGCTATCCTGGAAGAACCAGGTCTTCTCCGTCAGGTAGGTGTGGTTGCGCTGTTCGTACTCGTAGGCAACGATGCCGCCGGGATCGCGTCCGGGAGCGTTTGCCGCTCTTACCCTCAGGTCCATGAAGAAGTTGCCCTGGCCGGGATAGCCGTATTCGGCCATCTCGTTATCTTTGACGGCGTACTCATGGCCGTCTGGTCCGATGCTCCAGACGTGCATGGAGAGAATTTTGCTGTCCTTGTCGAAGGGGACGGCCGACGATGCCCTCGTCCCTGCCCTGCGGCCGGAGAATTTTGACGACGTGCCGGTAGTGCTCGACGGCGCTGCCGTCCGGGGCGACGGTGTAGGTGATGTCTTCGAGTAAAACGACGGCGTTGGTCTCGGGCGGATAACTGGGAAGCGCCTGCTGGGCGGCGGTGCGGACCCAGTCGGGAACGCTGTCTGGTTTGGAGGCCAAGATGGGCGTGCTGAGGAGAGAACACATGGCACAGGCGAAAAGCCGCCTGACATAAGGGCGAAGTTGCTCTGCTCGCGCTGCTGCTCGATATGTCATAGGGCCCTTGATACGCAAGTTTGCCGCTGTGTTAGCAGACTGAGGATGTAGGCCGAGTTATACGCCTGGGAGCGATGCAATTCAAGAGTATTCACGAGGTAGAGCCGCTACTCTTTCAGGTGATTCTTTTTGGGTCAGATTCTTTTCGTGGATGGCTGCTAGCTGTTTCCCTGCAGGCGGGTGCGAGCTTTTCTGCGCAGGATGGAGCGCAGGATCGTGGCCATGAGAAAGCAGAAGGCAAAGATGGTGGCGACCATCAGCCACTCGTATTCTTCGAAGAACATTTTGAGCTGAAGCCAGCGCGTGAGCGCGCCTACGTGGTAAACATCGTTCCCGATGCGGTATGAGGTGAAGCGCAGGCCACGCAGAACACTCACCGATTGCGAGACGTCGGACGACTGCGACGTTTTGAGGAAGACGGATGAGGAAGTTGGAGACAACGCTCTTGTCGCGAAGAATAACGACGACGACGGAGCGATTGGATTCGCGGGGCCACTCGATGCCTTCGATCAGCGCGTCGGGAAGGCCGCCTTCGATCTCGAGTTGACCGGGCTGGACACGTTCGGAGCTGCGTACCTTCCACCAGGCATGTTGAAACTGCGCGAAGAAGCCCTGCGTGTCCTGAATGTGCAGACCACTGCCATCGACCCCGACAGGCAGGGATGGGTTGAGGCGGCTGATGGCAGATTGATCATCGACTGTGCCGAGGACGAGGTAATCCTTGACACGGTTGGATTCCATGCCATCGGCGTTGGTGACGGAGACGTTGAGAACCGGATAGCCGGTCTGCGCGCCGAAGTGTCCCATGAAGGTGAGGTACATCTCGATCTCTTCGGCGTTGGGGGTGTCGGGCAGGACGACCGCGGTGTCGGCGAGATCGGCTCTGCGGGTGAAGGGGTAACCGGCGTTGGAGAAGAGTTCGAGGTTGGGCAAGGTGGCCCAGTGGGTGATGCGGCGAATGTCGAGGTAGGAGTCTTTGAGGATGGCTCCCTTCAAATTGCCGGGTGCGGTGTCCTGGCATTGATCTTTTTTTGCTACTGCGAAGAGAAAGCGCAGGAACAGCGAGTTCGAAAAAGGGCGCATGTCCGTGACAGGAATGGGAACGATGGTTTCGAGCGGAGTTGGTGTTTTGTCGGTGTGGGGTAGTGGTGTTGAGCTGGTGTAGGAGCCGTTCAACGAGACCTGAAGCGTGCTGTCGTTTGAGATTGGCGTGCCGTTATAACGGTAGGCGACGTGAAGGCCGAGATTCCGCTTCGTGTCGTAGTAGAGATCGGGTGGAAGATGCAGGTAGATGGCGATGGGGCTTGAGCCGTCGGTCTCGAGGTCGCCTGGCTGCGTGATATCTCCCAGGCGGGTGATTCTTTCGGTGCTGAGCCAGCGTGGCGCGTCGTCGGGTTGGCGTGGCGCAGGCACCTTGATGGATGGGACGCGAACGGTGGTGCCTTCGAGAAGGTCGCGCTGGAGTGCGAGTGCCATCGCTGCAGTCAATACATCGTCTGCCGAATCTCCGGTCAGGATGAGCACCTTCGAGTATGGATCGGTAGGGTTCGTTCGTATTGCAATGGTGGGTTCGGAGGTCGAGGTCACCTGCAGAGAAGCGGGAAGAGCCGAGGCGTTTTCGCCGATGACGATAACGTTGCCAGCGGGAATAGCGCCGATGGAGATAGGAAAGCGGACTGGCCGCGACTCCGCAAGAATGCCGAACCACGACGCGACGATACCGGCAGCCTGTAGTGCTTTGAACGAAGGCTGAGAGGCGAACACGATTGAAACGATGGGGTGAAGATTAACCTTTGAATCGTAGAACGGTGCGGGCAGGAGCTTGAGATCGTCGTGCAACGCGACCAGCGTGCCTGCGAACTCGATGGTCGAAGTATTGTCGACATGAGCCCAGAGCGTGGAGTTCGATGCGTCTTCGCACTTCAAGGCGTAGTGGCCGACGAATTCGAATGTGAGTTCGTTGTTACGCGCCATGAGCTCGGCAGGCAGGGTGAAGGTCGCTTCGAGAAGTGAGTTGTTTTCGTTGTGTACGCTGCTTGCTGACTGACCGGCGGCGGGCTGGACAATTACGGCGGGTTGCATCGTTACCGGAAGCGTAGTGACGAGCGTTCCATTCAAGCTCACATTGAGGTGGCTGAGGGACGGGAGCAGCCCCGGAGAAAAGTGATAGTGCAACTGCATGGTCGCCGTTTTGACGACCTGGGTCTGCGGGAGCGAGAAGTGAATGGTGTGGCGGGCATCCACGCCGTGAAGGGCTACGGTACCGGATGCGCCGATGTCGGCTAAGGTCAGGATGTTGTCGAAGGTAACGGGGATGGCGACGCTAGCCGGTGTGCTGGCTGGTGCTTTTGGGGCCTGCGTGGGCGCTGGAGTCTGAGGTGGCGGTTGCGCGTTGAGAGCCGGTGCGACTTGAGCTGACATCGTGCTGACGCCTAACAGAATGGCCAACACGACGAGCGGAGCAATGCTGGTAGCGAGTTTTCTCTTCGATACAGATTCGTCCGGCTTTGTCCAACCTCGCAGGGTCTGCCGAAGACCATAGAACGCAAGCTTGATGATTCGGCGCAGGCTGGTCAGCGGTTTGTCGGGCTCGCGGGTCTCGCCCCAACCGAGCCACGTGTCCGCGCGAGAGTAGAGCACCATCGTCAATGCTTCTTCTTCCTGCAACGTGAGGGTATCGAATTGTGCGCGCAACACATTGCCACTGACACCGACTAGTGTGGCGGGCAATGTTGCGTTGCCGTCGAGGACAGGAAGGGTGAGCTTGACGGCATCTCCCTTGGTCGCGCTAAAGCCGCGCTCCATACGGATCATGAGACCGCCGGTGGAGACATCCATGGTGACGCCGTGGGCCATCGAACCGCTCGCGAACTGGACATCGGCAGGTATCGACATCTTCATGCGAACGCTCTGCCGACGCTGACGGCTCTCCCATGCGACCGAGGTGGCGACTCCGAGCACGATCATGTTGAAGGAGGCCCAGAGGAGGTTCATCATGATGGTGCCGATGTGGCTGCCGTCGTACATTCCGGCGAGCACGTTGAGAGGAAAGGCCGCCGCCGCTCCGGGAAACTGGAAGAGTCTCGGTATCGCACAGAGAATACCGATGGCGTTGATCGCAATGAGAAAGAGAAAGGGCACCGCGATGCGCTTGTCGAAGAATTTGTGGTTCACGACGCCGCCCTTGGCGGTCACTTCGAAGCTGCCTGCGGCGGGATTGATCAGGGCAAGTAAGGTGGGGAAGAAGATGTATGGCGCGAGAACGGTCTCGTAGATCTCGTTCCAGAAGGAGTGGCGATGCTGGCCCTGAATGCGCGAGTTCGCAATGCTGGCAAGGATGAGGTGCGGGAACGCATAGGCGAGGATGGCAGCCCAGTAACCGGGGAGGTTGACGTGGCCGAAGACGAGATAGATCAGCGGAGCGGTAAGGAAGATGAGACGCGGAAAAGCGTAGAGGAAGTGCGTCATCGCGTTGAAGTAACAGAGCCGCTGCGCCAAGGTGAGGCCGCGGGCGAAGAGCGGATTCTCGGTGCGCATGATCTGCACCATGCCGCGAGCCCAGCGAATGCGCTGCTTGATGTGCCCGCTTAAACGTTCGGTGGCGAGGCCAGCTGCCTGCGGAATATTGATGTAGGCCGTGTTCCAGCCGTTCATCTGCAGACGCAGTGAGGTATGAGCGTCTTCGGTTACCGTCTCAACGGCGACGCCACCGATCTCATCGAGGGCGGAGCGCCGGAGGACGGCGCAGGAGCCGCAGAAGAAGGTTGCGTTCCAGAAGTCGTTGCCATCCTGGACGACACCGTAGAAGAACTCGCCTTCGTTGGGGATCGTGCGGAACTGGTCCAGATTGCGTTCGAATGGGTCGGGCGAATAGAAGTGGTGTGGCGTCTGGAGCATCGCCAGTTTGCTGTCGCGCAGAAACCAGCCGAGGGTGATCTGCATGAAGCTGCGGGTGGGGACGTGGTCGCAGTCGAAGATGGCGACGTAGGGAGCGTCGAGACGAGCAAGGGCGCGGTTGATATTACCGGCCTTGGCGTGCTCATGATCGTCACGCGTCATGTAGCCGATTCCGGCTTCCTCGGCGAACTTGCGAAACTCTTCGCGGCTGCCGTCGTCGAGGATGTAGACGTTGAGTTTGTCGGAGGGCCAATCGATGTTCATCGCAGCGAGAGCTGTGTACTTCACGACGCTGAGCGGCTCGTTGTAGGTGGGGATGAGGAGATCGACTGCGGGCCAGATATCGGTATCGTCGGGCAACGGCACCGGGGTGCGGCGCAGAGGCCAGAGCGTCTGCAGGTAGCCGAGAAAGAGAGTGACGAAGGCGTAGGTTTCGGCAAAGAGGAGGAAACCGATGAAGAGTGCGTTGAGCGTGTTCCACATCGAGCCAGGGGCAAAGAAATATTTTGCGGTGGTCGCATATCTCCAGTACCCGTAGCGAAAGGTGGAGAACATGGAAGCCAGCAGGAGCGTTAGCGTGACGAGGTAAGAGCTTGAGCTGCGGTCGAGCCAGATGACCAGCGTGACGGTGAGGATACCGAGCACAGTCTGCTGGGGCCAGCCAAGTTCAAGGATGCCTGTAAAGCAAAGCAGGAATGCTCCGCTGAGGAGAATGAGAAACCGAAGCGCTTTGAAGAGACCGTCACCTGACTCAAACTGCTTAATGAGTGGTGACGAACTCATCTTTCACTCCACCGAACATTGCGGAAGCCTGCGGTGGCCGGTGCGGCAACGGTACGGAGCCAGGTGGCGAGGTTGAGGTAGTCTTCGGCGACGGGGGCGTCTGGAGCGTAGTCGACCACGGTCATACCTTCAGCGAGCGCTTCGCTGACGGCAGGAGCGCGGCGAATGACGAAGGGCAACAGACGGTCTCCGAGTTGGCGACGCATCACCTCGCGGACATCGAGATGCAGGGGGAGCGAGGTGTCGAACTGATTGAGCACATAGAAAGGCTGCAGGGGGCGGCCATCGCCGTCGTTGACGCCGCTGAAGAACTTCTCCACGGTCTGGAGGCTGATCACCGAGTTCATATCGGGAGCCACCGGAATCAGAAGGGTGGGGCTCATGCGCGCCAACCTGCGGACGATCCAGCTTGAGTTGACGTTGAGATCGAGCAGAATGCGGTGGGTGCCGCGGCTGCTGTTGACGATCTCCTCGGTGAGCTGCTCCTGCGCGGCAGAGTCGTTCCCGGTCTGGTCGACGTCGTAGCTGACCAGATAGATTGGCGCATCGGTGCTGCCGCTGGGCGGCGAGAAGGTGCGGACGGTTCCCTGCCGGAGTTCGCTCGCGCCAAAGTAGAAGGGCAGCAGACCGTGCGAGGTTGTGTCGGTGAGAAGAACCTTCTCTCCCATGGAGGAGAGAGCGCGGCCTACCGTCGCAACGAGGCTGGTTTTGCCGACACCGCCGGCGAGAGAGAAGACAGCGAGGACCGGCGTGCGGGTCTCTTTCTGGCGAACGGGGGTGACCTCGGGCTCGTCCTGACCGGGCTGCTCGAAGACGCCTTTGAGTGCGAACCAGCGGGCGGCGACGCGCTCGCGGGAGTGCTGCAAGGTATCGGCCACTGACGACTGGATCGGCGAGAGCTGGGAGACGATGGGCTTTGGCGTATTCAGCGGGCCGGGCGGAGCATAGAGCCATGCGGGACCGGCGGGCTCTCCGCCTGCGGCTGGCTTTTGCGGTGAGAGCGTGGAGGGCTCGGCTGCAGCGTCTGCTGGGTTGCGGCGGTCGGGGAAGCCTTGCGACTGCTGATAGTCGAAGTCATCCTGGGCGCGGCGGCCGCGAGTGGAATCGGATGGAACGAGGGCCTGCGAGAACGGCGACACGGGCCTGGTCGCTCCGGCAACCGGCATGACTCGCGAGGACATCGTCGGTCGCACGGGAGACTTTACGGACAGAGTGCTGTTGCCCTCGCGCAGGGAGTCATGCGAAGAATCGTCTGGCTGCGGGCGATCTCCGCCGGAGGTGGGAGGCCATTGGCCGCCGGTGGCCGTGACAGGCTCTGCTTGAGACGGACGAACTGCGGGCGATTGGGGATCGGAGTGACGTTGACCCATAAGCGGAGCCTTGCTTTCGTTTTCGTTGGAAGAAGATCTGGGTAGAGGAGCTGATGGTCCGGTTGGCGGCTTGGTTTCCTGAAAGACCGGCGGCGCTGGAACGGCACGACCCTCCGACGAAACGGGATGACGTGCCGAGCTAATGGAAGTGTACTCGGCCTGGCTGGGTGGAAGGTCTGGGCCGCGGTAGATCTGACGAACTCCGGAGGCATCATCGGGGTGATACCCCTGTGGGCGGCGCGCCGATGAGCGATGACCAATTAAGGGACGACGCTCTACCGGAGCTGGAGGAGGGGTAGAGGCGCGGCGCTCGCGATCCTTGTTCGCAGCTGGTTGAACTGGTGCGGCGACCCGCTCCGATGCGATCGGTTCCGTCACAGGCCGAAGCTGCGGCTGAGATAGGACAGGTGGTTGCGAAGCGGATACGACGGTGTAGGGGTCGGATATTCTGCCGGGAATCTCCATCGGCGCCTGTTGAACACCGCTGGCGGCGCGGCGGCGCATCTCGGAGTCTGCGTAACGCGCGGCCTGTCGCTGTGCGGAGGCGTGCGCTTCGGCGATCTCTCGTTCTTCGCGGCGCGCGGCGGCCTCGGCGACGGCGGCGGCTTCGGCGCGGCGGGCGGCTTCGACACGTTCGGCGGCGGCGGTGCGGGCGGCCTCTTCTGCTTCGCGCAGAGCACGGCGCATGGAGGAGTCGGCGTCGTCGGCCTGATGGGTGCGGGCGGCTTGCGCTGCGTGACGTGCGGCGGACTCAGCGGCGGCGGCGGCGGCTTCGGCTTCGGCCTGAGCCAGCAGTGCCTGTTCGCGTACCTGCTCGGCCGCACGGTGTCTCAACTGCGCGCGATACTCGCGGCGAGAGGCAGAGAAGTCGCGATACTTTGCTCCGTGAAGATTCGCCCAGGAGTAGAGGACCGCTACGTCTTCCGGAGTCTCTGCTGCTGGCGGATCGTCGACCTTGTCGGTTCTGCGAGAGTCCATGTTTCCGAGTCCTGTATTTTTCCGGTTGCGATGTTGGTTTGCTTGAACTGCGCCGGTTCGCTGCCAGTTCAAAAAAGATGTGTTTGCAGCGTTCCTGCAATAGGTTGAGGCTACTGTGGGTATTAACCCAAGTCAATGAAAGTAGCGTGCGACTTAAGTGTGACCAGTCAACAGACACGGGGGATACGTGCGTAATGAGCCCGGTAAAAGTAAGGGACGATTTCAACGCTGCGGAGGTTGCTCGAGCCCTCGAGTCGAGGAGCCGTGGTTTGCAATTTCTTGCGGCCTTTTCTTTCCTTGTGGCAAGCCGCGTAGATGGAGTCCAGTTTTATGCGATCGATGCTGCATGAGAGAAAGTGTTGACGGTAAAAGCTTGCAGCGGCTCTGCTTGGGAGCGAAATTCCACCGGCCAAATGTGCTAACTTGGTAGTGTGGTTTGAGAGCGTAGCTCAGTTGGTAGAGCATCGCCCTTTTAAGGCGTTGGTCCTGGGTTCGAGCCCCAGCGCTCTCACCATTTCCCTATCAAGTATCAGATTCTGCTGCCTATCCAGGCGTTACTCTGCGGACTTTCTGCGGCCGGGTAGACCTAAGATGTTGGTCTGTCCGGAGCGGGCTCTACTGCGCAGAACTCCTGAAGGAACCGGCCGCTGTACTCCTGCACCAGGGTTTCGACACGATCGGCCGAGTCTGCGCAGACGACAAGGCCCGCGTGGTGATGTTTGTTGATGCGCTGAACAACCTCGACAGCGTCGTAGCTGCTGGTGTCTGGCTGCTGCTGGCGCGCGAGACAGATGACGCTTCCTGCGTAGAGCTGCTTTGGCTTCGGCAGAGAATATTCCATGTGAAAGAGTGCGGAGACTTCGATTCTTGCCCACTCGACCCAGGGATTGATTCCTGAGGCGGCTTCAACAACATCGGCGATATGCGCGCCGCCGACACGAGCGGCTGTCTCAAGGAAGTAGAAGCCTCCGTTGGAGCTCGCCCTGATGAACTCAGTATGCGTGACGCCGGAGATGAGGCCGAGCGACTCGATGACGTGAGTATGCATTCCGATAAGGCCGAGAGTCTCGCTCGATTCCCTGTCGAGACCGCGTGTGCTGAAGACGCCGCCCTGATGCATCGTTTCCATGGGCGGTTGGCCGTATTGATAGGCAGAGCTGAAGAGGGGTCTGCCGTCCCAGGTGATGCCTTCCACATGAAAGATATCTCCGGGGATGAAGCGCTCGAGCAGATAGTGGGACTGCAGATCGCCGAGCTCTTCGAGAATCGCCCAGAGCGCGTCGGCGGTTTCGATTTTGCGGATGCCGATGGCGGAGGCGTTGGTGCGCGGCTTCAACAACCAGGGGCCCGGGGTATGTTGCAGAAAGCTGCGAATGTCGTCGTAGTTGAAGATCGAGATGAACTCAGGAACGGCGACGCCGCACTGGCGGGCACGGACGCGCATGGCGAGTTTGTCGCGGAAGTGGCGGGTCAACGACTCGCCCATGCCGGGAAGACGCATGTGTTCGCGCAAGAGTGCGGCCACCTCGAGATCGAACTCGTCGAGCGCTACGATGCGGTGGAACCTGTGTTCGCGGGCGAGATAGCTGACAGTGTTCAGAATCTGCGCGGGAGTGAGGCCGTCGGGGATGGTGACGAGCCGAGAGATCGAGTCGCGCGGCCAGTCGGCGTGCTGGAGCTTTTCGACGGTGAGCAGAATGACGTTCACGCCAAGGCGCGCGACTTCTTCAATGAAAGGCTGCCCCTTTTCGTAGCTGGCGATGCAGAGAATCGTGGGGTTCTGTTGCTGATCCGTCACGTTGGCTCCTTTGCTGGCTGGAATGAGTGGGCTTTGGTGCAACAATCGCCGGCTAACGTGTATCTCTTCGGCAAGATTAGATCAAGATGCCGGTTCCTCGATAAAAGTTTGTTTAACTCCGTCTTCAAGCGATGTAAATCCTGCGATGTATCCGACAGCTCGCAGGGTTGCAATGTCGGCCTGAGTGTAGTGCTGGTAGCGGTCTTTTAGATCACCAGGGAATGGAATGTACTCGATCCTGCCCGCGCCATGAACCTGCATCAATGCTTCTGCGACGGCTTTGAAGGTGCGGGCTTCGCCAGTGCCTGCATTGACTACCGCTTGAATGGGCTTTGCGGGGCTGTCGGGTAGTAGACCTGCGAAGAACATGTTGATGCGGCAGAGGTCTTTGACGAAGACGAAGTCGCGGCGCTGTTCGCCGTCGGCGTAACCGCCGGAGCCCTGGAACATATGGATGGCGCCAGCCGCTTTGAGCTGATGAGTGAAGTGGTGGATCACGCTGGCCATGCGCCCTTTGTGCTGTTCGCGCGGACCGTAGACGTTGAAGTAACGCAGGCCGACGACGGTGCTCTTGATCTCCGGCATCAGGCGACGGACGTAGTTGTCGAAGACCAGCTTGGAGAAGCCGTAGATGTTGAGTGGGCGCTCGTTCCCGGGCAGTGCGGTGAAGTTGGTGCTGGCACCATAGACGGCAGCGGTGGATGCGTAAACGAGAGGGATGCTGCGGTCGAGCGCGAAGTGCAACAGCTCCCTGGAGTAGGTGAAGTTGTTGTCCATCATGTAGTGGCCGTCGTCTTCGAGCGTGTTCGAACAGGCTCCCTGATGGAGGATGGCGCGGATCTTTGTCTTGTCGAAGTGGCCTGACTTCAACGCGGCGCGGAACTCGCGTTTGTCCATGTAATCGGCGAAGCTGGCGCCGGTGAGATTGAGGAACTTTGGCCCGCTGAGGTTGGGTGCAGGGGCGAAGTTGTCCACCAGCAGGATGTCGCGCTCACCGGCATGGTTGAGCTCGTGGATGAGATTGCTGCCGATGAAGCCTGCGCCTCCGGTGACAATGATCACTTCGGTCTCTCCTCGCTTGCCGTCAGTTTTTTGACGATGTTCGTGGTGGAAAATCCTTCGACGGTGGGAACGATTTCGACTCGTCCGCCACTTGCGATGACATCCTCGTGGCCGACTACTGTGTCGATGGTATAGTCGCCACCTTTGACAAGAACATCGGGCTTGAGAGCGCGGATCAGTTCAAGCGGGGTGTCGTCTTCGAAGAGGACAACGGCATCGACGGCGGCAAGCGCGGCCATGACTCTGGCGCGTTCGCGCTCTGCCACGATGGGGCGAGTGGGGCCTTTGAGGCGGCAGACGGAGGCATCGGCGTTGAGGCCAAGGACGAGCTTCGAGCCAAATCGGCGACAGTCTTCGAGCAGGGTAATGTGGCCGACGTGCAGCAGGTCGAAGCAGCCGTTGGTGAAGACGATGGTCTCCCCTGAGGCGCGCCACTCGGCTACGCGTGATTGGATGCGATCAAGGTCAAGAATTTTTTCTTGTGCCGAGAGTCCTGAGCTTGGCGTCAATGCTGTGACAAGTTCGTGGCCAGCGATGGGTACGGTGCCGACTTTGCTGACCACGATCCCTGCGGCGAGGTTTGCCAGTTCGATAGCAGTCTCAACTTGCAGCCCACCGGCGAGACAGGCGGCAAGCGTTGCAATGACGGTGTCTCCTGCACCGGAGACGTCGAAGACCTCACGCGCGCGGGCTGGGGAGTGATAGACGCCGGTGTTGGCCGATGAGGGGGCGCGAAGGACACTGATTCCCTTCTCGCTCATGGTGACGGTGAGGAATTTGAAGCTGTATGCAGTAACGAATGCCTGCCCTGCGGCGAGGAGCTCGCTGGTGTGATGAGCGGGAACACCGGTTGCGGCGGAGAGCTCGCCGAGATTCGGGCAGACCGTGGTTGCGCCGGTGTACTTGCTGAAGTCGGGCGTCTTCGGGTCCGCCAGGATGGGGATGCCAGCTGCATTGGCGGCGCGAATGACCTCCTCGCAGAGATTGGCAGAGAGAGCGCCCTTGGCGTAGTCGGAGAGGATGACGGCGTGGACTTTGGCAACCAGTTCGGTGGCGCGCTGCTGCAGTCGCTGGGCTTCGACGGCAGGCGGCGTGTCGCGGCTCTCGATGTCGAGTCGAAGCAGCTGTTGCATGCGGCCTACGATGCGGGTTTTGGAGATGGTGGGAAGTGAGCTGGAGACGACACCGACGGTATCGATACCAGCATGCTTCAGGATGGCTGCCAGTTCGTCTCTGCTCGGAGTCTTCTCCCCAGAAGCCGCTGAGGAAGGTCTGGCAACCGAGGCCTGCAAGATTCATGGCGACGTTGGCTGCGCCACCGGCACGCTCGTAGCGGCGAGCATGGCGGAGCACAGGGACCGGGGCCTCGGGAGAGATACGCTCGACGTCGCCATGGATGTAGCGATCGAGCATGATGTCGCCGACGACGAGCACCTTGAGTTGACCGAAGCTGCCTTCGAGGAGATTGAGAACGGCGTGAAGATCCTGAATCATAGACTCCTTGTCATTATGCTACGCATTCGGTTGCATCGCGTGACCATGATCCTCAGTTTAGTTTGCCGCGACGGTTGCAAAAAAACTCTCATAGGCCTGGCTGATCAGGCTGGGCTGGAAGCGTTCCAAGTTGCGAAGACCGGCTTCACGCAGAAGATGCAGATGGTCGAGTTCCTTTGCGATAAGAGATGCTGCGGCTGGTTCGTCTGCGGGATCGATATAAAGCGCAGCGGAGCCTGCCACTTCGTCCATCGGGGGGCGATTGGAGGTGATGACCGGACAGCCGCAGCTTTGCGCTTCAATCAGCGGCCAGCCAAAGCCTTCGTAAAGAGACGGAAACAGGAGAGCCGCAGCCCCTGAGTAGAGTGCACGAAGCTCCTCGTTCGATGGGTTGACGACTTCCACCAGACTGGCCTGGAGACCTTGCGCTGCGATGAAGTCCCGCAAATCTTTCGGCAAGGATTGGCCGGCCATCACGAGTCGCGGGACGGGTGAGGACGAGGTTCGAAGCTGTTCGCTGAGCAAGTGGAAGATGCGGAGCACGCCGGGACGGTTCTTATACCAGTGATCGGCGCCAATATGCAGCAGGTATCGCTCTTCGGCTGTGATGCCGAGACGATTGCGCATTGCGAGAACTTCCTCAGCAGGTGCTGGGGAGTAGTCGAAGTTGAGAGAGTTTGGAATAACCACCACGTTTTTACCTGCTCTGGTTGAAAGAGCTGCGAGCTCCTGGGCGGTGTTGGCCGAAACGCAAACTACGTTGTGCGCCGCGGAGAGATGTCTCAGTATCCAACGCTGCTGCAACTTGCCGGTAGCAGAGATGTGTTGCTGGGGATATCGTCCCTGTGCCGAGCTAATGGCGAGCAGATCGTGACAGGTGATACCGGCAGGCCGGCCGTTGGTATGTGGAAGATACATCGAGTTCGAGTGGTCACATACGTGGACGATATCAAACGCTGATGCACGTGCGCGCAGCTTCGCGGGAAAGACAAGATATTTATCGACGTAGCCGAGCCACTTGCGAAGAGCGCCCTGATGGATGAGGTGACCAACGACTGGCTGTGGCTGAATGATCTCGACCTGGTGACCGCGAAGAACCATCTGTCTGCGCAGCATCTCTGCATAGCGCAGCATGCTGGATTGCTCGTCCAGAGAGTAGTTTCCAACCAGAAGAATGCGCATGTTTGCGTAACCAAGATATCAACAATCCATCGGGCGACCGCATGTTGGCGTCATCCAAGAAGGAGTCGAACCTGAGCCAGCACCTGATCGACGGTGATGGAGGTAAGACATTTCTTCTTCTCGACGATGCAGGCCTCGAGATTGCAGCCCCAGCAATCGACCTTGTGATAAAGGACACGATGTTGTTTGCCGTAGGGGAACCAGACACGGGGTTTGTTGCGGGCAGAGAAGATGGCGACGCACGGGGTCTGAACGGCTGCGGCAAGGTGCATGGGTCCGCTGTCGTGGCCGAGGAAGATACGGGCGTGGGTAAGAACAGCGGCGCTCTCGCGTGGGCTGAGGTTGCCGCATAGGTTGACTACGGGTGATGAACCGGAGCTTTGATGCCAACCGACTGAAGCGTACTCGCTGGCTTCGCTCTCGTCGAGGCTGCCCAAAAGGGCTAGGGCGTGATTGGGATAAGACTGAGCAACGGCAGCGAGAAGGGAGCGCCAGTTCTCGCGACCCCAGTCTTTCGACTGACGCTTGGTGCCGACAGCTGACGGCAATCAACGGACGGCCAGCAAGTCGGGCGAAGAGCTTCGCTGGCTTTGGCATGTTCGGCAGGAGTGAGGCGGAGGTCCCAGGTTGCAGGCGCGTCCAGGTTCGCATCGCCCAGTTCGAATAGATTGCGAGTGAGACGGGCAGCTTCGGGTTCAAGAGCCTGGGCTGACTCCTCCCAGCGGTTTTGCTGCATGTCGTCGGTGAGCGGAACGCCGATGAGGCTGGAGATTCCGCAGAGGCGAAAGAATCTTTCGTCGCGACGGGCGGCGGCCAGTCCACGAGCTGAACCCATGTAGATGAGCACCTGGGGACGCCAGCGGATGAGTTGTCCCCAAAGACCGAGGAGTTCGCGTGGGCTGCGCGTGCCCGCCAGGTAACGAAAGTAGCCGTTGACGAGATTGCTGCCTTCCAGGATGGCGGCGGCCGGCGGAGCTTTCGCGTTGACCGGGAAGTTCGTCAGGAGACGGCGGTCGGCGTCCGGGAAGGCGCGGGCGACGAGGTGAAGCGCCGGAAGTGCAACGAGCGTATCGCCGAGGCTGCCCAGCCGGTAGATCAGGACTCGTTTTCTCGAACTCGCCATTGTGTGAGTCTAGTCTGCTTGGTTCGGCAGTCTTCGGCAAGCGTAGTGAGTGCATGAGTGTTAATCTGACCTGAAGTATGTCCCTGATGTTGTGGGCTGGTAGAGTTTTATGGCTGGAATGGAGTTCTATGCTTGATGCTCTTTTGATAGCACGGATGCAGGATGAGATAACGGCCGCTCTGCACGAGACTGTGAGCGAGTTGGCGCCCGAGACGAGTGCCGATGGGCTGATGGCGCTTGCGATGGCGCAGCACCGGGCCAACTTTGAGCTGTGGCACGAGGAGGACAAGGCGCGTGCGCCGGGGGTGTCCGATGCGGAGATTGCGCGAGTGAAGCGGGCCATCGATGTGCTGAACCAGAGACGGAATGACCTGGTGGAGAAGATGGACATGTGGCTGATCGAGAGGCTGGAGCAGAATGCTGCCGCGCCTCTGCACTCGGAGACGCCTGGGTTGATGATCGACCGGCTTTCGATTTTGTCGCTGAAGATATATCACACGCGCGAGGAGACGTGCAGGGCGGGCGCGACCGAGAGCCACCGGTTGCGGAATGTGGAGCGGCTGGCTCTGCTGGAGGAGCAGCGAGACGACCTGGCGGGATGCCTGGATTCTTTGTGGGCCGAGGTTCTGAAGGATACACGGCGGTTCAAGCTATACCGGCAGATGAAGATGTATAACGATCCTGAGCTGAACCCGGCGATCTACGGTCGACGAGAGTAGATACCCCAAGGAAGAGGCCGCGAGTTGACCTTCCCGCCAGCTCTGCGTATAAAACCGACACGAGAATAAAACGAAGAACGAGCTGACGTTAGAATGGGAAAGCTCAGAACAACCGGGTACAGGACAGACGATGGCTCAGACAAAGACAGTAGCTGCACCTGCAACAAAGCGCACTCCGCGCACACTGGCTGGAACACTTCCAGCGAACGACGCCGCGCGGGCACAGGTTGTTTCGCAGTATGAGGGCGCCTTGCGGTTGATGCAGGACGGAAAGTATGACAAGGCCCATACCGCGTTCGAGAAGATGCTGGCAGAGGGCGCTGGCGAACTCGGCGATCGCGTGAGAATGTACAGCAACGCGTGCCTGCTGCAGACGGCGAAGAGCAAAAATTCGTTTGCGAACCACGAAGAGCACTACGACTACGCGGTCTCGCTGCTGAACGATGGGCACTATGAAGATGCTCGCGAGCAGTTTCACCTGATTCTAAAGGCGAACGACAAGGCCGACTATGCCCTGTACGGGCTGGCCGTTCTGTCGAGCATGACGGGGGATTCGCATCAGTGTCTGGAGCATTTGACCGAGGCGATTCGGCAGAATCCCCGCAACCGTATCCAGGCTCGTGCCGACTCGGACTTTCAGGATATGGCGGACGATCCGCGCTTTACGGAGCTGCTTTATCCGGAGGTCTAGCACTTCTCTGGTATCACCTCTCTCGAATCCAAGCCGACAGCAGTTGCGTTTAAGCCTGGATAGGAGACCTCGCGCATGGCGTTGCCAAACTTGACCGAAACAAAAGAAAAAGAGCTTCGGGTCGTTGCCATTGGCGGCGGTACGGGGCTGTCGACCCTGCTGCGAGGATTGAAGCGATATGCCGTGACTCCGGACCGGAGACGCGGGATTCGGATGGGAGGCGCGGCGAATACGCAAGCTCCTCCGCTTCAGCCCGGCCCATCGTTGCGCTGCATCATCCGTGAGCTGTCGGCTGTCGTGACGGTTACTGACGATGGCGGGTCGTCCGGACGGCTGCGGGAGGACATGAAGATGCTGCCCCCGGGAGACATCCGGAACTGTATGGTGGCGCTGTCAGAAGATGAACATCTGCTGTCGAAGCTGTTTCAGTTTCGCTTCGAGCATGGCGAACTGGAGGGACACAGCTTCGGCAATCTCTTCGTCGCTGCCCTCTCGCATATCACGGGTGACTTTGCCCAGGCAGTGCAGATGTCCTCGCAGATTCTCGCAACAAGAGGACGCATTTTTCCTTCGACCAATGTGAACGTAGGGTTAGTGGCAGAGATGGACGATGGCTCCCTGGTGCAGGGCGAGACCAATATCACGGCGAGCAAGCACAGCATCGTCGAGTTGCGGCTGGAGCCGGAGACAGCCGATCCCTTGCCGGAGACGCTGGAGGCGATTGCCAATGCAGACCTGATTACGCTGGGGCCGGGATCGCTGTATACGTCGCTGATTACGAATTTGCTGGTGCGGGGAATTCCTGAGGCGTTGAGCGCGTCACGCGCCACCAAGGTCTTCGTGTGCAACCTGATGACGCAGGCAAACGAGTCGCTGGGACTGTCGGCTTCGCAGCATATCGAGAAGATTTTGCAGCATGCCGGGGGGATGCAGTCGCCGATCTTCGACTATGCCCTGATCAATACGGGGACGATCTCCGCGGAGCGGCTTGAGCAGTACGCTCGCGAGGGGCAACAGCCGATTGAAGCCGATCTCGAACGGGTGAGGGCGCTCGGAGTGGAGCCGGTGACGGGGAACTTTGTCCACGAGGGCGATGTGCTGCGGCATGATTATGACCGGGTCGCTGAGCGGGTGCTGGCGCTGGGACTGGAGCGCCTGACCTTGGCGCCTGCGCATTAGAAGATGATGCGGTCAGGGTGCAGCGACTCCTCCCCCTGTGATCCTTTTTGTGCAAAGTATTCATAAGAGATGACTTACCTCTGGACTTCGCCTGCAAAGTATTGATATTACATTGGCCTGCATGCAAAGTATTCTTTCTAAACGAATTAGCCCCGGAACAGGTCCGGGGCTTTGTTTTGTTTTTTCGATCTATATACAAGTATAACGTTTTGAGTGAAACTAAAGTGCCACGCGGATGTTGTTGCTTCGTCAAGGGTTAGGTGGCTTGGGGGCTTGACATGCTCTTTTTGGGCGGAAGATGGCGAAAGAAAAATAACGGCGCGGGTAATGGTCGTAGATTCAGTTAGTTGGGTTGCTCTAGAGCTTCTGTGCCTTCGTGATATTCACGTTTCATTTAGTTCCCTCACACTATCGTCAAACTGTTATCCGCGTTCCTTACACAATGGAAGGTGCTTTCTGCGAGTGTTTTTCCTTTAGATAGAACCGCTGCTTTTATCTCAATCACTGAGGTCGCCGGAATAATCTCCTCTTTGAGGATAGGCGTTCTTAGTCTGTCACTTGGACTTTGTCGCGAGAGATGGATGGTCTCATTCGGCCCCCTCGTGTTGTTGCAAACATTCAACGTTGGTCCACGGAAGGTAGCGATCAGAATGGCGAATCGAGCGTCGACGCCCAAATCTCTCGTGTTCTCAATGTGGTCAATCCAAAAGGCGCTTGATAGGTGAGCGACAGTATTTCCTTGTTGTTTGAAATTGAGGCTTACTGACACAGAATTGGCTACACCTCTAGAGCCACCTTCGGCGGCGGCTAGATTGTGAATCCAGATAATCGCTCCTATCACACTACCTTTTTCCCTTCGCTGCCATAGCGCCCTGTTCCAAGAAACATTGCAGAGTTCGGGTGCGGATATCGCTATACGCGGCTTTACCTCCCGATCATCTCTGATCATTGCCTCAGTTCTATCCTTCATCATGGCGGTTATACGGTCGGGCAGTTCTTCTGCAACAGGTTGCGGGTGAATGTTTATGTCGCCTGTAAAAATGCTGCTGCCCTTGGCATTAATCAAATCACCAGAATTGTCCCTGCCAACAGAGTTTGAAAGTCCACCAGACTGCTTATGTCCGACGGCGGCATAGATAAACATCGCAGCGCCCACCACGACGAAAATGCCCACAAGCCATGGGTGCGGCCTCAGAAGAGTGGGCCAAGTGTTAGGGATGATCTGAAAGGCGGCGGCGATCATCCACGCACCCCCGCCCGAGATAGCCTTTGAAATCGTCCCTCTATCCACTTATGGAACCTCTTGATAACATTGTCCTCCCGCATCCCTTTGTGCGACAAGTATGTTATGTCCGTTGGGTTTTGGTTTCTTCGCTGCGCTGTTGGAAAGACCGTGCAGGGCTTTAGCGGGCGGCTTTTCTTTTGGATGCGAGGCTGGCCTGAATGCCACCAATCGAGAAGACGACGGCGAACAAGCCCATCGCCCATCCATAGCTGATGATATGCCCCACCCTCAAGGAGAGAATCAATGCCGTGCCCAACAGCAGAACGGGCGCCCCGGAGGCTGTGTATCTACGCGCACTGGCCCAGTTTAACTCTCTCATGCCATTGATATTCTCAGAGATGGGGAGGAGTCGCAAGAGCCCCCTTCCCGTCCCTTTCAACAGGCTTCAGGGTCAGAATGACAAGCAGGATGAACGGACAAGCGACGGGACGGACAACAGCAGATCCCCTTTTGGGGATGACAGCAAGGAAGGCAAAGGCAAAAACAACTTCAACAGCAAAGGCAACCGCAGGTCCTTCGACTTCGCTCAGGATGACAGCGAGAACAGGCAACGGCAAGAACAAGAGCAAAAGCGAAATGCGGGTTCTTCGCTTCGCTCAGAATGACAGGTTTTACGTTAGGGTGAGTTCTACCAGTTGCTGGGGTGGTTCTACGGTTCGTTTGAGCTGGCCGCAGGCGGCGTAGATGTCGCGGCCACGGGGGCGGCGGATGTAGGCGGGGATGCCGGCGGCCATGATGCGGCTCTGGAAGGCGAGGGCCTCGGCGCGGGTGGGCTCGTGGAACGGCATGTCGGGGCCGGAGTTCCAGACGATCAGGTTGATCTTGCAGCGCGTGCCGCCGACCAGGGCGATAAGCTCGTCGGCGTGCTGGAGCGAGTCGTTGATGCCGCCGAGCAGGACGTACTCGAAGGTGATCCACTCGCGGTTGCGCAGGGGGATGGTTGCGAGGGCTTCGAGTAGCGTGGCGATGTTCCATTTGCGCGTGATGGGCATGATGGACTCGCGGACCTGGTCGTTGGAGGCGTTGAGGCTGACGGCCAGCTTGGGGCGGATGGTCTCTTTTGCAAATTCGAGGATGCCGGGAAGGATGCCGGAGGTGCTGACGGTCATGCGCGACTCGGGAATAGGCATGACCGTAAGAAGACGGACGGCGTCCATGAAGTTGGCGTAGTTGAGAAAAGGCTCGCCCATGCCCATGAAGACGAGGTTGATGCGGGCCGGGGTGTTGGTGCCGCGGGCGCTGCCGACTTCGACCTGGTGGCGATTGAGGACGGCAGCGACCTGGCCGGCGATCTCGCCTGCGGTGAGGTTGCGGCGGATGCCGAGTTTGGCGGTGAGGCAGAACTGGCAGTTGACGGCGCAGCCCACCTGGCTGGAGACGCAGATGGTGGAGCGGCGATACGGGAAAGCAGGCGCCGGTTTGTTGGTGCGGGCTTCGGAGGCTTCGGAGTCTTCTGAGTCTTCGGCCTCCTCTTCTTCGGCGGCCTGGGAGCCGTCACCGCGTTCGCCGCCGTCGCCGTCGGGCATCCAGACGGTCTCGACGGTCTCGCCATCGGCCATGCGGATGAGGTAGCGCTCGGTGCCGTCGATGGAGCGGGCGGTCTGGACGATCTCGGGCAGGCCGATGGTGTAGCCTTCGGCGGTGAGGGTGTCGCGAAGGGATTGGGGGAGGGTGGTGGCCAGGTCGAGCGAGGGGATGCGCTGGCGATAGAGAGCTTCGTAGAGCTGGGAGGCGCGATAGGGCTTCTGGCCGAAGCTCTGCATGAGAGCGGTCAGCTCGGCGAGTGAGAGGCCGAAGAGCGGTTTTACCTCAACCGAAATGTTCGATATTTTCTCTAAATTACTCATTGAATTACGCTTGATGTCGCTGCGATTCCCTGTCCTAATGACGGCTGATCTCTTGTTCGGCAGGGATACTATCTCCAGTTTACCCGGTGGTGAGGAGAAATGGCTCGCTCGCGCTGTGAAACAATGAAGATTCAAGGAGCCGCATGCCTGCAACGCTGATCGATGATCTCTCTGTAACGAAACACGCCTCTCGCAACATTCGAAAGACTGTGCTGCCGAACGGTTTGCTGGTGCTGACCGAAAGCATGCCCCACCTGCGCAGCGTCTCCATGGGAGCGTGGGTTGGGTCGGGCTCGCGAGACGAGGCGGCCGAGGTGAATGGGATCTCGCACTTTGTCGAGCACATGGTGTTCAAGGGGACGACGTCGCGTTCGGCGCAGCAGATTGCCCGTGAGGTGGATACGATCGGCGGCAATCTGGATGCGTTTACCGGCAAAGAGATGGTCTGCTTCAACATCAAGGTGCTGGATGAGAATGTGGCGCCGGCGCTGGATGTGCTGTCGGACCTGGTACTGCATCCGACGTTCTCGCCCGAGGAGTTGGCGCGAGAGCAGGGCGTGATTCTCGAAGAGATCAAGATGGACGAGGACAACCCGGACTACCTGGTGCACGAGGTCTGGACGCAGAACTTCTGGAAGGGCAGATGCGCTGGGGCGGCCGATCCTGGGGACGGCGAAGACGGTTTCGAGCTTCAATCAGCAGATCGTGTTTGATTTCTATGCGGGCCGATTTACTCCGGAAAATATGGTCTTTTCGGCGGCCGGAAATCTGGACCATGACGCGTTCGTCGCGCAGGTGGAGAGGGAGTTCCGCTCGCTGGCTGCGGGCAGCGGTGTGATGGCGGCGAAGATCGCGGCTCCCAGTGGCAACCCCGCACATTACGCTGAAGCGGAAGAAATCGCTCGAACAGGTGCAGTTTTGCCTTGGGGTGCCGGCGCCTCCGGTGAACGACCCGCGGCGGTATGGGGTGTATCTGCTGAATACGATGCTGGGCGGCGGGATGAGTTCGCGGCTGTTCCAGACGATTCGCGAGGACCAGGGGCTGGCTTACTCGATCTACTCGGAGATGAATCCGTTCCGGGATACCGGTTCGCTGTGCGTGTATGCGGGAACCTCGGTGGATAAGACGCAGAAGGTGTTGCAGCTTACCCTGCAGGAGTTGCGGCGTCTGAAGGAAGAGACGGTCAGTGACGTGGAGTTGAAGCGGGCCAAAGACCAGCTGAAGAGCAACATGGTGATTGGACTTGAGAGCTCGGGCAGCCGGATGGCGAACCTGGCGCGGCAGCAGATGTACTTCGGGCGGTTCTTCGGCGTGGACGAGATTATGCAAGAGATTGAGGCCGTGACGACGGCCGATGTGCAGGAGTTGGCGCAGGAGCTGTTCCAGCCGGAGACGATGGCGTTGACGCTGCTGGGAAATCTTGGCACGATGAAGATCGAACGGGAAGATTTAGCCTGCTAGGACAATCTGCTGATAGAGTTTTGTTCGGAGTTGCGATACAGAATTGCCGAGGAATGATGAAGACGATGAACGCACTGGACCGGTTACGCGCTGAACGAAAGACATGAAGAAGGATTTACGCTGATCGAACTGCTGATCGTGATGTCGGTGATGCTGATCCTGATGACGCTGGCCGTGCCGCAGCTCTTGAAGCTGAGAAAGCAGGCGAATGAGACCTCGGCGATCCAGTCGCTGCGGACGATTGGACAGGCGGAGCTGCAGTACAACTCGGCGTACCCGGCGAATGGCTTTCCTGCGCTCTGCCGACGCTGGGCGGCGATCCCAAGTCGGGCGCGCCGACCGCGCAGGCGGCCCAGTTGATCACGCCCGACCTCGCGAGGGGCAGAAGGCGGGCTATACCTTCGCGATCACCAACTGCACCAAGGTGACGGTGAACAATCAGGACATGTATACGGGCTACGAGATTACGGCGGTGCCGAACTCGGTTGGAAAGACCGGCGACCGCGGGTTCTGCACGGACGAGAACAGCACCATTCGATATGACCCGGCGGGTGGAACCAACTGCACGCAGCCAATTCAGTAATGCTGGCGAAAGCCGCTCTCCTGTTCTCGATCTGCTGCACTACGCTGTTGCTGGCGCAGGAGAACGATGCGCTTGTGCGTAAGGTCGACGATCACTACAACCATCTCAGTTCCCTGCGCGCGCACTATACGGAGCACTACTCCGGGATGGGGATGGACCGCGCGGAAGAGGGTACGCTGCTGCTGAAGAAGCCGGGGCGGATGCGGTGGAGCTATGCCGCGCCGGTCGGCAAGGTGTTTGTGCTGGATGGCAAGTTCGCGTGGTTCTATACGCCGGGGGACGCGCAGGCGACGCGGGTGCCGGCGAAAGCAGTTGGATGATCTGCGGTCTCCGCTGCGATTTCTGCTGGGACATACGCAGTTGAAGAAAGAGCTCGACAATCTTGACGGTGACGCCGGATGGGGCGGGGTTTCGCATCTCGGGCGTTCCAAAGGGGATGGCGCAGAGGGTGAAGCTGCTGTCGCTTGGGGTGACTGCGGCGGGGGCGATTGAGCGGATGCGGCTGGAAGAGGTTGATGGCGCGGTGACGGAGTTCTCGTTCTCGGACGATGCAGGAGAATGTGCCGGTGAAGGATCGGACTTTGCGTTTGTTCCTCCGGACGGGGTGATCGGTGGTCGAGGGGCTGCCGCCGATTTAGCGAGAAAGTCCCCTCTCGCTGGTTTAAACGAATTTCGTCTGACGGCCCATTGAGCAGCGATTTTCAAGGGAATTTAACCGACTGTGGAACGCTATGACACTGCTGCTCTCGCGAGAGCCGGGTAGTAAAATCAAGCCTACATTGCGTTGGAAGTTACGTAGTCGTTTAGCGCGCGGAATGACCGCAGAAAAGTAGAGTCCCAATCGTGAGCAATCTTGTCTCAGTGGTTCGCTTGAGTACCTCGGAGTTTCATGCGGCAGTGTATGCGTTGTCGCCGTCGGTGGCGGTGTTTGATTGCGACGGAACGTTGTGGTCCGGCGATGCCGGGTCGGGGTTTATGAATGGACGGTTGAGACTGGGCTGGTGTCGCGGGAGGCAACCGACTGGATCGATGCGCGGTATCGGGGATATCTGAAGGGCGAGGTGTCCGAGGTCGGCGATCTGCGGGCGAGATGGTGCAGATGTACCAGCGGCTGCGCGAGGACGAGATGCGGCGTGCGGCAAAGACCTTCTTTGACGGCCAGATTGAGCCGAATATCTTTCCCGAGATGCGGGAGCTGGTGGAGGAGCTTCGCGCGCAAGGGCGTGGAGATCTGGGCGGTGAGCTCGACGAATAACTGGGTCATCGAAGAGGGTGTGCGGCGGTTTGGAATTCCGGCCGAGCGGGTGCTGGCGGCCTGTGTGCAGGTGAAGGATGGCGTGGTGACCGACGTGCTCCGGGATGTGCCGACCGATGCCGGCAAGGTGGCAGCGCTGGCGCGGGTGGGGGTGACGGCGCCGGATGCGGTGTTCGGCAACTCGGTCCATGACGCGGCGATGCTTGAGATTGCGCGGCGGGCGTTTCCGGTGAACCCGACGCCGGCGCTGGCGGAGCGAAGCGCGCAGGAGGGCTGGCCGGTTTACTATCCGGCGTCGGTGCGAGCCTAAGTAAAGCGAATAGAAGCTTTTGGCGCTGCAGCGTCGTCTAATCTAGTAGGCAGATGAGAGAGCCCATTCGCAAGCTCGATGGAGCATGTAGAGACCAGCGCGCATAAGCCGCTTCGACTGGTGGTTGCAGCGCTGATTCTGCGCGGGGGCAACGGGCGACGGGCCAGTCCGGTGTGAAGTGCTGATCTGTCAACGCAAGCCCGATCAGCCGATGAGTTTGAAGTGGGAGTTTCCCGGGGGCAAGATCGAGGCTGGGGAGAGCTCAGAGGACGCCCTGGCGCGGGAGTTGAACGAGGAGCTGGGGATCGACTGCGGTGATCGGGCGGCGGGTGGCGCGGGTGCGGCACAAGTACCGGAATGGCGGGGCGATCGATCTGCAGTTTTTTGTGGTGCGGGAGTTCGATGGCGCGCTCGAGAATCGGATCTTCAACGATATGCGATGGGCTCCGCTGACGGAGTTGCCGGAGTATGACTTTCTGGCGGCGGATCTGGGGCTGATTCGCGATCTGTCTGAAGGCAAGCTGCTTTAGACCGTCGTCGGCAGAATCGCACTTAGTCGCCGTGGAGCGCTGTTCCAGACCAAGATGAGTGAGAGTGCCGTGACGATGATCGCCGTGGTCCAGGCGATGGCATTGAACCAGCGGGTGTTGGTGTATTTGCCCATCAGCTCGTGCTTGTTGATGAGCTTCAGCATGAAGACCAGGACGAGCGGCAGGAGGATGCCGTTGAGCACCTGCGAGAGGATGCTGAACTTGACCAGCGGAAAGTTGGGGATGAGGACGACGGCTGCGCCGGCGAAGAGGAGCAGGCTGTAGAGCCAGTAGAAGAACTTGGCTTCGTTGAAGCTCTTGTCGAGGCCGCTCTCGAAGCCGAGCCCTTCGCAGACGGTGTAGGCGGTGGAGAGCGGCAGGATGGAGGCGGCGAAGAGCGAGGCGTTGAAGAGGCCGGCGGCGAAGAGGATGAAGGCGTAGTCGCCGGCGAGCGGCTTCATGGCCCCGGCGGCGTCGGACGGGTCTCCGATGTTGCGCATGCCGTGGGTGTAGAGGGTGGCGGCGCAGGCGACGATGATGAACCAGGCGACGATGTCGGTGAAGATGGAGCCGACGATGACGTCGAGGCGTGAGGCCTTGTACTGCTTGACGCTGACGCCCTTTTCGACGATGGAGGACTGCAGGTAGAACTGCATCCAGGGCGTGATGGTGGTTCCGATGACGCCGACGGTCATGTAGACGTAGGCTTTGTCGGACCAGACGCTGCGTGGCGGCAGCTTGACGGTCTCGACCAGGGCGAGATGCCAGTCCGGGCCGCTGAGCACGCCGGCGATGATGTAGGCGATGTAGAAGACGCTGGCGATGAGGAAGACCTTCTCGACGCTCTTGTAGTCGCCCTTGACGACGAGCACCCAGACGATGAGCGCGCAGATGGGGACGCTGATGTATTTGCGTGACGTGGAAGAGCTGCATGCTGCCGGCGATGCCGGAGAACTCTGTCACGACGTTGGTGAAGTTGACGGCGACGAGCAGGATCATGATGACGAAGGTGATGCGGAGGCCGAACTCTTCGCGGATGAGGTCGCTGAGGCCTTTGCCGGTGACGACGCCCATGCGGGCGCACATCTCCTGCACGACGATGAGGGCGATGGTGATGGGAATCATCGTCCAGAGCAGCGTGTAGCCGAACTGCGCGCCTGCCTGCGGAGTAGGTGAGGATGCCGCCGGCGTCGTTGTCGACGTTGGCCGTGATGAAGCCCGGGCCGAGGACGGCGAAGATGAGGATGAGCCGGGTTCTCCAGATGCGCCAGGGGGTCATTGCGTGATTCCTTTTTTGCTGGTCGGGAGAACGTATCGGCTCGCCTCTATCAGGCTAACTCATCTTGTGTGATGGGACGATCCCTTCGGGTTATCCGGGCGTGATTGCTAGCTTGTCGTGATTGCTAGCTTGTCGTGATCGCAAGCTGGTCGCGCTCTGACTGGATGAGGGTGTAGAGCGTGCGGGCTGAGGACTTCGAGAGCGGCGTCGGCGGCAGTGTGGACGTTGGCGTGGATGTGTGCGGGTTCTTCGGATGAGAAGAGAATGATGCTGGCTGGGTTCATCACGAGTGAGGCCTTCAGCATGAGGCTGGCTAAGGCTTCGGCGTGGCTGAGGTCGGTGTTGGTCGACTGCGGACCAGCGTTGGCAGAGCGGGCCGTTCTTGATCAGTGCGGCGTGGAGGGAGCGGAAGTTGTCGGTGAGAGAGCGGTGGTGGATGCGGAAGGGCGTCGGATGGCTGGATTGGGGCGTCGAGGACCGACCACTCGTACTGCAGGGTGCGGCAGTAGGCGGGCCGTTCGGCGAGCAGGCTGGGGATTTTGTCGGCGCTGCTGCCGACGCCGAAGCTGCCGATCGTTCCTTGTTTCACTTCAGCTTCGAGAAGGCTGAGGAGAGCGTCGTCGTGCAGGTCGCTGGCGGTGGACTTCGTGGAGGAGCCAGAGGTCGATGTGGTCGGTGCGGAGGGCGGCGAGGCTGCGGTCGAGGGAGGCTTTGGCCTGCGCGGCGGTGAAAGTGGGGCGTTGCTGGTTGTGGGTGGCGGCACGTTGGCTGCTTGTGCGAGGCGTTGCTTGAAGCCGGGAAGGCGCCTTGATCGACTGGGAGCGGCGATGCGGCGGCCGGCTGTTGATGAGGGCGGATTTTTGGCGGGGAGGATGCCGTATTTTGTGGTGACGGTGACCTGGCCGCGGATGGTGCTGGAGAAATTCGCCGAGGCAGCTCTCGGCTTCGCCGTAGCCGTACATGGGAGCTACGTCGAAGTGGCGGATGCCGGCGTCGTAGGCGGACTCGAGGAGGCGCAGTGAGTCTGCGGCGGCTCGGTTGCGCCCATCAGGCTTGCGCAGCCGAAGCCGAGGCGTGTGGTGTGGTGGCCGGAGGTTCCGAGTGCGATCTGCTCCATTTTTTCTCCGTTGTCTCCGAGCGCTCTTCGTAGCTCCTAATCCTTAGATGATCGCTCAAACGGACGGCCAGGGCGAGGAGAGTGTGGGTTGGGTTGGAAAAGCCGGAGCAGGGAAAGACGGCGCTGCTGCAGATGTAGGTATTGGCGAGGCCGTAGAGGCGAAGGTTGGTGTCGACGACGCCGGTCGCGTCGGAGGTGGACATGCGCATGCCGCCCATGTGGTGGTTGCTGTCGTCGCAGCGGGCGAGAAAGTCGGGGCTGCCGGACATCAGATCGGCGATCAGGGATGATGCGGGCGACGTTGGCAAGAGAGCGCTGAGCGACGAGGACGTATTGGCGGATGGTCTCCAGTTCCCTCTCGGAGATCTGCCAGTCGAAGCGAGTGCGGAGCAGGCCGAGCGGGTCGCGCTGGCTCAGTGAGGGTGATGCTGCTGCGTGAGGTGGGCTCCTGTTCGCAGTGGACGCGGAGAAAGATGCGGACCGTGGGGGGAGCGTAGGCCCGGTGATGCATGTAGTATCGCCAGGCCTGGTGGAAGAGCATGGGGACGTGCCGGGCGGTGTGGCTGAGGTTGCCGCCGGTGATCTCGCTGAAGCGTCCGCGCATGAGGTTGCGGATGGTGTGCTTGGCCTGCATCCTGACTTTGCCGGTGTCTTCGAAGGACATCGTCGAACCGATGCTGAGAGTGCCGAGCTGGGCCTGGAGATGGGGCAACAGGCGCAGCTTGGGAAGGTATTTAAAGCCGCGGGCGATGATGGGGTCGAAGGTGTCGTGGAAGCTTGCAAGATCGTGCGGTTCGATGAAGGCGGCGGTGCAATCGATGTGGTCCTGAAAGTGTTGGCCGAGTAGCCCGGAGCGATTCCAGGGGAGCCCGCCGGGGCGTGGTTGCAGAAAGAAGCGTGAGCTTTCAATACCGCCAAGTGCGAAGATATACCGGCGAGCGCGGAAGATGGCTTCGATGCCGTTGAGAGTGCGGCAGCGGAGGCCGACGGTTGTGTCGCCTTCAGTTATCAGCTCGACGACGTTTGCGTGAAGCCAGAGGTGAAGGTTGGGGTGCGAGGTGAGGGTTTTGTGATGAAGCCGGGCAAAGTTGGGCTCGGGACACCAGCGCGAGAGGTAGGCGTCGAGGTCGGCAAACTGGGTGAAGGGCAGGCCGAGATCGCGCCAGACGGCCTCGTCGCTTCGTTCGACGTGGGCGAGACCTTCAAGCTTGAGGGCGCGCTCGTAGAACGTGGTCAGCTCTGTTTTGGGGAATGGCCAGCCGCTCTCGGGGATGCCGGGGCGTGGCGCGAAGTCCTTTGCGTCGAGTTCGAGGATCTGGCCGCCCCAGCGAACGGTGGTTCCACCTTTTACGCGGATGCGGCCGGTGTGAATGCCGCGATGGGGAAGACCCGCGATCTCGCTGTCGTAGATCGCCTGCGAGGAGTCTTCGCGAACTGCGCCGCCTCCTTCGAGAAGCAGTACTCTTTTTCCTTGACGGGCAAACTCGACGGCGAGCGTGATGCCGGCGGCGCCGGCACCGGCGATGCAGATGTCTGGAACGAAGTCCGACTGCGGTGTTTCGTTGAGGAGATCGTGAATCACGGGCGGACCGCGAGAGCTGGATTCGCGGAGGGGCTGGGAGTCTTGCGAGCCGACAGGAGGGACTCGATCCGCTCGATGATGAGCCCTACCTGTCTGTCGTTGTGATAGCCGTCGCGGGCGGCGCGAAGATTTCCGGCCGTCGGCGATGCGTTGCCGTGCAGCTTCGTCCGGTAGATAGCGGCGGATTTTTTCGACAAGCTCCTCGAAGGAGGAGAAGAAGACAGCTTCTTCGTCCTCCTTGAAGCGCTGAAGATGTCCTTCGGAGCGTTCGGCCAGCAGAAAGCCTCCGCAACCGGCGATCTCGAAGCTCTTGTGAACGAACTCGTCCTGATTGGAGTGAGTGAGGAAGCTCAGGTTGATGCGCGAACGCCAGATGGCGCTACGGTACTCGTCGCGGAAGATCTCGCCGGTGCGGAAGGTAGCCTTGTAGGCGTCGGGATCCATGGCGCGAATCCAGTGCGGCGGACTGCCGGAGACGTCGATGGGGATACCTTCGCGCCAGAGACGGCTGAGGGTTTTGCCGCGCTCGTCGTAGGGCGTACCGATGAAGGAGACGTTGCGGTCGCGATCGGCGTCGGACCAGCCTGCAGGCGGCGGAAAGTGCAGGGTCGGCTCATATGCGGTCTGGATCTTGATTACGTCGCGTGCGCCTCGCGAGGTGTAGTCGAGGATGTTCTTGTCGCGTTGAACGACGTGGAGATCGTAGTGAGGAATGTTCTTCATGTAGAGACGCCAGCCGGGATCGCTGCGGGTGCCGAAGGGGTTGTCGATCATGTAGCTGACAGTTGCGATGCCCCATGGCTCGCATGCGGTCGAGGGTCGCCGAGCGCATCGAAAGAAGTTTATCGGCCCAGAAGAGATCGGGTTTCTCCGCTTCGGCGATGCGAAGAAGGTCGCGATTGAGGCGCGTCGACCGCAGGGCCGGCGGAGAGGCGAAATGTAGCCTTGCGGAGAATCGGATTCCGAGGCACGTAGTCGAAGGAGTTGAACGGAATGACCTGATGGCCAAGGCGCTCGAGAGCCCAAAGACGGTAGAGCGAAGAGTCGTTGAGCGAGAGGCCGGAGGCGTACAGAATCTTCATGGGGTACTGCGTTTCCTTTATGCCTGCCTGGGTATTTTTGATTTCGTGACTGGGTTCGTTTGCAGGGTCTGCGCCTGCATTAATGTTTGGCGCGCAGCAGGGCGATGACCTGTTCGGCGTGGATGACTCCGACGAGCTGCCGGTCATGATCGACGACCGGGAGCGAGCGGAGATTGTATTTGTCGAAGAGCTCGGCCACCTTGCGGCCGTTGGCGTCGACGTTGCAGGTGACGATGTGGCCCTGTGGCAGCGTGGCCAGCGGCGCCTGCGCGTCGGCAAGGAGGAGTTGCACGAGCGGAACGAGTGCGGCGATTCGCTCCTCTCCATCGAGCAGGTAGACGTCGGTGATGGTTTCGATGTCGCCTTCGAAGTCGCGCAGCGCATGGATCGCCTGATCGACGATGGCGGCAGCGGGCAGGGCGACGTACTCGGTGGTCATGCGGCCGGCGGCAGAGTCTCCGGAGAACTCGAGGAGTTCTTCGACCTCCTGGCGCTCCTCGGGGTCCATCTCTTCGAGGATCGCCTCGGACCGTTCGTCGGTGAGCTCGGAGAGGAGGTCGGCGGCGGCGCCGGGGTCCATCTCTTCGACGATGCCGGCGATCTGCTCGGAGTCGAGCGATTCGATGAGAGACTGCTGCATCTTCGGCTTGACCTCTTCGAGGGCCTCGGCGGCAACCTCTTCGTCGAGCGAGATGAAGAGGGCCTGGCGCTCGGCTGGAGCAAGCTCTTCGAGGATGTCGGCGATGTCGGACGGGTGCATCTTCGAGAGGCGGTCCTGCTCGATCTTGAGGCGGACGCGGCGGGCGGGTCGCGGTCGATCAGGTCGACGAAGTCCCATGGAATGACAGCTGGCGCTGAAGCGAGCGGCGATGCGATTCACCGAGGTTGAGGGGAGGCCTTTGAGGAGGCGGCGGACGGCTCCGCGCATGCCGACCTCGACCTCGGCGATGCGGAGGCGAGAGATCGGGGCCATCCTCGTGGCTGTTCTCCCAGACCAGGTCGACGTCGTTGACGCGGACGACCTTGTGGCCGTGGACGTCGATGATCTGCTGGTCGAGCAGGTCGCGCTCCAGCAGGAGATAGCTCTCGTCCTCGGGCAGGGGCGCAGGGCTGGCGGTCTCGCGGAGCTGCATGGTGCCGCTGGGAGTGAGTTGGAGCTCGGTGACGGGAACCAGCGGAGGGCGGTCGCCGCGTTTGGCCGAGGCCAGACGGAGGACGATGCCGTGGACGTGGGCGGCATCGACCGAGGGAGCGACGGCGAACTCGCGGACGTGGCCGAAGGTGCTCCCTGGGCATCGACTACGGCCGAGCCCATGAGGGCGGAGACGCTCGTCCTGTGATTGGCATGCTTTGTCATAGACCGGCAGCGGTGCTTTTACTCACTTTACCTGCAACGGCGCATGTTAGCCCAACTTATTGCCGCAGGGTCGGGCCGGAAGCTGATCTTAATCACGCTAAGGCACAAAAGGACTATGAAAATGGTAAAGATCGCTGCTAACCTTGACATTCAAGAATTCCACAAGCACACTGCCATCACAGCCGTTATCCGAGGTTGACGATCGGCATACAGGCAAGACAGGGACATCTTTGGCCGATTCAACGACAAGCCGCGTCAGCTTCACCCTTGATTCGTCTCTGGACAGCGTGAACAAAATTGAGCTGACGGCCGAGCAAGTAGCGCAGCGGGCCGGGTTCGACGAAGACACGATTCCGCATATCGCCATGGCTGTTCGCGAAGCGGCCGTCAATGCGGTTCTGCACGGGAACTCGTACGATACGAACAAGCATATTGTGGCCTCGTTTGAGACGACCACCGATTCGCTGATTATCCGCATCGCCGACCAGGGCCCGGGGCTGGATCCGGACAAGATTCCCGACCCCCTGGCCCCGGAAAACATCCTTCGCGGCTCGGGCCGCGGCATCTTTCTCATCAAGGCCTTCATGGATGAGGTAAACTTTCGGCAGCTACACCCTGGAACAGAACTGACACTGATCAAACACCGAACACCCGCGCAGCCGGGGACCTAAGGAGAAGACGACACATGAGCATGAAAGTACAAACCCGCCAGGTGGACGGCATTACCATTCTGGATCTCAGCGGCCGTATCACTCTCGGCGAAGGTAGCGTGACGATTCGCGACGCCGTTCGGGATGTGCTGGCGAAAGGTTCGAACAAGATTCTGCTGAACCTGGGCGATATCAGCTACATCGACAGCTCGGGCATCGGCGAACTGGTCAGCGCCTTCACTACGGTCAAGAACAGCGGCGGCGAACTGAAGCTGCTGAACCTGACCAAGAAGGTCCACGACCTGCTGCAGATCACTAAGCTGTACACCGTCTTCGACGTCAAGGACGACGAAGCAACCGCCATCTCTTCGTTTACGAAGTAAACAGCTTTGGGCAAATGAAGCCCAACTAAAGCCCAATAAAAAAGCCGCCGCTAAATGCGACGGCTTTTTTATTGGGCCAGGTCAGTTCGCTTCGTCTACTTCGAGAAGTCGACCTTCGGCGCCACACTGTTCTCCGGATTGCCCTTGAAGTACTCGTTCCTGTGGTGAAAGCCGGCCATGTTTGCCCAGATGCTGTTCGGGAACTGCTGCACGTAGGTGTTGTAGTCCTGAAGCGTCTTGTTGTAGCGCTGACGCTCGACGGCGATCCGGTTTTCTGTTCCGGCAAGTTCATCCGGTCAAGCGCATGAACTGCTGGTTGCCCTTGAGGTCGGGATACTGCTCCTGCAGGCGGAAGAATGGTCCCAGGGCTACATCCAACTTCGAGTTGGCGTTGATGTTGCTGGCGTGATCGCCGCCTGCGGCAAGGACACCGGCGCGGGCGTTGGCGATATTGGTCAGGACGTTCGACTCTTCGGCGACGTAACCCTTGACGGAAGCGACGAGGTTGGGGATGAGGTCGAGGCGGCGTTGCTGCACCACGTCAACCTGAGAGAAGGCCTGATTGCACCGCCTGATTCTTCTCTACCAGCGTGTTCTTGGCGCCGATATAGCTGCCGCCAACAAAGAGCAACACGACAATGAGAAGCGCCACGACACCAAGCACGATCCAAATAGCTTTCATGTTTCCTCGATTTTCCTTTCGTCTAGATTTCGATGCTTCCACTTGTTCACGGCTGGCCTATCCGGCTGTACTTTATCACCAGACGGGATCTCCTGCCCTTCTTTGCAGCGTCAATCTCTTTCACATCTTTCGCTCCTCAATAATCCCCGCTGGCCCCGCCGCCTCCGGAGCCGCCACCCCCAAACCCGCCGAAGCCGCCGCCACCACCGCCACCTCCTCCTCGTCCGCCACGTCCACCGAAGCCTCCACCCATCAAATTGCCGAGAAGAAAGAAGATGAGGCCGGTGTTGCCGGTCTTGACGAGGAAGAAGAGGATCAGCAGAATGACGCCGCCGCCCAGGATGAATCTCCGTCAGGTTGAGCTGGACCTGGCGCCTGCTGGCGGTGATACTGGTGGACCGGCTGGGCCAGATTCAAGGTGACTCCGGCGTCGGTGGCGATGACCTGGCGATCTGCTGCACGCCCAGAGGAATCGCAGTGTTGTAGTCGCCCTGACTGAGCTGCGGGAACCATGGTGCGGCCGATGTCGCCGACCTTGGCGTCGTTCAGGATGCCTTCGAGGCCATAGCCGACCTCGATGCGGTACTTCCTGGGGTTCATGACGACCAGCATCAGGACGCCGCGATCGGTTCCCTTGGGGCCGACCTTCCATTTGTCCTCAAGAGCGGTGGCGAACTCTTCGATGGACTGATCGCTGTCGAGGTCTTGATGGTGACGACGGCGATCTGTGCGTGGGCCTGACGATCTACCTGGGTGCAGAGATTTTCGAGGTTGTACTTCGTGGAAGCAGACAGGACGCCGGCAAAGTCGCTGACATAGCCAGTGGGGTTCGGAAGCGAACTCACCGACTCCGCCGTCAGAACGGCCGACGGGGCGAAGATCAGGAGGAGAACTGCCAGCCATCGCGAAAGATATTTCATCGAGGTGATTCTACGCTTTGCCCGTTAGCAAAGTTCCGCCGACCCTACATTGCAGGGGCAGCAGGGCGATGATTCGTGCTGTGAGCGGGGATCGGAACGCCCTTCTCGCGGGCGAGTTTGTCGGTTATCACGACGTCCTCGTGAATCGTCTCTTCCGCTTTGACGACCTCGTCGTGCAGCGCCTGATCGGCGTGGCCTGCGGCCTCGATGCGAAACGCATGAAGGTCTTTATGATGGTCCTTCACCATGAGCGACAGGTATTCCATGTCGAAGTCATTGCCCGAGAGTGTGTTGAGCTTATCGTATTCCGCCTGATCTTCCTTGTTCACCGTCTTCGGCAACATAACTCCCATGGAATCGGCGATCTGAGCCAGATCGCGGTTCAGTACGGTATGGTCTTCGACCATCTTCTGCGCAAAAGATTTCACTTCATCGCTGCTTCCCTTCTGGATAGCCAGTTGCCCCAACTTCACCTCGGCGATACCTGCTTCGGCAGCCCTGCGGAGAAACATCTTGTCCTCCATTATCTGACCGACATCGCCGGCGTTAGGGCCGGAGTCCTGCATGGATGGGGTGGATGGCGCCTGCTGCTGGGGCCGGTTGGCCTGTGTTTGGGAGGCTGGAATTGCGACAGGATCGAACTGGGCGAAGAGTGAGGGTGCAGGAAGTATTGCTACGCCAAGAACAACCGTGACGACGCGACGGAGTTTCATGGAGTGACTCCTATAAGCAGGCTGACGAAGCAACTGTCGCCCGCCTTTCTTCTTACACCTGTTTGGTGTAAGAGCCTAGCTTAGGGTTGCTTTTGTCCCAAGTATGACACTGTATCCTGTTGGCTGGAGCTGTTAATTTAATGACGCAAAGCATCATCAGGCCACCCCACGCACGCCAGGAACCGACGCCAACAACACTACACGGGCAGACGCTTGAGGACGATTACCGCTGGATGAGGGACAAATCCTCGCCAGAGCTGGTGGCGTATCTCGAAGCCGAGAACGCGTATACACACTCTGCGATGGCCGCGACGGAGCAGCTGCAGGCAAAGCTCTACGCAGAGATGCTGTCGCATATCAAGGAGACCGACGTTTCGGTTCCCTACCTCAACCGTGGATGGTTCTATTACCTCCGAACGGTGGAGGGAAGCCAGTATCCGATTCACTGCCGCCGGCTGGCTGTGAGTGCGAAGTACGATGAGTCGCAGCCGGAGGAGATTTTGCTGGATGTGAATCAGCTTGCTGCAGGCCAGCCATTTATGGCGGTCGGAGCAATGTCTGTGAGCCCAGATGGCTTCAGGCTGGCGTATTCGACCGACAATACCGGCTTTCGCCAGTACACGCTGCACGTGCGCGATTTGAAGACCGGGCTCGATCTGCCCGATACTGCCGAGCGCGTCGGATCGATCGCCTGGGCAGCCGATTCGATGACGCTGTTCTACACGACCGAGGACGAGGTGACGAAGCGGCACGATCATTTATTTCGGCACCGCGTGGGAGACGTTGCGGCGAAGGACGCGATGGTCTACGAGGAGAAGGATGAACGCTTCAACCTTGGAGTCGGAAAGACACGGGATGGGAAGTACCTGCTGATGGAGGCGGGGAGCCACACGACCAACGAAAACCGCTTCCTCTCCGCTGACACACCTGAAGACGAGTTTCGTATCATCGCTCCGCGCGTCGATGATCAGGAGTACTCCGTGGACCATCGCGACGGACTGTTCTACATCCGGACGAATGATGTGGGGAAGAACTTCAGGGTGGTCACAGCGCCGGTGAAGACGACGGGACGCGAGTTCTGGACAGAGCTGATCCCGCTCGAGGGCGAGGCACCGCTTGAAGACTTTGAACTGTTCGCGTCGTTCTGTGTGAGTTCGCGTAGAAAACTGGGGCTGCCCACGATCACCGTTACATCAATTGACGCGAGTGGAGGTCTGGGACGTTCGAGAGAGATTGAGTTTCCGGAGCCGGTTTATTCCGCGGGATCTCATGTGAATCCGGAGTTCGATACCGAAGCGTTTCGATATAGCTACCAGTCGCTGGTTTCGCCTGCATCGGTGTACGAGTTCGACGTCAAAACCGGAGCTTCGACGCTGCTGAAGCAGCAGGAGGTGCCGGGTGGATTTGATTCGACGCTCTATGGCTCGGAGCGGGTTTGGGTTGAGGCTGCGGATGGAGTAAAGATCCCGGCTTCGGTTGTCTACCGCCGTGATTCTTTCAAGCGCGACTCGAAGAATGCGCTTTATGTCTATGGATATGGATCGTATGGCTACCCGTTGCCGATTGGGTTTAGCCCTTCCCGATTGTCGCTGCTGGACCGCGGTGTGGTGATCGCTTATGCGCACATTCGAGGTGGTGGCGAGATGGGCGACTCGTGGCATGACGCTGGAAAGATGATGGTAAAGCGGAACACGTTTACGGACTTCACTACGGTGACTGAGCAGTTGGTCGCGAAAGGATTCGGCGCGAAGGATCGCGTCGCTATCGAAGGCGGAAGCGCTGGCGGATTGTTGATGGGCGCAGTGGTGAATGATGCGGCCGGATCTCTTCCAGGTGGTGCTGTCGCATGTGCCGTTCGTCGATGTGATGAATACGATGCTCGACGCTTCGCTTCCGTTGACGGTCGCTGAGTATGAGGAGTGGGGGAATCCGAATGAGGCGGAGGCGTTTCGCGTATATGCGGTCGTACTCGCCCTACGACAACCTGCAAGCTGGGGACTATCCTGCGATGCTGGTGAAGACGAGCCTGAACGACTCGCAGGTGATGTACTGGGAGCCGGCAAAGTATGTGGCGAAGCTGCGAACGCTGAAGAAGAACGATACGCCGCTGCTGCTGCACATCAACATGGATGCCGGGCATGGCGGAGCTTCAGGGAGATATGACTACCTGAAGGAGATTGCGTTCGACTATGCGTTTCTGCTTACGCAGCTTGGGGTGGAAGGCTAGCCTTTGGCCGCAAGGTCTTCGACCTTATCGCCCTCGCCGGGGGCGAGGAAGAGGTTGGTTTCGAGGCCGTGCTGGCGGGTGTAGAGGTCGTAGTAGCGGCCCCGAAGTGCGTAGAGGGTCTCGTGGGTGCCGCGTTCGACGATGTTGCCCTGCTCGACGACGAGGATCTGTTCGGCACGGCGGATGGTCGAGAGACGGTGCGCGATGACGAAGGTCGTGCGGCCCTGCATGAGGAAGTTGAGGCCGTTCTGGATCATCGCCTCGGATTCGGAGTCGAGTGAGCTGGTGGCCTCGTCGAGGATGAGGATGCGCGGGTCGGCGAGGATGGCGCGGGCGATGGAGATACGCTGGCGCTGGCCACCGGAGAGCTTGACGCCGCGTTCGCCGACGATGGTGTCGTACTGCTCGGGGAAGCGCTCGGCGAACTCATCGACACGAGCGATGCGGCAGGCCTCCATGAGCTGCTCTTCGGTGGCCTGCGGGCGGCTGAAGAGGATGTTCTCGCGGATGGTGCCGTCGAAGAGGAAGGTCTCCTGCAGGACGACGCCGAGCTGCTGGCGATAGCTGGAGAGGCGGATGGTGGCGAGGTCGACGCCGTCGATCAGCACCTGGCCGCTGCTCGCGGTGTGGAAGGCGCAGATGAGCGAGATGATGGTGGACTTGCCGGAGCCTGAGGAGCCGACCAGCGCGGTGACGGTGCCGGGTTTGGACTCGAAGCTGATGCCGTGAAGGACGGGCTTGTCGGGTTCGTAGGCTGAAGGTCACATCGTTGAAGGCGACGTCGCCTCGAATGGTCGGCATGGTGACCGTGCGGTTCGGCTCGCTGTCTTCCTCGCGCTCGCTGAGGATCTCGGTGGTGCGGTCGAGGCCGGCGAGCGCCTCGGTGAGCTGGGTGCCGATGGAGACGAGCTGGACGACGGGCGCGACCATGAAGGCCAGCAGCATGGTGTATTCGACGTAGCCGCCGACGTCGAGGCGATGCGCTGAGATCTCGTGGGCGCCGAGGTACATGATGAGGCCGCCGACGACTCCGAGGACCATGGTGGAGGAGAGGGTCATGAGCGACTGCGCGGTGATGGAGCTGATGACGTTGTCGAGCAGGCGCTGAACGCCTCCGGCGAAGACGCGGGCCTCGCTGTCTTCGGCGTGGTAGCCCTTGACGACGCGGACGCCGCCGAGCGATTCGGTAAGACGGCCGGTAACCTCGGCGTTGATCTTGGCGCGTTCGCGGAAGATGGGACGGATGGTCTTGAAGGCTCTCTGCAGGATGAGGCCGAAGACGAGCAGGATGCAGAAGGTGAGCAGCGTCATGCGGCCGCTGATGCGGATGAGGATGCAGAAGGCGATGATGGCGGTAAGGACGCCGCCGACGAACTCAAGCAGGCCGGTACCGACGAGGTTGCGAACGCCTTCGACGTCGGTCATGATGCGGGCGACGAGGGTGCCGGTGCGGTTTTCATCGTAGAAGGCGACGGGCAGGCGGCCGATGTGTTGCTGGACCTGGGTGCGCAGCTCGGAGATGAGACGCTGGCCGGCGGTGGAGAGCAGCTGCGTGAGCGTGTAGGAGGTGATGCCCTGGAGGAAGGTGGCCGTCGGCGACGGTGCCGATGATCCACGGCAGCATATTCATCTGGTGCTTGTACATCACGTTGTTGATGAGATAACGCGAAGATACAGGCAGGGCGAAGCTGCAGAGACGGTTGATGATCATCAGCAGAAAGCTGCCCGCGAGAAGCCAGCGGCGCGGCCTGACGAGCTTCCAGACCTCGGGCATGACCTTCTTCAGTGGCAGGCTTGGGACGTTTTGCGGTCAGGTCAGCGGTCGTGGCCTTGCCGACACCGCGCGAAGGACGATCCGCGGCCTTCATACCGCCACCGAATCTGGATGGGCCAAAGGATGAGGACATTGATATTCCAAGTTTACGCTGGAGGCGAGCTACTCCCTAATTGTTAGATGATTCTACGGCGGTCGACGATCCAGATAACGATGCAGATTATGCGAGACGGCTGCGGCGCGCGGCGATGAAGGAGCGGACGCAAAACAACACATAGATGAGGCAAAAGAGCCCGAGCGCCGCCTTCTCTTCTACCGCTGCCGGATAGGGGAAGTATGCGCCGTGGGAGAGACGAATGACATCGATTGCGGCGGGAATCATTCCAAGGAAGACGAGCAGGGCGACCGTGACGGAGATGTGCATCCACAGCATGCGTTTCTTGGAGTTGTCCGTGTTGGCCATGGCGCCGAAGAGTACGAAGAGCAGACCGATGCCCACAGGAATCAGTGCGGTCGGGTGAGAGCTGCCGGTCGCGACAAAGCCGAAGACGCCAAGCAGAATGAGCAGAATGCCGAAGCCAATAGTCAGTTTTGCCATGGTGAAACTCCTTGAGTGAGCGCAGGTATCAGGATACCGGAGAAGGTTCGAATACGAAGGATAAGAAGAGGGTCCGATGGCCGAATCTGCATATGACTATGCTGCAGCTATTCGGCGAATCCTAACCGGCGTTCTTTCTTATGGTAGCGAGAATATCGTTTGGCTCCCAATCATTCGTTGGGTACCACGCAATGATCTTCCCGTCTTTGCCAATGAGTACGGTTGATAAGGAATGTGTGAGCGATTTGCTGTCGCCGGGAGTGACGCCGACGTTGAAAAACTGAGTGACGGCAGGAAGATCTTTTTCCGTTGGAGCGGCGAAGTCCCAATGAAGAAATCTTTCGTTCGTATAGTTGCCGGTGTATGCCCCGCCATAACTGCGAAGAACCTTCGGCGTGTCGTAGGCAGGATCGAAGCTGACGGAGAGGAGATGAGTCTGCTTGTAGAGGGAAGGATCGTTGGCGAGAGCCTTGTCGACGTCGGCGAAGTTGTGGCGACATACGAGGGCAGAAGTCGGCAAGCTGGCAGCGAGTGTAGATGAAGGTCATCAGAACGAGCTTGCCTTTGAACTGATCGAGGTGAATCGTGTGGTCGCTCTGGTTGAGGAGACGGAAGTCCGGAACCTGATCGCCGGCGGTAGGGACGTGATATGCGACGGCAGGTTTGTAGTCCGGACGCGCCTGTTCGATGACGACGACGTCATCGAGCCGGATGTTGGTGTAGTCGGCGCCGTCTTTATCGGCGAGAACCTTCGCCGTGATGCGATCGCCGGGATGTAGTTCGCTGACGACGCTCGGATCTTTGAGCTTGTAGTCCATGGTCATGGCCTCCATGAAACCAGCAACTTCTTCGCCTTCGAGGGTGACGTGAGTTGCGTCTGTAGAGACGACGCTGCCGCGAAGTGATGAAGGTCTTCTGTTGCGCGGCCGGTTGAGCGGAGGGTGAAGGGCTTTGACGACAGCCGATCAGCAGAGCGATGAATGCGAGAAGAAATAAAGGCTTGCGCGGCACGAGTTGCTCCTGTCTCCATGATAATGGCTGGTAGACAGGTTTGCGGCGGGGGTGGGGTTGGTCGAACGAGGCAGAACGGCGGCACCTTCTTTGGGGTTGATGCACTTCGGGTTGATGCTGGCGGGGCTGGGAACAGCACTGCTTGGACCGATTCTGCCAGTGCTGGCGCATCAATGGGCGATGCTGGACTCGCAGAGTGGCCTGTTGATGATGGCGAAGTTCTGCGGAGCGTTTCTGGGTGGAGTGACGGTGTCGAACAAGCTGCGGCAGAGTCTGCTGGTTGGCCTGGCTGCGGGCACTGTCGGGTTTGGCGGGTTTGCGGTGGCTCCTTCGATGAGTGTGGGCTGCGTGGCGCTGTTTGTGGGCGGGTTTGGACTGGGGCAGATCATTACGTCGGTGAACATTCTGGCAGGGCGACGGTTTACGGAGCATCGCGGGTCGGCACTGTCGCTGCTGAACTTTTCTTTTAGCCTGGGGGCGATGTTGTCGGCATTACTGGCAGCGTGGCTGCTGCCACGGTTCGCGCTGCGTGGCTTGCTGGAGTGCTTTGCCGGCCTGTTTCTGCTTGGTGCGGTTGGGTTGATATTGCAGATGCGTAACGACAGTTCGACAGGCGAGGACTCTGGCCTGGCGGCGGTCGAGAGTGCTCCACAGCTGGGCCTGAGCGGACGCACTTATCTCTATTTCGCGGGACTTGCTTGTGCTTTATGGAGGATTGGAGACTTGTCTGAGCGGGTGGCTGACCACCTTTGCGCTGCGATACGGCGATAAGACGTTAGCGGTGAGCGAGTACACGACGCTCCTGCTATGGATGTCGTTGACTGTGGGACGGGCGGTCGCTTCGGCGGTGATGCTGCGTGTTGGAGAGAAGACAGTGCAGCGTTGCGGACTGGGGCTTGCGGCGGTGTGTACAGCAGGGCTGGCGACGGCGCATTCGGCGGTAGCTATCGCTGCGTTTGCGGTACTGCTGGGGTTCAGCCTCGCGCCGTTCTTCCCTGCTACGTGGGCTTTGTTGATGGCAGAGCGGCCAACGGCGCGGCAGGCAGGGATGGTCTTGGCAGTATCCGGCCTTGGTGCCGCGGCACTGCCGTGGATGATGGGAGTGGTGTCGACCCAGACTGGGTCGCTGCAGGTAGCATTGGCACTCCCCTTTGCTGCTGCCCTGGGACTCCTGGGAATGAGTTTGTTCCGGCGGCGAAGTCCTGTTGTGGCAGGCTGATTTTCCAGTGGTCCCGAGCGTATAACCGAAGTATGGATGGTGTAGAGTTGCTGCCGGTAGAGATCGCTGAAGCGCTGGAGCGCGGCGCGATTGTCGTGACGGGGAATCAGCGAGCGGCACGGGCTCTGCGACGCGGGTGGGATCAGCGCAATCGGGAGCGCGGACTTGCGAGTTGGACGCCAGCGGCGGTGATGGCGTGGGACGCGTGGATGGCAACGTTGTGGCGCAGCCTGGTGATCGAAGGATATGCTGCGCAACTGCTGCTGAACCGAACGCAGGAACATGCGGTGTGGCGCTCGATCCTCGAATCAGATGCTACGCTTGCGAGCTTGCGGACCGTGGACTCGCTTGCGCAGATGGCCGCTGACGCGTGGCGGCTGATCTCTAACTACCAGGGGCAGCGACGTCTGCGCGGCTCGGCAGGAAATTCGGATACAAGAGCATTTCAGCGATGGGCAGCAGAGTTTGAGCGCACATGCAGAGCGGAAGGGTTTCTTGCACCGTCGCAGTTGGAGGAGATGCTGGGTGAGGCTGTGAAGGACGGGCAGATCAGGCTTCCTGCAGACGGCGTTGTTTTGCTTGGATTTGATGCGATGACACCGGCTCAGACGAGTCTGCTGGCTGCGATGCGATCGGCAGGAACGGCGGTGGAGGAGTTGCAGCCAGCCGTTGGTATTGTTCGACGTGTGCTGGTGGACGCTGCGGATGAGCAGACGGAGTTGGGTGTAGCAGCGCAGTGGATGCGGAAGTTTTTAGAGGAAAAGCCTGAGTCGAAGGTCGCGGTGATCGTGCCTCGGCTGGAGACACAACGTAGTGAGATCGATCGCGTATTTCGCGAGGTGCTCGCACCGGAGCTGGAGGACATTCGCGCGGGCAACAATACAGGGCCGTACGAATTTTCACTGGGAGTTGCACTGGCGGAGACGCCGATGGTTGCGGCAGCCTTGGATCTGCTGCGATGGTCTTCGGGGACACTCTCGCTGGAACGCGTTAGCGGGCTGCTTCTGTCGCCGTACTTTGCAATGGAGAGTGAGGAGCGAGGGGCACGCGCAGAGTTCGACGCGTTTGAGCTGCGCAAAGCGCGGATGTTGCGTCCGGAGATCTCTCTCGATGGATTAATTGCAGCTATTGAGAGATCGAAACGAAGGAGCAGACTGTCGCGGCTGATAGGGGCGCTGCGAGCAACGCGTATCATCGCAAACCGTCTGCAAGGGCTGGATGCGCGAACGAACGCAGAGTGGGCGGATCGAATGCGGGAGCTGTTGGCGGCGGCTGTTTGGGGTTCGGGGGTAAACGAGAGCAGCGTCGAGTTTCAGACAAGACATAAGTGGGAGAGCGCACTCGATGAACTGGCGACGCTCGACTTCGACGGCGTACGGGTTGAGTTCGAGCATGCCCAGCAAGCTCTTGAGCGCATCGCGCGGCAGACGACATTCGCACCGGAGTCACGCAATGCGCCGGTTCAGATAATGGGGCCTCTGGAGGCTGCGGGTGGAACCTTCGATGCAGTATGGTTTTTGCACTGCGGCGAGTTGAGTTGGCCCATAGAGACGACGAGCAGTTCCCTGCTACCGTGGCTGCTGCAGCACGAGCTGAAGATGCCGGGAACCGACGTTGCCAGGGACAGCGAGTATGCGAGCCGCATGACGGAGCGTATTGCGAATAGCGCGGCAACATCGATATTCAGCTACGCGAAAGAGACTGCCGAGGGCAGACAGCGACCTTCGTCGGTGCTCGCCGGGCTGAGGCTTGAAGAGATTGCAGCAGGAGAGCTTGTGCGCGCTGCGGCAGAGCGCGCGGTGATCGCGCTGGAGGAGGTCGAGGACGTTGAGCACGTGCAGCCTTTGCCAGACCGCGTGATTCGCGGAGGTGCACGAGTTCTGGAGTTGCAGGCAGCATGCGCGTTTCGTGCCTTCGCCGAATTGCGTTTGTGGTCTACGGAGCTGGAGTCGATTACGCCGGGGATGGACGCGAGAGAGAGCGGAACGGTTGTACATGATGCACTGAAGCGCTTCTGGGATGAAGTCCGGACACTGGATGCGTTGCGCGCCCTGACATTGGAAGAGCGCGATGAAGCACTGTACTGGTGCATCACCGAAGCACTAAAGAGAACCGATGAGACGTCTGCGACGACGTGGGACGCAGCCTATATGGAAGTTCAGCGGGAGCGGCTGCACAGGCTTCTGTCCGGATGGCTGGAGTTGGAGATGGAGCGCCCGCTGCCTTTTGAAGTAAAGCTAAGCGAGAAAGAGTTTACCGATGTACGGGTTGGACCGCTGCGATTGAACGTGCGAATGGATCGCGTCGATATTGTTGAAGACGGTGAGGTGCTGATCGATTACAAAACAGGCGTTGCATCGCCGAACGATTGGTTGACTGAGCGACCCGACGCACCGCAGCTTCCACTGTATGCAATCTTGTCAGAGGCCGAGCGTCTGCGGGGTGTTGCGTTCGGGCTGGTGCGAGCGGGCGATGGGCGCGAGTTGAAGGGATATACCGCGCGCGAAGGCGTGCTGCCGGGCAGATTGACGAAGCTGAAAGAGGCCGCAACCTTTGAGGCGCAGGTTGAGCGGTGGAGGCAGGTGTTGGTGGGGCTGGCTGTCGAGTTTGCCGCCGGAGATGCTCGTGTGCAGCCGAAGAGTTATCCGAAGACCTGCGAGCACTGTGGGCAGAGGCTTCTGTGCCGGCTCGACGTGTCACTGCTCGAAGCTGAGGAGCAGGACGATACAGACGCGGCAGAAGAGGTGAGCCGTGGCTGATCTTTTTGTTGTTCCTAAAGGTGAAAGTACGCGGGGTGACGCAGAAGCGGAGCGGCCGCCGGACTGGCAGGAGCGAGAGCGCGCGCTCGATATACGGTGGTCGTGGATTGTGGAGGCACCGGCAGGATCGGGCAAGACGGGGCTGCTGATTCAGCGTTATCTGAAGCTGTTGGCCGATGAGAGTGTAGAACAGCCGGAGCAGGTACTGGCTATCACCTTTACCGTGAAGGCAACCAGCGAGATGCGAGAGCGTGTGATGACGCAGCTTGAAGACGCTGCGTGTAGCGATGCATTGAACGGGGCTTCCGAGTTCGACATGGAGACACGTGCGCTCGCTAAGGCGGTACTGCGTCGCGATGCGTTGCTGGGCTGGGGATTACTTGAACATCCGCGCAGATTGAAGATACGCACCATCGATTCGGTATGTGGAGAGATTGCGCATTCGCTGCCCGTGCTGTCGGGAAGCGGAGGTGGGCAATCTCCGGCAGAGGACGCGACGCCGATGTATCGGGAGGCGGCGCGGCAGACGCTGATGCAGCTTGGCGGTGACGATGCTCCGCTCGATGCTGCGCTGCGTACGGTACTGTTGCATCGCGATGGAAGCTTGGCTGATTGCGAGCGCCTGTTGATGGAGATGCTGCCGCTGAGAAACCAATGGGGCGAACTGGTGCCTCTGCTCGGACGACCGGGGATGACGGATGAGTTTCTGGATCGCGAGGTGTTGCCGCAGCTACAGAAGGCGCTGGAGCAGGCTATTTGTGATGGGTTATCACAACTCTCGCAAAGTGTTCCAGGAGGAGTGTTGCAGGAGCTGGCCTCGCTTGCCGGCGAAATGGGACACGCGGACGGATATCGAGGTGCGCCTTCGCCGATTGCGATCTGGGCAGGTCTCTACGACGCGCCGCAGGAGGTCGCGGAAGATCTGGGACGTTGGTTGGGGCTGATTCACCTGGTGACGACCGGTGGGAACAAGTGGCGATCTGCGTTTCAAAAAAACTACCTGATGTTCGAGGTCGACAAAGATTATGCTGCACGTCTGCGCGGACTCGTTGATGAGTTGCGAGAACATGAAAAAGTGCTTGAGTCGATCAAGCGCGTGAAGTGCCTGCCGCCTCCGGTGTACCCGCAGGAGCAGTGGAGAGTGGCGAAGGCATTGTTTCGCGTGTTGAGCAGAGCATTGGCTGAGCTGCAACTGGTGTTCGCACGGCGTGGAGAGTGCGATTTTGCGGAGTGGGGGCTGCTCGCGCAGTCCGCGTTGCGGCGTGACGGAGCAGCGGATGATCTGAATGAGGCGCTGGGCATGAAGCTGCAGCATCTCCTGGTCGATGAGATGCAGGACACCTCCACGAGCCAATATGAACTGATTGAACTGCTGACTCGGGGATGGGACGGGCAGAGCCAGACGGTATTTCTGGTGGGCGACCCAAAGCAATCGATCTATTTGTTCCGGCAGGCCCGCGTGGAACGGTTCGTACGAACAATGCAGACACAGATGCTTGGCGACCTGCGGCTGGGGAGTCTGCGTTTGACGGCAAACTTTCGATCTCAACGAGGGCTTGTCGATGCATTCAATGAAGATTTCCTGCTGCTGTTCCCGCGAGTGGGCGACACGGCAGACATCGAAGATGTGCCATACGTCGAGGCGCAGGCAGTAAGGGAGCAGTCGAAGGCTGGAGCGCAGAGCGTTGTGTGGCATACCCACGTGTTGCCTTCGGGGGAAGACGCGAAGGTGGATCGCAGAAAGCAATCACGCTCCGAAGCAAAGCAGGTGCGAACGATTGTTGAGCAATGGCGTCAGCGTCCATTACCCAAAGGGCGAATTGAACCGTGGAAGATCGCTGTGCTGGTACGAAGCCGGAATGTGCTGGGCGATATTGTGTCGGAACTAAAAGACGAGGCGAAGGGTCCGATTCCCTTTCGAGCGATCAACATTGAACCGCTGGGCGAACGGCAGGAGGTGCTGGATCTGTTCGCGTTGACTCGTGCGTTGCTCCATCCTGCGGATCGTGTGGCGTGGTTTGCAGTGCTGCATGCGCCATGGTGTGGGCTGGGATTAGCCGATCTGCATGTGCTGGCAGGCACAGATGATCAGGAGTGGGCAGAGCGATGCGTCGAGGATGCGATTGTGCAGCGCGGAGACCTGTTGAGCGAAGAGAGCTGTTCGCGATTGATGCGCATGTGGCCAGTGCTGCAGGCTGCGCGAGAACATCGCACGGGGCTAACGACAGCACAATGGTTGGAGCGGACGTGGCGATCGCTGGGCGGCGACTCTTATCTGAGGGCGACGGAGATGGCGAACGCGCGACAGTATCTACAGCTTCTGGATGAGGTTGAGCAGCAGATAGGAGCGATCGATATAGGCCTGTTGAAACGCCGGCTCGACAGGCTGTTCGCCGAACCTGCAACTGTGGTGGGCGCAGTTGATCTGATGACGATCCATGGAGCGAAGGGCCTGGAGTGGGATTTGGTGTTGGTGCCGGGGCTGGAAAAAAAGGAGCAGGCAAGCCGCGACAGGCTGTTGACCTGGACCGAGATCGCTTCGAGTCATAACGAGGCGGCACATATTGTGCTGGCGCCGATAGCTGAACGCGGGGAGGGGTCGAAGGAGTTGAACGCCTGGCTCAAAGGGATCGGCAAAGCGCGCGAGGCAGCTGAGAGGAAGCGGCTGTTCTATGTTGCGTGTACTCGCGCGCGAGAAGAGCTGCATCTGTTCGCCTCTCCCAAGATGACTGCGAAGGGAGAGATATCCAGGGAACATGGGAGCCTGCTGGCAACAGCTTGGCCTGCGGCAGAGAGACATTTTGTTACGCCTCCTCCGACGCCGGGCGACACCGCAAAGATGTTTGAGATGGCACTTGTTGCGACGCCTCGGAGACGCGACGACGATTTCGTTGGCGACATTGCGGCAACGGAAGCAGAGACGGTGCGATCGGCAACAATTCAACGGCTGCCGTTGAATTTTGAGCCGGAGAGCCGATTTGCTGTGACGCGCAAACTCTCGTATGGCGCCGCCTCTGCACCTGCGCACTTTGAACGGCCCGTGGGATCGTTTGAGGCGCGGGCATTTGGAAATGCAGTGCATGCATTTGCGGAGGCGTTGACGAAGCGGCTTGCGAATGGGACCAGCGTCGATTCGCTACTGCACGAGTTGCCAGAGTGGACACCGCGGATTGCTGCGGTGCTTCGCGGAGATGGTTTGCCACCAGCAGCTGTCAGACAGGAGACAGCTCGCGTAAAGACCGGGCTGAGCAATCTGCTGCAAGACAAGGAAGGTTTATGGGTGCTCGGCTCGCACGAGGAGGCAACGAGCGAGCTCGCGTTGACTTCATGGGGCGAGAGACGGAGCAGTGTTCGGATGGACCGCGTATTTCGTGGTGGGGCGAAGCCGCTGGACGCAGGGAATGAGTACCTTTGGGTCATCGACTATAAGACGGCGACGCACGGACGCGAAGGCGTAGACGAGTTTTTGGCGGCGGAACGTGAAAAGTATGAGGGGCAAATGGCAGCTTACGCACGGATGATGAATGACCGCGTAGAAGTTGAACGACTGCGCGTAGGGTTGTACTATCCCGATGTTAGCGCGACTGATCTGGTGGGTACCTGAGACTGTCGCAAGGAACGCTACCAGCTAGCTCGTAGGGATGTGGTGGCGAACATCTGCGCCGCGCACCCAGAAGATGACGTCTTCGGCGATGTTGGTAGCGTGATCGCCGACACGCTCCAGATTCCGCGCGATGATGAGTGCATTGAGAGACTGTGGCGTCAGTTCTGGCTTCTCTTTAATGAGTGTACTGAGCGCGTAGAAGGCAGCATCGTTCATCTCATCCACCTGATCGTCAAGTAGCAGGACAGAGTTGGCGAGATCGGCATCGGCTTCGATGAAGGCCTGGAGCGCCTTGCGCACCATCGCAGAGGCCAGAGATGCAAGCTTGGGGATATCGACGGGAAGGTCGATGTTGGCAAAGGCACCCATCTCGCGGACACGCACTGCGATGTTGACGGCCTGATCGCCGACGCGCTCGAGATCGGCGTTGATGCGGATGACGGACAGAATGAACCGAAGATCGATGGCCATGGGCTGTTCCATGGCGAGAAGATCGAGCGCCATCTGGTCGATCTCGCGTTCGAGGCGGTTGATGGATGGTTCGGCACGGAGAACAAGTTCGCAGATGGAGAGGTCACGCGTGCTGTACGCCTCGATGGAGCGCTGGATCGCCTGCTCGGCCATTCCCGCCATGACGAGTAACTTCTCTTTGAGATCGTCGAGGTTTTGATGAAACTTAACTCGCATCATCCAAACCTCCCTGTGATGTAATCTTCGGTCCGCTTGTCTCTCGGGTTGGTGAAGATCTTATGAGTCGAGTCGAACTCGACCATCTTTCCGTTGAGAAAGAAGCCTGTGTTTTCGGCTACGCGGGCGGCCTGCTGCATGTTGTGCGTGACGATGACGATGGTGTACTGGCTCTTGAGCTGGAAGATGAGGTCTTCGATCTTCGACGTGGAGACGGGATCGAGCGCCGAAGCGGGCTCATCCATCAGGAGAACCTCGGGGTCGACAGCCAGCGCACGAGCGATGCACATGCGCTGCTGTTGCCCGCCAGAGAGCGAAGCACCGGACTTCTTCTTCAGGTCGTCTTTAACCTCTTCCCACAGAGCAGCCTGTTTCAGAGAACGCTCGACCGTCTCATCGAGGACGCGACGGTTACGAAAGCCGTTCAGCTTGAGACCGCTGACGACGTTATCGTAGATCGACATGGTAGGAAAAGGATTGGGACGCTGAAATACCATACCGACCCTGCGACGTATCTCTACCGGTGACGCATCTTTGTAGATGTCGATCTCGCCCATCTTGACGACGCCGGTGGCGCGCGCAATGGGATTGGTCTCATGCATACGATTAAGGCAGCGAACAAAAGTAGATTTGCCGCAGCCCGAAGGGCCGATGAGCGCTGTTGCGTGGTTCGCGGGGATGTGCAGGTTGATATCCTGCAGGGTATGTGTCGTGCCGTACCACGCGTTCAGATCCTCAACTAAAATGCCGACTCCCACTAGCTTCCTCCCTTGAGTGCGCCGCGGTTGGCAAAGATGCGGACGAGCGTGACGGATACCATAATCATGACGATAAGAACGAGCGAACCGGCCCAGGCAAGGCGATGCCATTCATCGTAGGGCGAAAGCGCGTAGACGTAGATCTGCAGCGGCAGCGCGGCGATAGGTTCGTTGAGTTTGAAGCTCCAGAACTGATTACCGAGAGCGGTAAAGAGCAGCGGTGCGGTCTCTCCAGCGACACGGGCGAAGGCGAGCATACAGCCGGTGATAATTCCAGGCGACGCCGTGCGCAGACTGACGGAGATGGCAGTACGCCACTTCGGAACTCCGAGGCCAAGGGCAGCTTCGCGAATTGCGTGGGGCACCGTCGCAAGCATCTCTTCGGTGGTGCGCGTGATGGTGGGAACCATCATGATCGCCAACGCGACGCCGCCGGCCAGAGCGGAGAAGTGTTTCTGCTGGATGACGATGAGCGAGTAGATCGAGATACCCATCACGATGGAAGGAACGCCGTTAAGCACGTCGGCGGTGAAGCGGATCGCGGTGGCGAGCGCCTTGCCACGACCGAACTCCGCAAGATAGACGCCAGCGGCGATGCCGACAGGGATGCCCATGAGGCTGGCGACGAGCAGGATGATGCCCGAGCCGACGATGGAGTTCGCCATGCCGCCGCCCTCCTGACCGACGGGTGCGGGGATGTGAGTGAAGAAGGCGAGATTGAGTGAGCTTGCGCCCTTGTAGATGAGATAGAAGAGAATCGCGACCAGCGGAACGATGACCAGAAAGGTCGCCAGGATGGACAGACCGCTGATGAAGTAGTTCGTCGCAGTGCGGCGGGCATTGTTGATGCGCATCGATCTCGTCTTGAAGTCCATGGGCCGGGGCTGGTTGTTGAGAGGTTGGGTAGCCATGTCAGTGCACCCGTGCCGGAGCGTTGCGTGTGACCGCCCAGACCATGAGGCGGGCGATGGCGTTGACGACGATGGTGACCAGGAAGAGCGCGAGGCCGATCTCGATGAGCGCGCTGAGATAGAGATCGCCGGTGGCCTCAGAGAACTCTCCAGCAATAACGCTGGCGAGGGTGTTGGCCGGAGCGAAGAGCGATTTGCTGATACTGGGGTGGTTGCCGATGACCATCGTGACGGCCATCGTCTCGCCGAGTGCGCGTCCGAGACCAAGCATGATGGCGCCGACGATACCGATGCGCGAGTTGCGCAGGACGCCGATGCGAATCATCTCCCACCGGGTCGCGCCGAGAGCAAGGACGGCTTCGCGCTGGCTGTTGGGCACGGCGTTCATGATGTCGCGGGTGAGCGACGAGATGATGGGCAGAATCATGATCGCGAGGATGATGCTGGCCGTAAGCAGTCCGACGCCGAAGTTAGCGCCGTCGAATAATCCAGTCCAGCCGAGTGTTTTAACGAGGAAGGGGCCGAGGACGTCGCGCATCAACGGCACCAGAACGAAGACTGCCCAAAGGCCATAGACGACGCTGGGAATGGCGGCGAGCAGCTCGGTGAGGAACGAGATGGGAGCGCGCAGCGGGCGGGGGCAAAGCTCGGTGAGGAAGACGGCGACGCCAAGAGCCAGAGGAACGGCCATGCAGAGAGCGAGCAACGAGGTGGCAAGAGTGCCGAAGATGAAGGGCAGCGCACCGAAGTCGCCGGAGACCGGGTCCCAGGCCTGGCGAGTGAAGAACTTCAAGCCGAACGCGATCAGGGTGGGCCGGGAATGAACGACCAGAATGCCGAAGATGAAGAGGACGATGGCAAAGATGCTGCAGGCGCAGAGCAACATCACTGCAGCGAAGCTGTTGTCGGCAACTCGGCCGCTTCCGCGCTTGTTGAGGAAATCGCGGATAACAGACGGAGCGGCGTCGGCGCAGGCTGGCACGGTCCGGAGCAGCGACGAAGGCGGATTGGGCAGAGTCGGGGGCACGGGTGGCGACGACCTGAAGTCTTGTTCGTCAGTCATGCGGGTAGAGGACACAATCCTATTTCCTGTCGGTTTATTCTACGGGTCGATTGTATCGGGCTTGAACTACTTTTGTGCCGAAGTGAAAGTGCCGCACGAATTTGTAAAACGACAAACTCGTGCGGCAGTACAGAAACTACTTGATGTTGGCGATGCTCTTGCGGACCATGTCCTGTACTGGCTTCGGCAGCGGAGCGTAGGTCAGGGCGGCAGCTTCGCCTTCACCGTGATCGAGCATCCAGCCGATGAAGTCAGCGAGGGCCTTGGCCTTGGCAGGATCAGTTGAGTGCGTCGGGATCAGCAGCCAGGTAAAGCTGGAGATCGGATACGAGTCTGCACCCGGTGCATTGGTGATGGAGACGCGGTAGTCGGCTGGCATCGACTTGGCGGCGGCGGCAGCAGCGGCAGTGACGCCATCCGTGCTTGCCTTCACAAACTTGCCAGATGCATTCTTGACCGGGCCGTATGCCATCTTGTTCTGCACCGCGTAGATCAGCTCAACGTACCCGAAGGAGAAGGGCGCCTGACGAACCATTCCGGCGACGCCTTCATTTCCCTTTTGGCCGATGCCGGTGGGCCAGTTGATCGCAGTTCCCTTACCCGGACCGGACTGCCAGCCTGAAGACACCTTGGAGAGGTAGTCGGAGAAGATGTAGGTCGTTCCGCTTCCATCCGAACGATAGACCGGCAAGATGCCGTGGTCAGGCAGGCTGACGCCGGGATTGTCCTTCGCGATGCGGGCGTCGTTCCACTTCGTGATCTTGCCGAGATAGATGTCGGCGATTACGTCGCCGGAGAAGTTGAGCTCTTTATTGACGCCGGGCAGGTTGTACACCGGAACGACCGCGCCGAGGACGGTAGGAATGTGCATCACCTTGACCTTGGCCTGGCGAGCTGCTGGTCGGACATTGGACCGTCGGTCGCACCAAAGTCGACCGTACCCTCCGTGACCTGGCGGATGCCGCCGCCGGAGCCGATGGACTGGTAGTTGATCTTGACGCTCGGATGAACCTGGCTGTACTCGCTAAACCATTTGGAGTAGATGGGATTCGGGAAGGTCGCCCCCGCTCCGTTAATATTCTGCGCGTTGGCACCTGCTGTTACTAGCGCCAAGACGCCTGCTGCGATGAGCTTTCAAATTCACTCTTCCCCCTCGGAAAATGCATCGATTTTTCAATCTGTCAATACATCACACTATTAAGTGTGACGGGCAATTGTTACGGGGAGGTTACATAGGAGTGAAAACGCCGTTATTCCATGGGAGATAAAGCCTTTGGCAGCGTGAAGAGGAAGGTGCTGCCCGCGTTCAGCTCACTTTCGGCGCGAATGGTTCCACCGTGCGTCTGCACCATGTGCCGGGCGATGGCGAGCCCCAGGCCAGTGCCGCCGGACTCGCGCGAGCGGGCTTTGTCGACCCGGTAGAAGCGCTCAAAGATGCGCGTCAGGTGTTCGGAAGCAATTCCCGAGCCAAAGTCGCGCACGCTGAACTCAACAGCCATCGATCGGGTCGGAGACCTCGCGAGCGCTGACGAGAATTCTGCTGTAGGGTTCGTTGCGGGCCTGACCATACTTGATCCCGTTTTCAATGAGGTTGCTCAGCACCTGCAGGATGGCGTCGGTGTCGGCGATAACCTCCGCCGTGGTGAGTCTCGCCGATCTCCAGGACGGCCTCGGTGTCCTGCACAAGACCGCTCATCGCCTGCACGGCATCGCGCACGAGCACATCGGCAGGTATCGGAGCGGGATGCAGCTCCTGCTCGGAGGACTCGACCCGCGCCATCACGAGCAGATCTTCGGTCAGGCGATTCATGCGGGTGGCATTCTTCAGGATGGTTGACAGAAACTCGCGGGCCTGCGGGCTGAGCGAGGCCTCGTGGTCCAGCAGGGTCTCGACGTATCCGGAGATGGAGGTCAGCGGCGTACGCAGCTCGTGGGAGACGTTGGCCACAAAGTCGCGCTGCGTGCGCTCGACCTGCTCGATGCGGGTAATATCGTGCAGGACGGCGACCGCGCCGCCGCCAGGCATCGGCGAGACGGTGACCTCAAAGATGCGGCCAGGCAGAAGCGACGTCGAGCGGCTCTCGCTGACCGTGCGCTGCTCGAGCGCAATACGGACACATTCAAGAACACTCGGATCGCGAATCGTCTGCACCAGCGCGTGCCCGATGCGCACCGCGCTGCCAGAGGAGGTGTCCGGAATCAGCCGCTGCATACGCTGATTGCTCCACTGGATGCGGCCGGCAGAGTCCACCGCGACGACAGCGTTCTGCATGCTGTCGATCATCGCTTCGAGTTCGCGGCGGCTCTCAGAGGCCTCGTTCAAGGCGCGCTCGACATGGTCGGAGGCCAGCGAGATAGCGCGAGCAAGCGCGTCGAAGTCACTATAGGACGGATCGATCACGCCAACGTGCCGCTCGGGAATTGCAGCCGTTGAAGACTGCAGCCGGGCGATGTTCTGCCGCACTGATCGTGCCAGAAAGAATGCGTTGAGGGCTGCCCACCCGATGAGGAGCACTGCTTCAAGCACCCAGCCGTGCGGGTTGAACCAGATTCGCATCGCAACCACAAACGCAAGCGCGATGGTGATGCGGATGAAGAACGAAAAAAAGAGACCACGCATCACGAATCGCCTCTGCGCCTAAGCCGGCACGGCCTTCGGAATCTCGAAGCGATAGCCTGCGCCTCGCATGGTCTTAAGATAGCGCGGCGTCTCGGCATCAGCCTCGATCTTTTCACGGATGCGACGCACATAGACGTCAACCGAACGCGGTGTGACGAAGCGGGCGTCTCCCCAGACAGCATCCAGCAGATGGTCGCGGCTGAAGACCCGGCCCGGATGACGGGCAAGATAGTCGAGCAATCGAAACTCGGTGGCCGTCGTGGTGACCAGCTCGCCGTTGACGCGAAGCTGCATGGCGCCGGCGTCGATCTCGACGTTCTCGAACTTGAGAGCGGAGGGCGAGCTGGGCCGCTCGAACCGCCGCAGAACGGCCTTGACGCGAGCAACCAGCTCGCGGGTTGCGAACGGCTTGGTGATATAGTCGTCAGCGCCTAGTTCGAGGCCGTGGACGCGGTCATTTTCCGCTGCGCGCGCCGTTAGGAAGATGATCGGAACGATGCTCAGGGTTGGATTCTGTCGCAGCCTGCGGCATAGGTCCAGCCCATCCCCGCCCGGCACCATGATGTCCAGAAGAAAGAGCGCGGGCGGCTGCCGTTCGGCATCGCAAGTATTTGATTGATAGCAAGATACGCGCGTACGGTAAAACCGGCGCTTTCGAGATGGTACTGCACGAGGCGGGAGATATCCGCATCATCTTCCAGACACAAAAATCGTCTGACTCAATTCGTAAACCTCGGTCGAACTCGCAACATGATTAACATCAGGTTAGCGCAAAGCAGCCGAGAAGATTGCGAACGTACGATGAATCGTGCAGCTGGAAACCGGAAGAAGGGTACGCTCGTATACTCTAGAGTAATTCTACTGCTCTCTTGATGACTGAACTCGATGAAATCAACACTCCAATCTCGTACTTTGTGTGGATGACGAACTGGTCGGACTCCAGATTCGGAAGATCCTGCTGGAACGGGCCGGATACCGGGTTCTGACCGCGCCGGATGGACCGTCGGGGCTCGAAATCTTCTCCACAGAGCCGGTCGAGGTCGTGGTGCTCGACTATCCATGCCCGGCATGCACGGCGGCGAGGTCGCAGTCAGGATGCGCCAGACCAAACCCCAGGTTCCCATCCTTCTACTATCCGCTTACATGGGCCTGTCCGCCGAGGTAACCTCGCTGGTCGATCTATATATGACCAAAGGAGAGGGTGCGCCCGTACTCCTCGAAAAATTAAGCAGCCTGCTTCACCCGGTGAGTGCATCCCATGACTAAAGGGAAAGGTACGACGAGAGGGCTGTGAATCTAAGCCAGTTCAATAACATTCTGAGGCAGGTCTTTCTTCTGCCTGTGGTGGCCCTTCTGGTGGTCGCAGGAGCGCTCTACCTTCAGATTCAGAGCGCCAACGCGACGGTCAATCTGATCCAGGACTCCGACGCCCGGATCTCTCAGGCGACTCTGGTTTCAAAGCTGATTGTAGACGAGGAGTCCGGACTGCGGGGATATGAAACCACCGCCGACCCGCAGTTCCTGCAACCCTTCTCCGACGCCGAATCCCGCGTCCAGCAGGAGATCCAGAATCTCGACGACCTGGCAGGCGCCGATGCGGAACAGAAGCACGACATCACCGACCTGCGCGACGAGCATCAAACCTGGCGCGATGGTTTCGCGTTGCCCGATCATTGCCCAGGTTCGCGGAGGCGGCAAGACCAACGATGTCGCGCTGAATCTGCACGGCAAGGTATTGATGGACGAAGTCCGTCTCGACCTGGACGACATCATCCACAAGGCCGAGGCGAGTCGTGCGCGCCGCATCGCGCGATGGCATCGCCAGGTCCACACCATGTTGCTGGTACTACTGTTTCTGGCGCTGGGCATGGGAATTCTGATCGGCCTGTTCACCCGCAACCGTCTGCACGCCGTCTCTGCCGCCTACAGAAACTCGCTCGAGATCCTGGGCCACCGCGCCGAAGAGCTCTTTCAATCGGAGCAGCAGCTACGCACCACGCTGGACTCCATCGGCGACGGCGTCATCACCTGCGACGCCAAGGGGCGCATTCAGATGATGAACCCGGTGGCAAGAGAGTTGACTGGCTGGAGCCAGTCCGAGGCCAACGGGCAACCTCTCGAAAAGGTCTTCCACATCGTCAACGAGACGAGCCGCGAACCGGTAGAGACCCCGGTCGCCAAGGTGAAGCGACTGAACAGCATCGTCGGCATGGCGAACCACACCATCCTGATTCGCAAGGACGGGACCGAGCTGAATGTCGCTGACAGCGGCGCACCGATTCGCGACAAAAAGGGTGAGACCATCGGCATTGTCCTCGTATTCCGCGACATCACGATGGAGCGAAAGACCCAGGACGCGCTGATCGCGAACGAAAAGCTGGCTGTAGCGGGACGGCTAGCGGCGACGATTGCGCACGAGATCCACAACCCGCTCGACTCGGTCTCTAATCTCCTCTACCTCATGCGCAACGAAGTGTCGCCGGAAGAATCAAGCCAATTTATGGACATGGCCGAGCAGGAGCTCGCGCGCGTCACGCAGATCAGTCGCGCGATGCTCGGACTCTATCGTGAGTCGAAGGCTCCCGTCGTCGTCGACCTGAAGGAGATGCTGCAGGAGATTCTTTTGCTGCTGGAGCGGCGCCTGACCGATCTCGGCGTTACCGTGTCGACCGATATTCCGAAGCCGATCTCCGTGGCCGCCTTCCCCGCCGAACTGCGTCAGGTCTTCACCAATCTCATCACCAACGCGGCAGAGGCCGCGAGCCCCGGTGGCAACGTGAAGGTAAGCATCACTGCCGAGAATGCCCGAGTCGATGCGGCCGGGCAGAAGATACCGGCAGGCGCGATCGTCACCATCGCCGACAATGGCGCCGGCATCAAGGACGATGTGCAGCCACATCTCTTCCAGCCGTTTTTCACCACCAAAGGCGAACACGGTACGGGGCTTGGCCTTTGGGTCAGCCGCGGCATCATCAATAAACACGGCGGCACCATCTCGCTCGAGAGCGACACCAGCGCAACCGCGCACGGCACAGTCGTCAGCGTCTTTCTCGCGACGAACCCTACCATCAACGCCGGCGGCGATTAGACCGCAGCGATCAGGCCGACAAGGCCCGCAGTTGGTCGGACACGATCGCAGCGGCCTTCTCGCAAGCAGCGCGATCAACGTCGTAGTGAGTGACAAAGCGAACCGAGTTCGGGCCGATGGCGCTGACCAAAACTCCCTTCTGCTTCAATGCCGCCGTAAACGCCGCTGCATCGCCGCTGTTCTTCCCCTCTTTACCGCGCAGCGTAAAGATGACGATGTTCGTCTGCACGGCTTCCATGTCAATCTCCGCCGCCCCGGGATGCGCCGCAACGGAGGCCGCCAGCAGGCGTGCATTCGCGTGGTCCTCGTGCAGCCGCTTCGGCATCTCGTGCAGCGCAATCAGTCCCGCAGCCGCCAGAACTACCTGCCTGCCGCATCCCGCCACCCAGCGCCTTGCGATGAATCCGAGCCTGCGTCAATCGCACTTCTTGCTGCCCACAAGCATCGAGCCAACCGGAGCCCCCAGTCCCTTCGACAGGCAAAACATCACCGTATCGAAGCCGCTCGTCAGCTTCGCCACACTGATGCCGAGCGCAGGCAGCCGCATTGAAGACGCGCGCCCCATCAAGATGCACCGGCAGCCCTGCCTCCTTCGCCCCAGCCCACACCCCTTCGAGCACCGGCAGCGGCGTTACCGTTCCACCCGCCATGTTGTGCGTGTTCTCCAGGCACACCAGCGCAGTCTGCGCACGGTAGTAAATCTTCGCGCCGATCGCCGGCTTGATATGGTCCCACGTCAAAATCCCGCGCTCTGCCGCAACCGTGCGCGCCAGACAACCGGAGAAGGCCGCCATCATCGCCATCTCCCAGTCCAGAACATGCGAACGCGCCTCGCAGATCACCTCCTGCCCATGCTGCGTATGCAGTCGAATCGCAATCTGGTTCCCCATCGTGCCTGTAGGAACGAAGATCGACGCCTCGCGTCCGAAGACCTCGGCGGCCTCTTTCTCCAGCCGGTTGATCGTCGGGTCTTCACTGTAGACATCGTCGCCGACCTCGGCGGAGGCCATCGCCTCGCGCATGGCTGGAGTTGGGCGGGTAACGGTGTCGCTGCGCAGATCGATCATGGTATTCGTTCTCTCCTGTTTTTTCTCTGTGTATTTATTCTCTATGCCACTGAAGGAATCAACAAGCGGCTGAAGACCTCGTTCGAGACCAGCCGTCCTTGCGGAGTCAATCGCATGCGGTCGAAGCTCATCTCTAACAAACCCGCATCGCGAACCTCAAGCAATGCAGGCATCGCATCGCTGCAGCATCGCAGCGCCAAACTGCCCGCGCAGATGATTCAGATCAACGCCCTCGTTCAAACGCAGCCCAAGAAAAAGCGACTCTTCAAACGCCTCATCGCGTCCGATGACATCGACCTCACTTGCAGCAGTCTTCCGCGTCAGACTCCACCAGACGAAATGGAGTCGCATGCGACAGCATCGCCAAGATACTCATCCAGATCGCTCGTATTGGCAAACCGCACAGCATCTGTGCCTGAGAGCAACATCGAGTGAGCATCAAGACCGAATCCAACATAAGGCTGACGCTGCCAATATTTCAAGGTTGTGACGCGACCGATGGCCCGGTCGTGCAAAGTTGGAGATCTCATACTGTTGCACCCCAGCCGCATGGAGCGAAGCACATGCCTGCTGATACCACTCCGCCGCCGCATCTTCGCTCGGCACCGCCGAAGCGCTATAGCGGCTTCCCTGCTCCAGCATCTCGCGCCCCAGCCGCGACTCCTCATCCACCTCAAGCAGATAGACGCTGACATGCGGAGCCCCGCTCGCAATCGCCCGCTCCACCGAATACTGCCAGCTCTGCTCCGTCTGGTGCGGCAGCCCGGCGATCAGGTCAACATTGATCTCGCGCACACCAGCCGCTCGCACCCGCGCCAGCTCCGTCTCGCACTGTTCCTCCGTATGCAGACGTCCGACCGCGGCCGTCTCCCGATCCACGAACGACTGCACACCAAAGCTGATGCGATTCATCCCCTGCCGCAGAAGCTCCTCGAGCGTCTCCTCAGACAGCTGTCCCGGAGCACACTCCAGCGTGATCTCCGCATCCCCTGCAAGATCGAACTCCCCTCGCAGACTGCTCGAATATCTGCCTGAAACTGCCGCCCGGACAACAAACTCGGAGTTCCCCCGCCAAAATAAATCGTGTCTACCGCACGAGGCAGATGAGCGCCGACATACTCTGCGCCGCCGCATGCGCCGCCCCGAATCTCACCGCACAGCCGATCCACATACTGCTGCATCCGCTCCGCACCAAACACCCCGGAGGCAAAGTTGCAAAAAGTACACTTCGCCTTGCAGAACGGAACCGAGATATAGATGCCGACAGGCTTCAGACATTTCGAGCAAACGCGCCTCCCTTCAATTGTTTCACGGAGATTCTTTTTATCGTGATGTAACTTAAATCCAGCCGCAGACTCTAACGCCACAGAGGTCAAGTCATGCTGCTACTTCGTTCCTTCGCCCTAGTCACAGTCCTTATCTGGAGCTCTCGTCATCACCTCCTGCACCGCGACCGCGCAGCCCCCCCAAACCAGCCGAACCCCGGTCCTCGTGGAGCTATTTACCTCCGAGGGCTGCTCCAGCTGTCCGCCCGCAGACGCTCTCCTCGCGAAGCTCGACCACGATCAGCCCATCGATGGCGCCGAGATCATCGTGCTGGGTGAACACGTCGACTACTGGGACGGCCTCGGCTGGCACGACCGCTTCTCCTCCTCCCAATACACCGAGCGACAGAGCGAGTACAGCTCCCACCTGCGCGTCGACGGCGTCTATACCCCGCAGATGATCGTCGATGGCACCGATCAGTTTGTAGGCAACGATGCCGCTCATGCGCGCAGCTCCATCCAGCAGGCCGCGCAAAAAACCACCCTCAAGCTAACGCTCTCGCAGCCTGTCGTGGACGGACACACGATCTCGGCATCCGTCTCCGGCCTCGCATCAGGACACGAACGCAGACCTCTATGCCGCCCTGGTCGACCCCACCGACATAACGGATGTTCGCGCCGGCGAAAACGGCGGCCGTCGACTGCAGCACGCCGGCGTCGTCCGTACCTTGCAAAAGGTTGGCAGTGTAAAGGCTCTCGCCTCTGGCCCAGTCGCCTTCACCCTGAAAGCTCCCGAAGACGCAAAACCGAACGGGATGCGCGTCGTCGTCTTCGCCCAGCAGAGCGGCCCCGGTGCGGTGCTCGGTGCTGTCATCGGCTGCGTGCAACCCCCTAGGATGATCAACTTTCCGAATCCAATAAGTCTCCCGAATCCAAGACCTGCGATAACCATCTAAAATAGATAACGCACATGGCAGACGAACGGAAACCAAAGGACTCGAAGCAGGAACCCGCAGAAAAAACCCGCACAGGATGACGATGTCGTCGGCAAAGTCTACGACCGGCATCTGATGCGCCGGCTGCTGACCTATCTTCGTCCCTACAAACTGCAGACAGCGCTCGCCGCAGTCTCCATCATCTTCAAAGCCGGCAGCGACGTGATGGGCCCGTACTTCGTCAAGGTCGCGGTCGACACTACCTTACCCCTGCCGGACAACGTCGCCGACGCCAATCCCTCCTGGCTCGCCCGTCATCTCAGCCCGGTCGCGATGACCGGCATCACACAGCTTGGCCTTCTCTACCTCGGCGCGCTGCTGGTCACCTATCTGCTGGAGTTTCTCCAGACCTACACCATGCAGTGGACCGGCCAGAAGATCATGTTCGACCTGCGCAGCCAGATCTTCCGCCATCTCCAGCGCATGTCACCCGCCTTCTTCGACCACAACCCCGTCGGCAGCCTCGTCACCCGCGTCACCTCCGACGTCGACGCGCTCAACGAGATGTTCACCTCGGGCGTGCTCGCCATCTTCGAGGACGTCTTCGTCCTCACCTTCATCGTCATCATCATGCTGCGCATGAGCTGGCCGCTGGCGCTGCTCGCCATCTCGGTCATCCCGGCGATCCTCTACGCCACGCGCATCTTCCGCCGTCACGTTCGCGACAGCTACCGCCGCCAGCGCCATGCCACCGCACGCATCAACACCTTCACGCAGGAGTACGTCTCCGGCATGTCGATCGTGCAGCTCTTCAACCGCGAGCGCCGCGCCTTCAACGACTACTCCGCCGTCAACGCCGAGAACAAGATGGCCTGGACCGACGCCATCTTTGCCTACGCGCTCTACTACCCCATCGTCGAATTTCTCAGCTCCACCGCCATCGCCCTCGTCATCTGGTGCGGCGGCGCCGCAGTGCTTCGCAACGCCGCCTTTTTGCAGCACTGCCGCCGGCCTGCATCTGAGCACGCTCCCGGCTTCTTCGGCACCGTCACCCTCGGCGTCCTCATCGCCTTCATCCAGTACGCGCAGCGCTTCTTCCGCCCCATCCAGGACCTCAGCGACAAGTACAACATCCTGCAGGCAGCCATGGCAGCCAGCGAGCGCGTCTTCAAGCTGCTCGACACCGAACCGACCATCGTCTCTCCCGCCTCTCCCATCGCCGGAGACGGCTCCGGCCGCGTCGAGTTCCGCAACGTCTGGTTCACCTACCAGACACTCGACCAGGCGCAGCGCACCCGCGTCGCCACAGCGACCGACGAAGACCTTCGCACCTTCGCCGACATCGAATGGATCCTCAGCGGCGTCAGCTTCGTCGTCGAACCAGACGAGACCGCAGCCATCGTCGGCCACACCGGCGCAGGCAAAACCACCATCACCAGCCTGATGATGCGCTTCTACGACATCCAGCGCGGCAGCATCCTGGTCGATGGCGTCGACGTGCGCGAACAGGACCTGAAGAAACTTCGCCAGCGCTTCGGCGTCGTCCTCCAGGACCCCTTCCTCTTCACCGGCACCATCGCCGACAACATCCGTCTCGGCTCAAAGTGGATCACCGACGAGCGCCTCGAGCGCGCAGCCGATGACGTCAACGTCGGCGACTTCATCCGCACCCTACCGCTCAAATTCGCCGAGCCCGTACGCGAACGCGGTGCGACGCTCTCCACCGGTCAGAAGCAGCTCATCAGCTTCGCTCGCGCTCTCGCTCACGACCCCGGCATCCTCATCCTCGACGAAGCCACCTCCTCGGTCGACACCGAAACCGAGCACCGTGTCCGCCTCGCGCTCTCGCGCATGATCACCGGCCGCACCTCGATCCTCATCGCCCACCGGCTCTCCACCATCCAGCGCGCCGACACCATCCTCGTCATGCACAAAGGCCAGCTACGCGAACGCGGCACCCACCAGGAGCTCCTCACCGAGCGCGGCCTCTACTGGAAGCTCTACCAACTCCAGTACCGCGACCAGGAGCTAGGCACCGGCAGCGACGCCACCTCACCGCTCGAACCACTCAGCGCCGACTAGTTTCGGCTGTCTCTCCTCTCGTGCTCACCTTCAAACAATCCTCCACCAGCTTTTTCACCCTCTTCTCGCGAGCCTCCGGGCTCTGATAATAGAAGATCGCCATCAACTCCGATCGCCGCTGTGCCTTCGTCATCGCCTCCCAACCCTTACGCGCAGCAGGCGTTCGACGAAACGCCACCTCGAGCACCGGCGGCAGCTCCTTCTCTCCCTCCATCGTCAACATCAGCCGCTCGGCTATCTGCTCGGCGCGTCGTTGCCGAGCCTCCGCGCTCTTCACCCCGCCAATCCACTTCGCGATCTCCCACCGTATCGGCTCGCTCAGTCCTTCAAACCACTTCGCAAGCCTTTTCTCCGTCTTCAACAGCTTCGCCAACTCCGGCGGAACCGTCGGTTCGCGCTCCTCAAGATCCGGCGCAATCGTAAAATCCACCATCGCGCCCTTGCCCGCACCGGCAGCCTTCTGCATCTTCTTATTCACCAGCACAAAGTGCCCGCCCCGCCGCGCATCGGCAAACAGCGAAGTCCGAAAGACCTCGCCACCCACCTCCACCTTCACCCGCAGCCGCACCATCTTCTTCCACGCCGCGTCTACGTCGAACGGAAGCCGCGCAACCACCCACCCCAGGTTACCCTCCAGAGGCTCCAGCACCGCCCGAAACCGTTTCGCCGCACTTTGTGCCATGCAATTCCCTCCGAGAAAATCTACACTGGTTCTATCGTTAGCCCGCCCAATCCGCGCATCTTTCTCTCTGCCGGCGAAGCCAGCGGCGACCACTACGGCGCGCAGATCATCGCAGAGCTGCGCAACCGCCACCCCGACATCGCCTGCTTCGGTCTCGGCGGCAAAGAGATGGAGACGCCGGCCTCAACCGCATCGTCCGCGCCGAAGACGTCGCCCACATGGGCATCACCGAGGTCATCCGGCACATGCCTCGCATCTACGGCGAGCTATCGCCGCCTCGTCGCCTCCATCAAAAAGCACCGCCCCGACGTCGCCATCCTCATTGACTTCCCCGACGTCAACTTCCGCCTCGCCCGCGAACTCAAAAAGCTCGGCGTCCCGGTCATCTACTTTGTCAGCCCGCAGCTATGGGCCTGGAAGCGCCGCCGCCTACGCTGGGTGCAGCAACGCGTCGACCGCATGATGGTCATCTTCCCCTTCGAAGAGCGCTTCTACCGCGCCCGCGGCGTCGACGCCAAGTTCGTCGGCCACCCGCTGGCAGAACTGCCGAGGCCCACCGTCTCCCGCGAAGAGTACGCCGCCACTCACGGCCTCGACCCGGCAAAATCCGTGGATCGCCCTGCTGCCCGGAAGCCGATGGAAGGAGGTCACCGCGAACCTCGACGAGATGGTCGAGATGACCTACCGTTTCCCGGAGGCTACCAATATATCCTCCCCGTCGCCTCCACCATCGACCGCGAAAAGCTCGCCGAAGAGATCACCGGCAACGACGAATGGCTGCCGCAATAGCATCGACGCCCTCAAAGAGATCAACATCCGCCTCGTCCCCGACGCGCGCGACGCCCTCCATCACGCCCGCGCCAGCGTCGTCGCCAGCGGCACCGCCACCGTCCAGGCCGCCGTCATCGGCAACCCCTTCGTCGTCGTCTACCGCGTCTCCCCGCTCACCTTCCGACTGGCAAAACGCCTCGTCCGCTACCCTGCCAGAGATCTGGCCACCCAGCCAGACCCCCGCAGACGGCAACCCGCCCATCGCCATGGTCAACCTGATCGCCGGGCGTTGGGTCGTCCCCGAACTGCTACAGGAGCGCTTCACCGCCGAAAACGTGGCCGCCGCCCTGCATCCCCTCCTGGCCGACGGCCCCGAGCGCAACAGGATGATCGCCGACCTGGCCGAGGTACGCCACGCCTCCAGCCACCCCCTGGACCGAGGCTCCATCCAGCAGGTTTGCGACGCAGTCGAAGTACTTCTGCCTGAAAACGCGCTAAAGGGTGGCCCAAACCCAACCGCAAGCGTCTAATAGGGCAAATGGGCTGTACCATGATGTTTTGAGGAACTTTTAGCTGCATGTCTGCTCTCCCTCAGCATCCTTCGACTCCCCGCCGCGACCCTGCTTTCCCTGTGCCTCCTCACGGCAACCGCGTGGGCCGCGCCCGCCAAGGTCTCCGATGCAGATCACCAATACGTGATCAGCGCCGACCTCGACCCCTCCGTAAACCGCCTCACCGCCACCGCCGACGTGACCTTCACCGCGCTCGAAGAGCTCGCCAACCCGACCTTTGAGCTGAACAACGGCCTCCAGGTCACCAAGGCAACCGACCAGCAGGGCAAGCCGCTGGAGTACGAGCGCCTGACCAACAACAACACCGTCCGCTTCACCCTCGCCACTCCGCTGGCCAAAGGCGACCACCACCACCTACCACTTTGAGTACTCCGGCACCCTGAAGGGCGCAGACACCAGTCCCGTCGAAGGCATCAAGCTCGCCTCCATAGAAGACCCCATCAGCATCCTCCTCTACCCCGGCCGCTGGTTCCCCATGACCGGCCTCTTCACCAACCGCTTCACCGCCGAGATGCACATCCGCGTCCCCGGCGACGAGCGCGTCATCGGCAGCGGCAGCGGAGTCGCCGCCCAGAAGAGCCTTCCCGGCAACCGCACCGAGTTCACCTTCAAGTGGGCCAAGCCCAACTTCCCCGGAACCATCATCGCCGGCAAGTTCCTCGAGCCCATCACCGCCGCCAACATGCGCGTCTACGTCACCGAGAAGCACAAAGAAGCCGCCCTCGACTTCGCCCGCCAGGCCGAACGCGAATATCTCTTCCTCTCCGGCACCTTCGGCCAGCTTGAGTCTCACCCGCATGAACCTCGTCGAGCTGCCCGACGACGCCGTCTCCGGCACCTGGGCTCCCGAGATTGCTGCAATCGCCGGTGGCCGCATCGCCGCACGCAACGAGCAGCGCCTGCTCACCAACACCCTCGCTCACCAGTGGTGGGGCGGCGCAGTCTCGCCCGCCACCATGAACGACGCCTGGATCACCAACGGCATGTCGCGCTACGCCGAGCTGATGTACCTCGAAGACTCCGCCGGCAAAATCTGCCTTCCAGACCGCCATCACCGACATCTCCGCCGGTGCGCTCGCCTACGACACCGAGCCCCTGACCACCATCGGCCGCCTCGACCCCTTCTCACCGCAGTTCCAGTCCATGACCCTCGAAAAGGGAGCGATGGTCTTCCACATGCTCCGTTGGGAGATGGGCGACGACGTCTTCATCAAGTTCCTCCGCGCCCTCTCACCCAGTACACCGACAAGTCTGATCCGCACCTCCAACGTCGAGACCCTCGCCGAAGCGCAATCCGACCTGAGCTTGCAAGCCTTCTTCGCGCAGTGGCTCGATGGCACCGGAGCGCCGGCCTTCGTCAACAAATACTCCGTCTTCCGCCTCGGCGACAACAAGGGCTTCCGAACCATCGGCGCCATCGATCAGGACCTCGACCTCTTCCGTATGCCGATCGAACTGCGCATCGAGACCGATGGCAAAACTGAGATTCGCCGCGTCGACGTCTCCGGCAACGACTCGCACTTACTCCATCGAAACCTTCGGCAGGCCACGCCGCATCAGCATCGACCCCGACAACTGGGTGCTGAAGAGCACCCCCGACCTCGCCGTACGCGTCGCCGTACTGCGAGGGCAGGAGCAGGTAGCCCAGGGAGATCTCACAGCCGCACTCGTCGAGTACCAAAAAGCTCTCGACGTCAACAAAAACAGCTCGCTCGCAGCCTACCGCATCGGCGAAATCTTCTTCATGCAGCGCAACTACCAGTCCGCCGCAAACTCCTTCCGCGATGCTCTCCGCGGCGACGACGACCCCAAGTGGATCGAGGTCTGGAGTCACATTGAACTAGGCAGGATCTTCGACGTAACCGGACAGCGCGATCGCGCCGTCAACGAGTACCGCCTGGCCGTGCAGACCAACGACAACACCCAGGGCGCAGTCAACGAAGCCCGCGCCTCGATGCAAACTCCCTACAAACGCGAACGCACCGACAATTAGCGCCGCACCCCGAGACTCATTTCACAAACGACGTTGTCATCCTTCCGAGCAGCGGGAGTACCTGCTTTTGCAGTTGCGTTTGCTCTTGCAGTTGCTGCTGCCTTTGCCGTTGCTCTTTTGTTGTCATTCCGAATCCGAATCGGAAGTTGTCGAATCAGGATCGTTGCTGCTGCCGTTGCTCTTTTGTTGTCATTCCGAAGGGATCTGCTGTTGCATTGTCATCCTGAGCGAAGCGCAGCGCAGTCGAAGGACCTGCATTTTTCTTCTCTACTTCTACCCCACTGCCAGGTCCACCACACCCGTGATGACAACCCTCACTCGTACCGCAAAGCCTCAATCGGGTCGAGGCTCGCCGCCTTCATCGCCGGAATCATGCCACTGATCGTCCCCACAACCACCAGGATCACCGTCGCAACGATCACAATGTTCGGCGAAATGATCAGGTGAATATCGCCCGCGTCCGCATTCGACGCGAGCGCACTATAAAGCGTAATCTTGCCCACAATCTTCGAAACCGCATAGGCCAGCGCAATCCCGCCAGCGCCCCCCACACCCGAGATCACCAGCGCCTCGGCCAGAAACTGCAGCAGAATATGCCGCTTCCTCGCACCCAGCGCCTTTTCGACGCCGATCTCGCGCGTCCTCTGCTGCACGCTCACCAGCATAATGTTCATCAGGCCGATCCCCGCGATGCCCAGCGTCAGTGCTCCAATAAACGCCAGCAAAACCTGCAGCCCCAGCGAAATAATACGGAACTGCGTAAGCTGCTCCATAATATTCGCGACAAAAACCGCACGCTGATCGGTCGGCCGATAGTTATGCGCCGCAGCCAGAGTCTTGCGTAGCGCCTGTTCCACCACCTTCGGATCGCCCTTGTAGTCCATCCAGATGCCGTCAAGATACTTCGGGTCCTTGATGTCGCCCATCGTGGTAAACGGCACATTGATCACGCGATTGATGTCGCTGTCGTCCCCCTCCTGCATCTTCGGCGTCAACACTCCGACCACCTCGAAGCTGATCCCATTCAATCGAATCCTCTGCCCGATCGGATAGATTCCCGAGAAGAGCTTTGTCTTCGCTTCCGACCCGATCACCACCACATGCGCGCGCTGCTGCACATCGGCCTGCGTCAGCAGCCGCCCCTCGGCCAGGTCCAGCCTCTGGATCGATTGCAGCTCAGGCGTAATCCCCGAAACATCCCATGTCGTAAAGGTATGCAGATCGTTCCCCACCGGCACGGTCTTATCAAGCGTCGGAGCCACACGCAGAATCCCCGGCACCGTCTCCTGAATGCGCTCCACGTCCTCCTGCGTCAACCGTACCTGCACTCCCGCCTTGTCGCCGCCCGCCTGTTCGCTGGTACGTCCGGGAAACACCCCGATCATATTCGTACCGAACTGCGCAAAGATATTTTCAAACGCCTGGCCAAACCCCGCGCCATACGCGAGCAGCAGCACCACCGTCGCGATCCCCCACGCCATCCCGATCACCGTGATCATCGTGCGGCGGCGATTATGCTTCATCGCCTCAACTGCCTGTCCGAAGATATCGCTCAGCATCGGCCTACTCCTTACGCAACGCTTCCACCGGCTGCAGCATCGCCGCCTGCCGGGCCGGATAAATTCCTGCCACAATCCCGCACAGCATCAGCGACCCTATCGCCATCGCGGCAGACCACGGCACCAGCCGCGGCGGATCGAATCCCATATCGTTATTCCCAACCACCGAACCCAACGCACCCATCAGCGCCGCAGCCCCTACAACTCCGATCAGGCCGCTCAACCCCGTCAACGTCAACCCTTCAAGAAAGAACTGAAACAAGATGCTCCGATTGGTCGCGCCCAGCGCCTTTCGCAGCCCAATCTCCTTCGTCCTCTCCGTAACCGTTACCAGCATAATGTTGATAATTCCGACCGCGCCCAGCGCCAGCGTCACGATGCCCACGCCACCAAGAAACAGGTCCATCGCGGTAAAGATCAAACCCACCATGCGGTTCGTCTTGATCGTGTCCCACTCCTCGAACGCCTCTTTCGCCTGTGGGTCGAACCCATGCCGCGCAGCGATGATCTTGTGCACCTCAGCCTTCGCCGTCTCGTTCAGGTCCGTGGTCCTCGGCTGATATTGAATCGACGTGATCGAGTCCTCAGGTATGTTATCCCCGGTAATCGGGAAGAACTCCATCATCGTGCTCAGCGGAATATAAATCCTCTGGTTGGTACCGTCATTATTTCCCCGTCCAACCTTGCTCACCACTCCAATCACCTGAAACCGGTACCCGTTCAACGTAATAAATGCGCCCAGCGAAGGACGGCCCGGAAATAAAAGTTTTTCCATCTTCTGTCCCAGCACCACCACCTGCGCCCGATGGGCAAAATCATCCTGATTCAGAAACCTTCCCTGTGCTATCGGCAGATTACTGATCGTCGGGTAGTTCAGCTCGACACCCATCACCTGGCCGCCCGCGCTCGAAAACTCGCTCACCTGTTTCAGATCGCTGCGCTGGATCAGCGCCGTAGCATTCCTCACATCCGGAGCGCCAGCGCGAATCGCATCCGCATCACTCACCGTCAACTTATACGGATGCATCCCGACATGCTGCTCCGGCAACACAGGAATCGTGCCGCCCCACATCATAATCATGTCAGTGCCAATCTCAGCGAGCCCTCTGCGCTGCCCCGACCGAAATCCCTCGCCTAACCCAACCAGCAGCAGCAGCGAAGCCACGCCCCACGCGATACCAAACATTGTCAGGAACGACCGAAGCTTGTTCGCTCCAATCGAGCGAAACACCTGAGCGAAGATGTTGAACAGAGCACGCATGATAGTCCTTGGACGAAACCTCTCCACTATTCGTTACGCAGAGGCGCACCAAACAGTTCCCTTTTGTTAATAACTGTTTACGATTTCATCTCTCGCTTGCCATCTGTCCCTGAAAAACCGCTGAAGACCTACACCACAGCGTTCTTCATCAACTCCGGCACATCCGGATCAGGCTCGGGCTGCACCTCAAGCCCCAGCGCTCCCTAAAAACTCACCCACCGCCGTCAGCGTTGCCGCCGCAGCCGCAGCCGGATACAACAGCCGAACCAGCGGCGACACATCAGCGCTGCCGCGAACGAGATTGCCCCGCACCGCAACACACCGCTCCGGCCGATACACGCACGAGGCCAGATCCGTAATGCTCAACGCATAGCTAGGCGTACACAGAATCGTCTTCGGCGGCGCCATGCGATCGATCATGCTGAAGATCTCCAGCTTCGACTCCAGCTCATCCGGCACAAAGTCCACCGCAACGTCGGCCTCGCGAACCGCATCCTCAACGGTCAATGCCAGCTTCAGATGCCCGGCACCGCCACGCTGCGTCAAGTCCGCATAGTCCGCCTCTGCCTTCCGCAGATTCGCAGGCATCACATCTTCGAGCACAACATCGAAGCCCGCCGCCGCACATGCTAGAGCAAAGCTGCGGCCCGCCACCCCGGCCCCGATCACCGCGACCGTCCGTATCGCAAACGGCGGCTGAAGCCCGGCCGCCTCGCTCACTTCTTGCTCGCGACAGCAGTTACTACAGACTCATAGCTCGGCTCTGCCGCTTTAATGTGGTCCGAAACGCGCTTGCGTTCCTCGTCCGTCAGCGATGGCAGTACGGCAAGAATGCGGCGCAGCGTTACCGAGATATCGTCAACGTAGTTCATGGTGCGGATGGCTTCGCCAGAGAGAGGCATGTGCAGGTTGCTCCTGAAAGATTGAAGGTACCCCTCCAGTCTAAACGGTCGCGCCCAGCTCTGTCCGCTTCGACGCCTCTTCCACCGGCTTGCCTGCGTCGACCCCATCCACCGGCTTCTCGTAGCCATCCCTATCCGTCATCTCCATCAACGCCGCCAGCTTCATCGCGAAGTCAGGATGGATAGCATGCAGGTCGTACCGCCACGTCCAGTTCCCACCCTCTGCCGACGGCGTATTCATCCTCGCCTCGCCGCCCAGGTGCAGCACATCCTGCATCGGAAAGACACAAAGATTCGCCACCGACCGCGCCGCCGCACGCATCATCGCCCACACAATATCGCCCTCATGCTCGATCCCCTGCAGATACGTCTGCGCATTCGCGCGCTCCAGCTCGCTCGCACCGTCGCGCCACCATCCCAGCGTCGTATTGTTGTCATGCGTGCCCGTATACGCCACCGTATTCGGAACATAGCGATGCGGCAGATACAGATGCGCGCCGCGATCAGAAAAACCAAACTGCAGAATCCGCATCCCCGGCATGCCGAAGTGTTCCCGCAGCTCATCCACCTCCGGAGTAATCAGCCCAAGGTCCTCCGCAACAAACGGCAGATTGCCGAAGACCTCCTTCAGCCGCTGAAACAGCTCATGCCCCGGAGCCTTCACCCACTGTCCATTGATCGCCGTCTCTTCCTCCGCAGGGATCGACCAGAACGCCTCAAACCCGCGAAAGTGATCGAGACGAATCACGTCATACAACGTCAGCGCCCGCCGAATCCGCGCCACCCACCAGTCAAATCCGCGCTCCTTTAGCAGGCCCCACTTGTACAGAGGATTGCCCCACCTCTGCCCCGTCGCCGAAAAATAATCCGGCGGCACACCAGAGACACGCACCGGCTTCAACTCCTCATCCAGTTCGAACAGCTCAGGATGCACCCACACATCGGCGCTATCCATATTCACAAAGATCGCAACATCACCAAGAATCCGAATCTTGCGTTCGGCACAGTAGTGGCGCAAGGCACACCACTGCTCATTGAAAAAAAACTGGACGACCTGTTCGACAGCCAGCTCCCGCCCATGCTGGTTCATCACCCTCGTCATCGCATCATGGTGCCGTCGCGCATACTCCGCCGGCCATTCATTCCAACTGGCGTAGTTGTAGATTCGTCGCAGCACATTGAACATCGCATAGTCGGACAGCCACGAAATATTGTCCTGGCAGAACTTCTGAAACCTCGCGCGCTTGTCATCCGGCGCATGGTCGAGAAAGTTCGCCGCCGCCTCTTCAATCAGCGGCACCTTCAAACGATTCGCCGCGACAAAGTCCACCGGCCCATCATGCCCCGGCAGTCCCGCAATCCGCTCCCCTGCGATCCATCCGTCACGAACCAGCCACTCCAGGCTGATCAGCAGCGGGTTTCCCGCAAACGCCGACAGCGCCGAGTAAGGTGAGCTGCCATAGCCCGTCGGACTCAGCGGAAGCACCTGCCACAGCCTCTGCTTCGCCGCCGCCAGAAAGTCCACAAACGCATACGCCGCCGGACCAAAGTCCCCCACCCCGCCATACGAAGGCAACGACGTCACATGCAGCAGAACCCCCGACAGCCGCTCCTGATTACTCACTTCCCCGCTCATCTCGTGCCCCCTTAGGCTCCTACACCCTATGATGCCAGAACTTTCCTCCACCTCTGTTAACAATGAAATCGCCCTCTTCGCCCGTTAGCCTCACACTCCTTCATCGCAACGCTATTTGTTGGAACGGGTGGCCTTCAGCGGCACAAGAAACATCGTTATCGCTCCCACCACCCCACCGATCAACGTCTCCCATGCGCGTGCAGAGAGCAGCTTCAGCGAGTGTTCTCCCGTAGCCGCCATCGTAACGATCAAAGTGAATGCGAAGGCTGCGCAGGCAATGTCATATCGCTCAGGAAGAGCCATTGAATAAATGACCATCGCCGCCGCCGCCGCGATCCAGACAAGAAAAGGTGCATGTACAGCCACGGGAAGGAACGCAAGCCCCAGCGGAACACCCACAACCGTTCCAAGGACCCGTCGGCGAATTCGTTCCATCGTGGCAGCTCTGGAGCTCGCAACAACATACGTACAAGCCGTGATTGCCCACACAGACTCTTCAAGTCCAATGGCATCGTTTAAAAAGACAATGACGATCGCCGCGACAGCCGCCTGCAGCCCCATAAAGAGTTCCGTCGTTTCACTGCTTGCATCGGAGATCGCACCGGGCGTCACAGGCAGCAAAGACGGCTGATGCTCCACCAGGTCGCTGAACAGCCGAGGAACGATCGAAGCAAAGACTGCGATCAGCCCCGCAACTCCAATCGTCCAAAGATCGGACATCGTGAGTCCGGTCGTATAGGCAAGAAGTTGTCCTATATAGATCTGCGATCCAACTCCTGCTCCAAGAATGCCAAAGCGCTTCAGATAGCCGACAAGAAATGCGCCGAGCGCAAGTGTCAGCTCCGGCCCAGGCCGATGCGCTCCAGTAAGCGCAGGCGCAAGACCGATCATCATCACCGCACCCAGCACCGCCGCAAAGCACAAAATCGCAAGATCGCGGCTGGACTCAACTCGGGTCGGACGACCCTCTGAGACACATGCCCAAAGCGCAAAACCACCCGCAAGAAAACTCAACAACGCACCATGCGATAGTCGATGGGAGATCGCAGGAACCGCGCCCACCAAAACCGCAATGCCATACGCCGCGACCAAACGGAGCCCCTTGATCCGTCGATGCTTCCCCGGATCAACCCCCTCCACCCAATCCATCCCTCTCGCGATCGCCGATAGCCAGCCTCCGCGACGATCCAGATCCGATAGTGTCTCGTAATCCGGCATACTCCGCTCCGTTGATCCATTCGAATGATTTTGTCGAATTTATCGATCCCGAATGATCAACAGCCTACCACCTGCACTTTCAAACCCAGCCCGCATCACCAGCCCACAAAAAAAATACCCCAGGGGAGTCCATCCCCAGGGGCATCTTCGTACAACCTGTAACGTTTAGTTCCCGAACGGCGACGAACCCGGCGCCGGCTGCTTCTTCGAGTACCGCACCGCTCCACCCTGCTCGTACTTCTGCGTCAGCTCACCGATGTACACCCGGAAGATCTCCTCGCGCTGCTGGTTCAACAGCCCCTCACGTGTCGCCATGAAGTTCTTCGCAATGTCATCAGCCGTCGGCTCCTGCTTATCCACCACGCTCAGCACAATACCAGAGCGCCCCGTATTGATCGGCCCCGAGATCGCGCCCTTAGCCAGCGTAAACGCGACTGCGCCCTGACCGCTCATCGCGCCAACATCCGGCACCTGGCCATCCTTGCCCACCAGGTCGCTCGTCTTCAGCGAAAGATTCATCTCCGCCGCGGCCTTCTTCAGATCGTTCAGCACCTTCGCGCGATCTTCCAGCTTATTCAGCTGTGCATTCAGCAACTGCGGCACCTGCTGCTCGCGATAGTCCTCCAGAATATGCGCCTTGTACGTTGCAAAATCCGGCGCATGTGCCGGCTTGATATCCGTCACCTGAAAGACCGCAAACCCATCGCCAGTCGAAACCGGAGCCGGATCGGCTCCCTTCACCACGGCAAACGCCTGCGCCAGCAGCGCAGAGCCATCCGACAGCCCTGCAATCACGCCATCCTTTGCAACATAGTCCGTCGTCACCACATGCAGCCCCTTCGCCGCCGCAGCCTTGTCCAGACCATTCTTCTTCGCATCCGCTGCCAGCGCAGCAGCAAACGTCTGCTCTGCCGCACCTGCACGCTGCTGCTCCAGAACCGGCACAATCTCCGGCTTCACCTCAGCCAATGTCTTCGTATGCGCGGGTTGCTTCTCTTCCGTCTGGATAATGTGATACCCAAACTGCGACCGCACCAGATCAGACGTCTGCCCCGGGTTCAGCGCCATCGCAGCCTTCGCGTACGCGGGGTCCAGCCCAGCCGTCGGAATCAGCGGCAGCTCTCCACCCTGGGTCTTGCTCCCCGGATCGTCCGAGTTCTTCGCCGCCAGGTCCGCAAAGTTTCCGCCCGCCTTAATCTGTTTCAGAATATCCGCAGCCTTCGCCTTCGCCGCCGCATCCGTCTTCGCATCCGCACCCGCCGGCGCCGTGATCAGAATGTGCCGCGTCTTCACCTGCTCCTTCACCTCGTACTGGTCTTTGTGCGCGTTGTAGTACGCCAGAATATCCGCATCCGCAACCTGCGGCTTGCCACCCGGCAGATTCGACGCATCAAAAACCGCATACTGAATCTTGCGTGTCTCCGGCACCGCCGTCGCATAGCGCGTCGCATTCGTCTTGAAGAACGCCTGCAGGTCCGCATCCGAAGGATTGATCCCCTTGCGCACATCGTCCGCCGAGATCACCACGTAATCGAACTTCACCTTCGTGCCATCCACCTTGTACGCATCCCGCACCGCCTGGTCCGAGACCGAGACGCCGCCCGTAATCAACGACTGCAGACGGTTCAGCTCCATATCGCTCTTCACTTGCGACTCAAAGTCGGTGCGGCTCAACTGGTTTCCAAACGCAGTCGATACAAAATTGATATACGCATCGTCGCCAATATACTGCCCATTCGGAAACAGATACTGCGCAAACGGCCCGGTCTGCAACTCGCGTCGCAGGTCCTCATCGCTCACCTGCAGGTTCAGCCGGTCGGCCTCATGCTTCAGAATCGCCCGCTGCACCAGAATCTGTCCTGCGCGCGGCAGCAGGTAAGGCATCAGCTGCTCTGGCAAGTGCTGCTGCTGCAACTGGCGCGCGGCAATCTGGTTCACCTCTACTGTCTTGATCGGCGTGGTCTCGCCGAAGATCCGGCCGAAGTAGCCAGGCTCCTTCACGGTCGCGTAAACCGTCGCATCGTTCGTGACGCTGGCGTTGTCAAAGATACCCGGCACAAGGGTAATCACCATCGTGATGCCGGCCAGCCCGATAATAACCGCGAAGATAATCTTCATGAGGCGCGAGTCTTGCTGCAGGAGACGAATCATTCTGTGTAGAGACCTTTACTTTGCGTGGGCCCGCCTCCCTTGCGGAAAGCAGGCGCGTGCCCGGGATTTTGCGCACCTTGCGGGGAGTCCTGGACTCACGCCACGCCGGTTGCAGGGCAAGCTACAAGTATAAATCAGTGACGACCAGAATTCATCCTGACCCAGAATTTGGGTAGTGGTGCAGTTTGAATAATAGAGCCCAAACTTTATTGCCCCTTAGAAAAACATCGACTCTGCATGGGCTTGAATGAGACTATTGCGGGCATGTCCACGCGCATTGTCCTTCCTATCAATCCGAAACGTTGGCAGATGCGTTTGTTTGGGCTTTCTCAGATCTTTTTCTTGGGGTGGGCTATTTACTGGACCCCTTACCGTGGTCGGATACCTTTTGCTCATCTTCCCCTTCCGGGATATGCCGTCGCCGTCATTGCAGTGGTTGCAGCCATTATGAGTATTCAGGGAGAGATGCGACCTTGGCAGAAGGCTGCTTGGATGTTGATCATAGGCTTGTTCTTAGTGGTTGAACTGAGAGCGATTAAATCCGATAGAGATGACTCCGATGCAAAAGCATTACAAGCAAAGAAAGACGCCGATATTGCGTTCGGAAAGCTCTTGAAAGCTCAAGATGACGATTTCAAACTTACGGCAAAAGCACTTCAAGAAACGATTAACGGTCTTACCAAGAACTTGAATACCGCAAAGGCTATTTTTAGCCAAACTAGGCCTAGGGCGTCAATCAATTCCCTAAACCCGAAAATGACTTTTTTAGAGCCGACAACTTCAGGCGTGGCAAATATTACTATTTACTTTTAATAATCAGGGAAATGGAGACGCATCAAATTTGAGCTATTTTGCCGCAGTTTATGGAAGCGATGCAAATGAACAACTGGCGGCCACCAAAATAATCCCAAAATTCGATCAAGAATGGAAACATCATATATCGACGACTTCACCTGCGCGGGTTCTTCCCAGTAAAGGTGACCCGATACATCTAGACTTTCCACAAAACACCGCTGATTCAAAAAATATCCCCAGCATGAACAAAATCTATGTATTGGTAAGAGTCCGTTACACTGATGACACTGGAACATGGATACACGACGAGTGTACGTATAGAGTGAGCCAAAACGATCATAGAGATTGCCACTTCTTCAATAATCCTCGATACCATAAGCACTACTAGCTGCTCAATCGACCACACATACCCGCAAGACCTGCTTCCATCGCGGGTGTAACGCGTATTGTCTTGTGAATCCGCTAGAAGCGGTAATGCATGAAATGAAGCGCAATCGCAGCCTGATGATTGTCGATCTTCTTATGTGGCACTGGACGCTCCACAGCCGCCTACTCCGACCGCAACGCCTCCACCGGATCAACCGAAGCCGCCCGCCGCGCAGGAATCACCGAAGCCGCCAGCGCAAGCAGAAAAATCGCCACCGTCGCGAACACCAGAATCACCGGGTCCAGCGCATCCACCTGGAACAACAGCGAGCGCAGCAGACGAGTCGCAAAGACCGCAGCAATCGCCCCGATGGCACACCCGGCAAGCCCCAGCTTCGCCCCCGAGACCAGAATCAGCCGCATCACGCTCGAGCGCTGCTCGCCAAGCGCCAGCCGGATCGCCATCTCCTGTGTGCGCAGCGCCGTAGAAAACGCAATCACGCTATAGATACCCAGCAACGCCAGCAAAACCGCCGCCGAGGCAAACGCCGAGATCAACGCCGTATTGAACCGCCGCGAAGCCTGACCCTCCGCAATCACATGATCCATCGACTCCACCTGCGTCAGCGGAAGCTGCGGATCAATCGACCGCACCACCTCGCGCAGCGAAGCCACCATCTGCTCCGGCTGCAGTTTAGAGCGAATCACGATCGACCCGCCTGTGCCCGTCAACATGCCAGGAGGCGCAAACGAGCCCGCATCGGCCTTAAATTGGTTGAACGGAACATAGAACTGCTCTCCCGTCGGATCATCGGCGGCAAGCTCTTTCACGTCGCCAATCTCTCCCACCACAGTCAACCACGGCAGGTCAGCCTCCGCCGGCCCGCGATGCAGACGTTTGCCTATAGGGTCCTGTCCCGGCCAATAGTGCTCCCCGAGCGTCCGGTTCACAATAGTGACCAGCGGAGCGTCGTTGCGGTCAGCCGCCGTAAAGTCACGGCCGCGACTGATCTTAATCCCCTGCGCTTCAAAGTAGTTCCCCATCACCTGCGGAATCCACGCCAGATTCAGTCCTGCGCCCTTCGGCGGAACGTAGCCCTCTGGGGTAAAGGTCCCCAGAAATCCGTTGTCAGCCGCGGGCAGCAACGCAGTCACGCCAACTGCCTGCACGCCCGGCAACTGCTCCAGCTTCGTCAGCATCGTCACATTGAACGCATCGATCGCCGCCTGGCTGGAGTACTGATGCCGCGGCAGGTTGTACGACGCAGTCAACGTGTGATCGGATTGAAAGCCGAGATTGACCGACCGCATCTTCTCGTAACTGCGCAGCAGCAACCCCGACGCAGTCAGCATCACCAGCGCAACCGCAAGCTCCGCAACCACCAGCGCTGAACGAACCCGTGCATGTCCTCCACCCGCCGTACCCGTGCGCCCGCCCTCCTTCAGCGCCTCATTCACCTCGGTATGCGCTGCGGCAAACGCAGGAATCACCCCACACACGAGCCCCGTCAGCACAGCCAACCCAAACGCAAACGCCACGACCTTCCAATCAAGACCAATCGAGCTGATGCGCGGCAGCGTCTCCGGAAGCAACCTCACACCCACGCGCAGCGCAACCGCTGCCAGCGCCAACCCCAGCAGCCCACCGGCAATACTCAGCAGCAGCGCCTCAACAAGCGACTGCCGCAGAACCGCCGCCGGGCTCGCCCCCAGCGCCAGCCGCACCGAGATCTCTCGCCGCCGGCGAATCACACGAACCAGCAGCAGCCCCGCCAGATTGGCGCAGGCAATAAACAAAACCACCACGACAGCAAGAGAGAGCATGCGGATCAACGGCCGAGCCTGCGCTACAGTAGTCTCATCGAGCGGCTCCACCGAGGGATGAACGCGCCGGCTGCGCAACGCCGGCGGAAAGCTGCGCATAATCTCCTGCGCCCCGGCAACAGCATCCTGCTGCGCCTGCGCCGCAGTCACTCCCGGCTTCAGCCGCCCAACCATCTCGTAGGCCCACGCCCCCGCACCCTGCACCAGCTCCGCCTGCGTAAAACTCATCGGCACCCAAAGCTCGCTGCGGTTCAACTGGCCCGGCACCAGAGGAAACTCAAACTCGCGCGGCATCACACCGATAATCTCGTACGGTTTGCGTTCAAGAAGAATCTTGCGGCCCAGAATATGGGCATCCCCATCGAAGCGGCTGCGCCATGTCTGGTAGCTCAGCAGAGCCACTTGCACATTGCCCTCATCCTCCTGCTGCGTAAATGGGCGCCCCATCAAAGGCGAGACGCCGAGCACAGAAAACATGCTCGCAGTAAGTCTCGCAGCATTAATCTGCGCCGCATCCCCCAGACCCGAGAGCTCATACGTCGTGGTCTGGAAACCGCCGAGGCTCGAGAAACCATGCGTGTCCCGCATGTAGATGCCAATACCGGGCGCCGTAGCATACGGAGCCGCGCCGCCGTAGTTCACGCCCTCCAACCTGTCGCCCAGCGTCACCAGCTTCGCCTGATCGGGAAACGGCAAAGGCCGCAGCAGCACACCCTCAACGATGGAAAAGATAGCCGTCGTAGCGCCAATGCCAAAGGCCAGCGTCAGCACCGCCGTCAGCGTAAAACCAGGCGACTTGCGCAGCTGCCGCAACGCATAGCGAATGTCTTGCAAGAAAGATCCCATCGAAGCCTCCGAACGAAGGACAGTGCGTCTTCAGAATTGAACGTTACCACTAAAAATAAATCCGCAAAAAGTGGCAAATCTTTGGGCAACAAAAAGTGCGCGTCAAACCACCACGATTCACCATCAACTCACCACACTCCCACCACCAAAACACCACAACAAAACACCACTTCTTCCCCGACCCCATCAAAAAAAACGCCCGTAAAACCTGAAAACGGTTCAACGGGCGCGTAAGAAAATTCTGGGAAAAAAATCACTACCGCGGATAGTAGTAACCCGGTCCGTAATAAGGATACGGAGGCGGGGGTGGCCCATAGCGCCGCTGTATCTGCGGCTGCGGCACACCAGCTCCCAGCCGGTTCAGCTCCGCCTGCGACACCGTCGTAACATCCGTCGGCTGAGTCAGATGGAAGGTCACAATCGCCTCTGGCGGCAAAGTCGCCTCCCCCCTGCCCGACGCCGAAGAAACCCCCAACCCGGCAACTCCGCCAACTCCAGCTCCAACCGCAGCGCCAACGCCGCCGCCGGCCACAGCGCCAATCAAAGCCCCAACGCTCGCCAGCCCAACGGTATTACCTACAGTATTCCCTGTCTTATCAATACCTTGGTGCCACCAGAAATCCGTGACAACCGGGTATGTTTTGCCGCCAAACGTAACATTCGTCAGCTGCAGCTTCAACTCCCCCTTACCCTTCAACTGCCCCGCCGTATGCGCATCCACCACAGTCCCCTGAAACGTCGCACCACGAGGAATAGCGATCGAATTGCCGACAAAAACGTTGTTCAGCACAACACCATCAAACGTCGCACCCGGCGCCGTATTCTTGCTGCTCATCCCTTGGTTGATCCGAACCCGCAAAACGGAGCTAGTGGGAACCACCACAGCATCCCCTCCCTTTTGAGCAACATAGGGCTGCGGGGGGTACTGCGGATACTGCGACGGATAGGGCTGGCGATACGGCGCCCGATTATAAGGAGGAGGATACTGACCAGCCTGCTGCGGAGGATACTGGCCATCCTGCGAAGGCGGATATTGCCCCTGCGGTGGCTGAGGATACTGACCCTGCTGTGGATACTGCCCCCCTTGCGGAGGCGCCCCGTAAGGCGGCGGATACTGGCCCTGTGGCGGCGGAGGAGCACCATTCTGCACCGCACCTGGGTCCTGTGCCGGCGGATTCTGACCCGACGCAGGAGCCATCGTTCCATCGGACTGCAGGTTCGGATTCGTTCCAGCCTGCGCATCGCCATTCGCCGCGGCTGGCGCGCTGATCGTCAGCTGATCGACCACCTTCTGAACACCCGCAGTATTCGCAACCAGATGCTCTGCCAAATCTCTCAACGGTTCATCCGTCACCGTACCGTTCAACGTCACCGTACCGTAGACCGTGGTCGACGTAATCGATTGATCAGCCAGCTCCGGCGCACCCGCCAAAGCCTTCAACACATTCGCTTCCACCTGTGCATCCGGCACAGCTGCCGGTTTTGTCTGCGAAAAACCTGTTCGGCTGCCCAAAAGAAGTAACGCAGTCAAAAAAACCATTGCCGAAGATCGCGAAAAAAACTTGCCCTGGTACATACATTCCCTCCACTAATCGCCTGCGTCACAAAATTTCGTTACGCAAACATAGTATTGGTAAAGACTCTTTTTTTTGAGAAAAGTTCCGGTGGACTCCCCTTTGCAGTACAAGGATTTGCACTCATCCAACAGGAGTTGTCGATAATTGACCTTCGACCTCGATAAACAGTATAGTCAAAGAGCGGGGTGGAGCAGCCCGGTAGCTCGTTGGGCTCATAACCCAAAGGTCGTAGGTTCAAATCCTACCCCCGCAACCAAAGAATCAATAGCTTACGGTTCTTTGGTCACTCTGACAGACTCCCAATATCTCCCAATAAGAAAAATCATGGTTTTAGGCGCTCGCTTTCATAGGCTTGAGCACCATCTCCACAACCTTCCCATTCGCTTCTCTCTTCGATGACGACATGGCCTGTCCATAGACGTTCATCGTCGTCTGGATGGAGGCATGTCGCATCAGCTCCTGTTGCACCTTCATCGGCGCTCCGGTCTCGTCCAGCCACGAACGATAGGTATGGCGGAAGGTATGCCAGCCAATCGAGCTGTACTTCCCGGCTGCGTTCCGACGCTCTTTGTGGATCGGCAATCGAGCGCCGTTCGGCGTGGGCTTGTCCTGGCTGCACCAGACTCCAACACCGGCACCGCACTTCGGACAGTCCACCAGACACCATCCGGCAGGCCGGATGTGTCGCCTCTGAATCTCCGTCGGAAAATAAGGCTTCTCAGTGATGGGGTTGGCAAAGACCCAGCCTTCTTCTGTCGGCACGGAATCCTTGCTCCCTCCCAAGATCACCTCAGTCAGCGACAGATGCAACGGAACATAATCCTGGGAGTATTCGGTTTTGACATCATCCACGTTCCCGTTCACGATGCTGCGCTGAACGAGAAGCTGATTCTTTTCAAAATCGAAGTCATCCCACTGAAGTGCCGCGATCTCGCTCACGCGAAGACCGAGGCATTGGGCGATATATGCCATCGTGCGGTACGGCTCTTTCAGTAACGCAATGATGGTTCCAAACTGGTCCACAGTTAGAATCGCTGGGCGTTGCCGACGCTTCGAGCCGTCTTTCACGCGAACCAACGCAATGGGATTTCTCCGCTCACTGAACAGTTCCCAGCGTGTTGCACACTCGTACATCAGGTGCATCACGCTTCGGATATGGGTCTTCGACTTCGGAGCCATAGGGAGCTTCTTCAGCCAATCTTCGACCGCCATCGGACGGATGCGGTCGAGCAGATACTCACCCCAGCGCGGCTTCAGGTGAAGTTTGATATTGGATCGGTACGACTTCGAGGTGGAATACCGTTCCGGCATTTCTTCCTGAAGGTAACGGTCACATATTGCGCCAAACGTCACCGCGGCCATACGCTGCTGTGGAGTTTCAGAGTTGAGTTTTAGGAGAAGAGCTTCGACTGCTTTCTGCGCCTGAGCTTTGGTTGGGTACTGTGCGACGTTGCCGACGATGCAGGACTTTCGCCTGCGCTCTCCGTGCTCCGTCGATTCGTAAAACCGAAACTCCCAGGTGTCTGGTCCCTTCGCCCGCTTCTTTCTGGTTAGACTTCCGAATTGATAACATGCACGTTCCATCAAGGTTCCTTTCCTTGATTTCCCGGCACGGATAGCTGTTTTCAGGGTAACGCCATCACGAGGGAAAATCATCAAAAATTACTGATTTCGCACCGCTTCTGAGCCCTTAGCTTGCGATGTCCCGGTCGATCCACGCTGTCAAAGCGGATGCCCTAAATCGCCAGAGCTTGCCCACATGCACGGCAGTAATTTCGCCACGATGGACAAGCCTCTGGAGCGTCCTCGGATGGACCTTGAGGATCGCTGCCGCCTGATAGCTATCCAGCAGTGGCTCGCGGTCGATCTGCGGCTGGCCACTGGACACGCCTACGCTTGCTGGTGGTTTTTTCTCGTCGGACATGGTGACTCCTTCTGCGTGCGAACCGTACTTGCTTGCTCACAAGCGAGGTTCGCGCTCGAAACCAAAATCGTCCAATGAAATTTTGCGTGAGCGTCATGCCTTTTAGGCATGACGCTGAACTGCAGGGCACGCGGGACGAGTGCCAGATGTGGATATTCGGAGGTAGAATTCTATGCACGATTGGGCCCTTGAACGCGCCCAATCTTGAAACACTTGCTGTCCGTCCAAGAATTCCCCCGGTCCCTGGAGGATGCGCATGGTCTTACCAGATATTCGTCTGTTACAGGCGGTGATTGTACTTGCGGAAGAACTGCACTTCACACGAACGGCAGACAGGTTGAACATGAGTCAACCGACGCTCAGCAAGCAGATTTTTCGTCTGGAACGATCTCTCGGATTCCGCATCTTTGAGCACAACCATCAGGCTGCCGAACTCACTCCAGCCGGGGAGGTTTTTATCGCAGAGGCGCGTGAGGTCGTTTTCCATGCCGAGCGTGCAGTCCTCTCTGCCAGGGCTGTGATTGAAGGTCCGACCGAGATCCTGAATGTGGGCAAATCTTCTTACACTGACCCGTTCTTTGTCTCCATGCTCATGTCGATACAACTCCCGTTATTTCCAGCCATGAAGGTCAAACTGTGGAGCAACTATTCAAACGAACTGGCTCAGCAACTCATCGCCGGAACTCTTGATGTTGCGCTCATAACCGGCGTGCCTCCGAAAAGCAAATTGAGCACTCTGGAGATTGCGACAAATCCTTTTTACGTGGTGATGCGAACTGGCGATGAACTCGCAGCACACAAAGAGATTCGGCTGGGCCAGATGGAGCGCCGTCTTTGGGTGCTTCTTGGCCCACATATCAACGCCTATCTCTACGCTCAAATCCAGACGGTCACTTCAGAGAAAGAGGTATATCCCTCCGACATCTATCACTTCACCAGCCCTGAAGAGGCTTCAGGATTAGTGCGCGAACATCATGGTTTGGCGCTCCTTCCGCGAACCGCAGCATGGCGGATTGCACGAGATGGCATCACGATTCGTCCTCTCGCAGAAGATCGACTACGTCTCGTCACGAGTCTTGCCGTTCGCGCCGATAGCAAGTCGCGACTTGTGAACGAATTTGTGAAGGCCGCTGGCAGAAAGTGGAGCGAAGTCGGACAAAGGACACAAAGCAGGCTGCCCCTAACCGGCTAATCTGCCTTGCCGGAGTTCTTTCCAAACATATCGACTGCTCGTATCTCAATATTGAGGGGGCCTTCTACGCCACACCTCGGACAAAGATATAAGCCGGTCGTCTGTGCTCGATCTTCAAATTCTTCTCTACGGAATGCGCTTTCGCAATGGACGCACACATGAACATGTACAAATGGGTCGTTGCGTTCTGTAGAGTCAGTGGACACCATTTCGGTTCTCTTTTGTGCCTCCTGCTTCACTCCGGCGTGAACGCTTCTGATCCAAATTGATGACAAAACCGCACTGACTGCATATTTGGACGCTCTCCCATCGGCTTCCCAGGTTCGTATACGCACTCCAAGTGTGCACCGCGATCAGACGTTGTTATTCAGTACCGTCAGTCCAGTCTCAGTCGGCGAAAACATAACGCATTCAAAGCTGCCTCCGTTAAACCACTGAATGTAGCGAGTAGCTGTATGTCGAATCTACATGGCTCTTAAAAGCAATCGCGTGTGCCCGCGGTGTAGGCTAGCGCGATAGAATCGCGCGAACTAAGGAGCTAACAAACGGTATCGCCTAGTATTTGGCTTTGGCAGTTCATTCAAGACTTCAGCGGCCGTAGCACGGCCTCCGTGTCCCTTGACAATTTTGCTGAAGAAGAGGACTCCGTTTTGATCAATCAAGAAGGTTGAAGGGTACGCGCTTTCGTTGGGTGCGTTCCACCGGAGTCCATAGAGGCTTGTGAACTTGTAGTTAGGGTCAAGCAGCATCTCAAAATTGCTTGGCAAATTTCTGTTCGCCATGAACTTTCCCGCATGTGCACTTAGATCTCGTCGAGAGCCTGGGTAAAACCAACACCACGCGTGCCGTAGTTTGAACGAATGCTTGCGCATTGTGCGTGAAATCGTAAAGCTGAAGATTGCAGAATGGGCAGTTGTGGTCAAGGTAGCCGCGAAGCACGATCAGTACAACCGCACCCTTCCCGGTCATCTCCGATAGTCGAATTGTCTTTCCCTGGATCGTTGACAACTCGAAATCAGGTGCCATGCGACCCACCGCTGGTGGTCTCGTCGCAACGAGCCCACCTCCCCCCACCATGGAAAGAAAAGGTGCTACATGCGATAAAAGTAAATGATTCAAAGTTCATACCCCCTTTTAAAAGTCCGTGAATCGGCCGTCGTTAGGACCGGGCCCGGTTCGGGATCAAGTCTGCGTCTACTCTCTACCAACTACGGGTCGCCCTCCAAAATCTCGGCATCTCGCGTAACGGCAAATAGTGAAGTGTCTTTACCTTTTGCGCTGCCTCGATTCGTCACGCCGACTGCATGATTGCGGACAGAACTTACTTCCTTATCACCCAACGAGACGTTAGCACTCGATGATGTTGAGGGCGAGGCCGCCCAGTGAGGTCTCCTTATATCGTGACTGCATGTCGAGACCGGTCTGATACATCGTGGCGATGACTTGGTCTAAGGAAAGCTTATGGTCGCCAGATTCGTGCATCGCCATGCGCGCAGCATTGATGGCCTTCACGGCACCCATGCCGTTGCGTTCGATGCAGGGAATCTGGACGAGGCCACCGATCGGGTCACAGGTCATGCCGAGGTTGTGTTCCATTCCAATCTCGGCGGCATGTTCGATTTGCGCGTTGGTGCCGTTGAGTGCAGCGACGAGTCCACCGGCGGCCATGGAGCAGGCGACGCCGACTTCGCCCTGACAGCCCACCTCGGCTCCTGAGATGCTTGCGTTTTCCTTGTAGAGAATGCCGATGGCCGCTGCGGTAAGAATGTAACGGAGAATACCGGCCTCGGTCTCCGAAACGGACAACTCTGCTCCTGACACTTGGGCGATGAACCGCAGGTAGTAGTGGGCGACTGCGGGAACGATTCCAGCAGCGCCGTTAGTAGGAGCGGTGACGACGCGGCTGCCCGCGGCGTTCTCTTCGTTGACGGCCATCGCATAGACGGTGACCCAGTCGATAGTCACGAGCGGGTCTTTGGAGTCGACGCTCTTGAGGCGTTCGGCGAGTCGATGGGCGCGGCGGCGAACGTTGAGTCCTCCAGGAAGAATCCCTTCGGTGGCCATACCGCGGCTCGTGCATTGTTGCATAACTTGCCAGAGTTCGAGGATACTGCCGCGTATTTGCGCCTCTGGTGAAGAGAAAGATGAGAACGAAGAGATGGGACGGTTGATGGGGAGCGTGGAGTCGGCCAGTAAGGCGACTTCGTTTGCAAAGACAAGTTCGGCGATGGTGAGGCGATTCGAAGCGGCGACGCGAAGCAATTCGGCCGCGCTGCGGAAAGGGTAAGGAATCGAACGAGAACTGATGGCAACGACATCACGGTTAGCCTGGAATTCCTCTTCGGACACAATGAAACCTCCGCCGACGGAGTAAAAGGTGTTCGCATGGAGCGCGATTCCGTTTTTATCAAAAGCTGTAAAGCGGACTCCGTTCGGATGCGAGTGACTGTGGGGGTTTGGGTACATCTGGTTACGATGGAAGATCAGGTCTTCGGCTTCATCAAAGAGAATAGAGTGGAAGCCACCGATATCGACAGTACCGGTGGTGCGGATGTGATCGATGATGGATTCGACACGAGAGGGATCGATGGTGTCAGGAGTTTCGCCACAAAGACCGAGCAGAATGGCCCGGTCAGTACCGTGACCAATGCCAGTCAAGGCGAGGGAGCCAAAGAGTTCGATCTGGACGCGACCGATGGAAGACCAAGGGCAGGAGGATTGGAGTTCATTCACGAACTGTAGGGCTGCGCGCATGGGTCCGACTGTGTGCGAACTGGAGGGACCAATGCCTATCTTAAAGAGTTCGAAGAGGCTGGTGTTGGCGCCACCCGCACTCGCATCTTTGGTGGGATATTCAAGCATGGAAGCTTGCGAAATGTTGTTGCTCATCATCACCACTCCTTCGCGGCGGATATCGGCATTAGAGAAGGAATTGCTGTAGGGGCTTTCCAGCGCAGAACGGGCCTTCTTGCTGCGGTGGTTTCGTCTAGCCGCAGCAAACGTGTGCTGTGTGGGGCATTTTGGACCAACTCCGGGTTTTCCTCGGCTTCTTGAGCGATCTGCTTCAGTGCGTCGATCAACAGATCAAGCTCTTCCTTGCTCTCACTCTCGGTCGGTTCAATCATCATGGCGCCGTGGACGACCAGAGGAAAGCTGACCGTATAGGCGTGGAAACCATAGTCGATCAGGCGCTTGCCCATGTCACCGGTTTTCACACCATACTTCGACTGGAGCTTGTCGGAGAAGACTACTTCGTGCAGCGAACGAGTCTTGTACGGCAAATCAAACGTGCCCTCAAGCTTTGCTCGAATGTAATTTGCATTCAGTACGGCGTCCTCGGTCGTCTGGCGCAGACCATCCGGTCCATTCGCGAGAATGTATGCTAACGCGCGGATGAACATGCCAAAATTGCCATACCACGCACGCACGCGCCCTACCGAATACGGACGGTCGTAGTCGAGCGCGAGTGTCCCATCACCGTGCGTTCTCACAATCGGCGTCGGCAGAAACGGTTCGAGAATCTTTTTGCAAGCCACTGGCCCTGAGCCAGGGCCGCCGCCGCCGTGGGGTGTGGAGAACGTTTTATGCAGATTTAGGTGCATCACGTCGACACCGAAATCGCCGGGCCGTGTTTTGCCGCACAGTGCATTCATGTTGGCGCCATCCATATAGAGGAGTGCGCCCTTCGCGTGGAGAACGTCAGCGATTTTGTGAATCTCGCTCTCGAACACACCGATTGTCGAAGGGTTTGTGAGCATCAGCGCAGCAACATCTTCGTCAACCATGCGGGCCAATTCGGCGACATCCACCATGCCGCGTTCATTTGATTTAAGATTTGCAATTTGATACCCGCATCCGGCTGCCGTCGCGGGATTAGTCCCATGCGCCGAATCAGGGATCAAAATCTTCCTGCGCGGATTACCCTGCGCCTGGTGGTACGCCCGTGTCATCAGGATACCGGTGAACTCTCCCTGAGCCCCGGCCGCAGGCTGCAGAGTAATAGCTTCCATGCCGGTGATCTCCATCAGGCAATCAGACAGCAGCCTCATGATGCCGAGTACACCCTGCGAAAGCGACTCCGGTTGATAGGGATGGGCCTCGGCCAGCCCTTCGAGGCGCGCCACCGCTTCATTGATGCGCGGGTTGTACTTCATCGTGCAAGAGCCCAGCGGGTACATGCCAAGATCGATCGCATAGTTCCACGTTGAGAGCCGTGTGAAGTGGCGAATGATTTCGATCTCGCTGACCTCCGGCATAACGCCAAGATCATCTGTGCGCTCTGTATCTCCAAGCTGCGTTGCAGCGTCAATGGCCGGCACATCGAGTTCTGCAAGCCGATAGCCTTTCTTACCGGCAGACGACTTCTCGAATATGAGGCCTTCGTTCTGATTGATGTGCGTGGTCGCCTTGCGTGGTGTGCCTACGAACTTTTCCTTCACCATGTGTCCCCTTTCGTGACTTTGCAACTACCCGACAACACATTTGATTGCTGTTCCACAGTGATACCATGCCTCTGAAAGATCTGCGGCGGCGGCGTCCATTTGCGCCTTCGTGGTCAACTCTGTTGCGCACCACAGCGTTGCGTTTTCGCCTAACTCCGGATACCACTTGGCCAACGCGAGGCCGCCGATAATATCACTGTCGAACAACTTCGCGTTCAACACCTTCGCAGAATCTCTCGACTGCAATACAAACTCGTGGAAGCGTGGAGCACCGTCAAATCTTGTTATTGCCCCCGCGTCTAGAAGTGCACCACGGAGATAGGCGGCCTTCGCCATATTCTGCTCTGCCAATTCCCGCAGCCCCCTCTTGCCATAAACGACCAGAAAGATAGTCGTCATTAAAGCTACGAGCGCTTGATTCGTACAGATGTTCGAGGTAGCCTTCTCGCGTCGTATATGCTGCTCCCGGGTATTCAATGTCAGCACAAAGCCACGCTTGCCATTTTTGTCTTTGGTCTCGCCGACAAGTCTCCCCGGCACCTGCCGCACGAACCTGTCCTTACATGCGATCACGCCGCAATATGGCCCACCAAACCCGACGGGCACACCGAAGCTCTGAGCCTCAAGCGCAACAATATCGGCCTCTACGGGAGCTCTTACCACGCCCAATGAAATGGCTTCTGTAATCGCGACGATGAGTAGCGCGCCTTTTTTGTGCGCGATCCGAGCGACCGCAGCAATATCTTCGATTGTCCCGAAGAAGTTCGGGGATTGAATCAGTACGCAAGCAGTATCGCCGGTGATCGCAGCATCAAGTTGGGCGAGGTCGACCCGACCGGTCGCGCGGGCATAGCCGACCTCGGTTGCGGGTATGCTCTGATGCTGCGTTGTTGTATGCAGCACTTCGCGATACTCCGGATGCACGGTGCGTGCAACGACCGCCGCGTTGCGGCCGGTAACACGAACGGCCATCATCACTGCCTCCGCAGCCGCGGTTGAGCCGTCGTACATGCTTGCGTTGGCGATCTCCATGCCAGTGAGTTCGCAGATCATTGTCTGGAACTCGAACATCGCCTGCAGAGTGCCTTGGGCGATTTCAGGCTGGTACGGCGTATAGCTCGTGAGGAATTCGCCTCGCTGAACCAACGAGTCGATGACGACAGGCCGATAATGCCGATACGCACCGGCCCCGAGAAAACTTGCAACCATTCTGTTGGTGGGCTGGCTGGCAAGCTCAATCGGATCGCCACTGGCGAGGTTGGCCGCGAAAGCGCGGAAACGATCCAACACCTCCGGTTCTGCATGTTGTCGCGGGATATTGAGGTTGCATTTCAGGCGGTACTCGGCAGGAATCGTCTCGAAAAGCTCTTCGATGGACGAAACGCCGATCTCCTCGAGCATCGCTTCACGGTCAGCATGGGATTTTGGTAGATATCTCATTTCAGTCAGGATTGGCCTCAATCTGTTCGAAATATTTGTTCAACAATGTGTGGCTAAGTTTCGGCATACTCGGAGCACTTGCCTACGTCCTCGCGAAGCCACCCATACAGCGGAAACCGCTCTGCAAGTTCCAACACTTGCCCGCGGATGTTAGCGAGCTTGTCTGCGTCTTTGCGATGCTCTAAAGCTTCCGCAATCCATACTGCAATTTGTCGCATCTCCGGCTCTCTCATCCCGCGCGTAGTCAGCGCTGGAGTGCCAATGCGGACACCGCTAGCCTTCATTGGCGGATTCGTATCGTAGGGAATGGCATTCTTGTTCACTGTGATGCCAGCCTCGCCTAGGGCATGTTCGGCTTCAGATCCGAACATGCCCTTCGAGAAGACATTGATCAGCATCAAATGTGTGTCCGTGCCACCGGAGACAATGCGGTAGCCTTCGCCCGCAAGCGCCTGGGCCAGCGCCTTCGCGTTCGCTACAGTTTGTGCGGCATATTGCTTGAATTCCGGATGCAACGCTTCCTTAAACGCGACTGCCTTGGCCGCGATGATGTGCATCAGGGGGCCGCCCTGTTGGCCGGGGAAGACGCAGCGGTCGATGTCTTTCGCGAACTGTTCCTGGCATAGGATAAGACCGGAGCGTGGTCCGCGCAGCGTCTTGTGAGTCGTTGTCATCACGATGTGGGCATGCGGTATAGGCGATGGATGCACACCACCCGCAACCAATCCGGCGAAGTGGGCCATGTCGACGACGAAGAACGCGCCGACCTTATCTGCGATCTGCCGCATGCGGACAAAATCGAATGTACGCGCATAGGCGCTACCTCCGCCGACGATGACCTTTGGTTTCTCGCGTATGGCCAGTGTCTCGAGCTCGTCATAGTCAATTACCTCGGTATCCTTGCGCACCTGATAACCGACGATCTTGTAAAGTTTGCCCGAGAAGTTCAACTTGTGCCCATGGGTCAAATGACCACCGTGCGCAAGATCGAGGCCGAGGAGCGTATCACCAGGCTGGATGATGCTCATATAGGCAGCGGCGTTCGCCTGCGAACCAGAGTGCGGTTGTACATTCGCGTGTTCAGCTCCGAAGAGTGCTTTTGCGCGATCGCGAGCCAAAGACTCTACCGCGTCGGCGAACTCGCAACCACCGTAATAGCGTCTCCCGGGATAGCCCTCGGCATACTTGTTGGTGAAGACCGTGCCCGCAGCCTCGAGAACGGCGCGGCTTACGAAGTTCTCAGAAGCAATCATCTCCAGGCCTATGTGCTGACGGCGCACTTCATTGGCTACTTGTTCAGCGATAGCAGGATCGGATTGGGCTAAGGAAAGGTTCATCGTATTCACTGAGGCATTCACTTCGGTTGGTAAAGGTCAATGGGGTTGCGCTGCCTTCGACGCGCGATGAGACGAAATATTGCAACAACTGCGAACTCCGCAAAAGTTCTCAACTGAGGAGGGTATGGACGAGCTATAAACCACAAGTCTCCTCACTCACGAATTGTTCGTAGTCTGCGATCGAGAGGAGCCCGTTGACCTCTCCAACGTTGGATAGCTGAACTTTGATAAGCCACGTTTCGTTAGCAGCAGTGTTTATAGTTTCGGGCGCGCTGTTGAGTATTTCATTGATTTCCGTGATGGTGCCGGTCACGGGCGCATAGAGATCGCTGACAGCCTTTACCGACTCGATCGAGCCGAATGTCGAGCCGGCTTTGATTTGTTGGCCGACTCTGGGCAGTTCGACGAAGACAATGTCGCCCAGCGAGTTTTGCGCATAATCCGTAATGCCGATAGCACCGATTTCGCCGTCGACTACGACCCATTCATGTTCTTTCGTAAAGTATTTCTTGGGCTCAGCCATTCTTAGGTCTCCAAAGCAAATTGTTGGTACACCTTGACACGGTTAGAACTGAGCCGCGGGAGTCGGAGATATCGTCGGCCGAGGTCGCTTGTAGAAAGGCGTTGGCACAATCTTCGCCGTGACGAGTTGACCCCGAATTTCAATCGCGACCTCCGTATTGAAGGTGGAATAGCCGGCTGGCACATAGGCCAGCGCGATGTTCTTCTTGAGGAAAGGCGCGGGGGAGCCGCTGGTAACCTGCCCAATCTTCTGTCCACGTTTCGACATGACCGCATAACCGTCACGGGCGATTCCACGCTCAATCATCTCCAACCCCACGAGTTCGAGTGTCGGGCCACCCTTATCCCGAATTCTCTCCAACGCCTCGCGGCCAACGAAGTCCGTGCCCTTATCTAGCTTGCAATAGCGGCCGAGGTTCGCTTCAAAGACATTTGTAGTATCGGAAATTTCGTGGCCGTAGAGCGGCATCGCAGATTCCAAGCGCAGCGTGTTGCGCGCGCCCAGTCCACAAGGCATGATGCCAAACTCTTCACCCGCCGCCAGGACTTCGCTCCACACTCGCGCGCTCGTCCGCTCGTCGGACGGAACATAGATCTCGAAGCCGTCCTCGCCCGTATACCCCGTTCGTGCGATGAGCACATCTTGACAGCCGCAAACCCGACCCCATGAAAACCAGTAGTTCTTGATCGGACGGAGATCGACGTCAGTCAGCGTCTGCAGCGTGGCTTCGGCCTTCGGTCCCTGGATCGCCAGTTGTGTATAGTAGTCCGAAAAATCGTTGACGTGCACGTCCTCCATGCCGCCAAGCACAGACCTCACCCATGCCACGTCCTTCTCTCGCGTCCCGGCATTAATCACGATGAAGTAGTCGTTGTTGTCGAACTTGTGTAGCACCACGTCGTCGGCAAATGTGCCACTTGGATAGAGCATGGCCGAGTAATGCGCCTGCCCTGTCTGCAACTTGCTCGCGTCGTTCATCAGCAGTTTCTGCACAGCAGCTAACGAGTTTGGCCCCTGTATTTGAATGTCGCCCATATGCGACACATCAAACAGACCCACTGAGGTTCGCACTGCCATGTGTTCGTCGATCAGGCCGCCATACTGTACCGGCATATCCCATCCGCCGAAGTCGACCATCTTCGCTCCTGCCGCGCGATGGATGGCATTCAGTGCCGTTCGTCGAAGCGATGCAGTCATTTCAGTCATAAGTTCCGCCGATGCACCCTTCAGTCGACCGACGGACAAGTCGATATACCGCCAATTCAAAAGGAGCGAAACTCAAGCTCAACATCGAGACTCCGAATGATGTTGAGCTACCTGAGACATCTAAATGATCACTGGCGGAGTTGAAAGCGCGACAAGGTAGAAGGCCTGTGTTGGCCGTTGCCGATCTGATCAACGTCCTGAGTCTCGTATCACTCTGATGTGCACTTAGCCAAGGAGATTTGGAGGCAACATGGATTGGTGCCCACTGCAGCACAGTTCCTGCGACGACTCTCGTGTGGCACGGAACCCTTTGGATCTTTGGCACTTGCTTGAAACATTTCTTGTTGCCCTTTGTGCACAATTGGCAGAGAACCCTTCTGGGCACAGGTACTTGTGCCTCTTCATCCATATTCCGGTCTCGACTCTCTTGTGATCTATCAAAATCAGCACATGTTAGCGTCTTTCAAACATCTTTCGTCCGTTGGGCAGACTCGGCGAAGGGGTCGCTCAAAACGACTCCCGGAATGGATCATGTCGGATAGAGAGTTTTCTCAATAAGCGGAAGCATTCAGGAACTATTAAGTCACTGAATGCTTCCTATGACATGCGTCAGATAGAGCGGCTCGAGCGGGTGCCTGCACTATATTGCTAGAACGAGTATCGAACGAAAATACGAACGTTTCGATGACCGCCGACCGTGGCAGGGTAGTCTGCAAAGGAGGTATTGCCAAATCCCGCTGGAACGATACCCGAGGTCAAGGTCAGATTCGGTGTGCCAGTGTTTCCGTGATTGAAAACATTGAACATCTCTGCTCGGAAATCCAACCCGTGCTCTTGGTAGAGACGAAAATTGCGCTGCAATGAGAAGTTCCAAACGTTAAAGCTCTGTGTGATCACATTGTTCCGTCCGATCACATTGGCATTCGTTCCAAAAGCGGGAACAAGCCAATGTACCGCGCTCGCATTCACTGGCTGGCATGGAAGGTTCGTGAACCAATACGATGGCCCATCGCAATAGCCGCTACCGGGCGCGGAGCCTAACCAGCTTGCATCGAAGGCATAGCTCGCCATGGGTGCTTGGCGATTGCCGAGTACCGGACGATCGTTAGTAATCCCGTCGCCATTGACGTCGGTGCCTACTTCAACATTTCCGGGGTTGCCGCTCTGGAACTGTGTAATGCCGGAGATTTGCCAGTGCGTGACCACCTCGCTCACTGCGCGGAGACCGCCAGTTGCTTGCCATCTCGGGACGCTGTACACGTATGAGAAGACTAGCCGGTGACGGTTGTCGAGCGCAGAAAGACCCCAATCGATCTGCTTGCGCGGATATGGATACTGCCGTTCCGCATAGGTCGAGAAGTTTCCCGAGGTGAATATTTCAGAAACGTCGTCGAGGAATCGAGAGTAGGTATATGAAGTTCGAAAGACAAGACCTTTCCCGACATTTCGGTTGATTGTTACGAAGCCGCCCTGGTAGTTGGAGTCACCGCCGTTGTCCCTCACGATGACATTCCCTAGGGTCGAAATGCGGCGACTCCCAGTCGTCGGATCAAGCGCATTGAATTCAGTCGAGCCGAACAGATGCTCCCCTCGTGTGCCAACATAGCCGATGTTAAGAAGGAAGGAGCTTGGCAGCAGGCGTTCAATATTCACATTCCACTGCAGAGTTTCAGGCGATAGGAGATGCGGGACGATTGGTTCTTGCGTGTTTGCAATTGAGGGCGTCTTCGACAAACTCGCAAATGTCGATGACCAGTTGGCTGTTCCGCGGGGATTGGCACTTGTAACGCTGCTGGTGACAAGCGGCGCAGCTGCATTCGGGGCCTCGGCTTGAATGTTGTCGATGATGTTCGTGAAGAGTCCATCATAAAAGACGCCGAAGGCAGCGCGGATAACCGTCTTATCTTTTCCGAATATCTGCTGCATGAAGCGTGGCGTATAGGCAACGCCCAAGCGCGGACCAAAATCATCACCATCCGCCTGCTCCGCAATCCTGCATGGGAAACATAGAGGATTGTTTTCGTTAAACGCAGGGTAAGGAGCACTATTGAAGGGCGCACCGTTGTATTCATAACGGAGGCCGTAGTCGATAGTAAGATTCGATCGCGCCTTCCAGTTGTCCTGCGCATAGTAGCTTTGAGCGATAAGGAACGGGCGGGCAATCGGACTGCCAAAATTCTGGGTTACTTGAGCGCTCGAGCCACCGAAATTGTCGATGTAGTTAGCGAGAGCGGAGTAGCCACTCGTTCCACCTGCGTATCCAATCGATCCGTAGAAGTTGAAAGGGATCTGATCGCGCACTTGGGTCAAATCTATATCCGCACCGAACTTTAGAAAGTGATTGCCTTTTGTCCAACTAACGGCGTTCTGGAACTGGTACGTATTGTGAAACCGGCCCTGAGGATCCCCACCCGGCGCGCCAAATCCGGTCAGACCGGTGATACTCGTGGTTGGTCCGGTTCCAAGCGGATTCGCATACGTCGCAGGCCGGAAATCGAAATTAAATCCGATCCTGCTATACGAGGCGCGAAATTCATCGAGAAGTCTCGGGCTGAATACATGTGTTTCGACGATACCCGCGTTGTGCGACTTGCCATTTTGCGTGGCGTCGAAGCCAGGCAGCTGACCTGGATAATTGAAGGTGTCATAAGGAGCGTCGTAGCTGGTTCGAATGTACCGCAGGTGAAGGGAATCTTTGGAAGTCACTACCCAATCTCCTGTTGTATCTAACTCCGGGGCATTCGATTGGTTCGGCAAGGTTCGCTGTACGCTATTCACTGCAACACAGGGTCTCGCAATTCCAGTGTTTGGATCATTCCCAAGCAGGAGACAGGAGTAGTTGGGCAAGCTGGTGTTGCTGGAGCCGCGCAGCGTCCCAATCGCCTGCAGCAGATTTGTTATTCGCTGGTTCTGTGGTAGCGATTGGAGTGTTGCCACGCCGGCTGCGGTTGGCACACTCAGGACGTTGCCATTTGCGCTGGATCGATAGTTGTCCCACTGATAGGAGCCAAAGAAGAAAAGTTTGTTTTGCTTGATCGGTCCTCCGAAGCGGAAGCCAAAGAGGTTTTCTCTGTACTTTGCTTTTGGAGTTCCTTGTAGAATGTCTCCTTTGTCTGCCGCATCGAGTGACGAATTAAGTAGCTTCTCATACACGGCTCCGTGGAACTGATTGCTTCCACGCATGTAAATCAGATTACTGACTGAGCCGCCACCGCCGCCGAACTCGGACGCATATGAGTTTGTCAGTACAGTAACTTCCTTGACCGCTTCAGGGTTTCCAGGTTGCAAGCCTTGGCCGTGGATCAGATTGTCGTTGTTATCTTGTCCTTCAATCAGAAAGTTGTTGGCACGGGGGCGAGTACCGAATACTGAAAAAGATGTTCCATTGGTGAAGTTCTCACTTGTAACCTGTGAGACGCCAGGCAAGTTCGTCGCCAGCGCGTAGGCATTCGAATTGGAGATCGGAAGGTTCTGCACTTCAGTTGTGCCGAGAACGCCGCTTAGCTCCCCCGTATCGGTCTGAAGCTGGGAAGATGCGTTCGCCTGCACTTCGACCGTCTCTGTCGCACTGCCAGGCTTCAAAACGGCGTCACCGGACGCCACCAGCGAAGCACTTACCTGCACATTTTGCAGAGTAGTCGCCGCAAAACCTTGCGCCTTAATGGAAACGACGTAGACGCCGGGGGCGATCGAATCAATTCGAAACGCGCCTATATTGGACGTGATTGCGGAGCGGACCTCACCCGTCTGGAGAGATTGCGCCGTCACGCTAGCTCCCGAGACGACTGCCCCAGTGGCATCTGTGACGGTCCCGGCAATCGTTCCATTGGATGTCTGACCGAACATTGCTGTGGTGCCGAAAATACACACAAACAGAACAAAGGTCGCCTGCCATGTGCGCTTCGCGTGTCCGGCTAGCCAATGCAAGCGAACTACGGAACAACAATTAGAATTGGACGGATAGCCCATTCCCCTCGTACAGCTGACCTCAAGCAAAGCGTATTGCATTCAACACCTCCAAGTTCTTTCACTCAGGCTCTACATCTCCCGCCACACGTATCCACAAACGACGAGGGAGTTCTGTAGGCGTTATCTGTTTGTTCGAGCAATACTCTGCCGTGGTTCCTAGTTGATCTATCAAAATTCAAACGTTTTATCGTGTTCGAAACCTAGTTGTGTGAACCTCTAGAAACACCGCCGTTTTGATTTGACAAGCGATTGTTGATCACTGAGAATCCGTTCAACGCAGGTTAGGAATCCGGAAGACCGCGTGGGTGATTGCCGTTCGTGTCGAAGGCATTGTCGTTTGGTAGCCAATCGTGAGGGAGATATTTGTATTCCAATATTCAAGGTCGCGTATCGCGCACAAGCCAGTTCGGTGCGATTCGGCTAACGGAGACTTCGTATCTTCCGCATTCCCGATTGCTCGATCATGTGCATGAGTTGGGATGTTTTGGCTTCGTGGTTCAAGGCGAGCTTAACGAGCAATTTGGTGCACGAACGCTTAACTGCGGACAATCCGCTGTCTTCTTCCGACCACCAGAAATTGTGCATCGCGACCGAATTGAATCGCTCGGAGCACGCTGTTTATACGTAGAAGTATCGCCGGAATGGCTTAGTCATGTCCGACAGTACAGCCTCGACTTCCGGAGGCCCAGTGTCTTCGATGATGTGCAAATAAGACGTATAGCGAGCCAACTTTACATGGAGTGGAAACATCTTGACGATGTTTCGCCACTGGCCATTGAAGGGCTGACTTTCACCATGGCAGCGAGCGCTTGCCGGGGATTGCCTCTCAAGGCAACAGGTCGACGCCCTCTTTGGCTCGCATGTGTCCGTGACCTGATCGAAGCGAAGTTTCGGGACTCGGTTTCTTTGCAAGACCTTGCGGATGCGGCCTCTGTGCATCCTGTACACGTGGCGCGTCAATTCCTAAAATATATGGGAATGTCAGTGGGTGAGTTCGTGCGGATGCGGCGCATCGATTTCGCGCGTCGCGAATTGAGTGAGACAGATCGACCTCTTGCTGATATTGCGCTGGAATCTGGATTCTCTCAGCAGTCGCATTTCAGCGCCGCATTTCGACGGATCGCAGGCACGACTCCGTCGGAGTTCCGCAAACTGACGCGCGATAAATAAAAAAAGGAAACGATTGCGGAACGCGCATTCCGCTCGCCATTTCCCTTCTTCAATTCCCTTCTTGCGGCCGAATCGATTGTTTGGACCGCGACGCCCTGCACCTTGTGGAGTTCGCGAAGGGCGGCTAGCGTCGACACGACCGCGGCCGGACAATTGGGAAGCGTACGTTTCGCCTGAATCCATCCGGGGTGTGCGCTATGCCCTAAAAGAGTGACTGGATTGCGGTGAACTCTCGGCTCTGCCCCTCTGCGACCGCCTTGTAGGTGAGCCGGCCATCATAGGTGTTGACGCCTTCGGCGATGCCCGCGTTTGCCCGGATAGCTGCTTTAGCGCCGAGTTTTGCCAGGTTCATGATGTAAGGAAATGTGGCATTGGTGAGCGCGAGAGTGCTGGTGTTGGGCACGGCCGCGGGCATGTTGGTGACACAGTAGTGAACGACGCCACTGATCTCATAGCTGGGGTCGGAGTGGGTGGTAGGGCGGGCAGTTTCAATGCAGCCACCCTGGTCGATGGCGACGTCGACGATGACCGCGCCCTTCTTCATCTTCGCGACCATCGATTTCGTGACGATCTTTGGCGCTGAGGCGCCGGGGACGAGGACGCCCCCGATGACTAGGTCGGCTTCGGAGACAGCCCGCTCGACGTTGTAGCTATTCGAGGCGACCGTGCAGAGGCGGCCTGAAAAGATATCATCCAGATCGCGGAGGCGGTTGAGATTGAGGTCGATGAGTGTGACCTTGGCGCCCATGCCAAGAGCGATCTTGGCAGCGTTGGTGCCGACAATGCCTCCCCCGATGATGCAGACGTTGCCCGGAGGAACTCCGGGGACACCTCCAAGCAGGATGCCGCGGCCCCCGTGATCTTTTTGGAGGTAAGCAGTGCCGATCTGGACGCTCAGGCGGCCTGCGACTTCGGACATCGGGGTGAGTAGCGGGAGATTGTCGGCTCGGTCCTTCACGGTTTCATAGGCGATGCCCGTAACTTTTTTAGCAAGCAGGGCGTCGGTGAGTTTTTCGAGAGGTGCGAGATGCAGATAGGTGAAGAGAACGAGGCCTTCGCGGAAGTGGGAGTACTCCTGTTCGACGGGCTCTTTGACCTTGACAATCATGTTCGCTAAGCGCCAAACGTCGGAGGCGGCACTGACGATCTCAGCGCCGACTGCTTGGTAGTCGTGGTCGAGGAAGGACGAGAGCCTGCCGGCGTTCTGCTCAACGAGCACCTTGTGTCCTGCGTCGGTAAGGGCTTTGACGCCCGCTGGGGTGACGCCGACACGTGTTTCATGGTCTTTGACTTCTTTGGGAACACCGATGATCATCTTGTAATTTCTCCTTGAATAACGCTCTTTACCGCCGATTGCAACGCCTACTTGAATCACGGGCCTCGCAGATTTTCCAATCCACGTTCGGCCGATATGCTCAGTAACCGCGGTCACGCGCACCTAGGTCCTGCACACGAGAACCTCGTTCAGCCTCGGACCAAGCGCGTGATTTCTACTGAACAATAGCCTCAACCGACAGTGTCCAATTGAGCGGGCACTCTGTCGAATTCGGCACCACCATCACCAATTTCACTTGCTTGGGCGGCCGCCAATTGTGCGACACGGAGTCGGGCAGGTGAACAGGAGACGTAATCGACTCCAAGAGAGTGAAAAAACTGGATCGATTCTGGATCCCCGCCATGTTCCCCACAGACTCCAATCTTGATCGCGGGATTAACCCGACGCACGCTGTTGATGGCCATCTCCATAAGTCGGCCAACTCCGTCCCGATCGATTGTCATAAAAGGATCTTCCTTGAGGATGCCTTGTTCGAGGTAACTGTCGATGTAATTGCGGGAATCGTCTCGCGAAAATCCGTAGGTCATTTGGGTGAGATCGTTCGTGCCGAACGAGATAAAACTTACATGTTTTGAGATTGGCCCTGCGCAAAGGGCTGCGCGAGGCAACTCGATCATGGTGCCCACTTTGTAGTCGATCGGGCCGTCGCTTCCGGCGAACACCTCGGCTGCGGTCTCGTGGATCATTGCAGCCAAAATCCGAATCTCCGGTTCAGAAGCGACCATCGGAACCATGATCTCAGGGGAAGGCTTGTACCCCTCGGTGGCGACTGTCAGCGCAGCCCGCAGAATTGCGCGGACCTGCATCCGAAGAATCTCCGGATAGGTCAGGCTAAGTCGGCAGCCCCGGTGTCCCATCATCGGGTTCGCTTCGGTAAGCAAGTCAACCTGGCGGCGAATCCCTTCGAGTGCAATGCAGTGTTCCCAATTCTCATCGCTACGCGCGCTCGCTATCTCATGATTGATTTCTTCCACGGATGGAAGAAATTCGTGTAGCGGAGGGTCGAGTAGTCGGATGGTCACCGGGTTGGGCGACATGGTCCGAAAAAGTTCTTCGAAGTCTCGCTGCTGCATGGGGAGTAACACGTCGAGAGCCTCAATCCTCTCCTGGGTAGTCTTGGCCAGTATCATAGTACGTACATGACTGAGTCGGTCCGTTGAGAAGAACATGTGCTCCGTGCGGCAGAGTCCGATGCCGGTCGCACCTGATGCCATCGCTGCTGTGGCATCGGCTGGCGTGTCCGCGTTGGCTCGCACGGAGCACGTTGCGATTTCAAGTGCCCACTCAAGAAGACGGTCCAGTTCAGGATGATGATCGCTTGCAGGGCGCATGGGCAGTTTTCCGGCAAAGACGCGGCCCGTGCTGCCATCAAGCGATAGCCAGTCGCCCTCGAACAATGTTTCTTCGCCAATGCGAACAATTCCGATTTTCGCGTCGACAGAGATATCTTTGGCTCCAGTGATGCAGCACTTACCCATTCCTCGAGCCACGACAGCTGCGTGGCTGGTGGCCCCACCTCTGGCCGTTAAAAAGCCTACCGAGGCGTCCATGCCATGGATGTCATCGGCGGTCGTCTCCTGAGTTAGCAGGATGACCGCGTGACCCTCCGCATGCATGCACACAGCCTGGCTTGCCGAAAGCGCAATCACGCCGACAGCGGCCCCGGGAGATGCTGGAAGTCCGCTGGTTAGCGGTGCGGGCGATTCAGCGCTTAGGTCAAGTTGAGGAGAGAGTATCTCCGCGAGGCTGGACGGCTTGACTCTCTGCACTGCTTGCTCGCGGGTGATCAGGCCTTCGTTTGCCATGTCTACCGCGATTCTCACCGAGGCTGGAGCGGCCCGTTTCGCTGCGCGAGTCTGGAGCAGAAACAGCTTGCCGCTCTCAACGGTAAATTCAAAGTCCTGGGTGTCTTTGTAATGCTGTTCAAGCTGTTCAACGAGTTGCAGCAGCTCACGGAAGACCATAGGCATCTGTTCGGAGAGTTGCGAGATGGGCATGGGGGTGCGAACGCCAGCGACGATGTCCTCGCCCTGCGCGTTCGCGAGGTATTCTCCAAATACGCCCCGCTCGCCCGTTGACGGGTTTCGAGTAAATCCCACACCGGTTCCGCTGTCCATTCCACGGTTGCCGAAAACCATCGCCTGCACCGTGACAGCAGTTCCCATAGTGTCGGAGATTTTGTTCAAGCCGCGATAGAATTTTGCCCGCTCGCTCCACCATGAGCGGAACACCGCCTCAAGGGCCAGTTCGAGTTGCACCAAGGGATCTTGCGGGAACGGCTGTCCAGTATGGTGCTGGATAACCACTTTGAAAGATTCGACGATCAAGCAAAGTTCTCGCTCAGATAGCTCATCGTCAGCGTCGCTCAGATACGTTTTCCTAACCTCGTCCGAGGCTTCCTCAAACGCTTGCTTTGGCACATCTAGAACTACCGAGCCGAACATCTGCAGCAATCGACGATAGGAATCCAGCGCAAATCGCTCCGAGCCGCTGTTCTTTGCCAATCCGCGAACAGTTCGATCGTTCAAACCGACATTGAGAATCGTGTCCATCATGCCAGGCATGGATATCGGGGCACCGGAGCGTACGCTTACGAGTAGAGGGTCTCGAGCATCCCCAAACCGCTTACCGACATTGTCTTCAAGCCACTGAAGGGAGCCCGCGAGTTCGGGTGCTAGATGTGGCGGGAGACTCCCTTGTTCCAGGAAAAAGTGGCATACATCGGTCGTGACCGTGAATCCAGGGGGTACAGGAAATGACAATTTCTCATTTCAGCCAAACCTGCCCCTTTGCCGCCGAGTGTCTTTCCCATCGATCCGTTGCCCTCTACTACGTCCCTTCCAAACCGAAACACCTGCTTTGCAAGACCGTCCATTTTAGAACCTCGAAGTAGATTGAGTACGCCACATTCGCGCCGCTGGTTTGCGGCTTGAATGAACAGTACCCTCCTACGCCCCGGCGTAACAACACACCCTCATCCGAATCGGACGAGGGCTGCAGCGGTCGAGGTTATCGATGCTTCTATGGCGGGAACCAATGTTGCGTGTAATCGTTGATGGACACACCTTCGCAGAGAATATGACCGGTAGGCATGGACGCCTGTATGTGGGAATAACATCTCGGCTCGTAGAACGTAAGACCACGGCGTGAAAGTAAATCGAGATTGTTGCCAGCCGAACTTATCCGATCGCACTTACTAATTTGGTGATTGCGTGATTGAGTTGCACGCTTGACAGGTGCGTCTTCATTCCCGCACTCTTACGCTGAAGAACGCGTCAGTTATCAAATTTGCCGCAACAGACGTAACAATACTGCTTAGAACTGCTCTCACGGACGATGATCAAACACACCGCGCATCCAAAAGTCTCAGCGCCGACGCTTGTTGAAGAACTTGAATGCGCACTCATTCAACGTGACATCCGACGTGGATTCGCGCTGTTGGATCGCGCCTTTTCTAAGACTTCGACGTTGGACTTCAGTGAAACCACTTCGATCTCAGTACTCCTATGTACGGCACAGTGGACCGACCTCGGTTATCGCGACCTTGCATTCCTGGACGGTCTCATTGTCGGGCTACCCGAACTCAATCGGTTGCAGCTTCCAATGCTGGATTTTCTCAAACTCAGGATGGCTGAAGCCTACCGACATCTGGCTGGAGAAGAACTTGAGCGATCCATCGATATACTTGATCTCGTTTTGCGAACCGGCCAGGATCTTTTGGGCGACTACTCCATCTTCTTAGCAAACTTCTGGAAAGGCCGTGCTCATCGGAAGCGAGGCGACTATGAACACGCGCATCTTCACATCTCAAAGGCGCGCGCTGCCGCGGAGCGGGCCGAAGCACCAAAGCTCGTAGCGGTGACAAAGATCCATGAAAGCTGGCTTGCGTTTCAAAGCGGAGAGCGACAGTATGCATTCCAACTCCTCGATGAAGCGGAGACGACGCTCCGGCCTACCGGCCACGCGTTGTCGCTAGGAAATATTGAATCTGCGCGCGGTAGGTTCGTACGTAGATCGGGAGAGTACACCCGAGCGCTGGGTCACTTTGAAGCCGCCATTGCAATTTACACCAAGAGTTGTCCCGAACATCCCAATTTGGCGCGGGCGCTAGTTAACGCTGCCTATGTAAAACGCTTGGTCGCATTGGACATGCGGCCAAGAGGAAATCGCGGTCAGGCCAGCGGAGAAACCCACGCCAAATCACTTAAAATTTCGAGAGAAGCATTAGAGTTGTTGGAGCAAGCGGGAAGGATTTATGCGCTTCACCAGCATCAGGGTGGTACTGGCTCGGTCCTTGTCAATGCCGCGCACCTTCACCTTGAGAGCGGAGACATCGACCAGGCCTCAATCGAAGGCCAACGCGCATTCGCCCTAGGCGAAGAGAAACACGATCAGATTCTCATGGCTCGAGCCAAAATCGTTCTATCGGCCGTCGAACTTGCTCGCTCGGAGGAACAGCTTGGCGAGCAACCCGATGTTGCTCTGCATGGCAACCTAGCCGTTCAGTATGCCGAGAACGCGATTGGGTTGGCCCTCCAGACGCAGAACAAGCGGCTGTTAAGTGAGGCGTACATCGCGCGCGGGATGGCAGCGGCGTCGGATTATTTTCAAGAGTGGGAAACTGCCAAGGAGTACTACGGAAAAGCTGCCCTGCTAAACCAGGATGATCGTGATCACCTGTACAAGCAACTCGGCGATCTGAAATTGCAGCTTACGGGAGCAACACGGGTGGAAGAAACGCTGCGGCAATGGTCTGACGGACAGCTAGGCAACAAGTCCTTCCAACAAGTACAGGAAGAGTTCGCCGAATTGGTTATTCCAAAGGTCTGGCTCAGACGGGAAGAACGTGACGTTATTTTAAGAGTTTGAGCATTTCGCCAAAGAAGGTCAGACGTATTCTCCGCAGTGCCAAACATATCGAGTCGTAGAACAATTCTCCTCTCTGGGCCGCGTTGCCCCCAAGAGTATTGGGGGTCTGTTTCAATCGTTCCGTTTCCAGAATGGGCAGAGACGTCAAAATGATTGGTGACTTATTGTGCGTCACGCCGGACAGCTTCGAGGACGATACCTTTGGTGAGGATTTCGGGCAGAACATCAGCTTTACTCTGACCGTGCGCAGGATAGAGCACATAGGTAGGGACGCCGCTGCGACCAACCGAAGCGAGTTGTTTGGTGATTTCAGGGTCATACTTGGTCCAGTCGGCGCGCATACGAACAAAGTTGTGAGAAGCGAGTTGACCTTCAACGTCCGAAGAGCCCAGGACAACTTTTTCGTTGACTTGGCAAGATATGCACCAGGCGGCGGTGAAATCGACAAAGACGGGATGGCCTGCGGCGCGGGCTTGATCGAGCGTGGCCCGGGAGTAAGGTTGCCACTCCAGCGCATCCTGTTTCGAGACCGTGAGCGGGATGGCTAATGCCGCAATGATAAGGATCATTGCTGAGACCGCCGAAGCCCACTTCGCTGGCCACTTGGCGAGCGTCCAGCCGGCAATCGCGAGGACGAGGAAACACCAGAGCAGACGCAGAATCTGGTCAGCGCTCTGAGCAGGATCGGATGCGAAGAGACGACCATAGACCCAGGCAAGCCAGATGACAGTGCAGAAGAGTGGCACTGAGGCAAGTTGCTTAAG
>CAVXPJ010000002.1:0-329056 GCA_963763605.1 uncultured Acidobacteriaceae bacterium | reverse complement strand
CATCGACGGTCCCCGCAACCCGCACGACATCTTGGAAGTTCTCGGCGAGCGCGCTCTGCAGCAGTACCTCGTCAACGAAATCCAGGAAGTCTACCGGCTCCAGGGCGTTACCATCTCCGATAAGCACATCGAAACCATCGTTCGTCAGATGCTTCGCTGGGTCAAGATCGAAGAGGTTGGCGACACCACCTTCCTCGTCGATCAGCAGACCGACCGCTTCCGCTTCAACGCCGAGAACCAGCGCGTGTTGATGTCCGGCGGCAAGCCTGCCATCGGCCGTTCGCTCCTCCTCGGCATCACCAAGGCGTCGCTCTCGACCGACAGCTTCATCTCGGCCGCCAGCTTCCAGGAGACCACCCGCGTACTCACTGAAGCCAGCATCAACGGCTCCATCGACACGCTCCGTGGCCTCAAGGAAAACGTCATCGTAGGCCGCCTCATCCCCGCCGGCACCGGCATGGAGTACTACCGCAACGTCCAGCTCTCACCAGAGCTGGAAGAAGCGGCAGCCCAGGTCCAGCAGGAAGTGGCATCCGCCATCGAAGCCGAAGAGCGCGAACTCGAACAGATGCGCATGGAAGGCGAACAGGAAGAACTAGCCGCCGAATAACTATCGCGTAATGCGATAGGCGCTTCGTGAAAACAAAAACGGCAGAGCTCAGGCTCTGCCGTTTTGCTTTTACGCTAGCGGCTGCTAAGCGGCAGCGTCCGAACCACCGAACCGCCCGAATCCGCATCGGTTGCCGCTTCCAATACGTCAGCGACCGCCACACCCACTCCATCGGCCCAAACTCAAAGTACCTAAGCCAGATCGTGCTGAACGCCATATTGAAGATCCACATCCCAGCCACAGCATAGTAAATCTTGTAGTACTCCACATAGCCATACCAGTGCCACGGTCCCCAAACGTAAATCACCTTCATAGTAATGCTCGTCAGCAGATAATTCGACAGCGCCATCTGCCCCACCGCCGCGACCCGCCCCAGCAGCCACTTGAAGGCGCCGGCCTTCAACAGAATCAGCAGCAGCGCAGCATTCCCCAGCGCGCCCGCAATCCGTCCAACATCATACGGAGCCTGCATCCAAATCAAAGTCTGGAACATATCGAAGTGTCCAGCCCAGGCCTTCCACGCTCCCAGGCCAGTAACGCCCCACGCCAGCGCAAGCCCGATCACCGCAGTCCACGTATACGTCTTCATGCTCAACTTGCCGGTCAGAAATCCATTCTTGTACAGCGCCATGCCGAGAAGCATCATTCCCACCCAATCGCCGAAACCGAAGTACGCGCCCTTCAGTTCGCCCGTCAACACATCTCCCGCCACATGCCCCTGCGCCTTCCAATACCCCTTCTGCATAGCGGCGATGTCTTCATATTTCTTTTTCTCAGGCGCGCGCCAATGGTCCTGCACGTCCCTCCATCGTTTCAAAGCTCCAACCTCATCTTCGGTCAATGTCTTATGTTGGGCGAGCTTGGCATTTGCTTTAGTGGCCGCCTGCCTCGCGCTGTACGACACGCCAAACTGGGCGCCGAAGATCAACACAGAATTGACCAGCAGAATAACTCCCGCAGTCCACATCAGCCGCTTCACCCTCACATTGCGAAACGGAAACAGAAACAGCAGCGCCGCCACGCCGTAATAAAACAAAATATCGCCATCCCAGATCAGGTACCCATGCAACATCCCAATCAGCACCAGCCACATGTTCCGCCGCGTAAAGATATCTGCAGCCTTAATCCCCGCTCCTCTGGCCAGCGCCCGCTCTGTCAACAGAATCACACCCGCCCCAAACAGCATCGAAAACAGCCCGCGCATCTTGCCCTCGGCAAAGATCCAGCGCAGAAACCACGCAGCCGTATTCAGCTTCCAGTGCAGCCCATCGAACACTGGCTTCACTGTGCTCAGCGGATAGGCATAGTTTCTGAACCCGTAAGCAAAGTCACAGATGTTCATCACCAGGATGCCCATCAGCGAGAAGCCTCGCAGCACATCCATACTGCTGATCCGCTCTCCCCGAGCCACCGGCCGTAATGGATTCAACTCAACATGAGCCGGCCCGGCAAGCTCCTCGGCAGCTCCGGGAGCGACCATACCCTCATCAAGACCTACACCAGCCACACTCGCCATGACTCCTCCAGGAGCACTCGCAAGTCTTCGGCCCAGGCCGCGCGCGCATCAATTGATCGGATTTTCACCGAAGTATCGTCGCGAATCAAGAGAAATCGCTGCACTGAAGCCAGCATCAACGGCTCCATCGACACGCTCCGTGGGCTCAAGGAAAACGTCATCGTAGGCCGCCTCATCCCCGCCGGCACCGGCATGGAGTACTACCGCAACGTCCAGCTCTCCCCAGAGCTAGAAGAAGCTGCAGCCCAGGTCCAGCAGGAAGTGGCCTCCGCCATCGAAGCCGAAGAGCGCGAACTCGAGCAGATGCGCATGGAAGGCGAACAGGAAGAACTAGCCGCCGAGTAGCACTTCGTGCGGTCCTCGACGCTTCGCGTAAAACCTTAAACTGCAGCAACAAAGATGGGCGGACTCGAAAGAGTCCGTCCATCTTGTTTGGTTTAGAACAGGTTCCGCCCCCATCGCATTTCATTCGCAATAAGTGTGTACGGATTAGCTTGTGGATTCAATGATCCGGGCAAGGTTTGACACTCAAATCACACTGTTGAGATACTGTTAGTTCACTGTAAATCTCTAAAAGTGGAGGATGATATGAAGTGGTTTAAGAAGAACCGGTTAAAGGCCATCCGAAGGAAGAGTTACGGCTCGGCATCGCGTCGTGGGACAAGGGGGACGGCAAGTCTATGTCTATCAAGTACACCTGGTTTGACAAGCTGAATCGGGCAGCTCGCGGGGGCGAGATGCCAGTCGAAGCTCTCCCCCAGGCGATCGCGTTTGCAAAGCGCGAGGGCTACTTGCCCAAGGACGCGTAAAGTTGATTGATTTTTTTAAATTCTTGATACCCGGTTATTGTGTTGCCCTGCTTGGAGCTGAGGCGCTCATCATCACGCTCGTGCCTGTAAAGGTAATGGAACGCAGGCGGCTGAAGGTACTCGCCGTTATTCTGTGCTTCGTCCTCGTAGTTGGCGAGATACTGGTCGTCAAGCATGACCGCACTGTCAGCTCGAACGAACACGCCGCAGAGATGCGCGACGTGTTCAAACGATTTAGTGGTCTTCATCAAGACATCGTGGCGCTTCAAGCGAACATGCCGATCTCTCAAGAAGCTAGGCACGAGACAAAGTCAATTCCCACCGATAGTCTCAAGAGGCGGGCGGTTGATCTATCTGACGAAATACTCCGGTTCTTGCTTAGTCGCGAAGTGCCGCCAGGTTATGGCCAAGGTGGTTTCGGCGAAGGACCATTTGGTGGAAAATCGGCTGATGCTAAATATGACAGCGAGACATTAGAACAGTATTTCAGCGTATTTGCACCCCGGGTTACTGAGATTCATGACGAGTTCAAGAAGCGCGGTATGACGGACGACCGCCTAGAAACCGAATACGCACATACAGTGAACAATTATTCCATCCGTGCGATTGCCGAGCGCCTCGGCGTTCTCGCAAGACAATTGCATGAGTAATACAATTGCCGAACTATGGAAAACCTTATTGCGTGGGGTGTTGTAGTTCTTGGAAGTGCTTTCATCGGATCATTTCTTCCTGCGTACATGAGAAAGAAGGGTGAAAGCCTTGCTACGAAGGAAGACATCAGCAACCTCGCCGCTCAGACGGCAATACTCACTAAAACTGCGAAAGATATCGAAGCACAGATTTCGGACAAGGTATGGAACAAGCAACGTCAATGGGAAATGAAACGAGACTCCATAGTGAGTACTGTACAGGCGTTAGGCCGTGCTAACGATGCACTGCTTCTTCTTGCCAGCGCATACACGATGGCGAGAAAACATGGTGAGGATCTCTGGGCGCAAAAGGTCACGAAAACGAAGCTAGCATGGAGCGAACTCGTCAATGCCTACGATGAAAAACGGTTCGAGGCTGAACTTGTTTGTAGCAAAGAGCTTGCAGCAGCTATGCGACACACTTCCGTGGAAATTAGACTGACTGCAAAAAGAATGTTTGATGAGAAACTTGACGATTATTCGGTTATCGGCAAGCCAGTCATCGAGAAGATAGCAATAGTGCGTAATTTGGCTCGTTCAGAATTGGGTATCACGAGCTAAATTAAAGGGCGGGTGGCCTTACGCTCAGCGATCCGAAAATCGGTACAAATGATTGGGTGGAGCACTCATAATTTAAGAAGGAGAACTATGCTCGACCACATTATCTTGACTGTCAGCGATATCGAACGTTCGCTAGCCTTCTATGAGGCGGCGCTGAAGCCACTTAACATCAAATTCTTCATGCCGTACAAAGGCAAAGACGGTCATCCCGATCTGTGGGGATTCGGGGATGGCAAACGGGCATTCTTCTGGATAAAGCAGGGGAAACCTGATCCAGCGGCCATTCACTGGGGCTTCATGGCCGAAGACGAGGATAAGGTCGATGAATTCTACAAGGGCGGGTGGCCCACCCTTACGGCAGCCACACATGATCGGGTGCACCATCCTTCGCGCACTTTGCGAAGGGTGGGATGTAAATCGTCCGAACCAGAGTTGCATTAGATTTAACCTAATCGCCGGGGTGCCCCATATCTCGATTTTTGAGATGTGGGTATTCGTGCCACGCGCGAATCGCTTAGCACTCCACCTCTCCGCACTGAGAAAACCTTTAGTTCCGCTCCCAGACCTGCCCATCCGCGTCATCTTTAACCAGTCGGTAGTTCTCGGCGATGTAATGCAGGAACGGCTCCAGATTGTCGTTGTCATGAGACTTCTTAGACAACAAATCAGGATAAAGAAAGATATATTGCGTCTTACGAAGTGTCAGCGAGCTCAATAATTCATCAATCTGCTCTGGTCGTGTGAACTGGCTCGGCACGACATAGTCGATAGAGGAGGGGCTGGGCAACGAAAGCGCGAAGGAGATCAGCGGTTCGTTGAAAAATGTCTCACCAGGACGCGTGCGCTCCTCAAACCACTGCATCTTCTCATAATGCCGAACATCCACAAACCCTGTCCGTCCAGTCGGCAGATCGAGGTAGTAGTGTTTGTGCAGTTGACGGCTAACCGGAAGATAGACAATCATCACGGCTCCAACCGTCCACAGCGCGCGACGCACCCAGCGCTCCCAGTTGGCGACTCCGCTGAAATACCATACGCATATCACGATGGCTGGCGGTGCCACAACGCATAGACGAAGGTAGGTGGCCGCAGAGATCACGGTGATGCAGAGTCCAAGGCCCACTAAGCTGAGCAGTAAAACTCTTCTCCAGATCTCCGGCTCGATGCTCTTCTTTTTACGAATCAGGCGTGCAATGCTAAGCAGGTAAATGAACGGAACGATAAGGTGAATAAAGAGGTAAGGAGCTATGGACAGTAGATCTGAGGGCTTATGCAGGCGTGGCACATTGGCTAAATACGCTCGAAAGGTGTGAGCTGGCAGGGTTGGAAAATATACAACTGGAAAATAAACCGTCCAGAATAGGACCGTAGGCAGGCCAATCCGGTAAGCGTAGTATCCGATAACGCCGCATACGATCATGAAGAAAGGCAGTGATAACGTGAGCAGATCACGAAGCACGAAAGACCCTGGCCTCTCATCGCGATCAATCCATATTGCATAGACTGCGATTGCGAGCAACCCAAACGCGCCTTGCGTTTGAGTGAACACAGCTGCGATGCCACATAGAGTACCAGCGCTGAAGAGTCTGCTACTGCTCTTTCCCCGCAACAGCATGGCCGCTCCGGCCATGACGAAGAGTGTGCTCCACCAATGATGCGTCGCATCCAGCGCATTGTCGAAGTCGTATACAAGAAACAGCAGACCAGGCAGGATCGCCAAAGATCCTCGCAAGATATTGCTGGAGAACCAGGTTACGACGCCGGACAGCAATAATCCCAGAGTGATAACTATGCCCTGAACCACCCACATCTGAACACCGAATAAGTGGAATATCGCCGTGTACAGCAGATCGGTTCCAGGCAGGATAAACGTAAAGAAGTCGCGATAGGGAAGCTGTCCGTGCATCATGCGAACCGCATGCAACAGGTAATGAATCTCGTCGCCGAAGGCGCTCAGAGGCGTAGCCGGAAGCAGAAATGTCCTTAGATAGAGAAAGGCAAAAGCTGCCAATATAAAACAGAAAAGCCAAACTTTATTGGCGCTCCGTATTAGCCTGTTAGTCGTCTGGTTATGCACGTGGGATCAGATTCTTCATTTCTACATACAACATTAGACAGGATTCATCAAGAAAGCCATATACATGGGGACAATCTTAAGAAGACATATCTAAACCAGATGCATATACGTTTCGATAGCTGCAAAAAATCCGATGGGCGTTTAGCCACCTTTACTGCGGCCACAAATGATGGGTGCCCCATCCTTCGCGTACTTTGCGAAGGGTGGGATGTATGCTCTTAGACATCCATCAATTCACTGCATCGCTGCCATCTTCCGGTGCCATCCTATCTATGACTGCCATTCTTGGTGGTCGAGTTGTTATGACGTCAATTACATGATTCAGGCAAGGAATCTGATGGTGCTCTAGCGGCCCAGGCCCGGGATGTTCATCCCCTGCATATGTCGTCTTACGCGTCATCTCCAGCAGAAAGGACCAGCTATAAATCCTGAATAAATTTCCGGTAAAAACCTCTGGCAGTTCTGGATATTTGCTATATGTTTCATTGGAAACGGTGTAGGAGATGTACTCATCATAGACAATCTCGAACAGCCTTGATGATGAGTCTGACTCGATGGGCTGCGCATCTTCGAGCAATGCTGCGACGCTACCCAGAGCAGCATTTCCAGATGCAGGTCGTGGTGTTTGCAATCCAGCCTCTTCCACCAAAAAACGAACTTTATTGTCACGGGGCTCGTGAAGCCCTCGCATGTATAGGTATCTGCATTCATCTATCTGTCTTGCGACATCTCTCCAATGCTCATCGCTCATATTCCTACTGGTATATCACTGCGGTGGGGATAAACACACCGCCGAGTGCCCCATTCATGCGGTCTCATCGCATGAGTGGGGCACTCGGACGGGCGGCCCACCCTTACTACGGCCACGAATGATCGGGTGCCCCACCCTACGCGCACTTTGCGAAGGGTGGGATGAAAATCGTCCGAACCAGAGTTGCCTTAGAAATAACCCAACAACTTAGGAATGTACTATTTTCCCGCTGTGCCGACCGGCTGCGTGTGGCTCTCACCCGAGCAGCAGGACTCCGCAGAGGCGCCGCCGTCTTTCTTGGGATCCTTCCACGCCGCCTGCCCGGCTTCCTCCACCGCGACCCACCGCTGATCTGGCGCAGCTTCGGCGATATATTCGTCGTGCCAGTTCCACCACGCATATGGCTTGGTTTGCGGATAGCCCTCGGGCGAGTCCTCCCAAATCTCCTGGCGTCCGAGCGCGGTCAGATCGAGGTAGCTCCATAGAGTGCCCATGGCTTCATCCCCGCGGTTATTGATGAAGTATGTGCGAAAAATCCTGTCGCCCTCGCGGATAAACGCGTTCGTGCCGTGCCATTCGTCCACGCCGAAGTCCGTGTCAAAGCTGTCGGTGATGGTGTACCAGGGCATCTTCCAGCCCATACGCGCCTTCAGGCGTTCGATGTCTGGCTGCGGCGCGCGCGAGACATAGGCAAGCGTGGTGTCGCGCGCGTTCAGATGCGCGAGATGGGAGACCTGGTCGGCTCCGAGTGAGCAGCCGCGGCAGGCATGCTCCGGCCAGCCGAACACGCCTGGTTCGAAGAAGGCGCGGTAGACGATCAGCTGGCGACGGCCTTCGAACAGGTCGAGTAAGCTCGCTTTACCGCGGGGGCCCTCAAACTCATATTGCTGCTCCACGGCCAGCCACGGCATCCGCCGACGCTCGGCGGCCAACGCGTCCCGCTCACGCGTCAGCCGTTTCTCGTTGACCAGAAGTTTTTCGCGAGCCGCAGACCACTCCTCTCGCGACACGATCTTCGCGTTCTCAATCATGCTCGTTGACATTTTGATCTCTCCTTTCAATTCAAACTCAAAACGATTCGCCTTACGCCGTTCCTCTTCCGGGCGCTTTCGGTGGAGTATCGTCGACGTCGCCCTTCACGCCGAACTTCCTGATCGCGGCTGCCGCGAGTCCGCCCGTAGAGACGGCGCTGCTGGCAATCAGCATTGCGGTTGCGAAGCACACTGGACACATAACGTCTCCTCCCTTACGATTGCCTCCTTGCGATAGGCGAGGGAATCGCATACGAGCTGTTATCGACTGGCCTCGGCGTGCCTGCGAACACGCTCGTGCATGGAGTTCCAACCCTTTGGCATCCCTGCCTTGTGTTCCTCGGTGAGCAAGCCAAGCGCAGTGTGCCGAAAAGTGATCAACGTTCCCCCATCGACTTCACTCAGCCGATACTGCACATTGTTGACCATCGGGAAAGACGCGAAGAGCGGACCCGAAAATTCAAGCAGTGCAGGCCGCTTGATGGCCTGCACATGGGCCCAGAGATGTCCATCGCCTTCGCCCAGGTCGCGATACCATCTTCCACCGGGCCACGGTTCGATCTTCATGCTCAAAGACTTTCCGTCAGTCGTCTCGTTGCCAGGTCCCAGCTGCTCAAGCAACGCGGCAAAGGTTACATCCAACGGCGCCTGAACATGGATCTCTTGATTGATCGTAAAGGTCATGTTTTCGAGGGTCTGGTCAGTAGCAATCATCATCTCTCCTTATGCTTCGGGGTTGGGATATTCGAATAGGTTGCGCCTTTGCGGACTGTCGCCTCCGCAAGCTCCTTCACTCGGTTCAACTGGTGCTGCCAGTAACGCTCGAAGGTCCCGGCCCACTCGTAAAGTGGACGTATCGCTTCGGCATTGGTGCGGTACAGCTTCTGTCGACCATGGCATCGCATACGAACCAGTCCCACATCACGGAGCACCCGCAGGTGCTTGGAGACGGAAGGCTGCTCCAGGCCGAGCGCTGCCACAATCTCTGCCACAGGTCGCTCGGCTCCGGCAAGGTAGATCAAAATCTCTCGCCGCCGGGGCTCTGCAACTGCGTTGAAAGCATCGGAGGTTGTGCTCGCTCTTGCCATGACGAAACAATACATTCCCATATGGGAATGTGTCAAGTTAATCTAAACCTGACTGATAGCCAGGGACGTCAGCTTGAACCCTCGCTTGCCCTAAACTCCAAACTGCCGAAGATGATGATCCACATGCTTGTACATCAAGATCGCCCACTCATCTGGCGTCAGGCGCCCGAAGAAACTATGCGGATACGTGGTGCATGTTGTAGCTCCAGTCGTGGCGAATCGGTCAATGAGCCTACAGAGTCGTTCGCGCTCAGCGTCGAAGCTCCGTTCATCCTGCACCAGAAGATCCTTCGCCGTCGGCGAATTCTTTCGCATCGGTTCGTCGTTCTTCAGTGCCATTGGCTTGATGATCGGCCCAAGAAGTCTCCCAATCATCGCGCGCGGCGCACGTATCTCTCCTGCCGCCATCTCGAACCCTCGTGAGCAATGCGCCAGCACCTGCGCCGGATTCATCGTGCCCCATCGTCGAGCGCTGTCCGGCTGCAACTGCGCAATCCGTTCCTTTACCTCTTCCACTCTCACTGCTTCAAACAGATTTTTCATACGAAAAAACTATCCTCCACGCAGTCCTCATCACCCACCTGGCTACTGGTATATCACTACGTGCGGTCACTGCGAGCAAAGACGTCCGCAAAAAAATCAATCCATCTTTAAAAGATAGAAAATTTTGAGCGCAATTTTAGGGTCTTCTTCTGGTGAACAATTTTAAACCGCAAGTTATCCCAGCATTTTCGCAAGTCATCCCGCAAAATCACTCACTCGTCACACAAATAAATAAGTGCAGTTCAACTCTTCGAAGCTGCTTGCGATACTTCAGTCAGAACGTCCAACGATCACTCATCGATGAGGTCGCCATCGCTATGAGAAATTTTCTTGCCAGGGCCTAAAAAAAATACAGCCTCCTGAGCCTCGCGCTGCATCCAATCCTGCATGGAATCGCCTGTCCAGCCGCCGGAGAAGAGAACGGGCTTTGCAAGTCCCGCTATGGTCTATGTCATCGTAGGCATTATCGCCGCTGCCCTGTCGGTTTTTCTTTTCCTCAGCCCGCACTAGAACGGTGTCGGTGCACTCAAGGCCATTGTGCGCTCGACACGAAACGATAAGGCGACCTCGAGAGGTCGCCTTATCGTTCAAAGTTATTTCTCTACGGGGAGGGCGTGCGCCACAGTGAACGATCTACCGCGCCGGCTCATGTACTACGACCTCAAGGGTCAATGGAATTGCGGTCGGCTGACCATCCAACGTGCCTGGTGTGAAACGATATTGGCTGATTGCCCTTAGAACGTTATTGTCCATTCCCGGGCCGAGGGACTGGAGGATCTTCAGGTTCGAAGGCTTGCCGGTCGCGTCAACTGTCATGCCGACAACGACCTTTCGATCAACAAGGAAGAGACTTGGGTTCACCTCGTAATCCTTCTCAATTTGGAGGATGTGAATCAACTTCGGCGCGACAACTCCAGTTGAAATCCTGATTGGAGCGATGCCATGATCTGACTCGGAAGCATGAAGCTCCTTCGGTTGAATAAGTTTGGACTGAAGCGTAGTGGGGGTGCCGGAGGTCTGGGGTTGGACAGGCGAACTTGCCTGGGCGTGAAGAAATATCGGGGTCAGGGCGAAGGTGGCCACAATTAGCTTACGCATAGATTAATCTTCATGGTCAATAGTACCCATCACCAAAATAAACCAACTAGTAAACAATTGTCAATAATAAATAAATTAACTTTTGTTTTCAGGTATTTGATCGTGCGAAGTTGCCGCTGAGAAGAAATTTTCTAAAAGAATTCCACAGGCTTGAACTGAGCGAGGATACTCTGAATGGCATGGTCTATCTGTTCTGCCTTTTACTGGCGTTACCCTTTTGGCATCACAAGACTCCCGAAGTCTTCCGCGTAAAGTTTGAAACAACCGCTGGCAGCTTCGTCGTTGAAGCTCATCGCGACTGGTCTCCGCACGGTGCCGATCGCTTCTACGGCTTAGTCCGCACACGATACTTCGACGACTCGCGTTTCTTCCGCGTAGTCCCGGGCCGTTGGGTGCAATTCGGCATAGCCGGCGACCCGAAGGTCGCTCAGCAGCAACGCCACGTCACCATCCCCGACGACACCCTGAAACAACACAACACCCCCGGCTACATCGCCTTTTCCAACACCGGCCCCGACACCCGCTCCACTCAGGTCTACATCAATCTCGGTGACAACTCCGCTCGCAACGACATCGAAGCGGGCTTTGCCCCCTTTGGCCAGGTCGTCGAAGGCATGGACATTGTCGAAAAACTCTACAGCGGCTACGGAGAACACTCTGGCGGTGGCATGCGTGCAGGCCATCAGGACGCAGTGTTCGAAGGTGGCAACGCCTACCTCGATCGCGAATATCCCAAGCTCGACAAACTTATCCGCGCCACGATTGTGCCCATGAAGCAACCGTAAAAAACCGCGCTGCACGAAACACGCTGCATGAAATCTGAAACAATCTTCACAGGAGACAACATGGCGAACAAATACGGCGAAGCTGCACTCATCGCGGCCCGCATGGAAACCTACGGCAAGGCGATCACCCCCGCAGCTCGCTGGGAACAGGCAACCGCAAAGCTCTACCCCACCAGTCCATCCGCTCAGCGCAAAGGAGGCCCGCGCTTCGCCTTTCTCAGTCTCTGCGAAGCTGGTCTGGTGAAGGGAATTCCTGCTGGCCAATACGCTCCATCAAATAAAAATAAAGCGTACGCACTCCGCGCCGTCTCTTTGCTCAATGCGGGTACACACAAAACCATCACGACACTGTGGGCTGAAGTCACCGATGGCGAATTGATTGCGCACAACAGTCAGATGGACGTTGTCCTGGCGCTATGGAAGAACGATCTGATCGTCCGCAGCGCTTGAAGAGATTATTCCCTGTCCCGCCAATCAAATGCTTGCATCATTACGTAGTTGGAGTATGCTTTCCCCATCAAGCGAGACGGACCCGGCAGCCCCGGGAAAACCAACAGGAGGAACAGCTATGCTTCATCTGCTTTGGACGGCTCTCATCGGTCTTGTCGTCGGCGCTATTGCCAAGTTCATCATTCCCGGCAAGGAGCCCGGCGGTATCTTCATCACCATGCTCATCGGCATCGTAGGCTCTTTTTTAGGAACCTTCCTCGGCCGTGCAATCGGCCACTATGAGCCCGATCAGTCAGCCGGGTTTCTGATGTCGCTTGTTGGCGCTCTCATTCTGCTCGGTATCTACCACCTCATCAAGCGCATGGGCCAAAAGACTTAATCAGCTGGAACGTCTTACCCCGATGCCCCATGCCGTCGGCGTGGGGCATCTGCATTTGGTTCACGCGAAGTATCGTCGATGTTCTATCTCACCCAGTCAGTGACTGGATCTGTCGAGCGAAGCAGGAATCTGTTTCCGTAACCTCTGACGGTCTCGCAAAACTCCTCCGGCGTTACAGGGCGTCCAATAAAATTCCCCTGCGCTTCGTCGCACTTTCTTCGCAGCAGAAAACGCAGTTGCTCATCGGTCTCAACACCCTCTGCCACCACCTTGATATTCAGCCCGTGAGACATCGCGATGATGGTTCGCACAACAGCGGCTGCGTTCGCATCGGTCCCCGCCTTCTTCACAAAGCTCTGATCGATCTTCAATCGGTCGACCTGATACTGCAACAGGTACGAGAAGCTGCAGAACCCTGTGCCGAAGTCATCGATCGAAATGCGTACTCCCATCTCGCGCATCTTCTGCAGCTTATCCAGCACGTCTTCGGAGTTCGACATCAACATATTTTCAGTGATCTCGATCTGCAGCCTATCCGGGGCCAAACCGCTCTTCGCCAGAGAGTTTTGGACGACATGCAACAGATTCTTCTGCCGAAACTGACGCGGCGAAAGGTTCACCGAGATCGTCAGATCCATGCCCAACTCATCCTGCAGCTCCTTACCCTCGCAACACGAAGTCATAAAGGCCCACTCGCCGATCGGCACAATCAAACCCGTCTCTTCAGCCAGCGGAATAAACTGCGCCGGCGAAATACATCCCAGCTTCGGATGCGTCCACCGCAACAGAGCTTCCATCCCAGTCACGGATCCAGTTGTGAGCGAGATCTGTGGCTGGTAATGCATGCTCAGTTCTCCATTGGTTAGTGCATGGCGCAGCGCGTGTTCCATGGTCAGGCGCTCTGTCGTCTCCTGTAGCATGTTCTCGCTGAAGATCTGATGCTGGTTTCGCCCATTCTCCTTCGCCGCATACATCGCCGAATCCGCCCGTTTCAGCAGATGCTTTGCATCGGCGGCAAAATCGGGATAGATGCACACCCCCACGCTCGCCGTCAGTTGCACCAGGTGCTCTTCAATTGAGATCTCCGGCGACAGTCTTGCAACCAGGTTGGCCGCGCATTGCTCCACATCTTCGACTGTCGTAATGTCAGGCATCACCACAACAAACTCATCTCCACCCACTCGCGCCACAATATCTGTGCTGCGCACCGAGCGGCTCAGCCTCCTCGCGGCCTCGATCAGAAGCAGATCCCCGGATGCATGTCCCAGCGAATCATTCAGCCGCTTGAAGTGGTCCAGGTCAATCACAAACACCGCCACCTTCGTCCCATAGCGTCGTGCCAACTCCACCGCCTGCACCGTCTTGTCCTGCAGCAGCGCTCGCCCGGCAAGCCCCGTCAGTTGATCGTGCGTCGCCAGGTGAGTCACATAGTCCAGCATCTGTCGACGCTCGGTGATATCAAACGCGATGCTGACATATCCGCTCACCTCGCCTGTATCTGTCGTCACCGCTCGCATCGCCAGGTTGATCGGCGTACGCGCACCATCCCGCCGAATCAACGTCCACTCCTGCTCCTCCATCTCGCCAACGGCCACTCCTGCCGTCAGCACTTGAAATCCAAATTGCGTCGCTGCAGCATCGATGCTGAGCGCTTTTCCCACCAACTCCCGCTCATCGTGCAGCACGGTCAACGGCGCCTTTCCCACTAGCTCCTGTCGGCTGTAACCCGTCAGTTTTTCCGCCGCGACGTTCATCGCGGTAATTAATCCATTGGTATCGGTAGCGACGATGCTGAAAGGGGCATTCTGAAAGACGGAATCTGTAAACTCCGCAAGATGCGCATACCGCTCCTGCGTTGACTTCGCTTCACTGATATCGCTGAAGGTGACAGCCAGCCCATCACCCAGCTTAACCAACTGGCTCCGCAGCCAGGTCGCCTTGATGCTCGGAAGGTTCACCTGGAACTCTTCATTCAGCGGCTCTCCAGACTCAACCACGTTGCAGAACCTGGCAAACATCTCACTTGTTGGCCGCGCCGGAGTCACGGCGCACAGTCTCTGCCCCAGCAACTCCGATCGGGGCCGACCCACCAACCGTTCCCCGTTTGCATTCGTATAGAGAATATTGAAGTCGACGATCTTGCCCGTCTCATCTCGAACCGATTCCAGCAGGCCAAAGGCATCGAGGCTCGTCTCCGCCGCCGCCAGAAACTGCGACTGCGCCTCTTCAGCGCCTTTTAGCTTCGCAGTTCTGCCCGATTCACGCCACAACGCCCACACAGCGGCCGACGTACCCGCCAACGTCACAAAGACGGCAGTCAATACTCCCAAATGAACACCATGATTCACTCGCCAAAACTGTCCGAACGCAAACCAGACCGGCAATGTCGATAGTACCGTCTTCCAAAGCCAGGGTCGCGGAAGATCTGGCGCGAAAACCTTCAAGAGATACCTCGATTGCAATCAACTCTATCAAGTAGCGTAACCGATCAACCTTCATCGTCGGATAGAAACCATTTCCCGGTCGAAGCGCGCTTGAAACTCCTGTATTTTCAAGTCCATCGCTCTCAGAAGGAGTGCGCGATCCAGGCCAGAGTTCCCCTAACTCCCGGCCATCCATCCGTGCATCACCATCCAGTTCTCCAGCAGCGTCGGATAGATCGCCAGCTCTGGCAGATCCTTCAACCCCTGCGCCATCCCCGTCCCATGGCGGCCTCGTTCAAAGATGTGTAACTCCACCGGCACCCCAGCTCGTTTCAGCGAGTCATAGAAAGCTGTTGCATTCAACGAATTCACCGTCTGATCCGCCGTCGTGGAATAGATAAAACAGGGAGGCGTATTTTTCGTCACCAGCTTCACTACGGAAACCTCGTCCATCATCGCCTGTGTCGGATGCGCTCCCAGCAACCCCTCCATGTTCGACGTCCGTGGAATCGACTCATCCATACTGAACCGCCCATACGATACGATCACGAAGTCGGGTCGGTCGCTCACCCGGTCCACTGCGTCCGACGCGTTCGCATCGCCGGCATCGTGCACAGCCGCCAGGTAGCCTGCCAGGTGCCCACCCGCCGAAAACCCCCACAACCCAATCCGGTCTTTCGCAACATTCAACTCAGCCGCGTGGCTCCGTACATAGCGCACCGCGCGCGCGCCATCCAGCATCGGAGAAGGGAAGTGGTATCGCGGCCCCAGTCTGTACTCCAGCACAAAGGCCGTCACTCCATGCGCGTTCAGCCACTTTGCCTCCACGCTGCCTTCTTTTCCCACAACGAGATGCGTGTATCCGCCCCCGGGGAGTACGATCACCGCCGAGTGGACGCCTGCGCCCGTAGCGGGATACACAAACATCTTCGGGACGTCTCCATCCCCGGTCCCCCGCGCACCCGGCGCTCCATTCGGCCACAACACTACGGTCTTCGAAGATCCCGTCGGAGGGTTCGTCGCAGTAGCAGGCGCAAGGTTCGGCCCCGTCGAGGCAGTCGCTGCAGCCGGTGCGCAACCAAAGCAAAAGCACGCGCAAAGACACGCGGCAACCAGGCAAAGAAATTGTTTCATCGTGCTGCCAGAATACGCGCCCACGCGCAACACAACCAGAAAAATCAGTAATTTTGAGTTTGGTTTTCCACCTGAGGCATCGAGGCGGCCGGCCCCTCAACTCGATTGCGACCCAGATATTTGGCGCGATACAACGCGTGATCCGACGTAGTTAGCAGCGAGGTCACCGAGCTGTTTGCATGCGGAACTTCAGCAGCTACGCCAATGCTGATCGTCTGCACCCCAACCGGGTTCCCGGGATGAGGTAGATTCGTCGCGACAACCGCCTCGCGAATGCTCTCAGCGATTTCGAGCGCTGCCTCCAGCTCAGTATCCGGCAGGATCACCGAGAACTCCTCCCCACCAAACCGCGCCGCCACGCCGGAGTGGCGTTGCGCACAGCTGGCGATCACCTTCGCAATACAGCGCAGGCATTCATCCCCACCGATATGTCCGTAGACGTCGTTGTACGACTTAAACAGATCCACATCGATTAGCAGCAGAGCCAGGGACTGCCCCCGCCTCTCCGCGCGACTCCACTCCTCCTGCAGCCTCTCGTCGAAACCACGCCGGTTCGCCAGCCCCGTCAGCGCATCTGCATTGGCCAGCTCGCGATACCGATGCTCGCTCTTCTGCAGCGAAACCTCAAGCTCCTTGCGCTCTTCCAGCAACGCTGCGACTGGAAAACAGGTGAAGAGAGCGACCGCAAGAAATATCTGCTGAATCACAATTCGATGCAACAGGGTCGAACCGGTAATCAACATCAGCGGCCCATGCCCGGTGACCGTAAAACAAATTGAGATCAGCGCAATGACAAACACCGCGAACACCGTCCCAGGGAAACCCAGTCGAAACACCACCAGCAGTAGGGCAGGAAAGATGAGAAAGATGAGCGGGTCCGTGCTTTGGACAAACACCAACACCGTGGCAAGCGCCGGCACCATCAACAGGAGCAGCGTATTCATCAGCCTCGAGCGTTCCAGCATGGCGAAGAACCCAGGTTGCAGCAGGATGAACACCAGTGGCGCAAGGATAGCCATCCCCAGAACATCGCCCAGGTACCAGGTACGAAACAGCATCCACCACGGCTCAGCATTCCCAAATAGCAACGTCCACGATGCGCCCATGGCACTCGTAATCGCTGTAGCTCCTACCACCGCTACGCCCAGAAAGCCCAGCAGCGGCCGACGCTTTGTCAGCTGAAATGGATTGCCGAACCACCATGTTAAGAGGATGCACGAGGTGATGACCTCAACCGAGTTGGCGACCGAGACACCCATCGCGAGCTTAAGCGGGTCACCATACAGCACATCAGCCAGCGTATCGGCTGCAAAGCCTGCAACAAAATAGGCTATCCACGCGCTCTGCGGCCGTGTCATCACCACGGCGAATAATAATCCGTTCGTAAGCCATATCGTCGCCACGCCAGCAGACTGTCGCGACAGAACGATCCCAAGCCACGAGAAGAGCAGCAGAACGAAAAATATCGCAACAAGGTGAATCCACGGCAGAGCTTTTGGGCGCATCGCGGCGAGAAGGGCCTTCAGCCTATCCAGGGGCCTCTCGCTGTTGCTTCTGTCTTCGTTCATTGAACCTTGTACCAGCATTTTTTTGTGACGTTGCATCATATTGCAACAAAATGCGTCGCAACCTGACAGGAAATCTCTGAAAAGTCCTTCTTCTTTCAGGTTGTACTCTTCGGATCGAGCTTAGGGTTTCAACAAGCGAATCCTACTACATACGGCTTCACGCCAGTCCGGTCTATACTTCCGCAAACTACCTCCTCCGCGGGCACAATCCCTTTCTTTTCCCTACATCAAGGTGGCGCTCTGCTTGCCCGGTGACATGCAGAGTGCATCCGGCATCAGCCGAAACTGAAACCCTGCCAAATCAACGTCGTCTAACCTCTCATGATCGTCCTTCGCTCGCTCCGGCCTATTCTTATGGCCAGCCTTCTACTCGCACCTGGCCTCGGCGCCCAACAGAAACCCGCCCCGCCCGAGCAAACCCCCGCGTCCACCGCTCCCACCATCGCCGTTGACGCCCGCCTCGTCAACCTTCCCGTCGTCGTCCGCGACAAAAAAGGCGCCCTCATCCAGAACCTCACCAAGGACGACTTCATCCTCCAGGTCGACGGCAAACCTCAGACCATCCGCTACTTCGACAAGGACACCAACCTCCCCTTGATCCTCGGCCTGCTCGTCGACACCAGCCTCTCCCAGCGTGATGTCATCGACGAAGAGCGCACCGCGAGCAGCACCTTCCTCGACCAGATGCTCACCACGCCCAAGGACAAGGCCTTCATCATGCAGTTCGCCGCAGAGACCGAACTCCTGCAGGATCTGACCTCCTCTCGCCCCCAGCTTCAGGCGGCACTCAAGGAGATCGACACTCCCGGCAGAAGCTCCAACTCCTCTGACGACGACACCGCCCCAGCTCATCGTCCCCGCGGCGGCGGCGGCACCGTCCTCTACGACGCCCTCTTCCTCGCCTCCGATGAGATCATGAGCAAGCAGACCGGACGCAAAGCCATCATCATCCTCTCCGACGGCGGCGATCGCGGCAGCCGAGAGACGCTCGTCAAATCCATCGAGGCCGCCCAGCGAGCCGACACCATCATCTACGCCATCTACTTCAAAGGCGAAGAGTCGCACCAGAACAACAACAACCCGCAGCGCGGTCGTGGCGGCTATCCCGGTGGCGGCGGCTACCCTGGCGGCGGTTATCCCGGCGGCGGTCGGTACCCCGGCGGTGGATACCCAGGTGGTGGCTATCCCGGTGGCGGCAACGGAGGCAACAATGGCGGAAATAATCCCAGCCAGGGCCATGTCGACGGCAAAAAAGTCCTCGAACGAATGACCCAGGAGACCGGAGGCCGCTTCTTCGAGGTCAAGAAAAATCTGGACGTGGCTCAGATCTACACCCAGATCGCCGAAGAGCTACGCGCTCAGTACCGTCTCGGCTACACCCCCAGCCAGGAGGCCGCTGCCGCCGGCTACCACCAGATCGATCTCTCTCTCCACCAGAAGGGTTTGGTCATCCAGACGCGCGACGGTTACTACACAGGAAAGTAGTTTCGTCGTCCATAACATCGTTTTTTTGCGTCCTGCTGCGTTCTTCGTGCATCATCATCTGTAACGGTCCGCACACAGCAATCGTGCGCGGACAAGTCTTCGTCGATGGACTCGCCAATGAACTCGAAGATTTAACTCAAATAGGGTCAGGTCATGATCGTCAAATCCCGCAGCACACTTCTTTCCGCTCTTATGTTGGCTCTGCTGGCGTCGCCCCTCGCGCCGCTTCCTCAGGTCGTCGCGCAAACCACCGCTCACGCCAATAAGAATCTCTACTCCGAGACCTCCGACGCCGCCGCCGACATCGCCGCCGCACTCGTCCGCGCCCGCCGCGAGCATAAGCGCGTCCTCCTCGACTTCGGCGGCAACTGGTGTGGCGACTGTCAGGTTCTCGACATCTACTACCACCAGAGCCCCAACGCCGAGCTTCTCGCCAAAAACTATATCGTCGTCCACGTCAACATCGGTCACATGGACAAGAACGTCGATGTCGCGAAGAAGTACGACGTGCCCATCACCAAAGGCGTTCCCGCTCTCGCCATCATCGATGCCCACGGAAATCTCCTCTACTCCGAACGCGCAAAAGAGTTTGAGCACCCCACTCCCGAAGCCATCACCACATTCCTCAATCACTGGAAGGCCTGACAAAGTCGCTTCACCGAAGTTTTCACCAGGGAAGGTTCTTCGCCATGCACGCAGGCTCTTCGTTCTATCGCCGCACTTCGCTTCTCTCCGCCGTCGCACTCCTTGCCTTCGCATCGTCCGGATGCAAGAGCACGCTGCCGGCATCGTCTCCCGCCGCCGCACCAGTCGCTGCCGTTCCAGCGACCGCGCCAGTGCGCCAGCCGGTAACGACTCCGCCCACAGTCAAAAAGCATCTCTACTCCGCAGAGGCTAATCCCCAGGCCGACATCACTGCAGCACTCAAACAGGCCAGCCTCGAACACAAGCGAGTCATCCTCTCCTTTGGCGGCGACTGGTGCGGCGACTGCCAGGTCCTCGACATCTACCTCCATCAGAGTCCAAACCTTGAACTCCTCGACAAGAACTTTCTCCTCGTTCACGTCGACATCGGCCACTTCGACAAGAACCTGAACATAACGGAAAAATATAACGTTCCGCTCAAAAAGGGAGTTCCCGCTCTTGCCGTCCTCGACGCCAAAGGCAATCTCCTCTACGCGCAACAGGCCGCCGAATTCGGAGACATGCGCTACATGTACCCAACCTCCGTAACCGACTTCCTCAACCGGTGGAAGGCTTAACTTCCCCCGGATCGCACTCGCGTGGGACGATCCCATGAGGAGACTCCTGCGCCTTCCCCGCATCTTTCACGGTGCTCTTGTTCGCGCATCGCAGCACGACTGTCTCAACCTCGCTCAGTCCACCGCCTACTCGGCCATGGTCTCGCTCTTTCCCGCGCTCATCGTCGCCGCTGCGGTCGTCAGTCTTCTCCCCGACACCACTCCACTCCGCTTCCAGCTCTCAGTCTTCTTCGACCGCATCCTCCCCCCCGACGTCAGTCCGCTTCTACAGAGCTACTTTGTCGATTCGCCTCACAGTACGCGCTCTGCGCATGCTCTGATCATCGCCTTCCTGGTCAGCCTCACCGGAGCCTCCAGCGTTCTCGCCACCCTCATGGAAGGCGTCCGTCGCGCCAACAACCTCCCGGTCGACTGCTGGACCTTTTGGCAGCGTCGTCTTCGCGCCTTTCTTCTGGTTCCGCTCTCGCTCGTTCCCTTCGCCCTCGCTACCACGCTCATCGTCTTCGGCCAGTTCATTACGGAGTGGCTGGCCGTGCACATCCTACCCTCCGCACGCACTCCAATCTATGCCGTCGCTCTGCTCATCCGCTGGACCGTTGCGCTCACCGGCAGTGTCGGCATCATCGGCCTCATCTATCACATGGGAACGCCGATGCGGCAGTCCTGGAAGCGTGTCCTCCCCGGAGCCATTCTCTCCACCGCGACGTGGTTCCTCATCACCCTCGCCTTCGGCTGGTACGTCACCCGTTTTGCCAACTACTCCCAGGTCTACGGCTCCCTCGGTGCCGGCATCGCTCTTCTCTTCTGGCTCTATATCATCTCGCTCTGCGTCCTCTTCGGTGCCGAGTTCAACGCCGAATTCAACGCAAGATATTCTCCTCCCCGCCACACTCATTCCGACCCGCCGCCCCCAAACAGCCTTCCACGCGTTTAGAATTGCTCCGGGGTCAAAATCTACAGGTCATACCATCCGTAAATTCTGATGGTGAGAAAGTTCCAGCAAAGAGACTCATGAAGACATCTTTAAACCCAACTCCGAACATAACCCCCTTTGCTCCCATGGAACGCAACCGGCGCGCCAAGATCGTCGCGACTCTCGGCCCCGCCTCAGACACCCCTGAAATCTTCCGGCAACTCGTCCGTGCGGGTCTCGATATCGCCCGTCTCAACTTCTCCCACGGCACCCATGCGCAAAAGACCGACCTCATTCGCATGGTTCGCACCATCTCGAAGGAAGAGCGCAAGCCCATCTGCATCCTCGCCGACCTGCAGGGTCCAAAGATCCGCACCGCCAAGCTGAAGGACCACAAGCCCGTCCAACTCGTCGCCGGCAAACGTCTCACCATCACGCCACGAGAGATCGAAGGCACCGCAGCCCTCATCGGCACCACCTTCAAGACCCTCGCTGAAAATCTCCAATCAGGCTCCCGCATCCTCCTCTCCGACGGCCTCATCGAACTGCGCGTCGAGCAGGTCAAAGGCGTCGATGTCATCTGCGAGATCATCAACGGCGGCATGCTCGGCGAGAACAAGGGCATCAACCTTCCCGGTATCGCCGTCAACGTCCCTTCGCTCACGGAAAAAGACGAAGAAGACCTTATCTTCGCAGTCGGCCAGGGTGTCGATGTCGTCGCCGTCTCCTTCATCCGCACGGCAGCCGACATCCGTCACGTCAAAAACCGCCTCGCCGCGCTCAAGTCCGACGCATGGGTCGTCGCCAAACTTGAAAAGCCGCAGGCGATCGAGCACCTCGACAGCATCCTCGAGATCACCGACGCCATCATGGTTGCGCGTGGCGACCTCGGCGTCGAGCTTCCCCCCGAAAAAGTTCCTGCGCTGCAAAAACACATCATCCGCCGCGCTGCCGAGTACCGCAAACCCGTCATCACCGCCACGCAGATGCTCGAATCCATGATCGACAACCCGCGCCCCACCCGCGCCGAGGCCTCCGACGTCGCCAACGCCATCTACGACGGCACCGACTCCGTCATGCTCTCAGGCGAAAGCGCCGCCGGAAAGTATCCCGTCGAAGCCGTCGCCATGATGGCCAAGATCGTCACCGAAACCGAGCATCAGATTCGCATCGACCCGCCACCCGCGCTCGGCCATCATCCCAGCGTCCGTCTTTCCGTCGCCGAAACCATCTGCGAGTGCATGTCCCACGCCGCCGACGACCTCGACGTCGCCGCCATCGCCATCTTCACAGAGTCTGGCGGCACCGTCCGCCTTCTCTCCAAGTACCATCCCGACCCACCCATCTTCGCTCTCTCACCCTTTCAGCCCGTCATCAATCGCTGTATGCTTCTCTGGGGCACCTACCCTATCCTCTGCGACCGCTTCCACGACACCGACAAGCTCGTCGATATGGCCGAGGACATTCTCGAAACCCAGGGTCACGTTCACGAGCGCCAAATCGTCGGCATCGTAGCCGGCACCCGCACCAAATCCGGCGCCACCAACTTCATGCGCCTCCACATGGTCGGCGACCGCGACGCAGAGAGCACTCCAGTCAAACCGGCAACGTCAAAGAAGAAAAAGCGCTGACACAAGGCTGTTAACTGCCTCAGCAGGCAATCTCTCTTCAGTGCCGTTTGAAGTACTGGATCGCTCGCTCGTGTTCCTCAGCCTTCGCCCGCGTGGCGAAGGTTCCCAGATTTCTCCGCTTTCCCGTCCTGGGGTCCTGGTGTCGCGAATAGATCCGAAACTCCCCTGTCTTCAATTTGCGAATCATCTCTGGTCCTCCTCTGTTTCACATCGCCACTCTCTTGAGATGTTCTCCGCTTCGATCTCGTTTCCCGGAGCCCTCATCGATCGATTGCACCCGCCTCAAAAAGAAAGCCGCCTCAAAGAGGCGGCTTTCTTTTACAACTCGTAGAGGGTTATGCCATCAAGCGGCGGCGAAGTGCACCTGCGGCGCCCAGCATGCCCGTACCGAGCAGTGCAAGCGTTCCAGGTTCAGGAACAGGCGAGTTCGAGGAGGTCTTCTCGATATCGACCAACACGGATTCAGAGGTGGAACCCTTCGCTCCGCTCAAGTCAGCGTTTTCGAAGAGGAATCCCGCACTGATATTGACTTCGTGACCGTTGGCGAGCGTGAAGGAGACTCCAGAGCCGTCAAAGTTAAACGACTCAAACAAGCCGAGGCCCGGATCGAACAGATCGTTGTCGCTGCCTTCAAAGTTGGAAAGGCCGGTGATGGTAGATCCATCAGCCGTACCAGTGATCGCTGTGATGTCATATTGGTTGGTATTGCCAACTTCGGTTGCGGTAATGGTTCCCAACCCCGAGAAGCTGCCAAAGAGGACTGGTGAGAAGCTGAAGCTGAAAGTATCGGCTTTGGCAGAAGTAGCGCAAAGAGCTGCCAGAGAGAGTGCACCAAGGGCGAGGGATAGCCGTTTCATAGATCTCCTTATAAATATGACAATGTTGAGACACCAGTCATGAAGCATTTCGACTGCCAAAGCCAAATCTGCCCAAAAACCTTCCGAACCAGTAAGCTCCGCCCCGCTGGCAAAGCAAGGATGCCAACAGGTGGGCAAATATTTGCACACTAGTGGAATCGAATTCTCCTTTTAGCGACTCCCATGTCCTCCCTGTTGCCGCTAAGTCACGATAGACTGCAAGTAACCAATACCTGCTAACCCCGGTAATCTCCCACGGTCTACACGTTTTAGCTGATCCTCGTACAATCCAACCATGGGCCGCATCCGAATCCTCTCTGACCTTGTGGCGAACCAGATCGCCGCAGGCGAGGTAGTCGAACGCCCCGCCTCCGTCGTCAAAGAGCTCCTTGAAAACTCGCTCGATGCCGGCGCTACCCGCATCCGCATCGAGGTCGAAGCCGGTGGCCGCAAGCTCATCCGCATCTCCGACAATGGCCACGGCATGGTCCGCGACGACGCCCTCCTCGCCTTCGAGCGCCACGCCACCTCCAAACTCCGTACCTCCGACGATCTGCTCTCCATCGCCACCCTGGGCTTTCGAGGCGAGGCACTCCCATCCATCGCCAGCGTCTCCCGGCTCCAGCTCGAAACCCGCGTAACAGAAGAACCCTCCGGCACCCTCGTCGAGATCGCAGGCGGCAACATCCTCCGTGTCGAGGACGCCGGCCTTCCCATCGGCACCACCATCACCATTCGCGATCTCTTCTTCAACACGCCCGCCCGCCGCAAATTCCTCAAGTCCGAACAGACGGAGCTCTCTCACATCGCCGCTCTCGTCACCCATTACGCTCTCGTCCACCCAACCAAACACTTCGAACTCCACTCCGCGACGCAAGCGCTTCTCATCGCACCCGCAGTCGCCAACGCCGCCGACCGCCTCTTCCAAATCTTTGGCAAAGACACCAGCAACTACATGCTTCCCATCACCGCCGAACTCGACTTCACCCGCACCGGCCTCCCCGAACCCCCGCCCTGGAAGCGCGAAGAGGACTACACCCCACCCGATCCCGGCTACCTCCGCATCACCGGCTTCGTCTCCAAACCCGAGCTGCAAAAACTCAACCGCAACTCCATCTACGTCTTCGTCAACCAGCGCCTCATCCGCGACAAGCTCATCCTGCACGCCCTCAGCGAGGCCTACCGCAACATCCTCCCACCCACCTCCTACCCCGTAGTCCTGCTCTTCCTCGAGATGCCGCCACAGGAAGTCGACGTCAACGTCCATCCTGCCAAGACCGAAGTCCGCTTCCGCCAGCCCAGCTTCGTGCACGACTTCATCCGCGACACCATTCGCGCCGCGCTCATGCAAGCCCGCCCCGCCGCCAGCTTCGCCACCGCACTCACCAGCGGCCCGCAAGGCCTCTCCAGCTCTCTGCTCATCGACGTCAGCCCACTGCCCGGCGGCGATGAACTCTTCTTCTCCCCCACCACTCAATCCGAACCGGACCCAGCCGCCGCCGACACCGCGAACTACGAAGCCCCCATCCACGCCGCGCCAATCCACGCTACGAACATCGACGCTGCGAACATCCACACGCCAGCAATAAAATCCCCCATCTTCAACCTCGCCGCGCCAATCGTTCCACCATCCCCCGGGCGTTTCGCCTTCTCCGGTCACTCCATCCCGGTTGGCTACGAATCCGATCAACCCACCTACGAGTCAGCCGCACCCGAGCAAGCCGACACCCTCACCGCACTCTCCACACTCAAACCCGTCGGCCAGTTCCGCGACTCCTTCATCCTCGCCGTCAACGAAGAAGGTCTCTGGATCATCGACCAGCACGTCGCTCACGAGCGCATTCTCTTCGAAAAGATTCTGCGCGAGCGCAACACCGAACAGATCCAGCGTCAGCGCCTTCTCATCCCGCTGCTCATCGATCTCCTCCCAGCGCAAATGATCACCTTCGCCGAGATCGCCGAAGAGCTCGAACGCAACGGCTTCGAAGCCGAACCCTTCGGCCCTCGCACTCTCGCCGTCAAGGCAGCTCCCGTCGGCCTCGAGGGCGTCGAACTCGAACGGATGATCGAAGAGGTCCTCGCCATCCCCGATCGCAACCAACAAACCGAAAACGCCGAAGCCCGCCGCCGCCGCATCGCCGCCAGCATGGCCTGCCACGCCGCAATCAAGATCAACCAGCCCCTCGACCCCGAAAAAATCGACTGGCTCCTCGCCGCCCTGGCCAAGACCGAGCACCCCACCGCCTGCCCTCACGGCCGCCCCATCGCCCTCCGCTACTCCTACAAAGACATCGCCAAAGCCTTCCAGCGAATCTAGCCGTTTCGGTCTTAGCCTCTCACTTTTGCGATGACCCGTCATTCCGAGCGAAGTTTGGCGTCGCAGTTTTGCGCTAAACGCAGTCAAAGGACCAGCTGTTGCCGGCGCTCTTTTTTGTTGTCATCCCGCAGCGGCAGCGGAGGGATCTGCTGTTGCGGTTGCTGTTTGCCACTCTAGTTGCCATCCTTCGCGGGAGCGGAGGACCCGCTTTTGCCGTTGCAGTTGTTTTTGCGGTCGTGAAGAGGAATCCTTGGCAAACAATCGTAAGAATTTGCGGTATCCTTGATAGACAAGTGCAGCGGATCTCTGACGAACCGACTTTGCACTCGTAGCTCCCCCAGAACGGATTCAGAACCATAGATCGTCCTCCATCAGCCCAGGCTGTGGATTTGCTGTCGCGCGGTACCCTCGCCCCAGCAGGAAGGCAACACCTTGAGTAACCTAAGCACCCCCTCGGCCGACCAGCTCGCCGCCGCCCGTCTCGCCCATTGGCATCACAACGCCGACCCCATCCTCACCATCAACATGCTCCGCGACTGGCTCAACACCTCCGGCCTCGTGCTCTACACTCCTCGCGCCGCGCAGCTCCCCGCGCCCGCGCCATCGTTCGTCGAATCGATCCTTGGCGTCCCCAACGCCGCTCCAACCCTGGCCGACACCGAGCAATCCCGCAGCCTGCTCTCCCGCCTCATCCTCGACGGCGGAGCCATCCCCCTCAATCTCCTCGGCAACCCCACCGGCATCGGCACCGAAACCCCTGACTTCATCGTCTCCCCGCTCGCCTTCCCTTACATCTTCACCCTCCGCGGCGACAAAGCCTGGAAGCAGCCCCCCGCCACCAGCGGCGCAACCAAAGTCTCTCCTCTCGCGCTCAACACCTACACCCTCCTCGCCGAACAAGGCAAAGACTCCGGCCTCTCCGCCTACGATCTCGCCACGCAGCTCGGCAAAGAGGTCACCGAGACCGCCGTCCTCCGCGCTCTCACCGAACTCTGGCAGCATCTCCGCGTCCTGCCCATCCCTCAGCCCGACGGCGCGCCCACACTCTGGGAGCTCACCGCCACCCGCTTCACCAAGCAGATCAAAGCCGGAGCCAACGCCGGTCAGCCCACCGCGCTCTCGGCGCTCATCTCGCTCTACCTCGGCCAGGCCATCGTCGCTTCTGAAGAAGAGATCGAAACCTTTCTCTCCCCCATCGCTGCGCGCTCTCGTATCCGCGACGTCATCCACGCGCTCCTCTCCGCCCGCCAGCTTGAAACCGTAGCCGTCGAAGGCCGCACCGTCCTCCACGTCACCGGCGAACTCCCCGCCTTCCTCGCCGTCGCCACGCCCGCACCCGACGACATCGACTCCCAAGTCGTCACCACCGAAGGCGATGCCACAGAGCCCACCGAAGACACCACCCGCATCAAAAAGTTCATCCCCAAGCCCCGCAAGGTCGGCACCGGATTTGTAACCAAAACAGGTCACAATATAGAAAGCCGTCCCACCCCGCGCGAACGCCGCCCCTTTACCCGCGAGTCCAATCGTCCCGACCGTCCCAGCTTCACCAAGCCGTGGGCAGAAGAAAAGGCCGACCGTCTAGCCGCGGCGAACGTACAGGACGACACCGCCCAACCGTCTTTCCCGAAGACTCCCCGCACCTACGACCGCAAACCCGCGTTCGACCCGGCAGGGAAGCGGCCATCCTTCGGCAGCAAACCAGGCTTCGACCGCAAACCGAGCTTCGGCAGCAAACCGAGCTTCGACCGCAAGCCGCGTGTCGACAGCGACCGCCCAGCCTTCAAGCCCGGATTCAAATCCGACCGCCCCAGCTTCCGCCGCAACGAAGACTCCGGCGACTCCCGCCCACCGCGCCGCGAATACACCCCGCGCCCTTACGCCGACCGGTCCGCCGGCGACTCCAGCAGCGATCGCCCGCGCAAAACCTTCTCCAAACCCGGCACCTTCACACGCAAGCACGAAGGCTTCGCCGGCAAACCCAGCTTCACCCGCGACAGCAGCGACGCCCGCCCACCCCGTCGCGACTACGGCGACTCCCGCCCACCCCGCCGCGAGTTCACCCCCCGCCCCGACGGCGATGCGCGCGATAGCCGCCCACCCCGCCGCACCTTTGGCGACAAACCCTCTTTCGCTGGCCCACGCAAAACCTTCGGCTCGTCTCCTCGTCCCTATCGCGACGCCGACGGCGGAGATCGCACCAACGGCTTCGCTCCCCGCAAGAGCTTTGCTCGCGACAACGACAGTCGCAGCGAAGGCCGCGCCGCACGTCCCGATGGTCCGCCCTTCCGCAAGTTCGATGCTCCACGAAGCCCTCGTCCCTTCCGGGCCAAAGATGGTTTCGACAGCAAGCCCAGCGGAGGATTCGCTGAGAAGAAGCCATACAGCAAAACCAGTGGCAGCTTCGGAGCGAAGAAGCCTTACGGAAAATCCAGCGGAAGCTACGCCGGAAAATCCTCCGGCGGCAGCTTCGCCAAAAAAACCGGCAGCTTCGCCGGCAAAAAACCATACGGTAAATCTGCCGCGTCAGGCGCAGGCAAACCCGCCAGCACCTTCGACAAGTTCAAGGGCAACAAAAAGCCCTTCGGCAAGCGAGCCCCTGCACGCAAGTTCAAACCTGAGGAAGAGAAATAATCCCCATGGCGCAGCCGAACCAAAGCTCCGAAGCTGTCACGCCGCCTAAGCGTCTGCGCCCCGTCATCGCCATCGACGGCCCCGCAGGAGCCGGCAAAAGCACCCTCGCCGCTCATCTCGCTCGCCGCTTCGGCTTCCTCAACCTCGAAACCGGAGCCATGTACCGCGCCCTCGCCCTCAAGGCCATCGAAAACGACTACGCCTTCGACGAAGAGGCGCCCCTCATGGACCTCGCAGCCCACACTCGCATCACGCTCGAGCCGCAGCTCGAAGGCAACCGCGTCCTGCTCGATACCATCGACGTCTCCCGCCGCATCCGCGAGCAGGATGTCACCTCCGCTGCCTCCAAGGTCTCCGTCCACCCGCACCTTCGCGCCTGGATGGTGCAACAGCAGCGTGCCCTCGGCCAGGCCGGTGGCGTCGTCATGGAAGGCCGCGACATCGGCACCGCCGTATTCCCCGATGCCGAAGTCAAAATCTTCCTCGACGCCGCTCCCGAGGTCCGCGGCAATCGCCGCTACCGCCAGGCCACTCCAGAGTCAATCGCCGTCGCCAACTCGCACGACGGAGACAACGCCGCCCGCCAGACCCCAGATCCCAAAACCGCAGAACAGCAGCGTCTCGCCGAAGAAGCCGTCCTCCGCGAGCTCAAGGAGCGCGACTACCGCGACCGCCACCGCGCCGAGTCCCCGCTCCAGCCCGCAGCAGACGCCGTCATCCTCGACTCCACCTCGATGACCCTCGACGAGGTTCTCGCCCGGGCCGAAGAGATCGTTCGCTCCCACCTGCCTGCGTGAACTCTCGTGATATCTAACATCCTCAAGGTACGTTTGTCGAATCGGCCAGACGGTAAAGTCCGCTTTTTCGGGCGGATTTCCACAGTCTTTGCACCATAAATAGTGCAAACAAGAGTATTTAGCCATTTAAATCAGAAAAAACTTGTAACTGTGCTAACCTTCTTGCATCGTTCGAAACAGATTGGTCTTCTGCAATGCTCGTACTGTACGAACCCCGATTTGGATCAAGCGGCAAATTCAACAGCAATAAGGAAATAACGGACATGGAACAGGGAACAGTGAAGTGGTTTAACGATGCCAAGGGGTTTGGCTTTATCAGCCGTCAGAACGGCGAGGATGTATTCGTACATTACTCGGCGATCAATTCGAACGGTTTCAAGAGCCTTCAAGAGGGCCAGGCTGTTCAGTTCAACGTGGTAAAGGGACCAAAGGGTTGGCAGGCGTCTGACGTCCAGCCTCTCTAGTCTTTAGCACTTCGAGGACAGCGACAACCAGTTTTGCGCAAAGGGATGGCTCCGGCTATCCCTTTGCGCGTTTAACCCTCCCTCCCTCACTTCGGATTCGGATCAGGCTCCACCGTACTCATCCCCGGCAAAATCGTCGAAGTCGCCTTGAACTTCCGATAGTCCGAGTCCACAACATTCACCGTTCCATTGAATCCGGCAAACAGCAGAAAGCGAAACGATCCCTGCCCTCCTGCCGTCGAAAGCAGCCACACCTCATCATTAATCTTCCTCTGTTGCATCTCGAAGCTGGTCCCCTTCTGAATATTCACCAGCAGCCCCGCGCCAACTTTAAAGTTGTTAATAAAGTGTCCCTGCGCCTTCACTAACACCTTGTCCTGCTCATCCACCCACGCCGTTCCCGCCATGTCGCGAATCACCTCTTCAAACTTGCTCTTCGTCTTAGCCTTGGGATCGCCTGCAAAATCCACCACGATCGCATCTCGTCCGTTCAACCTCTCCCGTCGTGCATTGGTAAAACTTCCCAGCTCCAGCAGCCGCGATACCGTCACCAGCTCGTCTCCGCGCGGGTCCGTCTCTTTCCCTCGCTCATCGGCCTTCGCACGCCTCTCCTTCGCTTTGGCCACCTCCTTGTCGATCTGTTCGTTCTCCTTCTTCTGCTCCTCCGCACTCAACTCTTTGCCGTTCTTCTTCGTCATCCGCTGAACCGGAACGCCCTCCACCCAGAAGATGTCATACTCATTGGTCTCGCTCTTCTTCACCCCGCCATGCCCGTCCGTCGTCACTGCCGTCACCACCGACCGGTACAGATAGTCCTTCGCAACAGCCTCTGACGTCTTCTGATTCGCCTCCACCGCCTGCATCAGCGCAGCAATATCCGGCAACGGTCGTTCCGCCTCATCCGTCTTCGTCTCCACCGCCGGCGCCTGCCCTGTCACAGGCACAGCAGGAGTCTGCGCCCACGCACGACTACTTCCCCCTGACAAACCAGCCCAGCCTAGTGCAATCGCCAAAACCACAGACCTGTGAACCCCAGCCACCATACCTTCAACTATAGAGGCTAAGGAAAACGCCGTTTTGCCCTCGACCGTCGAAAAGACATTCGCTTGACAAATCACCCAGCCAAAAGCCATCAGCTCCAGGGGAGGGGGTCAATCTAAGTCATCTGGATAGAGGGCTTTCGGAAACAATCATCCGCAAGCCGGGCATCAAGTCAAAGTCCAGACCTATCTCCATAAGATAAAAGACTTTACACAAAATAACCCAGGGAGGAGTTGGTGCTATCCTTTGTGGTCCAGTTGGAGTAAAGTGTGGTCGTACCACTAATTCAGCCCGCATCGCAGCGATGATCCATTTGGAGATAGCAACAGTTTGAGCCACGACACTCTCAAGCTCGGAGTCTCGGACGACGTGATGGTCGCCCTCAAGCCTGTCGCCGCAGGCCAGATCCTCAACGGCGTGCGTCTCACTGCGACCTCCGATATCCCCGCAGGCCACAAACTCGCTCTCCATCCCATCGCCCCGGGGGAGCCCATTCGTAAGTTCAACCAAATCATCGGCTTTGCCACCCAGCCCATCGCGGCTGGCGACCTGGTTCACAGCCACAATCTCGTCACCGGCGACTTTGCGCGCGACTACTCCATCGGCTCCGAAACCCACCCCACCAAATTCGTCGATACCCCCGCAACCTTCCAGGGTATCGTCCGCCCCAACGGCCGCGTCGCCACGCGCAACTACGTCGGCATCCTCACCACCGTCAACTGCTCCGCCACCGTCGCCCGTCGCATCGCCGCGCACTTCACCCCCGAGATTCTCAGCGCCTATCCCAACGTCGACGGCGTCGTCACCATCACCCACGGCACCGGCTGCGGCATGGCCGAACACGACGAACCCGCCGACCTGCTCCGCCGCGTCTTCGTCGGCTACGCCACGCATCCCAACTTCGCCGGCGTCCTCCTCCTCGGCCTCGGCTGCGAGACCAACCAGATCGAGCCACTCATCACCCTCACCGGCTCCGCAAGCACCCTGCGCACCAGCACCATTCAGGAAGACGGCGGCACCGCCAGCTCCATCCAGAAGGGCATCGTCACCGTCTACGAGCTGCTGGAGCAGGCAAATCGCGTCACTCGCACCACTGCCTCCGCCGCAAACCTCATCGTCGGCCTGCAGTGCGGCGGCTCCGACGCCTACTCCGGCATCAGCGCCAACCCCGCTCTCGGCGCGGCCGTAGATATCCTCGTCCGCAACGGCGGCACCGCCATCCTCTCCGAAACCCCCGAGATCTACGGCGCCGAACACCTCCTCACCCGCCGCTCCTCCAGCCCCGAAGTCGCCAAACGCCTCATCGACCAGATTCACTGGTGGGAGGAGTACACCGCACGCCATCGCGGCTCCATCGACAACAATCCCCAGCCCGGCAACAAGACCGGCGGCCTCACCACCATCCTCGAAAAGTCTCTCGGCGCCATCTCCAAGGGCGGCACGACCAATCTCAACGAGGTCTATCAATACGCCGAACCAATCCGCACTCCCGGTCTGGTCTTCATGGACTCGCCCGGCTTCGATCCCGTCTCCGCCACCGGCCAGGTCGCGAGCGGCGCCAACATAATCTGCTTCACCACCGGCCGCGGCTCAGTCTTCGGCTGCAAACCCACCCCATCCTTGAAGCTCGCCTCGAACACCACCCTCTACAACCGCATGTCCGACGACATGGACATCAACTGCGGCACCATCATCGACGGCGAAGAGAGCGTCGAGCAAGCCGGCCAAAGGATCTTCAACGAGATCCTCGCCATGGCCTCCGGCAAACAAACGCGAAGCGAAGTCCTCGGCTTCGGCGAAGAAGAGTTCCAACCCTGGCTGCAAGGCGCAACGTTGTAAATATCCCGACGTACCCCGCTATCTCAGCGCGAGTTTGTTGGCTTGTTAGAGGCGTGAGAGTATTGCTGGAATGAACAAGCGCGCAGGATTGGTTTGTGGTTGCCTCAGTCTGCTTCTTCTCATCTCCGAATTTGGGTTATCGCTTTTGTCACTGTTTTCCCCTGAATCAAATTTTATTTCTCTCGGCCACCCCAGAGTAGTGATCGCCGTGGCAGGCCTTCTATCGGGCAGTGCTGGTTTGCTCTCAACAAAGTGGTGGTTTGTTCTCTGTGGGTTAGAAGCAGCAATGTTATTGCCTGTCTGGGGATGTCATTGAAGTATGTGATTTGCCAACACCTTCGTCAGTCAATCACCTGCCCGAAATGCGCCTTCCCTCAAAAAGGTCTAGCATAGAAGTAGCAGCGAAAATCCATTTTCGCACGCCACACAAACCTGAAGCGAGGAAGCAATGGCCAGCAAGGCAGAGACACTCACCGCATCAACTGCGGCAGGAGTGCACGAACGCGAAGCAATCTTTGATGTCTTTCGTCGCTGGGGATACCTCCAGGCAAACCTCGATCCGCTAGGCCAATACCTCTCGCCCGAGCCCTTCCCCATCACCACCACTCCCGAAGGCGACCTCGCCGACCAGGCCCGCAGCTACTACTGCGGCAACTTCGCCATCGAGTTCATGCACATCCCCAATCTTGAGCAGCAGCAGTGGCTTCAGGAGCGCATCGAGTGCCCCGCGCCAAAACCCGATCAGGCACACGTCCTCACCCAGCTCATCCGTGCCGACCTCTTCGAACAGGTCGTTCAGCAGCGTTACCTCGGCACCAAACGTTTCTCGCTCGAAGGTCTCACCGTCCTCATCCCGTTTCTCGACCAGGTCTTCGCAACCACCTCGGCAGCCGGTGTCACGCGATCCATCATCGCCATGGCGCATCGCGGCCGTCTCAACGTCATGACCAACACCATCGGCCGCTCTCCCGCAGAGATCTTCGCCAAGTTTGAAGATGTCGACCCGCGCTCGGTCCTCGGCGGCGGCGACGTCAAGTACCACATGGGAGCAACGGGCGAGTACACCTCACCCACCGGCCAGAAGGTCGCCCTCCATCTCGCCTCGAACCCAAGCCACCTCGAAGCCGTCAACCCCGTCGCCATGGGCCGCGCCCGTGCCTGGCAGATCCGCATCGGCGAACAGGGCCCCCAGCACGTACTTCCCATCATCCTCCACGGCGACGCCGCCTTCGCAGGCCAGGGCATCACCGCAGAGTCTCTCAACTTCGCCGCACTCTCCGGCTACTCCATCGGTGGCACGCTGCACATCATCACCAACAACCTCCTCGGCTTCACCGCGAACCCCGAAGAGTCGAACTCTACCCGCTTCGCCACCGATCTCGCCAAGCGTCTTCCCATCCCCATCTTTCACGTCAACGGCGAAGATCCCGACACCGCCATGCGCATCGCCACCATAGCCTCCGAATACCGCCAGCGCTTCCACTCCGATGTCGTCGTCGACATCATCGGCTACCGGCGCTACGGACATAACGAGACTGACGACGCGACCGTTACACAGCCTCGCCGCTACGCCGCCATTAAAGAGCGTCCCTTCCTCTATCAGAGCTACGCAAAATCCATCGGTATCGACCCTGCTCCCGAAGCCAAAACCCTTCAGGAAAAGTTCCTCGCCGACCAGACCGCCGCTACCAAATCCAAACGGCCAAAGCTCTCGAACCTTCCTGACTACTGGACGCCGTACCACGGCGGCGAGATCACCGAAGCCGACATCAAACTCACCACCGGCATCCCCGCCGACCGTGTGCTGGAGCTCTCGCGCCTCTCCAACAGCTATCCCGCCGGCTTCCACATCCATCCCAAGGTGCAGAAGCTCTACGAGCAGCGCATCGAGATGGCCACAGGCAAGCGCCTCTTCGACTACGGCGCCGCCGAACTTCTCGCCTACGCCTCACTGCTCACCAATGGCACCCCGGTACGTCTCGTCGGACAAGACTCGCAACGTGGCACCTTCAACCAGCGCCACTCCGTTCTCGTCGACATGGAGACAGAGCTTCATTACACCCCTCTCGATCACATGACCGACCAGCAGGCCCGCTTCGAGGTCCACAACTCGCTCCTCTCCGAGGCCGCAGCCCTCGGCTTCGAGTACGGCTACGCCCGCGACTACCCTGAAGCGCTCGTCCTCTGGGAGGCGCAGTTCGGCGACTTCGTCAACGGCGCCCAGTCCATCATCGACCAGTTCATCGCAGCCGGCGAAGCCAAGTGGAATCTCCTCTCCGGCGTCGTCATGCTTCTGCCGCACGGCTACGACGGCCAGGGCCCCGAGCACTCCTCCGCCCGCATGGAGCGCTTCCTCCAACTCGCCGCCAGCGACAACATCGTCATCGCCCAGCCGTCGAACGCCGCCCAATACTTCCATCTTCTCCGCCGTCAGGTTCTTCGCTCGTGGCGCAAGCCGCTCGTCGTCTTCACACCAAAGAGCATGCTTCGCCACCCCGACGCCTCCTCGCCGGTAGCCGAGTTCGGCAAGCCCGCCTTCGAGAATGTTCTGCCCGACAACGACGTCAAAGACCCGCGCCGCCTTCTCGTCTGCACCGGAAAGATCGGCCACAACCTCCGCGTCGAGCGTGCCAAACGCAAAGACTCCTCCGTCGGCATCATCTTCCTTGAGCAGCTCTACCCCTGGCCCGAAGAGGAGCTGCAGGCCGCGCTCGACCAGCATCCCACTGCGCAGGAGATCATCTGGGTTCAGGAAGAGCCCGCCAACATGGGTGCCTTCACCTACGTCATGCCCGAACTTCGCCGCATGGCTGGCGACCGCGCCGTACTCAGCGTCAAACGCAGAGCGAGCGCATCACCGGCGACCGGTTCGGCAAAGGCCCACGAGATCGAAGAGAAGACCCTCATCGATCTGGCCTTCGGCTCCGCTCTTTAGAGCATCTTCCCTATAGGTGTAGTCCGAGGGCCAAAGGCCAAGGTATAAGGCCAATAGAACCACTCAAGCGCTGTAAGCGCGATCTATGGCCAAGGAAAGGGTCACTACACCTGCAAGAAAAAATGCTTTAGTTTTGTCTGGTCGAATTCTGCGGGTGTGGCCACGTATCATTCGGGCCACACCCGCAATGTTTTTTATGATTCCGTCTGTTCCGGGGTGTGCGGCGGAACAGGATTGGCAATCTCCCTCGCATAAATCTGGAAAGATGTCTTAGGCGGTTCACCGTCTGTATGCAGTGCGCGAACCTGCGCGCGGATCAGCTCATCGGCGGCGGTGATCCGCTCGCGCGAACGAAGATAATCGAGCCACGACTCCATGATGAACGTCTCATTCAGATGCTCCGGGTCAATGGCATCGCGATAGATCCCCCATCGCATCGCACCATCGCGAAGCCGCACGCCACGCAGCTGATGAATCGCATGCGTAAACTCCGCATAGTTCTCCGCAGGAATACGGTATTCAACCGAGATGCGAACCGGCCCATCGGCAGGGTCCGTATCAACCGCAAGCTCCGGCACAGGCCGCCTCGCCGGAAACGGCGTGTGGTCGGGAAGCGGACCTTGCAGTATGTGGAAGCGTCGAGCAAAAGGAAAGGTAAGGAGCAGGCCACAGGCCGCAACAGTCAGCGCGATCGGCGTGGAGCTGTGTTCCGCAATCGTCCCCCACAGGATCGAACCGAGCGCCATCCCTCCCTGGAAGACCATCATGTACGTCCCCAGTGCGCGCGCCTGCACCCAGGCCGGCACCGCAAGCTGCACCGAGACATTGATGGTAGACATCGTGCTCGTCCACGCCAGGCCAGAGAAGATCAGCGTCACAATAATCAGCAACGGGCTGCGAACATACGCAAGAACCAGCAGCACGACGACGTTATACAGACTGGCCGTAGCAAGAATCTGATCTGCCGAAAACCGCTGCCGCACACGATGAAGAATCGTCGCGCCCACAACCGCGCCCACGCCAAGCGAGCCGTTCAAAATGCCGTAACCCAGAGCCCCCTGTTTCAGATCACGGCGAGCAACCACCGCCAGCAGCGACCAGATCGCCGAGATAAAAAACGTGAAGATAAACGCGCGAACCAGCGAAGCCTGAAGATCGGGAGCATACCGAACATAGCGCAACCCCGAGCGAATCGAACCCTCGATGCGTTCAGCCGGCAGCGCAGACTTGAACAGCGGAATCCGCTTCCAGTTGACCAGCACCCAGATCACACCCGCGAACGACAGCGCATTCAGCGCGAACACTGAGCCCGCGCCCGTATACACTCGCTGGAATCCAGCAACCATCAGCCCACCCAACGCCGGTCCAACCGCACGCGCAAGATTATTGCTCGCCGCATTCAGACTCACCGTATCGGGAATCAGTTCGCGCGGCACAAGCTCCGGAACAATCGCCTGCCACGCCGGATTGTTCATCGCCGAACCAATGTTCAGCAGAAAAGTAAACGCCAGCAGCGCCCAGGGCGAGATGTACCCAACAAAGGTGAGGATCGCGAGAATCCCCACCGACCCCAGCATCCAAGCCTGCCAGAAGATCAGCAGCTTGCGGCGATCGAAGATGTCCGCCGTAGCTCCCGCCAGCAGCCCAAGCAGCAGAACCGGAAGGCTCGCAGCCGTCTGCATCAACGCAATCAGCAGCGGCGAAGCCGTCAGCGACGTCATCAGCCACGTGCCCGCCGTATCCTGCATCCACGTGCCGACCGACGAAACCGTACTGGCAATCCAGCGATCGCGAAACAGCGCAATCTTCAACGGAGCGAAGCCGCTCGGGTTCGGTGAGGCAACAGCGACGAGTGGGCCAGAGTTTGGAGTTTCGAGGGGCATCGATCTCCCTCTAGTTTACGTGGTGGATGGAACGCAAATCGCCGCCTGAAAAAAGTCTCTCGAAAGCACCTCCGGGCACACTATGCGGGACAACTGCAGGGGGTTCCGGAAGTAAATCTAAGAAAAGGTGGTTTAAAGAGGAAACCCACGCAGCGCGGTGGGGGCTGTTGCGTGGGTATTCCGGTAAAGCAACGAAGTGGGTGGACTTCGTTATGACTGACTCAACCCGAAGGGAGTCTTGCCATTCGTTAAAGGTAACGGCAAAGCGGGTTAGAGTCAAGCAGCATTTGTGAATCTCGTCCCCTCAGCGAAACTCAGCCACAGCAGCCGAAAACGTTGCTTTGAAGCGGGTTTTGGCCGCCTACGGAACGATCTCCATCTCCACCTCGACATCCAGATGCCGCGTGCTGCCGGAGATATCCAGAGACCCCAGCACCAGCGGTTTCCCCAGCGTCAGAAACGACGTGCCCTCGAGCGAACTCTGCCGTATCACCGGATCCTGCGCGCCCACGCCCGACACCTGCTCCGCGATGCTCAACTGCTCCACCTTCGTCCGCAGCTTCGCTCCATTGGCACACTCGTCCAGGCTCGCATCGAAGTTCATGCCCACATCGAGATAGGTGATTTGTGTCTGCGCTGCCGAGTTACCCGTAGCACTGTACGACCCCGTCACAATCGGCACCTTGCTCCCTTGCTTCAGCACGGTTTTCTGTCCCTCCGTTACGATCATGGAGAAGTGTTGGACGCCAACGCGCTTGCCCGCCTCCATCTCGGTAATCGTGTACGTCAGCCGATACGCCTTCTTCGGCCGATCCAGTTCGTTGATAATCCTCTGCGCCAACGCTAGTTGATCCGGTGTGCCCCGCATCACTATCTTGCTCTGGCTAGGGACAAGATAGAACTTCACATTCGGATCAAGAAGGTTGCGGACGGCATTAACAATCTCGTTCGCGTCACCCGGTGAGCCGTCGACGTTCGTTAGATGAAAGCTCTGATAAGGACGAAGGTCCACGTGACCGGAAGAACTGTCCTGCGGAACCGAAGCCGGCTTCTCTGCCGTCTGTCCTGACGCAACTGGCCCAGCCAAAATCAAAACCAACGCAACTCCAAAAACTCCAGCAGCAAATCTCACTCTCGTTCTCCCTTTTGCATAGTGATTCCTCTTCATCTGTTATCTCCCGTTCTCGATTGGACTGTCGTTGGTTGTTGCGTGCTCGATTGATCTGGTGCGAACTTCTCCGGTGCAGCTTGTTCCTGCGTTGGCTGCTCCTGCGTCGATTGATCCGCTGTTGCCTGCGCCAGCGCCGCTAGCTCGAACGCAGACGGCGCAAAAAAACTCTGAAACTGCGTCTTCTCCTCTGAATCCTTCACAGCCCGCAGCTTGGGATCAAGCATCGCGAACTCCACCGGATCGCCCTTGTGCGCGACACGCAGCAACAGCTTCTCCTGCTCCGTCAAAGGCATCGGCGGCGCGGGATAACTAACAGCGCGCAAAGCGGCAGAATCAGCAGAATCGTCAGCAGCAGCAGAAACCAGCTTCGCCTTCGCTACAAATCGCACATCGCGCCCAGGCAAAGAAGTCACAACGTCTTTCGCGGTTGCTACCAAGGGCGCACTCCGCACCGGCTCCACAGGAGCGGCCTCACTCTTCGACTGCACCGGCGCACGCCCAACCCGCCGAATCGCCGGAACCGCGAGCACAACCGCGACCACACCCGCCAACGCAACCCCGCAGGTCACCACGCCAACCACGACCGGTCGCACCGGCATCACCAGCCACACCGGCCAGAACCGTGGCCAATCTGATCGAGACTGCACCACCGCCCGTCCCTCAAGCGCCCGTAGAACTCTGCGCTCCATTCCAGCAGGAGCATCGACATCTCGCAAACCCGTCAGCACCTTTTCCATCGCTTCTTCGGGATTCTTCATCGTCTAACCTCCATCTCTCCAAGCCGTTCGCGCAGCCGTGTTCGCGCCCGAAAGAGCAGTGCTCGAACCGCAGACTCGCTCCGCCCTAAAACCGCCGCCATCTCCGCCGTCCCCAGCTCCTCAACCGCCGAAAGAAGCAGCACATGGCGCTCTCCCTTTGGCAATCTCTCCAGCTCTCGCAGCACCGACCTCATGCGATGCGCCTCGCTCAAAGCCTCATCAGCCGGCAGATCTCTCGCAACCAGACCCTCAGCAAAACTCTCGTCCATCTGCTCCGTCCGCATGCGCCGTCTTCGATCGATCGCAAGATTCCACGCAATCCGAACCAGCCAGACCCTCATATCCCTCACCGCAGACAGCGATCGGCGATGTTCAATCACCCGGACAAAGACATCCTGAACGGCGTCTTCTGCCTCCGCCCGGCTTCGCAAAACCGAGTGAGCGACACGAAATAGAAGTGCAGAGTAAGTCTCCACGAGCTCCGCGAGATCGACCTCTACTCGCGAACTCTCCATGGAAGACAACGGCAAACTCAAACCCTCGACCGACGCCATAAGCCCCTTCTACTGAGACAGACGGCCGCGCCCGGCTTTCGCTCGGCAGTATTTCTCTGGGGCTCTCTGGTCTCCACGCGGGTGAAAGGTCGTACCAAAAATAAACTTCGAAGATGTGGCATTTCTTTTGCGGTCCATTTACATGGTGCTTTTCACCACGTTTTTCACCACAATTTTGCACTCATTCACCACACAAAACACCCACGTTCTGCACACCCGTTTCTTCAGAACCCGTTCTAAAACGAGAAAATCGCCATGCAGAAAAAACTGCATGGCGATTGATCCATTCTCGAACACTACAGCCTGCAAATCAGCAGTTCACGCTCGTAGATCATCTCCGGCGGAAGATGGTCATGCAGCAGCAGGAACAGCTCCTCATGCCCCATCACCTCCTGCTTCCACTGCTCACGGTCAACAGTCTGCAGCTCGTCGAAGACAGCCCGTGGGAAGTCCAGCCCCTTCCAATTGATGTCTTCAAAGTGCGGAGTCCACCCGATCGGAGTCTCCTTACCCAGGGCCCGTCCACGAACGCGGTCGACGATCCACTTCAGAACGCGCATGTTTTCGCTGTACCCGGGCCACAGGAACTGCCCATCGTCGCCCTTGCGGAACCAGTTGACGTGAAACACGCGAGGTGTCGCCGAAAGATTCCGCTGCATCTTCAGCCAATGCCGGAAGTAGTCGCCCATGTTGTACCCGCAGAACGGCAACATCGCCATCGGATCGCGCCGCACCTTGCCAATAGCTCCGGTAGTCGCCGCAGTGGTCTCAGAGCCCATCGTCGCGCCAATGTAGACACCCGAAGACCAGTTGAACGCCTGGTAAACCAGCGGCATCGTCGTCGGTCGTCGTCCACCAAAGATGAAAGCCGAGATTGGAACCCCCGTCGGCTTCTCCCAATCCGGATCGATCGTCGGGCACTGACTCGCTGGCGCAGTAAAGCGTCCGTTAGGATGGGCCGCAGTCGCGCCCGTCTCTTTCCCAATCGCCGGCGTCCATTTGTTACCGCGCCAATCAATCAGTTCAGCAGGCGGAGTATCGGTCATGCCCTCCCACCACACGCCGCCCTCAGGGGTTAGCGCCACATTGGTAAAGATGGTGTTCTTCGCCAGTGTAGCCATCGCGTTCGGATTCGTCTTCACGCTGGTACCAGGAGCAACGCCGAAGAAACCCGCCTCAGGATTGATCGCGCGCAGCTGTCCATTCGCATCCGGCTTGATCCACGCAATGTCATCGCCCACGGTCCAGACCTTCCATCCATCAAAGCCCGCCGGTGGAATCATCATCGCGAAGTTCGTCTTGCCGCAGGCGCTAGGGAACGCGGCAGCAACGTAGGTCTTCTCCGTCTTTCCATCCTTGTCCGCAGGAGATTCCACCCCGACAATCAACATGTGCTCGGCCATCCATCCCTCGTCGCGAGCGATGTTCGAGGCAATCCGCAGCGCAAAGCACTTCTTGCCCAGCAGCGCATTGCCGCCGTAGCCGCTGCCATACGACCAGATCTCGCGCGTCTCCGGAAAGTGAACAATGTACTTCGTCTCATTGCACGGCCACGCAACATCCTCCTGCCCCGGAGCCAGCGGTGCGCCGACCGTGTGCATGCATGGCACAACCCGCTTCTCATCTTTATCGATCTCCGCAAACACCGGAGCGCCAATCCGCGCCATGATACGCATATTGACCACGGCATAAGCCGAGTCCGTCAATTGAACCCCAATCTGCGACATCGGCGAATCGATCGGCCCCATCGAGTAGGGAAGAACATACATCGTCCGCCCGCGCATGCTGCCCCGAAAGAGCTGCTTCAGCTTCTTCCTCATCACATAAGGGTCTTCCCAGTTGTTCGTCGGCCCCGCCATGTCCTTTGAGAGCGAGCAGATAAACGTGCGATTCTCCACCCGCGCCACATCGTTCGCAGAGGAGCGCGCAAGAAAGCACCCCGGCCACAGCTCTTCGTTCAGCTTCGTAAAGGTGCCGCCCTTAACCAGCTGGTCGCAAAGAAAGTCATACTCGGCCTGCGAACCATCGATCCAGTGGATGCGGTCGGGCTGGGTCAGCTCGGCCATCTTTTCAACCCAGCGGATAAGGTGTTTGTTTGTAGTGGGCGGCGCAACAACGGCGGTCTCGGCAATTACAGTCTTCATAGTTGGGCGTAAATCCTTCCATTACAAGTCTTCGCCTCCAGCGAAGGGCTGTCAACTTCATAAGTGGTCCGGCCAGTTAAGATCAATTGAAGTAGGATCTCTTGGAGGACACTTCAGCAATGGCACAGCGAGCAGCAATCACGCGGATTGGTGCGGTCATGTTGGTTCTGGCGTCGCTCGGCGCAGCTCAACTCCGCGCGCAGGGTGATCCGCCAAGAGCATTCGATCCAGCAACAGCCGCGACGCGTGCTCCTGGAACAGTCGTACGCATCGACCTCATCGGCGATTCAACGCAGACCAACAACGCCGGATACGGCCGTGGCTTCTGCGCCAATCTCACCGCGAAGATGGACTGCGTGAACATGGCAAAAGGCGGCGCCAGCACCAAAACCTTTCGCGACCAGGGGCTATGGCAGAGAAGCCTCCAGACGAAGCCGGACTACATGCTCATTCAATTCGGGCACAACGATATGGATAGCAGCGATCACAACCCGCGCCAGACCACAATGGCCGAGTACGAAGCGAACCTCCGCAGATACGTAAACGAAGCGCGCGCCGCAGCGATCAAGCCTGTGCTCGTGACGCCGTTGACGCGCAGATATTTTCAGGCCGACGGAAAGATTCACTCCGACCTGCTCGCTCACTCCGACGCGATGAAAAAAGTCGCCGCAGAGATGAAGGTTCCCGTTATCGATCTGCAACACGACAGCATCGCCTATCTCGACGGCGTCGGCGAAGCAGCCGGAGACACCCTCGCAATCACCAAGAAGGACGACGACGGCAAAACCATCTTCGACAAGACGCACCTGAACTGGAAGGGATCGTACGTCTTCGGGCGCATCGTAGCCGTCGATATGGCAAAGGCCGTGCCTGCTCTCAAAAAATATGTCAACGCAGAACCAGCAACTCTCCCACCAGAAGGCGTCAAGGCGATGAAGATCATCGAAGGCGGCCCGGTAAAGATTGTGCTCGTGGGTGATTCGACCGTAAACGCCGAAGGCGGCTGGGGCAAAGGCTTCTGCGCCGTAATGACCGCGAATGTTTCCTGCGTGAACGAGGCGCTCAACGGCCGCAGTTCGAAGAGCTTCATCGACGAAGGCGCGTGGAACAAAGCGCTGGCCGACAGGGGAGACTACTACCTCATTCAGTTTGGCCATAACGACATGAAGGGCAAAGGTCCTGAGCGTGAGACCGATCCTGAGACCACGTATGCGGTAAATATTCGCCGTTACATTCAGGACGCACGCGCGATCGATGCAGTGCCCGTGATCGTCACCTCGTTGTCGAGAAGAAACTACAAAGATGGCGTTCTCGTCGAGGATCTGAAGGACTATTCGGCAGCAGCAAGGCGCGTCGGCATGGAAGAGAATGTAACCGTGATTGATCTTAATGCGATGTCGGTAAAGTTGCTCGAAGCAATGACGCAGGCCCAGGCCGACGAATTCAATGCCAGCGGTCACGCCGATCAACGCGCTGAAAATGGAAAAAACCAGGTAGACCGAACTCATCTCAACGAGAAGGGGCAGGCGCACTTTGGCCGCATGGTCGCCGACACTCTGGTTCGAACACAAGTGGAGTTAGGCCCTGACGTTGTAGGACAGCCGGCAAAAACTCCGTAACAGCGCAGTGGTTTTCCCGCTGAACTCTCGTTATTCCAAACGATTTATCGCGCAGACCTTCTTTTTCTACTGCCCGGGGGTCGAAAAGGCCACATACGGTTTACTGCGCTGATAGACTTAAGGTTCTGCGTTGTGGCTACGCGCAAACAAGATCTCTCAAAGCGGCAAAACCGCGGCGAGCACGCAAAGGAAATCGACACCAGTGGATCAACAGACCAAACAAGCTCTCAAGCACGACCAATTTATCGACACCACCAACCAAAGCATCGAATGGGCCAGCGAACACCGCCGCTCGGTCATCATCACCAGCGCCATTGCGGTTGCGGCGCTCCTCATCGTCGTGGGCGGCGTCCTCTTCTACAACAGCCGCGCCACGCAGGCCTCCGTTGCCTTGGGAGCTGCCATGCAGACCTACCAGACACCGCTCGCTGAGCCCGGCCAGCCCGTGCCTCCAGGCGTCAAGACCTTTCCCTCGGTCAACGAGCGCGCCAAGGCAGCGAACGAACTCTTCATGGGCGTTGCCGACAAGTACAGTATGACTCCGGACGGCAAGGTGGCTCGCTACTTTGGCGGCCTCACCTATATGGAAGAGGGTCAGACCGCCTCCGCCGAAAGCACGTTGAAGCAGGTGGCCGGCGGCTGGAATAGCGACCTCGGCGCACTGGCAAAACTAGCGCTCGCACAGCTCTACCGGCAGACCAATCGCGACTCGCAGGCCATCGATCTCTACAACGAGCTCACCGCAAAGCCAACCACGACCGTCCCCGCTGGTCTCGCCCAGCTGCAGCTTGCAGAGCTTTACCAGTCGCAGAACAAGCCTGAACTGGCAAAGAAGATCTACGCACAGCTCAAGGACAAAGACCCCAAGGGCCCTGCCGGAATGATGGCTGCTCAGAAGTTAAACCCGACCCCTGCTGGTCCCGGCGGTCAGTAGCGCAAGGGACCACTCGCTGTTGCCGTTGCCTCCACTTTTGCTTGTCGTCCTTCGCCGCAGGCGGAGGACCCGCTTTTGTACTTGCACTGCACTAGCCTTTGCCTTTGCCTCAATCTTTTTTTTGCGTTTTCTACCCAAAAATCGCATGTCAAGCCCTTAAAGCGGCTAACCATCTGATTGCAATAGAGTTCCAGTTGGCATCTTAGATACCCTCCATCCGCTATACTGGATATAGAGTCAAAGCAAAAGAAGCCCCGGTTATCCGCCGGGGCTTTTGCATTTTTCGGCATATAACCCGTTTATTTGTAAGACTTTACGTGTAACAGTAATGGTTGCAAGACTTTAGCTACTATCTTTTGACTAAAGTCCTGTAATCAATAGACTTGCGCGTTGTATAGGGGGAGGGGGGTACATATTGTAGAAAGGATTGAAACAGGAATCGTATCGCAGGCAAGCAGGTTATTCGTCGTGATACGAGACAGCTCTTCCATCGCCTGACTTCAAGGCGGACTCGGCATCCATTCGCAGCTTCGTCAGCACGCTCCACTGATCGTTCTCTTTCGGCGGCGCAACCCAGGCTGGGAGCGGCATCCTGAGATGCTCCGACAGAGAGAAGGCCTGAGGTTCGTAAAGGGCCCGTATAGAGTTCAGCCGCCTGGCCGCCGCAGGATCGCCGCACAGTCGCAGATGATGATCGCCGAGCGCATCGCACAGGTGATAAAAATCTTTCGACGAAAGGCGGTCAACCTCGACTTGGGACCACCTCTTGCGATCCTTGACATGGAACACCTGGCCGAGGTCGATGAGCGCATGCCGCGCCATCACGAAGGTGAGTTGTGCCTGCCGGGACGAAGTTCCTTCAATGACTGAGATCAGCAGGGAACAGGTATCCAGGATCGAAACCAGCGCCGACAGCCAGCTCTGGTTATCGTGCTGCGACCGGTAGTAGCAGAGAATTGGATAGGAGATGTGTGACTCCAGAATCTCGGCGGCCCATCGCTCCCACTCTGCCAGCAGTACGGTCAACGCCTCCTGGCCGCCTTCAAAAGCATGTCGCCGAAACAGTTCGGCAGCCGTTGGCGGCGAACCCGCCCGTGAGTCGAGCAGCGCTACGCTGACCTCACGACGCGAAAACGCCTGATATAAGACCGGTAGATAGCCGATGACCAGCGCGACGAACCCGAGGCCGACGCCGGACTCGAAGATAATGACGGCTCGCGCGGACCGGGTGTGCGGTACGACATCGCCCAGTCCAAGCGTAAACAGTGTTGTGCCGCTGACATACAAATCAGTACCGAACTGCGCCCAGGCACTGCCTGTATGCAGCATCATCGCATCGCCAAAGGGAGAACGCATCGAGAAGTAGAACAAGGCAAAGCCACAGATCAGGAGGAGGGCCCACAACAACAGAAGAAGTAACAACGAAAGCGGACCATAGACGCTATAGATCTGTTCGCGCACCTTCCGGTTGCGAGCACGTTCGGCCATCAAAACCCACGGCGCCCAGGTCGCAGCAAAAAAGATATGAGTGATCTGAAACCGGCCGGTAGGTCGCCGAGGCAAAATGATGGTCTGGAACGCATCCAGTGCTACCCCAAGGCAGCAGAAAAGTCCGGCAAAGAATGCGGCGACGTGCATGGGGCAGTCTACCAGAGCTGCACAGACCTTTCGAAGCCGACTGCGTCTATCGAAGCAGCACGATATAGCCACCAGGAAACAAGAAGGATGAAACATCTGCGCAACTTTAGTGAAATACGCGGGTCAATTTGTGCACGAAGCGAATAACATGAAATTTTCATTCGACAGAGATAGATTCAGGGCCTAAGCTAAATCCACAAATAGAGATACACGGTTAAAACCGATTAAATTCGAGAGGGGGAGCCATGCAACGAGTTCTGGTAGTTGATGATGATCGTCTGGTTGCCGATACGCTAACCCTCATCTTCGAGAGAAACGGTTTTCGAGCGAAGGCAGCGTACTCCGCAGATGAAGCGCTCGACAGGTCCCGTGAATTTACGCCGAATCTTCTTCTCTGCGATGTCACGATGCCTGGTCGTGACGGGCTCTCACTTGTAGAGGACATGACGCGCGAGTTGCCGGCCTGCCGTATTCTCGTGCTCACTGGCTTCTATTCCAATCTGAAACACGTTCGCGAACAGGCTCAAAGGCTCTCGCGACCTCTTGGCATTCTCACGAAACCGTGCCAGCCATCCGAGCTTCTTCGCGAAGCAGCAGCTTTACTGGCTATGGCCTAGCAAAGCTGCTTTGGCTGGTTGGTCGCTTTCGCCGCTAGCTCTGAAATCTTGCGCTGCGATGCTAGACTCAGGCGATATGTCTGAGAGTGAAGACAAACCGCCGACTCTGGCCAGCCTGCGTGCACGGCGAGGAAGAGTCCGCCGTGGAAAGCAGGCTTCTTCCTCAGTCCCGGATAGCGATTCGCTCGGCCAAGGCGGTCTCTTTACGGCTCTTGCTAAGACAGCTGATGCGCCCAATCGTAAGTCAGCCAATCTCTCCGCAACCTCCAGAGGGTCGGTTTCCACCTCAGCCGAGCGCCGCATCTGGAGCGTCCGTGCACTGGTTACCGACATCCGTCAGCACCTCGAGACGGACTACACCGATCTTTGGGTCGAAGGAGAGATATCAAACTGCCGTCCCGCCCCATCCGGGCATATCTACTTCACGCTGAAGGACGGCGAAGCACAACTGCCGGCTGTCCTCTTCCGCCGCCAAGCCAGCCTGCTACGCTTCCGCGCCGCGGATGGCCTTGCGGTGATGGTTCGTGGCCGCATCTCGATCTACGAAAGCCGGGGCCAACTTCAATTCATTGTTGAGACCATGGAGCCTCGCGGCGCCGGTTCGCTTCAGATAGCTTTTGAACAGCTGAAGGAACGTCTGCTTGCTGAAGGACTCTTCGACGCTAAGCGAAAGCGTCAGCTTCCATCCTTTCCAAAGTGCATCGGCATCGTCACTTCCCCTACAGGCGCGGTAGTTCGCGATATCGTTAGCATTGTGCGACGTCGACATTCACGGCTGAATCTGCTGGTATATCCGGCGTTGATGCAGGGTGCATCAAGTCCAGGTTCGATCGTCGCCGCCATACGATGGTTCAACTTGAACCGCTCGTTGGTGGATATCATCGTCATCGCTCGAGGCGGCGGATCACTGGAAGATCTAGTCGGATTCAATGATGAAGATCTCGCCCGCGAGATAGCTGCCTCCGAACTCCCTGTCGTGTCTGCGGTCGGCCACGAGACTGACTTCACCATCGCGGATTTTGTCGCCGACCTGCGTGCTCCTACGCCGTCTGCTGCCGCTGAGTTGATTACTGCTGCACAGCACGGCATTGAAAAACGCATCGATATTCTTACAGCCCGTGCCCAACGTGCTGGTCGCTTCCATCTGATGCACGCTCGCCAACGTTACACTCGTCTTTCGGCGGAGTCTGTGCTGACTCGTCTACACGACACTGTGAGTCGCCGTGATCAACGGCTCGACGAGCTGCGTCTGCGATTGATTGGCTCTGTGCAGCGTCGATTTCACGTTCCAATGCAGCGCCTTACGCTTCTTACGGATCGGCTCCGCCGACAAGACATCCCCGTTCGAATCGCCACTACCCACCGCCGACTGCAAAGTGACACCCAACGCCTGCACCGATCGTCGACTCAAATCATTGCTGCGCATCAGGCAAGACTGGATAGAGCTTCGGTGCGACTCGGTGTCCTGTCACCTGTTGCTGTACTGTCTCGCGGTTATGCCCTCGTCTATTCTGCTGATGGCATGCTCTTGCGTTCTGCCTCGGATGTCTCTGCAGGCCAGACCATTCGCGCACTCCTCGCTGAAGGCATACTGGAAGCCGAAGTAACTCAAGTCGATCAACGAAACGCAACGGAGACAAGCAATTCATGAAGAAGCTATTTGGAACCGATGGCATTCGCGCCGTCGCTGGCCAGTCGCCGCTCGATGCATCTACTGTTTATGCGATCGGTCTGGCGCTTGCCCATACTCTTGCTGTCAAGACGCCAGTACCACGTGTTTTGTTAGGCATGGACACTCGCGAATCCAGCGACTGGATTGCCGCTACTCTTACCGCGGGGCTCACTGATGGCGGAGCTTTGGTCGAGAGCGCGGGTGTCATCACGACGCCGGCAGTAGCATTTTTGACACACACGCATCGCTTCGCTGCCGGCGTCGTCATTTCGGCATCTCACAATCCGTGGCAGGACAACGGTATCAAACTGTTTGGGCCAGACGGTTACAAGCTTCCTGACGCTGTTGAACTCGCCATTGAAGATGAAATCTTTCACCAGATCGCCAATTTGACGACGCTTCCGCAGCAAACTGTTCCACCTGAGGTCAACGAGGCCGATCGTGCCGAGTATGTTCGCTTCCTGCTTGCCTCTGTGTCGGGGCTATCGCTTGATGGTAGACGAGTCATCGTCGACTGCGCAAATGGAGCAGCGTCTCCCGTCGCCCCTCAACTTTTCTCCGATCTCGGCGGTGAGGTGATCATCACACACTCCAGTCCCAATGGCCGCAATATCAATGAGAATTGTGGAGCGCTGCACCCAGAGGTCGTGGCGGCTCAAGTGAAACTTCGTCAGGCTTCGATGGGCATTACCTTCGATGGTGACGCAGACCGCGCTCTCTTCGCTGATGAAAATGGTTGCGTCGTGAACGGGGATGCGGTTCTGCTGCTAGCTGGACGTGATTTGCAGTCTCGTGGACTGCTCACGAACTCCACTGTTGTTGCTACGACGATGTCAAACATGGGACTCGAAGCAGCGCTGAAGCGAAGCGGAATCCAGATGCTTCGGGCTGCGGTCGGGGACAAGTACGTACTTGAACAGATGGTAGCAACGGGAGCAGCGTTAGGCGGAGAGCAATCAGGTCACATTATCTTTGCCGGGCGGAGCACGACGGGCGATGGTCTGCTTACTGCATTGTTGCTGCTGGATATTGTTCATCGTAGCGGGAAATCTTTGGCGGAGCTTGTTGCTGACCTCAAGGTATTTCCTCAAGTGATTGTCAACGTCAAGGTACGCGAGAAAAAACCGCTCGAAGGTATTCCCACGGTGGTTGCTGCTATCCGTGCCGCCGAAGTCGAGCTTGCTGATTCCGGCAGGGTCGTTATCCGTTACTCCGGTACAGAGGCATTAGCCCGTGTAATGATCGAAGCGGAATCGGAGCCGCTGATGCGACATCATGCCGATACGATCGCTGCAATCATTCGCGCTGAACTTGGCATCTAACAAATAAGAAGAGAGACGAGGAGCATGTAGATGACGACTAATTTGACACCTCTCAACCAGCGCCCGGCGTGGGATGCCCTGGAAAGACATTGCAAGCAGATCCAAAGAAAGCAGCTGAAACAACTGTTTGAGGATGATCCTGCGCGCGGTGAACGTTTCACTGCTGAGACGGGCGGGATATTTCTCGATTACTCGAAGAATCGTATTACGGACGAGACACTGAAGCTTCTGATCCAACTTGCTGAAGAGTCCGGTCTTAGAGCTCATATTGATGCCATGTTCCATGGTGAAAAGATCAACATCACCGAGAACCGAGCTGTCCTGCACGTCGCTTTGCGAGCGCCGAAAGATGAATCGATCTTTGTTGATGGCGAAGACGTTGTGCCTGCAGTTCATGCTGTGCTGGATAAGATGGCAGCTTTCGCTGAACGTGTTCGCAGTGGTGCATGGAAAGGGCACACCGGCAAACGGATTCGGAATGTAATCAATATCGGCATCGGGGGGTCTGATCTCGGGCCGGTGATGGCGTATGAGGCGCTGAAGTATTACAGCCAACGCGACATTACCTTTCGCTTCGTTTCAAATGTAGATGGCACCGACTTTGCTGAAGCGGCGCGGGATCTGGATGCGGAAGAGACGTTATTTCTAATTGCATCGAAGACTTTTACTACTCTCGAGACAATGACAAACGCACATTCGGCGCGCGACTGGTCGTTGGCTGGGCTTGGGGGTGATGAGAAAGCGGTTGCGAAACATTTCGTGGCGATCTCAACGAATACCAAAGAAGTGACCAAGTTCGGTATCGATGCGACGAATATGTTTGAATTTTGGGATTGGGTTGGTGGACGCTACTCCATGGATTCAGCGATCGGCCTGTCAACGATGCTGGCAATCGGGCCAGACAACTTTCGCGCTATGCTGGATGGGTTTCACCAGATGGATGAGCACTTTCGTACGGCTCCTTTCGCGAGCAATCTGCCTGTGTTGATGGGGCTGTTGACGGTTTGGTATACGGACTTCTTTGACGCCCAGACGATGGCCGTGTTGCCGTACGAACAGTATTTGAAGCGCTTCCCAGCGTATCTGCAGCAGTTGACGATGGAGAGCAATGGCAAACATGTGACTCTGGATGGGACGCGTGTCAGCACAGAGACCGGACCGATCTATTGGGGTGAACCCGGGACGAATGGACAGCACTCTTTCTATCAGCTGATTCACCAGGGAACCCGATTGATTCCCTGTGACTTCATCGGGTTTTATAAGACGCTTAATCCACTGGGCAGGCATCACGACATGCTGATGGCGAATGTCTTCGCGCAGGCCGAGGCTCTGGCGTTCGGCAAGACTGTGGAGCAAGTGAAGGCTGAAGGTACACCTGACTGGCTGGTTCCGCATCGCGTGTTCGAGGGCAATAGACCTTCGAACACCATTCTTACGGAGCAGCTTACTCCACGTGTGCTGGGCCAACTTATTGCGCTGTACGAGCATTCCGTGTTCACGCAGGGGACTATTTGGAGTATCGATTCGTTTGATCAGTGGGGCGTTGAGCTGGGTAAAGTTCTGGCGCAAAAGATTATTGGCGAGTTGGAGAGTGCCACAGAGCCTGCGTTGGCGCATGATACTTCGACTACGAACTTGATTCGAAGGTACAGAAAGAATAAATAGGCCACGCAGGCACTTAAGCAATTTGATTTTTAGCGAATAATCAACTATCGAGAGGGAGCGGCTATGCAGCTTGGAATGGTAGGCCTGGGTAGGATGGGAGCCAATATGGTCAAGCGATTGGTGGCTCATGGGCACGAATGTGTCGTCTTTGATATGTCGTCGAAGGTGGTTGAGGATATGGCCAAGGAGAAGGGAGTTACCGGCTCCTCTACGCTTCAGGATTTGGTGAGTAAGATGGCGAAGCCGCGAGCTATCTGGTTGATGATTCCTGCGGGAGTTGTCGAGAAGACGATAGAGGCGATCGCTCCTCATCTTGAAGCCGGCGACATCCTGATCGATGGTGGTAATTCCTATTACATCGATGACATTCGACGTGCGAAGGAGCTTGCGGCGAAGGGAATTAATTATGTTGATGTGGGAACCAGTGGAGGGGTGTGGGGGTTGGAGCGGGGATATTGCATGATGATTGGCGGTCCGGATGCGGCGGTCCAGTACCTTGATCCCATCTTCAAGAGCATCGCTCCAGGAATCGGAGATATCGCGCGTACGCCTGGTCGCGAGACGATGGGTGGGACTGCGGAGCAGGGTTATCTGCACTGCGGAGCCAGCGGTGGCGGACACTTCGTCAAGATGGTGCATAACGGGATTGAATATGGAATGATGGCGGCTTATGCGGAGGGGCTTGGCGTGTTGAAGGCTGCCAATATCGGCAAGCATCTGGCGGAGATTGATGCAGAGACTACGCCGCTGCGCGATCCGGAGCACTACCAGTATGACTTCAATCTTCCGGATGTGACCGAGGTCTGGCGTCGCGGTAGCGTGATTGCGTCGTGGCTGCTCGATCTGACTGCGTCAGCATTGGCGAGTGATCCTGAGATGTCGAAGTTTGGCGGCAGGGTTTCGGACTCGGGTGAAGGACGATGGACGATCAAGGCCGGGATCGATGAAGGTGTTCCAACTCCAGTGTTGACCACAGCGCTTTACGAGCGGTTCAGCTCACGTGGTGAAGCGGACTTCTCTAATAAGCTTCTGTCGGCGATGCGGTATGAGTTTGGCGGACATCTGGAGAAGGCGGCTTCGAAGTAGATCTGCAAGTTTAAGGAGAAAACGCGTGAGTCAGCCTCATTCTGATGCTCTGGTGTTCTTTGGCGCTACTGGCGATCTGGCCTATAAGAAGATCTTTCCTGCACTGCAGTCGATGATTAAGCGTGGCACCCTTGACGTGCCGGTGATAGGTGTAGCGAAGGCTGGCTGGAATCTCGATCAGTTGAAGGCTCGGGCGAAGGATAGCCTGGAGCAGCATGGTGGACTGGATACAGCGGCGTGGGAGAAGCTGAGTTCGCTGCTGCAGTATGTCGATGGCGACTACTCGGATTCGGCTACGTTCGTTGCGGTGCGGAAGGCGCTCGGTTCGGCAGAGCATCCGGCGCACTATCTGGCGATTCCGCCGTCGATGTTCGAGAAGGTGGTGGAACAGCTGGTGAAGTCGGGCTCGGCAAAGGGCGCTCGCATCATTGTCGAGAAACCTTTTGGGCATGATCTGGCCTCGGCACAGGAGCTGAACCGAATTCTGCTTTCGGCGTTTCCTGAGTCGTCGATCTTTCGCATCGATCACTACCTGGCCAAAGGACCGGTTCACAACATGGTTTCGTTCCGCTTTTCGAATTCGTTTCTGGAGCCGTTGTGGAATCGTGATCACATCGAGAGCGTTCAGATCACGATGGCGGAGGACTTCGGCGTACAGGGTCGGGGTAGTTTTTACGACCAGACGGGAGCGATTCGCGACGTGGTGCAGAATCATATCTTCCAGGTGATGTGCAATCTGGCGATGGAGTGTCCGGCGCGGGGAGACAGCGAATCCATACGGGACGAGAAGGTGAAGGTGTTGAAGGCGATTCCGGCGATCGATCCGAAGAACCTGGTTCGCGGGCAGTTTGCCGGATATCTGGATGAGAAGGGCGTTGCACCCAACTCGCAGGTGGAGACATTTGCCGCGCTGCAACTGGAGATTAAATCGTGGCGATGGGATGGTGTTCCGTTCTACATTCGCGCTGGAAAAAATCTTCCTGTGACCTGCACGGAGGTGATGGGCCGATTCCGTAAGCCTCCCACCACCAACATCGCTGAGGCTGGCACCTCGCCGAACTATATGCGTTTCCGCATCAGCCCGGAGATGACGGTGGCGATGGCGGTGTCGGTCGCATCTGAGACGGGGGTGGGGCGTGAAACGGTGGAGTTGGTTGCGAGCCGGCATCCCAGACCTGGAGAGATGGAGGCGTATGAGCGGGTGCTGAGCGATGCGATGGCTGGAGACGCGACTCTGTTTGCGCGGCAGGACTATGTGGAGGAGGCGTGGAGAGTTGTCGATCCGATGCTGAAGGCTGCGACGCCCGTGTACTCGTATGCTCCGCAAACGTGGGGACCGAAGGAGGCGGAGCGTGTGGTTCCGCCGGGTGGATGGGACGATCCTGTGCTTGAGGAGCAGGAAGATTTTCGGATCGTCAAGCGGCCTGCGTAGCGGTTGCCCGGAGAGATTTGACTGCGAGGTTGCAGGCGCTTCGGCTGCCTGAATCTCGGGTATCGTCGCCGGTTGAGGATCTTGTTCGCCAGACTTCTGCTCGTCTTCTGTGCTGTGTTCCTTCATCATGCGTTCGAGCAGGAGGGCGACGGTGCTTTTGCGTTGCGTGGCTTTGCCTACTTCGGCGCGGGGTGCGAGGACGCCTAGTTCGGGGTGGGTGGTTATCTCTTCGACGATCTCGGCGGGTTCGGGTTTCGCGTTGCGGTGCGTGGCGGCCCGGGGAAGATTGAGGCTGGCGATCTGGAGGCCGTAGAGTAGGAGGCCGGCACGGCGGGGGTCGATGTCGTTGGAGGCGATGCGGCAGAGGACTTCGCCGATGGATTGCTGGATGGCGGAGCGGTCTTCGGGGAGTGGGATCTCGAAGGTGGAGCGGTGCCCCCGGCGGGTGCGTGGATGGGGCGCGGGTTTGCGCGTGGTGTGGTGGTAGTAGCAGAGGTCTTCTCCGCGGAGACATGGACTGCCGCAACGATGGCCGTCGGTGAAGATGTGGCGGCACTGGTATTGTTTGGTGGCTTCGGTGGTGTCTTGCATGGTGTCTCCCCCACGGGTACTTTTTTGTGCAAAGTCTTCGAACGAGAAGAGATGAGTCCGGACTTCCGGTTCATGTCTTCGGTGACCTTGTGCGTTAAATGCGAAGGCCCGGCTTTTTGGCCGGGCCTTGAATGGTGTGCAGCAGGAAACATTCCCTCGGCGGCTAAAGCCGCACTGCAGATGAAATAGTTATGGCGCGGCTGAGGCCGCGCCCTTTCAAAACTGGTCTTCTGTTGATTAACTCTCTACTTCTATTTTATTAAATTGGACCAAACTAAAATGCCAGTTTTGGCAGATTTATTTTTGGCTTGCAGGTGATTGATTTCGGGTTGGTTGTGAGTTTTTGAGTGCGCGATTTGATGGTTTTGGGGCTTGACATGCGAATTTGGCGGGTTTTTGAGGGGTGGGGCGATACCTTGTCAATTTATTTGAGAACGGTTTGATCAGTTTCACTGATCTTCTGCAGAGATTACTTCACTATGGCGAGTGCGAAGCCGTCGTAGCCTTTGCTGCCGACGGTTTGCAAGGCGGTCGCGTCGAGGCGAGGGTCTGAGGCCAACTTTTGAAAGAAGCGACGAACGCCTTGAACGCGTTCGTCAGGGTCTTCGGGGTTGATGACGGCGCCATCGCGAACGATGTTGTCGGTGAGGATGACCGTGCCAGGACGCGAGAGGCGGAGCGACCACTCAAGGTATTCGGGGATACTCTGCTTGTCTGCATCGATGAAGACGAGATCGAAGGGAGGGACGTTCTCCATGAGCAGCTGAGGAAGCGAGTCCAAGGCAGGGCCAAGCCGGAGTTCGACGATCGAGGAGAGCCCCGCGCGTTCAATATTCGTCTTTGCAACCTCGGCGTGTTTGGCTTCAGCTTCGAGGGTGATGAGCTTTCCATCGGAAGGGAGCGCCTTTGCTAACCAGATGTGCTGTAGCCGCCGAGCGTTCCGATTTCGAGGATTCTCCTTGCGCGTTGCATTCGCGCCAAGAGGTGAAGCAGCTTGCCCTGGTTGGGAGCGACATCGATTGTTGGGAGACCGGCTGCGACGTTGGCTTGCAGGGCTCTCTCGAATATTGGATCAGCCGGAATAAGGCTTCCGGTTATGTACTGATCGACCGCTGTCCAAAGTTCCTGACTCATAGCGCAAGGGTAGTAATCCTTCGCATTTTCTGCAAGTGCCGTGTTGGTGTGAGGGGAGGGCCCGCTGCATGCGGTGTTGTGACAGATTTCATGGTGGAGGACTACAATTTTGACCGCTGGTACGGTGTCGATTGAGAAGGAGCGATTATGGCGACGATGAGCGCGATTCAACCAGGAAGCTATGGATTTCCGGTCAACCTGAAGAAGCGATATGACAACTATATTGGTGGCGAGTGGGTGGCGCCGCTCTCGGGACAGTACTTTGAGAATGTGACACCGGTGACGGGACAGGTGCTGTGCGAGATTGCGCGGTCGAACGCAGCCGATGTCGACAGGGCGCTCGATGCAGCGCATGCGGCGAAGAAGATGTGGGGGAAGACTTCGACGAGTGAACGAGGGCGGATGCTCGAGAAGATTGCGCAGCGCATCGAAGACAATCTGGAGATGCTGGCGACGGTGGAGACGTGGGACAACGGGAAGCCGATTCGCGAGACGATGGCGGCGGATATGCCGCTGGCGGTCGACCACTTTCGATATTTTGCTGGTGTGATTCGCGCGCAGGAGGGATCGATCTCTGAGATTGACGCGAATACGATTGCGTATCACTACCATGAACCGCTGGGCGTGATCGGACTGATTATTCCGTGGAACTTTCCGATTTTGATGGCGACGTGGAAGCTGGCGCCGGCGTTGGCGGCGGGGAACTGCGTGGTGTTGAAGCCGGCTGAGCAGACGCCGATGTCGATTCTTGTGCTGATGGAGTTGATTCAGGATATTCTGCCGCCGGGTGTGGTGAACATCGTGAACGGGTTTGGGCTGGAGGCGGGTAAGCCACTGGCTTCGAGTGCGCGGGTGAACAAGGTTGCGTTTACAGGCGAGACGACGACGGGGCGGTTGATTATGCAGTATGCGTCGCAGAATCTGATTCCGGTGACGCTCGAGCTGGGTGGCAAGTCGCCGAATATTTTTTTCAAGGATGTTGCCAGTGCCGATGATGCTTTTTTCGATAAGGCTCTGGAAGGCTTTACGATGTTTGCCTTGAATCAGGGCGAGGTATGTACTTGCCCGTCGCGCGCACTGATTCAGGACACGCTCTATGACGAGTTCATGGAACGTGCCCTGAAGCGCGTGAAGGCGATAAAGCAAGGCAATCCGCTGGATAAGACGACGATGATTGGAGCGCAGGCGTCGAGCGAGCAGATGGAGAAGATTCTTTCGTACCTGGACATCGGCAGGCAGGAGGGCGCGGAGGTGCTGGCTGGAGGGAAGCGGTCGATGCAGCCTGGTGAACTGGCTGAGGGCTTCTACATTGAGCCGACGGTGTTCAAAGGGAAGAACAAGATGCGCATCTTTCAGGAAGAGATCTTCGGGCCGGTGGTTTCGGTGACGACGTTCCATGATGAAGAGGAGGCGTTGGAGTTGGCCAATGACACGCTGTATGGGTTGGGCGCTGGATTGTGGACGCGGGATTTGAATCGGGCGTATCACTTTGGACGGGCGATTCAGGCTGGCAGGGTCTGGACGAACTGCTATCACCTGTATCCGGCGCATGCGGCGTTTGGCGGGTATAAGCAGTCGGGCGTTGGGCGAGAGAACCACAAGATGATGCTGGATCACTATCAGCAGACAAAGAATCAACTGGTGAGCTATAGCCCGAGTGCGCTGGGATTCTTCTAGGATCGACTTTCGGGAACGAGGGTGAGATGGTTGTTGTGCCGGAACAAGTGCTGTCGACACCTGCTGCTGAGGAGTTGATGAGCAGACTTGAGAAGAAGCATGGGGAGCTGATGTTTCATCAGTCGGGAGGCTGCTGCGACGGCAGCTCCCCCATGTGTTATCCGCGGGGGGAGTTCCTGGTGGGGGATAACGATGTGCTGATGGCGACGCTGGGTGAGACGCCGTTTTATATGAGCAGGAGCCAGTTTGAGTATTGGAAGCACACTCAGCTGATTCTGGATGTGGTGCCGGGGCGTGGTGGGATGTTTTCGCTGGAGAATGGCGAGGGTGTGCGGTTTTTGATCCGGTCGAGGGTGTTTACGGAGGAGGAGATTGGGGCGCTGCGGGAGGCGGGGCGGATCTGATGCTGGTTTAGGGCTGGTTGCGGATTTCGTCCGCTCCGTTGCCAACGGCGTAACGGTGATCAAAAGCGATAAAAACGGATAAGAGTAGAGAGGAAGACGGATGGGAGTGGTTCGCGGGCTTTTGGACGTGTTACGGAGTTATTTTTTTATGGCGAGGCACTTTGCCATGATGGCGGTGTGGAGGCGCTCGCGTAACTCTGTGGAGACCTCGTAGATCTCGTTGCCCTTGTAGACTTCGATGGTCTGGTGGGTGGTGTTGAGGACGACGCGGCAGTGCTGGCAGCCGGCGGTGTGTTCCTGAATCTCGGCGCGGAGTTGGGCGCTGAGCTGCTCGTCGAAGTAGTCGGATAGGTGGCTTAACAGGTCTGTGCAGTTCATGCAGGCTGGCCCTCCTGCTTCTGCCGGAAGTACCGGCTGAGTCTCTCGCGCAGTTGAAGGCGTGCGCGCAGCAATCTGGATTTGACGGCGGGGACGCTCAAGCCAAGTGCCTCCGCTGTCTCTTCGGTCGAGAGATTTTCAACGTCGCGCAGGGTGAAGACACTGCGGAATCCGGGAGGAAGTCCCTGGATGGTCTTGCGAAGGATGTCGGCGAGTTCGGCCTGGTTGTACTGTTGCTCGGGGTTCGGGCGCCACTCGGCAAAGTCGCGAGGGATGGAGCCTTCTTCGGTCTGGACATCCTCGTCCATCGAGACGGTCTTGCTGGTCTTGCGTTTGCGGAGGCGCATGAGACTCTCGTTAACTGCGATGCGGACGAGCCAGGTAGAGAACTTGGAGTTTCCCTGGAACTGCTCCAGCTTCTCGTAAGCCTTGAGGAATGCATCCTGCGTGATGTCTTCGGCGTCTTCACGGTTTTGAGTGATATGCTGCGCTACCCGGAAGATCTGGCGTTCGTACTGCCGGACGAGCTGCTCAAATGCAGCCGTATCCCCTGCCTTTGCGCGAGCTACGAGCGCTACGTCAGGGTGAATCTCTTCCGTTACTGGCGATTGGATGGCTGGCATGAGCAAAAAGGTGCGAAAACGTACGCTGAAAAATATCCTTCCGCCCGAGAGTAAGGACGAAGTCCAATACAGTGTAAATGCCGTTGGGGTAGAGAGCAAAGATGGGAGGAAGAAACGATGGTACGAGAGAAGAAACTGGGTAAAAACTGCCAACCGGCCAGAGCTTTGAACGTATCTGCGATGGTTCTCAGTGGAATGCAGGTTACGGGGCAGGCAAAAGGCAGCTTAGAGTGGATGTGTGGGTAGCAAAAACGAGGAAGTCGTGACGCGTCTGTGGAGTGGTTTGCGCAGTGGGGTGGCGGTTGCCACTTTTCTGGCTGTGACCGTTCCGTTTGCTGGAGGTGGGGTCTGGGGCCAGGTGCCGGGTTCGACGACAGCACCAGAACAGGCAAAGAAGCCGGCGGCCAAACCTAAGGCGGCGGCAACGGGAAAGACGAGCAGCAAGACGGCGGCCTCCGGCAAGACGGCTCCGCCCAGCAAGACGGCGAAGAGCAAAACTGCTGCTAGTAAAGCTCATCGACCCTCCACTGCCTCGCGGAAGCCGACGGCACAGACGATCCGGCTGACCAGCGCGTTCAAGGCATCGGAGCAGTTGCGTCCGATGGCGCAGCAGTTGGCGGCGACACGCTCGGCGGCGGCGTATAGCGGGGTTGAGAGCTATGCGCGGGCAGCATCCGGGGGAGGGCGCTGCGGCGGCGTATCTGGCGATTGGTCACGCTTATATGCTGGACCATCGGTATGCCGATGCGGTCGAGAGCTTTCGGCGGGCCAATATGAGCGGGACAGCGCTCGATGACTATGCGGACTACCTGGGGGCGCAGGCGGCGATTCAGGCGGGACGTGGTACGGACGCCTATGCGCTGCTTGATCGTTTCGCTGAGAAGCATCCGGAGAGCATCTTCAAGGCGAACGCGCCGGTTCTGCTGGCGAATGCTTACCTGCAGCAGAACGATCCGCAGGGCGCTCTGAGGGTATTGGTGCCGCTGGCGGACTCGGCGCAGGCGTCGCATGTGGACTTTCGCTATGCGCTGGGGCGAGCCTACCAGATGTCGGGCGATACGACGCACGCGGCGGCGATCTTATCGGAGTCTGTATGTCAATCTTCCGTTGAGTGTGGAGGCGGCGCAGGCGCGGACGCAGATGCAGGCGATGAATATGCCGCTGACTGCGGCGGAACGTAAGGTACATGCGGACCAACTGTTCAACGCGAAACGATATGTGGAGGCGGGTGAGGAGTATCACTCGATCGAACACGACGGCTCGGGATTGAGCGCGGCGGATCATGATGCGCTGCTGATCTATGCGGCGGCGTGCGATATGAAGTTGAAGCGGATGAGCCGGCAGAGATGTGGAGAGGCTGCCGAATACGACCGACGACAGCGCTGCGTTGAAGCTCTATCTGCTGGCTGAGATCTCGCGCAATGAACATGATGAGACAAAGCATGACGAGCTGATTGCACAGATGGTGCAGCGGTTTCCGGCGAGCCGATGGCTGGAGGAGGCGTTGTACTCTGGCGGCAATATGTACCTGCTGAAGCATGATGCGAAGCAGGCGACGTATCACTACTCGCTGCTGGTGAAGATGTTTCCGAACAGCACGTATGCGGCTTCGGCGCACTGGCGGACGGCGTGGATGAACTATCGGCTGCATAACTATGCCGAGGCCGCGCGGCTGATGGATGAGCAGATTCAAGGGTATTCGGCGGGGATTGAGGTGCCGAGCGCGCTGTACTGGCGCGGGCGGATCTACGAAGAGCAGGACCACAACTTTGCGCAGGCGGCGAACTACTATCGCGCGCTGACTGCGTCCTATATCAACTTCTACTATGCGGGCTGGCGAGGCAGCGGCTGAATGTGTTGAAGGGGCAGACGGCGACGGTTGCACCTGCCGCGGTGTTGAGTTCGGTGCCGCAGCCAGTCGTTCCGTTTTTGACCGGATGAGCTGCCGGAGAATGAGCCGCACCTGATCAAAGCAAGACTGCTGGCGAATGCGTCGCTGAACGAATATATCGGGCCGGAGATTCAGGCGAGTCCTACTTCGAATGAGTGGGGAGCGCTGGCGCAGGCGGAGATCTTTACCTCGTATGGCGAGACGACGCGGGCACTGCAGGCGATGAAGCACAGTGGAATCTCGTTCTTTGCTCCTGCCGTTGGACCAGGTTCCGACGGTGTATTGGAAGGTGCTGTTTCCGCAGCCGTACTGGAGCGATCTGGTGGCGGACTCCGAGAAGAATGGGCTTGATCCGTATCTGGTGGCGTCGCTGATTCGGCAGGAGTCGGAGTTCAACGCGGGTGTGGTGAGCCATGCGAATGCCTATGGGTTGATGCAGCTGCTGCCGTCGGTGGGCAAGTCGATGGCGAAGAAGGATGGGATGAAGGGATTTACCGCGAACGAGTTGCTGAATCCAACGATCAACCTGGAGTTGGGCACAAAGAATCTGCGACTGGTGCTGGACAGGTTTGGCGGACAACAGGAGTATGCGCTGGCGGCGTATAACGCGGGCGATGTTCCGGTGCGGCAGTGGATGGCGGCTGGCGACTACAAGGATATTGCTGAGTATGTCGAGTCGATTCCGTATACCGAGACGCGGGAGTATGTGCAGGCTATCCTGCGTAACCGGGAGATTTATCGTGCGTTGTATGGGCCGCTGTAAGAGGAACCAACGGAGCATCATTTTTGTGAAAATGCGGGATTGACAGGGGCGGAATATCCGTTATTCTTTGCACCAGAATAGTGCACCGTGGATCCAGTAGTACGAAACCATTTGTGGAGGTCTCTTTTCCGCAGCCTTTAGGCGAGTGATCGGCGCAAGAACGTGAGTCAACGAACGAAGACAACCGTTGGGATGAAGAGGCAAGCATGGTAGCGGAGTTGAACCTTCTGGAAGTGTGGATCCCGGAGCAGATGCAGCCGGGTACGTTGTTTCTACTGGAGCAGGCGGGTGAGCTGGGCAAGGCGGAGAATCCTTACTGGGCTGTGCTTGCCTGTCCTTCGTGCGGGTCGCTGGGACTGATTACACGGCAACAGTGCGCGGGGCTGGAGGCGATGATCTGCGGATCGTCGGAGTGCTCGGCGGAGTATTTTCTGGAGGACCAGACGATTCGCTATCGTTTGGCGAGCTGAAGGGACGAAGCCGGGAGGCCGGTGGGAGACCTGTTTCGGTGACTGCGTTGACTGTGATGCGCTGATGCAGTCGGGTTTTGGCGAACCGGACTGGTTGTTGGAGTATTGTTCGCTGTTGCAGCGCGGCGTGCGTGGGTTGAGCCAGACATTCGACAACTGCCATTTTGATGCCGGGTTACTCGTGGCGGAGAGCTTCGACTGGGTCCATACCGGCGGCGCGGACGGCGGGAAGCAGGCCCGAGACTACGCCGACGACAGCGAGGATTCCGAAGGAGACGAGCATGATGGTGGGTGAGGCGCGGAGGAGGATGTCGCCTTCGTGGTTTGCGGTCTTGTAGATGTCGGAGTAGAGCGGCATGGGCGGGATGAGATACGCGACGAGGATTGCGACGACCATTCCTACGATGCCGGCGAGGAAGGTCAGGGTGAGGCTTTCGAGGAGGAACTGCTTCAAGATGTCTTTGCGGCGAGCGCCGAGTGCCTTGAGAAGGCCGATCTCCCGCGTTCGCTCGGTGACGGAGACGAGCATGATGTTCATGACGCCGACGCCTCCGACGCCGAGAGTCATCGCGCCGATGATGCCGAGGAGAATGTTGAGGGCTGTGCCGAACTGCATGATCTCGGCCGAGTCGGCGACTGTGTCCCAGGTGGGGACGGCCTTGTCGTCTTTGGGATCGAAGTGATGGCGCGCGGCCAGCACGGTGCGCACGGCCTCGAGCGCTTTAGGTGAAGCTCTGGTGCGCTGGGTTGGAAGACGATGCTGTCCGGGTCGCGCTGGTTGCGCAGCAGCCTCATCATGTCGAACGGGATGAAGGCGTTCTCGTTGTCCGGACCGTTATTGGAGCGAGTCCTGAATCTTGTTCTTCAGCACGCCGATGACCTGAAAGACGTGGCCTTCGATCTCGACCGATTCGCCGACGGGAGGATAGCCGTTGAAGAGTTTTTTTGCGGCATGGGGGCCGAAGATGACGACTTGACGATGGTCGGTGAAGTCGTCAGGCTCAAAGTAGCGGCCCTGCTCGACGTCTAGCTTGCGCATGCCGCCGTAGGGGAGATCGATGGCTTTACTCTGAATGTTGACGACCTTGGAGCCGTATTTGAAGCTGAAGCCATCGTCGGTTTCGGAGCTGACCGCCTTGAGGAAGGGAACTTCATCGCGGACGGCCTCGGTATCGCCATCGAGAAACCTAATGCGTCTGCCGGAGCGTTCGCCGCCGGCCTGCATGCTGGTCTGTCCGCCCCAGACCATGATGACGTTATTGCCGATGCCGAGGAAGCCGTTGAGCACGCCTTCGCCAAGGCTTTTGCCGTAGCTGAGCAGAAGCACCACCGTGACAAGTCCCCAGATGATGCCGAGCATAGTGAGGGTGGAGCGCAGGCGGTTGCGCAGGAGCGACTCGATGCTTTGACGGATGATCTCGCTCAGGCTCATCGCTACTCCGCTCGGAGGCATTCCATGGGGCTAAGGTTGGAGGCACGAAGTGCGGGGTACATGCCCGCGAACAAAGTGATGGCGGTCAACGTGGTGAGCGATGCGGCGATGGCAAGGGGTGAGATGACGGGATGCGGGACGAAGTCGGGCAGCGGAGCGAACTGCAACAACAGACACAACCTGACGCCAAGGTGAGGCCGACGATTCCGCTGACCAGGGTAATGATGGCCGACTCGACGAGGAACTGACGTTTGATGTCGACGGCAGTAGCGCCTAGGGCTTTTCGAACGCCGATCTCTCGCGTGCGTTCCGTGACGGCGACCAGCATGATGTTCATGACGCCGATGCCTCCTAGAGCGAGCGTCAGGAGAGCGACGGCTCCAAAGAAAAGTGTCATCACACTGAAGATGCGTTCGGTAAACTTCGATCCGTCGAGCGTGTCCCATATCCACAATGCCTCTTTGTCTGCGGGATCGTAGTGATGGCGCTCGGCGATGATGCGTTTGACCTGGTCGACAGCTTTTTCATGGAGGTCTGGCGATACGGGTTCGACGACGATGTTATTGACAAAGCCGCGCATACGCCGGGCGCCTCGGGAGGAGGAAAATCGCGCGCCATCGCGGAATAGGTAGTGAAGAGTTGCGAGTTGTCGGGGCCGCTTCCGTAACTGCCGTTCTGTTTCTTCTTTTCGAGCACACCGATGACGGTGTAACTGATAGCCGGTAACCATCAAGGGTTGGCCTATGACATCCTCGCCGGGGAAGAGTTGCCGATTGGCCTCCGCACCAAGAATGATGACACGCGCTCCGTCGGCTTCATCCTGCTCGTTCATGAGGCGTCCCTGATCGACGGTGAGGGAACGAAAACGCTGGTATTGCGGCCAGACTCCACGGACCGCGCGGCTTGCGGAGTTCCATTGGCTGACCTCGGATACTGTGCGGCGCAGCTCTGGGCTTACCGTCTTAATCGAGCGAGGCTTGTTGCTGGATTGCGATCGCGTCGTCGACGGTGAGATTGATGTCGCGGCCTGCGGCGTATCCTCCGGCCTGTGCGCCGGTCTTGCCGCCAAAGATGATGGCGATATCGGTGCCGATGCTGCGGAGGCGCTCCTTCTGATCGATGTTGAAGCCAATTCCAAGACCGACAAGCAAAATGACCGAAGTGATGCCCCACACGATGCCGAACATCGTCAGAAAGCTGCGAAGCTTCGTCTCCCAGAGCGCAGACAGCGTTTGTTTGAGAATCTCGTGGAAAGGCATGATGGCAGCTGACCCCAGAACAAGAATCCGACTTCAGCCCTGATTACGCAAGAACCATCGCAAAGGTTCGTTAACAGAAGATGTACCTCGAATGTGTTAGAGGTGATGGTAACGAGCGGATCTGCTTGCGAAAGCCCGGATGGTGAAATCGGCAGACACAGCGGACTTAAAATCCGCAGACCCTTATCAGGTCGTGGGGGTTCAAGTCCCCCTCCGGGCACCATGCATTTTGCGCGCCGCAGCGCTATACTGATTTGCGTGGGGTGGCCGGATTGATCATCGCTTGTTCGTTGTCCGCGTTCTGGGGCGAGGTGCTCCGAAGACTTTATGCCGTACCTCACGGCTGAACCACGCACAGGCTGGAAGATCGCGCCACCGTATCCCCGGTCGCGATACCGATCCAGCCCAGCTCTCTACGAATCGATAGTTGTCTTGAGTTGGCCGACCGATCCAGCTCTGCGGCTCTGTGCGGCAACACTTCAACTCGCTTTGACTTGATGCAGCTCTTAAGGCTACGCTGTTCCTATCGCCGAAGTGGTGAGTAGTTCTCTTTAAGAAGAGTTACTTATGTTCATAAGTTCTTTGATAGATGGACTTACTTCTAAAAATAAAAAATGCTTTCTTATTTAGATAAATTATCCTACCTATGATTTGATATCGCCTGTGATATCAGGCCAATTCCTGATTTAGCAAAGGGAAGGCCGATATCGGAAGCAACTTCTGTTTGGAAAAACAGAAATAAGTAACACGGAAGTACGATGGTAAAAAAAATCAAGGATGAAACACTACTGCTTGTTGTCAGGTACGAAGCCTGCTCACGCATGTCACAAAAGCGCAGAGTAGTATGTGATCGAAATTTGAGAGCCTGTCATTTGTGTACGGCGGGATGACGGCGTCGGGTGGACACAGTGAGCGTTGGACGGACATTTGTACTAGAAGACACAGCTATAAAGTTGCTAGCAGAGGAAAGCCACCTTTTAGAACGCGTGCGAGGTGGCGATCAAAGTGCGCTGTCGGATCTATATGATCGGTACTCAAGGTTGGTCTATTCAATCTCGCTTCGTATCCTGCAAAACTCAGCTGATGCAGAAGATGTTCTGCAGGAGATATTCCTTGGAATTTGGCGAAGACCAGATCTATTTGACCCATCGCGTGGAAGCCTGACAGCGTGGCTATCTACTGTCACGCGGAATAAGAGTATCGGCATTTTGCGCTCCAGGCGCCGGATACAACCCTTAGGAGATCTGAATCCGCAGTCACCGCTCAATTTAGTCACCCTTACCGAAACCAAAATGACTATTGATAAGGCGAAGACTCTGATTCTGAAGATGCCACCTCATCAACGCAGAATGTTAGAGATGGCCTTCTTTGAAGGTAAAACGCACGAAGAGATAGCCTTAGAAACTGATTGTCCTCTGGGAACTGTAAAGACAAGAATTCGAATGGGACTTAAATCGATAGAGACCTAAGCTTTCAATCGATAGTGCGTGTAAATAAAAATTGCAGGCCTCAGATTCCAGACTCTCTTACAGCAGTTAGGCAATTCTGCCAATTTGGCTGATTGACTATGCCGGTTTATCAAAACGCGGGTTCAAGCGAAGCTTATTAGGATTTTCATGGCCGGCGCCATTATCCAAAGCAGCTTGCTCCATTCTGCTTACCTTTTCAGCGACAGCCAGGCTAATAAAGTGGTTGAGTGAAATTCCTTCTGCATGCGCCAGCTCGCTAGCCTGCTGGCGGATCGAAGGACTTAAGCGGAGTGGAAAACTCTGATGCCGCTTGTACTCTTGGCTCATGAAGCTCCTGAGACTAACCGCAACGTCTTATTTGCAGTTTTATGAATTCTTAGCCTAAATCCTAAAAAGAGCAACACTAAACTGTTACCAATGTTCTTTTTTTCTTAATTAATTCTTTCCTCGGTAAGCAACAGGGAGATGACTTTCGGGCTGGCAAGCCAATTTTAATGCTCGATTTAATTGAAATCTGCGCCTTGGATATCGCCTGTGGTATCAAAACTGCGAAGTTTTCTAGAAGCGTACCAATCCAAACATTCAGCTCAATCCTATATCTGGCAACTGCAAAATTTTGCGGTTACCTTTTGGGTTACTTTGGTCGACTTTAGCGAAGCCTTGGAGACAAAGATGCTGCCTATGCCTGGTACCTTTCAATATTTTGTTGATACGTGGAGCCGATACAAAGCAAATCGCAATCTGGTAACTGCAGTTCAGCGAACGCCAGTTACCCCGTGCTTTGCCATCGTGAAGATGCTTACCTCAAGCAGTCCATGTAGTGCAGAAGCGGTCTTCGCGCATACGCGCGCAGTGGATAAGACAAGACGCACTTTTTCTCCCTATCTGAAGCCTGAAACTTCGACTTACTTTTTGCGGTCACGTGCCGGTCGAAGAGTGCGCCGGTTTGGCTTGGTGCCTCTTTTTTATCTTCGGGAGGAGTTTTTTATGTCCGACATTTCTATGCAACGCCAGGATCGCCACAACTATCACGAATCAGGTGGCGCAGGCGCTGCGTTTGGCAGTTCGGCGTTGCATGGTTTGCGGCTTGCTTCTTCGGCCATGTTTTTATTATTTTTCGCGGCTCTCTTCTCTTTGACGGGTTGCGGTTCCAGCGGGTATGCCGGGGGAGGCATTGTTAGTCTCTCGAAGTCAGCGGTTACTCTTGATGCGGGACAGTCGTTCCTCGTCAATGCAAACCTCTCCGGAGAACCCAAGGTCACCTGGATACTAGGCGGAGGTGCATGTACCGCTAACACATGCGGAGCAGTTTCGAATATTACCGGAGTTTCGGCTACCTACACGGCACCCGCAAATATAACTTCACAGATGCAACTTGTTCTGACAGCCGAAGTCTCTGGGACAGAGAACAAAAGCACTGTAAACATTACAGTCAACCCAGACCCAACGATCTCGGGAAATCCTCCTGCAGGCGTTGTTGGAGTTGGCTACTCTTCGACGTTAGTTGCTGCGGGTGGAACTGCTCCATTAACACTCAGCATGGTAACTGGCTCTCTGCCAGCAGGGCTAAGTTTTAATTCGACGACGGGGGTTATCTCCGGGACACCTACAGCTGTAGGTGCCACCACTTTTACTGCTCAAATTATTGACTCCAGCGATATTCCGGATACTGTGACTGCAGTTAGAACGATAACCATCGGCACAACTGCCAATGCGCTAGGGACTATAGGGGGGAATCCTCCAGCCGGAACAGTTGGCATAAGCTATTTAACTTCTCTGACGATTGCGGGAGGAACGGCACCATACACATGGAGCGTCGCAGCGGGTGCGCTGCCTGCTGGGCTTACTCTCGCCTCGGCTACCGGCGCCATTGCGGGAACTCCGACTGTTCAAGGAACATCAAATTTTACGGCGCAGGTACAAGATGCTTTGGGCAACATGACGACTGCCCCCTTCAGCATCACGATCAACCCGGCAGCCACTGCCGTTCTGACGCTTACGAACCCGCCGACAGCTACTGTCGGAGTTCCTTATAGCGGAGTTATTGGAGTAACCGGGGGAACCGAACCGTATACCTGTGCGATCACAGCGGGCGCGCTGCCTGCCGGGCTGACACTTTCGGGATGCACTGTCAGCGGTACTCCTACGACGGCCGGAAGTTCGACCCTGACCGTAACAGCTACAGGCTCAGGGAACCCTGTCGCGACTGGCTCAGGGCCGGTCGTTATTACGATCTCGCCGGCAGGGCTGACGCTTACTTTATCGACGTTACCTGGTGCGACTGTCGGAGTTCCTTATACTGCGACGATTGGAGTTGCAGGCGGGACTTCTCCGTATTCCTGCGCAGTTACGGCGGGCACTCTGCCGACTGGGCTGTCTCTGAGTGGATGCGTTGTCAGCGGTACTCCGACTGTTGCCGGAACCTCCACCCTTACCGTTAAGGCTACTGACTCCAGCAGCCCTGTACTTACGACCAGCGGACCAGAGAGTATCACCGTTGCTCCTGCTCCGCTCACGCTTACTTTATCTACGTTGCCTGGTGCGACGGTGGGAGTTCCTTATACTGCGACGATTGGGGTGGCAGGTGGAAGCTCTCCTTATTCGTGCGCAGTTACGGCTGGCACATTGCCCACTGGGCTCTCTTTGAGTGGATGCGTCGTCAGTGGTACTCCGACTGTTGCAGGAACCTCTAATCTTACCGTCAAGGCTACTGACTCCAGCAGCCCAGTGCTTACGACCAGCGGGCCGGAGAGTATCACTGTGGCTCCTGCTCCGCTCTCACTTACTTTGTCTACGTTGCCTGGTGGGACGGTGGGCGTTCCTTATACTGCGACGATTGGAGTTGCAGGTGGAAGCTCTCCCTATTCTTGCGCAGTTACTGCTGGCACTCTGCCGGCTGGGCTGTCTCTCAGCGGATGCACTGTTAGCGGTACTCCGACTGTTGCTGGAACTTCGAACGTTACCGTCAAGACGACTGACTCCAGCAGCCCAGTGCTTTCGACCAGCGGGCCGGAGAGTATCACTGTGTCTCCTGCTCCGCTCTCACTTACTTTGTCTACGTTGCCTGGTGGCGACGGTGGGCGTTCCTTATACCGCGACGATTGGAGTTACAGGTGGAAGCTCTCCCTATTCTTGCGCAGTTACTGCTGGCACACTGCCGGCTGGGCTCATCTCTCAGCGGATGCACTGTTAGTGGCACTCCGACTGTTGCTGGAACTTCGAACGTTACCGTCAAGACGACTGACTCCAGCAGCCCAGTGCTTTCGACCAGCGGGCCGGAGAGTATCACTGTGTCTCCTGCTCCGCTCTCACTTACTTTGTCTACGTTGCCTGGTGGGACGGTGGGCGTTCCTTATACCGCGACGATTGGAGTTACAGGTGGAACTTCACCCTATTCCTGCGCAGTGACTGCTGGCACACTGCCTGCTGGACTCTCTCTCAGCGGATGCGTCGTCAGCGGTACTCCAACTGTTGCCGGAGCTTCCAGCCTTACTGTTAAGGCGACTGACTCCAGCAGTCCTGTGCTTTCGACCAGCGGTCCGGAGAGTATCACCATCGCTCCCGCTCCGCTATCACTTACTTTATCGACGTTGCCAAACGCGACGGTAGGGACGCCTTACACGGCTACTATCGGAGTTACTGGTGGAACCTCACCCTATTCTTGTGCAATTACGGCTGGCACGCTGCCTGCTGGACTTTCTCTTAGCGGGTGCGTCGTCAGCGGTACTCCGACTGTTGCCGGAACCTCCAGTGTTACGGTCAAAGCGACTGACTCTGGCAGCCCTGTACTTACGACCAGCGGGCCGGAGAGCATCACGGTCTTACCGTCGCAGATTGCTCTTGCGCTTGCTACTTTGCCTGGCGGAGTAGTTGGTACACCTTATAGTGCAACGATTGGTGTGACCGGAGGAACGGCTCCGTACGCATGCACGATGACAGGTGGATTGCTTCCGGCCGGGCTTACTCTCTCTGGTTGCGTCGTGAGCGGAACGCCCACAGCAGCTGGAACGTCTACAGCTACGATCAAGGCGTCGGATTCGAGCAGCCCAGTTTCGACAACAACCGGGCCGGAGAGTATTACTATTTCGCCGGCTGGCCTCGCTCTTACGCTCTCCACACTTCCTAACGCTACGGTTGGAACGCCGTACACTGCAACGATCGGCGTGACAGGTGGGACGCCGCCTTACTCTTGTGCGATCCTCGCTGGAACTTTGCCTGCGGGACTCTCTCTCGCCGGGTGTGTGATCAGCGGTACTCCGTCGACCGCCGGAACGGCAAACCTGACTGTTCGAGCGTCTGACTCCGGCAGTCCTGTACTGAACACGAGCGGCCCGGAGACTCTGACGGTTCTGCCATTGGCTACCCTTAGCCTGACGGCGAACCTGCCGAATCCGGTTCTAAATCAAACCTACACTCAGACGTTGTTAGCGACGGGGGGACTTCCGCCTTACACCTATACCGTGACTGCTGGTGCTCCGCCAACAGGCATAAGCCTTAGCAGCACTGGCGTTCTTAGTGGGCTCCCAAGTGCTCCTGGTGCCAGCAGCTTTACTGTCACAGTTACTGATACTGAGCCGATTCCACAGACCGCGACTCTACCAGTTGTGCTCCTGGTCGTGTATCCAAGCACGCCGAACGATTCCGAACTGACTGGCCCGTATGCCTTCCTGTTCCAGGGATACGATGACGTCGCCTCCGGCATCTTCGCGTTCCAAACTGCAACTGTAGGCAGCTTTACTGCCGATGGAAACGGGGTTGTGAGCCAGGGAGAACTCGACGCCAATCATCAAAGCTCCAATCCTACCGGGACGACAGTCAGCAGCAGCACTTTCCTTGGTACGTACGAGGTGGAGGCTGACAACCGAGGAATGTTGACGATCACTACATTCAATCCTAATGGAACGACTGCTAACACCTCTACCTATGCGATCTCAATCAAAGCGCCGCAGCCGCCTTCGACAATTTCAACCGCAGGAGACATGATTGAGTTCGACAACAACAGCGTTGTGGGCACCAAAGGCTCAGGATCGCTGCTTGCACAAGATGTAACTTCGTTCTCGGCTGGCCTGAATGGAAGCTATGCGTTCGGATTGTCTGGTGATACGCCGTGTCTGCCAACCTGCACGGTGGGAATTATTGCTGGGCCAGCTGCTTCGGTTGGGCAGCTAACGACGAACGGAGCGGGGTTGATCAGCACTGGGACGAGCGACGCCAATATCGCTACGGCCAACTTTGCGACGGAAGGGCTCACGGGCAGTTACGGAGCGGCGGACAGCAATGGCCGGGTGTCTCTTGCGATGACTACCGCAGGCACACCTGCGGGCGTCTATCCGGTGGACTACGCAGTCTACCTGGTGAATGCAAACCACGCTTTCCTGATGTCGGCTGATAAACACTCCACCTTCATCCTGCTGGCTGGATCTGCACAGTTGCAGACACAGAGCAGCTTCGACAACACGGCGATGAACGGAGCATTCGTTGGCTATGAGAACGCGCAGTCAGATCCAGGCCTACTTGGTTCGACGCTGCAAGACACTCTGAATGTTTCGACGGCGACGATCTTCCGCGCGACAGCAACGGATGGAGCCTGCGATATTACCAATGTCGATGTTGGGGGTGTAACCGCGCTCGCAAATCAAATTACAGGTCTCGGCGGTCTTCTGCCTATATCGACGGTGGAGGATCTGTTGGGAACCTTCCAGTCGACGGGTAGTGCATCGTGCGCGGTCAATAGCGCTGTCAAAGGTCGCGGAGTACTCAACTACCCTGTCCCAAGCGGTGTGCTTGCTACGCTGCTTGGTGTCCTTGGGCTGGATCAGCCACCTGCTCCTCGGGTGTTCTATCTCATCGCGCCGAACCATGGCTACTATCTGGAGACTGGTTATGCGGGGCTCGGCGTCTTTGAACCTCAGACCGGCTCTCCGTTCAGCCTGGCGACGTTCGATGGCACGTTCGTTGACGGGACGGCGCCCGCAAGCTCATTGGCCAGCATTAATACCTCTGGCACGATAACCGCAGACGGCGCTGGGAATGCTAACTCCGTCCTCGACATGAATGTCGGAATCGGCACTTTCAATGTTCTGGATCTTGGAGTAACCAGTAGTACTACTTACGCGCTCACAGATGCCACCGCGGGTCGATACACGATCAACGGAACTACGACTGTCGTCTACGCAATCAATCCAGAGCGGTTCGTGTTGCTGAATATCAATCCAACGACAACGTCACCCTCTGTCTCGTTGCTGTATTAGCCCACTTGATTGGAACAAGGGCTATTACGCCCGAGAAGGAGATTAGGATGCGACGAACGAATCTGATAGTGATTGCTTTTATCGCAGGAGCTTCTACTGCCTTCGGGCAGCAGATCGCGATCGGCTCAGGACCTGGCGGTCGACTGGATGCTTCAGTCGGGTTCAACTTTATCAACGCAAATGCGCCTCCAGGGCAGACCGACTACTTCGGCGTGAGTGGAGGGTATGCTGCCGCAGGTTTTCGCATCAATAATTGGCTGAGTGCTGAGGGGAAGGTCACTGGTGGTCACGCAAACGACATCAGCCTTCTAGGTCAGGACCTGACTCTTTTCACTTTTATGGCTGGACCCAAAGTTACGTTCCATAAGAATCGATGGGTTCCATTCGGGCAGGTTCTTCTTGGTGGTGCGCATGGGAGTGACTCCTACTTTCCGACGGCTACCTCATACAGCTCGAGTGCTTCAAGCTGGGCATACTCCGCCGGCGGTGGTCTTGATATGAATTTGTCAGACCGATTCGCGATCCGCGCGATGGATGCTGAGTTTCTTCGAACGGCGCTGCCAAACGGAGAAAACAACGCGCAGAACCACCTCGTGATTGGCGTTGGCGTGGTGATGAAGTTTGGAGAGCGAGAGTCGGGCTCTTCGTTTGTAGCGGCTGCCCCGGCGATAGTGAACCGGCCACCCGAGATCGAATTCAGCTGCAATACGACCGTACCAAACCTCGATGAGGGCCAGATTGTGGAGATTGTCGGTCATACGGCAACCGAGCCCGACCATCTTCAAGTGGCTTACTCCTGGTCTTCGACTGGAGGAAATGTTGAAGGTATTGGCCGTCGAGTGATTATCAACACGTCGGGCATGGCTGCGGGAACGTATCAGATCACCGGGAAGGTAGCTCTTGCGTCAAGCCCGTCGACTACAGCGGATTGTCATACGGCCTTTCACATCAACGCGAAGCCTATACCCGCTCCCGAGGCCGTCGCGATTGTGGTTGATCCACATCAGGCGGCAGAGCAAGCGAAGGCAGAAGAGGCGAAACAGGATCTGATCTTTCACGCGAATGTTCCGGATGCGCTGTTCGATTACGACAGCTCGGAGATCAGGCCCGATGGCGAAGACGCCGTCCTGCACGCGGCTCAATACCTGAAAGTTAATCCCTCAATTCACGTTCGCATCGAAGGCTACGCCGATGAACGTGGATCTTCGGAGTACAACCTGGCGCTGGGGGAAAAGCGCGCCTACGCGGCACGGAATGCTCTTATAGCAGCTGGAGTCGATCCCGATCGTCTGCAGATCATCAGCTTCGGCAAGGAGGCGCAGGTTTGCGCTGAAGAAAACGAGGTTTGCTGGCAACAGAATCGTCGCGCAGCTTTTTCCATGCATCCGTAGATCTAATTTCGACCCTTGTTCGGCGCATCATTGGCGGAACTGGGCGTAGTTAGTCTCGGATGGAACCCATCGATGTCCATGCCTTGAGTGCGTCCCGTTGGAAGGGACGCACACAGGGAGGGCAGATGAAGTTCAAGAGCGGAACCCATACAAAGGCGATTGCGACGGCTGCGAAGGGGATGATCAGAGCAATGATGGTGGCAGACATGTGATTTCTCCAAAGCCTCCCAGGGAGGCGAGTTAAACGAGAGCGGCCGGTTTTGAGCTAAGCAGGGCTGACTTGCGAAGACGTTAGTTTGCTTTGACGAATGACGTGGTCGGCTTGCGGACGACCTTTATCGCCCTGAACGATATCGAAGACGACTTCCTCGCCCTCTTTCAGGCTTTTGTATCCGTCATTTTGAATGGAGCTGAAGTGGACGAACACATCATTGCCGCCATCATGCCCAAGAAAGCCGTATCCCTTGATGTTGTTGAACCATTTGACTGTGCCTTTATATTGGCTCATCACGTTCACCTCTATATGGAGTTGGATATCAGTTGTTACACCGGCTGCGCGATACGGCCGTCTTTGAGCTAGACGCAGCCCGAGAGAACGGCTGCTGCGATCAAGAGCACCACAGCTACTTTGTATGCGTCTGGTCCCACGGCCTCTTCAACTTTGGAGGGTGCGCTCCTGAGACTATGACTCTCCCGCAGAGGAACTCTGCCTCCTGAACGTGCTGCAATTGAGTGTCGAAAGAACCCAGCTGCGTGCCGACATGGAATGAGACTTCCTTGCATCAGATGATCCTTGTCCCCTGAGATCGGCTTCAATGGGATAGTGCACTGGGTTGCAGGATCGTTTCATTGACTTGTAAATTTGTTAGGCCACTCGTCGCAATTCAAGTTTGCAGGTCAGGCGATTCTGACTTAAACGGCTTAGTTTCCTTTGGTTGGAAATTTGGCGCGGGTCTTATGCCCGTTTGCCATGTAAACTTTTTGCATACAGGGCCTGGAGGATGTTCAGTGAATTTCGCGACATTTGATGCCTCCTATGTCAATAAACTGCGTGCAGGCGATACGCCCACGGAGCACCACTTCATCACTTACTTTAGTGAGCTGATTTTGTTGAAGTTGCGGACGCGGTTGCGACGGCGGGAGCAGATTGAGGACGTGAAACAGGAGACCTTCTCGCGCACACTTTCGCTGATTCGAAGCGAAGGTGGGCTTCGCCATGCGGAACGGCTTGGCCCACTAGTTAACTCGATCTGCAACAACGTTTTGATGGAGCAGTACCGCAGCTCCAATCGTGTGGAAGCGCTAGAGGATGAAACCGCAGAACGGCTTGTGGAGACGCGACCGAATGCTTTGAGCCAGGTGATCTCCGACGACACTCGCAATCTCGTTCGGCATATTCTGGATGACCTGAATGAGCGGGACCGAAGTCTGCTGCGAGCGGTTTTTCTGGAGGAGCGCGATAAAGATGAGGTGTGCCTGGAGCTTGGAGTTGATCGGGACTACCTCAGAGTGCTTCTACACCGGGCAAAGGGTTCATTTCGCATAGGTTATTCCAAAAGAACAGGCGCCAAAACGTACCATTGAGTGCGTATGGGGTCGACAGGAGTCCTGCAAACGAAATGAAGCCGAGCGAGATGAAACGTTTGCCCGCAGCCCTGCACTATATAGGTGTCGAGGATTAGTGAAATGAATCATCAGGATGCACTCCAGGAAATGGCGGTCGAGCGGTATCTGTTGGGCGAACTGAGCGGTGCGACTCTGGACAGCTTTGAGGAGCATCTCTTCGAATGCCTGGAGTGCGCAGCGGATGTCAAAGCCGGCGCGACCTTTCTTGATGCTGCACGAACGGAGCTGAACGCTCCGCGTAGGGTCACTTTGCCCAACGTAGAGCGCACGCCGAGATGGACCTCGTGGTTTACGAGTCCCTGGGTGCTGGGACCAGCGTTGTCTGCTTGCCTGCTTGTACTTTCCTTTCAGACATTTGTCACTCAGCCTCGGATGAGGCTTGAAGTTGCGCGAGCAGAGACGCCGGCGTTGCTGAATCCGCTTGTCCTGGCAAATGCGGGGGCTCGTGGCGACTCGGTGCCCGAGATCGTTGCGCCCGATCATGGATCGTTCGTGATCTCTCTCGATGTTCCGACGACGGGTGGTTTTTCGAGCTACCTGTGCTCGCTCCACGCGCCGGATGGGTCGGTTTCGTGGCAGACTACGATCTCGCCTGAACAGGCACGGGATGCGCTGCTGATCCATATGCCGATCGACCGCACAAAAGAAGGGTTGAATACTCTTATCATTCAGGGTTTACCCATGGGTGCGGGTTCAAGTGGTACGCTGGATGTCCTTGCGAGGTATAAGTTTCAGGTCAGAATTCAACGATGAATACACAAAAGGGAGCGGTAATGGACGCGAGCGAACAGAGAGTCTTTTACTACCACGCAGATGCCAGTCCTTTTGGCGGTCGCTTCACGCATCCGGTGGAGACGATTGTCCCCAGCCATGGGTCATGCTCGCTGCCACAGGCGGGCGGGCAGGCGTCGTCGAGTGTGGGGCGCTTTCACCTGGACGACATCGCTTCCTGCGAGAGTGCCTACTCGAAGATATTTGGTGGAGAGAAGAAGGCGACCGGAAACTGGACGACGATGGTCACGTCTGTGGTCGAGGGTTTGAATATTCTTGAGGTGGTTAAGGCTGACAGGGTTGTTTCGAAGATTGCAGTGGAGCACCCACGCGAGGGATACCACCCGAAGGTGACCTTTGTCGGCTCACACTTTGAGAATCTGCATATTGCCGGGGTCAGAATCAATCCGGTGCTGAATACCAATCTGCTTGCCTGCTCAAAAAACAAGTTTCCCGATGTACCATTCACAGAAGACAAAACGTTTCTCGATAAAGCGATTGCGAACAGCCGGAAGATGGTGAAAGCAGAGGGTGCTCCCGACTGGGTCTCAAATCGATATGCTTGGGTAGGCTCTGAAAAAGAACGCAGAAAGAAAGGGTACGTTCTATGTTCCCTGGTGGAACAATTGGAGGGAGCAAAACCCGGAAGCGTCTTTGGCCATGCCGTGCATGTACCCGGTTTTGGCAATGTCTTTCTTGGAGAGGTGATCGTAGAGCACGGCGCATTTCGCCTGACTATGATCAGGATCGAGATGGGATGTCCCGCCGATGGCGAGTTGACGATCGGAACGAGCAACTCAAATGGCAGAGGGATTCCGTAGCGCGAAGGTCTTACCGGGCTTCAGCCGTTGCGTCTCTGGTATTGCTGGTCTCTGTTGGTTGCAGGCATCCATCGCAGGCTGGGCCTGATGTCGTTTATTCGAATATAGAGAAGCAGTTGATCGCTGGCGACCTCGTCAAGGCACTTGAGCAGTCGCAGCAAGCGTATAGATATTTTGGATCGAGCCGCCCGGAGTGGGCGGCTGCTTTTCGTATTGAGTCTGCAAAGATTCTGATCTATCAAGGCCAGAACGGCGAGGCTTTGGATCTTTTACACGATCCGCTGGCTGCGAATGCGAGTACGGAGTCTCGCGTGAGGCGAAATCTTTTTCTTGCTATCGCCCAGGATCGGGTCGGCCATCTGGATGAAGCGGAACAAACTGTGCGGGAGGCAGAGCGCGAGTGTCCGGAGGGGCCTCTGCGTGCAGAGCTGTATAACACTCGCGGAAGTATCTATCTCGACAGTGGTGCTCTTGACGAGGCGGAACGGACATTCCAGGCTGGTCTTGTCGCTGGCCGGCAAAGTGGTGATCGTTTTCTTCAAACACACGCTTTGACGAATCTGGGTGTGGTGGCACTGCGGGAACAACACTACGAAGACGCGCTGGTGCATTTTAGCGACGCATCGGCCATGGCCCGTTCTATCGGGGCAAAGCTGGTGCTTGAAAAGATCATTGGAAATATTGGCTGGATTTATTACGCGACCGGCGATTTTCAGCGATCGCTCGACAGCTGCAGAGAAGCTGAGAAGCAGGCAGCTGAACTGGGCGTGCCGATTGATCAGGAGACATGGCTGGATAATGCGGGACAGAGTGAGATTCGGCTCGGGAACCTGGATGCTGCCGGAGCTTTCTACGAGCGGTCACTGAAGCTTGCGGAGTCGATTCAAGATCAAGAGGAGGTGTTGGACGCGCATGTGGATCTTGGCTTTCTGTTGCTGAAGTTGAACAATCCGACGGGAGCCGCGGTACACATCCACGAAGCCACACGCCTGGCTGCGATACGAAACAACAACCGAGCCCAACTTGAACCCATGCTGCTGGAGGCGTTGCTGCTGGATGCGAATGGGAACAGGGAGGATGCAACGAAGATGCTGCTGCACCTGGATGAGCGCGACGCTGATGTGCCGTCGGTAAAGTGGGAGGCAGAGAGCGATCTTGCGCGCATTTATTCGGAGGCAGGACGGGCGGCCGACGCAGATCGCTGGTTCAGGCGCTCCATTGACGCGCTGCAGCGACAGAGGTCGTCTCTCACCAGTGTTGATTCAACGTTGCCCTTCCTTGCGAATGGGGCCGAGCTCTACGACGGCTACATGAAACACCTCATCGATGCACACAGGGCAGATGAAGCGTTGAACGTTCTCGACGAGAGCCGCGCCTCTTCTCTCGAAGACGGACTTCACCTTTCGCGGCCGGCGCAAAAAAGACAGGCATCGCAGAATTTAAGGGCGAAGTCGATTGCCGCTCGCCTGCAGGCTACGATTCTTGTCTACTCTTTGCGGCCGAAGGTTTCGTATCTCTGGGTCGTCACTCCGACACGCCAGCAGTTCTATCAAATCGCCGGGAGCGAAGCTATCCTTCCGCTGCTGCAGCTACACACAAAGATGATCCTCGCTTCGAAGGATCTGCTTTCGCCGTCTACTTCTCCTGGACGAAGTCTTTATAACGAGCTTGTCGCACCGGCACAAAGTTTAATCAAAAAAGGAAGCAAGGTCTTTATCGTTGGGGACGATGCTCTCAGTGGGCTTAACTTCGAGACGTTGCAGACGCCGGGAGAGGATTCACACTACTGGATCGAGGATGTCACCATCACCAACGCGAAGTCGCTGCAGCTTCTTTCGGTGAAGACGGTTCGCGAGTCGCGGTTTTCGGACAAGCGCATTCTCCTTATGGGCGATCCTATCTACCAAAAAGATGAGTATGCAGAGCTTCCCAATGCCTCTACCGAGATTACTGGCGTCGCACGACACTTTTCTGCCGACCATCGCACGGTCCTTACGGGGGCGGAGGCGTCTCCGGAGGCGTACCAGCGCAGCGGGGCAGGGCAGTTTTCCTACATACACTTTGTCGCTCATGGCACAGCAAACATGACCAGCCCGCTGGATTCAGCGGTGGTGCTTTCGAGAAGCCACGACGATGCGACGGTCTACAAGCTCTACGCTCGCGACATACTCAAACAGAATCTGCATGCTGATCTGGTTACGGTGTCGGCCTGTACTGGCGCTGGTGTGAGGAATTACTCCGGCGAGGGGCTGGTTGGATTGGCGTGGGCATTTCTTCGTGCGGGCTCGCATCATGTGATCGGCGCCATGTGGGATGTCAGCGATATCTCTACGCCCTTGTTGATGGATCATTTTTACAGCGAGCTTGCGAAAGACAGCCAACCGGACGCTGCACTGAGATCGGCAAAGCTGGCGATGATTCACTCGGACGGAGTGTTTCGCAAGCCGCTGTACTGGGCTTCGTTTCAGCTCTACTCAGGGGCTTAGGCAGATGCTTCGCGTCGGCCTGCAGAACGCGTCAAATAGGAGAGACCCGACGCTTCAGGACGCCGGGCCTATAGAGCGAGAACCAGACAGAAATACCTCAGCCCACCGTCTGCCAATCTGCGGCCGAGGTCGGGTAAGCAAAGAAGTAACGATTCACTGGCCTGACTCCCGTTCAGGCCAGCGGATCTGCTGCTCATACGGCTCTGCATTACAGCATTCGCTACAAAGGGATAGTGTGGGCCGGACAGCAACCGTTTCACTTATTTTTCAACGGAGTGTTGGCCGATCATTCTGCGACGAGTGCGTGCCGGAAAGATTTAAGCTGGGGCGCGAGCGCCTTCGTCAGGTACTCCACCGCCTGGTTCATCGCGATCTTGTCTGCTGGAAGAGGCGCGAGAGTGGCGCCTATCTGCAGCGTAGTAATTGCACTGATGACAGCCATACCGGGAAAGTCACCATCTCCACAGGAATGGACCTCCCAGCTCCCAATGGGGCTTCTCTTTTTGATATTGCCGTTGCTATACCTTGCCGTAGAAGCGGTAGCGGGTTCCATAAGCATTCGACGCATCCTTTTCACTGTATTTAGAGCCGTACTTTGGATAGTGAACAGGCGGTGCGAATCGTTTCAGGCGAATTTCGGCACTGGATAGTGCAGGAGTATTTTTTGTTAGCTGACAGCCTCCGCGCAGATGGGGCCGATGCCGGCGATATTCTGCAGCAGATTGTCTGGAATTGCGTGTCGCTCTTTCAGGTAGCTCGGGCTGTTGTACGAGAGCCAGACATTCTCGTTCTCATCCTGCCAGACAAGCGCCTTGAGGGGCAGGTCGATGGCAATGCTCGGAGAGGCGATCATCAGAGGCGTACCGGACTTCGGGTTGCCGAAGATGAGAAGCTGGGTGGGTTGCATCTTCAAGCCTGCTTTGGCGGCATCGCCGCTGTGGTCGATCCGTGCGAGAATCGTCAGCCCTTTTGCCTGAACGATCGTCTCGAGCCGCGCCAGCGTCTCCGATACGGAGCGAGGGCTGCTGAGGTGAATGATTCCATTGTCGGGCAGATTGAGCATCACTTCCCCCTTGTGCTCCCATCTAGTATGAATCGAGCGTAGTGACCGGGGCAAGGATAGCTTTTGGGGAGAGATCTTTATGATCAATTTATGCAACTTTAACTGTATATAGGGGTTCTGGGCCAATGGCTAACCATCTGGCATCGGCGTAGTCGAAAATAGACGTGATTATTGATGGTCAAACAGTACACTTGAGATATGACGATTGCGTCATGAATAGAGATGGACTGTCTCTCAAAATGGCCTTCTATGGCGTGACGGTTGGACCCGTCACTCTAGTCTGCATGTGTCGGACAACCTCCAAGAAAGCAGTTCGGGCCTGGCTCCATAAGGGATAACGAATTTACGTGATAAGTTCAATGAGTTTCACGCGCAAGACTACGATCCTGTTTTGTTTCGGCGCTTGCCTGTTGGCCGGCTGCGACAGCAAACCGTCCGATCCAAAGAGCGAAGCCCCTCCTGCGGCGGCCGTGCAGGCTGACACCGACGTGAACCTGGTGCAGGTGGACCACGCCGATCGGTTCCCGCTTACCGCAGCTACCAGTTACGCAGCTACTTCGACGATCCAGGTGACAGGCACGGTAAATCCGGACATCTCTCGCACCATTCCTGTTATCTCTATAGCCTCCGGCCGTGTCGTCGATGTCTATGCCCGCATCGGGGACTATGTTAAAAAAGGCCAGCTGCTGATGGATGTGCAGAGCACCGATGTGTCCGGCGCCTTTGGTGCGTATTTGAAGGCAGTCAACAATGAACGTCTTGCGAAGGTGCAGCTGGACCGCGCCAAACTTCTGAATGACAAAGGCGCTATTCCAAACAGCCAGGTCGAGATCGCGCAGAATGCCGAAGATGATGCCATGGCAGATTTTGTCGCGTCCGAGGAGCAACTGCGAGTTTTAGGCGTCGACAAGAACCATCCTGCTGCGACCGTGAAGGTCTATGCTCCGGCTGCGGGCTACATCATCGCGCAGAATGTAACTGCCGCCGGCGCTGCAGGCGTGACCTACTCGGGTTCGGCCAACGCATTCACGATCGCCGATCTGTCTCATGTCTGGATTATCTGCGATGTCTACGAGAACGATCTGCCCACGGTGCATCTTGGCCAGAAGGCGGACATTCGCCTCACTGCTTATCCTGACCGCGTGTTGACCGGCGTCATCAGCGACATCGGGGCGGTTCTCGATCCCCAGATACGCACCGCGAAGGTTCGTATCCAGGTCGACAATCCGAACACCATGATGCGTGTCGGCATGTTTGCGACGGCAACGATTCATGGGAAAACTCTTCAGACCCATGCGCAGATTCCTGCAAGTGCGGTGTTGCACCTGCATGATCGCGATTGGGTTTACGTTCCTGCAGGCGATAGCAAGTTTCGCCGCGTTGCGGTTCGCAGCGGGGACAGTCTGCCGAACAATATGCAGGAGATTCTCTCCGGCATCGACGTGGGCCAGCAGGTCGTCTCGAATGTGCTGGCTCTGCAGAATACGGCGGACCAGTAATGATTCGTGGGCTCGTCGATTTTGCGCTGAATAACCGGTGGCTGGTCGTTGGTCTTTCGATCATGCTCTTTGGCTGGGGTATCGTCTCCTTCCATAATCTTCCCGTCGAGGCTTATCCCGACGTTGCGAACAACTACGTCCAGGTCATCACGCAATGGCCGGGCCGTGCCGCCGAAGAGGTCGAGCAGCAGGTCACGATTCCGATCGAGATTCAGATGGCCGGAATTCCTCATATGACCCATCTGCGGTCAACGTCGCTGGCCGGCCTTTCCAGTCTCACCATGATCTTCGACGACGAATCCGAGAACGACTGGAACCGCGAGAAGGTCCTCGAACGCCTTGGCCAGGTCACGCTTCCCACCGGTCTGCAACCGCAGATCGGCACCGACTGGAGCCCTGTGGGCCAGATCTACTGGTACACGCTGCGCAGCACCAACCCGCTCTACGACAGTATGGAGCTCAAGTCTTTAGAGGATTGGACGCTCGAGAAGCAATTCAAATCCGTCCCGGGCGTAGTGGATGTCTCGAGCTTCGGCGGCATCACTCGCGAGTACCAGATACGCATAGACCCAGACAAGCTCGTCTCCTACGGCCTGAGCATCGGGCAGGTGGAGCAGCAGATCGCAAACAACAACACCAACGCCGGCGGAAGCTTCATCGAGCAAGGCCAGCAGCAGGTGAATGTTCGCGAGGTTGGTCTCTACCGCAATGTAGACGACATCGCGAATACAGTTCTGAAGACTCAGACGGGCACTTCTCTCAGGGTCAAAGATATCGCGACCGTCGTCCAGGGTCCGAAGATCCGCCTTGGCCAGATCGGCAAGACCTGCCGCTTCGGAGCCACTCCGATCACGGAATCCGATCCCACAGCGCGCCCCGACCCCTGCGTTGAGCAGGTGGACAAAGAGGGCAAGCCCATCATCCAGAAGGAAGACGGCAAACTCATCGACAACGACGATGCTGTCGAGGGTATCGTCCTGCTGCAAAAGGGCGACGACACTCAGTTTGCCCTCGACGGCATCCACAAGAAGGTCGCCGAGCTCAATAATCGGGTCCTTCCACCTGGCGTGAAGATCGTCCCTTTCCTCGATCGCAGCGACCTGCTGCACTACACCACGCACACGGTTCTGCACAACCTTACCGAAGGCATCATCCTCGTTGTCATCATCCTTTTTCTGTTTCTCGGAAATGTTCGCGGCGCGCTTATCGTCTCGCTCACCATCCCGTTCTCGCTGCTGTTCGCCTCGATCTGTCTCGACCTGCGCCATATTCCTGCAAACCTGCTCTCGCTTGGGGCACTCGACTTCGGCATGGTCGTCGACGGAGCTGTCGTTATGGTGGAGAACATCGTTCGCCACCTCAGCAACCAACGGAAGGAGGGAGTCACCGCCGCAGAGCAGATTCGCGAGGCTGCGCACGAGGTGCAGCGTCCCGTTTTCTACGCCATCGGAATTATCATCACGGCGTACCTGCCTATCTTCACTTTGCAGGCGGTTGAAGGCCGTCTCTTCCGTCCCATGGCCTGGACTGTAGCCTTTGCGCTGCTGGGCGCTCTGATTTTTTCCATCATCATCGCTCCGGTGCTCTCCAGTCTGTTCTTCCCCAAGGGTGCCTCGGAGTGGCGAAACCCTGTGATGGAGTGGCTTACTGACCGCTATCGCCACGCCGCACGCTGGGCGATCGAGCATCGCTGGGTCACGCTCGGCTGTGCAGCCGGTGCGTTGCTGCTTACGCTGTTCCTTGGTCTGAGTGGTGCGATCGGCTCAGAGTTTTTGCCGCACCTTGATGAAGGCGCAATCTGGGTTCGCGGCACGCTCGCTCCCAGCACCGGCCCCACCGAGAGCCTGCGCATCATGAACCAGGCGCGTATACTGCTCAATTCCTTTCCCGAGGTCACCAAGGTCGTCAGTCAAACCGGCCGTCCCGACGATGGCACCGATGTCACCGGTTTCTTCAACACGGAATACTTCGTCGACCTGAAACCAAAGTCCGAGTGGAGGCATGCCTTCAAGCAAAACAAGGACGAGCTCATCGGCGCTATGGACCGCGAGCTGGAGAATATTCCCGGCGTCATCTGGAACTTCTCTCAGCCCATATCCGACAACGTGGAAGAGGCGGTGAGCGGTGTTAAAGGCGAGCTCGCGGTCAAGATCTACGGCGACGATTTAAGGACGCTGGAAGCCAAGGGCAATCAGATCGTCTCGATCATGAGCAAGGTCAAAGGTGTGCAGGATCTGGGCCTCTTCCGAGTCATCGGCCAGCCCAATCTCGACTACACCGTCAACCGTACGGCCGCTGCCCGCTACGGGATCAACGTCGCCGACGTGCAGGACGCTATCCAGACTGCCGTCGGAGGCAACGCCGTCACACAGGTTTTGCAGGGCGAGGCTCGTTACGACCTTGTCATCCGCTACCTTCCGCAGTACCGCAGTACGCAGGAAGCCATCGACAATATCCGTCTCTTAAGCCCTAGCGGCGAGCGCGTCTCTCTCGCCCAACTCACCACTATCAAAACAGAAGATGGTGCGGAAGAGGTTTATCGCGAAGGTGGTCAGCGCTATGTTGCGATCAAGTACAGCGTTCGCGACCGCGACCTGGGAAGTACGGTGGAAGAGGCGATCCGTAAAGTGAACGAACAAGTACAACTGCCTGCTGGCTACAAGATCGACTGGGCGGGTGAGTATGAGAGCCAAAAGCGATCTTCACGGCGGCTTTTGCTGGTGCTACCTATCACCATACTTATTATCTTCGTCATCCTTTACTCCATGTTCCACTCCGGCAAGTGGGCCGGCCTTATCCTCATCAATGTTTCGATGGCCCCGGTTGGCGGATTGATCGCACTGCTGGCGACAGGCACGCACTTCAGCGTCTCTTCAGGCGTCGGCTTTCTTGCGCTGTTCGGTGTCTCGGTGCAGACCGGTGTCATCATGCTGGAGTACATCAACCAGATGCGCGCCCGGGGTCACTCGATCGAGGAGTCCGCTATCGAAGGAGCCGTTCTTCGTCTGCGTCCCATCATGATGACGATGCTGGTCGCCACGCTTGGTCTTCTTCCTGCGGCAACCTCGCACGGCATCGGGTCAGACTCGCAGCGGCCGTTCGCCATGGTCATTGTCGGTGGCCTTATCGCTGCGCTTGTCATCAGCGTCTTTCTTCTGCCTACCCTATACGTCTGGATCGCAGCGCCCAGCGATGTCCTTCCAACGCCTGAAACGGAGTTTGAGAACTAATGTTGTTCGTACGCGCAGGCCGGTATTCAAGCATTTCCATGGAAACGACAGGGGGTTGTATGCCAAAAAATCGACATCGAATCATCCTGGCTGCGGTCTCTCTCCTGTTGATCTCTACTGCGTATGGTCAAAGTCAGCCGTCAACGCCGGCGTATGTGCCGATCACGATGCAGCAGGCTGTCGATCTGGCGCGAGCGAAGAATCCGGTGCTCCTCTCGGCACAGCAGAACTTGCTTTCCGTCAAGGCGCAGGAGATACAGGCAGGTGTCCGGCAAAACCCGAATCTCGTCCTCACGGGTTCGAATGTCACGCTCGGTGCGCAGTCTGACAATCCGTACTATTACAGCGCGGGGTCTCCCGGCTGTTTGAGCGCGGCGACAAGCGTCGCTGGCGTCTCGATAGCGCGCGCTCCACTACGGCGCAGACTGACGCTCAATACCATGCGCAGGAACAGCAGACCATCCTCTCGGTGCGCCAGGCCTTTACCAGTTTTGTTATCGCGAAGGCGGCGCAGAAGCTTGCCGACGATAACCTGAGCGACTTCAAGCACGAGCTCGATATCGGCCGTGAACGCCTGAAAGCAGGGGATCTTGCGAAGCTGGACTTCGAGCGGCTTGATCTGCAATTGGCCCAGTTCGAATCAGACGAGTCGAACGCGATCACCAATGCACAACAGGCCAGCGTGCAGCTCCAGGTGCTGCTTGGCTATGACAAGCCGCGCAAAGACTTTGATGTCGTGGGCGATGTCGTCCCGCCGGTTGTCGCCGACACGATGGAGAGTTTGGAACAGAAGGCCCTGGCTGCGCGGCCTGACTATCATGCGGCCCACCTTGGCGTAGCTGTGGCCGATGCAAACGTGAAGCTCGCCTACGCGAACGGCACTGCCGACCCGACCCTCGAAGCCGACTACGATCGCAACGGCAACGACAACTCCGCAGCGTTTAGCCTCACCGTTCCACTGCGTCTCTTTGACCGCAACCAGGGTAACAAGGAGACCAGCAAATATGTCGCACAGGCCAGCCGCTTTACTGAGCTTGCACTTCGCAATCAAGTCGTCGCCGATGTGGATCAGGCGTGGATCGGCTATGCCAATGCGAAGGTGCTCTCTGACCGCTACAACGGCCACTATCTTGACGAGGCCAAAGACGTTCTGGGCATCGCACAGTTCAGTTATGAGCACGGAGGCCTGGCACTGATCGACTACCTTGACGCCCTGCGTGATTCGCGCTCCGTTACCTCGGATGCTCTGAATGCGTACTCGCAGACGTGGATGGCGATCCATCAACTCAGCTTCGCCGCTGCAACGGAAGTGGTACCGTAAGCCGCGATCATCTTCCTGATGATGCGTCAGGGATAGCTCAACGCAAAGGAACCGCGAGATTTTGCGGCGCGATTACAATCTCCCGACAATTCTGAGACATAGCCATATTGTTCGCAGAGTAGGTTGGAGAGTGGATCTTCAGCGGAGAACCGTCCCCTCTTTGGTGAGTAATTTTTCGGAGCAGGTCGATATGGCCCTATGAAGTTGCGACTCGAACATCTGCGTCACCCGTTGCAGACGGTGAAGACGGCGAGAGCTCTGACGGAAGAACATCTGAACCGGAAGAGATTTGTGACTCATGGCAGACGTTATTTTGCGAGTGATGCTCGGTATGATCTGCGAAGCGTCGTGGAAGGGTTCGCAGACCGTGTGGATGCAGGGGGCGCGGATGAGGCGCTGCTTGAGAGAATATGCACGGCCTATGTTAAAGCCAACGAGAGGGAGTAGGCTGGGCCGAAGGCCTACCGGGCGACAACGTGGTGGGAACTGCAGAGGCACGGAAGTCTGCGGCTGGTGATGCAGGCGCTGCATAGGCACGATTTTGATGCTCTGCAAAGGATGTATGGAAGCTTTTACCGTGATCCCTGCTCGGCGGGTTTGATTGTGCTGCAGAGTATGGCGAAGGAGTACTTCGGCACTGGGATTCGGGAGGCGTATCAGCAGTTTTACCTGACCGATGCTCTGTTCCGGATTGATTACTGGAGGGCAGAGACGAAGAACAGATTTGCTTTGCGCGAGCTTGAAGGACCTGTGGTGGGGAATCCGTTTGGAGCAGTTGTGGAGGGAACTTTGGTACGGGCGGGCGCCGAGTATCAACATTATTGCGCGATGCGAATAGAAGATCTGCTCGATTCCGACGAGGCAACAGTTGCAGAGATCGGCGGTGGATTTGGGGGGATGGCCTACTATCTGCTTCGCAACCGAATGGGAAGGAGATACATCAACTTCGATGTTCCGGAGAGCGTGGCTTTGATGTCGTACTACCTGATGAAGGCGTTTCCGAAGTTGAAGTTTCTGCTCTATGGGGAGGGAGAGTTGAGTGAGCGCTCGATGGCGCAGGCGGATGTGGTGTTGATGCCGACGTTTGAGCTGGCGAAGATACCGAGAGTCGACGTCACCTTTAGCTCTCATGCGATCTCGGATCTGTCGAGCGAGGCGATCACGGAGTATCTGGAGAAGATCAATATGGCGACTCGCGGTTATTTCTTATGCATCGGCGAAGGGCGCAGTGCGAACGCGTTGGCCGAGGTGATTCGCGAAGAGTGTACTGGATGGTCTCTGGTGGAGGAACGCGCGCTGGGATGGAATGCGCATAGAGTTCCAAAGGCGAGGGAGGTGGAGTATCTGTACAGGGTGGGCGTTGCCTGAGAGTTTCGGGGAAGGAGGTTGGGGTTGATGAATGGCCGGAGCCTGTTGAAGAAGATTGTTTTTGGCGATACGTTACTGCCGCAGGAGTTCACGATCTCGCTGCGTGGGCCGCAGGCGGAGATTGCAGTGTGGCTGCATGGGATGGGCGAACCCCGGGATATCACTCATCGCCATTCGACGGCGTGCTCCGCACCTTTTGTTTTATGCATTGCGTTTGATAAAGATCGTATTCCGAATGAGGAAGAGCTTCAGAGGTTGTCGGTACGGTTCAGTGAACGGGAAGGCGCAGGACGGGTTCTGGGTGAGCTCCGTTTGAAGCCGGCCACTTCGATTCCGCCTCTTAATCCGGAGGTGAAGTTTTTTGAGGTTCGGAGTTCTGTCAACCATTGTCTGCCGGCAATGCGGCTTTGCGCACACTATCTGCGGCATGCTTCTATGAGCCTGCGCAAGCCGGAGATGCCGGGTATGAGGATGTCGTTCCTTGAGCAGCGTGCAGCGATGGTTTCGTTTATTCGTCCGCACCCTGTGGGGATAGGGAGCCTCGAAGATGAGGTGGGCGGAAATATCTTCATCATGAATTTGATGGGGGAGTTGGGGGATGGCCGGTTTGCCTTTGGGCTGAAGGATTCAAGAAAACCGGCTCACCTGGTGGAGCGTACGCGTCGCATTGCGTTGAGTAGCGTGCCTTTCTCTCGGGGGCAAATCGCTTTTCAGTTGGCCGCGAATCACTTTAAAGAATCAGTTGCGTGGGAGGACCTGCCCTTCGAGACGAAGAGGTCGAGCGTGTTTAACATTCCGGTTCCGGCGTTTGCTCTGAGAGTTCGAGAGATGGAGGTCGAGGCGATTCGACGGATCGGCAGCCATACGTTTTTTATGGCGCGAGTGATAGGCGACGAGACCTATGCCAGGGACGAAGAACTACACGCAATCCATGGGTTTTATCAGGCGTGTCGTCTGCGGAGAAGAAGTGCGGAGCTGGAGGTTTCGCTCGCAGAGGATGCGCTCAATAAGCGAGGTCTGTCGGCTTAGTCGCTGCTGATTCAGCGGGTGAGTGATGAGGATCTAAGCTGCGCAGCTGGGCTGCGCTCATATTAAAAATGGTGGAGGCGGCGGGAGTCGAACCCGCGTCCGAAAAAACTTCCAACAGAGAGCTTTCATGCTTTTCCACGTTCATCTTTGTCTCGTCATCGACGCTTAGAACGGACGAAGACGCGGCGACGACCAGTCTGATCGATCTCGTCCGACCCGCTCAGACGGAGCAGGGAAGACCAGCCTACTGTGCGACGATCGGTACAGGCCCGTAGGCGAAGCTTGAGCGATCGGCTACTTAATTATTAAGCAGCAAGCGCGAATTGAGGTTCGGCACTTATAGTTTTGTGAGCGATTACGGGTGTCCACACCCCGGCATGCCTCTCTGCCACAAGCAATCCCGTCGAAGCCGTGACGCCCCCATCTGGAGGCTGGCACCAACATTGCATTGGGCACTCAAAGAACTATCTCCATTATAACTCTCATCCGCGTCGCAGCAGGTCGAATCAGCTGCATTCACCGCTCTAAGCGAACGCAAGGATCACGGCACCTGCAGTCACAAGGCATCCACCAATGACCTTGACCGTTGTCAGATGTTCTCCGAGAAAAAACCATGCTCCCAGGATCACCAGCACAACGCTCAGCTTATCGACCGGAGCAACACTGGATGCAGGGCCAATCTGCAACGCGCGAAAGTAGCAGAGCCACGATAGACCAGTGCAGATGCCGGAGAGGACGAGAAAGATCCAGCTTCGCCGTCCAATCTCCGACAGCCCATGATGCTTTTCGAGCCCAAGCGCGATTCCCCACGTGAACACCAAAATGACAGTTGTCCGAATGGCGGTGGCGAGATTGGAGTCGACGCCTTCTACGCCGACCTTGGCGAGCAGTGCCGTCGCAGCAGCGAACAGAGCCGAGAGTAATGCCCAAAATACCCAGGTCATGCCTCTGAGGATACTCGCCTGGCCTGGCGCGAGCGGAACTCATCGAAGCTAGAGCTTGGCATTCTCCAGGTCTACATTCTCCCACTCTCCACGCTCAATACCGGCGCGGATCTGCGCTGGTTTCAGACCTTTTCTGGTCTGTTCGTAGGCATAGACTGCCTCTTTCATGCATGTGGAACAGGCCGCGCCATGGGTTCCTTCGAAGCAGCTGTGCAGGCTGTTATGCCGCATCACCTTGTCGCAGTGGCAATAGCAGGGCTGCTGGTGCAGGACGGCAGGGATCGCCGCTGCCATCTTGTATGCCGTTACCTGATACGGATGCGAGAAATAAACTCCGGTCAACTGATCGCCGCTCAACACGGCTGGAAGTGGCCGTACTGGGGCTGTTGCGTTATAGGCCGGTATATCGTCCGACGGGTTTGACCACTGGGCTGACGCCACCATGGTGACTAATCCTAAAGCTATGCATCCAAGTATTCGCTTCATGGAACTATCCTAAACCTATGGGCGAGAGGCAAGAAAGCCTGGACAGCTAGCTTGTTCAAATTGAGCGGCCGGGTTTGAAATGCGGGGCGAAAATGAGCAAAAAAAGGCGGCACGAACGGTGATTTGATCGTGCCGGGAGGCCAGTGACGCAACTTGTATCAGCCGTATCGGCGGTGCTGGCTGAAGAACTTTTATGGGCGGAAACTCACGCTCACGTTGAATAGGAATATACCACAATGTGGATGTGAAATTTTAAAAATATGTTCAATCATAGAAAATGGCCGTTTATCAGATACTATTTTGATTCGCGAAGGGCGGGATGATGGGAGTAAATCTATTTATATCAACAGTTTGAAGGTTTTCCCTGTTTTGCTGGCTTTGACTCGTACTAATTCGCAAATTCTTTGTCGATATGGTCTGCCATAGCCAGATCCCGCGTTGTAATTCCTCCTGCGTCGTGGGAGACCAGCCCGAGGAGCACGTGGTTGTAGCGAATATCGATGTCTGGATGGTGGCCGGCTGTCTCTGCGACTGCGGCTATCCGGTTCACGAAAGACATGGCCTCTACAAAGTCCTTGAATGTCCATTCCCGGACGAGTTTTCCGGCTTGCAGCTTCCACTTTGGGTGGGTTTTTAGTGCGTTCTCAACTTCGGTTGCGTTCAATGCTGTTGCCATGGTCATTCCCTCGTTCTGCATCGTAGCCTGCGTTGTTTGCGATGTGCAACCGGCGGATGAAGAAGACTTGCGGACTGGGTCGGGTGGTGCTTTTTGATGGTGAATTCGTGGGGAGTTTGTGGAGAATCGCGCTGCCTAGCAGTCGGTCTTCTTTTCCGTGGCTTTCTTTTGAGCGACCCAGCCGGGCTTGGTGGTTTGGCGGGCGCGGCCGAGTGCGAGAGCGCCTTCGGGGACGTCTTCGGTGATGGTGCTGCCGGCGGCGATGTAGGAGCGGTTGCCGATGGTGATGGGCGCGACGAGGTTGGAGTCTGATCCGACGAAGACGCCGTCGCCGATGGTGGTGCGGTGCTTGTTGACGCCGTCGTAGTTGCAGGTGATGACTCCTGCGCCGATGTTGACGTTGGCTCCGATGACTGCGTCGCCGAGATAGTTGAGGTGGTTGGCCTTGGAGCCTTTGCCCATCGTGGTCTTCTTGGTTTCGACGAAGTTGCCTACGTGGGCGCCTTCGCCGATGCGGCTTTCGGGGCGGAGGTGGGCGTAGGGGCCGAGGATAGCGTTGTCGGCGATCTCTGCGGTGTCGAGGATGCAGCCGTTGCGGACGGTGACGTTATCGCCGAGGCTGGAGTTCTGGATGACTGAGTAGGAGCGGATACGGGATTCGGAGCCGATGGTGGTTGCTCCGAGGAGCTGCACGTAGGGTTCGAGGATGGTGTCGGGGCCGACGGTGACTTCGGAGTCGATGACGCAGGTCTCGGGGCGGAAGATGGTGACGCCTGAGGCCATGAGGCGGCGCGCGGTGGCGAGGCGCATGGCGGCGTCGAGGTGCATCATCTCGGCGATGGTGTTGGCACCGAGGACTTCGTCGACGGAGTCGGCTTTGACGGCGATGACTCGTTTGCCTTCGGCGACGAGCATGGCGGCGACGTCGGTGAGATAGAACTCGCCGTGGGCGTTATTGGTGTTGAGGGCGTCGAGTTTGGCGAAGAGTGCCGCAGTTTCGAAGCAGTAGATGCCGGAGTTGATCTCGGGCGTGCTGAGCTGCTGGGGGGTGAGGGATTTTTGTTCGATGATGGCGATGACGTTTGGATCGTGGGGCGTGAGACGCAGGACGCGGCCGTAGCCGGTGGGGTCGGCGGGGACGGCGGTGAGGATGGTCATGGCGGCGTGTTCGTGCAGGTGGGCGTCGCGGACGGCGGCGATGGTTTCGGGGCGGATGAGAGGGACGTCGCCGGAGAGGACCAGGAGATGCTGGGGAAGAGGAGCGCCGGAGAGCTCGAAGCTGGCCTTGAGCATCTGCATGGCGTGGCCGGTGCCGCGCTGCTCGGGCTGGAGGACGAACTGGACGCCGGTGGAGGCGACGGCTGCGCGGACGCGGTCGGACTCGTGGCCGATGATGCAGTAGATATGGCCGGCGGGGACGACGGTTTTGGCGGCGGCGATGACGTGGAGCAGGAGCGCGCGGCCACCGATCTCGTGGAGAACCTTGGGGCGCTTACTCTTGAGCCGCGTGCCTTTGCCCGCAGCCATGATGGCGATGGCGAAGCTGTTGGTGTCCATACAGGGATATGGTCTCACGGGTTTGAGCTGAAGGGGATGGCACGAAGGGCGCAGGATTGGAGTGATTAAGGCGGATAACGCCTTTCTGCGGAGGTTTTTCTGCACGAGGGCTGCCCGATTTTCGCATCTCACTTCTTGAGAAGGCGTTGGACGAGAGGACCGTTTGAATGGGTTATCGCATCTTGCAGGTTGGTGCCTGCCTGCTGGGGATTGTCTTCGCGGTGGCAGCTTGCACTGCTGTGAGAGAGCCGTGGGCGACGATGAGTTCGATTATGGCGACCCAGGTGGCGGCGGGGTATCTTATCGCGGGCGTGCTTGCGGTTGTGTGCGCGGTTGCGGCACGGCATTTTGGAGTGAAGGCTCGCGAGGTTAGAGATTGACTTGTGGGTTGTGATTAAAAAGCGAAGGGGCGATCTCTCTTTCGAGATATCGCCCCTTACTCTGCCGATTTTTCGAAGATCTGGTTCGGTCCCCAGATCACAACGACTCGTCACTCCAGAGTTATTCGAGACGTGCGAGCAAAGCCCACCGTTTCCCGTACTCCGTCATCACATTCGCTGTAAGAGCTTGTTCCATTCGCGACAGCCAGTTTCCTGAGTGTTGCGTGAGTCTCGCTTCAGGTTCCCTTGCGGGCTCCCTCTCCGATTCCCTTGCGGGTCTCGTCTCCGATGCTCCTCCGAGTTCCGTTGCCGGTTCTCTTCTGAAACTTCGTTTCCCGATTCTCATCCGGAGATCCTTCCGCAGTTCTCTTGCGAGTTCCGCTTCCGGTTCCGTTGGAGTTCCTTTCCCGTTGCCCTTGCGGGCTCCGCTTCCAGGTTCTCCGATGGCTCTTGTTGCTCTCTCCTACTGGAAGATTGCTCCTCCGTTGAGTTGAAAGATACTCCGGATTGTGATGAATACAAGTGGGTCGAAGGGCTATTTTTTTGTGGAAATACAGGGGTTTTTGTGGAAATACGATTCAGGTGACGGTAGTGCAATGGATAGCCGGGGCAGGGTTTTTATCTACACGCAGCAAAACGCACGAAGGATGGTGCAGTGCTGAAGAGTGGGCAGAGGTGGTTGCGCGGATTATGGGTTGTTCATGCGCTCTTCAAGTTGTTTGCGGTAGCTGCGGCTGAGTCGAAGTCTTGTTCCGTTGTTGAGGAGTAGCTCGTGGCTGCCGTCTTCGTTGAGATCGAGCCCGCGGACATGATTGAGATTGACGATGGTGGAGCGGTGGATGCGGCAGAAGATGGCGGGATCGAGATCCTGCTCCAGTTCGGCGATGCTGCGGCGCAGCATGTGGGTTCTCTTTGCGACGTGAAGGCAGACGTAGTAGTCGGCAGCTTCGATCCATTCGATCTCGGCGATGCGGAGGAACGAGACTTGACCGGGACTTTTGATGGCGAGGCGGTCGAGCTTCCTGGGAAGGTCTTTGCTGGTGAGGATCTTCTGCTTTGCGCGATCGAGAGCGCGATGGAAGCGAGCGCTGTCGAAGGGTTTGAGGAGATAGTCGAGAGCGCCGGTCTCGAAGGCGCGGAGTGCGTATTGATCGTAGGCGGTGACGAAGACGATGGCTGGAGGGAGATCGTTGCCGAGGAGTTCGAGGATGTCGAAGCCGTCGTGCTCGGGCATCTGCACGTCGAGGAAGACGAGGTCGGGTTTTCTGGCGCGAATGATGGTTAGCGCTTCGACGGCTGAGCCGCACTCGCTGATGATCTCGATGGTGGGATCGTCGCGCAGGAGGACGGAGAGATTGCTTCGGGCGAGCGGTTCGTCGTCGACGATGACGGTGGTTATCTTTGAGGGACGATCTTCCGCAGGCACAAACTACTCCTTGAAGGGTAGAGAGACAGAGACCTCGACTCCACCGGGTGCGTGATTCTTGAGGTCGAATGCGAAGGCTTCGCCGTAGAGGGTCTGGAGGCGGGTGCGCATGTTGGAGATGCCGATGCCGGAGTGGATGGGACCGCTGGAGTTGAGGCTGGGGCCGTCGTTGTAGACGCTGAGAGTGAGGATGCCGTTCGAGCGCGAGGCGAGGATGCGGATGGCGCCTCCCTGGGCGCGTTTGGCGATGCCGTGTTTGATGGCGTTCTCGACGATGGGCTGCAGGATGAGCATGGGAACCTGCGCGGGGAGAAGCTCGGTGGGAACGGCGACGGTACACTCGAGGCGGTCGACGAAGCGGACCTTCTGGATGTCGAGATATTTGCGGGTGAACTCGAGCTCTTCGGCGAGAGGCACCTCTTGACGATTGGAGTCGACGAGGACGCGGCGGAGGAAGTCACTGAGTTCGACGATGGTGGTGATGGCCGCGTCGTCTCTCTGTTCGCGGATGAGGCCCGCGATGGAGTTGAGTGTGTTGAAGAGGAAGTGCGGCTCGATCTGCCGACGAAGCGCGTTGAGTTGTGCGGTGACGAGCTGCTCGCTGAGGCGAGCGGTTTCAGTTTGTTGCTGGGCGAGCCGCTCGCTGGTGGTGAGCAGGTAGCTAACCACCAGGACGGTGGCGTAGAGGATAACGGTGGCGAGAAGGCCATTGTAAAAACTCATCGAGAGCAAGTGCAGATACCGGCCGGGGTTGGGAGCGTCGGCCCAGGGGTTGAAGATCTTTACGAGTGCGGCGCTCCAGGCGGAGAAGGCGAAGCCAATGGCGATGCAGGCGCCAAGATGCCGGAGCCATGTGGAGAGCGGCCTGAGTTTGACAAGAGGATAACGGCGGCGGAGACGAAAGATAAACGGCGTTGCGAGGGCCCAGGGCAGCCATTCGAGGAACTGCGTGAGGAAGAGCTTCGTCCAGGCGTGGTGCATGCCTTCGGAGTGCATGACGAAGACGGTCTGGGTCGCGTTGAAGAGGCCGATCGCTGACCAGATGATTGCAATCCAGAGCCAGCGGGGTGGCTGTGAGGGTGTGCTCGTGGCTTCCATAGGGAGAATCGTAGTGCATGGGTGACGGCGGATGCCGAGAAAATGCAGCGAACCGGCGGCTGAGTGCAGGGAACGGTCTGGCGTTGGGAGTGAAGGCGGGGGCATACTTACGCCATGATCAGCAAAGCGATATTCGGTGCTCTCGGTGCAGTGATTGTCTCAACCTCGGCGTTTTTGCATCTGCAACAGGCGCCCCAGCCGCCCGCCGGCCGCGTGCCGGAGTATACGAGCGATGGGCAGATGAAGCTGCCGGAGAACTACCGGGAGTGGGTGTATCTGAGCACGGGCTTTGACATGAGCTACAGTGCCGCCGGGATGGGGATGGACCACCACATGTTCGATAACGTGTTTGTGAATCCGGAGTCTTACAAGGCCTTTGTCGCGACCGGGACGTGGCCGGATAAGACGATGTTTGTGCTGGAGGTTCGTCGCGCGGAGGGTAAAGGCTCGATCAACCAGAAGGGGAACTTTCAAAGCACGGAGATCATGGGGCTCGAGGTGCATGTGAAGGACTCGCGGTTCGCGGGCAACTGGGCGTTCTTTGGTTTCGACGATGGCAAGACGGCGAAGATGATTCCCACGACGGCGAGTTGCTATAGCTGCCATCACGATCATGCAGCGGTGGATACGACGTTCACGCAGTTTTATCCGACGCTGCTGCCGATTGCGAAGAGCAAGGGAACGCTGTCGCCTGAATATTTGAAAGAGACAGCAGCTCCAGCAGAAAAATAGCTGATTGCGAATCAGCGGTTGACGATGGCTACGCGGAAGGGTGGCTTGGTGGCTTCGGCTGGATCTTGCGTGAAGGTCTCGGAGGTCTTTGCGGCGTCGTAGCCGCGCCAGAGCCACGTCAACTCGTCAGCAAACTCTGCTGCGCCTTCGCTCTGGGAGTGCGGACCTTTGCCGAAGGAGAACTGAAAGTCGTACCCCTTGAGCTTGAGGGCGTTGGCCATGCGGATGTTGGCCAGAGGCCAGGAGCCGTAGTTGGGATTCTCCTGGTCGTTGTTGCCATCCTGGATCCAGACGCGGATGTTGCGATGGGGTTCGCGGAGGATCTTCTCGGGGTAGTCCTGACCGCCGTCGGGATTGGTGGGGCCTTCTTTCCACTGGATGGCGGTGAAGGAGCCGATCCAGGAGATGACTCGGGAGAACGCTTCAGGCTGCTGCCATGCGGCGTTGAAGGAGCAGATGCCGCCGGAGCTGGAGCCGGTGATGGCGCGAGAGTAGCCGTCGGTGCGGAGGTTGTAGTGTTTGGCGACTTCGGGGATGAGCTCGTTGAGGAGAAAACGATCGTAGCGGCCTGAGACCGAGTCGTACTCGGTGGAGCGCATGGAGTCTTTGAGCGAGCGCGACCATTGTTTGCTGTAGGCGTCGACGAAGTTGTAGGTGGGTGTGGAGGGCGAGGCGGAAATGTCGCCGGGGTTGGTGAAGATTGCGATCATGACTGGGATTTTGCCAGCGGCGATGAGATTGTCGATCACGTTGAGGGCGGGGTGGCCGCCTTTGCGATTGAGGTAGCCTTCGCCATCCTGAAAGACCATGACGGCTGAGGGTTTCGCGGGGTCGTACTGGGCGGGGACGTAGATCCAGTAGTCGCTGACCATGCCATCGTAGATTGTGCTGTGGAGGGTGAGGCGGTCGGAGAGTGTGCCGGCGGGGACACCGGGTTGCTGGAGGAGCTCGGCGGGGAGGGGTGGCGGTGCAGGCGCAGGGCCGGAGTTTGGGCCGCCTGGTTGCGTGGGGCGAGGTGCAGGTTGTTGGGCGGCCAACTGGAGCGAGAGCGCCAGCAGTGCTGGGTATAGAATGCGGCGGATGGACAAGGCCTTCTCCTTTTGACACGTGACGGATTGATACGTGACGGATGCTCCGATGCTTGCGCGAAAGAGGGTGTGAGTCAAATGTCTTTTTGAAGGACGACGAAGTGCAGATCGTCTCGTAGTGGTTTGCCGAAACGGTCGTCGCCGTAGGGGAAGGGGTGTGTTTCGCCGGTGAGGGCGTAGCCGCGGCGTTGGTACCATGCGATCAGGGTGTCTCGCACATTGACGACTGTCATGCGTATTCGGCAAGCGCCACGTTCTTTCGCGTAGGACTCTGCGGCTGCCAGTAGAGTGCGTCCCAGGTGGCGATTTTGCAGATCGGGCCGGATGGTGAGAAGGCCGAGATACCACGCGGTGTCTTTTTGGGGATCCAATAGGACCGTACCCAATAGCAGTCCGTTGACAGCGTCGTGATAGGTGAGGAGATGAGCGTTTGGTTTTGCGGCGAGGTCTTCTCTGAGGAGAGATTCGTTCAGACGCTGTCCTGCGATGATGTCTGCTTCGAGATTCCAGCTTGCCGAGGGGCCGGTGCCTCGAAAGGCGAGGTTGACGAGGTCGATGATTGCGGCGTAGTCCGCTTCCACTGCGGGGGTGAGCACCATTGCGAACTAGTTTACAGCGGGTTATTTTTTTGGGGAGTGCGAATCGTGTGCGATTTCGTTGGAGGGGATGTTGCAGTGCTACGAAACAAGGTTACAATTCGAGCGAAGAAAAAATGGGAGCCCTGAACGATGCTGTTTTTTTCTGCCTTGTTGCGTACTTCCAGGTGTTTTTGTGTTTTGGGATGCATGGCGTTCTTCCTGTCGTCTGTGGATGGCCTTGTCGCGAAGGCTCAGCAATCACAACCTTCAGCGTCGCAGGCGCAGGCGCTGCCAGCTCCGGTATCGAACTACGATAAGGCGATTTTTCTGAAGCCGATTCCTGGTGATCAACTGACTTTTCTGAATCAGCTTTCGGGAGTGGCGGCGAAGGACGTACTGCGCGATAAGGAGTTCCGCAGATTGATGAAGAGTTTTGTTCCCGACTGCATGTTTCATTATGGCCGGGATATGCCGCTCTCCGACGCGCTCGAGATGGTGTTCAAGGATTCGACGGAGCAGGTGCAGATTCGCGAGGGGCGATACCTGGTGCTGTCCGGGCAGAGCGGACCATATCTGGCAGGGCGAGGATTTTTGTGGATCGATATGCAGGATGGCATCGGACTGGGCGGGTTCTACTTCCATCCGACGAATGGAGAGCCTACCCCTTCGGTTGTGATCTTCTCGCGGCAGGTAAAGGAAGCCTGCGTTTGCTAACGACCTGACCGAGTGGTCTGCCGAGCACAGGGTTGCGCCGGTGACGACGCGGTACTTTATTACCGGTTCGAATAAGAGGCTTCTGCTGGAGCATGATGAGGAGTATTGTCGGCGTGCGGACGGGATGATTGAGCCCGTTGACGGCGGTTGTGTGCAGATGGATGCGGATGCGGCCGACATTGATATGAACGTCGCCTCGTATCTGGAGGCGACACATCATGCGACGAATGCAACGGCGTGGATGATCAACGATCCGAGCCAGGTGGCGTGGGTGCAGCTGCGGAATAACACCTGCCTGTCGGGGCCGGATCTGCTGGGTTGTCGCATCCGCATGACTCGCGAGCGGACTCGTGTGATCGTCCATGGGCCTATGGCGGGTCCACACCGGTAGCCTACTCCGCAGGCTTGCCGTGCGGTGGAGGCGGAATGGTGACGTCGAGCGTTGTTACCTTGCCCAGCGTGGAGAGCGACGGCGTGATCTGCGCTTGGTTGCCTACGGCGATGATCGAGAGCTTTGACGTGTCGATGTACTTGTTCGCTACGCGCGTGACGTCGGCGGCTGTCACCTTTTCGATCCCGACCTTGTATTTTTCGAGGGTGTCAGCGGGGTAGTTGTAGAAGGCGAGGACGACCTGCTCGTTGAGAGTCTTGCCGGGTGAGTCGTAGTGAAAGATGAAAGAGTTGAGGAGCTGGTCTTTCGCCTTGTTGAGCTCGGTGGCGGTGGGTGGGTCGGTTTTGAGCCGGTTGACCTCGTCGAGCATGGCCCTGGTAGCGGCTACGGTGGAGGCGCTCTTGGTGGCGGCGGCGACGTAGAAGATGCCGGGGTGATCGTAGCTGGCGGTGAAGGCGCCCTCGACCGAGTAGGCGAGGCCGAGCTTCGTGCGAACGTTCTGAACGACGCGCGAGTCGAAGCCGCCGGAGAAGATCTCGTTCATGACGGAAAGGGCGTAATAGTCGGGGTTGCTGCGTTCGGTGCCGAGGCCGACGATGAAGACGTTGGATTGGTTGACGTCGGACTTCTCAATGAAGTTGACGGTGGATTTGGGGTCGGTGAAGGTGAACTTCGCGGACTCAAAGCGCTGACCGCTGGGCAGGCGTTCGAAGGCTGCGCGAAGTTTTGCTTCCATGGCTGCGCCGTCGAAGTCGCCGGAGACGGCGACGATGATGTTGTTGGGGACGACAGTCTTGTCGTGCCATGCCTTGAGGTCGGTGAGCGTGATGGCTTCGACGGTGGCGTACTCGGGTTGGCGGGCGTAGGGATTGTTGGGACCGTAGGCCAGTCGAATCGCCTCGCGGGAGGCGATTCCGGCGGCGTCGTCGTTGCGGCGGGCGATGCCGGTCTCCAATTGGCCTTTGGCCAACTGAAGTTTTTCGGGTTTGAAGCTGGGATGGAGCAGAAGATCCATGGTGTCGGCGAAGACGGAATCGAAGTCGCCTTTGAGACTGGACCAGCTGACGGAGGTGGAGGCGGCTCCGTCACTGGATTCGATGGAGGCGGCTTTGGCTTCAAGCTTGTCGTCGAGCTTGTCGCCATCGATAGTTGAGGTGCCACTGGTGCGCCAGGTCTCTCCGTAGAGCGAGACGAGGCCGATCTTTTCTGCGGGCTCGTCGCGGCTGCCGCCTCGAATGAGAATGGAGCCGTTGATGAAGGGCAGCTCGTGGTCTTCCTGGAGAAAGATTACGAGGCCGTTGGCCAGCTCGATTCGCTTTGGCTGGACGGGTTTGAACGCATGAAGCGGAGGGATAGGGATTTTTTTCCACGGTTGCGCGACTGCTGCCGGCTTTGCAGTGTTGGCCGGGGCTATGGCTGTTTGGGCTGTGACGTTGAGCGTGGCGAACAGCATGGGTAGAACGATCGGTGCGAGTCGCATCGTTGAGGGCCGATTCATTTCGAACCTCCGGCGGCTTGTTCGGTCTGCGTTGCCGGTTGCGTCAGCATGGCGGTTCCTGGGGCCTTTCGTGGTGGTGCGACAAATTCGATTCGCGCACTGGTTCGGTTGCTGTCGACGAAGATATTGCCGGCTACGCGGCGTACATCGGCTTTGCTGACTGCGTCGATCTTATCGAGTTGGCGAAACAGCTCGCGCCAGTCGCCAAAGCGTGTTTGAGCTTCGGCTAGCTGATGTGCGAGGCCTTCGTTGCTTCCGAGGCCGCGCAGAAGATCGGCACGGGCTCGGGTTTTGAAGCGCTGGAGTTCTTCGTCGGAGACGTCTTCATCTTTGAGGCGGTCAATCTCTTTGTGTATGGCCTGACGCATCTCGTCGGGGGTATGGTCGGGAAGGGGAACGGCGTAGAGGGCAAAGACGCCGGGGAACTTGTCGCCGGGGAAGCCGCTGCCGAAGTCCGCTGCCTCGGCGGCGATGGCCTGGTCGCGAACAAGCGCGCGGTAGAGGCGGCCGGTGCGGCCGTTGGAGAAGATGTCGGAGATGGCATCGTAGACGGCATCGTCGGGGTCGCGATAGTCGGGGCGATGGTAGCCCTCGATGTAGAAGGGCTGCGTGGCTTCGCGGATGGTGACGAATTTTTCAGCGACCTGCGGGGGCTCGACGGTGGTCATTGGCTCAGGTTTGGGGCCTGCGGGGATGGGGGCGAAGTAACGCTTCGAGGACGGGCATCGCCTCCGATGCTTTGACGTCGCCGACTACGGCGATGACGATGTTGGAGGGGACGTAGTACTTTGCGTGGAAGCTGGCGGCTTCGGTGGCGGAGACCTGGCTGATCTCGCTCTCCCAGCCGACACCAGGGCGGCGGTAGGGATGCGAGATGTAGGCGGTGGCGAGGAACTGCTCGAGCATACGGCCGACGGGAGAGGAGTCGGTGCGCATACGGCGCTCTTCCTGGACGACGTTGCGTTCCTTGTAGAACTCGCGCTCGACGGGATGGCCGATGCGCTGGCTTTCAAGGTAGGCCCAGAGCTCGAGACGGTTGGAGGGCATGCTCCAGAAGTACTGCGTGGAGTCTTCGGCGGTGGATGCGTTGATGCCGACTGCGCCGTTTCCTTCTGCGATGGTGGAGAACTGATTGGGGATGACGAATTTTTGCGCTGCGGCTTCGGCGTCCTGGAATGCTTTCTGCAGTTCGGCGAGTTTGGCAGGGTTTTGTCCGACGCGCTTGCGATACTCGGCGTCATAGGCTGCATAGGCAACTTCGACTTTGGCGAGGGCGATCTTTTCGGCGGGGTAGTTCGTGGTGCCGATTTCGGTGGAGCCTTTGAAGGCCATGTGTTCGAACATGTGAGCGAGACCGCTGGCGCCCTGGGGGTCATCTGCCGAGCCGGCATCGACCAGCGTGTAGAAACTGAAGACAGGGGCTTCGGGGCGCTCGCAGACGATGAGCGTGAGGCCGTTGGGTAGAACTTTTACGGTAGTGCGTTTTTCAAAGCTTGCAAGGTCCTGCGCCTGTGCTGCCCAGCAAAACGCAATCGCACAGAGAGCGACTGCGACAACTCGATTTCTAACTTGCACCAGAACTGTCCTCCGCAAAGCAATTCAGCCAAGAATCCAACTATACCGAAGCACAGAGGCAGTCTCTAGCGGCTGCGGCTGAATATGCCGGTCCATATATGACGTATGCGACCCCAGATTCGTACCAGCGGTCCTTCGATTTCTGCCTTGATGGTGCTGACGACCGCGCTGAGGAACTGCTGGCGCGTCCAGTTGTTGCGTGCGGGGCTGGGTCCGCGGCGCATGCAGTGCTCGGCCGCTTGCGCCCATGATCCGGCTTCGACGGCGGCGACGAGATGTGGGAAGCCGTGGAAGAGGCCGGCTGGGCCGAGGTTGTAGATCATGTCGAGGAGGGCCATTTTTATTGCGTCTGGGAAGGTGTCGTAGTGAGGGAACTGAGTTCGCAGGTCGACCTCGAAGCCCTGGAGTACGGCGCTGAGTTTTGCGTCGATGGTGAGCTGCGTTAGCTGGAGAGAGGTGGGAGTTTTGTAGAACGAGGATGGGCGACCGAGTGCCATGGCATCGACGCGGACGTACTCTGCGGTGATCTCTTCCGGAGTTGCGGCACGATTGTTGAGGGTAAACGGGAGAGCCTGCGCTGCATTGGCGCTGGGCAGCATAAGGCCGACGCCAACGGTCACTTTGCCCACCGTGTCGCGGTACATCCACGGGACACAGCCTTCAAACTCTTTCAGCTTTGCGAGCGATTGCTCAAGATAAGTCGCCACAACGCCAGCCTAGCATGCTCCAAAACGGGGCTCCAACTGGCGAGATAGTTTGCGGCACGAATTGTTGCGGAGCGCTGGCTGGAATCTCAGGCGATGGTGCAGAAGGCGGGCTTGATTCCTGCTGTCTCTACTCCTACTATCGATTCGCCCTTGCGTATCAATGTGATTTCGGCTCGGCCGTTTGACATCTCTACGACGCGCGATGTTGTTGTCGTTCCGCGGTTGTCGATTAGCGTGCCAGGGCCGGCGATGGTGAATCGCAGACGGTTGCGCGCGTCGAGGCAGAGCACACCTTTCGCGTCGTAGAGCTTCGCCTCGACTGTGACTGTCTCTTTGTCTGCGATGCTGGCGCGCGATCTCTCGGTCAGCTTCATCTCTGCGGGTGCGCCCCAGGTTTCGGTCTGGTAGAGGAATGTGATCTCATCGGTCACGGTCTTGCCGCCCCTTGTCGCTACGACGCGCAGAGTATTTTGTCCGGAGGCGAATGGGGTCATCCAGCGCAGGCCGGCAGCAGGGAAGTCCTGGCTGTTGCGATGCTTTACGCCTGCGACTTTTGCCATTGAGGAAGAGCTCGGCGGTGTCGCAGTTGGAGTAGACCTTGACCATCTTCTCTTCGCCCTCGGTGCCCCAGCGGATGGGCCAGGTGTGGCCGTAGATGTGCGCCATGGGCTGTTCTGCCCAGTAGGACTGGAAGACGAAGTAGGACTCCTTCTTCGTCATGTCGCGTTCGACCAGACCCTTCTGATTGATCGCGCGGCATGGGGTTTTCTACGCGCAGGGGAGTGGTGAAGTCCTTGAAGATCCACTGGGCTGAGCCGGTGAGCCAGGGCAGTGTCTCCTGCGTCTTTAAGGTGCCAGTCGAAGAGATTGCAGGCGTAGGTCTCGGACCAGTCGCCGTCGCGGGAGACGCGTGCCGGGCCGCCGGTGTTGAGGTAGTCGAGGCCGCGCTCGTCGGTGCCGTGGCCGGTGGCGATCTGCGCGAGGACCTTGTCGGGGTCTTCGGAGTGGCGGCCGGCATGGCTGTCCGCGCCCCACTCGATGTGGAAGAGATGCTTGACGCGCTCGCGCTGGGTCTCGAGGGACCTCTGGTACTCGGGGTAGTTGCCGCTGTACCAGCCGGCCCAGATGGACGGCGAGTAGACATCGGGGATGTCGCGCGCGAAGTCGCAGCGGCGAATGGAGGTGAGGCGCGACGGATCGAGCTGGTGCGAGAGCGCGTTCAGCTCCTGCAGGTAGGCGCGGATGGCTTCCTGATCGATCTCGGGATATTCGGTGGGCCAGTCGTCTTCGTTGCCGAGACCCCAGAGGATGATGCTGGGATGGTTGTAGTGCTGCTCGATCATGTTGCGCAGCATGCGGCGGCCCATCTCTTTGAAGGTGTCGTTGCCGACGCCGGCGCGGCACCAGGGAACCTCTTCCCAGACCATCAGGCCGAGCCCGTCGCAGAGCTCCAGCACGCGGCGCGATTGCTGGTAGTGGGCGAGGCGGATGAAGTTTGCGCCCATGTCCTTGATGAGCTGCATCTCCTGGTCGATCAGGTCGTCGGGCATGGCGGCGGCATAACCTGCGTGGTCTTCGTGGCGATGCGTTCCGCGCAGCAGCAGCCGCTCGCCGTTCAGCTTGAAGGGGCCGTGCTCGACGAACTCGGTGTGGCGGATGCCGAAGTGTTCTTGCGTCACATACTCTGAGTCGGTGCCGACGTGCAGTGTGACGCGGCACTGGTAGAGGTGAGGGTTGCCTGGGCTCCACAGCTGCGGGGTGTCGATGGTGAAGCTGGTTAGCTCCGCGCGCCTTGCCATGGCTTCAGTCGTGTGTTTTGACGCGATGGATCGAGGAGCCCTTTGCATCGACGATTTCTACGGAGATTTCGGATGATTCGCTGACATTGGTTGGGTTGTACAGTGTGCCAATGACCGAGACCCTCGCTGCACCTGTCGGCGAAGGTAGCTCAGTGCGCAGGTGCATGGTTTCGAGAGAGACGGCAGGGACGTAGACCAGATTGACGTGCCGGTACATGCCTCCGTAGAGGCTGAAGTCGCTGAGATCGGAGGGCATCCGGTCGAGGTCGCGCGAGTTGTCGCAGAGCACCGAGATTGGGATGCCGTCCGGTTTTTTCGTATTGGCTTTTGCGGGTGCGTCGTTTGTGTTTGGATGTGTTGGGTCTGGGAGGAGATCTGTGATGTCGAAGACGAACTCGTCGTAGCCACCGGTGTGTTTGCCGGCAAGTTTTTCTGCGATGTACACACTGGTTGCCTGCCCTGCGCCCTCAAAGTGCAGAAGCGTGCGTCCCTGTTGGAATGGGTTGGCGATCGGCACATGCGTACGGTACCAGCCGTTGCCTTGATAGTAGGGAACGTCCGGGTCGCAGGCGTCGTAGGCGTTGAAGCAATGGGGCATTGCGATCTTTTGCCAGACGGCAACCTCTTCGCTGTGCCAGACCTCCCACGGACCGCCGAGTGTGCCTTGCAGAAACTCCCAATCGTCGGAGAGGCGGCGCATATGTTCTGCGCCGTCTGCTTGATTCGCGTTGCTGCCCAGAGTCGCAATCGAGGCGCGCAGGGAAGGCGAAGGAAGCAGCGAGGCCGCAGCGATGGTGGCACCCGTTTTCAGGAAGTTTCGCCGGGAGTAGATTGCAGTCACAACTCTCCTATTCGTGCTGGATTCATGCAGAATCTGGCGGCCGGGAGGCGGTTGCAAAACAATAATTCAAAGTATCTACAAAATACCCGGCTCCAGTGATATAAAGACTCGTTGCCGAAGATGTCAAGCGAGCGGTTGTTCAACTGGTAATTTGGACGGGAGCCTGTTTTGAGAGGAACGTGCTGTATCAAACTGTTGTAGTGATCTTTACAGGACCAGAAAGTTAAATCATGCCTACTCCTCAATCGTCCCGGTTCACGTTTACTCGCAGGCAAAGCGCATCGAACAAGACGCCACGCCAGATTAATCGGAACCTTGTCTTCAACCTGGTGCGGACGCGTCAGCCACTGTCGCGAGCGGACCTGGCACGCGTCTCGGGCTTGCAGCGCAGCACGGTTTCGTTGATCGTCGAAGACCTGATCAAGGAGAGGTGGATTCTCGAGGGCTCGACGGGAAGACCGCCGCGTGGACGCCGGCCAACGTTCCTGGAGTTGAATCACCAGCGGGCAGTGATTGCGCTCGACATTCATCCTTCGCAGACGACAGTAGCTGTGACCGATCTTGGCGGCAAGATCGTCGCACAGAATGTCGTCGCGCTGCCGGCCGATCCGAATAAGGCGATCCAGACGATTATTACGGCGATTCGCAAGCTGATGGATGCGCACAGCGATAAGTCGTTCGACGGAATTGGTATCAGTCTTCCGGGTCGTGCCGATCCGCGGCTCGAAAAACTTATCTTCGCTCCGAATCTGAAGTGGCCGGTATCGAGCATCAAGTCGCGCATTCAACGAGCGACGGGGCTGAACGTCGAGATGGACAACGTTGCGAATGCCTGCGCACTCTCGGAGGTTTGGTTTGGCGATAGCGATGGTCTGCACGATCTGGTTGTCGTCAACGTTTCAGAGGGAATTGGAACGGGAATTTTTGCGAATGGGCAGCTGCTTCGCGGAGCCAACGGCATGGCAGGAGAGTTTGGCCATGTTCAGATGGAGATCGATGGGCCGCTGTGCGGCTGCGGGAGTCGCGGTTGCTGGGAGACTGTTGGCTCAAATCGCGCGGGCTTGCGCTACTACGAGGAACTGAGCGGAGCTGCAGCGCCGCAGAGCTTTTCTGCGCTGGTGAAGATGGCACAGGCAGATGATGCGCATGCGGTGAAGGCGCTGGGGAAGATGTCGTCGTTTCTGGGACGCGGCTTGCGCATGATCTCGTCGGCACTGGCGCCGAGCGAGATTGTGATCGTCGGCGATATTACAAGCGCGTGGTATATGTTTGGGCCGATTGTCGAAGCTGAACTCAGGCAGAATGCTCTTTCGAAAGAGCCGAGGCTGCGGCCTTCGTTTGAGGGCAATACGGCACGATTGCGCAGCGCGGTGGCGTTGGTGATGAATGGGAATTTGATCTAAGGGAAGATTAAAATGATGATGTCTCCTCTTGATTTCTCGCCCTTATCTTTGAGGGCAAGACGAATAACAATCCTGATTCACGGCGTCGCGTTGAGTGTTTTTCTCGGTGCGATGTGCCTCAGCTCCTTTGCGCAGACTGCACCTGCGACAACTGCCTCCACGTTGGTCGAGAGGGATTTTGTGGGGGATGCGCCGGACGATCCTGGCCCTCTTGCAACCAATCTCTCCGGGGAGGTGAAGCCGAAGACAATCGATGCCGCGATGAAGAAGGTTGCGGACTGGCAGCTTGCAGTGGCCGAGCCACACTTCAACAAGCAGTGGACTTACGCTGCGCTGTATGACGGCTTGCTTGCTGCTTCGAAGACCACAGGCCATCCGAAGTATCGCGACGCCGTGCTGCATTTTGCAGAGCGCTCTGACTGGACTTTGCTCAACAATCGCTTTCCTCATGCAGATGACCAGGCGTTTGGACAGGCTTATCTCGATCTCTATCGCGACGATCCAAAGCCGGTCCGCATGGACGATACCAAGGCAATCATGGATCGGATGATCGTGCGCCCGGATGATCCGGACAAGCTGATCTGGTGGTGGTGCGATGCATTGTTTATGTCGCCGCCGGTGCTGCTGCGCATGTATGCGATCACGCACGACCACAAGTATCTCGACTATATGGATCACGAGTGGTGGCTTACTTCGGCCAGCCTCTACAACCAGCAGGAGCACCTCTACTTCCGCGACAGCCGCTACTTTACGCAGAAGCAGGCGAACGGCAAGCCGATCTTGTGGTCGCGCGGCAACGGATGGGTGATGGGTGCGCTGGTCAATGTGCTGCGCCTGATACCCACGGATTATCCTTCGAGGCCGAAGTACGTTGCGCAGTTTCGCGAGATGGCGGCGAAGCTGGCAGCCATTCAAAGCCCTGATGGTTTATGGCGATCCGGGTTACTCGATCCGGATGCCTATAACCTTCCCGAGGTTTCGGGCTCCGCATTTTTTACGTTCGCGATTGCGTATGGGATCAATGAAAAGATTCTCGATCGTAAGACGTATCTGGCTGTCGTGGAGAGATCGTGGAAGGGAATGGTGTCGCACATCTACGCCGATGGGCGACTGGGTTCGATCCAGCCGATCGATGGCCAGCCGGGCGTATTCAAGCCGTCGGCCAGTTATGTGTATGGCGTCGGCGGGTTTCTTCTGGCGGGCTCGGAGATGCATCGGCTTGCCGAGGCAAAGCACTGAGACTACCTTCGATCTTTCGGCTTCGGCATCCATAACAACGGCTGGCGGATGGGGAAGTTGCGGATGACCTCGGGCACAACGGGGTCGGGATTCAGTGTCTTCCATAGGGGAGATGTAGTCGTTTTGCCCATAGGCCACGCCGGCAAAGAGAAGGCTCGGCTTGTCGCACGGGGAAGTCGTCGAAGTGCTCGACGTCATGTTTGTATGGCCACTTGCTCTTGTCCTTAATGAAGGGGTACATGAAGGCGACGAGCTTGCGCATGCCGCGTCCGTCGGGCGTGGTGAAGGTCCATAGGTTTTCGTTCGGCGTCGAAAGAGTCTGACAGATTGTGCTCATCACGTCGAGATCGAAGAGGCAGTAGCTGTAGGGTTTGGTGCGTGCCAGTTCCAGTGGAAGGCAGCCATCGGGGGCTACTTGATCGGGTACCAGCGTTGACTTGAAGCGCTCGCGGCACCAGGTCATTGCCTCTGCATTGCCGGTGAAGCGCGCGAACTCCGCGGCCTGCATGACCCAGCAGCTTCCGTGGTTATTTTTTTGGTCGCGCTCCTCCTGGCCGTTCTTTGAGGTGCGCATCCAGTCGAGATACTCGGCAAACCAGCTCTTGATCTCCGCTGCGCCTTCGAGGACTCCGGCTGTTGCCAGCACGGTAGCGGCGCGTGCAGGTTCTACGAGATGCAGTGTGTCGATGATGCCGATGCCTCGTCCGTTGTTTCGATTGAAGATGGCTTGGGCGAACTCGAGGTTTGGATTCATCTTCGTCGCGGGATCGACGAACCACGCACGCAGATGTCGCCCTGCATGGTCGGTGTACTTTTTATCGCCGGTCAGCTGCCATGCTGCAGCAAGTGCGGGAACGATCAGGCTGAGCCGGACCATTGCTCTTCGGTGATCGTCGAAGTTGGCGGGATTTGTGAAGCCATCGCGTCGGAGGTAAGGTCCGTTGGGATTCTTCTCGTCGGGCCACCAGTAGTCGCCCTCGGAGAAGTAGTCGTGCGGTCCGCCCTTGCTCCGTGCGCTGCGCGAGGCGGTGACCGTGATGGGCGGTTCGGACAGGTAGTGGTCTGCGGCGGTGAGGATTCGCGTGCGGTCCGTGGTGGCGACGAGGTTGTAGGGATTGGCCGTGCCCGCTGCCCGCGCAGGACGGATTGCAAGATGGCCGGTGGCTCCGACAGCTAATGCAACAAACCCTCGGCGCGTCGTCTTTGCCATTTGTGTCGCCACCTTTGTTCGCACAAATTTCGCTTCGATTATGATACGCACCGTCGGGAAGCAGTTGGTGTTTCGGTCGTGGAATCAATAGCCTGCGAGATTGTTCGGACGTTCACTTGACGAAATGAATGACCATTCAGTATGCTTCGTCTCGTCCGGGTAAATCGCCCGTCGGAGCCTGCAAACATGCCCTCCAGCACCACCCCCGCAACCTTAACTAAGCACAGACAGATTAATAAGGTAGCCGTCCTCGGAGCTGGAACCATGGGCTCGCGCATTGCTGCTCACATTACCAATGCCGGACTTCCGGTTGTGCTGCTCGATATCGTTCCGCCGGGAACGGATGCCGGTGCGCCGAAGCAGGAGCGGAACAAGATCGTGCTTGCTGCGCTCGATGGATTGAAGAAGTCGAAGCCTGCGGCTTTTTATTCTCCTGAGAGTGCTGGCCTGATCACGATTGGTAACTTCGATGACGATCTTGCGTTGATCGCCGACTGCGACTGGATTATTGAAGTGGTCGCTGAGAATCTTGAGATCAAGCGGACACTGCTCAACAAGGTACAACAGCATCGGCGCGTCGACTCGATCGTTACCAGTAACACGAGCGGGCTGCCGATCCATGAGATCGTCGACGGTATGCCGATGGAGCTGCGTCGTCATTGGTTCGGTACTCACTTTTTTAATCCACCACGTTATATGCGGTTGCTGGAGATGATTAGGACGCCGGACTCTGACGTCGCCGATATGGCTGCAGTAGAGCACTTCTGCGATCTGCGCCTGGGCAAGGCGATTGTGCACGCGCACGACACGCCGAACTTTATTGCGAACCGCATAGGCACGTTTTCAATGGGCAATGCGATTCGCCTGATGCAGCAGCAGGGGCTTTCGATCGAGGAAGTCGATACGCTGACTGGCGCTGCGCTCGGCTGGCCGAAGACGGGAACCTTTCGTCTGGGCGATATGGTCGGTGTCGACGTGCTGGCTCATGTGGCGAAGAATTTTTCTGCGCAGGCGGCGCATATTAAAGATGAACGGGCCGAGGTGGCGCTGGCGCCGTTCATTGAGAAGATGCTCGAAAAGAAGTGGCTGGGCGACAAGACCAGGCAGGGCTTTTATAAAAAGGAAGGCAAAGACGCTGAAGGCCGCGATCTGCGCCACGTTCTCGATTGGCAGACGCTGGACTACAAGCCCAGCATGCGGCCGAAGATCGCCTCCATTGAGATGGCGAAGAACCTGGAGTCCACGCATGCGCGCATCGCGCAGCTTCTGCATGGCGATGCGGCCAAAGACCAGGCAGCGGCCTTTTACTGGCCGTTTCTTACGGAGCTGTTTACCTACAGCGCTAACCGCGTGCCTGAGATCGCCGACAACCTCGTCGAGATCGATCGTGCGATGAAGGCTGGGTACAACTGGGAGCTTGGGCCATTCGAGATGTTTGACGCCGCTGGTGTTCGCACAACTACGGACAAGATGCGTGCCGCCGGATCGCCTGTTTCGAGCAGTGTGGAGAAGCTTCTTGCCTGTGCAGAGAAGAATGGTGATGCCAACCCGACGTGGTACAAGGACGACTCCTCGGTTCCGTCTGGCCGTCTCTTTTTTGACCCTGTTACGAACACCTACCAGCCTGTTGTGACGGCGGAGGGTGTTACCTCGTTTGCTGTTATCAAAAAAGCGAAGGGCGTGGTGAAGAAGAATCCTGGAGCCTCTGTGATTGACCTGGGCGATGGGGTGGCGGCGATTGAGTTGCATTCGAAGATGAATGCGCTTGGTGGCGATATTGTCAGCCTGATTACGCAGACGCTTAAGTCTTCGAGCGAGACCGTCAATAACTTTGAAGCTTTTGTCATCACAGGTGACTCCGGTAACTTCTCGGTTGGCGCGAACCTTATGCAGCTTCTGCTTAGCGTGCAGGAGGAGGAGTGGGACGAGGTTGAGATGGCCGTTCGCGCGTTCCAGAGTATGACGCAGGCGATTAAGTTCTGCCCACGCCCTGTGGTGGTTGCACCGTATGGCATGTGTCTTGGCGGAGGAGTAGAGATATCGCTCCATGCCGCTGGGCGACAGCCACACGCTGAACTTTATATGGGTCTGGTGGAGGCGGGGGTTGGATTGATTCCTGGGGGCGGGGGGTGCAAGGAGATGACGATTCGCAGCGTGGAAGCCGGTTCGAGCATCCGTCCGGACGCGCGCGGCGAAGGGGTTGAGATATTTGAGGCGCTGAAGAAGAACTTCGAGACGATAGCGATGGCGAAGGTTTCGACCTCGGCTGCCGAGGCCCGCGCATTGGGCTTCCTGAAGCCGTCCGATCGCGTCACGATGAATCGCGAACGCTTGCTGACGGACGCAAAGACCAGAGCGCGCGCCATTGCGGACGCTGGTTATAGTGCGCCTGCGCCACGTGCCGACATTGCGGCTCCGGGAGAGAACGCGTTGGCTACGCTGAAGCTTGCAGTGTGGACGATGCGGGAGGGACAGTACATCTCTGACCATGATGTTAAGATCGCGAACTGGGTCGCGTACGCTCTTTGCGGGGGCAAGGTGACGCCCGGCACGCTGGTTACGGAGCAATATCTGCTCGATCTCGAACGCGAGGCGTTTTTGAGTTTGTGTGGCGAGAAGAAGACGCAGGAGCGAATTGCTTTTACCTTGAAGACGGGTAAGCCGTTGAGGAATTAGGGACAGGAGCCAGTATGAAGGAAGTCATTATTGCATCTGCCGTTCGCACCGCTGTAGGCAAGGCTCCGCGTGGGACTCTTCGCACGACACGGCCGGACGATCTTGCAGCGTTCGCCATCAATGGTGCGCTGGAGCGTGTTCCGCAGCTCGATAAAGCTGAGATTGAGGATGTCATTCTGGGCTGCGCAATGCCTGAGGCGGAGCAGGGGATGAATGTCGCCCGGGTTGCGAGCTTTCGCGCTGGGCTGCCCATCACAGCCTCTGGAATGACCATCAATCGTTACTGCGCCTCGGGGTTGCAGTCGATTGCATTGGCTGCGGATCGTATACGCGGCGGGAATGCGGATGTGATCGTAGCGGGCGGCACGGAGAGTATGTCGTATGTTCCTTTTGGCGGGAATAAGATCTCGGTGAACCCGTGGCTGGTGGACAATTACCCGGGATCGTATATGTCGATGGGGCTAACGGCCGAGCGGGTCGCGACCCACTACGGGATTACACGGGAGCAAATGGATCAGTTCTCGTATGAGAGCCACCAGAAGGCGCTGGCTGCTATCTCCGCCGGCAGATTTGTGGATGAGATCGTTCCGGTTACAGTTACAAATACGACTCCCAACGGGAAGGGCAAAGCGAAGCCGGTTGAGACGACCTTCAAGCAGGATGAAGGTCCTCGTGCTGACACTTCGCTCGAAGCGTTAGCTAAGCTGAAGGCTGTTTTTCATGCGAAGGGTACGGTGACGGCAGGGAACTCGAGCCAGACTTCGGATGGAGCGGCGGCAGCGGTTGTGATGTCCGCCGAGCGCGCTGCGCAACTTGGCGTTCCCGCGATGGCGAGGTTTGTCGCGTTTGCTTATGCAGGTTGTGATCCGGAAGAGATGGGCATTGGACCAATTCACGCCATTCCGAAGGTGTTGACGATGGCGGGGCTTTCGCTTGAGGATATCGATTTGTTTGAGTTGAACGAGGCGTTCGCTGCGCAATCGTTGGCGGTGTTGAAGGTGCTGGGGATCGATCCGGCTAAGGTGAATGTTAATGGCGGCGCGATTGCGCTCGGTCATCCGCTGGGGTGCACAGGGGCGAAGCTGACTGCGACGCTTTTGCGTGAGATGCCGAGGCGCAAGGCGACATATGGGATTGTGACGATGTGCGTTGGTGGAGGGATGGGTGCGGCTGGGATTTATGAGGCAGTGAGCGAGTGAACTTCCTACGATCAGCCTTAGCCATTTCTTCTCTAAAAGCTCAAACAACTTTCGACCGTGAGGTAACACAATGGCAACGATGACCGCACCAATTGCAGATACGAAGCGTATCGCTGGCGGAAGCTTTCTTATTGCCGATCCCGCAGCGGCTGACTGTTTCTTTCCGGAGGATTTTACGGACGAGCATAAGCAGATTGCCGAGACGACAGCGAACTTCGCGATCAACGAGATTATGCCGGCGTCCGAACAGATTGAGGCGAAGGACTTCTCCGTTACGCGTCGGCTGTTGAAAGAGGCCGCTGATCTTGGCCTGACTGCGGTTGATATTCCGGAGGAGTATGGCGGCCTGGAAATGGATAAGGTCTCCTCTGCTGTTGTTGCGGAGAATATTGCGAAGCAGGCGAGCTTTTCGGTTGCCTTCTCTGCGCACGTCGGCATTGGGACGCTGCCGCTGGTCTGGTACGGTACACCGGAGCAGAAGAAAAAATATCTGCCAAAGATTGCATCGGGCGAGATTGTGTCTGCCTATGCGCTGTCGGAGTCGACGAGCGGTTCAGACGCGGTGAATGCGCGTACACGGGCTGTGCTCTCTGCCGACGGAAAGACCTACACGCTGAACGGCGAGAAGATGTGGATTACGAACGCCGGGTTTGCCGATCTCTTCACCATCTTCGCGAAGTGCGCGATTCCTAGTGGGCCGGATGCCGGGAAGGAGAAGCTGACGGCGTTTCTGATCGAGCGTGGCACGCCTGGATTTACGCAGGGCAAGGAGGAGCACAAGCTTGGTATTCGCGGCAGCTCCACCTGTCCACTGATTTTGACGGACTGTGTGATTCCTGTCGGGAATCTGCTGGGTGAGGTTGGTAAGGGGCATCATATTGCGTTCAACATTCTGAATGTGGGCCGGTACAAGCTTGGCAACGCAGCCGTTGGGGGGGCGCATGGCGCTCAACAACGGTATTCGTTATGCCATCGACCGCAAGGCGTTCGGCAAGTCGATCTCGGAGTTTGGGCTGATCCAGGAGAAGATTGCGAGTTGCTCGACGGGTATCTTTATTGGCGGGGCGGTGTGTTATCGCACGGTTGGGTTGATCGACAGGGCGCTTGCCGGGGTCGACAAGAACGACACCAGGGAGATTCAGAAGCGAATTGAGGATTACGCAGTGGAGTGTTCGATCGTCAAAGTATGGGCGAGCGAGATGCTCGACATGGTCGTTGATGAGGTGCTGCAGATCTTCGCCGGGTACGGCTACGTGGAGGAGTTTCCTGCCGAGCGGGCTTACCGCGATGCCCGCATCAATCGCATCTTTGAGGGCACGAACGAGATCAATCGGCTGATTATCACGGGCTGGCTGTTGAAGTCTGCGATGAGCGGCAAGCTGGCGCTGATGCCTGCCATCAAAAAGCTGATGGACGAGGTGATGGCGGGCCCAGGCGAGAAGGTCGAACGCGAAGGGCCGCTCGCTGACGAGCTGAATATGCTGGCGAATGCGAAGAAACTGACGCTGTTTGTTGCCGGGGCCGCCACGCAGAGGTACATGCAACAGATTGCCGAGGAGCAGGAGATTATGGGGGCTATTGCCGACATGATTATCGAGGTCTTCGCGATGGAGTCGGGTATTCTGCGGGCAGAGAAGATTGTGGCGGCGCAGGGTAGCGAGGCCTCGGCCGTCTATGTTGCCATGGCGCGTATCTATGCCGATAAGGCCATGTCGACGATAGAGCTGTCGGCCCGCAAGGTGATTGCGGCGGTGGCTGAGGGCGATATGCTGCGCACGCAGCTTGCGATTCTGCGCCGTCTTTCCAAGCACGACTCGGCCGATACCATCAGTTTGCGCCGCCAGGTGGCCCGTCACGTCATCCAGGCAGGAAGATACAGCCTGTAACGTGGTTTCGCCACTTTTACCACCGCTGCGCACACCGGATTGGGGTGTCCGTAAGGGCTTCTTTTCAGTTAAGCCTGCGAAAATTAGACGTGCCGATCGCAAAACAATCTCTTTACATCTGTAGGCGCAACATTTCTTCTCAGCGTCTGTCTAAGCATGTACCTTGGTCTCTCTGGTTCAAATCCGGCCAGTCATCTCTTGTATGGGGCTTCTGCAATCGCCCGTAGCAAGTAGCCCGTACTTCACGTAGTAAGGTAGAAATTATCCATGCGCAGCCGTCTCTTCTCTTCTCTCGTTCTTCCCGCCGCCATTCTCGTCACCGCGTTCTCCTCATTTGCCGGAGCAGCCGTACAGAATCGCATCGCCAGTGCTGTCAACAACTCCAGCCGGGTAGCTGTGCCGGGCACCATCAGCGGGCATGCGAAGCAATCGGTCGATCTGGGCCTGGCCCCGGGCAATCGCAAGCTTGACGCGCTCTCTCTGCGGTTCAGCATGACGCAGGCACAGCAGGCGGACCTCAACCAGCTTCTGGCCGCGCAGCTGAACCCAAGCTCGCCCAGCTATCACCAGTGGCTGACGCCGGAGCAGTTTGGCGCGCGATTCGGCCTGAGCAGCAGCGATATTTCGAAGGTCTCCGCCTGGCTCACGAGCCAGGGCTTCACCATCAACGGCGTCGCGCGCAGCTCCACCTTCATTAACTTCAGCGGTACGGTTGCGCAGGCTCAGCAGGCCTTCAGTACGACGATTCACAACGTGTCGCTGAACGGCGAAGAGCACATCACCAACCTTACCGACCCGGCCCTGCCCTCGGGCGTCGCTGGAGTTGTCAATGCCATCATCGGCCTTGACGACTTCAAGCTGAAGCCCCGCTCGCGTGTGCGCCAGGTCGCCGTTGATCCGACAAAGCCGCTCTACACCCAGGCCTCCTGCCCGCCCAGCACTGTGCCGTGCCACTATCTGTCGCCGGCGGACTGGTACACCATCTATGACGTTGCGCCGCTGACGACTGCGGGTATTACCGGCGCTGGCATCACCGTGGCGATCATGGGACAGACGGATATCATTCCCACACAGGTTGCTGCTTTTCGTGCTGCCGCTGGTCTGCCGGCGAATGCTCCCACTCTCAAACTCGTCGGCATTACTGATCCCGGCATCACAGCTGCGGACATTGATGAGGCCCAGATCGATGTCGAATGGTCTGGTGCAGCTGCGCAGGGCGCCACCATCCTGTATGTCTACAGCACGGCTGTCTTCAACTCCCTGAGCTACGCGATCGACAACAACGTCGCGCCGATCGTGAGCATCAGTTATGGCGAGTGCGAGAGCGGATGGGGTAGCGCAGTTCTTTCGAGCGACAACCTGATGTTGGCGCAGGCCAACGCCCAGGGCCAGACTGTGATGAGTGCCGCCGGCGATTCAGGTTCTACGGACTGCGACGTGGTCGATTTCGCCACCGAGGGGCTCAACGTCGACTTCCCCGCCAGCTCTCCCTACGTTACGGCGGCAGGCGGCACCCAGTTTAGCGGTGACGCGAATACGCCGACGCAATACTGGAGCAGCACCAATGGCACCAACGGCAGCTCGGTTCTCTCCTACATTCCCGAGCAGCCCTGGAATGAGACTACGGCTTCGCAAGGGCTGACAGCAGGCGGTGCGGGAGGTGGCGGAACCAGCGCCTACTTCTCGAAGCCGACGTGGCAGACAGGACTGGGAGTGCCGAACGACGGGTCTCGCGATACACCGGACATCTCACTGAACGCTGCGGCCGAGCATGATGGATATCTCGTCTGCAGCCAGAACAGCAGTGAGGGAGAGTTGGCTTGTCCCGCGGCCAGCTTCATTCCCACAAGCGGCCAGCCCAACGTATTTGGCGGAACTTCGTTCGTCGCGCCAACTTTCGCCGGCATTCTTGCCCTGGTGGAACAGAAGCTTGGCGGTACACCCAACAAGGGTATTGGCAATGTTGGACCGGTGCTCTATGGCTTCCTCAACGGCCCGACGTACACCACTGTCTTCCACGACATCATCTCGGGCAACAACGCCGTTCCTTGCACCCAGGGAACCCTGAACTGCCCGAACGGCGGCTCCATCGGCTTCAACGCCGGTACTGGGTACGACCAGGCAACCGGTATCGGCAGCTTCGACATCAGCCAGCTGGTGAATGGATGGAGTACTGTGACTCCGGTTGGTACGGGCGGTCCTGTGGTGACCGGCATCAGTACAACGTCGCTCACTACCGGCTCTCCGATCTGCGCCATTTCCTCCGGCACTCTCGCACTGAGCGTAACGGTGTCAGGTTCCATTGCGGGCACCACCCCCACAGGTACGGTTCAGTTCTTCGTGGACAATGCTCCCGTTACTGGTGGCATCGTCACCCTGTCCGGAGGCACTGCGTCCTATACGCTCAACACCTCCGCGCTCGCCTCTGGCGGACACAATATCAGCGCGACCTACTCCGGCGATGGCACGTACAACGGCTCCAAGGGCACGTTGCTCGGACCAGCCGTCAACACCTTCTTTTACCCGAACGGTCCGTCGGCCTCGGTCGACATCGTCTCGAGCACGAAGCCCGACTTTGGCTACACTCCCTGCACTGGAACCGCGACAAACGTGACGGTGCAGCCGGGTGCCACTGCGGCCGGCGTCACCTTCACCGTTACCCCGGTGAATGGATTTACCGGTACCGTCAATCTGACGGCGACGAACAATGATGGAATGGCAGCGACCACCATGTTTACTCCGGCGTCGCTCAATGTGACCTCAGGAGCCGTTACGACCTCCTTCGTTGTCCAGGCCTTCCAGGCCACGACGGCGCAACTCGTCAAACCCGTTGCCAATCACCGCCCGTTGGGTAAGACTCCCTGGTATGCTGCCGGCTCTGGGGCGACCCTGGCTTGTGTCTTTATGTTCCTGTTCCCGCGCCGTAGGCGGTTAGGAACCCTGCTCGCTGTTCTGGTATCGGTAGCTGCTCTCACCGCAGTTGGTTGCGGCGGAAACACCTCGACGACGGGCGGCGGCGGTGGTGGAGGCGGCACTACACCAGTCACGGACGCTACTGCGGGCACCTATACCTTCACTATTACTGCGGTCTCCGGCACCCTGGTGCACAGCACACAGGTTACCGTCACCGTTCCATAGCCGTAACTTTTGCAGATCAGGCCGCGCCGCAATGGCGCGGCCTTTTCCTTTAACCGGAAAACCTTCCTGGAATTACGTTGACTTCCGCTCAACTCTTCTTGACGCCCCCTCGCGGCCACGAAAGAATCAAGCCTGTTTGCAATGCTTCACTTTGCCTGCTAAGAAATCTCTGCTCTCTTCTCAGCAGCAGGAATCGATCGAATGCCTCGGCTCTTCAAAGCGTTGTCGCCGGTTCTGGCGACTGTCGTGCTCCTTCTCGCCGGCTCTGACCCAGCGCCCGCGCAGACCCGGCTCCCGGCTCCCCGTTCGCGGGTTCTCCAGGCTGTCGATGACTCCCACGTCATCACTCTCTCGGGCAACACTCACCCCCTCGCACGTCCCGAGTTTGACCAGGGCGTGCTTGCCGACGACGCACCCATCCGCCGCATGGTTCTCATCCTAGAGCGCAGCTCCGAACAGGACTCCGCCCTTCAGCAGCTCATCGACCAGCAGCAGGACAAGACCACCTCCAGCTATCACCAGTGGATTACGCCTGAGAGCTATGGCGCAGAGTTCGGTCCCACTGACCGTGATCTCTCAGCCGTCACGACCTGGCTCGCGAGCCATGGTTTCTCCGGCGTTCATGTCAACGCAGCACGCACGTTCATCGAGTTCAGCGGAACCTCCGGAATGGTTCGCGCCGCCTTTCACACCAGCATGCACCGCTATTCCGTGCAGGGCGAACAGCGCTTCGCAAACGCCTCCGACCCATCCATTCCTGCCGCCCTCGCCCCTGTCGTCGCGGGTATCGCCTCCCTTAACAACTTTCCCCGGCGTGCTGCCAGCCACAGGGTAGGCAACTTCCGCCGCGACGCTGCCACGAACATCACTACGCGACTCCCGGATCAAATCCAATCTGCCGCCCAACCGACCTTCACGATCAACGAGAGCGGCGAGACCTCGTATGGAGTTACCCCTTACGACTTCGCTGCGATCTACAACGTTCTTCCACTGTGGAACGCAGCTACTCCCATCGATGGCACTGGCCAGACGATCGCCATCGTCGGCCAGACCGATATCAACCCAGCCGATTTCGTTAACTTTCGTAAGCTGTTCAATCTTCCTCTCGGCGACACCGGCACATCTACGGGCACGCAGTATCTCAACATCATCTACAACGGCCCTAACCCTGGCATAACCGGCGACGAGGGCGAAGCCGATATCGACACCCAATGGTCTGCCGCCGTTGCCAAAGGCGCCACCATCGACTTTGTCGTCTCTGAGGGAACCGAGGTTACGCAGGGTACAGACCTCTCGGCCCTCTACGTGGTCGACAACAATCTTGCTCCTGTCATGAGCTACAGCTATGGCCAGTGCGAGCTCTTCCTGGGCACCGCGGGCAACGCCTTCTACAAGACCCTGTGGCAGCAGGCCGCAGCCCAGGGCATCACGGTTCTTCTGGCTTCGGGAGACTCAGGGTCAGCCGGTTGCGATATCGCCGGGGTTCTGGCTGCCAGCGATGGTGTCGCCGTCAACGGCCTGGCCAGCACGCCGTACAACATCGTTGTTGGCGGTACGGATTTCTACATGCCCAACGGCGGAACAGCGTTTTGGAATACGACGAACGATGCCACGACCCAAGCCTCCGCCAAGGGCTATATCCCCGAGGTTCCCTGGAACGAGAGCTGCGCCAACCCTGTCTTCAACACCACCGGCGTCTTCTCCGGCCAGACTCCGGAGCAGGTCTGCAACAGCGGCGTCGCGGCTGGCGCGGGGCTGCTTTCGGTTGTCGGCGCTGGCGGCGGTCCCAGTGCGTGCATCCAGTCTAACGGCTCTTCCGTTGCCAGTTGCCGCGGAGGCTACCCCAAGCCATCCTGGCAGACCGGCACGGGCGTTCCCGCTGACGGAGTTCGCGACACCCCGGATGTCTCACTCTTCGCGAGCGCTGGTTTTTTCGGCGCCTTTTATGTTGTATGCCAGCAAAGCACGAACAGTGGTGCTCAGCCGTGCAGCCTCGCCAACTTTGCAGGGTATGGAGGTACCTCTGTCTCTTCGCCAGCCTTCGCCGGAATACTTTCGCTGGTTAACCAGAAGACTGGCAGCCGCCAGGGCAACGCGAACTACGTTCTCTACAACCTTGCCGGTCAGCAGAACAAGGCCGGCACCGCATGCAGTGCCATTACCGGCACACCCGCTGCAAGCTGCGTCTTCAACGACTCCACTACCGGCTCTATTGCCATGCCCTGCGTGAAGGGTTCGCCCAACTGCACGGTCACTAACACCGGTGATAGTTATGGCGTGCTCTCCGGCTACGCGGGCACTGTCGGCTACGACTTCGCCACTGGTTTGGGGAGCGTCAATGCTGCGAATCTCGTCAACAACTGGTCGAACGCGAACTTTATTGCGAGCACCACTGCTCTTACGCTCTCGCCATCGACGATTACTCACGGCAGCCAGGTTTCGGCCAATGTCAAGGTAGCCTCCACCTCAGGCACACCCACCACAGGCAACGTTTCCATCAATGCGCTTGCTTCCAACGGCTCTGTGCAGAACGGTACCCTAGAGAACGGCAGCTATACAACTTCGCTTGGCAGCTTCCCTGGCGGCGCCTACTCGGTGCAGGCGCACTATGCCGGCGATGGTACCTACGCGCCAAGCGACTCCAACTCCGTTGCTCTTACTGTTAGCCCCGAGCCCAGCACGACGACACTGCAATCGCTGCTCTTCAATCCGTCTTCGGGGGCCACTGCCACCGTCGCCAGTGGCGCGACCTACCCGTATGGTGGCTACTTGCTGATCCGTGCAGACGTTGCCGGCGTCTCCGGGCAGGGAAGTGCAACCGGCAACGTCAGCTTCACCGACTCCGGCCTTCCGCTCGATGGAGGCACCTTTCGCCTCAACTCCACCTCGAACACTGAGGACCAGTCCCGCGCGCTGACTGCGGGCACCCACATCATCACCGCCGCCTACGGGGGCGACGCCAGCTTTAACGCGAGCACCTCGAGCTCCTTCACCATCAACATCACCAAGGCCCAGACCGCCAGTGCGCTCCAGGTTAATCTCCCGGTCCTCTCTGCAGCGAATATCCTTACGCTTACGGCTCAAGTCAACGCTCGCGGGTTCGGTGCGAGCGGACAGCAAGGCTTCGGGGCCGCTGCTCCTACCGGGCTGGTCACCTTCACTGCTGGAGGCGTCAACTTCGGCACGGGAACCCTTAGCCAAAACATCTACCCCGCGTTCTCAAGCGACGTGGGCACAGTCAGCATCACGATTCCTGCCAACTTGCTGCCTGTGGGCAACAACTCTGTAACTGTTAGCTACGCAGGCGACGTTAACTACAGCGCCTCTACCTCACCGCCCGTTACTGTCACGGTCACCGGTTCTACGCAGGTTGCCAGCGCGACCTCACTCAGTCTGTCGGCCAACGCCGTGACGCAAGGAGGCTCTTATAACTTCACTGCCACTGTCGTAGCCGCCAACCTTGAAACCAACAGCCCCCAGCCAACCGGCACCGTGAGCTTCGTCATCGATGGTAACCCCGGTGCGAGAGCGACCCTCAACTCCGGTACTGCAAGCGTCTGGGGCAGTTCGCTGACGATCGCATCTGGCACACACCTCATCACGGCGATGTACTCTGGCGACACCAACTATCAGTCTTCGGTCTCGGCTCCTGCATCCTTCACCTTCGGTGCAGTGACGGTTCCGAGTGCGACCACCATCGCGATTACACCCGCTACTGTTGCGCAGGGAACGGCAGTCACTCTCTCTGCTGCCATCACTCCGGTTGCTCCAATCCCCACTGGCACGGTGCAGTTGCAGCTGGATGGCAATCTCTACGGTTCATCTGTTCCTGTCGCTGGCGCCGCCACAGACATTCCTCTTCTCACCAATACGCTTCAATCAGGGACACACGTCCTGCGGGTCTTCTACTCCGGCGACAGCAACCGTCAGGCGAGCAGCTCTACCGCAGCCACGCTTACGGTCATCGATCCTATTGGCGCCTTCACCCTTACGCCGTCTACCATCTCGACTACGGCGGCCCAGGGCAAAACCTCCAGTCCCGTCACCCTCACCGCAACCCCCACTGGCGGCTTTCATTCCACCATTACCTTCGCCTGTACCGGCGGTCTGCCGTCGGGCGCGGTCTGCCTCTTCACTCCATCGTCGATCACCCCGGCTAGTACCACCTCCGAGACGACAGCCCTCACCATCTCTACGGCTGCAAGCACGCTGCAGGCCTCCGTTGTTCCGGTCTCTCGCGTACTATCTCCGGCGATCGCCGCTACTCTGGGTGGGCTGTTGCTTCTCTTCCTGCCGCGTCGCACCCGCCGCTGGAGCGTCTGTGTCGTACTCCTCGCACTCTCCACCCTAAGTGTTCTCAGTGGTTGTGGCAGCGGCGGAGTCGACCCCAATGCTGCAAACCCAGGAACACTCTCTGACGGTTCGTACGCAGTGACGGTAACCGCTACCGGAGGCTCCACAATTCAGACAGCAACCGTTAGCCTCACCATCCGATAGATTCTCTTCTAGTGTTTTACTGCTTCGGGGACCTTTTCTTCCGCTCCCTCAGCCACCCGAACCAGATAGTCCTGTACGCTGAACGGCGCTCCCACATGCGGCGCGCGCACATACTCTCCGTCCGATTGCAGCAGCCGGGCTTTGACGTTGTCTGCGAGGTATGCCTCCAGAATCTCTTCCCGCAACCGCTTATGCAGATCGGGTTGCGTCACTGGAAACAACACCTCGCACCGTTCTATAAGGTTGCGCGGCATCCAGTCGGCGCTTCCGCAGAAGATCTCCTCTTTGCCGCCATTGGCAAAGCAGAAGATCCGGCTGTGTTCGAGAAACCGGCCCACGATGCTTCGCACGCGAATCCGTTCGCTCCAACCTTTCACTCCCGGCCGAAGCGCACACATCCCTCGAATAATCAGGTCGATCTCAACCCCTGCCTGTGAGGCCGCATAGAGCGCCTCCACCGTTCGACGGTCCAGTAGCCCGTTCATCTTCGCAACAATCGCCGCCGGCCTTCCTGCCTTCGCATGAGCCGCCTCGCGATCGATCAACGAAACTAAGCGATCCGCCAGCGTCAACGGTGCCACCATCAGCGGAGTGTACGAATCGGACTCCGTCTCAGCCGTCAGGTAATTGAACACCTTCTGTACGGCGCTGGTGATCTCCGCATTCGAGGTCAGCAGGCTGATGTCGGTGTAAAACCGCGCTGTCACAGGGTTATAGTTTCCCGTCCCCAGATGCGCATATCGTCGCACCACACCATCGGGGTCTCGCCGAACCAGCAACGCCAGTTTGCAGTGCGTCTTCAATCCAAAGATGCCATGAAAGACTCCGACTCCGGCGTCCTCAAGCTCTCTCGCCCAGCGAATATTTGAATCTTCATCGAATCGCGCCATCAGCTCGACGACGACCGTAACTTCCTTGCTCTGTCCTGCCTCGATCAGCGCAGTGAAGATCGGCGAATCCTTGCTGGTTCGATACAGCGTCTGTTTCATCGAGATTACGCTGGGGTCCTTCGCGCCTGCCTCTATAAACTCCTCTACGGTTTTATACGAGTCGAATGGATGATGCAGCATCACGTCGCGCTTGCGCAACTCATCGAAGATATCGACCGACTTGGGGCTCAGTTTGAAGTCCTTCGCGACGAATGCAGGATATTTCAGCTTGGGTTCCTTCACCTCGGAATAAAGGTTCATTAGCCGCGACAGATTCACCGGTCCATCTGTCCGGAACACCTGCCCGGGCTCAAGCTCGAAGTTCGTCTGTAGCCGGTCGATCATCTCTTCAGTGGCTGAACTTTCAATCTCCATCCGAACTGCATCGCCCTTGCGCCGGTTATGCAGCTCCGCGCGCACGCTTTCCAGCACCGACCGCGACTCTTCCTCCTGCATGTAGAGGTTGCTATTGCGCGTCACGCGAAACGCCGATCGCGACAGCACCTCGTACCCTCGGAACATCCGCTCCACTTGCGATTCGACCAGGTCATGCAGCAGGATGAAGTCGTGAAAACCCTCCGCCGCAATGAGCGGGACCAGTCGAGGCAGCGCGCGAGGCACCGTCACAACACCCAATGACGTAGCGCTCTTCAAGTCGCGTCGTTTACGTCGCAGCAGCAGACCAATACAGAGCGCCTTATTCAGCACTCGCGGAAATGGATGCGAAGGATCGATTGTTACCGGGGTCAGCAGTGGGTCGACCTCAGTGTCGTAGAACTCCAACGCCTGGGCCCGCGCCTCGTCACTCAGCTCATTCCACTGCAGCACGCGAATCTTCGCAGCCTGCAGCGCCGGAAGCAGTTGTTCGTTCAAGCACTGGTACTGCGCCCGCACGAAGTGATGGATCCGCTCCATCAATCCATCCAGCCGCTCCTGCGGAGTCAGCCCACCCTCATCCGGTGGCTGCGCCAGGCTATAGCCATCCTCAATTCGCTGCAGAAAGCCAGCCACTCGGATCTCTACGAACTCGTCCAAATTGCTAGCCGTGATTGCCAGAAACTTAACCCGTTCGAGCAGAGGGTTGGTCTCGTCCTGGGCCTCTTCCAATACCCTCTGGTTGAATCGCATCCACGATTCGTCGCGGCTAAGAAACAGATTCTCAACGGCTTTGACCGCGGGCTTCTTCGTGGTGGCAGTTTTTCCGGCAGCTCTCTTCGTAGCAGTCATAGAGGTCTAAAAGCTTACCCTACTCTTGTGAAGCTTAAGTATGAAGAACAGGCAAAATATCGCCAGTATCCCTTATCGCAACAAAATTTTTCTGAACCATAAAATATTCTCTTCCGTAATCCGTCTTCACTTGTAGATGAGTCAAATTCCGAGCGATTGGACGATCACCGAGCAGGACCAGCTCATCTCCATGGCATTGGAGAGGGACGAACTCAGGCTGCGCAGCTTTATCCGCAAGCACGTCGCCGACAGAGGCGAAGCCGAGGACATCCTGCAAGATGTCTTCTACGAGCTACTTGAAGCCTATCGCCTCATGAAGCCTGTAGAACACGTGACCGCATGGCTCTTTCAGGTCGCGCGCAATCGCATGGTTGACCTCTTCCGCAGAAAGAAGCCGAGCTCGCTCAACAATCCGGTAGCCAGCGAAGAAGACAGCGCCACCCTCGAAGATCTTCTTCCTTCAGCCGACGATGGTCCCGATGCGGCGTACGCCCGTAGTCTGCTGCTCGACGCGTTGGACGATGCTCTTGAAGAGTTGCCGGAGGCACAACGAGAGGTCTTCATCGCCCACGAAGTGATGGGCCGAAGCTTCAAAGATATCTCCGCAGAGACCGGCATCAGCGTGAATACGCTGCTCTCGCGAAAACATTACGCCGTACTGCATCTGCGGCAGAGCTTGCAGACGATCTACGAAGATTTTGGAAAGAGATGAAATAAGGAGTTGCCCATGCATCAGCACCCGGTACTTAAAGGAATAAAAATCGCAATCTTTGTCACCATCGGAGCTGTCGTCTTCGGCTTCGTCGTGAAAGGCCTGTGGAACGCCCTGATACCGCCGATCTTTGGATGGCACACCATCACCTACTGGCAGGCAATTGGCCTGTTGCTGCTCACCAAGATTCTCTTTGGCGGCTTCCATCACCGCGGCCGAGGTGGACGCGATCCGTGGAAGCATCGCATGAAAGAACGTTGGGAACAGATGACGCCGGAAGATCGTGAGAAGTTTCGCAATGGAATTCGTTGCGGCCGCACTCCCTTTACCCGGCCCGCGGAGCCTCAGATATGAACCGACTCGATCCTGTGCCCATCAGCCCGGCAGAAAGTATAGAGCCTGACAGAAAGGAAGGCTCTGCCCGCGCGATGCAGAGCCTCGCTCATGGCATCCACGACGCCAACCGTATCGTTGAGCTCGAAGTAGAGAACTCTCGTCTGCATCGGTTAGTTGCAGAGCTCCTGATTAAAAATCAACAGCTCCGCAAGCCGGACTAACATACTGAAACGTCTGAAGTGCTGATTCTTGAACGGTTGCCGCTATACTGCAAATGGATCTCTCACAAGCAGAGTCTCTTGCAACGCTTCTCTCGTGTTCGGACTCTATCTATTCAGGTCTTTGGTTCGCAAGCAAAAGGAGTTTCAACAATGCGCAAGCTTCGAGCAATCCGTCTCGCATCTACTTTCACTCTCATCCTCTTAACGAGCTTCGCTCTCGCACAGGATAGCCCCAAGCAGGACATCAAGACCGCTGGTACCGACACCAAGAACGCTGCGAAGAGTACCGGGCATGCTGTTTCAACCGGAACAAAGAAGACCTACGACAAGACTGCCAGCGGAACGAAGACTGCCTATCACAAGACAGCGAGTGGCACCAAGACCGCTGCGGACAAGACAGTCAATGGAACGAAGACTGTTGGCAAAGATGTTGGTCATGGTACGAAGGTCGCCGCGCAGGACACCGCGAATGGGACGAAGAAGGTCGGCGACAAGATAGCCGGCAAGCCAACTCCGCAATAGCCTCAATCAACGCTACTCTGGCCGAGCGTAAGAGAGATGGCCGCTCGGCCAGACCACGGCGCTGCCAAAGAAACCAGGGCAACCCAATACAAGTCTGCGCCCAGCAGATGCAGAATCTGCATCCACACCGGCGCCAGCAATAAAACATCCGCCAACCCCAGTGCAAACTGAAATCCCAGCAACGCCAGCACCAGCGTGGCCAGCCCTCCTGCGGCAGCCCGCCTTGCCTGTCCCACCAACCAAAGCACAAACACCGCCGCAATAGCAGCGCTCACCGGATGTAGTCCTCGCAGCCTGAGCAACCACGGCGACCCCGCAGAAAAATCCTGGGCAAACGCAGCTTGCAGCGAAGAAGCAGGGAATAGTGTGTCGCCCAGCGCAGCAAGCGAACCGCTCACTCCTACGACGAGTGTCGCCGCCAACCCCACATACGCCCAAACCTTCTTTGGCCCACTCGCTCCAAGCTCGCGCCACCTCTGCCCAGTGGCCAGCAATCTCGCGGTCAACGTAAGAGCCGCCAGCAACAACAGCGTATTGCTCAGATGAATCGACAGCAGCACCACTCGCCCCATTGACCGGTTGCCAGTCACATATCCGAGCTTTACCAGCAGAGCACCCAGCAACGCCTCATTCAACAGCAGCACTGTCGAAACCACCGCCAACACGCGTGCCGCCTGCCCCTTGATCGTTCCGCGGAATGTCCACACCAGCAATCCCAGCACAACAAAAAGCGAGCCGCCCGTCATGCATCGGTGCGTGAACTCGATGATCGTGTCTACTCGCGGCGACAGTGGAATCACCTCACCGTTGCACAGTGGCCAATGGTTGCCGCATCCCGCACCGGATCCTGTAGCCCGCACCACCGCGCCCCACAGAATCACCAGCACGTTGTACCCCACGACTAGCCAGGCGAATCGTACTAATGCTTGCCTAGTCTGCCGTACTGTCGTTGGAGCAGTCGTAGCCATGTCATTATTCTACGCAGGATTGGCGGTGTCGTTTCTCATCAAACGAACTCCCTCGCGAGAGCCCTAACCCTTTGCCAGTTCTTTCGATCGCTGCGTCGCGCGCTTCACTGCTTTAATCAGCGTCACTCGCAGCCCGCCCTCTTCGAGCTCCAGAATGCCATCAACGGTACATCCTGCCGGAGTCGTCACCGCATCCTTCAGCAGCGCTGGATGATATCCCGTCTCGAGCACCATCCGGGCCGAACCCAGCGTCGTCTGCGCCGCCAGCAGTGTGGCTACATCGCGCGGCAGTCCGACATTCACGCCAGCCTCAGCCAGCGCTTCGATAATGATGTAAAGAAATGCCGGACCTGACCCGGACAGCCCTGTTACCGCATCCATGTGTTTTTCATCGACGACGACAGTTCTGCCGACCGTCTGAAATATCTTCTGTGCGATTGCCATCTGCTCGGTCGAGACAAACCGTCCACTGCAAAGCGCAGTCATTCCTGCCGCCAGCATCGCCGGAGTATTCGGCATCGCCCGAACCACTGCCAGCTCGCATCCCGCTGCGCCTTCAATAGCCTCGGTCTTTACCGAAGCAGCAAACGAAAGCACCATCTTCTTCGGCGTCAGGCCAGCCTTGATCTCTTCAATCAACGCTAACGCCTGAACCGGCTTCACTCCGATCAGAATTACATCAGCCTGACGTGCGGCTGCGAGATTGTCCGTCGTAACCTCGACCCCAAACTGGGCAGACAAGGCCTTCGCTCGCTCCGCATGCTGCACCGTGGCGGAGATCTGCTCCGGCGCCAGCAGGTTGTTCTTCAGAAAGGCCTGCAGCAGGATGCCGCCCATCTTGCCCGCGCCCAGCACTGCGACCTTCAACTCTGGCATCGCCGGAGACGAAGCCGCACTCGGGATCTCAAAGCTCTCACTCATCTTCAAAGGCTATCAGACGCTACTGTTTTTGAGCCGCAATCCACGCATCCACGCGCTGTTCCAGCAGGTCCATCGGGAGGGCCCCGGAGTCCAGCACCTCATCGTGGAACGCCTTGATGTCGAACTTCGGTCCCAGCGCCATCTTCGCTCTGTCCCGTAGTTCGAGTATCTTCAACTGTCCCATTTTGTACCCGAGCGCCTGTGCCGGCCATGCAATATAACGATCTACTTCCGATTGAACATTCGTCTCATCAAGCGCCGAGTGCTCATGGAAGTAGTCCACCATCTGCTGCCGCGTCCAGTGTTGCGAGTGAACCCCTGTATCCACAACCAGTCGGATCGCACGCCACATGTCGTTCTCCAGCCGCCCATAGTCGCTGTAGGGATCTTTGTAGAACCCGATGTCTTTTCCGAGGCGCTCGCTGTACAGTCCCCATCCTTCGGTGAAGGCTGTGTAGTCCTGGTACCTCCGAAACTCCGGCAGCCCCGTCAGCTCCTGCGCAATCGAGATCTGCAGATGATGTCCCGGTATCCCTTCGTGGTATGCCACGCTCTCCACTGTGGCCAGCGAGCGCTCCGCAAAGTTGTACAGATTCACATCTACGCGCCCCGGCCTGCTCCCATCCTCGGTCCCCTGGTCGTAGTACGCCATCGGAGAGTCCTTCTCTGCAAACGCAGGCATAGCGACTACCTCGAGCGGCGCCTTTGGCAGTCGGCCAAACAGCTCCGGTAGTCGCGGTTGCATCTGCGCAATGTAGCCCTTGTACGCATCAATCAGCGCCTCCTTCGACTGTGGATGCTCCTTTGGATTCGTTGCCAACGCAGTACGGAAGCTCTTCAAATCTGCAAAGCCAAGCTGATGCACAATCACGAGCATCTCGGCTTCATCACGCTTCACTTCATCGAGCCCGATCTGGTGAATCTGCGCGGCTGTCTTGTCCAGTGTCGTCACTTGGCGAATGCGATAGGTGTAATACGCATCGCCATCGGTCATGGCCCATACACCCGGGTCTTTCCTGCCATTCGGTACATACTGCGCACTCATGAATTTTGCGAATCGCTGATAAGCCGGCAGCACCTGCGTCTGAATCACGGCAATCAAATCTGTCGCTATACGTTTCTGGTCCGCCGCCGCAACCGTCGATGGAAACTCCTTCAACGGCTGGGCAAACACGCTCTCCTCAGCCTTCTGGCTGGCTATTCCCTGTGTCTGCGCCAGTGCCTTTTCGAGCGACTCCTTCGGTGGCACACGTCCTTCATCGACTCCGCGTTGCAGGTTCGTCATCACCTGCGAGAACGCCACGGGAACCTTCTTCAGGCGTTCAATGTAGTCGTCGTAGTCCTTCACGGTGTCGAACGAAAGTTGACTCACCAGATCGGGAAGGCTCGTCTGAAACCCAAAGACCGGACTGACCGGCATCTCCCACTCTTTGAACTTCGCGCCCTGCTGAGCGTCGATCAACGAGCGCAACATCAACTCCGACGATAGCTTCTCCTGGCTGGTCAAGCCCGTCGTGTCGATTGCACCCAGTCGCTGAATGTAGTCCAACCCGCGTGCCAGCGAAGCATTCACCTCCTTCGCCGAGTAGTCCGTCAGCTGATCGTTGTAACGTGGGTCTCCAAGCGAAGAAGCGAACTCCGGCGAATGCTTCAAGTGATCCTGCCAGATCTCTTCGAGCAGTGCAGACAGAGCCTTGCTCCGCGCTGCGATCGAAGTGGTCTCCGGCGCCACAGCCGTCAGTGGCTTCTGCCCCCGCGCTATTCCATGCACCATTCCAGGTACAACGCTCAACGAACCAACAAGCGCCAGCGCGCCCACTCGACCCAGCAAGAACCTCGTCATATCTATCCTCGGCTGTCAGTCTACCGTGGAGAGTGGAGCACCTGCATCCAGCATCCGGTACAGCGTCGAGCGGCTGATCCCCAACACCTCCGCCGCACGCAGCTTATTTCCTCTGCAGTCCTTCAGCACTCGCAGAACATGCTGTTCCACAATGTCCTGCAGCCGCGCGCTCTCACCTGCTCCGATTGTGGGCCGCTCTGCTTCAATCACTTCTGTGAACGCCGGCAGATGATGAGGTTCAAGCACTCGACCATCGCTCTGTAGCACTCCCTCTCGCAATACGCCTTCCAACTCATGCACATTCCGTGGCCAGGGATACTGCTGCATCCGCCTCATCGCCTCTTCTGCAATGTGGAGAGTGCTTCTTCCGTAGAGCGAGGCAAAGCGGTCAAGAAAATATCGAACCAGCTCCGGCAGATCGTCCATGCGCTCGCGCAGCGGCGGCAGAGCGATATCCACCGTGGCCAGCCGCTGATAGAGTTCCTGGCGAAAGCGGCCCGTGGATACCAATACCTTCAAGTCTTCCACCGACGAGACGATCATTCGCTGATCTGTTCTCTGCGATGTCTCCATACGGCTATGCGCCAGATCATTTTTTTTCAGGAAGTTCAGCAACCGGTCCTGTACCGCCGCGGGCATCTCACCGATCCCATCAACAAAGAGCGTCCCGCGGGGAACGCTCTCGTTGCACTCCGTCAGAACATCGCCGATCTCCGCAGCATGGCACAGCACGAACGGTACGCCGTGGCCCTGACTTATCTCATGCAGGGTCCGCGCGACCAGCTCCTTGCCTGTTCCCGTTTCTCCACGTACCAGCACCGTTCTAAAGTGCGGCCCAATACGCCGAACTTGAAGCCGCAGGCGGCGCATCGCTGCACTACTCCCTACAATCTCGTACTCAAGTTTCGCTTCAGCGAGTGCCGCAGGGGGCACTGATGCAGGTAAAGAAAGGCAGGAATGAGCAGATCGAGTGATCGACATGGCTTGTCTCTACATCGGCAAAACCCGCCATCAAATGAGTCCAGACGCGAAAAAGCCGGGTATCAGCAACATAGCTGCCGATCCCCGGCCTCTGAAAACAGTACGGATTTAAGCCGTCGTCGGTGCGCAGTAGGTATCGAACGCCCGCGTCAGCTCCTGTGCAATTGCGGGAGCAGTCGAGGTCTCGATCGCCGAACGCTGCATCAGGTACACCAGCTGCCCATCGCGAAGAATCGCAATCGCCGGCGAGGTCGGTGGATGGCCGCCAAAGTAGCCCCGCGCCTTCTCGGTTGCCTCGCGGTCCTGCCCTGCAAATACCGTCACCGAATGGTCCGGCTTCGCGCCATGCTGCATCGCCAGGCGAACGCCGGGACGCATCTTGCCCGCTGCACAACCGCAGATGGAGTTCACCACCACCATCGTCGTTCCCGGCTGAGCAACTGCCGTGTCCACATCGGCCGCAGTGCGGGCCTCTGCTATACCAGCGCGTGTCAGCTCCTCGCGCATTGGAATCACCATAATCTCTGGGTACATAACACTCTCCTCGGTCGCGGGTGAAAGCCGCTCCTCTAACGATTGTACGTCTCTTGCCGCTGCCCACGCCACCCTGAAGCGGCCGCAGGTGTTGTACTCTCTATCCCGTGCCCATCCGTGTCGATCAGCAGGTTTCGCTCGTCCCCTACACTACCTTCCGTGTCGGTGGCCCTGCGCGCTTCTTTTGTGAAGTCAAAACCGAGGCCGAACTCCTCGAAGCAGTCCGCTTCGCTCGTGAGCGCACGCTGCCCCTCTTCACCCTCGGCGGCGGCAGCAACCTCCTCGTCACCGACAACGGCTTCGACGGCCTCGTCCTTCACATGGCCATCACCACTCCAGCGCAAGCCAGCTCCTCGGGCAATCTTCTCGACGTCACCGTAGCCGCCGGCGTCGAATGGAACGCATTCGTCCGCGACATCTGCGAGCAGGGAATCAGCGGCATCGAATGCCTCGCCGGCATTCCCGGCAGCGTCGGCGGCACACCCGTCCAGAACGTCGGCGCCTACGGCCAGGAGGTCGCCAATACCATCACTCACGTCCGCACCCTCGATCTCGAGACCCTCGCCTTCACGACACTTACCCATCAGCAATGCGGCTTTGCCTATCGTCATAGCATCTTCAATACAACGCAACGCAATCGCTATATCGTCACCCAGGTCACCTTTCGCTTCGACCGCGCCGCAACCCCCAATCTCACCTACGCCGATCTCGAACGCCACTTCGCCGGACGAGCTCGAGCGCCCAAACCCATCGACGTCTATCACGCCGTCCGCGAGATTCGCCACGGCAAGGGCATGCTCCTCGTCGAAGGCGAAGACGACTGCCGCAGTGCCGGCTCCTTCTTCAAAAATCCTGTCGTCCCAACGACCACCCTCGATCAAATCGCTCGCAGCCTGTCCCTCGACTCCGCCGCCATACCGCATTGGCCAGCGAACTCTGGCCAGGTCAAACTCGCCGCTGCGTGGCTGCTCGATCAAGCGGGCTTTCACAAAGGCTTTGTCATGGGTCAAGCCGGAATCTCTTCCCGCCACACCCTCGCTCTCATCAATCGCGGCCATGCTACCTTCGCCGATGTCGCCGCCCTCCGCGACGCTATTCAACGTGAAGTCAAAAGCCGCTTCGGCATCACGCTCGAGCAGGAGCCAGTCCAACTCGGCGTCTAATCGCACTCATCCATTCGCAAGCTGCGCCATCAACCGCGTTCTCTCGTCCGCAAGTACAAGCGCAGCAGGACCCTGCTGCACGACGCGCCCATCGGCAACTTTGACGACCTCAGCCCCAAGCAGAAACGCTTCGCCCACATCGTGTGTCACCGAGAGGACCGGCGTCTTCCATCGGCCAAGCCACTGCCGCAACTCGTCCAGCAACTCATCCCGCACCCGCAGATCAAGCCCATTGAACGGCTCATCGAGCAACAGCAAACGATTGCTTCCCGCGACGGCAGAGGCCGCAGCACGAGCCACCAGCACCTTTTGCCTTTCACCGCCGCTCAGATCGTGCGGCATCCTCTCAGCGAATGCATTCAGGCAAAAAAGCTCCATCACCTCACCTACAAGCTCGTGCCCGTCCCCAACCCCGTAGCTGACGTTCTCCTGAATTGTCATGTTGGGAAATAATCGTGCCGATTGACCCGAAGTGCGCACAGGCCGTCGATGCGGTGGAACGAAGACGCGGGCATCGGTATCAACCCATATCGCCGGATCAGATCCGGCAACGATCCTGCCGCCGTCCGGCCGCACAAATCCGGCGATCGTTCGCAGCACCGTAGTCTTTCCGCTCCCCGAAGGCCCAAAGAGCACCGTCCACGGCTGCGTCAGCTCGAAGGCGACCTTCAGCTGCAACGCTCCCACGCGATGCTCGATCCGTACCCTCAGATGCGGCGCGCTGTCAGACAAGCTCACCTCGTCTCAGTCCGCTCCGTCGCGAGTAGATCAGCAGCAACGCAGCCAGCGAAACCGCCACCAGCACCAACGCCGTCCTGTTCGCCGCCGCGTAGTTGAACTCCTGAACCTGGTCGTACAGCAGAATGGAGAGCGTCTGCGTTGCGCCGGGAATATCTCCTCCCAGCATCAGCACCACGCCAAACTCGCCTACTGTGTGGGTAAACGTCAGCACCGCGCTCGTCAGCAGCGAACCCCTCGCCAATGGCAGTACGACAGTCCAGAACGTTCGCCACGGTGAAGCGCCCAGCCCTGCTCCCGCTTCAACGTAGGCTCCATCCACCGCCGCAAACCCTGACACCAGCGGCTGCACCGCAAACGGCAGGCTATAAAGCACTGATCCCACCAGCAGACCCGAAAAGCTGAACGCCAGCGGATGTCCGAGCACTCGCATCAGCATCCGTCCCGGCGCACTCAACGGCCCCATCACGATCAGCAGATAAAATCCCAGGACCGTAGGCGGCAATACCAGAGGCAACGACACCACTGCCTGCACCAGGGTACGGCCTGCGCTGCGACCGGATGCGATCCACCATGCCAGCGGCAGCGCCACCACCAGCAGAATTGCCGTTGTCCCCACGGCCAGCCGCAACGTCAACCAGAGCGCCTCAAAATTCATACAGCGCCAGTCTATGACACTTGGAACAACGACACTCGCAACAACGACACTCGCAACGCCACCTGCGCCCCGAGGAGCGGCTCCTTACTTCACCGCATGCAGGCCCAGCTTCGAAAAATTCCCCTGAACCGGAGACGACAGCAGCCAATCCAGAAAAGCATGCGCATCGGCTCGCCGGTCCGAGCCCTTCATAATCACCGCGCACTGGCGTATCTCCGGATACTGCGAGGTCGGCACCAGAACATACGTCCCAATCTCTTTGAAGTGGTCCGTATTAGCTGCGGTCAACGAGATAAAGCCAAGCTGCGCGTTTCCCGACTCCACAAACTGAGCCGTCTGCGTAATATTGTCCCCCACGACCAGATGAGGCGACACCGCGTCATAGAGCTTCATCTTTCGCAACGCATCGGCTGCCGCCCGCCCATAGGGAGCGTGCAGCTCATTCGCAATCGCAATCGTCTTCACGCGCGGGTCCGTCAGCCGCTCGATGCTCAACGGCAGCAGACCCGAGTCATTCCGCGTCCAAAGCACCAGCGTTCCCCTCGCATACGCGGTAGGAGCAGAGCCATCGGCCAACCCCGCAGCCACGATCTTCTCCGGATACACAAAGTCCGCACCAAGGAAGATATCCATCGGTGCGCCCTCAAGAATCTGTGTCGCCAGAGACGACGACGACCCGAAGCTGACGATCAGCTTCACGCCGGTCGCATGCTCGTAGGCCTGCGCGAGCACCGGCATCACCGGCTGCAGATCTGCCGCCGCAGCGACACGAAGTTGTTTTTGCCCCCAGGCGTGCGACCCCGTGAACATCAAAACCAGGAACATCAATCCCGGACACACCAGAGCGGCAGACGCACCACGCCCTTTACGATAGGCTAGAGAAAACCATGACAGTAGCGACACACCAACTTAGATGCACTGAGTGCGCAGTAGTCATCACAAAAGATGACGTGAGCAGCAACTTTCGCTGTCCGCAATGCAATGGCCTCTACGAAGTTGTCTACTCATGGTCGGCCGTCACGCCGGGTGCCCCGGCAGACAGTAACAGCCGCCTCCCCAACCCCAACGCCCTTCGCTGGCTCTGGCAGGAGCGACGCTCCTCCACCATGGCCGTCGACCAGTCCGGTGTCTGGCGCTTCCGCGACCTTCTCCCCATCGTCGACGACTTCGAAAAAGTCGTTACCCTCCGCGAAGGCAACACCCCCCTCTACGATCTTCCTCGCTGCGCCAAAGCCGCCGGCATCGACTGGCTCCTGGCCAAGCACCAGGGCATGAACCCGACAGGCTCTTTCAAGGACACCGGCATGACCGCCGCTCTCTCCGTCGCCGCCGAGCGCAAGTTCCAGTGGGTCGCCTGCGCCTCCACCGGAAACACCTCCGCCGCCATGGCTGCCTACGCTGCCCGCGCCGGCCTTCGCAGCATCGTCTTCATCCCCGAGGGCAAGATCGCCTGGGGCAAGCTCTCCCAGTCCATGGACTACGGTGCGTTCACCATCCAGCTCAAGACCGACTTCGACGGCTGCGTCAACATCCTCGCCGACCTCGTCAACCGCTTCCCCATCTACCTCCTCAACTCCGTCAACCCCTACCGCCTCGAAGGCCAGAAGACCCCGGCCTTCGAGATGGTCGAGCAGATGGACTGGCAGGTTCCCGAGCACATCATCGTCCCCGGCGGCAATCTCGCCAACTCCTCCGCCCTCGGCAAGGGCTTCCAGGAGATGTTCCAGCTCGGCCTCATCCCCCGCTGCCCCAAGATCAGCATCATCCAGGCGGAGGGGGCCAACCCGCTCTACCGCTGGTTCGTCGACTCCAACCGCATCATGAAGCCCGTCATCGCCGACACCCGCGCCACCGCCATTCGCATCGGCAACCCAGCCTCCTGGCGCAAAGCAGCCGCTGTCATCGACGACCTCGGCGGCTGGTGCGAGCAGGTCTCCGAGCAGGAGATCGCCCTCGCCAAGGCCGAGATCGGCGCCGAGGGTGTTGGCTGCGAACCTGCCTCCGCCGTCACACTCGCCGGACTCAAAAAACTCGTCGCCCTGGGCAAGATCACCCGCGAGGAGCGCGCCGTCCTCATCCTTACCGGCCACACCCTCAAGGATTCGCAATACACCATCGACTATCACCGCAACGAGCTCTTCACTGCCGCCGAAAAAGCCCAGCTCGCACCTGCCGATCAGGCGAGACACGCCGCCCTGCGCAAACCTCCCATCGTCCTCGAAGCCAATCCCGACGTCGTGCTTCGTACGCTTGAGTCCTACATGAACCAACCCCAGCCCGCATGACCACCCCTGCCCAAAGCAAGCCCATCCATCTGCGTCTACCCGCAACCTCCGCCAACCTTGGGCCCGGCTTCGACGCCCTCGGCCTCGCCATGGCCCTCTACCTCACCATCGACGCCACCATCGCGGAGGACTTTCGCATCGACGCAACCGGCCGCGATGCGGACCTATGCTCCCGCCTCGATGACAACCTCATCCTGACGACCTACATGGACGTCCTCGCCAACTCCGGCATCCTCGCCCCTCGCCTTCATCTGCAACTCCACAATGAGATTCCTCTTGGCATGGGCTGCGGCTCCTCGGCCGCCGCTCTGGTCGCTGGAGTTCTCCTGGCAAACCACTTCGGCAGCCTCAACTGGACTCCCCTGCAGATTCTCGAAGAAGCCTGCCGCCGCGAAGGCCACCCCGACAACGTAGCCGCCTGCTGTCTCGGCGGAATGACTGTCTCTTCTGCGGCGAAAGAGGGAATCATTACAGCGACTTGCGGCAAAGATCTCAACTGGAGCTTGTTGTTAGCAATACCCTCCGCCAGCCTTTCCACCAAAAAAGCCCGCGCGCTTCTTCCAGCCAGTTACTCTCGCGAAGACGCCGTCGCCAACATTCAGGCCACCGCGCTGCTCGTAGCCGCCTTCGCTCAGGGGCGTAGCGATCTGCTCCGCACCGCCATGCAGGACCGCATTCACCAGCCCTATCGCATGCAGGCGTGCCCTCTGCTGGCGCAACTCCTGCCTCTGGCTGAGGAAACCGGAGACCCAGCCATCCTGGGAGTAGCCCTCAGCGGGGCCGGTCCCTCCGTTTTGCTCATTGCTGCAAACGATGCCCCTCCCACACTTGACGATGTCATCCGAAAAGCCGCCAAAGATTCTGCCCTTGAAATCCTCCGTACCACCATCTCGGCAGGAATTTTCTAGTTGTAAAGCCTTATATTTCATGACTATAAAGATATATTGCTCAACTAGTAACTAAGTAACTTTCTTGTGGATTACCTAAGATTGCTTTACGACATCAAAAAATCTCCGTACCTTATCTTTCGTGGGCAGTTCTGGGGAGGGCTGCTACGCCGCCCGTTGACCTCTTCATAGAGGTCCGGGCGTTTGCTCTTTAAGCTACAACTTTCGTTCCTGAACCCTTCAACGCCCCGGAACATCTATTATTGTGTAGACTGCGCCACACCGCATGGGTGTAGAAGGTGTAGAGCAATCTGGAGGAAGTTAAAATGGCAGGACAGCACGTCACAGAAATTAACGATGCAAACTTTGAAAAAGATGTCCTACAGTCGGCAGAGCCCGTGCTTGTGGACTTTTGGGCAGCATGGTGTGGTCCGTGCCGCGCCCTGGCCCCGGTAGTCGATGAGGTTGCCAGCCAGTATCACGGCAAACTCAAGGTCATGAAGATGGATGTCGACTCCAACACCGCTACGCCGATGCGCTACGGCATCCGTGGCATCCCGGCCCTGCTCCTCTTCAAGGACGGCAAGGTGGCAGACCAGATCGTCGGCTTCGTTCCCAAGGACACGATCGACAAATCTGTCAACAAAGTTCTGGCGTAAGCCATCTCTGTCAAAGATCGAACGGCCCGGGAGTTTTCCTCCTGGGCCGTTTATTTTTGTCTGGGGAAAAGGGCGTAACGGTGATCAAAAAGATAAAACCAGATAAGAAAACCTTTCTATCCGTCTTTATCTTTTTGATCACCGTTACGCCTCTCTCTTTGAGAGAGACAGCATGCCATCCTGCTAAACTCAAGCCTTAATGCTCGAATGGATGCTCTTCCGCGCGATCGTAGTGGCCTTCTTCATCCTGGCCACGAGCTTCTTCGTGGCCGCCGAGTTCGCCCTCGTCAGCGTTCGTGAGACGCGCATCCAGCAACTCATTGCCCTCGGCCGGCCCGGCGCCCGCACCGCTCTCAAGCTCAAGCACTCCATCGACGAGTTCCTCCCAGCTGTCCAACTCGGCGTCACCGTCGCCGGCCTCGCCCTTGGCTGGGTCGGCGAACCCGCCGTAGCCGACATGATTCTCAGCCTTGCAGCCAGCTCGTTGCACCATCTTCCTGCCAATGCTGTCCTCTACGCCCACACCATCGCGGTCATCTTCGCCTTCTCGCTCATCACCTACTTTGAAGTCCTCCTCGGCGAACTCGTCCCCAAGTCCCTCGCCCTCCAGCGCGCCGAACGCATCGCCCTCGCCGTCGCCGGCCCCATGGACGTCTTCATCCGCATCACCCGTCCCATCGTGCGTCTTCTGAACACCTCCGCGTCCGTCGTCCTCAGGCTCTTTCGCGCACCCCTGCGCGGCGAAGGCTCCGTCCACTCCCCGGAGGAATTAAAGCTCATCGCCACCGCAACCCGCCGCATGGGACTCTTGCCTGTCTTTCAGGAAGACATTATCCATCGCGCCATCGAGCTTAACCACGTCACTATCCGCGAGATCATGACGCCCCGTGGCGCCATCTTCTCCCTCCCCGCCGACATGGCCCTCCAGCAGGCCTCCGCCCGCATCGTCGAAGAGCAACACTCCCGCATCCCCGTCTACGATGCCGCCACCGGCCCCGAGTACATCATCGGCATCGTCTACTCCAAAGACATCTCCCGCCTCATCCACTTCCGCAGCGTTGCGCTCTCGATGGGCGGTCAGGGCGAATCCGGCCTCACCTTGCGCGAGGTCATGCGCGAGATCACCGTCGTCCCCGAGACCAAGCTGGCCATCGAGCTACTGCAGGAGTTTCAGGAGCGCCGCCGCCATATCGCCATCGTCGTCGACGAGTTTGGTTCGACCGTTGGCCTCGTCACCGCAGAAGACGTCCTCGAGCAGGTCGTCGGCGAACTCGAAGACGAGTTCGACATCAGCAAATCTCCGCTCCTCAGCACCACCGGAGCCATGACGCTCGATGGCAGCACCACCCTCCGCGACCTCGGCAACCAGCTCCATTGGACATTCCCGCGCGAAGCAGGCGTCGAAACTCTCGCGGGTTTTCTTCTCGCTCACCTCGGCCACATCCCCACAGCAGGGGAAAGTGTGGACTACGAAGGCCGCCGCTACCAGGTCGCCGAGATGTCCGGCCATCGCATCCGTCGCGTCATCGTCGAAGACATCGCCCCATCGCAGAGCCCACCCGCCGATCCCTCCAACAGCACGGAAGCGACCCAATGAGAGAGCTCAGTGCAGGAAGCTCGAAGGTGTCACTCTGAGCGGAGCAAAGGACCCCCGTACTTTGCCTGAACTGTCGCAGCTCTCAGCGTCGGACTCTCCACGGCCGCGGCGCCCGCTCCATCTCTGGACTCCCCTCCGTCGCATCCTCGTCACCCTTCCGGTTCTTTGGGTCGTCGTCTCCGTCGTCTTTTTCCTCATCCACCTGGTCCCGGGCGATCCCATCGTCCAGATGCTCGGCGAAGGCGCCACCGCCTCCGACATCTCCGCCCTCCGCCACTCCTACGGCCTCGACGCCCCACTCAGCCAGCAGTACGCCCACTACTGGCATGGACTCATCCACGCCGACCTCGGCCAATCTCTTCGCCTCCACGATTCGGTCACGCATCTCGTCCTGCAACGCTACCCCTACACCCTCGCTCTCACGATCGCCGCTCTCCTCATCGGCATCGCTGTCTCCATCCCATCCGGCATCTTCTCCGCGCTCCACCGCAACCGCTGGCAAGACCGCACCCTCGGCGTCACCTCGCTCGTCGGCCTCTCTTTCCCTAACTTCGCCCTCGGCCCAATCCTCATCCTCATCTTCTCCATCCAACTCGGCTGGCTTCCGGTCTCCGGCGCAGGCGACGGAAGCCTTACCAGCTTCCTTCTTCATCTCATCCTTCCTGCGATCACCTTAGGCCTCGGTCTCGCAGCCATCCTCACCCGCATGGTCCGCACCGCCATGCTCGAAGAGCTCAACCAGGACTACATCCGCACCGCTCGCGCCAAAGGTCTCACGGAAAACGCCGTGGTCTACCGTCACGCCCTCCGCAACGCCCTCATCCCTGTCCTCACCATCGTCGGCCTCCAGTTCGGCAGCCTCCTTGCCGGGGCCATCGTTACGGAGACAATCTTCAGCTGGCCCGGAATCGGTCGCCTCACCTTGTCGGCTATCTCTAACCGCGACTATGCTTTAGTGCAAGGCTGCCTTCTCGCCGTCGGGCTAACTTATGTGGGAGTGAACCTCCTCACTGACATCGCCTACACTGTAGCCAATCCGCGCATGCGCGGCCAGTAGCGCCAACAAAGAAGGGAAGCATGAGACTCACCAGGATTTTGCCCTATACCACCGTCGTTCTTCTTACCGTTCTCTCGGCCACTGCCCCCGTCCGCGCCCAGGAGCCAACCAAACCCATCCCCGGCAAACCGGAGCCCGTCCCACCCCTATTGCAAGGCAAGCCTCCCGTTCCCGAGCCGACTACTCCTCCCGCGCGTCCCTTCCACGACCTCCACTACGGCGTCTCCTTCACCATTCCTCCCGCGTGGAATATCAACCGCAGAGACGGCGACGTCAGCACCTTCCGTCTCGACGCACGCAACGCCGCCCACACCGCCCAGATGCGCGCCGTAGCCACCATCAGCTTCAATCCGCACCCGTACTCCACCTTCGCCGGTGCGCTCTTCTACTTCAGCGTCACTCCTAACGTCACCGCCAACCAGTGTGCTGCCCAGGCCATCGCTCGCGCCCCACACACCGTCTCCACCATGCAGGTCGACGGCGTTCCCTTCACTCACGGCTACGATGAGCACGGCGGCATCTGCACCGAATCTCGCGACGAGATCTACACCACCGCGCACAACGACGCCTGTTACCGCTTCGACGCGGTCATCAACAACTTCTGCGGCGGCGACGTCAGCGGTGTCCAGGACATCACCGACCGCGAGCTCGAAGACGTCCGCAAACGCATGCAATCCATCCTCAACACCGTCCGCTTCGACAACTAGGCCGTATCGGCTTACAGTTTTTTTGCTCTCTCTAGACTTTGCAAAGCTCTCGTCATCCTGAGCGAAGTTTGGCGCGGTTGTTTGCGCCAAACGCAGTCGAAGGCCTGCATCTTTCTTCGCTGCCCCTACCCCACGGCCAGCTCTACCACATTAGCCTCCACGCCATTCTCCACCGTCACAAATCCCACCGTCACCGGCAAAGAAAATCGTCGCGGCCCCGCACTCCCCGGATTAAAAAACACCACCCCATCCCGCACCGTCACCGAAGCTTTATGCGAGTGCCCACTCACCACCATCGCAATCCCCGCGACAACAGGATTGATATCCAGATCATGCACCGAGTGCACCAGATAAAATAGCCTCCCGCCCAACTCCACCACATCGGTAGCAGGCAGCTTCGCACAGGCGCCATGCGTATCCACATTCCCGCGAATCGCCGTCACCGGAGCGATCTTCCGTAGCGCATCGAGGATCGCAACCCCACATCCCCGGCATGAAGAATATGTTCAACGCCTTCGAGCGCAGCCAGGGCCTCCGGCCGCAACAACCCATGCGTATCCGATATCACCCCAATCAACATAGCCGCCAGGAACCCGTAGCCTTTATCGTCCTTAAATCCGTAAAATCCGCGGTCGCCTAAGCCAGCTTCAAACTCTGCAGCGAAGCATAGTTCTGGCTCATCTTCGGATCGTGGCTTCTATCCGGATCGATCCTCAACTCCAGCGTCGTAATCCCGCTCAGGTTCACCGTATAGTCTTCAAGCTCCTCGGTCGCGCCGTACGGGCTGAAGCTCCACTGCTGCCGCACAACCTCTTTCAGCTCGGCGCCAGCACCTGCAAACACTGCAAACTCCTGCGACCGCTCCGCAGCCTTGTCGATAAAATGCAGCTGCAGCCGCTTGATATTCAACGGCTCGTCAAAGTGCAGCCGGATCAACTGCGGCCCAGTACCTGCGGCTCTCCAGCCGGTCTTAGCGTTCTTCCCCAGCGCATGCTCAATCGGAAACTGCTCATCCTCCGAGCTGATCTCCACCCGTGCAATTCGCTCCAGATTACGCCACAGATCGCTGATTGGAGTTGTTGCCACAGCCGAAGGCGAAACAATACTCTTACGCATTTAAATTGCCTCTCATGTTCAAAGCCAAGCATATCTGATAACGACATCCACTGCCGATGAGCATAAAAAGGCAAAGGCGTAACAGTGATCAAAAGGATAAAAGCAGATCAAAACGATAAAAAATGACAAGGAATATCTCAAGCCAATCCGAAATCAATCCCAATCGATCTGCTCTTATCTGTCTCTATCCCTTTGATCACCGTTACGCCTTACGCATTACAACCCAGCCGACATCCGCGTCCGCGGATCCATCCAATCCCGCAGCGCATCCCCGATAAAATTAAACGAAAGCACGCAAAGCATCACCGCCATCGCCGGAAAGAAGACTAGGTGCGGCGAGTCAAACAGATGCGACCGCGCATCATTCAGCATCGACCCCCAACTAGCCGTCGGCGGCGGAACCCCCAGCCCCAGAAAACTCAGCGTAGCCTCGGCCAGCACAGCTCCCGCCATGCCAATCGCCGCCTGCACAATCAGCGGCTGCAAGATATTCGGCAGAATATGCCTGCCCATAATGCGCAGATCGCTCGCCCCCAACGCCCGCGCAGCCTCCACAAACTCCTTCTCCTTCACCGCCATCACCTGCGCGCGCACCAGCCGCGCATACCCCACCCACCCCGAGATCGCCAGCGCCAGAATCACATTCCCCAGGCCCGGTCCCATAAACGCAACAAACGCAATCGCCAGCAGAATTCCCGGCAACGCCATAAACGCATTCGTCACATAAACATTCATGACGGTATCCGTCCATCCGCCATAAAATCCAGCCAATCCACCGGCCACCAGTCCAATCGCGAGCGAAAGCCCCACCACACTCACCGCAACAATCAGCGAAATTCGCGCCCCAAACAAAGTCCGCGAAAGAATATCCCTCCCCAGCTCATCGGTGCCAAACCAATGCGCCCACGAAGGCCCCATCAATCGTCCCGTCAGATCCAGCTGCGCCGGATCCTGCGGAGCAAGCCACGGCGCAAGTAGCGCACAGATCGCAAAGGCGATCAGCAACACTACTCCCACCGCAGCCAACGGCTGGCGCTTCACGGCTTCCGCAATCGAACGCTTCTGCGAGATGGCAATCGTAGCCTGGGAGCTCTCCACGCACCAATCCTACATGCGGCGTCGCCGAAACTTCGTGGAATCCATCTTCCGCACTCTACGAGCTAAACAGACTCGTCAGATGCGTAAGTCTCAGCAGCTCCTGAATCCTGGGCGCCACATTGACCAGCGTCAGCGTGCAATATCCTTCGTTGATCGCAGAAGCCTTGAGTGCGACCAGCGTTCCCAGTCCCATGCTGTCAATATAAGTCACATCCGTCAGATCGATCACAATCGATCCGCCCTGAGGGATCAGTGGTTTTACGGCATCTCTTAGTTCGCCTGACGTCTGATTAACCAGACGCCCATGGCAGTGCACGGTGACTAGCTTCTGGCCCTTATCATCCGTCGAGTTGGCAACATCGCAACGAAACGTATTTTCTGTCGTATTCAAGTGAAGCTCCTCGGGTGTGGATTCCAGATATAAACCCAACTTGCGGCGAGAGTTGTTAAGATTCGGTTACGAGATACCCTTTTGCTTTCAAAGCCGTACACTTCTTCTCCAAAAGCGGCCTTTGAATCGCTCGACAGACCATCTAAGGTGGAATGATGTCTTTTGTCCGTCGGCTCCCCATCGCAGTTCCCGCAACTCTCCTTGTGCTCTGTCTCGTCGCTATTTGGTTCACCCGCGGCTCCATGACGCACATGCCATTCCGCCAGGGCGGGCTCCAACGCGGAACAATACACTCGTCGACCAGCGCCCCTGGCAGACCATCGCCTCGCTCGCGCCGCTCGCTGTCTCCGCCGAAGAGCAATCCTACGCTCACCAGGCCGAGCGTCTCGCCGACCACGACGTCGACCAGGCGTTCGCCCTCGCCCTCCGTCAGGCCTCCCTCCAAACCCGCACGCTCACCGGCGACGCTCTCGCCGCGCAACAAAAGGTCACCCAGTTTCAGACGCTCGTCAAAGAAGATCAAGCGCGCGTCGACGACCTCACCGCCAAACTCAAACTGCCCAACGGCTCCGTCCCCTCGTCCGACGATCTCGACGTCCTCAAAGCCCAGTTGCAGCTCGACAGCGACGAACTCGCCGACGCCAACGAAGATCTCGCACGCGCCAGCGGAGACAAGCGCCCTCAGATCCAGCAGGAGCTCAACGCCCGCACCGAGGCCATGAAGAAGTACGACTCCCAGGCCAGCGGCGGCCAGATCGCGATCCTCTCCTCAACACGCCACGGAACCCTCGCCGGCCGCATCTCCTCCTGGTTCGATCAACGCAGCCGCATGTCGCTGCTCGAGCAAGCCAAGTCCGACACCGACGCCGAGGTCACTCGCCTTACTGCCCAGCATGCCGACTACGAAAAGAAAGCGGCCGATGCCGCATCCGCCGTCTCCACCACCAACACCCAGCCTCCCGATGGCGCTGTACCTGAAGCCGTCAAGAGTCGCGTCGCTCGCCTGGCCCAGGCTCACTCCCTCGCGCAGATGCACAATATTGTCGAAGACCAGCTCGAAGACCCAGAAACAGCTCTCCAGCGTCTACGGCAAATGGCTCGCGCAGGTGCAACTCCAGCACAGCATCGTCAGTCATCTTGCGCTCGAATCTTTCGCGTGGATCGCGTTTCTGCTTCTGCTCAGCGCACTGATCTCAACCGGCGTCCGCGCTCTGCTCGATAGCTCCCAAATGGATCGCCGCCGCCTTCACACGCTGCGCACCATCTCCATCCTCGCCATTCAAATCGTCACCCTTGCGCTTGTTCTTCTCGTCGTCTTCGGCGCGCCCAGCCAGGTTCCCACCATCCTCGGTCTCGGCGCAGCAGGCCTCACCGTCGTCTTCCAGGACTTCATCCTCGCCTTCTTCGGCTGGTTCATCCTCATGGGCAAAAACGGCATTCGCGTCGGCGACTGGGTCGAGATCAACAGCGTCGGTGGCGAGGTCATCGAGATCGGTCTCTTCCGCACCGCGCTGCTCGAAACCGGCAACTGGACCGACAAAGGCCATCCCACCGGCCGCCGCGTCACCTTCATCAATAACTTCGCCATCACCGGCCAGTACTTCAACTTCTCCACAGCAGGTCAATGGATGTGGGATGAGATCACCGTCAACATCCCACCCGGCGTCGACTCCAGTAAAACCATCGAAGCCATCCACAGCACCGTCATTAAAGAAACCGAAAAAGACTCAGGTCTCGCCGAGCGCGAGTGGCAGAGCGCCACGCATCAAAACGGCCTCAGTCAATTCAAGGCCACACCCTCCGTCGACATGCGCCCCGCAGCCTCAGGCGTCGACCTCGTCGTCCGTTACGTCACTCGCGCCGGCGATCGCTTCGACATGCGCAACCGCCTCTATCAATCCGTCATCGATCTTCTGCACAAGCAGACCGAGAGCGCCGCCCCTCAATCCAAATGAACAATCAACCGTTCGCGGGCATCGGCTTCGAATGCAGAATCATCCACGATGTGCCGAACTTGTCGCGCAGCATGCCAAACTGAAACGCGAAGAACGTCTCGGCCATCGGCATCAACACCTCACCGCCGTCGCTCAGCACTTTGTAGATCCGTTCTGCTTGCTCAGCACTGTGAACGTTCAGCGAAAGATATACGCTGCGCATCGGCTGAAAACGTTCCGGCGCAACATCGCTGCCCATCAGCTCCGTTTCGCCGATCGTCATATTGATGTAGAGAACAAACTTCTCCGTCCCCGGCGGAGCATTCTTCGCGTCCGGCTGTTCGCTGTACCGCATGATCGCGTTAATCTTCCCGCCAAGATTCTTCTCATAGAAGCGAAAAGCCTCTTCGCAGTTCCCGCCATAGTTCAGATAGGTATGCAGCTTCATCGGGCCAGTCCTCCTTTTCAGTCATTCCAGTCTAGTCGAGGCGAATGGACTTATACGTGCTTACAGCGTAAAAGTTAGCAACCCCGCGAGGCATTTGAATAATTTTTTTCACAACTTCGCAAACGACCTCGTGTCTGAGCAGTGGGAAGGCGAAGAGCAACTAGTTCTACTCTCTTGCATCTGCGGCTGCCGCGGAGTTCTCCTGTCTCCACAGAGGTTCCACGCGGGTTCCACAGTCCGCTGGGCCCGGTGTTCGTTGTATCAGTTGCGAAACTACAAGAAAGCGAAGTGAACATCATGTCATTCCATATCCATCGCAAATCTCTGCTTGCCCTCCTATCGTTGCCGATTGCTACTCTTCTGGCTACCGGCTGCAATGGCAACAACACAACCACCGCCTCGCCGAGTCCAAACGCGGTTACGGGGCCGGCCTTCGTCGTTGGCACCGATGCTCCGCTGCCCAGCGTCACCTCTTTTTCTGTGCAGGTGCAGAGCGTCAATGCCATCGACGCGAGCGGAGACAGTGTGCCGTTGATCAGCGGGTCTCCCACGGTCGACTTTGCGCGGTTCAATGGATTGCAGACTCTGCTCGACATGAACGATGTTCCCGTCGGCACCTACAACAGCATCGTCATCACGCTGGGGCCAGCAACCATCGGCTATCTGAGCACAACAGCCGGATCTGCTCCGGCAATTCAGACCGAACCCGCGACGCTGACACAATCCACCATCACTTTGCCACTGGCAAATCCTCTCATCGTCAGCCAGACCGCGCCCGTCGGCTTGCACCTGGACTTCAACCTGCGTAAATCAATTCAGGTCGACTCCAACGGACAGGTCACTGGCCAGGTAAACCCGACCTTCGCCGTCAACACGGTTGGCCCCAACGACTCCGGAGCCTACATCGATGAGTTCGACGCAGCCGTAGTCAGCGTCAACACGACCGCGCAGTCCTTCGTCATTCAGGGCCCGCACGGCCGCCAGTTTACGGTCAACGTCAACGGACAGACCGAGTGGGACAACAACGAAAGCCTCAGCTCGCTCAGCTCAAGCAGCATCGTGCAGGTCTCCGGTTCTCTCGATCGTGCCGACGCCACTCTCGACGCCGACGAGGTCGCCATCCTCTCGCAGAACGGCTTCTACGCTGCCGGCCAGGTCACCTACGTTCAACCTGCATCCGGCCCAGCCACCAGCTTCGATCTCTACGTCCGCGCCCTGCTGCCAACCACAACCGGCCTCACGCTCGGTCAGATTGCGCAGATCAACCTGAGCGGCCAGGAGAAGTTCTTCATCTACTGGATGCACAATCCGCTCACTGAATTTCTCTTCAACTCGAGCGCGTTGCTCCCCGGCCAGCATGTTGCCATCGGCGGCCCGGCCACCGGCGCAACTAACCCGCAGGCCGTCACCGTCAACCGAGTTGTGCTGCGGCACTGGGGCTTCAACGGAACCGTCGTCGCCGGCAGTGTCAACTCCTCCAACGACACCTTCCAGATGCAGATCAACGGCTTCGCTGGAGTTCTCGTCCCGCAGACAGTAACGGTCTACATCGCAGGCCCAACCGTCTTCCGCGATGGCCTCACCGGATTGAGTACAGTGCAGAGCGGCGCGAACGTACGCGTCGTCGGCCTGCTCCTCAAAGACCCGTCCTCAGGCCAGACCGTGCTGCTGGCTCACTACGTCGACGCACTGAACTAGAAGGCAAAATCAGAGGGGCGCCGAAGCAGAAGTTCAGGCTTCGGCGTCTTCTTGCGGCAAAGAAATTACCTGGAATGCTTTACTTGCACCCGCATCCCCCAAAAGGGTTACTAAGAAAACTACCCCCACCCCATCTATACTTGTAAAACAGCGGTAGAGCATTGCCCGCGCCCGACACGCCGGATAACCTGAAGTTGTTCCATTGCTTCAAACTGTAAGACTTATAAAAGGAGTCCTCCCCTCGAATGAATCTCAAAGGAAAGAAAGCAGTAGTCTGCGGCGCCGGCGGCTTCATCGGCGGACACCTCATTCAGAGCCTGCTCGACAACGGCGTCGATGTCATCCGCGGTGTCGACATCAAGCCACTCGACCAGTGGTATCAATCCTCCAAAGACGTAGAAAATCTCTCCCTTGATCTTCAGGACAAAAACAACTGCCTCACAGCCGCCGCTGGCGCCGAAGTCGTCTTCCAGCTCGCTGCCGACATGGGGGGCATGGGCTTCATCGAAAACAACAAAGCCCTCTGCATGTTGAGCGTCCTCACCAACACCCACATGCTCATGGCCGCCCGCGCAAAAGGTGTCGAGCGCTTCTTCTACTCCTCCTCCGCCTGCGTCTACAACGGCGAGAAGCAGACCAACCCCGACGTCGTCGCCCTCAAGGAGTCCGACGCCTATCCCGCCCTGCCCGAAGACGGCTACGGCTGGGAGAAGCTCTTCTCCGAACGCATGTGCCGCCACTTCGAAGAGGACTACGGCATGCAGACTCGCATCGCCCGCTATCACAACGTCTACGGCCCACTCGGCACCTGGACTGGAGGCCGCGAAAAAGCTCCCGCTGCCATCTGCCGCAAAGTTCTCGAAGCCAAACACTCCGGCTCCGGCGAAATTGAGATCTGGGGCGACGGCAAGCAGACCCGTTCCTTCATGTACATCGACGACTGCACCCGGGGCACTCAGATGATCGCCGAAAGCGACATCCTCGAACCCCTCAATCTCGGCTCCAACGAGCTCGTCACCATCAATCAGCTCGTAGACATCGTTGAAGAGATCGCCGGCATCAAGCTCAAGCGCTCGTACAATCTCTCAGCGCCAAAGGGCGTCAACGGCCGCAACAGCGACAACACCATGATCATGGAGAAGCTCAACTGGGAGCCCTCCATCAAGCTTCGCGAAGGCATGGCCAGGACCTGCGCCTGGATTGAGAACGAAATGCTCGCCACAACCCCACTCGCTGCCGCCACCCGTTAGCCTTCGCTCAATCTGCTACTGTTCGCCATAGGAGTCGGTGAACATCATGCCTTCTTTGGCAAGGCGATCGATGTTGGGGGTCTTGTAGCCCATCACCCCGTGCATGTAACAGCTCAGGTTTGCCGTACCAATGTCGTCCCCCCAGATAACGAGGATGTTTGGCTGCTTCTTGTTGGAGCTATTCGCCTTTGCTGGCGGAGTCTTCTTCTTGTCTGCCATCGTCATTTCTCCATAACTACCGTTGCTTCGTCCATACCACGGCACGACCGCACAACGGCTGTGGTCGCAAAGCTCTTCGAAACCCGACGATGGACAGGTCAACGAAGATGTTGGCAGGCGGCAGTCCTTCACCGCTCCGGCTACCCGATGATTAAAGATGCAAAGTGCGCAGTCGAGAACTGGTAGGAATACCAGTCAGGCCCCATCCCATACGGAATACGAGAACACCGAAGCCCTATCGCCCACGTCCGGCCCTTCGAAAAACGAAGCTCCCGCGTCCACTATGAAAAAATAGCTCCAGCATGCTCGAAGCCTCACGACCGCAAACCCATCGCATCCTCGGAATCGACTTCTTTGACGGCTCCGCACAGGCCGCCATCGCCTTCATGCGCAACGGCGGCCTCCTCGTCGTCCCGGCCGCGCCAGCCCTCAAAGACCTCGAAACCAACCGCGGTTATCGCGAAGCGCTCCTCAACGCCGATCTCGCCCTCACCGACTCAGCCTTCATGGTCCTCATCTGGAACCGCCTCCAATCCCAACCCATCAAGCGGCTCTCCGGACTCGAATACCTCCGCGCCCTTCTTCTCGAACCAGACGTTCGTCAGTCAGGCAACACACTCTGGATCATGGCAAACCCCGACAGCGCCCAACGCAACCTCGTCTGGCTGGCAGAGCAGGGAATTACCGTCCCCGAAGACAACATCTACATGGCCCCCATGTACGGCAGCGCCGATCTCGCCGACCCCGCCCTGCTCGCTCGTCTCGATCGTCTCCGCCCCCGGCACGTAATCGTCACCATCGGCGGCGGCACGCAAGAGCGTCTCGGCCTCTACCTCAAACGCAACCTCTCCTACACCCCGGCAATTCATTGCATCGGTGCAGCCATAGCCTTCCTCAGCGGCGACCAGGTCCACATCCCCGTCTGGGCCGACAAGTTCTACCTAGGCTGGCTCTTTCGCTCCATAGCCGAGCCCACCCGCTACGTCCCCCGCTACTGGGCCGCCCGTAAACTCCTAACCCTGATGCTCCATCACCGCGACCAACTCCCCAACCTCAAACCCTAGTGCGCTGAGTCTGGAAGTTCATTCCATAAACCTTGTCATTCTGAGCGCAGCGAAGAACCCCCGCATTTGCTGTTGCGGTTGTTTGTTCTCCTCCACCCCACAAAAACTTTGTCATCTCTGAGCGAAGCTCGAGCGCAGTCGAAGGACCTGCATCTCCATACCAGCGGGCCGCCACCGATGGTTGCAATCAGCAACGAAGACTTTCATCGAGCGATCCGGGCTGACGCTTACTGTAGGTTCCGATTCAGGAAACCCACCCCAAAAATAAAGTTGAAAAAGTTGGCATGTTTTTAGCAGTGTGAATAGCACCGTTCAAAACACCACAAATCACCACGCATCCACCACAAACTCACCACGTTTTTACCCCCGCAAAACACCATAAATTCGCAAAACCCCCTGCAAAAACACCCTTCTCCCCTCCAGACATTTTTTCTCACCTTCTGCTGAAAAAAGCCGATAGGACAGACAGGTAACCCCCTATGCTGGCCCGAAAGTTGTATTACCTAACGCAGCACCTCAAACCTAGAATCACCTTCATGCGGCCCTCTCTGAGTACCGGCCTGAAACCCCTGATTTCATTGCAGAAATCGCTGGCAATCTTCGCGCTTGCATGTCTTACGATCGCCCCAAAACTCCAGGCACAGAGCGCCTTCGCCAGCGAAAGTAACCTCACTGTAGCCGAGCAATACCTTCTCGCCGCAGCGAACGAAGCCCGCGCCAATCAAGGGCTTGCGCCCGTCCACCTCGATCCTGTCCTCACCGAAGCCTCCGCTGCACACGCTCGCGAGATGGCCGACCACGCTGGTATCTCCCATCAATTCAACGATGAACCTGACCTCGCCGAACGAGGAGCCAAAGCCGGAGCACACTTCAGCCTCATCAGCGAAAACGTAGGCGAAGCCCCAACTTCCGTCATCATTCACGATCTCTGGATGCACTCTCCCGGGCATCGCGCCAACCTGTTGGATCCAAACGTCGATTCCATTGGCATCGCCATCGTCACTCGCAACAACCAGCTCTATGCCGTCGAAGATTTCGCCAGTACCGTCCAAACTCTCACACTCAACCAGCAGGAGCACACAGTCGCCAATGTAATCGCGCAATCAGGAATGCGCGTTGAAGAGACAACAGAAGCAGCTCGTCAGACCTGCACAATGAGCACTGGATACGCGGGCTCGCGCCAACCCTGGTTCATCATGCGTTACACCGCCGCCAGCTTGAATGAAATCCCCACCCAGCTCAAGACCCGTCTGACCTCAGGCAAATATCACCAGGCCATAGTAGGTGCCTGCCCAACCACCCGCAAAACACCCTTCACCGCTTACAACATCGCAGTCCTTCTCTATCCTTAGAGATCTCGAAAATAATCTGAGCTACGCCCGGAATGCTGATTTCCTCTCTGCATCACCGCGTTGCTGTTCCTGCACTGCAGGCTAGCCTCATCTTTGACCCATATATCAGTATTTGCTATAACTGTAGAAGTGCAGCGCGTGGGTACCTCGCGTTCCAGAACACTCCTGAGTAGCTCAATGGCAGAGCATTCGGCTGTTAACCGAAGGGTTGTAGGTTCGAGTCCTACCTCAGGAGCCAATCATTTCAATCAGTCAGGGCGTGGGGGTTCGGATGATTCTGTCCGATACCGGAGACTCTGTTTGAATTCCGGCGCCGCTGATTTTCCATCCGACAATTTTCGCAACCTTTGCCGTTTAGGCTACGCTACGCGGTTCTTCAGCGTTCAACCACAATTACAGAGAATGTGTCTGGAATAGGGGTCGGACGAAATTGAAGCTCTTCGGAAGTTGGGGCTGTGTTTTGTCCATACTTAGAGGTCACAAGGTAGGCTTTCGACTCTTGGTGGCTTGCGATCATCGTTCTGGCTCCCGGTTGAGTCTTTAGTTGCTGCACCTTTGCGTATCGGTTTGGTGACTCGCGGTGGAAGATGGAGAGTGTTCCATCGACATTCGCGACGAAGATCAGGTTTTGTTTTGGAGAAAAGTCAATATCTCCAGCTCCTGACGGAACCTCACCAATAGTTGCGACGTGGCCCGTGCTTGCATCAACGGCGACCAGGTTATGGTTTTCGCAGTCTGTGAAGAGTTGATGGAGAACGTTGTCGATCGCAAGACCGCTGGGGCCTGTGCAAGAGCCAAGTGGCCAGGACGACGTAATCTTTTTTTCAACTGCATCGATCCGCGCGATCTCGCCGAGAGCGGGGAGCGTAACGAAGACTGCTCCATGGCCATCGCCAATGGCTGAGCCGGGACGGCTGGAGAGAGGGATGGTGGCGGTGACTTGATTGGTTGCTGCATCAATAACTGTGACGCTACGGCCACGCGAGTTAAAGACGAAGACGGATCTGGACGGTGAGTCGAAGACGATCGCGTAGGGAACCGCGCCAGTTGGGATTGAGGTGACGAGCTTTAACGTGGAGCGATCGAAGACGCGAACGAAGCCTGCGGTTCCGTCGGTAACGTCTGTGGCATAGCCATATTTTCCGGAATCATCGAGTGCGACATCGCGAATATTCTTCATATCCTGGACTTCGCCAATTGGCTTTCCGGTTTCGGTGTCAACGACCATCACCCGATCGGTGCGCGGGATGTAGAGGCGATGCGCAGGAGCATCGAGGACGAGATAGCCCCAGCCACCTTTGCCGCCGATGTTCCACTGGTCCTTCACATGAAACTGCGGTTGACCTGATGCAGTGGCCGCGTTGAGAAGTTGAGGGAGGGTCGCTGTTTTTAGCGCAAGTATGAGGAGGGCGGCGGTAAGGATCTTCGACTTTATTGTGGGCGAGTAGCGGGGAAAATTATTCATGAGTTCGATTTGCTCTTTGAGAAAAGTCACTTGAACGGCCGGCAGAGCCGGCCGTCCAAGTGGTGAATTGATTTAATGACTACCTGTTAGTTGGAAGGGAATTGGAAGTCGTCCGTTAGATCGCCAATAGCAGGGCTGTTTGTTGGGACGTACGGATTGCTTTCCTTCTGAACTGGGTTCGGCAGGTTATCGCGGCTGCGGGTGGTGATCGGCGGCAGGCTCCAGTTCTTCTCGATGAACTTCTCGAGAGAGACGTGGTCGCCGTACTCGTGCGAGACGTGCCCGCCCTTGGAGTACTTTGACACGACGATCAGCGGGATGCGTGTTCCATCGCCGAAGAAGTCGACGGGCTGAATGTAACCCGAGTCATAGTATCCGCCGCCTTCGTCAAAGGTGATGAAGATGGCTGTGTCGTTCCAGAGTGCCGGGTTGGACTTGACGCCGTCGACGATCTTCTTGACGAAGCCTTCAAAGAGATCAAGTTTGGAAGATGCCGGGTGACCATCGTTGAAGCCGCTGGGCTTGACGATGGAGACTGGCGGCAGGTTGCCCGTGTCGATGTCCTCGTAGAGTTCGGTGGTGTCGCCGATGTAGGTCTCGCGGGTAGCCTGCGTGCTCATGAACTGCGACTGGTATTGGAACGGGTTGCAGATGTTGCAGTACTCGTCAAAGGAGTTCGACTCGGTGGGATCGGTTACGTAGAGATCCCAGTCTTCGCCGAAGTATTTGAAGGGCACTTTATGAGCAACGAGGTCGTCACCGATGCTCTTCTGGCTGGTAGGAGGGATCGTGAAGACCGCTCCGAGAGCGAGGGTCGAGGTGCCATCGCCATTGAAGCCGGGGTTGTAGTTGTTGACGAGGTAGTAGTTGCCCTTGACGCAGTTGGGATTGACTGGCCGCTTGAGGGACTGGAGATAGTTCGTAACGGCGGGAACACCGGGCTGGCTGATGTCGCCGCAGTTGACGTAGCTTCCGCCACCGTAACCGTCCTGATCGTAGAAGTTGTTGGTCCCAGGCTTCGGGTTGGGGTTTTCTACCTGTCGACGGGAGGAGCGACAGGAGCGCCGTTAGCGTTGGTGTAGAAGATCGAGTCGCCGAAGCCGAACATGATGTGATTGGCGCCAGTGCCGCCCATGACTGACTGATGGAAGTTGTCGCTGATGGTGTACTTGTCGGCGAGTTCCTTGAAGTAAGGAGCGTCTCCCTGTGCCATGTTGTAGAAGGCCATGGAGGTGGACCCTTCGCCGGTGGTGGTATCGCTGAAGCTGCTGGGCTGCTTGCCAGCGCCATTGCTGCCGGTGCCGACCGTGATCTCAACCCAAGGGAAGAGATCGTTCAAGCAGCCGCTCGGGTTATCTTTGGTGGCATAGTCGACATTGCAATCGGCCTGCTGCCACATCTGGAAGAAGCGATGTACCGGGCTGTTGGTGTAGGCGTCATACGGCATCTTCGCGCCGGTGAGCTGGAAGACGCCTTCGCGGAGGTTGTTGGCATTGGTGATGCGGGTATCCACCTGCCCGCCAGCGATTCCAGTGGCGCCGGTGATCAGAAACTGATCGTAGTCCTTGGCAAGACCCATATCTGCAAGTTTTCCAACCTTCAACGTGGTGAAGGGTGCAGGACCAGCAACGGTCGGAACTTCAGGTCCGCCAGCCAAGGCTGGAGGAAGTGTGCTGTAGATGCTCTTGGACTGAGGGCTGTTGGAATACGTTCCACCCGAAGCTGTGTTGTCGAGCGCTGAGAACTGCGCAGACAGAGAGTAGTTAGGGCCAGGCTTGCCGTTGGCTTTGACGATGCCCTTGGAGAGAAGGTTTGAGACCGTCTCGCCTTCCTTCGGCGTATAAGTGCCGTAGACGTGATCGAAGGTACGATTTTCACCAATGATGACGATGACGTGTTTGATGGGAGAGGTAGTGGTTGGGGCGGCAGCTGTTTGGGCGTAGGCGGATTGGGGCAGTCCGGCAAACACTTGCAACGCAATCATCATCATTGCGCCACACTTCAGTGTCCCGTTAGGGACAGTGACCTTGCTATTCGTTTTCAAAGTGAAACCTCCAGAAGAGCTGAGGAAACAGCGCGAGCTGTTGGGGAGTGTCTTCCTCAGTCGGGATAACCATAGAGGTAGTAGCAATCGCGACGTGTCAAACCCAAATGAATTGATCAACAATTGCGATTACGTTATCGATGGAATTTCGTCGCCCAAAAAATTGTTGTTGAATGATACCAACTTCTTAACCTCTTCAATACATCTGCCTTTGATTTTTTATTCAAAGTTCTCAAGTCAGACGATGACTTTGTATGGTCTCATCATCTCGTTGTCTTCGTGCTCGAGGATGTGACAGTGCCATACGTAGAGAAGCTCTTGTCCTGAAACCAGGTTCGCCGTGTGCGGCAGATCGAAGCGTTGAATGACACGCGTGACGTAACCGGGATAGGACTTAATGGTGTCCTTGCGCGCGGGACGCTCATTGCTTTCAGGAGCTATCGGTTTGCCTGTGAAGATAAGCTTGCCGGTCTGCTGATAGGTCTGTACATCGAAGGTCTGGCGATTCAACACCTGAAACTGGACGAGATGTACGTGGAGGGGATGAACGTCGCCGGTTGTATTGACGAAAGACCATATCTCGGTGCTGCCCGCCTTGGGATCTTCTGTAATTGGCTCGTGCCAACGCGCATTGCCTAAGAGGCCGATGATGACGTACCCATCGGAAGGCCGTTCTTTCTCGGATACCAGCAGCAGGCGTTCGCGTGTGGTGTAGGTCGGGGTTAGATACTCGAACGGAACGAGCGTCTCCGGTAAAGAGCTGGTGTCTTTGCCAGAGAGTGGCTTGGTCACCTTGAACAGCATGACCTCGTCTGCCAGATACTGGCCGCCCATCGTGTAGGGAGCGGGAGCATCATTGATCAGAGCGAAAGACTTCCCTTCGAAGCCGGAAAAGTCGACGACGATATCGAAACGCTCCGCTGGGCCTATAAGGAGATAGCGTAACTCCAGAGGAGCGGGAAGCAGGCCGCCGTCGGTACCGATCTGTTGAAATGCAGGCACATCGAAGGATTGATTTTGGATCTTTCCAGTTGCGTCCGAATTAAAAAGGCGCAGATGGTAGAAGCGAGAGTTTGCAGCGTTGAGAATCCGGAAGCGATACTTTCTCGGCTCGACCTCGAGGAATGGCGTGACCTTGCCGTTGACGCAGTTGTAGTCGCCGTAGAACTCCTGAACCCAGAGGGGGTGCTCTTTCGGACCGTTGACAACGGTGGGGTAGTAGAGAGAGCCGTCGCGATGAAAGAGGCGATCCTGCAGCATGAGCGGGATCTCGAACTCGCCTTGGGGAAGATTGAGTGCTTTTTCTGCTTCGTCACGAATGAGATAAAAGCCCGACAGGCCGGTGTATACGTTCAAACGGGTGAGGCCGAGGCAGTGGTCGTGATACCAAAGTGTGGTGGACGGCTGGCAGTTCGGGTATGACGATGGGCGTGGGTTGAAATTTGGGACCGTGCTCGCCGTTTGCAGTGAACCACGCCTCGGGGTATCCGTCGTCATCGGGAAGAACACAGGCGCCGTGGAGATGGGCAACATTGCGGACTGTGGGTAGAGTGGATTCCGCGCCGTGTATCGAGTGGTCAATGGGAAGAAGATGCGTCGTAGGCAGCTTGCTGGACCACTTAGATATTAAGAGGCTGCCCACTTTGTGCTTCGATAGTCGGTCCTGGCCAAGATCCGTTATAACCCCAGAGCGTTGTATGGGGTAGATCGCGATGCGCCTTTTGCTGGAACTGCCGCATTTCGATCTCGATGACTTTGTCAGCGTGGTCAGAAGAACGAATGACAGGTGGAATGGGTAACGGATCGACGTAGCGAGTCAGTTTGACTGAGCTTCGAACCGGAGGGGGAGAGGCCATGGCCTGGCCGAGAGCCGTGACGCCCTTCTTAAGGGTGAGTCCTGCTGCGGTATAGAGGCTGCGACGAAGAAGCCGCCTCCTGCTTAGCATGATTTGAAGCCCAAGCTGATGCTTATGTTTAATGATGAAATTTGCATTACGCCTGTTCTTAGAATTTCACTTTGAACTATGGACTTCTAAGAACATAACGGCCATCCGTTACGAATGTGTGAATGGAGTCATCGTAACCGCGAACAAGGCACCTATCTCGTTCAGGAGACGGCTATTTTACTCAACCAACTGATAGTGTTCCGTTGCCGATAACATTTTCGCAAATCAACTTGTCATCGCCATGCGATTTGACACAGCATACCCAGCAGCTTGAAATGGAACTACGCTGGAGTTGGCTGAAACGTTGCGTTTCGCTTCATTAAAAGGAAGTACAGCGATACAGCGACCAGAGCTAACCCTGCCCCTGCCAAACTCTTTGAAACGCCGAAGGCGGGAATCAGCTTGCCAAACGCAAGTGCGCCTAAAGGAATGCCTGCGCGGAAGGCCAGATTGTAAACACTCATCACCCTTCCGCGCATTGCATCCGTCGTAATTAGTTGAGCGAGTGAAAGCATGAAGGAGGCGGAAGCCATGATCGTAGCGCCAGCCAGAAACATCAGAGTGCAGGAGAGAGGAAGCCATCTGGATAACGCAAACCCCGATGTGACCAGTCCTAATAAGATGAGGATCAAGAGTGTGAGATGTCCCTGACCCTTTAGCTTCTCTGACGCGGCCACGGTAAGAGCACCACAAATCGATCCCACTCCTGAACAGACCAGCAAAAGTGTGTAGGTTTCCGGACCTTTTTGAAAGACAGTACGAACAAAAACGGGCAAGAAACTGTTGAGTGAAAAACCGAACAGCGTCGCGCAAAATGCCAAGACCACAAGAGCGCTCATTCCGTCACGGTGTCGTATAAAACGGATACCCTCCTTCATGCTTGTCAGGACGGCCTCGCCGATTTTGGTGGAACAAACTTTACGTGGATCATCAAGAGTGAAGCGATTACCGCGAGAAAGGAGACGCCATTCAGACTGAAACACCAAGTTGCGCCGAGCGTCGTATATGCCAATCCCGCCGATAGTCGGGCCCAATATGCGTGCGATATTGAACTGGATTGAGTTCATCGCGATTGCATTTGAGAGATCCTCCGGGCCTACAAGGGTGGGTAATAGATGCCGAGTATGCTGGTCCACCGAAGGATTGTCCAACTCCCACAACGAATGACAGCGTGAGGATGTGCCAGACTTTTACTAAGTGAAGCAGGAATAGGAGTGTCAGCAGAAACGCGCTAATCATCTGTATGTATTGCGAAGTGAGCAGCATCTTCCGCCGGTCCAGACGGTCAGCGAAAACCCCACCAAAAAGAGAGAACATCATGATGGGAAGTTGGCCGAGGAATAGATCCAAACCCAGGTAGAACGGGTCTTTGGTCAGGTCATAGACCAGCCAGCTCTGTGCGAACTGTTGCACAAAGGTGCCTATCGTAGATGCGCATGCTCCCATCCACATCAAGCGGAAATCGCGATAGCGAAAAGCTCTGAAGGTACGTGCGAAAAATCGAGGGTTGCTAGACATTAAAACTTAAGACTTATCCTAATCGACGGGCAGGGTATCAATTGATACCTATCCTAACAGTGCTGGATGCGCGCACGCTATTTGAGTGGAGTGTGTTTCGGGTTTGCTCCGCAGCCGATGGGATCTTCTTGAAGCTAAATTTTTACACCTGACGCGGGAGAGCAACCAAGCCCGAGAGCGCAACCAGAGCTAAGAGACAGGCGACTCCACTGAAAGCGACTCCAAACCCCATGGAATGCGCGACAAAGCCGATGACGGCAGGACCGGTGAGAATCCCAGTGTAGCCGAGCGTCGAAACGAAGGAGATATTCCGACCGAGTGCCCCTCCCGATTTCGAAGCGAGCGAGAAGATCAAGGGAACCACGTTAGCTGCGCCCAACCCAATCAGCGTAAACCCAAATACCGAACCAGCAGGATTCGCCAGCAACGTTACCAGGAAGAAACCGATCGCGGCGACGAACGCGCCCCCTGTAATAGTCCATCTGCGACCGATTCGTTGAATGATAAAGTTTCCACTGAACCGGCTTATCGTCATTGCAATCGAGAAGGCAGTGAATCCAATGCCAGCTTTTTTCTCGAGCATCCCCACCTTATCCACGAGGAACACCGCGCTCCAATCGAGCATAGAGCCCTCTGCAAGCATCACGATGAAAGCTAATACCGCAAGGAAGAAGACGTAGGTGCTTGGCCAGACGAATCCCTTGGTTTTCTCATGTTGGTCGCCACCATAAGGCAGCAACGCCGGGTTCGCAAACAACAGAAGGATGAAGAGGAGGAAGACAATGATGAGTGCTGCTGCTCCGGCAGGCATGTTCAGCCACAGAAGTCCGCTCATCACCAAGGCGCCTCCAAAGCCGCCGACACTATAGAAACCATGAAAACCAGACATCAGGTTTTCACCACTGTGTCTTTCGACCAATGAGGCCTGCACGTTCATCACAACGTCAATCGATCCGATGGAAGCACCAAACAGAAAAAGCGATAGAGCAAGAAGGGCCGATGAAGGAGCTACCGAAGCCGCCGAAACAATCGGAAGGCTGCTTGGCCGGCAAGTACGAATGGAGCCGGTCTCTCGAAATACCTGGGAGCCGCTATTTCTTTCACAGGGCATGAAGAACCCAATCCCACGCATCCAGATGCTCGATGGCTTCAATGAAGGATGGATCGAGTTCGAAGGGACTACACGCAAAGGCAAGGTCGCTTTGGAGGATGCTCTAGCTGCAATCATCGAAGCAGAAAGGCATCGTCAAATTCAGAATTCAGTTATTTGAACTTTGTGTGGATGAGCAGCAAGGCGCTCACTCTTTCATTTTCGAGTTTCTGGAGCTGGTGGTCGATTTCTTCTTTGGCTTCTCCGGCTTTGTCGCCGCTTGTGTATACGATGACCAAAGTTCCCCAATGTTAGTGGCCTTTTTCTCAACGGTCTCTACGATGTGGCATGCGTGCTCTTGTTGTTTCTACCAATTATTCTTTGCGGAGCCCTCTACTCACCCGCCGTACGTCATCAAGTGGGGAATGGGATAAGCACGACAGGATAGCGAATTTCTGGCTTATATCGGAGCAGGCGTTAGAAAACGGAATCTGGAATGGTCGAATCGACCAACTGAGTACCTGCAGCGTCCCTCCGTTCTGACTATCTGTGCGCGAACAATCCTGAACTCTTCAGACCCAGAATTATTGTTGCGTTGACACGCGCGAGACATTTTTTCATCTGCTTGGCACATTCGGTTGTTAACGTGGAGGAGATCAAATCGCCACTTAAGGCGCGTTTCCATTTTCCTTTATTTCAAACTTGCAGCACTTTCGAAAGGTAGAGCCCTGATGCAACGCAGATTCGTGTTATTCACCCTTTTTCTCCTGGGATGTTTTGTGCTTTCGCCAGCCCATGCTCAACAGACTTTAGGTAAGATCAGTGGAACCATCACCGACGCCACTGGCGCGGCCATTCCCTCAGCCAGCATTTTGCTTGTCAACGAACAAACGGCTGCCACCCGTAACACTACCAGCAATGGTGCTGGTGGCTATCAGGTTCAGGATCTCAGTATCGGAACTTACACTGTCACCATTACTGCACCCGGTTTTAACACCGAGAAGCTAACCGGCTTCCTGGTGCAAGCTGACCGTACGGCTAGCCTGTTGGTCAAAATGAAAGCCGGTGACGTTTCCACCAGCGTGGACGTCTCCGCAACAGCCCAGCTCAATACCACTGACCCAACCAACGGCTACGTTCTGGATGCTAACGACCATAGAGAACACGCCTCTGGGCACAGGGTCCTTCACGCAGCTGGCCACGTTGAGCCCAGGTGTTCACGCGGACCCGCTCGCAGGCACTGGTTCCAATACCGGCCTCGGCAACCAGAACATCTACGCCAATGGCCAGCGGAGCTCGTCGAACACCTTTACCTTCAATGGGGTCGTGGCGAACAATCTCTTCAACGGCAACTCTTCTTCCCAGGTGACCGAAGGCCGCGCCACTCTCAATACCGGCGAGTCTTTCCTTACCAGCGGCACAATCCAGACCAATACTTCGATCTTTGACGCCATCGGCGAGTCGTTACCGTCGCCCCCCCAGCAGACCATCGCCGAGGAACGTGTCAACACCTCCCTGTACGATGCCTCGCAAGGCGCAACTGCCGGCGCTCACATCGACGTCACCACCAAGTCCGGCACCAACCACTTTCATGGCTCTGCTTATAGCAATTGGGAGAGCTCCGAGTTGAACGCGACGCCGTTCTTCAACAAGCAAACCAACGTTGCCAAGCCGGATCTTCATCGCTACATCCTTGGCGCGGAGCTCGGCGGCCCGATTGTGCATGACAAGCTCTTCTTTTACAGCAGCTATCAGTACACGCGCGACCGCGACCAGCTCAACTCGCAGGCCGCCTACTTCGCTCCGCTCGGCCTGACCAGCGACCGGTCCGCAACCGGACTCGAGTCTGTCCTTACTGCAGTAGGGCTTCCAGCTTCGACTGCAATCGATCCCGTAGCGACGGCTCTGCTGCAGGCCAAGCTGCCCAGCGGTCAGTTCCTTATCCGCAATCCTGCCACACTTGGTAGCGAGGTCCAGTTTCTGGGCGAAGGTTCGAAGTTCGACGCACTCCAGATCAACGGCAACGCCGACTACGTTATCAATAAGAAGGACACGCTGGCCTTCAAGTACTACTTCCAGCACGATCCAACCCAGAATCCCTTTGGCAGCACGCAGCTCGAAGGATTTCCGCAGACCTTGAACGCGGCCAGCCAGACCTTCTCTCTCGAAAACACGCACATCTTCACTCCCCGGCTTACATGGGAGCAGAAGGTCGGCCTGATTCGTCAGCTTGCGACCTCCTTCACCGGTCAGCCTCTGACTCCCGAGGATGCGGGTATCAATCTCTTTGGCAGCAGCATATTTCCCGGCATTACCATCAACAGCGTCGATCAGCCGTTTCCAAAGCCCACGGGCGCACGGAACGATAAGCTGACGATCGGGCCTACCTCCAACTTCTCCAATACCGGCTTCGTGCAGAACACTCTCGAACTCACGTCAACTCTGAACTACGTGGTCGGCCGTCATTCCCTGGCATTCGGCGGAAACTATGACTTCACTCAGCTGAACATCCTCAACCGCGCCAACCAGGTTGCTGCGTACCAGTACAACAATATCCAGGGCTTCTTGGCTGGCAACGGGGCTCTCACAGGGACAACCCTGTTCAAGACCGGCACCTCGTCGGAGTACTTCCAAGGCTCCAGCAATCGCTACTATCGTTCGCCACAGATTGGAGCCTTCGCTCAAGACCAATGGAAGGCAACGCCGAAGCTAACGGTCACTGCGGGCATTCGCTATGACAATGACGGTGGTCTCTATGAGAAGTACGGCAACCTGGTGAACTTCAATCCTGCTCAATACTCCTACAGTGCTCGCGACCGACACCATCCTCAACAGCGGTCTTGTCGTCGCTGGCAACAATAAGCTGTACGCGACACCTGGCGCTTCCAAATCCACCCTTACCAACAAGCAGTATGGCATTGGTCCGCGCATCGGTCTTGCCTACAGCGTGACACCGAAGTTCATCGTCCGCTCCGGTTTCGGTCTCTATTACGATCGCGGCGAGTTCTTCACCAACTTCTCCCCATCGGCCGGTGGCGGCTTCAACGGTCCGTTCGGCGTTACCCTGCAGCCACCCTTTGTTCAGGCAGTGCAGACCTCAAGCGCGAGCACCACACAGAATCCGTTCGGCGCTACGCCTCCTCCGATCGACACCAACCCAGCCGACTTCATCAAAAATCTATCGAATCAAGCTGCACTGATCAAAGGTGCCGCTCCCTACCTCTTCGGAGCGTATGCAGCCAACAACAAGCTGCCTTACTCCGAGAACTACAGTTTCGATCTGCAGTATCAGTTGACTCCAAGAATAGTCGCTGACATAGGCTACGTCGGAAACCATGGAGTGCATCAGACCGTCCCACTACCCTTCAACCAGCCCCAGGTCGCAACTCCGCAGGCTCCTGTAAACGGTCAGATCTACAGCTACGGCTTCCAGGCGAATGACGGAGCAGAAAAAACCCTCGACGCTACTGACAGAGCCCTACAACACCAACACGGGTGGAAACACAGACCTCCGCGTACCGTACATCGGCTACAGCCCCAATTCGGTAGCATGGTCTACTCTCGGCTGGTCGCATTACAATGCTTTGCTCGTCTCGCTGCATCAGCAGAACTGGCACGGACTCGACTATCAACTCTCTTACACCTGGTCGCATTCGCTGGATGCGTCGAGCGGATTTGGACTCTTCTACAACGGAAATAATCCCGACAACCTGTCGTCCGGTTATGCCTCTTCGGACTTTGACCGCACGCACGTTACCGAGTTCAGCTTCAACTACCAGATTCCGGCGTATACGACGGGCAATCACTTCCTGCATGCGGCTACCTCAGGCTTTGGCCTCAGCGGTGTCACATTGCTCGAAAGCGGCCAACCATATAACGTATACGACTTCACAGGAACCGTTGGCAGCATCTTTTATTCCTCGAATGACGACCTGATCAACCCAGTTCTTCCGCTGGCTCCCGGCGTATCCGCGAAGAAGGCTCTCACCGGGCACTCTGGTGCCTTCGTCAATCCCAGCGCTCCGAATGGCACTCACACCAACTTCCCCGATCAGGCCTTTACCTCCACTGCCTTCGCCTATCCGAGCCTCCAGCCCGGCCAATCCGGAGTGCCACCCTGCGGCCCCACAGCCGCGGGAACCACAGCGTGCGATACCTACGAGTCCAACTTCGGCAGCGGCAGTCGCAATATCTTCCGCAGTGCCTTTCAGAAACGAGCAGACATTGCAGTCTATAAGGAGACCAAAATCAAGGAAAGTTATCGTCTCCGCCTGGCGATGGAGGTCTTCAACGTAACCAACACGCCTAGCTTCGACGCCCCGAATAACTCCTTCTCCGGTGCTACATTCGCAAACCCACCCGTGATTACACCTATCGGCCCAAATAACCCTGACGCGTTCGGAGGCCAAAAAGTCGGCTCCGTCACCAACCCCATCGGTAGCCCCAGGCAAGTTCAGTTCTACGGAATCTTCACCTTCTAACATGCCCGGAGGAGTCAACTCGCGAGCCGCCTCATCTTTGGGGCGGCTCGTGCCACTAGAATCGCAGCACTCTAGGTAATGAGGCCGTAGAAATGGCGATCATGAACGAGTGTTGGGTAGACCGGCCATCCGTAAGACTCTGCTTAATGAAATCACTGGTGATTCAATGTGGCAGCCAACTTTTGTTTTCTATATGGGCTATCCAGCCCTGTCTGCCCATGCCGATCAGCAGTCGGCCATGGGCTCGCTTTCTCGATGAGTGCTACGGCGGTTTGGCACTCATTGAGGCTTATGTCGCACTTTCGGCGGTTAGCAGGCTGAAATGTCTCCCCGTCGGCTTGACATTCTCCGGTCGAAGATTACCTCGCTAAGTGCTTGGGATAATCAGGCGTCTTAAATCGGCCGAGTGCATTGGGCTAGACTTCATTAGCGCTAAGGAGGTTTCCAAATGAATCTCAAATGGATCTGGAGGGTTGCAATTGGCCTCATCCTTGCGGCACCCTTTATCGTAGGATGCGTAGCTCAGGCCCAGAGCCAGGCCGACGAAACTGCTGTCCGGAATGTTCCCCAAACATTTGCAGCTGCATGGACCAAGCATGATGGGCAGCAATTGGGAAAGATCATGTCCGAAAATGTGGACTTCGTGGACGTCGCTGGCGACTGGCTGCGTGGGAGATCGGATTTCGCGCTGTATCATAGCCGACTCCTTTCCGGACGCTTCAGAGATTCGACACTGACACCTCTTGCGACTTCCGTACGTTTCCTGCGCCCTGACCTGGCGGTGCTTCACTGGAGTTGGAGAATCGAAGGCGACCGGAATTTTGATGCAACGTCCCGTAAGCCGCGTTTTGGTCTGTTCACGATGATCGTTGAGAAGACGAACGGGAAGTGGCTGGTTACCGTGGCGCAGAATACCAACCGCATTCCTCCTCCGAATCAGGATCCAGAGATGGAAGGGATTAAGGCGGCTACTCTTTTCCCGCTGGGCCAGTAAAAGCATCGAGGGTCGGGCTGTAGCTTTGAATGGGAAACCCTGTTCCCGCTGATCTCGATCGTGAACCAGGAAACCATCGGCCAGTTGCTGCTGCTGTCCTGAACTTGGGCGCGCAGAGCACCTGCCGCCGTGCAACCACTACAATCCCTACAGAAGGTGGTGCCGATGCAGTTCGCCAATCGAGTCAAGAAAGTTCAATCGTCCGCCATACGCGATCTTCTCCGTTATGGCGCAGACCCGAGCGTAATCTCTTTTGGCGGTGGCTACCCCGACCCCCAGTTATTCCCGTCCGATAAACTCCAGGCGGTCTATGAGAGTTTGCTCACTAAGCATGCCTCCCGAGCCCTGCAGTACACCGTATCAGATGGAATACCAGAGTTGCGCGCACAGATCGCCGAGCGCATGCGTAACGACGGCACCCCTTGCACCGCCGACGACATCCTCGTACTTCAGGGAGCGCAGCAGGGTCTCGACCTTGCCGCCAAGATGATGCTTGAACCCGGTGACACCGTTATCGTAGAAGACCCTACTTTCCTTGGCGCCACCATCGCCTTCAACGTCTTCGAGCCCACATACGCCACCGTACGCATGGACCGCGACGGCATGGACATGGACCACCTCGAAGCCGTACTGCGTGCCAACCCGCGCGCTCGGCTCATCTACACCGTGCCTGATTTCCAGAACCCCACTGGCGTCACGTTGAGCCTTGCTCGCCGCCATCGCCTGATCGAACTAGCCAACCAGTTCGACGTCCTCGTCCTCGAAGACTCGCCTTACCGCGCTCTGCGTTTTGATGGAAGCCATCTTCCAACGCTCAAAAGCCTCGACACTGAAGGTCGCGTGCTCTTCCTCGGTAGCTTTTCCAAGATTATGGCTCCTGGCATGCGCCTCGGCTGGGCAGTCGCCAGTGGCGATGTGCTCAGAAAGCTCGCTCGTCTCAAACTTGCGGCCGACACGCAATGTAGCACGCTCAATATGATGGCGGCATCTCTTTTTCTCGATAGCTACCCGATCCAGGATCACATTGCCAAGATCTGTGCCGCCTATAGCCGTAAACGCGACCTTATGTTCCAAGCGCTTGACTCGACCTTCCCCGCCTCGGTCCGTTACACCCGTGCCGAAGGCGGTCTCTTCACCTGGCTGACCTTTCCTGAGGGTTTTGACGCCGCGCGCTTCATGCTCGAAGAGGCACTCCCCAAGGCCAAAGTCGTCTATGTGCCGGGCGCGCCCTTTTTCGCCACGACGCCTCATACCAACCATGCCCGTCTCAATTTCTCGGCCCTGCCCGAATTCACCATCACGAGCGGCATGACCCGTTTGGGAGAGCTTCTTACCGAATATCTATCGAACGTCACGACACCACTCGATCAGATTGCTTGACGTGACGGAACACAGGCAAATACAGGGATATTGCGACCAGGATCTTCAGTAGCGTTCTTCAGATTCAGGAAGTTCGGACTTGCTTGCTTCGGACCGTATTACTCTTATGCGACGCATGGGGCTGACGCGATGGTGTTGGTGAAGGTCATGCGGATCCCGTGCTTTGGCCGCAGGATGACCATCGGGCGAGCTTCGATCGTTTGGCCGGGAGTTAACTGAAAGTCGTATTTTCTGAGTAGATCGCTCACGATCATGAGGATCTGCAGCATCGCATAATGATTGCCGATACAGCCTCGCGGGCCACCACCGAAGGGGAGGTAGGTGAAAGGGGTGCGCTGTTTTTCGGTTCCTTTGATGAAACGATCCGGATCGAACGTCTCTGGATCAGGCCAGTAACGCGGAGCATGGTGCGCACCGTACACATAGGTAATAACCATCGAACCGCGAGGGATGGCGACGTCGCCGACGCGATCATCGGCGACGGCCATTCGGTCGATCATCCAAAATGGTGGGTAAAGGCGGAGTCCTTCCTGAATAACCTGGGTTGTAAATTCGAGCCTGGGGACGTGGCTGTAATGCAACGGCGCATCGTCGAGCACGGAATAAATCTCCTGCCGGACACGTTCGAGACAGTCTGGACGCGAACTTAACAGATAGAGAAGCCACGACAAGCCATTCGACGACGTCTCATGCCCGGCGACCAGAAGCTGCATACTCTCGCTCAGGACGAGTTCATCGCTCATACCTTCGCCATCGCTGTACCGCGCATCCATCAAGGTCTGCAGCAGATCGTTGCCGGGTGCCTCATTGCGGCGTCTCTGGATGTACTCCATCAAAACGGCGTCCGCACGGGTTCGCATCTCTTCGTGTCTGCGTAGTTCCCCTGAGGCGGCAAACCAGGGATTCAGGTAGGGCTGAAGGGTTTGCCGAACGATGAACTCCTGAACAGTGCAGATGGTGTGGCTGACCAGATCGATGTCTTCGTCTTTCAGCCGCGCGCCAAACAACGATCGGGCGACCATCGAAAAGGTGATTTTCATCAGGTGGGGATAGATATCGACGGGCCCATCATGGATCTTGGTGTCGAAGTCTCGCAGTGAATCAGCAACAGAGTCCTGCATGATGGCCGACAACGCATCGAGTTGCTTGGGACCAAACCCTTTTTGGATGAGACGTCTCTGATTGCGCCAGGCTTCTCCCTCGGTAGTGAGCAGACCCTTCCCAAGGAAGCGGCCCATCCGCTTCACCTGAATTTCGGATTTATGGTAATTCTCGGCGTTTGTCTTCAGCACATGCTGAATGACAGCAGGATCGATGGTGATGATCGCTTCTTTGAGGCCGCCCAGATAGATCCGGAACGTGTCGCCATAGATTTGGGTATATCGTGACAGAACCTGCGCGGGGTTGCGGGCCATCTCGGCCGAGTCCGCAAAGCTGCGAGTTCGGGAGACGGTGGGGATGGAAGTGGATGTGGTCATACCCAGCCGTCCTGAGACTTGCCTCGAACCGCGGAAGATTTCAGGTCACTTGCAGTAGGTAGTAGTGGGCCCATAGATAAAAGATAAACCCACAGAATCAGTTTTCGTTTCCGAGCTGCTTCAAAAGTATCAAATGATGCCGGATTGCCCGGGTCATCGTAGAGTGCTGTCGATAGGGAACCCCGAACTCTTCAGCTGTCTCCTTCACTATCCTGGTGAGCGGAGCATAGTGGGTATGGCACACGAATGGGCACAGATGGTGGACGATGTGATGGTTGAGTCCGCCCGCGAGCCAGCCGACGATCGGGTTTTCGGTTGCATAATCGGCCGTTGTCGCAAAGATGTGATAGACGCCGTTTTCAAACTCACCCCGGTCCGAAGGGAAGTAGGTGGTGTCGATGGTGTGGGTCGTCTGGAAGACGAGAGTTACGGACAGGCCTACAACCAAATGAACCAGAAGGAACGCCCCGGCGACCAGCCAAGGCGATTTTCCCAGCACCAGCACAGGCAATACAAGCATATACGTCAGGTAGAAACCCTTGCCGGCAAAGAGGATGGCATACTCGCGCAGAGGGTGCTTCGCGCGGTTGAGATATTCGTGCTTCGGGGAGAAAAAGCACTCAAAATCCCTCACAAATACGTATTCGAGAGAGAACAGTGCATAAAAAAACAGCGCATAGATGTGCTGGAACCGGTGCCATGGCGTCCGGGTTTCATAGGGCGTAAAGCGAAAGATGCCGCGTCCCGAGATCGCGTCGTCTTCTTCGTGGATATTGACGCAGGAGTGATGGCCTCGATGATGGAGGAAGCGCCACATATACGAGCTGATCCCGCACAGATCGAAGACGTAGTTCAGGGTCTTGTTGACGAGCGGCCGTGACGAGACGGCGTTGTGATTGCTGTCGTGGGCGATGTTCAGCAAAAGAAATGTCTGCGCGAGACCGCCTAAAAGATAGAGAGCAAGGAACTTCCATGAACCGGGCCTAAGCGCATACAGGGCAATCCAGGCGCCTGCGAGGATTGTCAAGCCCACAGCAATCTTGACCCACATCATCCGGTCGGCTTTGGGGGAGATATTCTGGTCGGCGAAAAAACTATCCAGACGGCGACGTAAGACTTTCGGGAAGGAAGACGCAGTGAGCTGGTCGGTAATTGGCGAGGCTAAGTTTTCTGATGGGACGAGATCCGCTGCTTCCGGCTCTTGTGTCATCACTGCTCCCATTTCCAACGTCACCGGCACCTCCGCGATCATGGTAATTGGGCTCGAAATGCGCCGCATCCGTGGCCCTGACTCGCAGCAAAAAGGGTCGCCGCACTGCCAACTGCCTCGTGCCTTGATTCTAGTGCGAGTCCTTAAGGACAATCAAGAGAATTCGGAATGGACACACCCTGATGCGGGGATCTGCCTTTGGAGACAATTACACATGGCATTGTCCCAAGGCTTTGCTAACATACAACTAATGATTCATAACGAACGGGGCTCCTGCATCGGCCATAGAAGCTCGGCGGAACTCCGCAATCCTTTTCGCGTCCTGTGCGGCAAAAAAGGAGAACATCCGTTCTCTAGTGAGCTGCGCGACGCTTATGCTGAAAAAAAATACGTGCATATTTCGATGGTCGACCTTCATTTCAGGTCCGCACATCTGAGACTCTATCGTGTCTCGCCTCGCTCACTGGGGAGAGACGTTTTGTTTACCGACTTTCGTTCGATTCAACCTTGGAGGATCGCTGATTGATGATGGCGTCAATTTTAGACCAGCTCGATACGCTGGCAGATGAGCACCCGGACAAACTCCTTTATTCGTACCTTGATGTAAACGGCGATTCGATCGAAAGCTATACCTACGCGTCGTTTCTTCATCGCGCGCAGGCGATCGCCGGACATTTGCGGAAAGAGGGTCGTTTCGCGGCGGGCGATCGGCTCTTGCTTGCCTATCCGCCTGGGCTCGAAATGATCTGCGCATTTTTTGGGTGCGTGCGCGCTGGATTGATCCCCGTGCCTGTCTATCCCCCGAGTTCGCGGGGCTTTCAGAGCGCCCTCTACAAGATGGTCCACATCGCAAAGGATTGTCAGGCGGCTGGGATTTTAACGAGCAGGGACTACCATGCATCCCTTAAGACGAATCTTGCCAGAAGTGGAGTCTCGGCGTCTGGCGTCGACGTAGATTACATCTCCAGTCTTCCATGGATCCCAACGGAAGATTTCGTGGATATGATTTCAAATCAACCGGCTGCCGATCCTTCGAAGATCTTGTTTCTCCAGTACACATCGGGTTCGACGATGGAACCCAAGGGCGTGGTCGTAACACACGAAAACATCCTGAATACCTATTCGCTTGTGATCGACCATCCCGCGCCGGTTGTCGTCTCCTGGCTTCCGCAGTATCACGATATGGGGCTGATCGGATGTTATCTATACCCAGCATTGAGAGGTGGCACGACGTACGGGTTCGCTCCCATGGACTTCATTCAGCGTCCGATTTTGTGGTTCGATGCGATAACGGCCTACCGGGCCACTGCGACAGCTGCGCCCAACTTCGCCTACGACTACTGCTTGCGAGCTGGAAGGCTTTCCAAAGCGAGCCTGGAAGCTTGTGATCTGAGCTCGCTCCGCGTGTTGATGTGCGCCGCGGAACCTGTAAAGGCGGATACCTATACCCGCTTTCTAGAGGCGTTCGAATCCTACGGACTCAAGTGCGAAAGCTTCTACGTCGCCTATGGGCTAGCCGAGAATACTCTGGCGGTCACACTCGGGGGGCGTAACATCGTTTCCGTCAACAAGCGCGCCCTCGCACTGGGGAAGGCCCGCATGATCACTGAGGTCTCGGAGATCGATAGTTCCACCCAGATTGTCAGTTGTGGAACTCCGCTCCCAGGCATCGACGTTAAGATCGTGGATCCGGAAGGGCATTTTGCCCTTGAGCCAGGACGCATCGGCGAAATCTGGGTTGCTGGAAGCGGTAAGTGCCAGGGTTATTGGAACAACCCCGAATTGACTCTGAAGCAGTTTCGTGCGCGGCTGGTAGACGATACTCCCTATGACGACGGCTATCTTCGTACCGGCGACATAGGATTCTTCCACAACGGCGAACTCTACGTCTGCAGCCGCATCAAGGACATGATTATTCTCCGCGGGCAAAACTATTACCCGCACGACATCGAGAACGTCGTGGAGAAATCATCCAGCCTGATCCGGCACAATTGCGTTGCCGCGTTCCAGATCCAGGAAGACAGCGAACCTGCGCTGGCGATCGTCGCCGAAGTCAAAAACCCCAGGGCGCTTCCCGAAGCGCGAAAGATTGCCGCCGCGGTCCGGAGTTATCTCAACGTGGAAGTGGCGGTGATCTCCCTCATCGCCCCTCGCGCGATCCCGAGAACGAGCTCGGGGAAGATCATGCGCCACAAGACCAAGCAGATGTGGCTGCAAGGTGAGTTCACCGTTCTCTCCGACTTTTCGCGGGAGAAGGACGCCGGCGACTGCGCGTCCGATGCCGACCCGAACTCCTCTTTCGCCGAATTGAAGGCCAGGTACAACCTGACAGGTCAGGAATCCTACAACCTCGTCGAAGCCGGCCTGGATTCTCTGGATCTTGTTGTCTTCATGCATGAGCTCAAGGAGCTGCTGAAAGACAAGGGCGCCGAGATGCTGGCGAGACAGGTCGATATCGGGGTCATTCAGCGCGTCAGCGTAGCCGAGCTGTTTGGACTGGCCGAACAGCTGGAGAGCGCTCCCGAAGAGGCACTCGTTCATCTGCGTCACGCCCTTGCGGCTTTCCGCGAAGAGCAGAGCGCCGCAGAGAAGGAGATGATGAGCAACGACCGGAAGCTCATCTTCGAGCCTCCGGTGCCTCTGCCCGTACCTGAGATACCAGCTGCCGAATCAGGTATTGCTCACTGGCGGAACCGGCTTCATCGGGCCATTCCTCATGAAGAGCCTGCTGGAACAGACACGGGCGAAGATCCATGTTCTCGTCAGGTCTTCCGACGAAAAGCAGGGCAGGCAAAGGCTGAGAGCTGCGATGGAGTCCATGGGACCCTGCGAGGCAGAGCTGATGGAGATGTTCGAGGCCCGCGTGATCCCTGTCTGCGGCGATCTGGGGCAGCCAAAGCTGGGCCTGATGCAGGACATGTGGGATTTCCTCGCGAGTGAAATCGACACGGTGTTCCATAACGGCGCAACCGTGAACTACCTGTTCAACTACGACCTGATGCGCGACGCAAACGTGCTGGGAACCAATGAGGTCGTAAGACTGGCCTTCGAGGGAAGGCCCAAAGAGTTCAACTACGTCTCGACTACCTTCGTGTTCGGCTGGGCGGTCAAATCGGTCCTGTATGAAACCGACCATAACGAGGATATGGAGCTTCTCGATTTCGGCTACAGCCAATCGAAATGGGTAGCGGAACAGGTGGTCTTCGACGCGCGCAGCCGAGGACTCTCCGCGCGTGTCTTCCGGCCGGCTCTCGTGAGCCCCTCCGTCACAGGCGGAGGCAACAACTTCGATATCGCCGTTCGCCTGGTCGCCTTCATGGTCAATCACGGCATCGGCGTCGATACGCTCAACCAGGTCAGCTTTGTCCCGGCGGACATCGTGGCGAACAACATCGTTGCAATCTCCACCACGCCCGGCACAGCGAATAAGACCTACCACATCGTGCGCGACGATTATTCCAACATGATGGATATCACCGGGCTGATTACCCAAGCGACTGGCCGGCAATTCGAAGCTTTCAGCCTTCCCGATTTCGTTCCCGAGCTGATCCGGAGATGCCGGAAGGAAGATCTTCTCTTCCCGCTGCTGGATTTCCTGGTGGGCTCTGTCGACAACATCTCCGCGATGGAGTTCAAACGCTATGACAACTCTTCGTATCAAATGGCCCGCGATGCCTCCGTGTGGGGCAAACCGGACCCGTCTCTCGAAGACACGGTCAACGGCATTCTGAAATTCATGCATCGCAAGGGGATCATCTCGGTCGCTCCTCGTGAGGTCGACGAGGTGCCACTGGGCAATCCGATTCTGGACTGCTCCGAAGCCTTACCAGACGCGCTATCCGCTACTGCTTCTTGAACACCAGCTTCTCCGTTACCCGCTGGCCCGTCTCCAACGTGCCAGCGGTGGAGAGTGTCATCTGCTGCCCATCTGCGGAGACCACCCACCTGATCCTTTTGAGTGACTTGATCGTCCCGCCGATAAATCGCATCCACCGTGTGAGGATCGACAAGTTCAAGCGTCACGGTATCGTTGCGCGAGTTCTTTAGATCGTATTGCTTTCCGTCAAAACGGGCGGTATAGCTGAAGTCGCCCAGAAAACGGACTCCCGCCGCTTCCGTCCGCCTCGATTTTGAGCACCAACCCTTGCCGCAAACGGGTCTTGCTGAGATCCTGCGTCCACTCGCCCGCGAACAGGTCATTGGCGACCTTCGCCCCTCCGCTTCGCGTCCACACGGTGATCTGATCGGCTTTGCCCGCGGTCGCAGTCGTGGTCGTTAGCTCGTTCCCATCATTCGAAATTTTTTCGCGAACCGTCGCCACAACAGCTCCATCCTTTTCTTCTTTGACCTCCGCCTGCCTCTTATCGATCCTGTGCAGCTCAATTTGATTGAACCCGAGATTGCCTGGCGCGGACGATTTCGTGTCCGTTCCAATTCGCAGTGAAATCGAGATGGGTTTCGCCTGACATGACGACATGCACCCCGTCATGCAGAGGTGTAATGGAGAGCCGGTTCGGAGGATCCAGACTGGACTGCGCAGAGACAAGCGTCCACGATCCGAGCCACGCCCCAAGGCGAGGGTCTGCCCCTCCAGGTTGGAAGAGCGGCAAGCAGTCCGAGCAACAGTAAGGTACGAATTGATCCTCCTAAGACGACGGGGAAGAGTTTAGCAGATTTAGATGGAGCCGATACAGCTTCAGTGGCGACGATCTTGTATGACATGATGAGTGCTATGCATGTGCGCCGTTTTTGGGTGTCAGGGATCGTCCTCGCAGCAACCATTGCACTTCTTCCATTCTCTTTTCACGCGGAGCGCCGCCTGGAGACCGCAACCCGTGTCGAAGGGAGCCAAGCTGAAACTGTCCGGCAGGAGCTGGCCGATCGTTTTCGGTCGCCGTTCGTGGACCGCGTCGTCCTGGTGATCCAGGGACTCCCGCCTGCGGATTCGGAGGAAGGCGGACAAGCGTTAGAAACCATTGTGGCAGACTGAAAGATCAGCCCGGCGTTTCGGGAGTGGTGTCCTATCTCGAGTTGCGCGATCCGATCTTTCTGGGCCGGGGAGGTGGAACGTTTGTTCTCGTGGGACTCACGTCGTCCGAAGGTCCCGTGGAGTCGCTTGTTCCGAAGCTTCACCAACTGGCAAGCTCGCTTCAAAATCAACTGCGAGAGCCGTTATCCGGCAGTGAATCTCGAACTCACAGGCGAGATTCCTCTGAACTTCGACATTCGGAAAGCGAGCGCCGACGATGTGCGCCGTGGCGAAAGCTTTGGTGATCCCTGCGACTCTCGCACTTCTGCTCGTGGCTTTTGGAAGCCCGATCGCCGCCCTCATTCCATTGGCGGTTGGCGAGCTTGCCATCGCGACCACTCTGGCGATTACGGGATTCCTGGCCCAGCGCTGGCACCTGTCCATTCTGGTTCAGAATTTGGCCACGATGCTTGGCCTGGGCCTGGGAATCGACTACGCACTCCTCATGGTCAGCCGCTTCCGAGAAGCGATCTCCGCCGGGCACGACGGACCCGCAGCCTCAGTCATCGCGGCACGTCAGGCAGGTCGCACGCTCTTGATTTCAGCCTCAACGGTAGCCATCGGATTCTTAGCCCTATTGACGGTTCCGATCAGCGAAATCCGTTCCATCGGTATCGCGGGAATTCTGGTAGCGGGAATGAGTGTGTTGCTTACCAATACCCTTGTTCCGACTGCGTTGGCGTTGCTCGGTCCTCGGATTGATCTTGGCCGATTACCCTTTACCCCAAAGTTGGATGAGCATCGGGCCGGGCGTGCAGGAAATCGCTGGCGACAATGGGGAAGGGTGATCGTCGCACATCCCTGGCTTGCCCTGGCTATCGCAGGTACTCCTTTGCTTCTGCTTGCCTGGCAGGTCAGAGGGCTGGATACCAGTCTCCCCCGAGGAGATTGGCTTCCTCAGTCGGCGGAATCGGTCCATGCTCTCCACACCCTGGAAAAGATGGATCGGGGTGGTGTTGTTGAGTCGTTGCGAATCATCGTCGAACTTCCAGCCGACTCTATCGCGCAGACTGACGCAGGGTGGAATGCGCTGGATCGTATCACCAAGCGCCTCTCGAGCGACCCTCGCGCTGAACGCGTGATTTCTATCACTTCGCTTGCGGAGAGCAACCGGTCCTCTCTCCCTAACCTCTCGCGAGAGACGCGTCGAACGTTTCTGAGTAACGACGGACGAGCGGCCCTGCTTGAGGTGTTACCCGCGAGTTCGGTCTCGCTGCGCGACCAGGTCAACTGGGTGCGGGAGCTCCGGAAGACCGGCGCATCTGCACTCACCGGAGTACCTGGCGCAACGCTTCTAGTTGGCGGCATTCCGGCACTCAATGCCGATTATGAAACGATTATCAGAGAACGCTTTCCCGCAGTAACGGCGTTTGTAGTGGGAGGAACGCTTCTTGCCCTACTCTGTGGGTTCCGATCGATCTTCGTTGCCCTGAAGGCCATCGCACTCAACCTGCTCTCGGTCGCGGCGGCCTTCGGAGCATTAGTTCTCGTCTTTCAAAACGGGTACGGAAGCGAATTCCTGGAAGTTCCCGGGGGAACCGGTAGCGTATTTCCCCTTGTTCCGATCGTCGCCTTTGCCATCGTCTTTGGATTGAGCATGGATTACGAGGTATTTCTTGTCGCACGTGTACTTGAAGCCAGAAGGAGCGGGCTGAGTGAAATGGATGCGATCCCAGAGGGGATGGCTAGAACTGCGGGCCTGATTACGAGCGCTGCCGCAATCATGATCGTGGTGTTTGCGGCATTTACCTTCGGAGATTTCCTGGTGGTCAAGATGATCGGGTTTACGTTGGCGGTCGCCGTGTTGATTGACGCGACGCTCGTTCGTATTGTGATTGGTCCTGCGCTTCTTCGTATTGCAGGCGATTGGAACTGGTGGCCTGGCGGGCTTACTAGACCCGGAAGCCGCATGTAATGATGAGTCGCGAAGCCATTACCAAATGGAACTTGCTACCACATGCGGTGGTCCGGGTTGCCCGTCCAATATTTTCGTAGATAGCACCAGTTCGACGTTTTTGCCCTGAGGGACCTTTTCCTCCGCCAACCAGGACTTCAGGTCTTGATCACTTGTTAGAAACTCGGCTGCCGCTTGGGTTCCCGCTTTGCCTATACCGGCAACGACTAGCACATGCTGCCCGATCGCCTGATCAAAATAGCTTGCAACGATCGCGTAATCAAGGGATTCTCCCGAGACCGGCTGCATATTGTTAAACTTCCAGACACGGGTTGAGTCTTTGCTGTCGCGAATCTCGCTCTCTAACTGTGTCGACGCGAAGAAGTTATATCGCAAGGGAGCGACCAGACGCTTGGTCCAGACGTTGTCTAGGCCACCTATCAAAATAACCGGCCCCTGACGCAGGTCCGCCAACGTTGTATCGATCGACCCCTTCGTTCGATAGGGATGATTTTTCCGTGTCAGCATATCTGTGACTTGACTGTAGCTCATGATATCGCTCACTGGAACCATATCGTCCCGAATCATGGAGGTAAGCATATCCTCCGCTCCTGATCGGATAGAGCTTGCATGAGTGTTTGTGTTTGTTGGTACATCCCGTCCACTCTCATCGAGTGAATGAACTCCAATTACGATGAGCGCCGTTGCCTGGGAGGCAAGGACGGGCCTCCAGAAGTAGTTGATTCCCTGATCTCTGGAACGATTTCGCTGGAGGAGAGCTCCCAGAAGAGCAACCCCTGCAATTAAGAGTAGAAGTACGGAGAGAAAAACCCTTCTCCATAGCCTTGCCGGTAGAACCGACTTCTCAGCAGTGAAGGTTATCGGCTCCGACCCAACGGGTTTGTGTCCCGAGGCTGGAGCCGAAAGGTCGTGCTGATTTCTAAGATGATCGTTTTCTGTCGTGGAAATGGGATGAGACGGGGGAAGGAAGTGAGGCACGTAGGAGCCCAGGGGAAGATCGATGCGCAACTCATCCTCGTGCCCTGGCTCCTGATAATACTGTGCAATGCGTTTTCTAATTTCACCGGCAGTGACCCTCACAATCGGATCATCATTGGTGTCGTAATCGCTTGGTCGCCCGAAGACGTCCACCCCAAGGGTTCTTTCTTTCAACGCTTCCGTCTTTCCGGCCAGCGTTTGTTCGACAACAAATCGTAGGAAAGATGGATATCGTTTGCTATTTCGAAAATGTTTGCTGCTGACCAGACGCTCGAGTTGATCGAGAAGCTCAGTGCGGCTGAAAGTTCCTTCTTCAAACCGTGGCCGGTCTTCGTGAGGAGGTAATACTTTAGCTGTCTGCATGTACTCGTCTTTTCAGATGCTTTCGCTACGCTCGAGGATGCTTCTTTAGAACCCAACGTATTATACGTCATTCTTTACCTCTAATCAGGCAAATAGAATGAATACTTTACGAATATAGCCATGCTTTTACCGTAATGACCCTTGGCAAACGTTGCTTGGATTCATGATGGTGTTGCGGATCTGAACATCCATCATGAAGCGTTTGCAGTACAAACGACCGAATAACGTTCAGTTTGCGTCGCCCAAAAAAGAACGATGAAATAACGACGCTGGAATTGGCTAAACAAACGGTAATACTAGAGGACAGAGACCATGAGCTATGAAAAGAAGCAAGTGAATCAAAGGGATACATGCGTACACGCGGTTCTAAAAGCACTTAAGAACTCAGTTTTCCTTCTAGCATTCCTCTTTCTCTTTGAATCGGCAGGATTTTGCCAGCTGACAACTGCTGATATCATTGGAACTGTCACAGATCCAACTGGCGCGATTGTGCCAAACGCTAACGTCGTCCTCGTCAATCTGGCCACGAATGAAAAGCGTAGCGGTCAGACCAATAACGCGGGTGACTTCAGCTTTACCCTCCTTCCCGTCGGACACTACTCCGTCTCAGTCAAGGCAGCCGGCTTCCAGGCATCAATCACCAAAGACCTCGCGGTGGAAGCAGGTGACCGTGCTCGCAACGATGTCCAGATTCATCCCGGCTCAGAAACCACAGTTATTGAAGTAAACACGACCACCCCCCTCCTGCAGGCCGACAGCGCCACGGTAAGCTCAACCGTCACTGCCAGGGCCGTGCAGGACCTTCCCCTCAACGGTCGTAACTTCGTTCAGCTCGTAGCGACTGTTCCCGGTGCCAATCCGGGTTCTGGCAACTCGCTCAGCAGCGGTGGCCGCCCAGATGATCGTCGTACCAACGCCGCTGGCCTCTCTGTCAACGGACAGGATGAAAGCCTCAACAACTGGGTTGTCGATGGTGTCGACGACAATGAACGCGTAATCGGATCTATCGGTGTGAAACCGAACATCGAAGGCATCCAGGAGATTACCGTCGAGACCAACAGCTATGCTCCAGAAGCCGGACGAACCGCCGGTGGCGTTATCAACATCGTCACCCGCTCCGGAACGAACCAGTTCCACGGCTCTGTCTACGAGTACTTCCGCAACGACATCTTCGATGGCCGCAACTTCTTCCAGAACACCGGAAACAAACCAGAACTGCGCCAGAACCAGTATGGAGCCAGCATCGGTGGCCCTATCTTCCGCGACAAAACCTTCTTCTACTTCGACTATGAAGGCTTCCGTCAGGTCGCAGGCGTCACCGATACAGGAACGACACTGACTCAGGATGAGTACAACGACATTCACAGCCTCGACGGCGGCACTCCTCAGACACTGTTCTCCACCGCCAATGGCACAGCTCAGGCTTATGCCGGATTGATCCCCGCAACTGGCGGCGCAGTCCCCATCAACCCCATCGCGCTGAACTACTTGCAACTGCTTCCGGCGCCGACCACCAGCGGCCTCGCCAGCAACTTCACCATCAGCCCGAATAAGACGCAGACCTCTAACACCTACGACGCTCGTATTGATCACAATATCAATCAGAACAACATTCTCTTCGCGCGTTTCACTTACAACAACGTCGGCACCTTCACTCCGCCAGCCTTCGGAACCCAGAATGGAATTCAGGTCAGCGGCGGCCGGTACAACTTCGATGGCCCCGCCACCGATGTGGCCCAGCAATACTTGTTGGGGTACACCCACATCTTTACCCCGAACCTCCTGGCGGACTTCAGGGCAGGTTTCACTCGCATCAACAACCTCTCGTTGCCGCTCAACTATGGCATCGGTATCGACCAGAAGGTCGGCTTCCCTGCAAGCCAGACCAACTTCAGCCCCTTCGCAGACTCGCTGACGCCCGTTTCGATTGGGCCTTTCGGCGACATAGGCGACGGTGCCTATGTTCCTCTGCAAGACATCGACAACACCTTCCAATACAGTGGCACTGTGAGCTGGACCAAGGGTAAGCACAACCTCAAGTTTGGTGCCGGCTTGCTTCGCCGGCAGGCTCGCAACGTGCAAAGCGCCTCGGCAGTCGGTGCGTTCGGCTTCAACCTGACAACCGATTCCAATCCGGATCAAAAGACGCAGCAGGACCACCAGATCGCCTCAGCTTTGCTCGGTGCCTACAATAACCAGACCCGCAACTTCAACATCACCCCGCCTGACTATCGTAGCTGGGAGCCGAGCTTCTTCGCGCAGGATAGCTGGAAGGTCAACTCGAAGTTGACGGTGATCTATGGCGCCCGCTATGAGATCTTCACCCCCTTCACCGAAGCACATAATCGCATCTCGAACTATGACTTCCTGGAGGCGGTTTCCAATCCGGCTGCAGCAACATCGAGTGCATTGAAGATTGCTGGGGTGAACGGCGTCAGTGATACGGCGGGTATCCCAACGCAGTACAACAACATAGCTCCACGCCTGGGATTTGCCTTCTCGGCGCGTCCTTCTACCGTTATTCGCGGCGGCTACGGACTCAGCTACTTCCCGGGTAACTACACCTCGAACGGTGACCTCAAGAACGCTCCCTTCACCTCTGTCAACAGTCCGTCCTGCCAATCCACCCTTGCCGTTCAGATTGAGACCTTTGTCAATGGCGGCACTCTTCCTCCAGGCCAAAACGGTGACTGCGCGTTGCAAGGTCAGTTCGGGCGATTCAGCCAGGGAATCCTCCCACCCTCAGCACCTTCCGCAGCCCAGTTAGCTAATCTATCGCTGATCAACGGTCTTTCGTTCGTAGCCGAAGCGACCAACTTCAAGAGCGCTCTCATTCAGCAGTTCAATCTGCAGGTTGAGCAGCAATTTGGAGCCAACGTCTTCATCCTCGGCTATGTCGGCAACATCGGTCAGCATCTGCCGGAATCGATCAACAACATCAACCAGCCCCTGCCGTTCAACCCCATCACTAACCCCGGTGGATCGGCACGGCCGCTCAACGGATCTCTTCCCAATCTGGGTGGTGTCAGTTATCTAGCGACCGAAGGCGTCTCGAACTACAACGGGCTACAGGCATCCTTCCAGCGCCGCTTTACCAGGGGTCTGGCGATCGATGCGAACTATACATGGGCTAAGGCATTGGCCGATACCAGCACCTTCTCCCAACAAGGCGATCAAGGCTGGAGCAATGCGCTTCCTACCAACCTTCGGGCTGCCCACGAATACGGCAACGCGGATACTGATCTGCAAAACCGTTTCGGTCTGGCTCTTAACTACGAACTGCAGTATGGCAAAGAGTTCACCGGTATCAAGAAGTTTGTTCTCACCGGATGGCAGACGAACGTGATCGCAGGCTGGCAGAGCGGAAAAGTCTTCTCTATCGTCAGCAGCGGTTCTGGTGCTGACAATCCAATTGAGAGTGATGGCAACACTCATGGCTTCAACAACCGTGCTGTCCCGCAGAACTCCGGCGGAGCAGATCGGCCAAACACGATTGCAGATCCTCGCCTGAGTCACCACACCCTGTCAGAGTTCTTCAACACGGCTGCCTTTGCTCCTCAACCCCTGGGAACCATTGGAAATACCCAGCGCAACTCGCTGTTCGGGCCTCACTTCCGTGATGTCGATCTGTCTCTCTTCAAGAACTTCCCGGTCACAGAGCGTGCGACCATCCAGTTCCGAGTCGAGACCTTCAACATCTCCAACACGCCGAACTTCTACATAGCGAACAACAACAGCTCGAACCAGCAGTTTGGCAACGCGGCCTTCGGAACCATAACGGCAACCGATCCAAACTACAATCCACGGCAGTACCAGTTCGTACTCAAGGCACTGTTTTAGCTAACCATTCACATCGGCCTCGGTGGTGGAGAGATCCCCACCGAGGTTTATTTTTTTTTATCCCCCTTCGCGAAACTTTTGATTATAAATTTAGCTTCGCGTTCATGCTAACCAAAACCTATCCAAAGACATGGAGAAGTGCTTTCATGAACCGCCGAAACTTTCTCGCTCAAACCTCTGCTTGGGCTGCCGTTGCTGCTTTGCCAAAACTTTCCGATGCCTCTTCAATCCCAACACTCGATTCGTTATCAGAACTCAGCTCAGAGTCAGAACAGGTTACTTTTCCCAAAGACTTTCTATGGGGCAGTGCAACGGCGTCCTATCAAGTTGAAGGTTCATGGAATGTCGATGGGCGGGGCGAGTCCATTTGGGATCGCTTTAGTCACACCCCCGGCAACGTCAAAGGCGGTTGGACGGGGGACGTTGCTTGCGATGACTACAATCGCTTTCCAGAAGACATCGCCACCATGAAGGCGATGAACCTTCGCAGCTATCGTTACTCCGTTGCATGGCCGCGTATCCAGCCATCCGGGTCGGGATCTGTAAATCAGAAGGGAATTGATTACTACAAACGCCTCACCGACTCCGTGTTAAACGCAGGTATGCGACCTCTCGTCACACTCTTTCATTGGGATCTTCCGCAGACTTTAGAAGATCAGGGCGGCTGGCCCAACCGAGACACGGCAGCCCGCTTTACTGACTACGTCGAAATTGTTACTAAAGCTCTAGGTGATCGCATCAACACCTGGGCTATCTTTAACGAGCCGTGGGTCTTCACTTATGTCGGTTATGCCGAAGGGCGGCATGCTCCGGGGAAGACTGAGTTTGATCTTTTTCTAAAGTCCTCCCATACCGTAAATCTCGCCCAGGGCGATGCTTTCCGAGCGATCAAAGCGATCGCACCGAAATCAAAAGTAGGATCCGCATTCAGTATGTCACCCGCGGCTCCGCTCACTTCGTCCTCCGATGATGCAGCTGCTGCCAATCGCTTCGATGCTTTCAACAACGTATGGTTTATCGAAACAGCGATCCGTGGACGCTACCCTCAGGCTTTCACCAATGGAACTCCTCTTGAGATCATGGGTTTCCAGAGTGGTGATGAAAAACGAATGACTGCTCCTCTCGACTACATTGGCATTAACTACTACTTTCGCCGACTCGTCTCCGCGATCGAGGCCCCCTCAAAAGTCTCTTACGACGCGATGGGTTTCAAAATCGCCATGGGAAAAGATGGTCCGCTCACCGAGATTGGTTGGGAAGTCTACCCTCGCGGTCTGTATGACATCGTCCAGCGCATCTCGAAGGATTACAAACTTCCAATTGAAATTACTGAGAACGGCTGTTCCTACGGCGATTATCCGGATGCCACAGGTAAAGTTGCCGACACACGCCGCATTCACTACTATCGCGAACATCTTCGTGAATTAGCCCGCGCCATGCACGATGGTGCTGACGTGCGCGGCTATCACGCCTGGTCTATCCTCGATAACTTTGAGTGGGCCGAAGGCTACACCCAGCGCTTTGGTTTGGTCTACGTCGATTTTCCTACCCAACGCCGTTACATGAAAGACTCCGCGAAGTGGTTCGCAAAAGTCGCTTCAACCAATACCGTATAAACATAGATTCCGCTATCACAATGACATCTGTTGAACTAGGAAACCGAAGCCACCTTCAGCCAGGTGGAAAACTGTGTCTCTTGAAAGAGCGTTTCGCACGGCGGGAGACTCCGCAGTCTCCACTTTTCGACTGCGCGGCATCCTTGTACCATGAACACTCATGCTCCGCCATGCGCTCTCTTCCCCGCTTTATTTACTGCTAGCAGTTACCGCATTTTCTACTCTTCTCATCCAGTCTGGTGAATTAGGTACATCCGATACCGCGCATCGACTACAGGTAACCCACTCGCTTTGGACGCCCGAACCGCAGGTGTTTCCTTATGAGTATCCAGACTTCGGACTGCATGGACGACGTGGCAGACTCTATGCCTCGTACGGGATAGGCCAGTCCCTACTCATGCTCCCAGGTGATCTCGTCAGCACCGCTGCAAGTCACCTGCCCTTCTGGCGGAACTATGTAGCTAGTGGCGAAGACCCTACCATCCGCAGCATGATTGTCAGTATCGTCAACAATATTCTTATCAATGTGCTCACGGCATTTATCGCATTTCATCTGCTCAGATTACTGGACTTTTCTTTGCGGCAGTCTGTTGCTAGTACCTTAGGGCTACTTTGCGCCACGAGCCACCTGCACTATGCGCAAAATATGACGGAAAATAATTACATTGTCTTATTGACCCTTACTGGCTTTGCCATGCAGTACAAGTGGTTCACAACCGGCGATAGGGGCGCCCTTTTCCTGGGTTCTACCGCACTCGGACTCAATCTTCTTACTCGCATTACCACGGCTCTCGATATTTTTGGAGTTGCATGCTTTCTCATGTTCGCGGCATTATTTTCTCGGTCTGTAGCGCATTCAAGTGAAAACCTACAACTCAGTGCTTTACGGGGAAAAACAGCAGATCGGGATATTCTGCCTTTGGTCCGTAACTATCTGCGAACTGCACTGCCCGTTTATGCCTTTTTTCTATTTCTTGACCGAGCTTATCAATACATGGTTCCTGGAGCGATACTTACGTCTCCATTCTTGCTCTCGAACAACGGAAGATGAATCCATCTCTACCTGTAAACTTTCCATTCGACGGGCATTGGTTTAAGGGAGGTATCGATTCCGGTATATTAGGTCCACTTTTCGCGCCTGATAAGACTATCTTTCTGTTTGACCCGATGTTCCCGTTGACTCTGCTGCTAGCCGTTCTTTTGTGGAAGCGATTGGAACAGGGGGTACGAGCCTTCTTCCTGGCTTCATTGGTGTTGCTTGCCTCGTACATTGTCTTCTATGGACGATATGATTCCTGGGCTGGCGACTATGCCTGAGGCGATCGTTACATCTCAAGCGCCGTAGAACTGACCGCACTGCTCGCTATTTCGCTTATGCTCCGCTACCGGCGATCGTTACATCGTCCAGTCTGGTATCTCGCTGTGGTAGTTACTATCACCAGCGTAGTCGTGCAGTGCGCCTCCGTGGCCTTCTGGCTGCCGCTTGAGATCTACCAGCAACAGGACTTCAAGCGTCACGTATTTGTAGTATTCCTGCGGTTCAAGAACATTGCCGCGTTTGTGCTGGGACGGCGTGAGGCCTGGGGGCTCAGCGTACCTTCAATCAATCGGGATCACTGGGATGCTGCGCACCTCACTACCTGGAATGTACTTCCCTCGCTACTGCGTCATATCGGCGTCGCTCCACTCTGGGCAGTGCACGTTCTGTACTGCGTCTGGTTCGTGGTGGCATTGGCGCTAGTTGCAACTTCAGTAAGGCTGGGCCATATTCTCTTCCGCAGCCCTCTGAAGTGACATGTGAGAACTATCTATCGCTCTGAATCCTCTATTTTTTGCTTATTCGACCGATGCATCGAATGCTCCTGTCTCGATGGTTGTTCCATGCTTCATCTGTACGAAGATTCTGTAGCATCCAGGTGACGGAAAGCCGTAAGGGAACTCGACTATATTGGAGATCGGCTCGCTATGCTGACTCATATCCATTGGTATATCCATACTCATACCTGCAGGTGCAGCTCCGCTGTTTTTGCTGTTGGCGAGCATGAGCGCGGCCATCGCGGCTGAGCCTTCGGGATGAGTGTGTGCGAAGACGGTTCCATCAGTTTTGACGAACGCTGCGTGTCCTGCCATGCCCATGTATGGCTGCATATCCGCTGCGGCGTTCCCATTTGCGTCCAGCAGCCGAAAGCGAAACGAGTAAGCGGTGTTCGCCGTCAGGACGGAAGGGCGGTCCCACATCATGACGTATCCATCAGGAAGTTTGTAGGAGCTGCCTAGCACTGCTGCGTTGAGTGGCTGCGGATACGCCGCCGCGTCGTCGGGGCCGAGTGCGGCTCCTGACATGCCGGCAGGAACAGTGATTTTGGAGACAAGTGTTTCGGGGAAGCCATTAGCGTGGACGACATCACCATACAAGGTGTAGTCGCCGGCTGGCATGGCGGGCAGAGAGATACGGAAGTCGCCAGTACCGGCAAGCTCTGGATGCAGGTGAAAGACCGCGTCCATCTCCGGCTCGCGGATTGCATAGAGATGCATCAGATGACCGTGATCGGGCAGGAAGTCATTGTTGGAGCGGCCACGCCGGTCACTGGCAGGGTTAAAAGAGCTGACGTTGAGATCGAGGATGTTGCCGGTAAGCACCGGAGTTACCTTGAGAGGGCGGAAGATCTCCATGGAATAGCTGGCGGCGTCTGCATTCCACCACGCTGCACCACACCAAATCAGAAGCAACATAAAAACCAGGCTACCCACAGTTGCTGCAACTGCTCGCCGTTTACGGGTTGGCGAGGGGATTGCACCTGGCTCAAGGCGGGCATCGCGAACGGCTGCAGCAACGATGCCAGCCATGCTGACAACCAGGAACAGGCCGAGTATGCCTAACGTGATACCAAGCCCACGCTGCATCTTCAGCGTTGAGAGAGCAACGGCAGGCACTGGGACCGAGGTGGTTTGTTCTCCGCTTGCTCCGGTGATCTCGAATCGCACCTCCCAGGACCCGGGAGCCATCATCCACAGGCTGCCGGTAAAGAATGCTGGATCGGCGGAAGAACGCGCCATGGGGTCTGACGTGGGGGGATGCTTTGAAGCCTCGCCTGTGATGGGCAAGGGAGTGATGTGGATGCTGTCGATGGCAGCACCGCTTGATCGCACCTCTACTGTGGCGACGCCGGGGATGACGGTTGGCATGCGGATGGTGACGTAGAGTTTGTACGGTCCGGCATTGACTGTCTCGAAGACGTCCTTGCTGCCGACGTGAGCATGTGCAACGTGCGGCGATGCGAAGACGCAGAGCAGCAGGAAGAGTAGAAGGCGCAGAGGCGTGGAGGGGAGCTTCACCGTTGCACGCTCCGCATCCAGCGTCCAAAGCTCAGGCCGATCAGGGTGCTGATCGAGCCGTAGATTGCAGCGCGGAAGAGGCCCCAATACAAGGTGAAGCCGTGGTCGGGGTTGAAGAACTCGCGCAGCCTGTCGGGACCGTCGGAGCGTGAGTTGTAGTCGAAGTAGATGGTGCCGAAGAAGCGATTCTCAGAGGCTTTGGACAGGAGAAAGCTGGCGAACGGCCATTCGACGATGGCTAGTATCGCGATAAACAGAAAGCCTGATACGAGAGCTACTTTCCACGGCTTCCATGCCTGTGTTTTTTGCCAAAGCAGGTCGAGCGCAAGAGCAGGCAGGATGATGAGAATGGGAAATTTGGCGGGGACGAGATGCGTGACCGGATTGAAGACGGGACCGAGCTTTGGTTGCGCGGGAAAGAGCGGAAAGATCAGAATCTCAGCGATGGCGATGAGCATATAGACCGCCGCAGTCGAGGTTGCCGCCCATCGATAGCGTGATGCCTGTGACAGTATGGCGAAGATGAGCGGCATTGCGATTGCCATGGCGATGTAGGCGCTGACAGAGTGCAGCTTGACGTCCCAGGTGTACTCCATGAGGAAGAACATCTGTCCGCCTACGATGAGGCCGCCTATGTAGAGGAAGAGACGCTGGAGGGTGTTGAATGTTGGCGAGTTGTCGGTGGAGGCGCGATTCATTGCGGCAAGGATAAGGAAGAGAATTCCTACGTCGACGGCGCGTATTCCGAGGATGAGAAGGGTGTGGGGTGGGCTGACGATCTTGACGTCGAGTCCGTAGGCTGCGTGCCACCAGTTGTCGAAGGGGGCCGAGGCGATCATGGCGATGCCGCCCCAGGCGGCGATGAATGCGCCGAGCGGAGCGCGGAAGTTCAGCACGTTGACTGACGCCGTCTTCAACCTGGCGGAGCTGCCGAAGGTGTTGACCGCGATGAGGTAGGCGCAGATGATCGCAGCAATTACGCCGCAGGCCTGGATTGCCAGGTGTGCCGGCGTCCAGAAGGTGTCTCGGCCGATAGAGCGATGCCATGAGACATCCCACGCGCCCCCGACGGAGGCCGAGGTGACGGCGAGCGCACCGAACCAGACATACCAGGGAACTTCTACCGGGCGAGTTCGGTAGGACGAAATGGGCAAAGTGGACATGAGAACCTCGTTCTGGCGCTATCTTATAACTGGGGGTCCCCCCCAGGGTGTTTTTGGTAAAGTATCTGTATTCAGTACTTTGCGGCGTGGTTTGACTGTAAAGTCTTCATAATGGAGACTTTATTTGAAAAGTCCTTTTCTTTCAATAAGTTAGCCCCGAACCTTGTCGGGGCTTGTCTTTTTGATCGCTATATACAGTATAGCGGGTTGAGGATAACTAAACTGCCACGTGGATCTTGCTGTGGGGTCATGGGTTAGCTAGTTTGGGGGCTTGACATGCGATTTTTGGGCGGAAAATGCGAAAGATAAATTCAATTGCGGAAGTGCTGACCGCAAATCTTCTTCCGAGATGACGAAAAAAAGCAAAAGCAAAAGCAGATCCTCCGCCTTCAGCGAAGGATGACAAGCGTAGGAGCGAACCGCTTAGTGGGCACCGGTGGATTTGCTGGCGGTTTTGAAGTTTTTGGTGATGAGGACGAGAGGCGCGGCGATCAGCGTGATGACGCCAATGATGTGGAAGCAATCCATGAAGGCGAGGAGTTGGGTTTGGGCGTGGAGCTGCTCGTAGACGCGGGCGTATGCGGCGTTGAGTGCGTCGGTGGGGGACCAGCCATGGGATTGCAGGTAGGCTGCGGTCTGGTGGACGGACTGTTGCAGAGGGCCAGACGAGGCGGCGATGTTTGATCCTACTCGCGACTGGTGAAAGTTCTGGCGGCGCTCGGAGACCGTGGTGATGAAGGCGATGCCGAAGCTGCCGCCCCAGTTGCGGAAGAAGTTTGTGAGAGAGGATGCCTTGTTATTTTGATCGGGGCTGAGCTGCGAGTAGGCGATGACAGAGAGTGGGACGAAGAAGAAGGCGTAGCCAAGCCCCTGCAGGGCGCGGGCCCAGGCGTAGTGTGCGTAGTCGGTGTCCAGATTCATGTGGCTGTAGTGGATGAAGGAGATGCCGACGGTCATGACGGCTCCGAAGAGGAGCAGGCGCGGTTTGATGAGACCGCGCTGGACGAGTTGTGCGCCGACGGGCGCGAGGATGGTGATGACGAACGCTCCGGGCCCGAGGACCAGGCCGGCGTCGATGGCGCGGTAGCCGTAGAGGGACTGGAGGAGCTGCGGGATCATTGTTGTGGAGGCGAAGAGGCCGAAGCCGAAGACGAAGTAAAAGACGTTGGCGATGGCGAAGTTGCGGACCTTGAGCATGCGGAGGTCGATGACGGGGTCGGGATGATGGAGCTCCCAGAAGACGGCGGTGGTGAGACAGCCGACACCAATGACGAACATCCAGATGATGAAGGGAGAGCCGAACCAGTCGTCGATCTGGCCGCGATCGAGGAGGACTTCAAGCGCGGCGGAGCCGAGGCCGATGAGAGCGATGCCGATGCCGTCGACGCTGAGCTTGCCATTTTTGCGGACGGTCTTGCGCTCTTCCGCGTAGGACGGTGGATCGTGAACGAAGCGGCTGGTGAGGAAGAGGGAGAGGATGCCGATGGGGATGTTGATGAGGAAGACCCAACGCCAGTTGTAGTTGTCGGTGATCCAACCGCCGAGGACCGGGCCAATGGCCGGGGCAGTGACGATGGCGACGGTGTAGAGCGCGAAGGCGGTGGCTCGTTTGGCGGGAGCGAAAGTGTCGACGAGGATGGCTTGCTCGACTGGTGCGAGGCCGCCACCACCGATACCCTGCAGGACGCGAGCGAGAAGCATGATGCCGAGAGTGGGCGCGATGCCGCAGAGAAAGGACGTGATGGTGAAGAGGGCGACGCAGGCCATGTAGTAGTTTTTGCGGCCGAAGACTCGTGAGAGCCATGCTGACATGGGCAGGATGACGGCGTTGGCGACGAGGTAGGTGGTGAGGATCCAGGTGACTTCGTCGTAGGAGCGGCCGAGACCGCCGGCGATGTAAGGGAGCGAGACGTTGGCGATGGAGGTATCGAGCAGCTCCATGAAGGTGGCGAGGGTGACGGTGAGAGCGATGACCCAGGGATTGATGATGGGGTGCGGCTTTGGCGTGAGAGGAGTTTTGTAACTGCGATCGACTGAGGGCTGCGCCGATGTGCGGAGAGGCGCTTCGGCTTCGAGCGCTTCTGTACCGGGCTCCGGGGTCAATACTGCGTGGCTTGCCAAGCGCGGCGCTCCTTCTTCCATGTGTCAACGGACATTGATGGATGCAGGCCGCATCTGTTGATAGATGACGGTCATACTTTATATGAGATGAGATGTTTTGTGGCGACCGAGAGGTGCAAAGATATTTCGTTTCGTGACGGCTCAGGCTCGGGATTGGCGGGAGGGCCGCTTGGTGGTGCAGGTCTTTAATGCCGGGTTGCGCAGACGTTTAGAGGGAGGGTTTTTTTGATCGCGCGCTGCGTCATCTGTGCGCATTGTCGCAGCAACTGCTGCGAGAACTTCGTTGGAGAGGATGGGATCGTCGACTACGCGGGAGACGACTAGGGCGCCGACGAGACTGGCGTAGGTGGCGAGAGCTTTTTTGCGGCGAAGACGGCTGGAGCTGCCCTGAACGATGCCTGAGAGGTAGTCGAGGAATGGCCGCAACTCGTCGGTCATTGCGCGGCGTACGACCGGGCCTTGGCGTGAGACTTCGGGGCCCAATGCAGCCATCGGACATCCTCTGCCGGCGCCGTCGCGATGCTTTGGGGTGAGGTAGGTTGCGGCGAGCGCTTCAAGGGGATCACCTGTCGCCTGCTCGACTACGTTGATCCAGTTCTGACGCATACGCATGACAGCACGTTTGCATGCCTGCGCCACGAGGTCTTCTTTTGATTTGAAGTGGCCGTAGAAGCCGCCATGAGTCAGGCCAGCAGCTTTCATGAGATCGGAGACGCCGATGCCGTCGATACCGCGCTCGCGAAAGAGCTTTGTCGCGGTGTCGAGGATTCGTTCGTGGTTTTTGGCTTCCTGTAGACGGCTTACTCTCATTGCTTGTACCGCGGCGCACTTTCGCACACACCTTATTATCTGATGCGCGACCTGATTAAAAAGAATGTCGCAATCGATGGTTTGCGAAGAGATTCCCCGGGAGCGGTGTAACTCATGGTGTCTCCCCGTTGTTTTGCGGGTCGCTATCTTTAGGTTGGGGACTGTGGTAGAAAAAGGATCGCGGACTGACCACTTTTTTGGTAAGACGCGATTTTGCTGGCGTGTGGCGACGCCCCTGACGGGGCCGCTTTGGAGAACTTCGATGGCAGATGGAACTTGCGATATCGGCTTGATTGGGCTGGCGGTGATGGGCCAGAACCTCGTGCTTAATATGAACGATCACGGATATAAGGTCGCGGTGTTCAACCGTACCACGTCGAAGGTGGATGAGTTTCTTGCCGATGAGGCGAAGGGAACGAAGGTGGTGGGGACACACTCGGCGAAGGAGCTGTGCGCTGCGCTGAAGCTGCCGAGGCGAGTGATGTTAATGGTGAAGGCGGGCGAGGTCGTTGACCAGACGATTGAGCACGTGCTGCCGTATCTGGAGAAGGGCGACATTTTGATTGATGGCGGGAACTCTTTGTTTACCGATACGAACCGGCGGACGAAAGAGTTGGCGGCTAAGGGGATTTTGTTTGTCGGCACTGGGGTTTCGGGCGGGGAAGAGGGTGCGCGGTTTGGGCCGTCGATTATGCCGGGGGGAAACCCTGCGGCGTGGCCGCATGTGAAGGAGATCTTTCAGGCGATAGCGGCGAAGGTGGATGGCGGGGTTCCTTGCTGCGACTGGGTGGGCGAGGACGGCGCGGGGCACTACGTGAAGATGGTGCACAACGGAATTGAGTATGGCGATATTCAACTGATCTGTGAGGCGTACCAGTTATTGAAAGATGGACTGGGGTTGAATGCCGATGAGATGCATGAGGTCTTCGCTGAGTGGAATAAGGGCGAGCTGGATAGCTATTTGATCGAGATTACGGCGGCGATCTTCGGCAAGAAAGACGATGATGGCAAGCCGATGGTGGACAAGATTCTGGATACGGCAGGGCAGAAGGGAACGGGGAAGTGGACCGCGATCTCTGCGCTGGACCTGGGAATGCCGGTGACGTTGATTGGGGAGAGCGTGTTTGCGCGATGCCTGTCGGCGTTGAAGGAGGAGAGGGTGGCGGCTGCGAAGGTGCTGCAAGGGCCGAAGAAGATGCTGACGGTCTCTGAGAAGAAGGAGTTTATCGAGGATGTGCGGCGGGCGCTGTACTGCTCAAAGATGATTAGCTACGCGCAGGGCTATATGTTGCTGCGAGCTGTTGAGAAAGAGATGAAGTGGAACCTGAATATGGGCGGCATCGCGCTGATGTGGCGCGGTGGGTGCATTATCCGCAGCGTGTTCCTGGGAGATATTAAGAAGGCGTTCGATAAGAATCCGAAGCTGGAGAATCTGCTGATGGACGATTTCTTCTCGAATGCGCTGAGTAAGTACCAGGCGTCGTGGCGGAAGGCGATTATTCATGCGATCGAGATTGGCGTGCCGATGCCGGCGTTCTCTACGGCGCTGGCATTCTACGACGGGTATCGATGTGAGCGGCTGCCGGCGAATCTACTGCAGGCGCAGCGAGACTTCTTTGGAGCGCATACGTATGAGCGCGTGGATAAACCGCGGGGCGAGTTTTTCCATACCAACTGGACTGGGCGGGGTGGGAAGGTCTCTTCGTCGACGTATAACGCTTAGGAGTGCAAAAGGCAAAGAGCCAGAGGCTTTATGGCCTTTGGCTCTTTGTTCGCGATAGAAGGTGCTAAATGGTCAGGCGCTACTTCACCAAATGCTGCCATGCGTCGTAGGTGAAGATGCCGACGATGCCAGCGGTCATTACGGCTGAAGCGATACCAAACACACGGACAAACGGAGTTAATTTTGTGACCTTGCGAACAATCTCGGCTTGAAGTTGCTGCTCGTGGGAGACGGTCTCACTAAGAAAAAGTTGGTCTTCTTCGTAACGGGTCAGCTGCCCTTTGTAGGCAAGCAGGCCGAGAAAACAGGCTGCGATGGCTGCCCAGATAATTAGCAGAACGGGTATAGCATCCATGACGGTCATAGCGGTTCCTCCGCCCTATGACAGGGCTGGCATTTATTCGGGTGATCCTGCCACCTGATGGGCCAAAGCATGTGCTCAGTTTGGTGTGGGAACATCCGCCGCAATCATACGACATTCACAAGAGGGTGAGACAGGCTTTTTCGAGGTGGAGGATTCAGGTTGCAACATGGGGGTTGAAGTTTTTAGTGGTGCGACGCCAAGTGGATAGCCAAAACTGCGATGGTGATGACGGCGGCAAGTACAGCCGTGAGCAGAGTGACGATGAACCAGGCAGCACGATTTGCAGCTTGTGGCGAAGGCTGGGTGATGCCCATGGTGTTGATGAAGGCGTTCGAGATGAAGAGGAGGAACTTCATGGCTTTTTTGATGAGGGACCGAGCAAATAGTAGCAGGAATTGAGGTCAAAGGAAGGTCTACTGGTGAATCGGATGGGCGGGGGGTGCATCTATAAGTTAAAGGGCTTGCCGGAGCGGTGGCAGGCGCATACACTTAATAGTGTCTGAAGAAAGACGAGGAGATTTGCAATGTCTACTGCTGCTGTTACCCCTGAGGTCGTTGTTGGTGTACCGGCTTCGACTACGCCCGTAACCCTAACGCCTGCAGCGATTAGCAAGGTTCGAGAGATTATGGCGTCGCAGAATCCGATCCCTGCCGGTTTGCGCATTGGTGTGGTTGGCGGCGGATGCTCGGGTTTCCAGTATTCCATGTCGTTTGAGAACCAGAGCGGCATGATGGATAAGGTCTATAAGTTCGAGGATCTAAAGGTGTTTGTGGATGCGACCTCGGCGATGTACCTGCAGAACTGCACGGTGGACTACGTGGAGACACTGGAGGCTGCGGGGTTCAAGTTTGAGAATGCTGCTGTGAAGTCGACCTGTGGGTGTGGGTCGAGTTTCAGCGTCTGATTTTGAAGTTTGTAAGAAAAAAGTCCCGGCGGTGGCCGGGGCTTTTTTTGTCTTTTTTCGGGGGTTTTTTCGGGGGTTTTGTAAAATGCCGTGTTTTTTGGATGGTTTTTGGTGGTGACGTTGTGGTGGATTCGTGGTGATTTGTGGTCCGTTGACGGCCTGTTTTGTGGTTGCTAAAAACGTGCCAACTTTTTGAAGTATTTTTTGTCAGCAAGGATTTCCCTTTCCGGGGAGTCTGGGTCGATTCTTAATGCACGAATGAGAATAACGTTTGATTATTGCCTGACGGTGTGGGATGGGCCGTTCCAGCGGAATCGGCAGCCGTAATTGTTACCAGAGTGTGGGTGCCCTTTGGAGTGCCGGGGTTTGGATTGGGCGTCTGGGCGGATGTGAGGGCGATGAGCTACAGGCGACGATCTGAAGAATGCTCACGAGTCAGCAGCAGGGCCAGTTAGGGAGCGATGCAACAGGTGTTCCGTTTGGCCGACGAACTCGTTTGCGGAAGAAGAGCATCCACCGAAGAGGCCGGCAAAGGCAATGCGGTCGAGAGGTTCGAGAAATTTACGGAGTTTCGTGGGGTTGGAGCCGTAGTGGTGATGGTCGAAGTCGAGGAGACCGGCGAGAGTCGTCGAGCGATCTTAGAGTTGGTGGGGTGAATAAGCAAGCTTTCGGCGGACGAGTTGGCTGCACGAAAGATTTACGGTCCCGCTGTAGCCGTAGGTTGGGCTTATCGTTAGGGTCCCGGTAGCTGGCGGCCTATCAGCGTTGCCATGTCCCCGGTGCTGGAGAGAGTGAAGTCCTGAGCCATGACAGTGATCGCGACGGGAGAAGAGATGCTAGGCAGGTTGGCAGCGTCTCCGGCATAGTTCGCGTGGACGGTGTATGTGCCGGCGATGGGGAAGAAATAGGCGAAGCTGGCTTGACCGCCGACGGCCTGCGTGTTCCGATTGAGGTGCCGTCAGCGAGAAGGAAGGTCACTGTGCCGGTCGGGCTATATCCGCTGAAGCCGACGACGAAGTGGAACACCTGGTTGGCCCCGGGGGTCAATGTATCGACGCTGAGAAGTGTGGTGGAAGGGATCTGTGCGACGGTTATGGAGAGCGGGCTGGAGGAGCTTGCTTGATTGTTGCCATCTCCTACATAGGATGCTGTCACCGTGTAGGTGCCGGGGTCGGGAAAGGAGACAGTAGTGTCGGCGTGTCCATTGAGAATGGGGGCGGTACCGAGCGTCACACCAGCAGATATGAAGGTGACAGTCCCGGTGGGTGCGGCACCGGTGACTCCAGCTGTTAACATGAGGGGTTGCGTAGGGGCAACACTGACAGGAAGAGCAGAAAGGGTGGTCGTCGACGGAAGAAGAACCGGAGCTGAGGGTGTAGGATTCATCTGGTTGAGGAGTGAGGTGGCTCCGCAGCTGGTGAAGGTGAGAAATCGAGGGCGTTATCGCCGGGCAGCGCGGGAGCCTGATTGTTGAGGCGTGCGAAGGTCGCTATGGGCGAGGGGACCATCGAGGGGTCCTGGGTGTTGTGTCCGGCGGTGTAGATGTTGGGATCGGTGGTGAAGTTTCCCTTGCCATCGCCAAGGTAGACCGAGACTATGGCGTCGTTGCTATTGGGTCTTGAGTTTCGATGAGAGGTCGGGTTTGCCGTCCGCGTTGACGTCGCCGATGAGTGCAGCGAGGACTCCGGTGCTTTGAGGTAGAGTCGCTTTGGCAAATAGTGGAGTGGTTTGGAAGGTGCCGTCGCCGACGCCAGCGTAGACGGCAAAGCCGGGGGTGCTACCCGCGACGCTGGGAGGTTGAACGACGATATCGGGGATGCCATCACCGTTGAGATCGCCGAGGGCCAGCGGTCCGTTGAAGCCGCCGCTGGTGTCGGCGACGCTGAGAGGCTGCTGCTGGAAGGTGCCGTCACCTTTGCCTAGATAGACGCTGCTATTCCAGACGAGGTCGAGTTTTCCGTCGTGGTTGAGATCAGCTGCATAGACTGAAGACGGATTGTTGAACGAGGTCAGACCCGCGACGGTGCTTGCGGCTCCGAAGGTGTTGTCGCCGTTACCGGGAAGAAAGACGAGGGTTTGATTGGACTGACCCTGATTCGGCTCGGTGGAGTAGGTGGCTATGATGAGGTCAAGATGGCCATCGCCGTTGAAGTCGCCCGTAATTGCGTGGATCGGGTTTCCGGCCGGGAGGTTGGTAATGGTCGCTGATTGAAAACTTCCGTCTCCATTTCCTGCGTAGATTGCGACTGATGGCGCAGATGACGTCCCATTTTGAAAGGTTGCGGCATCGATTTTGCCGTCGCCGTTGAAGTCTGCTGCGATGAGAAAGCTTGAGGCAATACTCGTTGCCGGCATTTGATGGGTGACCAGCAGTGTTCCATCGCCGCGCCCTATTGCAGAGGTGATATTGAGTCCAGGGCTCCCAGTGATCAATGGGTTCAGAGAGAGGATGTCGGTGAGGCCGTCGCCGTTGAGATCGGCGGCGACGAAGCCGCTGGGGCCGACCTGGAGACTGGGTAGTCCCTGAAAGGTGCCGTCTCCGTTGCCAGGGAGAAGGCTGAAGCCACTTGTTGTGAGGAAGAGGAGATTGGTGATGCCGTTGCTGGCAGTTTCCGGAAGAGGAGAGCCGCTGATGGCGTAGGAGGGGCCCAAGGATAACCCTCCTATACCGTTGCTGCGGATGATTGTGGTGTTACTGCCGACGATTGCGAGGTCAATGTTTCCGGCGCCGTTTGTCAGTCCGGCATAGACGAGATTGGTGTAGTTGGTAAAACCGGTGAGAGAGATTGTTGCAGTATTCGTGAATTTTCCGTTGGAACTGCCGAGCAGGAGTTGGACCGATTGCTGTGCTCCAGTTGGGGAGCCGGGGGACAGGTAGGCTACGTCGGAGATGCCATCGTGGTTGAAATCTGCAACGACGAATGGGCCGGTGGCAGGAACCTGATTCGGAATCTGAGCGGTCTGGAAGGTGCCGTCTCCGTTGCCGTTGAAGATGACGAAGGGGATGGATTGGGTGGTGTTGGTGTTGACCGCGATAAGGTCCTGTTTTGCATCGCCGTTAAAGTCTCCGCTCTGGACTCCTGCAAGTGCGATGTTGAGCCCGGTTGGAACGGGGTAGGTCTTCGCCGGCTGCAGAGTTCCTGGAGCGCCGCTGCCCTGATTGAGCATGACCAGAACGGCTGTCGGAGTGGATGCAGCGATGTCGAGGTAGCCATCGCCGTTGAGGTCGCCTGGCTGGCCAATAACTGGTGTACCGGTGGTGGCGTAGTAGACGGGTTTTTGAAAGGTGCCGTCTCCGTCACCGAGCAGAACAACGATATAGCCCTCGACGCAGGTGAGGACGATGTCGAGCTTTTTGTCGTTGTTGAGGTCGGCGGCCAAAATCTGCGGAACCGCGGTGCAGTTGAGAGTATTGGTGACGACTGAAGTAGGAGATGAGGAGCCGTTGTTGAGAAGCACGGTCAGGGTAGCGAACTGACCGGCGGAGACAGCCGGTGAAACGAAGGCTATATCGGGTTGCCCGTCGCCGTTGAAATCGCCGGGTACAAAGACTGAGGCGGCGCTGGGAGGATTGTAGAAGCTGGTGACAGGGAAGAGGGGCTGTTGACCGCTTGCGCCTATGGGAGCAGACAAAACTGCTGCAACGAGAGTGAGCCAAATCAGGAGAGGTTTGCGTGGAAATCTAAACCAAGGGGCCGGGGTCATTCGATGTCCTTCAATCCGCACAGAAAAGCTCAGCGACTACTTATAGCATGGGCACTTCAAGCGAGAGTATGGGCAGAAGCAGGTTTTACTGATTTGTTTTGGTTCGCAAGGCGTGTGAGGTTCATGGGGCGGCTTGCTCTGGGGTGTGGAGGTAGGGGATGCCGTTTTCCATCCAGGTGGGTTTGGGGCCGGATTTTAGTTCGTAGTTGAAGAACTCGGCCATGCGGGCGGCGTAGTCGCGCTGGTTGGGGCGGCGGCGGAGGTGGTGGGGTTCGCCGTTGTAGGAGTACATCCAGGCGGGTTTGTTGAGGCGGCGGAGGGCTAGGAAGAACTCGATGCCCTGATACCACGGTACGGCGTCGTCGGCGTCGTTGTGGAGGAGCAGGAGCGGGGTCTCTATGCGGTCGACCTGAAAGATGGGGGAGTTGTCGATGTAGCGGAGGGGGTACTGCCATGGTGTGCCGCCGATGCGGCTTTGGGTTTTTTCGTACTGGAACTGGCGCGGGCGGCCGCTGCCCCAGCGGATGCCGTCGTAGGCGGAGATCATGTTGGCGACGGGTGCGCCGTCTTCGGCGGCTTTGAAGCGCGTGGTCTGGGTGACCATGTAGGCGATCTGGTAGCCGCCCCAGCTGTGGCCCTGGATGCCGATGTTCTTCTCGTCGACGAAGCCGCGGGCGGTGATGGAGTTGACGCCGCCGAGGACGCATTTGAGGGCGCTTTGGCCGGGGTAGCCGGTGGTGTAGACGATGTCGGGCGTGAAGACGAGGTAGCCGTTCGAGACGTAGTAGGAGATGTTGAGCGAGTCCATGGGACGGGGGTCGACGAAGTGATTGAGGTTCTGCGAGAGCTTCTCGTAGAGATAGACGATCATGGGATATTTTTTGTGGGGATCGAAGTCTTCGGGCTTGTAGAGGATGCCTTGCAGGGGGACGCCGTCGAGGCTCTGGAAGGTGACCATCTCGTTGGTTCCCCAGAGCAGGCTTGATTGCTGGGGGTTGGCGTCGCTGATCTTTTGGAGATTTTTGAACGTGGCGTCGGTGATGAGGAGGTTGGGGAATTTGGTGTAGGTCTGCGCGGTGAGGGCGTAGACGTCGGCGTCTTTGGCTTTGACGGGGAGGTTGTAGTCTTCGGCGTTGAGGATGAGTTTGGTTGGTGGGGCTTTGGCGTCGATGTGGGTGGTGAAGAAGCCGGTGTCGCGGGTGATGGTGTCTTCGGCGCGGAGGAGGATGGGTTTGGCGGGGTCGATTCCTCTTTCGTCGGTGTCGGCTTCGCGGCGGGCGCGGACGGTGCGGAGCTGGAGGTGCAGCTCGCGGCCGAGGCCACGGGTGAGGTTGAGGGCGGAGCTGCCGTCGGGGGCGATCTGCCAGACGTCGTAGTGATCGTAGAGAAGGATGTACTTGTCGTCGCGGGTCCACTCACCAGAACCGTAGGCGGCGGGTGTGCTGGGTGTGTCCTCTTCTTCGTTCCAGAATTTGACGGGGAGTTTCGAGGTTAGGTTAACGGCTTTGCCGGAGGGGACGGCGATGGTGTTCCAGTCTTTGCCGTCGAAGGTGATGAGATAGTGTCCGTCGGTGGACCAGCGGGTGGCGCCTTCGTGCTTTTTGAGCAGGAGGGTGCGTTTGCCGGTGTCGGTGTCGACGAGGTAGGTGTCGTAGAAGTGCTCGCCGTAGTCTTCGATGGGGCGGTATTCGCGGTCGTTGGTGCCGAGGGCGTAGCGGCCGGATTGGTTGGGGACGAGTTCGGGGAGGGTCTCGTCGGCGAGCTGGATCATCTTTTTGTCGGCGATGAGATAGACGGCGCGATAGGAGCGATTGAGGTCGGCGGTGGCGCGAACCTTCTGGACGGGGGGGATGGACTCTTCGTCGTAGCTCCAGAGATCGAAGGAGGGTTTGTCGGGGTCGATGGTGGCGGCGGGGCGCGGCGGGGAGGGAGGCGCTGCGCCGAAGAAGAGGCGGGTGCCGTCTTTCGAGAACGCCAGGGTGGCGTGGTCGTGGACGACGAAGCCGGGATGGAAGCCAGGGGTGGTGGTGGAGACGATGAGGGCGGCTTTGGGGTCGGCGGAGTGCCAGAGGTAGAGGTTATAGAGAGGCTTATTTTCGTCGGCCTTGGCGGGGTTGCCGATGAAGGCGAGCTCGTCGGACTTTTCGCTCCAGGCGAGATGCTGGTAGCGGGCTTTGCCGGAGATGAGTTCGTGCGGGTCGCCGCCGGCGGTGGAGAGGACGAAGACGCCGTCGTGGTCGGCTTTGGATGAGACGACGGCGTAGGCGAGGGATTTGCCGTCTTCGGTGAGCTGGTAGTCGAGGACGTCGGGGAGTTCGCGGGTGGTTTGGTCGGCTAGTTTGAGGAGGGTGAGGGGAGAGCCGAACTCGGTGGTTTCGCGAGGGGCTGCGGCGGTGCGTGCTCGTCCGGCCTGGGCGTCGGATGGCGAGTCAGGCTCGGCGTCGGGTTGTGCTGCGGGTTTGGCTTCGGTCTCGGATGAGTTTGCGGCGGGTGGTGGCGCGGGGTACTTGAGATAGGCTACGAAGCCGTCAGCTTTTTTCGGGAGCTGGAAGCTCTTGATGTCGGGGACGCGCCTGGCTTTGAAGGTGGCGAGGTCGAGGACGACTAGTTCTTCGTGGGCCGGATTCTTTTTGTCGGTTTTGGCTTTTTCGACGGCGGCGTGGGTGGGGTAGGCGAGAAAGACTAGAGTCTTGGAGTCGTTGCTGAAGGAGAGCTGGACAGTGCGTGGTGGGGGAGGACCTTCGGCGTTGGGGTCGTCGGGCGGCGGCGGAGGGAGTTCGCCTGCGCTCTCGCGGGTCTCTTTGCCGGTGGTGAGATTGCGGATGACGATGTCGCCGTCGCCTTCGAGCGGAAAGAGAGCGTAGGCGACGTAGTGGCCATCGGGGGAGAGGGTCTGGCCATTGAGGGTTCGCCAGGAGTCGAAGTCTTTTGCGGTGATGGGGCGCTTTTGCGCGGAGGCGAGGGAGACCGTGAGGATGAGGAGTGTGAAGAGGGCGGTGCGGACGTAGACACTGTTGCGATGGGACATGGGACTCCTTGTCGCTGAAGAATTCAGGTTGACAGAGCTGCTGGTGATGAGTGTGGGACGGGTGGGGTAACACGGAAGACGCAGGGTAGGGGCAATTTTGCGCGGTGAGCGTCTAAGATGGAGTTACTTTGAGTGGATTGGCGGATTTTTTGAAGGCCTATGAATGAGTTTGTGGTCAAGCTGGCGGATGAGCGGGGGCGGGTGCAGGAGCAGAGCTCATGCGGCGGCGACCGCAGAGGAGTTGCGGGCTCGGTTTACGCAGGCGGGGTACTACGTCTATCGGTGAAGGCGCGGGGTGGGCTGGGGGCGAGCAAGAAGAAGGTGAAGCTGGAGACGTTTCTGATTTTCAACCAGCAGTTTTTGACGCTGATTAAAGCGGGGTTGCCGATTCTGGGGTCGCTGGAGTTGCTGGCGCGCAGGCAGAAGCATCCGCAGTTTCGGGCGCAGCTGGAAGATGTGGCGGCGCGGGTGAAGACGGGTGAGTCGATCTCGCAGGCGTTTGAGGCGCAGGGTGGATTTCCGATTGTGTATACGACGACGCTGCTGGCGGGGGAGCGGTCGGGCAACCTGGAAGAGGTGCTGCAACGGTTTCTGGACTTTCAGCGGGTGTCGCTGACGTTCCGGAAGAAGCTGAAGGCGAGTTTGATCTATCCGGCGCTGCTGGTGGTGATGGTGATTGGGCTGTTCATCTTTTTGATTACGTTTGTGGTGCCGCGGTTTGCGCAGCTGTATGACCAGCTGGGGACGAAGCTGCCGGCGTTGACGATGTTTCTGCTGGAGCTGGGGCAGGAGGCGCAGCACTACGGGATCTATGTGGCGGTGGTGGCGGGAGCTGTGGGATTTTTGTTGTATCGGTGGATCGAAGACGGATGCCGGAGCGATACTTGATTGACAAGATACGGATCTCGTTGCCGGTGTTTGGCACTGTGTGGCTGAAGTACCAGGTGGGGTTGTTTTCGCGGACGCTGTCGACGCTGCTGACGGGTGGGTTGCCGCTGGTGCCGTCGCTGGAGACGGCGGCGCGGTCGATTGATTCGCGGCAGATTGGGAATGCGGTGTACCAGAGTCGGTGGAGACGGTGCGCGAGGGGAAGGGGTTGTCGGCGAGTTTGCAGTCGACGAAGGTGTTTCCGGAGCTGGCGATCGAGATGATCGAGGTGGGCGAGTCGACGGGTGCGCTGCCGCAGATGCTGAACTCGGTGGCGGAGTTCTTTGAAGAGGACGTGCAGACGAATCTGACGGCTGCGATGAGTTTGATCGAGCCGCTGATTCTGATCGTGATGGGGGTGGTGGTGATGACGATTCTGATTGCGCTGTATCTGCCGATCTTCAGTTTGAGCGCGAGTGGGACGCAGGGGCAGTAGGGCCGCAGTCTCTGACTCGCGGTACCGATTCAGCTTAGCGGCGCGAGTTTGTCATCAGGCGAATCGATTGAAGACGCGTTTGGCGGCGAGGGAGAGCATGAGGCGGGAGAATCCGCTGAAGATCATGCTGATGCCGACGAGGGTGCCGATGACCCAGACGGAGCTGGCAGGCCATGCTCGCCAGATCATGATGGCGAGGATGAGGGTGATGATGCCGTCGAAGATGAGCCAGCCGGCGCCGTGGCGGGGACGAACCTGGAAGCACTGGATGAACTCGAGGATGGCCTTCGAAGAAGAGGTAGCAGGCGAGGAAGAGGGTGAGGGCGAGAGAGGCCGGCGAGCGGGTGGAGGATGAGGTAGACGCCGGTGAAGAGATAGACGACGCCGAGGAGGATCTCCCAGATGACGCCGCCGGTGGTGTGGGTTTTGAAGGCGAAGATGAAGTGGGTGATGCCGCTGAGGATCATGGCCCAGCCGAAGAAGAGGGTGATGCCGATGCCGGAGATGAAGGGCATGAAGAGAGCGAAGAGGCCGGCGAGGATGAGCAGGACGCTGAGGGCGATGGACCAGTCGATGGCTTTGCGGGCGAGGTCGCGGAGTGGGGTGGCAGCGCTGCTCATGGGGAGTCCTCCAAAAGTCGTAGACCGTACGGGAGCCCTGTTATCGGCGGAGAATACCACAGGAGCAGTATCCTTGATAATAGATAGGTGTGGTGAAATTGCGTAAGTTTGGCGTGCTGCAAGATTTGTGGCGCAAAGGGTGAGTGACGGATGGTGGGAAGAGGAGTCTTACGAGATATGGCAATGGCACCGTTGGCGGTACCGATTGCGAGTCGGGGATGGATGAGGTGGAGCGGGCGCAGTTGCTGGCGCGGCGGTATCATGCGGAGTTTGTGGATCTGAAGAACTTCAAGATCTCAGCATGAGCTGTTCAAGAGCGTGCCGGTGGACATGATGTTCCGGTACAACTTCGTTCCGCTGGAGCAGATGGAGGGGCGGCTGGCGATTGCGGTGAGCGATCCGTCGAAGCTGATGGTGCTGGACGAGATCTCGGGGCTGCTGGGGCAGCGGCTGGTGACGCGGGTGGCGACGCTGACGCAGATTACGGAGCTGCTGAAGAAGACGGAGCAGAGCGCAGCGGGTGCTGGATGAGGCGAGTGAAGGGTTGGCGTTCGATGTGTTGTCTGAGCGATGAGAGCCAGGACGCGAATATCTCGATTGAACGGCTGACGAGCGAGGATGATATCTCGCCGATTATCCGGCTGGTGGATACGACGATCTTTACGGCGCTGGAACGGCGGGCTTCGGATATTCATCTGGAGACGTTCGATGATTCGCTGCTGGTGAAGTACCGAATCGACGGCGTGCTGCAGCAGGCGATGGCTCCGATTGCGCGGGAGCACCATCAGACGATTCTTTCGCGTATCAAGGTGATGAGCGAGCTGGATATTGCGGAGCGGCGCGTGCCGCAGGACGGACGTTTTCGCGTTCGGTACAAGGGGAGGCTGATCGACTTTCGTGTGTCGATTATGCCGACGGTGCATGGCGAGAATGCTGTGCTGCGTGTGCTCGATAAAGAGTCGATGTCGGAGAAGTTCAAGACAGCTTTCGCCTGGATGTGGTGGGTTTGCGCGGCGAAAGACCTGGAGCGGTTTCGGCGGTACATCAAAGAGCCGTATGGGATGGTGCTGGTGACGGGGCCGACGGGTTCGGGTAAGACGACGACGCTGTATGCGGCGTTGAATGAGATTAAGAGCGAAGAAGACAAGATCATCACGATTGAAGACCCGGTTGAGTATCAGATTCGCGGGATTACGCAGATTCCGGTGAATGAGAAGAAGGGGCTGACGTTTGCGCGTGGATTGCGGTCGATTCTGCGTCATGACCCGGACAAGATCCTGGTCGGTGAGATTCGTGATGCGGAGACGGCGCAGATTGCGATCAACTCGGCGCTGACGGGGCACCTTGTGTTCACTACGGTCCACGCGAATAACGTGGTGGACGTGCTGGGGCGTTTTTTGAATATGGGCGTTGAGCCTTACAACTTTGTTTCGGCGCTGAACTGCATTCTGGCGCAGCGGCTGGTGCGGCAGGTGTGTGAATTTTGCGTGAGGGATGTGCATTACAGCGAGGAGGAGCTGCTGGCGAGCGGACTTGAGCCGGCGGAGTGGCGAGGGTTCAAGTTTCGTGAAGGGCCGGGATGCATTGAGTGCGGCGGGACGGGGTATCGCGGACGGTCGGCGATCCATGAGCTGCTGGAGCTGGATGACGAGATTCGCGAGATGCTGCTGGCGAAGAAGCCGGGTAGGAGATTCGGAAGAAGGCGAGAGATAAGGGAATGGCGTTTCTGCGGGACTCGGCGATGGAACGGGTGCGGGATGGAATTACGACGCTGCGAGAGATTAATAAGGTTACGTTTATTGAGGCGGGACGGTAGGAACGGCGATTTGCGTCGGCAGGTAATGTCCCGCGTTGCAATTTGGACGGTAGCGTCACTCGTTTGGCTCGGGATGGGATGGCGGGATTGGAAGCCTGGCCAGACGAAAGTGGAAGGAAATAGGTAGTCTAGGACGGAATGGAAATTTTACCGAAGACGTTGGGGACGCGACCGCGGCTGGCGGTTGAGGTTCGGGCGGAGGGTGTGGTGGCTGCGCGCGCGGAGGATGCGGCTGGTCTGCTGACTGCGGTGGCTCGAGCGGATATGGCAGAAGGTGCGGTGACGCCGGGATTGAAGGCCGGCAATATCGCAGACAAGAACGCAGTCGTGACGGTGCGGTGCGAAGGGCGCTCGATGCAGTTGCAGGAAGCGGGCGGGAGCGGTCGCGCGATGTGACGGTGGTGGTGCCGGATGCGGCGGTGCGGGTTCTGTTTCGTGGACTTCGATCAGCTGCCTAGGAAGGCCGCGGAGGCGTTGCCGGTGGTGCGGTTTCGGTTGAAGAAGCTGCTGCCGTTTGACGCAGATGAAGCGATGGTGAGCTACCAGGTGATGTCGAGTGAGAAGGACTCTGGTAAAGCTGCTGGCGGTGGCGATGCCGAAGGCGGTGCTGGAGGAGTATGAGGGGGTGGTGCTGGCGGCGGGATATCTGCCGGGGGCGGTGCTGCCGAGTACGCTGGCGGCGCTGGCGGGATTGGATGAGGCCGCAACTGCTCCGGTGCTGGTGGTGAATGCGAGTACGGGATCAGTGACGACGGCGATTGTGCAGGCGGGAGTGTTGCTGCTGCATCGCTCGGTTGATATGAGTGCGAGTGCCGCAACGCCGATAGACGTTGAGACTGTTGTACCGCTGGTGGACCGGGAGAGTACGGCGCAGGAGTGGGCACAGCAGGAGCCGCTGGGGCCGGGTGGATGGGACAGGTTCGATGCAGAGGCTGCGATGCAGACCTCAGTGGTGGAGACGGCAGTGATGCGGGAGGCTGGGTCGAAGGCGGTCGCAAGAGATGTGGCGCAGGCGGTGAGTGTGGCGGCGGCCTATTTTGAGGATACGCTGCAGAGCTCGCCGGACCAGCTGCTGGTGGCGGGAACGCTGGGAGCCGACGCTGTCGCTGCGATGATGGAAGAGAGTGGCGTGGAGGGTTTGCGGGTGCGGGAGATGGTGGAGGCGGGGATGCTGGAGGCCGGAGCGGTGACGTCGAGCGTGCCGCGGAGCTGGCTGGCCGGAGTGCGGGGAGCGCTGAGGAACTGATGCGGATCTCTGTCAATCTTGCGAATCGACCGTTTGTTGAGTTGCGACCGCTGTTTGCGCGGCTGCGGCTGGCGATGGTGTTGCTGGCGCTGCTGGCGGTAGGGCTGGGGTTTGCGCTGCGCTCGTTGAATGCGAAGGCGAAGGTGGCGCAGGCGAAGATGGATGCGCTGAAGTCGAAGACGCAACAGTTTCAGCAGGAGCGGCAGGTGAATGAGGCGAGGATGCATCAGCCGCAGAATATGGCGGTGCTGGAGCGATCGCAGTATTTGAATGCGGTGTTTGCGCGGAAGAGCTTTAGCTGGACGGCAGTGATGATGGATCTGGAGAAGGTGCTGCCGGGCGGCGTGCAGGTGACGAGCATCGAGCCGCAGATTACGAAGGAAGGCGATGTGAATATCCGGCTTCGAGTGAGTGGAGACCGCGAGCGAGCGGTGCTGCTGGTGAGGAATCTGGAGACGTCGCAGCGATTCCTGTTGCCGAGGCTCGCGTCGGAGCAGGCGCAGACGCAGGAGGGAAACCACGGTGCCAATGCGTTGCAGCTGGCGCCGGGGGCTGTGCAGTTCGAGATATTGAGCGGGTATAACCCGCTGCCGGCCAAACCGGCGAAGGATGCTGCGGCGACGAAGGACGAGAGTGAGAATTCGCCGAAGGCTGGGACTACGAATAAGTCGGGACACCCTAAGAGCACGTTGCCAAAAGGTGTTGTGAAAGCACCTGCGCAGAAGGGAGCCGCGCGATGACGATAGTAGCAGAGAAGAGACGAACAGCCGTGGCGGCAAAACAGTGGGCCGAGAAGGGACGCAGGCTGGCGACTCTGTTGAATCTGCATATTGCGGGTGTGGTGGTGCTGGGGTTGGTGTGTCTGTACCTGCTGGTGCATATGGCGTTCGCCTGGAACGCGGCGAACAGCGAGAATGCGCAGGCACTGGCCGACCAGACGATTGCGATGAAGACGGCGGAGATTGCGAGACAACCGCTGGAGGGTCTGGATGAGAAGCTGGCGCAGGCGACCAAGGATGCGGACAAGTTTTCAAAGCAGCGGCTGCCGTTTGCGATCTCTGAAGTGGTGGCAGAGCTGGGGACTCTATCGAAGAAGCAGGGAGTGAAGCTGACGCGAGCCAATTACAGCTATGAGCCGGTGTTGGAAGGTACTGCCGGCGAGTTGACCGAAGCGAAGATGGATGTGAGTTTGAGCGGAGACTACCGGCCGCTGGTGATCTTCGTGAATGCGCTGGAGCGGGACAAGATGTTTTTCCTGATCACGGGGATGACGCTGACGGGTCAGCAGACCGGGACAGTGGGGTTGCGGGTTCGGTTGACGACGTATCTGCGTTCTCCGGTGGGAGCGGAGAGTACGGAGAAGATTGTTGCAGGCGCGGATGGAGATGCGCCGGGTTCAACTGATGGTGCGACGAAGACTCCTGTTGCGGGAGGCCGGCAATGATACGGCTGACTGCGGACCAACAGAAGAAGGGTGGAGCGATCGCCGCGTTTGTGCTGGTTGCGGCGGGGGTACTTTATTACGAACTGAAGGATGACAGTCCTCCTCCGCCGATTGCGCCGGTAGTGGTGACGGTGCCGACGAAGACGGCTCCAACGGAGAAGGCTAGTGCTGTGCCGTCGGGAAATGTGGCGGGTGCTGCGGCGAAGAGTTTAGGGACAACGTCGGCGCAGCTCGATCCGACGCTGCGGATGGACGCGATGCTGGTGACGGAGTCGCTGGTGTACTCGGGTAATGGGAGAAATATCTTTTCGGCGAGTTCGGCTCCGGTGGTTATTCCTGTGCCGATTGCGTCTGTGCGGCCGAAACCTGGGCCACCACCGCCACCGCCGCCACCTCCGGGGCCACCACCACCACCGCCGATTGATCTGAAGTTCTTTGGGACGGCGACTGCGCCGAATGGGGCGCGAAGAGCGTTTCTGCTGCATGGCGAGGATGTGTTTCTCGCGTCGGATGGCGATATTGTGCAGCGACGGTATAAGGTTGTGTCGATTGGGGCCAACTCCATTGTGATGGAGGATCTGGGCAACAATAATCGGCAGACGCTGCCGTTGCTGGGGCGGTAGGTGGTTGGCGATGAAGAGAGACTTCGTAGAGCGCGGCGTGGACGGGGAGCAGGGCTTCATGCTGGTGGGGTTGATCGTTGCGATCTTTCTTATCCTGCTGGCGCTGAGTGTGGCTGCGCCGAAGGTGGCGCAGGATCTGCGGCGCGAGCGCGAGGTGGAGGCGGTGCACCGGGGGAACCAGTATGTGCGGGCGATCCGGCTGTACTACCGCAAGACCGGAATGTATCCGGCTTCGATTGAGGCGCTCGAGAAGACGAATAATATTCGGTATCTGCGACAGCGGTATCTGGACCCCATGACGGGGAAGGATGACTGGCGGCTGATCAAAGTGGGGGAAGCGAAGACGACGGTGAAGGGATTTTTTGGGCAGCCGCTGGCGGGGTTGACACCGGGGTTGGGGTCGGTGTCGAACCAGGTTTCGGCGGGGCAGGGTGGAGTGGGTGCTGCGGGGGCCGGGCAGCAGAGCTCGACGCTTGGTGGTGGCTCGTCCACGGGTGGTTTTGGGTCTAGCTCGTTTGGAGGATCTTCGGGTACGCCGACATTGGGTGGATCTTCGGGGACTCCTACGCTTGGCGGCGGCAGCGGATATTCGAGTACCCCTACGCTGGGTGGGGGTTCGTCGAGTACGGGGTCGAGTGGTTCGAGTACGCCGGGGTCGACGATTGGGGCGGCGGGTCAGTCGTCGGGGAACGGTCCGAGTGGCGGGGCGCCGTTTGTCGGGGTTGGAGTGCCGAAGGAGGGCGACTCGATCACGATACTGAACGAGCAGACTACGTATAACACCTGGGAGTTTATCTACGATCCGCGGATCGAGCAGCTGTATGCGAAGGGGGCGCTGCTTGGCGGGGTGCCTTCGGGTGGTCTTGGAACAGGGAACGGTGGGAATACTTCGGCTCCGGGCGGGACTTCGAGTCCGTTTGGCGGGACGAGTACGCCTGGACTTGGCGGCTCGTCGCCGGGGCTTGGTGGCTCGACGCCGGGAGGTGCTTTTCCTACGACGCCTACGACTACGCCTCCGCAGCAGTGATTTTTATTTTGGTGGTTCGGGTTTTTGGTCGAGGGTGCGAAGGCGGCCGATGCGTCCGTGCGGGCCTACGACGAAGGGGAGTGAGAGGGCGTTCCAGTTCTTGTCGGCGTCAGGGGTGTCTTGCGGGCTGGGTCTGAGGGGTGACCAGTTTTTTCCGTCGTCGCGGGAGATGTCGGTGCCGTTGGGGCCTACTGTGATCCAGAGTTTTTGTTGGGGGTCGTAGGCTACGGAGCTGCGGTAGCCGTGGGGTGGGGTTTGTGAGATCTCCCATGTGCCCACCCCTCCTCTGGACCTGTACGCAGCAGTCTGTCTACTCGAATCAGGCAGCTTGTAGTCACCCCCGACGGCCATGATGTAAAACTCATTTTCGGCGATCGAAAAGATGCCGCCCGCTTCGGTTTGGGGAAAGGGAGCAGGCTTGCCTTTTAAAACCTCCAGCTGGTCATTCCACTCCTTCTCTGAAGGCATCGGTACGCAGTTGCAGATACCGGCGCCGTGGGTGCTTGTGTAGAAAAGAGAAGAACCTCCCTTACCTCCGGTTGCGATAGCAGTTGTGAATCGATCCTCTACGATAAGAGAGGAGTTGCTTGCGGCAAATGCAGATACATTTTCGTCGGCGTAGAGCGCGCCAGTTTTCTCCTCCCAAGAGGTCCATGAATTACCTCCATCGAAGGTCTGTTTGAGAACGAAACGATGTTGAACCGGATCGCCCAAGAGAAAGCCATGAGTACGGTCACTGAATTTGATGGTGTCCCAGAAGCCTTCTTTGTCGGGGTTGGTGAAGAGGAGCTTCCAGGTTTGGCAGCCGTCGGTGGTTTTGTAGAGGCGGGACTGGTCGCCTTTGCCGGAGGACATGACGATGGCGGTGTTGGCGTCGAAGGCCTGGATGCCGCGGAAGTCGAGTTTTTCCGCTCCGGGCGGGATGGCGCAGAGCTGCCAGACGTAGCCGCCGTCTTCGGTTCGGAGGACGGTGCCGTCGGTTCCGCTGGCCCATGCGACGCCGTCGCCTACGCTGTGGATGCCGCGGAGGCTGGCGGTGGTGTGGGAGGTTTCCATGTCGAACTGGGCATGGATTTTTTTTGCGGTGAAGAGTGTGATGAGCAGGAGAAGGGTTGTGGCCGAGCGATTTCGGCTTGTCTGTCTGCGCATTGGTGATAGTCCCCCGTCCCCGTCAGAAAAGTGCTAAAGTCTTCGAAATAAAAGAACTAAGTCTGGACTTCGTTTGTGATGATGGTACTAAAATCGAAAGCCCGGCGTGTGCCGGGCTTGGTTTCTTCCTTGATTTAATTGTAGCAGCGGTGTCAAGGATCGAATGGGTAATTGTATACTTGACAAACCCAATAATTAAGCGTGTAATGATTTCAGAGGGATAGCTCCCATGAACCTGAAATCGATCATTGCCCAGTATTCCGATGCAGATAAAGCGAGAGAGTTCTTTGAAGCACAGCGATGGCCGGATGGGACGGTATGCCCACACTGCGGGTTGGTCGGTGAGGCGTATCGCTTGAAGGCAAAGGAAGGCTCCAAATCTCCTGTCCGAGTAGGCGTCTGGAAGTGCAAGGGATGCCGCAAACAATTCACGGTGACCAAGGGCACGATCTTTGAGGACAGCCACATTCCCCTCAACACGTGGCTGATGACGATCCATCTCCTCTGCTCTAGCAAGAAAGGTATGAGTGCCCACCAGATTCACCGGATGCTGGGGATTACGTATAAATCGGCATGGTTCATGGTGCATCGTCTGCGCTACGCATCGACACAAGATCCTTTGGCTGCTCAACTCACTGGAATTATCGAAGTGGATGAGGCATACATCGGCGGCAAGAGGACTTCAAAGATTAGAAAGCGGTTTTCACAGATCGTTGAACCGGGAGAGCGGCCAAAAGATACCCCATCGCCCGTAGATAACAAGCAAGCGGTTGTAACGATGGTTCAGCGTGGCGGGGAGGTTCGTTCGTATCACGTCCAGCGAGTCACGGCGAAGACTATCGGCCCAATCCTGAAGCACAACATCGAGTACGGTGCACGAATTATGACGGACAGCGGCACCGTCCTACATGGTGCGATCCATCCCCGGCAACACGATCAGGTGAACCATAAGGCCGATGAATACGGACGCTATGAGGGTGGAGTTTGCATCACAACTAACTCAGTTGAAGGCTTCTTTAGCCTACTCAAGCGTGGGATCAATGGCACCTATCACCACGTCAGCCCACAGCACCTTCATCGCTATTTATCGGAGTTCGATTTCCGCTATTCCAATCGGCAGATCACGGATGGCGAGCGGTCATGCCGACTCATTGGGAAGGTTTCTGGCAAGAGGCTGATGTACCGCGATCTGATGCCGAAGGAACCTACTTCTCAGGCTTAGGTTCCGGTTTTACCTTGAGCAGCGCGGCAACCACAGCATCCACCTTGAGCGGGTGAAAACTGATAGGCTTCGCAGCGTTTCCGTGCTCTGTGAAGTCTGATTCTTTGCTGGACGGAACCGATTCAGGTTTCATGACTCTATAATACCGTCACTATGCCACATACATACTGGGCACTCAACTGCAAAACTAGTGAACCGAAAGAGTGCGGAGTTCGCCATTTGGTGTCCTATGTCGGAACGGGTGGAGCATTCACTAAGCATCCTATTCCGATTGACTTCCATTGCCCCGAATGTAATCAAGCGCATCCTTACCGTACAGAAGACCTTTATCTGTATGCAGCGGACGGCCCGCCTCCAGATAGCTTTCGAGAGTCATTTTAAGATCGTCGGCGGAGGGAGCATACCTTTTTATCACCATCCCTTGACCGTAGAGCGTCTTACGAATAGTACTGTCTTTTTGTATGGAATCAAGAATGGATTCGTCTTGCATTAGGCACACTCCTATGGCATGATCTGAGTGTGCGTAGACCGAATCAACCCGCTCCCCCGAGCGGGTTTTGTATTGCTCTAATACTAGCCATTACTCGGCGGGAAGTATAATCTGCGCCTCTCTACTTCGCGTTGATGACGTCATAGTTCCAATTCCATTCAGTATTGGGCGGCATCAGTTGAACCGTCCGCGAGAACGAACTTACCGAATCTGGGGGAATGTCCGTATCAATCGTCAAAGTAGTGGCGTCTACCACCTTATCTTCATCTTTAGTTTTTGAAGTTATCTGAATTCGGATTGAGACGCTTTTGACTTCAACATCGCTATTGTTCCTGATGCGTCCAGACACGATCCAGATGGGTCGAAGGTCTCCATCTATCCGGAAGGCGTTACTGCGCCGCATCACCAAATCAAACGGATAAATCATGAAGGTTTTGATTTTGGACGGTGCCAGGGCTGGTAGTGGCGGCGTAGTAACCTTTTCGACAGAGTTCGGGTCGGGCGCTCTTGGCTGATCCTCATATTGAAACCAGACAAAAAATACGAGAATGAGCACTAAAGCTCCAAAGATTTTAAAGGGGTTTTCTTACTTATGTCCATGCCGATTTGGTCGCTCGTACTCAACTTAGCCTGTAGGCTAATGTAGCCTGAAGGATAACGCCACACTTAAACAGTGGCGATTGATGTCTGCGTTCGGCTTGGCCGGAGAATTCGGGCTTTACGAATGGCGCGTGGATGGAATCAGCCGTATCTGGCGGAACTGTCGGGGCTTGGACGAATCTATATCAGCCAGCTTGAAAATGGACGAAAGAAAGCCAGTATTCAGACCATCGAAGTGCTGGCTCTCAGTTTTAAACTGTCCATCTCGGAGTTTATGAAAGGCATTTGATCCCCTTGGGTTTGTCAAAGACACAATTACCGATCGAATGACCGTTTTGCCCCGTTCCGCTCCGCCGCTCTTCGGGTTTATTGGGGTGGAGGCGGTTCCTCGCCGGGCTGGACTTTGATGGGGATGTTCTTTCCGTGTTCGGGATCGTAGTCGTGTTTGATCATCCACTTCTTGTAGACGTCGACAGGTTCGGTCAGCTTTTGGCCGTTACGGGTGACGTAGGTGAAGTCTTTGACGTCGGTTTTGAAGTTGCAGGTGAAGTAGGTGTTTGATCTTCCGAAGACCGGGAGCAGGACAGTAAGCTCCTGGCCGGGCTTCTTCCACTTCGCCGGGTAGGTGTCGTAGGCGAGGGAGGCTTTGAGTTTCTCTGAGCAGTCGAAGGTAAAGTCGACACCGCGAGCTTCGCTGTTTTCAAAGAGGTTGGCGCGGCCTTCACCTTTTGCTTCTTCGGCGTAGCGGTGGCTATAGAAGGTGACCTCGTTACGGCCGAGGACGTGAACCCGGAGAGGATAGTCGGCTGGATTTTTGGTTTCGGCTTGAAGGGCGACAGGGAGAAGAAGGCAGAGAGACAGCAAGTTCGCAACTCGAATCATGAGAAAGCTCCTGATAACGTGAATCGTATCGGATGCAGATGTTACGGAACAGATTTATTTTCTGGACGTGAGCGATGATGTACTTGCTTTGGATCGATGCGGCGAACGACTAGAGCATTTTTCTTGCAGGTGTGGTCCCTTTCCCTGGCCATAGATCGCGCTTACAGCGCTTGAGCGGTTCTATTGGCCTTATACCTGGGCCTTCGGCCCAGGCTAGGATAGAGCGGGCCTTTGGCCCTTGGACTACCCCTATAGGGGAGATGCTCTAGCGATTGAATCATTGCGCATCGCCGATGATTTTTTTTGTGACTGCGAATCGAATGCCCACAGAATCGGATGCCCACAGACCGCTCGGGATGTGTGGGCATCGTGGTTGGATCTTTATTACGGATTATGGTGTGGGGGCGTTGGGGTTGGTTTGCCAGAGGCCGAGGAAGGCTCCGGTGGGGTCGATGATGATGCTGAACCAGCCCATGTGGGGGACTTCCTGAGTGTCCTTGAGGATTTTGCCGCCGAGGCTGACGACTTTTTTGTTGGCGGCGTTGACGTCGTCGACCAGGACGTAGGCGAGCCAGGAGGAGGGTGCTCCGGGCATGGGGTGTTGCATCATGCCGCCGCCGGGGCTGTCGCTGGTCGGTTTGAAGGTGGAGTAGGCCATGCCGCCGCCCATGTCGGTGTCGGTGATCTTCCAGTTGAAGAGGGCGGAGTAGAAGGTCTTCGCTTTGGCTATGTCGGTCGATGCGAGTTCGACGTGACAGAAGGGATTGTCCATGGTGTGAATCCTTTCGGTTGTGAGATGTGTGGCTGGCCCGAATTGATGCGAACAGGGTGCGAACCGGATTGTACGCCGAGATGACTCGGGAGCACGTTTCGAGAAGGTTTGATGCCGAAGGGAACCGATTGGATGGAGGCAGCGTAGAAGCTGATACATCACGACGGCCAAAGAGGAACTATGCGGGATATCGTTGTTGCCTTTCGACAGTTTTTGAAGTCACCCGGGTATGCGATTACGGTGGTGCTGACGCTGGCGCTGGGTATTGGGGCCAATACGGCGATCTTTACGCTGGTGCATTCGGTGCTGTTGAAGTCTCTGCCGGTGACCGATCCGAAGACGCTGTATCGCGTGGGGGATACGGATAATTGCTGCGTGAATGGCGGGTTTGAGGCTGACAACGGTGACTTCGACCTGTACTCGTGGGATTTATATAAACGGTTTCGCGAGACGACGCCGGAGTTTGACTCGATGGCGGCGATGCAGTCGGGCGGCAACATGATGATTGTGCGCAAGGGGTCGGAGCCGGCGAAGTCGCTGCATACGCAGTATGTCTCGGGGAACTTTTTTACGACGTTTGGAGTGGGGCCATACGCGGGACGGGTGCTGAGGGAAGAGGACGACACGGTGGGCGCGGCGCCGGCGGTGGTGATGAGTTATGAGGCGTGGCAGGTGAACTATGGCGGCGATCCTTCGGTGGTGGGGTCGACGTTTTTTCTGCAGGGGCGTCCTGTGACAGTGGTGGGGATTGGGCCGCGTGGATTCTTTGGCGACAGGATACGAAGCAATCCTCCGGAGATATGGGTTCCGCTTGCGGATGAGCCGGTGCTGGAGGGAGCGAACTCCATATTGCATGTGAAGGACAGCAACTGGCTGTATGTGATTGGACGATTGAAGCCGGGGGTGACGATAAAACCGCTGGCCGACAAGATGTCGAGCAGGCTGCGGGAGTTTCTTCAGCAGCAGCCGGGATATACACGCGATGGCGGGGCGTCGATTATTCCGAAGCAGCATGTGGTGATTGTGCCGGGTGGCGCGGGGATTGAGAACATGCAGCATGAGACGAGCAAGGGCTTGTATCTGCTGATGGCGATCTCTGGGCTGGTGCTGCTGGTGGCGTGCGCGAATATTGCAAACCTGATGCTGGCGCGCGGTGCGACGCGGCGGGCGGAGATCTCTGTGCGGATGGCGCTGGGGGCGCCGCGGAGCCGAGTGGTGCGGCAGATGTTGACCGAGAGTGTGCTGCTGGCGTGCATGGGAGGGTTTGCGGGGCTGGGAGTTGCGTATGCGGGGACGCGAATGATTCTGAGCCTTGCGTTTCCGGATTCGCCACAGTTGCCGATTGCGGCGACTCCATCGTTTGCGGTGCTGGGGTTTGCGTTTGGGTTGTCGCTGCTGACGGGAGTGATCTTTGGAGTGGTGCCGGCGTGGATGACGTCGCGTTCGAACCCGGCGGAGGCGCTGAGGGGCGTGAGCAGGACGACGCGGGACAGCACGTCGCTGCCGCAGCGGATGCTGATTGTGGTGCAGGCGGCGCTGTCGCTGGTGATGCTGATGAGCGCGGGGTTGCTGGCGAAGAGTCTGCGCAATATGGAGCACCAGGACTTTGGACTGCAGACGGAGAACCGCTACGTGGTGCATATCGACCCGGCGGGCGCGGGGTACAAGGCGGAGACGCTGCCGGCGTTTTACCGCACGCTCGAGCAGCAGTTTGGTGCGCTGCCGGGGGTGAAGAGTGTTGGGCTGGAGCTGTACAGTCCACTGGAGGGCAACAACTGGGGCGAGGGTGTGTTTGTGGATGGGCGGCCATCGCCGGGGCCGAACGGACATAACGGGGCGTCGTGGGACAGGGTGAACGCGCAGTTTTTCGATACGGTGGGGCAGCCGGTGGTGCGAGGGCGCGTGTTTACGGAGGCAGATACGGCGACGACACAGAAGGTCGCGGTGGTGAATCAGACGTTTGTGAAGAAGTTTTTTCCGAAGGAGGATCCGCTGGGACGGCGGTTCGGGATCTTCGATCAGCAGTACTCGTCGACGTTTGTGATTGTGGGGGTGGTTGCGGATGCGAAGTACACCGATCCGCGCGAGGTGGCGAGGCCGATGTACTTTCGACCGCTGAACCAACAGATGGATGGGCTGACGGAGCCGAACCTGGTGATGGCGGAGGGGCGGTCGCTGTATATCAACTCGGTGACGTTGCGGTTTGATCGCCCGCAGACGAATCTGGATGCGATGGTGCGGAAGACGTTGCAGGGTATTAATCCGAACCTGACGGTGATCGATCTGAACTCGATGGACTACCAGGTGTCGGGAAACTTTACGCAGGAACGCTTGATTTCGCGGTTGACGATTTTGTTTGGCCTGCTGGCGTTGGTGCTCGCGTCGGTGGGGTTGTATGGGATTACGTCGTACCAGGTGGCTCGGAGGACGAGCGAGATTGGGCTGCGGATGGCGCTGGGCGCGGACAGGGGAGATGTAGTGAAGATGGTGCTGCGTGGAGCGTTGCTGCAGGCGGGGATTGGGCTCGCGATCGGGATTCCAGTGGTGCTGATTGCGGCGCGGTGGATGACGGATCAGCTTTACCAGGTGCGGTCGTATGATCCGCTGAGTCTGGCGGGGGCGGTGGTGGTGTTGTTGCTGTCGGCTACGGTGGCGGGGTTTGTTCCGGCGCGGAGGGCTTCGCGGATTGAGCCGATGGAGGCGCTGCGGACGGAGTGATTTGTGGGGCGGTGGTGGCTCGGGCGGTTTGCTCTCCCACCCTTCGCAGAGTGCGCGAAGGATGGGGCACCCGTTGAGGGGGGCTGGTGGAGGGTGGAAGTGCAACTGCAAATGCGGGGGTTCTTCGCTGCGCTCAGAATGACAAGAGGCTGATGAGGGTTGCGTGGATGTCTTCGGCGCTTATCTTGGATTGAGGGTGAGGGTGTGGGTGGTGGTGGCGTCGACTGCTGCGTTGGTGAAGGGAAGGGTGAAGGTGGTGCCGTGATACCAGGCGGGCCATTGATCCATGAACCAGGGACTGGCTGGGTTGGCTGATTCGCCGAGGACCAGGTTGAGAGTGCTGTGGTCGAGGTTGGCGAGGTCGGCGGTGAAGCGCTCGGATGGGCCAAAGGTGCGGCCGACTTGCTTGACGGTGACGTCGTCGCCGCTTTGAGGCTGGATGCCGGTGCCGGTGGGCAGGCCGATCAGGCTCTGAAGGATGGAAGACTGGCCGAAGATGGGATGCTCGATGTTGATGGGGCGGAGCTGGCCGTACTGCCATTTGCTGAGGTCGGATGGTGCCTTCGTTGCGCGGAGACCTTCGGCGACTGCGGTGGCGAGGAGGTCGTCCCAGGTGGCGTAGGTTTTGGGGAGCCAACGGGAGGGCGTGTGCATGATGAGCCACTCTTCGGCGTAGGACTTGTTGCCCCAGGTGTAGAGAGATGCGGTGGGGATGACGCTGCTGTTTGAAGGAGTGTTGGGCGATGGGGCGAGTTGTGCGTTGAGCAGAAGAGGCCAGAGACTGGCACGCGTGGCGACGACGATGGCGGGAGCTGAGGCGTTGATGTCTATGGTGCCGTTCCAGTCGCGGAGGAGATCGGCGGCCTGCTGGAGGCGTTTGGCTTCGGATTTATTTGCGGCGAGCTCGGGTTTGGTGGCGTGATCGATCGCGTAGGAGAGGCGCTGGGCGATAACGTGGTCGAGGTCGGAGTAGATGTCGGTCTGGAGGGCGAGCATATCGGCTGGGGTGAGGTGGTTGCTGGTGGAGAGTGATTTGTCGGCGAGGACCTTCCAGATGCGTTGGTTGCGATAGGGGGAGCCCCAGTTGAGGGCGATGGGGTAGGGGTAGTCGTCGGGGGTGATGCGGTTGTTGGCGGTGGCGAGGATGCCGTTGGCGGGATCGGTGACTTGCGGGAGTTTGTCGTAGGGGATGGTGCCGGCCCACTCCTGCGTGGTGTCGAGGGCGTCGGTGGGGACGGGGCTGATGGGGCTGGGATTGATGACACTGCCGCGGAGGGGAATCCTTCCGACGGTGTGGTAGCCGATGTGGCCCTGATCGTCGGCGTAGACGAGGTTTTGTGCGGGACCGCCGAAGGCGGAGAAGGCGGAGACGAGGCTGGCGCCGTCGGTGGCGGAGTCGATGCTGAGGAAGGATGGGGTGACGTTGGCGGGATCGTAGATGGTCCAGCGAAGTGAGAGGGCGCGCTTTTCTGAAGGGATGACGCCGGTGAGGATGGGCGTGATCGCCGTGCCGTGCTGGGTGGCGGGAATGTCGAGGGCTACGTCTTTGCCGCCTTTGACGTGGATGATCTCGTGATCGTGGAGGAGAGGCTTCCAGATGCCGGTTTGCGATTCGTATTCGGCGGCTTGCGCGTTGCCGCGGATGTGTTCGATGTAGATGTCCTGGACTTCGGCGCCGAGGTTGGTGAATCCCCAGGCTACGTGGGCGTTGTGGCCGACGATGACGAGGGGAAGGCCGGGGAGGGTGACTCCGGTGACGTGGAGATCGCCTGCTTCGAGGTCGGCCTGATACCAGATGCCGGGGACGCTGTGGGCGAGATGCATGTCGTGCGCGAGGAGCGGCTTGCCGGTGGCGGTGTGAGAGCCGGAGACGACCCAGTTGTTGGAGCCGGCGAAGCAGCCTTCGCAGACGGGGTTGCGGAGGGTTTGCTGGAGTGCGAGGAGGTCTTGGGGTGAGGCGGAGAGCGAGGGTTTGTTCAGTTTGGTTTGGGATTCGTCGAGGGGGACGTCGGGGATGTCTTGTTGCGGGGCGGTGAGATCGACGATGGGTTGGGCGGGTGGGTGATCGCGCCAGGTGACGGTGGGGTAGAGGTCGCCGATGAGGTGGGAGGGAAGTTTTGCGGTGAGGGCTTCGCGGTTGAGTTCGGTGGGGAAGCTGGTGGTGAGGTCCTGAGTCATGACGAGGCCGACGAGGACGGTGTCGCGTGGCGTCCATGGGTCGGGCTGGTAACGGAGGAGGCGAAATTCGAGAGGGAGGTGGGCGCGCTGGATGGCGATTGAGGCGTTGACGCCTGCGGCGTACTGCTGGAGGAGATGAAGCTGATCGGGCGGGAGTGTGGCGATGGTGCGGTCGGCGGCGGCACGTAGCATGAGGGTGCGCTGAAGGCGGTCGTGGGCGAGGAGAGAGGCGCCGAAGATCTCGGCGAGAGAGCCTGCGGCGTGGCGGCGGAGAGAGTCCATCTGCCAGAGGCGGTCCTGCGCGGTGACGAAGCCCTGGGCGAGGAGCAGATCGTCGAGCGAGGCTGCGCGGATGTGGGGGACGCCGTGGTTGTCGCGCTGGATGGTGACCGGAGCAGAGAGGCCGGGGATGGAGATGGAGCCGTCGAGCTGGGGCAGGGAGTCGCTGAGGGTTTGACGGAGCCAGTGCCGCGCCGTGATGACACCGACGATACCGGTGAAGACGACGACGGTGATGAGGATGATCGCGATGCGGCGGAAGATACGGCGGCGCCTGGACTCCTCTGGGGTGAGGGGTTGGTCTGGAACTACGTCGGTGTTGGTGAGCTGGGGCAGACTCATGGCTTAGTCGCAAGTGTAAATGCTGCGGGATATCCGGGAGTGAGATGGGAGTGAGATGGAGAGTTTCGCCGGGGCGATGCGCCCCGGTTGCGGTTTAATTTGGTTTACTGGAGTTGGCGACGCTGCTGATGAACGGCGGAGGTTGGTGCGATGGGTTCGGGTGAGAGCTTGCACGCGGTCGAGACGGTGATTCTGCTGCTGCTGGTGATGGTGGCCGGGTTTGCGGCGATGGCGCGGCGGTTGAAGGTGCCGTATCCGATTGTGCTGGTGCTGGCGGGGCTGGCGATCAGCTTCGTTCCGCGGATACCGAGGGTGCCGCTGGATCCGAATATTGTGTTTGTGGTTTTTCTGCCGCCGCTGCTGTTTGCTTCGGCGTGGTCGATGTCGTGGCGGGAGTTTCGACGGAATGCGGTGATGGTGGGACTGCTGGCGGTGGGGCTGGTGGGGTTTACGGTCTGGGGTGTGGCGGAGTTTTCCGACAGATTTATTACCGCGCTCGATTGGAAGGCGGGATTTTTGCTGGGGGCGGTGATCTCGACTACAGATGCGATTGCGGCGACGTCGATTGCGAAGACGCTGGGGCTGCCGCGAAGGATCGTCGACATACTTGAAGGTGAGAGCCTATTGAACGATGCGACGGGGTTGCTGGCGCTGGAGATCGGAATCGCGATCATGGTTCGCGGACAGATGCCAACGGTGGGCGGTGGGCTGGCGCGGTTGGGTTATCTCATCGTTGGCGGGCTGGTGATTGGGTTGTTGATCGGCGTTGTGGTGGGGTGGCTGGAGAAGTTTATCGACGATGGGCCGGTGGAGCTGGTGGTGAGCCTGGTGGTTCCGTATGCGGCGTACCTGGCGGGTGAGCGGGCGCATGCCTCGGGTGTGTTGGCGGTTGTGGCGTGCGGAATTTATATGAGCCGGAAGAGTACGCAGTTTTTTTCTGCAGCGGTGCGGTTGCAGGTGAATGGGGCGTGGGAGGCGCTGGTGTTTATGCTCAATGGCCTGGTGTTTGTGCTGATCGGGCTGCAACTGCCGTATGTGCTGGCGGGGATTCATGGGAGGTATGGGACGGGGACGTTGATCTTTTATGGTGCGGTGTTCAGTGCGGTACTGATTGCGCTGCGAATGATATGGGTGTTTCCGGCGATGAAGATTGCGTCGTTTGTGGAGCGGCGATGGATGGGGCATACGGAGGAGCAGGAGCTGAAGCCGCGGGAGGTCTTTGTCGTCGGGTGGACGGGGATGCGCGGGGTGCTGGCGCTGGCGGCGGCGATTTCGGTTCCTGAGGTGCTGTGGAACGGGCAGCCGTTTGAGGCGAGGAACCTGATTGTTTTTCTGGCGTTCTGCGTGATTCTGGTGACGCTGGTGCTGCAGGGGCTGACGCTGCCGGCGCTGATTCGCGCGCTGGGGCTGGCGGGGGCGACGGGGATGGAGCCGGAGGAGATGGAGGCGAGGAAGATTGTGCTGAAGTCGGCGATTCGCTTTCTGGAAGAGGGACGAAAGACCTGCGCGGGACCGGCGGCGCATCTGTACGACGACCTGATTCACAGGTACCGGCATAAGCTGGCGCATGTGAGCGTGGGGACGGAGGAGAGCGTCGATGGGTTGGATGAGGAGGCGTACTCGCGGCTGCGGCAGATTGCAGAGGGAGCGCTGGGGGCGGAGCGGCGCACGCTGATTGGACTGCGGGACCGGGGACGGATCAGCGACGATGTGCTGCGGACGATGGAGAGGGAGTTGGACCTTGCGGAGAGTCAGTACCAGGGGATTCCGTTGTCGTGAGGCTTAGGTTGCCTTCATCGATGTGAGTTATGCTGGGAGCTTCGCTGCTACAGTATCAATGTTTGATTTGGGGAGAGTCGGTTTTGGAATGCAAGATTTTTTATCACGATAAATGTTTTGATGGGGCTTGCTCGGCGTCCGTGTTTACGCGGTTTCACCGGGAGTGTGTGAAGACGGCGGATAGGTTTTCGTATCACGGGCTGGTGCATCGGGCGGGGGCGTTGTTTGATGAGGGCGATTTTATCGATGTCGCGAACTGGGGTGAAAATGCGATTGTGGACTTCAAATATTCGGCGTCGCCGAAGTTGACTTGGTGGTTTGATCATCACCAGAGCGCGTTTTCGACTGCGGAGGACCAAGAAAATTTTGAGGCGGGGCAAGCGGATGGTTCGGAGCGGATGCGAAAGTTTTTTAATCCGAACTACATTTCGTGTACGAGTTTGATTGCGGATATCGCGCAGGTGAACTTTGGGTTTAATACGGCTCCACTGCTGGAGCTGATCAAGTGGGCCGATATTGTGGATGGGGCGCGGTATGAGAGCGCGAAGGCTGCGGTGGAGATGGCCGCGCCGGCGATGAAGCTGACGATGGTGATTGAGAGTTCGCCGGATCACTCTTTGGTGCCGCGACTGATTCCTCTGCTGACGGAGATGAGCCTGCAGCAGGTGCTGGATCAGGATTTTGTGCAGGCGCAGCTTGGTCCGTTGATGGAGCGGCATTGGGCGGCGTTGGAGCTGATCAAGCAGCGGGCTAGGGTGGATGGGGGCGTCATTACGTTTGATATTACGGACCAGCCTACGGAGGGGTACAACAAATTTATTCCGTACTACCTGCATCCGGAGGCGACATATAACGTGGGGTTGAGTAAGTCGAGTTTTCGGACCAAGGTTTCGGTGGGGACGAATCCGTGGACTACAATTGCGCCGTCGAAGTTGATCAATATTGCGGCGATCTGTGAGCGGTATGGGGGTGGGGGGCATGCTCGTGTGGGGGCGATTAGTTTTCCGCCGGATCGGGAGGATGAGGCGCGGAAGGCGGTGGGGGAGATTGTGGCGGAGTTGCGGGGGACTGCGGATGTTCGCGGATAAGACGGATTAAGGCTAAGAGGCGGATTTAAAAACAGGTACAACGACCACGGATTTCGTGTGAGACCGGATGAGAGCTTGTTCTTATCCGTTTCCTCTGCGAAGTCCGTGGTCGATGTTGTTAAGGCTTGAGTTTGGTGAAGAAGTTGAGGCGGGTCAGGTCGTTGAAGATGACGAAGGCGAAGAAGGCGAGGATGCAGACGAAGGCGACCTGGTAGATGCGTTCTTTGACTTGCTGGTTGACGTCGCGGCGCATGATGGATTCGATGAGGAGGAAGAGAATCATGCCGCCGTCGAGGATGGGGATAGGCAGAAGATTGAAGATGCCAAGGTTGAGCGAGATGGCGCACATCAGGCGGATAAGCGGCATCCAGCCGGGAAGCTGCGCGGCTTCGTGAATGTCCTGACCGATGCCGATGGGGCTTTGCAGGCTTTTGACCGAGACCTGGCGGGTGAAGAGACGCTTGAGCACCTCGACGATGAGGAGCGAGTTTTTCTTGTTGAACTGCCAGGAGGCGACCATGGCCTTGCCGAGCGAGAGCCGTTCGACTTTAACCGGCGGAGGCAGGTAACTGAAGCCGAGACGATAGTTTTTTGTACCGTCGCCGGCATCTGCGAGCTGCGGGGTGATCTGGAGTGGGACGACGGCGCCGTCGCGCAGGACGGTGAGGTTGGCGGGCTTTCCAGCCTGATCCTGCAGGTACGAGAGGATGGCGATGACGGAGTGGAGGTGAAGGCCGTCGATGGTGAGGATCTTGTCGCCGGTCTTGAGGCCGGCGTGAATGGCGGGCATGTCGGCCTGGAGCGACGCGACCTGGACGGGGGTGTTCTGCATTTTTGGCAGAAGGCCTAGCTTGTCGAGGGTGAAGTCGTCCGGGGTGCCCTTGTTTGCGATGAAGATCTTGGAGTCGGTGCGCTGGCCGTCGTGAAGGAACGAGAAGGGGATGGTTTGATTGAGGTTGAGGAGGGAGCGGTTGGCTACGTCCTCCCATGTGGGATTCTCTACGGTGTCGTAGTGGACGATGAGGTCGCCGGCCTGAATGCCGGCCTTGGCGGCAGGTGTGCTGGGCGCGATGTAGTCGGTCTGGGCGGGGCCGGAGAGGAACTCGTCCACCTCGTTGTGGAGCATGGAGACGCCGGTCATTAGGCCGAGGGCGAGGAGGAAGTTGGCGATGGGGCCGGCTAGGGCGACGAGGACGCGCTGCCAGCGGGGATGGGAGTTGAAGTTGCCGGGGTCGTTGGTGAGGGTAGCTGCGGGATCGCTGGTCTGACCGTCGCCGAAGGTTTCGCCGGACATTTTGACGTAGCCGCCGAGGGGGATGATGGCGATCTGATACTCGGTTTCGCCGCGGCGGAAGCCGATGAGCCGCTTTCCGAAGCCGATGGAGAAGACCTCGACACGGATACCGCAGAGTTTGGCGACGAGGAAGTGGCCGAACTCATGGACGAGGACCATGATGCCAAGGACGATGAGAAGCTCGATAAGTGTCGACATGAAGTTGGGGAAGACCTCGTTACCTTATGGGGTTTTTCGCTACCGTCGTACGCCGATGGACTGGCGGGCAATCACTTCGCGCGCAGACTCCCGCGCGGCAAGATCGGCTTGAAGCACTTCGAAGATAGACGCCGGGGGTTGACCGGATGTTAGCTGTAGCACGGTCTCTATTGTACGTGGAATGCCCAGAAATGGGATATCTCCGGCGAGGAAGGCGGCTACGGCGATCTCGTCGGCTGCGTTGAGGGCGATGCAGGACCGGCCGCCAGCGGCTGCGGCTTCGTAAGCGAGGCGGAGGCAGGGGAAGCGGGCGAGATCGGGCGCGGAGAAGTCAAGCTGGCTGAGGGTGGCGAGGTCGAAGGTGAGATCGGACTTGACGCGCTCGGGATAGGCCAGGGCGTAGAGGATGGGGAGGCGCATGTCGGTGACGGAGATCTGGGCGAGGATGCTGCCGTCGACGAACTCGACCAGGGAGTGGACGGTGGACTGGGGGTGGATGGTGGTGCGGACTTGCGCGGGCGGGAGGTTGAAGAGACGGCAGGCTTCGATGACCTCGAAGCCTTTGTTCATCATGGTGGCGGAGTCGATGGTGATGCGCTGGCCCATGACCCAGGTGGGATGCTTGAGGGCCTGCTGCGGGGTGATGTGGTCGAAGTCTGCCAGGGGCGTGTTGCGGAAGGGGCCACCGGAGGCGGTGAGCCAGATTTGTTTTACCTCTTGTGGTGTGCCGCCGCGCAGGCACTGGTGGACGGCGTTGTGTTCGGAGTCGATGGGCAGGAGAGCGACGTTGTGCTGCCTGGCGGCGGCGATGATGAGTTCGCCGGCGGCTACGAGGCACTCCTTGTTGGCGAGGCCGATGGTTTTGCCGGCGCAGACCGCGGCGTAGGTGGCTTCGAGGCCGGCTACGCCGACTATGGCAGAGACTACGAAGTCGACTTCGGGGAGCGTGGCTACGTGGACGCTGCCTGGGGTGCCATGAACCACTTCGATGCTGGTGATGCCTTCGGCTTTGAGGCGGGTTTTTAATGTGGCGGCCAGCTCTTCAGTCGCGAGAGAGATGACCTTGGGGCGCCAGCGTAGGCATTGGGCGTAGGCTACGTCGATGTTGCTGCCTGCGGCGAGGGAGATGACCTGATAGCGATCGGGGAAGGATTCGCAGATGGAGAGAGTGCTGTGGCCGATGGAGCCGGTGGAGCCGAGGATTGCTAGTTTCTTCACTGTTCTATTTTCGCAGATGAGCGCGCTTGATCGGCGAGTTTTAACGACGTGTTGCACTAACGATGTAGTAGGCCATTGGGCCTAAAGGAGAGCTGACAAATTGCAGCAGGGTGGTTGCAGGTCTTTTTTTATGCCTCGCGAACATTTTTCGGAGTAATGACCAGAACTGAACAAGCAACGACGCTTGATGCTGGATCAGCTGACACGCTTCACAACACGCTACCCGTTTGGGGACGGGGCCATAACTGTTAAAAGTGGCAGGGTGCGTCGAGTGATGTGGGTTCGCTTCGCGGGGTGGGCGGGGACGGATTAGAAGCGGCCGAGGCCGAAGTAGTCCTTGAGAAGAAGGGCGAACCAGAGGACCGGGGCGGCGAGCAGGAGGGCATCGATGCGGTCGAGGATGCCGCCGTGGCCGGGAAGCATGGTGCCGGAGTCTTTGACGCCTGCGCCGCGCTTGATGGCGGACTCGAGGAGGTCGCCTAGCTGGGCAGCAATGTTAAGGATGGCGGCGAGGATGAGGGACTGCCAGAGGGGTTCGGAGATGTGGAGGGTGGTGTTGCCGCGGGCGGTGAGCGTGTCGGAGATGTAGATGACCAGAGTTGCAGCGAGCATGCTGCCGGCGATGGAGGCGATGGAGCCGACCCAGGTTTTGCCGGGGCTGAGGCGTGGGGCGAGTTTGCGTCTGCCGAAGGCGCGGCCGATGTAGAGGGCTGCGATGTCGCCAGCTCCAGACGCAGACCATGAGGAACAAGACTAGCGCGGGGCCGTCCTCTTGTTTCCAGAGGAGGGGAACGAGGGTGAGAGGGTAGGCGATGTAGATGAGACCGAAGAGCCCCTGGGCTGTGTCGGGAAGGACCTGGTTGAGGGGGGAGCGGAAGCCGTTCCAGGCGAAGAGGACAAGGGTGATGGCGCTGAGGACGGGAAGCTGGGCTTCGACTGGGAAGTTGGGCAGGGTGACGACGAAGGCGAGGGCGGTGCCGATGGCCATCCACCAGATGGGGATGCGGAGTTTGGCGTCGTGCGCCTGGGCACCGACGGCGGCGAGCTTGAGGTACTCGTAGGCAGCCAGCTCGGCGACGATGGCGGAGAAGAGGGTGATCATCCAGAGCTGGCCGAAGAAGATGAGGGCGAAGACGGCGAGGATGAGGACGATCGCAGTGAGGATGCGTTTCATTGTGCCTAAACAGGATATATGGTTTTTGGGGGTGAATAAAAAGGGTCTTGACGTATCAAGATATATCTTGGAGTTTGTGAACGGGCTGAAGCGGAGATCGGCTGCGGAGCCGCCTGCGAGTCTGGGTCGATTGCTTTAGCGCATCGAAGAAGAAGAAGCTAGGGAGCCGAGGCTCCCTCTTTTTGTTTTAAGCAGGACAGAAGGGTGGATCGGGGCAGGAGGGAATGGTGGGGAGGGTTGGGGTCTTCACGTGAGTGACCTTGTAGACGCCGAAGATGGTGAGGCCAACTGCGGCTCCGATGCCTGCGGCGAGCAGAATCTTTGTCGATGTCGGCATCTGCTTGTTGGAGCGGATGGCTTTGATTTGAGTGGGGCTGAGATGCTCGCCGGTGATCTGGCGGACACGATCGACAAGAGCTGTGACGGACTCGTCGAAGCCCTTGTCGCGTGAGCTTTGGCCGCCGGCGGCTTTGACGTTGGCAGTCGTGGTCCAGAGTAGGGCGTTCGTCTTTGGGTCGAGAATGCGAAGGATGAGCTGCGGGTCGTAGACGACGTTGTCTCCAGCTCCGACTACCGGGGAGATCGCGTGAATCTCGAAGATGAGATCGGCCTGTGCTGGTGAGTCGACGACTTGATAGCGTGTCCACTGATGCAGGGCTGTGAAGAGTTGGCTGTAGCCGCGATCGGGGCCGTCGGTAAATGCGTCGAAGTAGTTGGTGCCGCCTCCGTTGGCGATGAAGATGCTGTGGGCGGAGATGATTTGGGGAGGGATGGGTGGAGCTGCGGTGCTGGTTTGTTGGGCCCGAGTGAGAGGCGTGGAGGCTAAAAGCAAGGCAAGAGTAAAGCAAAGCAACCTTCGCAATTTGGTGTGCATAACAACCTTCCTCTGATTGTTGAAGACGGAGGAGCAGGAGGTAAGTTGCGAGAGTGCGCTGCAAAATCGATGAGGCAACGAATGGTTGCCTGTTGTGAAAAATTTTGGTGCGAGAGGGTGGTGACTTGGCTTGCTAGCGGCGGGTGAGGACCTGGTCGGCTTTGGTCTCCGGCTTGGCTGCGGAGGTTGATGTGGGCCTGGGGATGAGGTGGTCCTGAATTTCGGCGGCTACCTCTTCGGCGGGCTGGAGGTTGTCGAGGTCTTCGTCGGTGAAGGATTCGCCGAGACCACCGAAGCGGCGTTCGCGGCGCTGGTAGGCAGCGATGGCTTCGAGGAGGTGGAGGCCGTTGAAGTCGGGCCAGAGGCGGTCGGTGACGAAGATCTCGGAGTAGGCGATCTGCCAGAGGAGGAAGTTGGAGATGCGCTGCTCGCCGGAGGTGCGGATGACGAGATCGGGGTCGGGCATCTGCGCGGTGTAGAGCTTGCGGGCGATGCTGGACTCGTTGAGGGCTTCGAGGGCGCCGGCGCCGAGGAGGTCGTCGACGGAGCAGCCGCGGGTGTGGGCTTCGGTGGTGAGGTCGGTGAGGATGGAGCGGACGGCGTCGACTATTTCGGAGCGGGCACCGTAGTTGAGGGCGAGGGTGAGGGTGGTGCCGGTGTTTTTGGCGGTGGCTTCGCTGGCCCAGTGCATGGTGTCCTGGACCTCGGCGGGCAGGTCGTGGGTGCGGCCGATGTAGGCCATGCGGACGTTGTTGTCGTTCATGCGCTTGACGTTGCCGACGAGGTAGCTCTTGAGGAGCTTCATGAGGAAGCTGACCTCGGACTTGGGGCGGCGGAGATTGTTTTCGAGCGAGAAGGCGTAGAGGGTGAGCCAGGGAAGGTTGATGCGGGAGGCGGTCTCGACGACGTACTGGACTGACTCGGCACCTTTTTGATGGCCGAGGAAGCGCTTGAGGGCGCGTTTGCCGGCCCAGCGGCCGTTGCCATCCATAATGATGGCGACGTGCTGGGGGATCTTGTCGGGGTCGAGTTGGCGGTAGACGCTGAGCTCTTCGGGAGCGAGTTCGTGGCTGCGATTGGAGGCGCGGCTGGGCACTGGGGGGGGAGTCGACAGGGGTGTAAATGCGCGCAAAAAAGCTACCTCGCAGTTATTGACGCTAGCACACCGATGTAGGGTGTGCAATGAACGTCGTTCGATGCCGAGTTGGGTGGATGACTGGCGGCCGGGTGTGGCTCTCGCCTAAGCCGTTTATTTTGCATCACCCGACCTGCACTGTGTCTGCTTCGCAGATTGCAGAAGGGCTAGCGGTGCCCTTCGGCGTTTGCGACGTTTGCGGCAAGTCTGATCTCGGCGTCTGCTTGGGTGAGGAGGTTCTTGGCTCGCTGCGCGTGTCCGCCCAACTGATCCTCGTTGGCTGCCTGGGCTGCGTTGAGCTTCTGATAGGCGTCAACGATGAATTGCTGAGCGGCAGCCAGGTTGCCGTGGCGGTGAGGATCAATATTGACGACAGGCGCCTGCGCGACAGTGACTGAGACGCAGGTAAACGCTGTGTATAAGGTGGCGCCGATGATGAGGTTTTTCTTCGTCATGATGATTCTCCTTTGTAATTCTTTGTACAAAGATGGGTGAGAAGAGAAGCGCTGCAATCATAAACAGAAGTGCGACCCTGTTCCAGCGAAATAAATGATGGTGTGTCTGGGAGAAGCGTGAGGAGAAGAGAGCGCAGCCGCGTGGGCCGCGCTCTCCTTGGAGAGGTGGAGGCGTTACGAGATGCTCGCTTAGGCGGAGCGACGACGGCCGGCAGCGAGCTCGCGAACGTGGTTCAGGAAGATGGAACGCTGCAGCTCGTCGAGCTGCGAGGTGTACATCGCGATCTCGGCGAGGAACGGATCGGTCATAAGAACCGCTGTCTCATCGCGATGGCGCGTGTTGGAGTCTCGCAGGAGGGTGGAGATGTCGACCTGAAGGGCTTTGGCGAGGCGATCGAGCGAAGACAGGGTGGGCATCGCCTTGCCATTCTCGATCTTTGAGATGTAAGTGCGGGGAACACCCATGCGGGTGGCGAGCTGCCGCTGCGAGAGATTGCGTACGTGACGCAAGTCGCGAACTGCGGTGGCTACCTGTAGACCGCCTTCGACAGCGACCGGTGTGGGGACTAGCGCCAAGGGGGCCGGAGCCGGTTCTGGCTCTTCTACCTCGAGGCACTTGTGGCAGCGGCGGCACAGTGCGTTCGCTGTTCGAAACTGCACAAGGCTGCAATGATCACAACGCAGGACCTCACGTTGTTCAACGGATGCCATCATAGTTGCCATAAATTGTCTGTAGCGGGCGGGCCCAGAGCAGGAACCGCATCACACGTCCGATAACGGAGCGTGCGATGTGCCTAGATTGACACTGGCGTAACCGAGAGTCAAGGGGAAAACCGTCGATTAGGGGAGAAATGCCTAAAAAAACCGGACAAGGAATCAAGTTGATAACGTATAAAGGCTGAGGTTTGTGATTAGCAGATGGGGAATTAAATTTGAGATTGGAGGATGGAATGAGTGATGGGTTAGGTCGGGCGCAGGCTTTGACGACGCTTGAGGAGTGGACGCAGGGCGAGAGTCTGCGGAAGCATGGGATGGCAGTTTCAGTTTGCACTGAAGCGTATGGAGTGATGGAGGCGGAGCGGCTTGGGTTGAGTGGAGCCGAGGCTGCGGAGTTTGTGGAGATGTATGCGAGCGCGGGGTTGCTGCATGACATGGACTATGAACGGCACCCGACGCGGGAGGAGCATCCGTTTGTCGGAGTGAAGCATCTTCGCGAACAGGGGTGGCCGGAGAGTGTGTTGCATGCGATTCTGGCGCACGCGGACTACTCGGGGACGCCGAAGGAGTCGCATTTGGATAAGGCTCTGTTTGCGTGCGATGAGCTGGCTGGATTTTTAACGGCTTGCGCACTGGTGAAGCCGTCGAAGTCGATTCATGAGGTAGAGGTGGCGGGGGTGAAGAAGAAGATGAAGGACAAGGCGTTCGCGCGGGCGGTGCTGCGGGAGGATATTACTGGTGGGGCGGAGCTGTTGGGGGTGAGCGTGGACGAGCATGTGGGGAATTGTCTGCGGGCGATGCAGACGCGGGCTGGAGAGTTGGGGCTGGAGGGAATTGCGTCGTGAATATGGCTGGCGAGAGATGAGGGTTAGGTTCCTCTCTCGCCAGCCATTTGATCTGCATTTAGGTGAGTGGAGTTTTTTATTGGAGGGCTGGCGCGGGCGGTTTGCCGGCTCCCAGGGTGTGGAAGGTTTCGACGTCTGCCGGGCCGACGCGCTCTCCGGTTAAGGTGAGGCCGGAGTTGGTAAGGCTGAGGGTTAACGGATGATTGTCCTGTTGGGTGAAGGTGACGGGAGTCTGCGGTTGGGAGCGCATGGCAAAGGTGCCGTCTGATTGTTTGAGCAGATGCTCGGATGGCTCTCCTAGGGCCTCGATCATGAGGTGGCCATCTTCGTCGAAGACGCGGAAGGTGCGGCGGTACTGCTGGAATGAGTCGTGGTAGCCGCCTTGAGCGACTTTGAGTTGGAAGGTTCCGGTGAGCTGGCTGCGCTCGGACGCGGTTGTGGGGTTGTCGGCGAGGACTCTTTGTGGCGCGGGCGTGCGGGGCGCTGGGTTTTCGGAGAGGCCGAGAACTTTGCGGGCCAGGGCGCTGCCGATGGCCTTTGCGTTCTGGCCGGAGGTGTTGGTGAGGACGATGACGGTGAGATTGTCGGCGGGAAACTCGTAGAGGCTGCCGCTGTAGCCGAGGAGGGAGCCGTTCTGACCGATGTCGCGATGGTCGTCTTCGTGACCGAGAAGGAGGGCTAAGCCATAGTGCTGCTTTGGATCGGCGGCGGTCATGTTGATTCCCGGGCCCTCTGCGGTGCTCATCAACGTAAAGGTTTCGGGTTTGAGAAGCTTGCCTTGGCGGACGGCGCGCCAGAGTTGGAAGAGGTCGGAGACGGTGCTGCAGAAGCGGAGGTCGTAGCTGACGGCGTTGCTGTCTTCGGTGGCGGCTTCGACGTTGTTGCCGACGTCCTGGTAGCTGTGGGAGAGGCCGCGGATGACCGAGGAGCTGTTGCAGCGGGTGGTGGCTTTGACTCCTGCAGGGGTGAAGAGATTTTGCTGCATGTAGTCGTCGAAGGTTTGGCCGGTGACTCGCTGGAGGATGGCGGTGAGGAGTTGAAAGTTGGAGACGGACCAGTCCCACTGGGTTCCGGGCTCGTGGGTCCATTGCCGGTTGGCGAAGAGTGCGACGACCTCGTCGAGAGCTTTGGGCTGGCTGTAGGTAGATTCGAGGGGGTCGCCGAGGTAGTGATAGTCGACGATGCCGGAGGTGTTGCTGAGGAGCTGGCGGATGGTGACGTGGTGACCCTGGAGGGGAAAGTCGGGGAGAAATTTTGCGATGTCATCGTCGAGGGAGAGCTTGCCGCGTTCGACTTGCTGCATGACGGCGACTCCGGTGAGCGGGAGCATGGGGCCGACGATGTGATAGACGGCGTCGGCGGGAGTGGGGGCTTCAAGGCCGAGGTCGGCGAAGCCATAGCTTTTTTTGAAGAGGATTTTGTCGCCACGCGCGACGAGGACGGAGGCGCCGACGACGTGGTCTTGTGAGATGACTCGTTTGGCGACTGCGTCGAGATCTGATTCGGTGGGCTGGCCGAGGGATGTGTTGCTGAGGCACAGCACGACCGCTAGAGATGCGAGGAGTGAGAGGCAATTACGCATCGGGCAATTATAGCCATGGGAATTTGTTGGTTCTGCTAGTTGCAGCCGTGCATGATGGCAAGCCAGAGGAGGGAGAGGATGACGGAGCCTGCTATGCCGATGGCGAAGAGCGGAGTGCGGGTGGTGGGGGAGGATGCGGATTTGTTGTTTTGCTGCGGAGCGAGCGGGTTGTAGGCGATGGGGAAGGTTGCGCCTTGTTCGAGGTAGGTGGGTGAGGTGAACTCGTCGGTGTAGGTTTTGCCGTGGGCGTAGTAGGTGAAGGTGATGAGGAAGTGGTTTCTGTCGGTGGGGATGCCGAGGGTGAGGGTGTTCATGCGGGAGGGCTGGTATTTGCAGGTGGTTACTTTGGCTTCGGTTTCGAGCCATGGCGGCGCTGCGGCTGGGGTTGTGGTCATGAGGTGAGGATCTGTGCTGATTGGATGCGGGGAATGTTTGCGGCAGCGAGAGCTTTGTTTGTGTCGGCGACGGTGCCGGGCAGGCTGACGGGGCGGGTGGCGTCTTCGATGACGAGGGTTTCGAAGCCGAGGGCTTTGCCGTCGATGGCGGAGTAGCGGACGCAGAAGTCGTAGGCGAGACCGCAGAGGAAGAGGCGTTGGAGGCCGCGTTCGCGGAGGTAGCCGGTGAGGCCGGTCGGGGTGACGTGATCGTTTTCGAGGAAGGCGGAGTAGCTGTCGATGTGGCGGCGGAAGCCTTTGCGGAGGATGAGTTCGGCGTGGGGGATGTGGAGGGCGGGGTGGAAGGCTGCACCTTCGGTGTGCTGGAGGACGTGTTCGGGCCAGAGGGTCTGGGGGCCGTAGGGGGCTTCGATGGTCTCGAAGTGTTCTTTGTTGGAGTGGGACGATGTGAAGGAGATGTGCTGGGCTGGGTGCCAGTCCTGGGCGAGGAGGACGTGGTCGAATTTTCTGGCGAGGGTGTTGATGAGGGGGACGATGGCGTCGCCGTCGGCTACGGGTAAGGCTCCGCCGGGCATGAAGTCGTTTTGGACGTCGATGACGAGGAGGGCGTCGGTGGGTTGGAGTTGCATGAGTTGATGGTAGTGCAATGGATTCTGTGGCTACGGTTTTAGGTTTTTTGTGTCCTGGATGGTGCCGATTTTGATGTCGGATTGTTTGCAGGATTTGTCGCGGCAGAAGCCGGTGATCCAGACCTCGCCGTCGCCGATCATGGCGCCTTCGGAGTTGACGAAGAGGTTCTCGTACTTTTGTTTGAGGATGGCGTCCTGGATGTCGTGGGTGATGATGCCGTCATAGTCCTTGATGAAGGACTTTTCGTTCTTGACGGCGAAAGGCTTTTTGCCGGGATTGACCTTGATGGGGTAGTGGACGAGGGAGGCGACGGTGGCGGCGTCGTGTTTGGCCACGGCCTGTTGCAGCGTGGTGAGAATCTGCTGGACCCGGACGTGGTTGCCGACGGAGAGATCGATGGACTTATCGAGAGCGCTGAGGGGGGCGGCGGGAGCGGTTTGAGCGGCCAGGAAGGTTGAGGGGAACAGGGAGCCGGCGATCAGTAAGAGGCTTGCTAGTTGGGTGCGGGTGGTCATTGCCGTCTCCGTGAATGGCGTGAGGGTTGGTGTCGAGGATAGGCTACACGTGTCTGTGCAAGACGGTAAGTGCTATGAATGACTAAGATGCTAAGGACTGGTTTTTAGGATGGCGCGAGAGCGGAGGATTTGAAGTTGGAGAATGTTTTGGGGTCGAAGCTGGATGTGAAGGCAGCACGGTTTGGTGCCAATCGCGAGGCACTGCGGGTTTTGATGGCGGCGTTGCGGGTGGAAGAGGACGAGATTCGGCTGGGCGGCGGCGCGAAGGCGGCGGAGTCGCAGAGGGCCAAGGGGCGGTTGACGGTGCGTGAGCGGCTGAAGCTGCTGCTGGATGAGGGCACGGAGTTTCTGGAGCTGGGGCTGTGGGCGGCGTATGGAATGTATGGCGAGTATGGTGGCGCGCCGGCGGCGGGGGTGGTGACCGGGCTGGGGAGGGTGAGTGGGCGGCTGTGCATGATCGTTGCGAATGACGCGACGGTGAAGGCGGGGGCGTTTTTCCCGATGACCGCGAAGAAGGTGCTGCGCGCGCAGACGATTGCGCTGGAGAACCGGATTCCGACGCTGTACCTGGTGGATTCGGCTGGGGTGTTTCTGCCGCTGCAGGAGGATGTGTTTCCGGATACGGATGATTTTGGCCGGGTGTTTCGCAATAACGCGGTGATGAGTTCGCTGGGGGTGCCGCAGATCACGGCGATTATGGGGATGTGTGTGGCAGGTGGAGCGTATCTGCCGGTGATGACGGATACGGTGCTGATGACGGAGGGTTCGGGGTTGTTTTTGGCGGGGCCTTCGCTGGTGCAGGCGGCGATTGGGCAGAAGACCGGGGCCGAGGAGTTGGGTGGAGCGCAGATGCATGCGGAGATCTCGGGGACCGTGGACTTTAAGGAGCCGAATGATCATTTGTGCCTGGCGCGGCTGCGGTCTCTGGTCGGAAAGATTGGGGCACGGGCCGTGGCTCCGTTTTCTGTTGTGGGGTATGACGCGAAGACAGATGCTCCGAAGTTTGCGGCGGAGGATTTGTATGGGTTGATCGATCCTGATCCGGCGAAGGCGGCGACGAATGTGTATGACATGCATGATGTGATTGCGAGGATCGTCGACCGCTCGGAGTTTGATGAGTATAAGGAAGAGTTTGGGCGGACGGTGCTGTGTGGGTATGCGCGGATTGGCGGGCGGGCCGTGGGGATTGTGGCGAATCAGAAGATGCATCAGGCTTCTACCGTAAGTACGGGACCGATGGCTGGGCAAAAGCGGACGGAGTTTGGTGGGGTGATCTATACCGACAGTGCGCAGAAGGCGGCGCGGTTCATTATGGATTGCAACCAGAGTCTGGTGCCGTTGATTTTTCTGCATGACGTGAACGGGTTCATGGTGGGGAAGGATGCGGAGTGGTCGGGCATTATTCGGGCTGGGGCGAAGATGGTTTCGGCTGTGTCGACTTCGGTAGTGCCCAAGATTACGGTGATTGTGGGTGGGAGTTTTGGTGCGGGGCACTATGCGATGTGCGGAAAGGCGTATGATCCGCGTTTTTTATTTGCATGGCCTACGGCGAGGTATGCGGTGATGAGTGGGGCTTCGGCGGCGAATACGCTGGCCGAAGTACGCGCGAAGCAGATGGAGCGTGGCGGCAAGGTGCTTTCGGATGCGGAGAAGAAGGCGCTGTATGACGAGATCAAGTCGTCGTATGATGCGCAGGCCGATCCGAGGTATGGGGCGGCGAGGCTTTGGATCGATGCGATTATTGATCCGGTGAAGACGCGGGAGGTGCTGATGACGGCGCTGGAGGCGGCGAGTTTGAATCCGGAGGTGGCTAAGTTTAATCCGGGGGTTTTGCAGACGTGACCTCGCGGCGAACCATCTTACTGATCTTTTTCTGGGTGTTGGCAATCGCGATTCCAACGGCGTTTTCTAAAGGGCGCATATTCCAAATTCGCCAGTTAGAGAAAGAGGGCGGAATTGAGAAAACATCTAGGTTAGATAGTTGGCCGATCGTATTCGTTCGAACTGTTGCCGGAGGTCAGCCGGACAGCATTCGACGGCTTGCTCTCGGGGGAGTTTTATTGACTGGTTTATGCATTGTCTCGGCTGCGTTTGATTTTGCCCCAAAGAATCAACTACCAAAACAGCCTCTAATGGCATCATCTGATGAAGTAATGTCAGAAACGACTGCAGTGCTTGGCGAAGAACAGGACCAATGAAATGGTGAAGATTATTGAGTGTCCGCGGGATGCTTGGCAGGGTTTGCCGAAGAATATGCCGGCGGAGGTGAAGGCGGACTATCTGCGGGTTTTGATTGCTGCGGGGTTCAAGCATATCGATGCGGTGAGCTTTGTTTCGCGGACGGCGGTGCCGCAGATGGCGGACTCGGAGTTGGTGCTGGAGTATCTGGATCCGCCGGATGATGTGGAGATTATTGGGATTGTCGTGAATGCGAAGGGCGCCGAGCGGGCGGTGAAGACGGGGAGCGTGCAGACGCTGGGGTTTCCGTATTCGATCTCGGCGGAGTTTTTGAAGAGGAACCAGAACCAGACACCGGAGGAGTCGCTGGAGGAGTTGGAGAAGATTGGGACGCTGGCGTATAAGGCGGGGATGGATGTGGTGGCGTATATTTCGATGGCGTTTGGGAATCCTTATGGCGAGGCGTGGAGTATCGATGAGGTCGTTGCGGGTTGCGATCTGCTGGCGGATAACGGTGTGACGCAGATCTCGCTGGCGGATACGGTGGGGTTGGCGACGCCGAAGCAGGTGGCCGATGTGGTGGCTGACGTGATGGCGGTGCATGACAAGGGCATTGAGATCGGCGTGCATCTGCATGCAAGGCCGGATAACGCGGCGGCGAAGGTGCGGGCGGCGTATGAGGCTGGGTGCAGGCGGTTTGATGCGGCGATTGGCGGGCTGGGAGGATGTCCGTTTGCGCAGGATGCCCTGGTTGGGAATATGGCGACGGAGACGTTGCTGGCGGAGTTGAAGGCGCTGGGAGCGGAGTTGCCGCCGATGAGGCCGCTCGATGGGTTGATGGCGGCGAGTGCGGAGATTGCGCGGAAGTATGGCGCGCATGTGCAGTAAGACTCGAGGCTAACGCTTCGATCTTTTGGAGATTCGGAGAAGTGTTGTGGGGCTCAAAGCCCACGCTGAATTTCCAAAAAGTTATGACGACATTTGAGGAGGGCTTGTGAGCTATACGACGATTTTGGTGACGGATATTGATGGGGTTTGCACGATTACGCTGAATCGTCCGGAGCGGCGGAATGCGATGACGCCGGAGATGCAGGTGGAGTTGATCGCGGCGATGGAAGAGGCCACGAGGAGTGATTGCCGTGTGGTGGTGTTGGCTGGGGCCGGTGAGGGGTTTTGTGCGGGGTTGGATTTGAGCGTTCTGCTGAAGATGAACGACAAGTCTGCCGCGGAGCATACGGTGGATGCGGAGCGGATTGCGCGGCTGTTCTGGACGCTGTATGAGCTGCCGAAGCCGACGATTGCGGTGGTGCATGGGGCAGCGATTGCAGGAGGCACCGGGTTGGCGACGATGTGCGACTTTACGCTGGCGGCGCCGGGGGCGAAGTTTGGCTATACGGAGGTGCGGATCGGATTTGTGCCGGCGGTGGTGTCGGCGTTTCTGGTGCTGCAGGTTGGAGAGAAGCAGGCGCGCGATTTGCTGCTGACGGGGCGGCTGTTTACGAGTGAAGAGGCGTTGCAGTTGGGGCTGGTGAATGAGGTTGTGGCGCCGGAGCGGCTGGCGGAGCGAACGCTGGAGCTGGTGGCGGTGTTGAAGGCGAATAGTCCGGAGTCGATTGCGGCGACGAAGCGGTTGCTCGCTGCGCAGAATAAGGCGTGGCTGGAGGCGGCAGTGGCCGCTGCGATGGGGGCGAATGCGGAGTCGAGGGCGACGCATGATTTTCGCGAAGGGGTGGCGGCGTTTCTAGGGAAGAGGAAGCCGGTTTGGAAGAGCGACCGCGGATAACGCGGATAAGAACGGATTTTAGAGACGAGTGCTTGTGGATGAAGCACGATGTGGATGCTTTGATTCGCAGTTGCTTTATCCGCTTTTATCCGCTTTGATCCGTGGTCGATTCCTGGCGGGTGAATGTTGCTTCGATAGACTGGATGCATGAGTGATGGTGAGATGTCGGTAAATAAGGCGCGGGTGCGGGTGCGGTATGCCGAGACGGACCAGATGGGGGTGGTGTATCACTCGAACTACCTGATCTGGTTTGAGGTGGGGCGAGTGGAGTTGATTCGCCAGATGGGGTTGAACTACAAGCAGATGGAAGAAGAAGGCTTCGGGATCTCTGTGGTGGATGTTCACGCGCGGTATCGCGCGCCGGCGCGGTATGACGATGAACTGGTGATAGAGACGCAGCTGCTGGCCGCGCGTGGGGCGGTGATCAAGTTTGGGTACAGGGTTTTGCGAGTGGCAGATGGGGTTTTGCTGTGCGAGGGCGAGACGGCGCATGTGTGCGTGGGCAAGGATATGAAGAAGATGTGCCTGCCGCCGAAATATGCGGAACGTTTTGCTGCGCATCTCATCTGATAGGGACGGATAGTTTGTAAATTGATGGACGAGGTGAGTTGATGAGTGTTGAGACGAAGAAAAAAGTTGCGCTGATAACAGGCGGGAACAAGGGAATTGGGCTGGAGACGGCTCGGCAGCTGGGGAAGCTGGGGATTACGGTGCTGATTGGAGCGCGTGATCTGGCGAAGGGCGAGAAGGCTGTGGAGGAGCTGAAGAAAGATGGAGTTGACGCGCGGGCGGTGAAGCTGGATGTGGATAATTCAGCGGACTATGCGGCTGTTGCGAAGTTGATCGAGCAGGACTATGGAGTGCTCGATATTTTGATCAACAATGCGGGAATTATGATCGACAGCCGGAAGGGTAATGAGACTTCGAAGACGTCGCAGGATGTTTTGCGAAAGACCTTCAATACGAATTTCTTTGCCGTGGTGGGGCTGACGCAGGCGTTGCTGCCTTTGCTAAAGAAAAGCCTTGGTGGCCGGATTGTGAACCTGTCGAGCATTCTGGGTTCGAACACGCTGCATGCGACGCCAGGGTCTTTTATCTACGACGCGAAGACGTTTGCGTATGACGCTTCGAAGACGGCGCTGAACTCGTTCACGATTCATCTGGCGCATGAGCTGAAGGATACGAAGATCAAGGTGAACTCGGCGCATCCGGGTTGGGTGAAGACGGAGATGGGCGGCGAGGGTGCGCAGCTCGATATCGAGACGGGCGCGAAGACCTCGGTGGAGTTGGCGACGCTACAGGATAGTGGGCCGAATGGGGCTTACGTTCACCTGGGTAAGCCGCTGCCCTGGTAGTTGCTTAGGTGGTAAGAAGGCCGCGGGGTTTTACGTTCTCGCGGATGAAGGCGATGGTGGATTCGAGCGGCGTTCCCGGTCCGAAGATGGCCGAGACGCCGTTCTCTTTTAATTTGGGCTGGTCTTCATCGGGGATGGTGCCGCCGAGGACGAGGAGGATGTCTTCGGCCTTTTGTTCGCGAAGGAGCTGCGCGATGCGGGGGACGATGACGTTGTGGGCGCCGGAGAGGATGGAGAGACCGATGCAATCGACGTCCTCCTGGATGGCGGCGGAGACGATCATCTCGGGGGTTTGGCGGAGGCCGGTGTAGATGACCTCCATGCCGGCGTCGCGAAGGGCGCGGGCGATGATTTTGGCGCCGCGATCGTGACCGTCGAGGCCGGGTTTTGCGACTAAGACACGGATTGGTGGAGTAGTAGACATCGAGAGTTGAGTATAGCTGGGTCGAGAGAGAGCTGGCATTGGCGGGGATCGTCAGCGCATGGCGTAGTAGCCGGAGCGGGTGGTGATGACTCCACCACGCGTTGGGCTGTCGAGTTTGATGCGGTGGAACGATCCGTCTCGCTTGAAGTAGCGTGGTTTGTAGACGACGCGGTATTGGCTGCGGAGATTTCGGTCGATGATGCGGAGGTCGTTCCAGATGGTTTCGCGGGTTTGATCGAAGAAGATGGTCCCCCCGCTTTTGATCGCGAGTTCGGTGAGAGTCTTCTGTCCGGCGGAGAAGATGGATTTGGGTTCGACGCTGAAGACGTAGATTGCCGTGTTGGCCTTCTGGCAGATGTCGATGTCATCTTCGATGCGGGCGTGGCTGGCGTTATCGATGCCGTCGGTGAAGAGGAGGATGAAATTACCGGCGAGCGGGTTCGCAGTTCCGAATTGGTCGCGGCAAGCTTTGTAGATGGAGTCGAAGAGAACTGTGCCTCCCAGACGGCTTGCATGGTCGGCTGCAACGTTGCGAAGACTCACTGTGAGGGCGTTGTTATCCGCGGTCCAGCTTTGCATGACTTTAGACTCGGAGTCGAAGCGCATGATGAATGCGCTGTCGGTCTGTTTATGGAGCAGCTGAGTGACGTATTCGTTCGCTATCGACTGGTTGCGACTGAGATATTCGAGCATCGATCTACTGGTGTCCATGAGGACGCCGAAACGGACAGGGAGATTTTGATGCGCTTCAAAGGCGACGACTTGGCGAGGCGGCTTCCCGTTGTCGAGGATACAAAGATCGTTGAGTTTGAGATCGTCGATTGGAATGCCGTGAAAGTCGGCGGCGTGGAAGGTGAGGCTTACCTCGTCGACGGTGATGTTGAGGATGTAGGGATCGTCAGTAGTTGCCGGAGGTTTCTTCGTTTGGGAGAAAGCGGCGGAGAAGGCGCAAATCATCGAGAGTATTGCGCCGAAACTGATGGGGCCTTTGCGCCGATGACGGGGCATGAATAACGAGTATAGCCTTAGGGAATGGCTATCGATCGTGTGCAGGCTCACCGATTGTTCTTTGCGAAGTTGATAACGGCCAACGCAGGGATTAGAAGTTTTCTTCGTCTCCGATGGGCATGCCGGGTGGGGCCTCGATTGTTTTTGCGGGGACGAATTTTGCGGGGTCGCGCTCCCACTCTGCGATGCGGGCCACGGCTGCGGCGTAGATTGGGGCATCAGCGGCGTTGGACGGTGGCGTGGAGAGGCGAGATTTTAGCGCGAGAAGGCGGTCGCGAGCGATGGCGCGAGCTTCGGCTGAGGCTAGTGGATTGGAGGCCAGAGCGAGTAGCGCTTCGAGGATGCGATCGTTTACAGCATGCTTGACGGTGACGGCGAGGTCGGTGGTGGATTGAGGCGTGTCGGCTGAGTTCAGCGTGTCGTCGATGACCTCGGTAAGAGAGGGCTCCTTCGGATCGCGGGCGTGGTATTCAACGAGGCGAGAGGCTCGCTGCGGGTTGAAGAGAAGCGCGAGGGTGAGGTCGGCGGAGGACTCGGCGGTTGCGATGGGGTCGAAGGTGAGCCCGGTGTGCGAGGGGAAGGATTCGCGGGTGCGTTCGAGGCCTGGCGGGCGGGGCGGAAGGATTTGCAGAAGAGATTCGGGAAGGGTGAGGGTGTCGGGGGAGAGGGTTTTGAGGACGGCGGTGAGAGCTTTGCGCTGGTCCTCGGGGGAGACGATCTTTGTGATGAGCTGGCCGTCGCCGCGGATGGCGTAACGATAGTCGAGGCCGGCGATCTCTTTGGATGCGGCTTCGGTCTGGTAGCGCTCGAAGAGATAGAGGGGAACGAGCGTGTCTTCGAGTTGTGCGAACGGAGTTCCGGTTTTGATCGCGTCTTCGCCGAAGCGTTTGAGCGCAGCGGAGCGGATGGTCATGACTCGGTTAAGTTCGTCTGCGGGGTCGGGGCCGTTGTCCCAGAGATGCGCGTGGGGATGGGCACTGCCGAGCGGGCGGGAGTCTTCGTCGGTGATGAAGAAGAGACCGCGCTTGTCGGATGCGTCGAGGATGGCGTTAAGTGCGGCGGGGTCTTCGGTGAGCTTCGACGCTTTATCGAATTCGCGATAGCCGTAGTCGATGGCGACCTTGTCCCATTCACCGATGCTGTCTGGGTAGGCGCGAGCGAGGTTGGGGATGCCGTCTTTGTTGAGCGTGATCCATGGGTGCGGGTAGTCCATGACGGAGATGGACTGCTCCGGTGTTTTGGCTTCGGAGGTGGCGGCGAAGTTGTGCGCGAGGCCGAGGGTGTGGCCGGTTTCGTGTGCGGCGAGTTGACGAGTGCGAGCAAGGACGAGGGCGAGCATGGGATCGCTGGCGGGTGGCAGAGGCTTGCCGTCCATGTAGGGGCTGAGGAGAGCTTCGCTGATGAGGTAGTCCTGGCGGGAGCGAAGGGAGCCGAGGGTGACGTTGCCTTTGATGATTTCGCCGGTGCGAGGATCAGAGACTGCAGCACCGTAGCTCCAGCCGCGGGTGTAGCGATGAACCCACTGGATCATGTTGTAGCGGACGTCCATGGGGTCGGCACCTGCGGGCAGGATGTCGACCTTGAAGGTGCCTTTGGCCCAGCCGGCAGCCTGGAATGCCTGATCCCACCAGCGTGCGCCTTCGAGAAGAGCGGAGCGGATGGGTTCGGCGGCGCCGTTGTCGACGTAATACTGGATGGGAGTGACGGCTTCGCAGTTTGTTTTGCAGGTGGGATCTTTTTTGATGAGGCGGTGACGGATGATGAATTGCTGATCCAAGCTGGCACCTAATGGTGCCGCATAGTCTCGGTATGAGGTGGGGAAGTAGCCGGCGCGTGGATCGAAGTGGCGTGGAGTGTAGCCGGGGCCAGGGAGTTCGATGAAGGATTGGTGTTCGTGGATGGTGAGGGCGTGTGGGTCGGGGGTGACGTTGCGGACGAACTCGCCGCGAGCGGGGCCGTCGGTGGTGAAGGTAAGGATGGCCTCGGCTTCGGTGTTTTTGGGGAAGGCTTTGGTGGCGTCGAGATCAATGGTGGAGCGGGTGAGATCGACTTTGTAGGTTCCTTGCTGGAGGAGGGAGAGGGTTTGTGCGACTTCGTGGGCATCGCGGAGGAAGAAGTCCGTGGCGTCGACGAGGACTGTTCCGTTCGAATCTTCCGCTTCGACTTTGAAACCATATAGGACGGATTCGGGGAAGGACTGCCGGACGGCGAGACGTTCGGCGGGATCAGTGGAGGAGGAGCGGAATTGCTGATTGGGTTCGACCAACAAAACTTTTGGACCGGTGCGCTCGAAGCGGACGATCTCTCCCTGAGAGATCTGGCCGCGGTCGAGACCGAGGTCGTTGGAGCCGGTGCCGTAGGGGAGGGAGTGGGTGTAGAGGATGTCGGTGTCGAGGTGGGGGATTTCGAGGTAGAGCTTGCCGGCCTTCGCGTCCCAATCCAGAGGGAGGTAGCCGTCGATGTGCTTCATGCCTGCGATTTTGGTGGCGATGGTTTGAGCGGGTAGAGCGGTGGATGCAAATGTAGAGAGGGCAAGGACGGCCAGAACCAAATGCTTGGGCATGCGTCTGTTTTAGCACAGGCTGCAGTGTTGAGGTGCTACTCCTTGCGAGCGGCTTGCCATGCTTTCGCATACTGCCAGCTGGTGTAGTACGAGTGGTAGAGGTGAAGGAGGAAACCTTCACGGCCGTCGAGGAAGCCAAGACGGAGAAGATAGTTTTGAAAAAAGATAAACGCAGGGTTGAGTAGGACGTCGTAGATGAGGGTGGGGGTGGATGGAGCGGTGTAGCCGTTGTTGATGACGGTCTGAGCGCCGAGGGTGCTGTAGCGGTTGAGGTGGTCTACGTAGTTGTCGATGGTGGGGTAGGCGTGGTGGATGATGTCGTGGTTGAGGGTTTCGAGTGTGCCGTCGAGGGCGATGGTTTCGTTGACGGGCCGGTCAGTGAAGCGGGCGGATGGGACGAAGTTGGCAGCATGGCGACGGAAGAGGCGGAGTTTGGCGTCGGGATAGTAGCCGCCGTGGCGAATCCAGCGGCCCAGGAAGAGATTGCGGCGGCGGATGAGGTAGGCATCGGCGGATGGTTCGCCTACGTCTGCCAGGAGAGTGCGTATTTCGGACTGAAGCTCAGGGGTGAGGGCTTCGTCGGCTTCGAGAGAGAGAATCCAGGCGCCGGAGCATTGCTCGAGTGCGAAGTTCTTCTGGGCTACGAATCCCATCCACGGTTTGTGGAAGATGGTGGCGTTGAAAGAGGCTGCGATTTCGAGGGTTCGGTCGGTGGAGCCGGAGTCGACGATGATAATTTCGTCGGCAAATTGGACGCTGGAGAGAGTTCGGGCCAGGTTCGGTTCTTCGTTGAGCGTGATGATGGCTACGGAGAGCTTCGTCATGAAGGATTTAAGACAGCGTGATGGTGGGGTCGCTGAGGTGTTCGCGAAGGAGTCGCTGGGTGAGGGTCTTGAGGTCTTCTCCGGTTTTGGAGAGGGTGAAGATGTGGTTCGCTTCGTTCCAGTCGAGTTTGAAGCTGGTGGCCTGGGCGGAGATCCAGATCTGGCGGATGGGAGTGTTGGGGGTGATGACGAATTTGGAGGAGCCGTTCTCGAAGATGATGTTCATGACGCCGTTGTTGTCTTCGAATTCGAAGGTGCCGTCGTCGTCCTCGGCTGCGATGAGGGATTGTTTGAGGGCTTCGAGGGCTCGGTCGGATTCGCGGCGGAAGGTGGCTTCGTCGATCATGGGTCTAGTTTAGCTGGTTGAGTGCGGCGAAGATGTCGGCGGGTTCGGGGCGGACGCGGAAGTCGGCATGAGCTTCGGCGAAGACGATGGTGTTGTTGCGGTCGATGAGGAAGACGGCGGGGAGGGGGAGACGCCAACTGGCTTCGGTGGCGTTGTGGTAGCTGAGGCCTGCGTTGTTGAAGGGGATGTTGACGAGGATGGACTGGAAGTAGCGGCGGTGCTCTGGCGGGATGGTGTAGGCGATGCCGAATTTTTCTGCGATGGCGGCGCCTGGGTCGGTGAGCAAGGGGTAGTCGAGGCCATGCTGCTGGAGAGCGAAGCTATTCTGGCGCGTGGTCTGGGGGGAGATGGCGACGAAGAGTGCGCCGCGCTTGCGGAGGTCGGCCTGGAGGTCGCGCCAGGCTTCGAGTTCGGTGACGCAGTAGGGGTCCCAACGTCCGCGGAAGAAGTTGACGACGACGGGGCCGAGGGCGAGGAGGTCGGTGGAGCTGATGGGTTTTTGCGTCAGGGCGTTTTCGAGGATGAAGGCCGGGGCTTCGGCTCCGACTTTGAGGATGCGGTCCTCGATGCCGGTGTTGAAGAGGTCTGCGGTTGCCTTTTCGGAGATGGCGAGACGCTCGGGCTGGACGAGGGCTCGGGTGTTCTGGGTGATGCGGTCGAGCTGGTCCTGCAGCGACTGGATTGGACTTGCGGTCATGGCCCCCCCTCCCCCGGCGAAAGTGTGCAAAGTCTTCGAAGGAGAGACTTTAGCCTTGGACTTCCCTTGGGAAACTGCTGCGTTAAATGTTGCAGTCCGGCCTAAGCCGGACTGGTTGATGGCTGAGTTAATTATATCGGTCGTGTCAAGGGTTCTGAGTTCTCACAAGCGCGTTTCACAGGACAGAACCGAAGATCGGATCGATCCAAACCAGGTTCATCGGCTCATGCTATGGTCTACCCACCCCGCCTTGACCATTGCGGCGGTAAAGACTCACATATCCGGCAGTTCACGAAAAAAAACCCTACAACCCGACGGGAGAATGGCTCATGAGCAGCATTACAGTGAAGGACGGCACGGAGATCTATTACAAGGATTGGGGAACAGGGCAGCCGATCATGTTTCACCACGGCTGGCCGCTCAGCGCGGACGATTGGGACAATCAGATGCTGTTCTTCCTGTTGCGGGGATACCGAGTGATTGCGCATGACCGACGCGGGCATGGCCGGTCAACGCAGACCGATCTGGGTAACGACATGGACACCTATGCGGCGGACAGCGCAGCGCTGGTGGAGCATCTCAACCTGAAAGGCGCGATCCATGTGGGCCACTCGACCGGAGGCGGCGAAGTAGCGCGCTATGTAGCACGGTATGGTGGCGACGGCCGTGTGGCCAAGGCGGCGTTGATCAGCTCCATTACTCCAGTCATGATCAAGTCGGCGTCGAATCCGGGCGGGCTACCGCTGGAGTTCTTCGACGGCTTTCGCGCGGGCATGGCGAACCGGGCGCAGTTCTACCGCGATGTTCCCGAAGGGCCTTTCTACGGATTCAACCGTCCTGGTGCGAAGGTCTCGCAAGGTGTGATCGACAACTGGTGGCGTCAGGGAATGATGGGTGGAACCAAGGCCCAATATGACTGCATCAAAGCCTTGTCGGAGACCGACCTGACCGAAGACCTCAAGAAGATCACGGTTCCGGTGTTGGTGATGCATAGCGAGGACGACCAGATTGTGCCATTCGCGGACGCAGGCCCGCTGGCTGCCAAGCTTCTGCAGAACGGTACGTTGAAGGTCTATCAGGGCCTGCCGCACGGGATGCCGACTACCCATGCAGACCAAATCAATGCCGATCTTCTTGAATTCATAAAATCGTAACCGCAGATTACTCGGCGGACCAGAGATCCTTCTTCCTTTGGTTCGCCGAGTAGCTGACCCGACCTTGGAACCTCAGCGCCCGCGCACAGATCGCAGAGGTATTCCGTCGATGCTCAGAGATTGGTAACGAGAAGTCAGCTTATCGCTACTGCTTCGACCTTTGACGAGAACGGCGTTTATCAGGAGTTATCAGCAGGTGATGGTCTGGCTCGGCCTGTCGATATTCGTACGCTACACTTCGGATGTGAGAACAAAGACTGAAGTGTCGGTAGCAGAGTTTGTAAGCTTCACAGACAGCCTGATTGGTCTTCCTGTCAGCCGAGTGTGGCAAGGCTATGGATCCGCAATTTTCGTCGAATTTGGAAAGCTACATTCCACTCGAAAGCGAGATGGTCAACCAGGAAGTCCACGCGGAGAATGGACTCTGATGATTGAGTGGAGTTGGCGAATCGAGGGAAAGCGACGTATCTGGTGCGGGAGTTGGAGTGACGGCGAACGCTGGCCCCGAGCATTTGCTCGTCTTCAGAATAGAGCTGTTGCATCTATTCAGCTTGTTGGACGCCTTCCCGAACTTGATCTCGGACTGACAAACGGCCTACACCTACTCTCCATAATGACTGCGGAAGGCGATCCAGCGTGGGCACTCATAAAGCGCAGGCACGATGCTTCGCAATCTGTTGGTGTTCGCGCAGGCAAACTCTATAGCGAGGGCGAGCTGGCAGACATAACTTCCTGATAAGTACCGAGATGTCGGCTTATGGGACGGTGATGGGAGTAACGCACGAGTGATGGGTAAGCGGAAGGTAATCGCGTCAAACTAAGCCACTACCTCCGATTGGGTGCGAATCGGAGGTAGTGGCGAAAGACCCGCTGGCTTGCTGGTTGCTACAGGGAGCCGGCTGACTGCATGTTCGGGTCGTGGCATTGGATGGCTGGTGTTGCCGGTTTTTTGGAGGCTACGGTCTTGTTGTGGGTTGGATTGCTGGCCGTGGGTGAGCTCTTCATCTCTTTGACGAGAGTGACCATGCGGGCGAAGCCTTGATCGCGGGCGGCTTTGTTGGCGGGTGAGGCGTCGGGCGCTTCGCCGGCGCGCATGAAGCCGTGGCCGGCGCCATCGTAGGTGACGGGCTCATATTTTTTGCCAGCCGCCTTCATGGCTTCGGTGGTGGCGGGGATGGTGGCGCCGATGCGGGCGTCGTTGCCGGCGTAGAAGCCGTAGACCGGAGCGGTGACGGTGGTTACGTCGGACGGGCCGGGGCCGTAGAAGACGAAGGCGGCGGAGAGATCTTTGCGATGTGCGGCGAAGGCGAAGGACTTGCCTCCTCCCCAGCAGAAGCCTGTGACGGCGATCTTTCCGTTGGCTGCGGGGATCGTTTTGGCATAGTCGGCTGCGGCGTCGAGGTCGGCGTTGACGACGGCTGCGTCGAGGCCGGAGACGGCTTTGATGGCAGCATCCTGATTTGGGAAGGCGTCGGAGCCGCCGTTGTTGGGGCCGAAGCCGGTGAGGAGATCGGGTGCGATGACGATGAAGCCTTGCGCGGCGAGCTCGTCGGCCATCTCCTTGGCCCAGTCGCTGAGGCCGAAGATCTCGTGGATGAGGATGACGACGGGGGCTTTGGTTTTGACTTCGGGATAGACGACGAAGGCCTGAACGGTGCGGTCACCGTGTTTGAGGGGGACGTACTCGTGATGGCGGGGGGAGGCGTCGAGACGGGCTTTGGCCCAGTCTTGCGCGTGGAGCGATGCGGTGGTGAGGGGAGCGAGTAAGACAGCGGCGAGAAGGCTGAGGGTGCGGGGGAAAGTTATCTTCATTTTGAGGAGTCTAGTACGAAGCGAGCAGGCCGGACAAGGTGTTGGAGGCGATTTCTTCGTCGAACAAGAGTGAGTGTGCGGCTTCTATACTGCGGGGATGGGGAGCTTTCGTCTGCGCGTTGCGACGATGGAGGATGTGCCGGGGATTCGTGAGGTGATCGACGCCTCGGTGCGTGAGCTGCAGGCGAAGGACTATACGTGCGGCGCAGATTGAAGGCGCGCTGGCGACGGTCTTTACGGTGGATAGCCAGCTGGTTGTCGATGGGACTTATTTTGTGGCGATTGCTGAGGGTGGCGAACTGGCCGGGTGTGGTGGGTGGAGCTTTCGCAGGACGCTGTATGGCGGGGATCATCAGGTGGAGGCGATTGCGCCGGAGAGGCTCGATGCTGCGGTGGATGCGGCGAAGATTCGAGCGATCTTTGTGCATCCGAAGTTTGCACGGATGGGGTTGGGGAGTTTGATTCTGGAGACTGCAGAGAACGCGGCTGTGGCGGCGGGTTTTATGCGGTTTGAGATGGGGAGTACGTTGACCGGAGTAGAGCTGTATGCGTTGAAGGGGTATCGGGAGATTGAACGCAGGAAGGTTCCGGTGGGTGGTGAAGAGGCGATTGAGGTGGTGCGGATGGTGAAGGACGTTGCGAGGCGGGTCGTGTAGTCTTCAGGGAAACGGAGGCGATTGATCGATGATTGAGATGCCGATGATTGCGAAGGGTGCGGAGGAGTTGTATTTGCTGCCGGGGATGTCGAATCGGCATGGGCTGGTGGCGGGGGCTACGGGCACGGGCAAGACGGTTACGCTGCAGGTGATGGCGGAGGCGTTGAGCTCGATCGGGGTGCCGGTGTTTGCGGCGGATGTGAAGGGAGATTTGTCGGGGATCTCGCAGGCGGGTGTGAGTTCGGCGAAGTTCGATGCGCGGGTGAAGGCGCTGGGGCTGAGTGAGTGGAGCTTTGCGGGATGTCCGGTGGTGTTTTGGGATGTGTTTGGGAAGCAGGGGCATCCGGTGCGGGCGACGGTGAGCGAGATGGGGCCGCTGCTGCTGAGCAGGATTTTGAATCTGAACGATACGCAGGCGGGTGTGTTGACGCTGGTGTTCAAGATTGCGGATGACAACGGGTTGCTGCTGCTGGATATGAAAGATATGCAGGCGATGTTACAGCATGTGGGGGATAGCTCGAAGGAGTATCAGACGCAGTATGGGAATATCTCTGCGGCGAGTATTGGCGCGATTCAGCGTGGGTTGGTTGCGCTGCAGCAGCAGGGCGGAGATCTTTTTTTCGGTGAGCCGGCGCTGAATATCGAAGACCTGCTGCAGGTGGATGCGAAGGGACATGGCGTGGTGAATATTCTGGCGGCGGATCAGTTGCTGCGGTCGCCACAGTTGTATGCGACGTTTCTGCTGTGGCTGATGAGTGAGCTGTTTGAGAAGCTGCCGGAGGTGGGCGACCAAGAGAAGCCGAAGCTGGTGTTCTTCTTTGATGAGGCGCATCTTTTGTTTAACGATCTGCCTTCGGTTTTGCAGAACCGGATTGAGCAGGTGGTGCGGCTGATTCGGTCGAAGGGTGTGGGTGTGTTTTTTGTGACTCAGAATCCGATTGATGTTCCGGATACGGTGCTGGGGCAGCTGGGGAATCGGGTGCAGCATGCGTTGCGGGCGTTTTCGCCGAAGGATCAGAAGTCAGTGAAGGCGGCGGCGCAGACGTTCCGAGCGAATCCGAAGTTGAATGTGGAAGAGGTGATTACGCAGTTGGGTGTTGGGGAGGCGCTGGTTTCGTTTCTGGATGAGAAGGGGATTCCGGCGATGGTGGAGCGGGCGATGATACTGCCTCCGCATAGCCAGATTGGGCCGATAACGCCGGAGCAGAGAGCGGCGATTCTTAAGAGCTCGGTGGTGGCGGGAGTGTATGAGACGGTGGTGGATCGCGAGTCGGCTTACGAGAAGTTGAAGGGGAAGGTTGTGGCTTCGGGGGCAGCGACGGCGACATCTCCGGCAGGTGGAGATGCAGAGAGTTCGAGTGGTGGGTGGATGGAGTCGCTTGGTGGGGTGCTGGGCTCTGGTGGTTCGCGGCGTGGGGATACGGTGTTGCAGGCCGCGGTGAAGAGTGCGGCGCGGACGATGGGAAGTACAGTGGGGCGACAGTTGATTCGGGGAGTGCTGGGATCGCTGATGGGTGGGTCTTCGAAGCGGTAGATCGAAGCGCAGATCGCTGGATGTCCCATTCTTTGGTGGAGAAGAATGGGACATCGGCGCTCGATAGCTAGATGACTTTGAGCAACAAGAGAATGAGGACGATGGTGAGGATGAGGCTAAGTCCTCCGCCACCGTAGTAGCCGAGCCCTGGTCCCATACGATACCCGCCGAAGCCGAACACAAGAATCAGAACGATCAGAAGAATAAGCATTTTTTGTTTTCTCCGTACGGCGAAGATTCGCCAGATGAAGGTGTGATGCGGGTTTTGTTACAAGCGCGAGAAAATTAGTTTTGATACAAGGTTGCCTTGGTTGCGCATGATTTTTTGACCCGAGGTGTTGACGTCTTCTTCGTCAGAGTTTTGCGAGAAGAGGTTTATTTTTCCTTGATTTGCGTGAGGATTTCGTCGCTGCGGCTTCTTTCGTGACGACTATCGCTCCGGTTACTGTGCGGGAAAGATGGTCTTCCAGTCATTCTTCATGTCGACGACGACCCAGTGCTTTTCGGCCGCTTCGGTGAGGCCTTTATCCAGACGGCCCATCGAGGATGTCTTGTCGTAGGCATACTCCCGCTCGGCGTCGGTGTGGTGGACTAGCAACTCAAGGTTGAGTTTGGAGTTTGAGTTGGTCCATTCGAGCATCTGAATATCGCCGTCGGAGTTGCCGAAGGCTGCGATCGGTTTCTTGCCGATGAAACGTCCGGTGTTCTCCGGCTTTCCGGGGCCATCATCTACGGAGAGAACTGAGGGCAATCGCATGAGAACTGGACCAGTGCTCTTCATCACGTATTGAGTTTTAAGAGTGTGCCGACGACCTGCTCCGGCGGAATGCCGTAGACCTTTTCGGTGAACGGGCGCATGAAGTCCTGTTCGCCACCAGAGACGATGTAGGGCTTGAATCCGTTGGCGCGGAGGTATGCGAGCAGTTCGAGCATCGGCTGGTAGACGCACTGTGTGTAGAGTCGGTGAAACCGCGGTTGCTCGGCTTTGTCGAGCCAGTCTGAGACGGTCTTTTCAAATTCTTCCGTCGTCATGCCGGCGTGGGTTGCAACAAACAGCTTCATGATGCCTTCGGCTCCACTCGCAGCGAGCGCCTTCTGATCGTGATGGAGGACAGCGGCGAAGGGTTCGGTCGTCTTCCACTCGGGATGCTTCGGGGCCATTGCGACGATCTGTTGGAGCGCAAACGCGAGCTCGGTGTACGTGGGCTGCTCGGTCCAGAGCGTTCCGTCGTTGTCGAAGGTGGCGATTCGATCTTCCGGAGCGACCAAGCCCGGACCGCCCTCTTTCGTTACGCGCTCAACGAAGGAGGTGATGGATTGTTTGGAGGAGACGTCGTTCCAGGAGGGAAGGGGATCGGTCTGGGCGTGGGCGCAGGGGAGACAGTGTGTCGCGAGGAGGAGGCAGAGGCTTTGACCAAGCAGGCGGGCGCGAGTGGCGGCGAGCTTCGACGGAGGCGAAATCATACTGGATAGAGGTACCAGATGAGTCGGCGTAGAGCGACGGGTAGTTTTGACAGTCGAGGCTGACCGATCTCCTGCCGTAATTCAGGGTGAGAGACCTTTTTCGACCATGAGGATGAGGCGTTCGCTGAGGGCTGCGATGTCGCGGGGTGATGCGGTGTGGAGGGGGCCGTCGATGACGAGAAAGGCGAGGCCGTGGACGGCGGACCAGGCGAGGTACTCTGCGTGGGCGCGGCGGCGCGGGGGGAGAAGGCGGTGAAGGACCATGAGGTCGAGCGCGCGGCTGAGGAGTTGGAAGGGGTTGAGGCCGCTGGCGCCGGTTTTGGCCTTGTCGGAGTCGCCGGCGACGGGCTGGGTGTTTGAGAAGGCGGTGCGGAAGAGGCCGGGCTGGTGGAGCGCGAAGGTGAGGTAGCCGATGCCGACGGCGCGGAGGTGGGCGCGGGCGAGCGCGGCTCCGCGGCGACGGGAGGGGATGGCGGCGATCTCGGTTTCGATGGCGCGGGCGAGCTGGGAGAGGGCGTGGGCGCGGACGGCGGCGAGCAGCTCGGCGTGGCTGGAGAAGTGGCGGTAGGCGGCGTTGGGGGCGACGCCGGCGCGGCGAGTGGCTTCGCGCAGGATGACGGCTGTGGGGCCGCCTTTGCGGGCGAGCTCGACCCCGGCGGAGAGAAGGGTGCGGTGGAGGTCGCCGTGACGGAAGGTGGTTCTTGCAGGTGCGGGTGGTGTGTGAGTCTTCTTCGGCTTCGGCATCGTTGTTTGTGGACAGTGTACAGATGGTTCGGGTACATTGCTGCCATGTGAACGGTGTCCACATTTGTAATGACGAATGATGGCGGTACGAATTTCTTTGAGGAGGCTGGTCAGATGATGAATCGGATGGTTGGAGTGATTGTGTCTGGAGTGGTTTTTCTTGGCGTGGCCGGGTGGGCGCAGGGAGCGAAGGCTACGTATCCGGCGATGGCTCCTGTCTCGCAGTATCACGAGGCGAGTGTGGCGGATGAGATTGCGCTGGCGCGCAGCGCAGCCAATGAGGCTGTGAGCCGCGATGCGGAGGTGCTGGTGTTGGGAAGTAAGGGCTACGAGACTGGGGCGAAGGGGACGAACGGCTTTGTTTGTGTGGTGGAGCGCTCGTGGGCGACTAACTTCGACGATCCTCAATTCTGGAATCCTAAGATGCGTGCGCCGCACTGCTTCAACGCTGCAGCGGCGCGGTCGGTATTGCCCGCGTATTTGAAGCGGACGGAGCTGGTGTTGTCCGGGATGCCGAAGGAGCAGGTGGAGGTGCGGATGAAAGAGGCGGTGGCGAAGAAGGTGTTTGGGGCGCCGGAAGCGGGGTCGATGTGCTACATGCTGTCGAAGCAGGGATACCTGAACGACACGGCTGGGCACTGGCATCCGCATTTAATGTTCTTTGAGCCGACGACGGATGCGGCGAAGTGGGGAGCAAATCTTAAGGACGCGCCGGTTTTTTCTGCGCAGACAGAGCCTGAGCCGGTGACGACTTTCTTTGTTCCGGTGCCGATGTGGTCGGATGGGACGATGGCGGAGATGAAGTGAATCGGGCAGGAGTGCCGGCTGTCAATGAATCGGGAGTGGGAGTGGGATATGCTTTGCCGCATCCAGCGGGCCAATGGAAATCCTCGTCAAGAAGGGATCAGCCATGAAACGCAAGAGCAAACTCACGATTGCGATAGCCACGGCGATGTTCGCTGTACTCACCTCTACGGGTTTTTATAGTCAGGATAAGTACACGCTGAAGTCGCCGAGCGGAATTGCGTTCTCCGATTTCAGGGGGTACGAGGACTGGTCCGTGGTTTCGTCGGCGCGGACTGATGAAGTGCTGAAGGTGATTGTTGCCAATCCGGAGATGATTAAGGCTTATAAGGAGGGTTTTCCGGGTAATGGCAAGCCTTTTCCGGAGGGTGCCAAGATCGCGAAGCTGCAGTGGAAGCCGAAGAAGAGCACAGAGGCTCAGTTTGCCGTGGATGTGCCGGACATCTTTACGCAGGCTTTCTTCATGGAAAAGGACAGCAAGAGATTTCCGAAGAGTGGCGGATGGGGATATGCGGTATTGAACTACGATGCCCCCTCAGACACCTTCGCGGCCGACCCCACAAGTCTTTCAGACTGCGGAAACACGTGCCATACGGTCGTAAAGGCTAAGGACTACATCTTCCACTCTTACCAGAAGCGTTGAACTACACCTGCCCGGGCGCGACACTCCAACCGGGCTGGGATTCCCCCACCCTACCGAAAGTGTGTCAAAGTCTAAGAACGAAAGACTTTAGGTCTGGACTTCGGGTTTGGTTTAGCGGACTTTAGTGCTCAGTGTTTGCTGTCCCCCCGTTTTTGCGGGTGGTTTTTGTCAAGTTTCCTGGCTCAGGGATCGTAGGCTGCGGGAGTCTGGAAGAAAGACGGTTCGTGCTTCGCGCGAATGCCCACATCTCAAAATCGAGATATGGGGCACCCAAGTTTGTGGAGGGTTTTCAGATGTGGGCCACCCGCCACCCACAGTATCGGTTTGATTTGATGTGTGGGCCACCCGCCGTCGCGGCCTATTCTTCGCAGATTTGCGACACCGACTTTATGAAGAAATCCATATAGTATTTTTCTTGACTCGGCTACTGATCCTCTGTAGAAAAACCTAGTGATCGCCTTGCCTATATCCAAAGACGATCCAGAGGCCCCTATTAAAGTCAAGAACGTTGTGCGTCAAGCTTGGATTACGTCACTGCTCGTAACCGCTGTTTCCTTGCCAGTATTGACCGTCGGATGTGGTGGCAATGCGACAACTAACTCAGGCACGGGCTCTGCAGCATCTCAACCCCTGACTCTTTCCTCAATCTCCCCCGCTTCGATCGCGGCCGGTAGTCCAGGTACAACGCTTACTGTCACGGGATCGAACTTTATTCCGGGTTCGGAGATCACCTGGAATGGAGCCGAGCGCGCAACGCTTTATGTGTCTTCAACCAGTCTCCAGACAAACCTAAGCAACTCTGATTTGGTGACACCAGCAACCGTTCAGGTCAGTGTTACAAATCCTCAGAACTCTGGTGGATCAGTCTCGAATGCTCTTCCCTTCAGTGTTTCGGGGAATCTCACACCAAACCCGATTCCGGTGCTTAACTCTATTAGCCCGGCCTCAGCGCAGGCTGGCGCAGCGGCGACGACTATTACCCTTAGCGGGGCGAACTTCGTCACAGCCTCAAGCGCCACATGGAATGGTCAGACTCTGACCTCTACCTATCAATCCACCACGACGATCACTGCGCAGATTCCAATATCGGACCTTCAGACAGCTGGAAGCGCACAGATCGCGGTCGTCAACCCAGCCCCTGGCGGCGGTACGTCGGGTAATGTCAGCTTTGTGATCAATGCAGTGGGGTCGATAGGTCAGACGGTTATCAATCTGGCTGCTAATGATCTTGTCTGGGATGCGGTAAATCAGGTCATCTATCTCTCACTGCCAAGCGATACCGGCTCGAATGGAAACAGCATACAGGTGCTCAATCCTGTGACGGGAGCGCTTGGTGCCAATGTATTCGCTGGGAGCGAGCCTGATCTTCTTTCGGTGTCCTCTACGAGCAAATACTTGTATGCCGGCCTAGACGGCTCATCGAATATGCAGCGCTTTGTTTTGCCTGGCCTGACGCCTGATATCAACATTGCTCTGGGGGCGTCATCGTTCGAGGGCTCTTATGTGGCAATGGACATTCAAGCTTCGCCTGTTTCAGATGGCACCGTCGCAGTGGTTCTGGGTACACCTGGAGTAAGTCCCGAGGAAGAGGGCGGCGTTTCTATCTATGACAACGCTGTGGCACGCGCAAACGCTCTTTGCGGGTTCATTGAGTCCGGTTGCTCCGGAGCGGGAGGGAACCTCTATGATTCGATCCAATGGAACTCTACCGGCACCGAGATGTTCGCGTTGAATAACGAAGATACGGGCTTCAATTTTTATACGATTCCAGTGACCGCTAGTGGTTTTGGCACTGTGACTAATTACGGAGGGCTGGCAGGTGGATTTGGCGATCTAATTCACTACGATGCCACCACGAACCTTATTTATACCAACGATGGCGTCGTCATCAACCCATCTACGGGTGCCAAAGCGGGCGAATTTGATGCGTCTGGGATAGCGGTACCGGATGGAGCAAACGGCATTATTTTCTTCATTGGACAGCCAGAGAGCTCTATTGGCACTTCAACCTTTACGATCCAAAGCTTCGACATCATCCACTTCACACCGATCGGTACCCTCACGATGAATAACGTCATTGGCTCACCGACGCACATGATTCGTTGGGGCACCAATGGCCTGGCATTTACCACTACTAATGATCTCTCTGGCCTTGAGCCGAATCAACAGCCAGGGGCGACTTACATTTTGAGTGGTTCTTTTGTCACAACCAAGGACAGAGTCCGCGGCGCTACCACTGAAAATGTTCACCGGACCTGGCAGCGGTCCAAGACAATACGTGCAAGACAAACAACTTCGTCGAGCGCGAATGAGCAATCTGCTAGTAAAGAGTGAGGCTTAACTAGCAGAAGCGTGACTCGCCGAAGTAAAACTATCGGCCGAATTTTTGGCGGCCTTGCATTTGGGACATCATGCGTTGCTGGGCTTTGATGCCGCCGCCTGAGCCCATCGATTTGAACATCTTGCGCATCTGGGCGTATTGGCGGAGTAGGTTGTTGACGTCTTGTACTGATGTGCCTGAGCCTTTGGCGATGCGCTTGCGGCGGTTGCCGTTGATGATCTCGTGGTCTAGGCGCTCTTTTTGCGTCATCGAGTTGATGATGGATTCGACGCGGGTGAATTGGCCTTCGTCTACGTTTTCGACGGCTTGTTGCATGCCCGCGAAGGGGCCTACGGAGGGGAGCATTTTTAGGATTGACTTCATGCTGCCCATTTTTTTGATCTGACGGAGCTGGTCGCGGAAGTCGTCGAGCGAGAAGCCGTCGCCGGAGAGGGCTTTTTTGGCGAACTGCTCGGCTTTGCCGCGGTCGAGGGTGGATTCGGCGCGTTCGAGGAGGGTGGCGATGTCGCCGTGGCCCATGATGCGGGAGACGATGCGGTCGGGGTGGAAGGGCTCGAAGGCGTCGGGCTTTTCTCCGGTGCCGAGGAACTTTATTGGGGCTCCCGTCACGTGGCGGATGGAGAGGGCAGCGCCGCCGCGGGCGTCGCCGTCCATCTTGGTGAGGATGGCGCCGGTGATGGTGAGGAGATCGTTGAAGGCCTTGGCGGAGTTGACGGCGTCCTGGCCGGTCATGGCGTCGGCGACGAAGAGGATCTCGCTGGGGTTGAGGAGCTTTTTGAGCTGCGCCATCTCGTCCATGAGAGAGGCGTCGATCTGGTTGCGGCCGGCGGTGTCGACGATGAGCATGTCGCAGCCATAGTTGGCGGCTTCGCGTTTGGCTTCTTTGGCCAGGCGAAGGACGGCTTCGGTGCCGGGTTTTTCTTCTGTCAGTTTGCCTTCGTAGAGTTGCGCGCCGATGCTGGTGGCTACGACTTTTAACTGCTCGCGGGCGGCGGGACGGTAGACGTCTACCGAGACGAGCATGGGGCGGTGGCCGGCTTTTTTAACCACTGGGCTAGTTTTCCACTCGTCGTCGTTTTGCCTGAACCTTGCAGGCCAGCCATGAGGATGACTGACGGCGGCTGAGAACTTTTTTGGAAGCGGGCGGTGTCTTTGCCGAGCACGTTGATGAGTTCGTCGTGGACGATTTTGACGATCTGCTCGGAGGGGGAGAGGGCGGTGGCGACGCGTTCGCCGATGGCGCGGGCGCGGATGTGCTCCATGAGGTCGGTGACGACGGTGAGGTTAACGTCGGACTCGAGGAGGGCGAGGCGAATCTCGCGGAGGGCGTCGGAGACGTTTTCGTCGGAGAGGGTGCCCTGGCCGCGGAGGGTCTTGAAGGAGCGCTGGAGTTTGTCGCTTAGGTTTTCAAACATGACTGGTACAAGTTTACAGGCAATGACGGGGAAGTGCGCCCTGCGCGGGCGGGGAGTCACTTTGCGTGACTTGTATACCCCTTCGGGGTGGCTTGGGGATTTTTGTGCTGACTCCCTTTTTGTGGTGTGGGTTGGCAAGTGACGGGCTTGGTGCTGGCTTTGTGGGTTCATTTTTGGCTTGCGTGTTTTGAGGCTCGCCGGTCGCGGGATAATCGAGGTCTATGTACGACAAGGGCCAGGGGAACGGGAACGCACGCGTGGTGCGGGAGTTTGTGGCGTACCTGCGGGTGGAGAAAGGGCTGAGGCCGGCGAGTTGCGAGGCGTATCGGCGGGACCTGGAGCAGTTTGCCGAGCATGTTGAGGGGCGCGATGGGTTGCTGGTGGGTGCGGCGCAGAGTGATGTGAGCGGGTTTATGGAAGGGCTGCGAGGGCATGCGGTGGAGTCGCGGTCGATTGCGCGGAAGCTGAGTTGTCTGCGTGGGTTTTATCGCTGGCTGCTGATGGATAAGCGGATTGCGCATGATCCGACGGTGAATGTGGAGACGCCGGCGAGCTGGAAGGTGCTGCCGAAGTCGCTGGCTGAGGGTGAAGTGGCGGAGATGCTGGAGAAGAGTGGTGCCGCGGCGAGGAGTGCGGACGCGGATGGTTTGGCGCTGCGGGATCATGCGATTTTGGAGCTGCTGTATGCGGGTGGGCTGCGGGTGGGGGAGATTGTCGCGTTGCGGGTGGAGGATGTGCATCTGGACCAGGCTCGGGCGCAGGTGAGAGGGAAGGGCGATAAGGAACGGATTGTTCCGCTGGGGCGGAGTGCAGTGGAGGCGTTGGAGCGTTATTTGGTGATGGGGCGCGTGGGGCTGGTTGGAGCTGGAAACTCTTTGCAGCGGGCTGGATCATTGCAGCGGGCGCTGTTTTTGAGTGTGCGGGGCAATCCGCTGACGCGGCAGTGGGTTTGGGAGATGGTGCGCGGGGCGACGGCTTCGGGGTCGAAGGCTAGTCCGCATATGCTGCGGCATAGCTGCGCGACGCATATGGTTGAACATGGCGCGGACTTGAGGAGTGTGCAGACTTTGCTGGGTCATGCGGATATTGCTACGACGCAGGTTTATACGCATGTGGCGCTGGGACATTTGAAGAGGGTGCATCGGGAGCATCATCCGCGAGGGAAGAGACGGGCAACGGCGGAACGGTGATACGTGGGATAAAAAACCGATAAGAGTAGTCCGATCTTTGTGGATTGTTTGAGGGTCTTGTGATGCGGGACAGCGTGGGTGAGATCGACAAGTTGGCCAAGGGGTTTCTGGCGATGCTTGCGAATGAGCGTGGTGCTTCGGAGCATACGGTGCGGGCTTATGCGCGGGAGGTCCGGAGCTTTGCGGACTATCTGCGGGAGACGCTTGGCGATGGCGCGCGTGTGAAGCAGGTGGAGCATCTGCATATTCGGGCTTATCTGGGGTTGTTGTATGAGCGGGGGTTGACGAAGGCTAGTGCGGCGCGGGCGCTGGCGGCGGTGCGGAGCTGGTTCAAGTGGCTGGCGAAGGAGGGGAAGGTCGCGCAGAATCCTGCGCTGCTGGTGAGTACTCCGAAGCTGCCGAAACATCTGCCTCGGGTGCCGAGTATGGAAGAGGTGAATCGGGTTTTGAATTCGCTGGAGAGTTCGGGTGAGAAGAGAGGCGACGAGGTGGGCAGTGTGCTCTCGCACCCTTCGCAAGGTGCGCGAAGGATGGGGCACCCGGACGGCGATGGCGATTCGGAGGCTTCGGCTTGGCCGGAGCGGGACCGCGTGATCTTTGAGTTGTTGTATGGGTGTGGGATTCGGAACTCGGAGCTGGTGGGGTTGGATATGGGGAGTGTGAAGTGGCGGGATGATGCGGTGCTGGTGCGCGGTAAGGGAAGGAAGGAGCGGCTGGTTCCGCTGGGGGATGAGGCGGCGGTGGCGCTGAAGGCTTATCTGCCTTTGCGGGAGGCGAAGCTTTTAGCTGCTGGTAGAGCGGGTTTGGTGCAGGATGGGCCGCTGGTGATGAATATGGGGATGCGTGGTGACTGCCGATTGACGACGCGAAGTGTGGGACGGATTGTGAAGGCGATTGCGCTGTCGCGAGGGCTGGCGGCGGATGTGCATCCGCATACGCTACGGCATGCGTTTGGGACGCATATGCTGGAGGAGGGCGCGGATCTGCGGGCGATTCAGGAGATGCTGGGGCATGAGCGGTTGTCGACTACGCAGCGGTATACGCAGTTGACGGTTGGTCAGGTGCAGAAGGTGTATGACGAGACGCATCCTCGGGCGAAGTAGGGTGAGACTGCTTTAGAAGCCGTAGTTTTTCTTGCGGAGTGCGTTTTTGTAGAGGTGACGAGGATGGCGATGGCGAAGAGGCGGCGCAGGGAGCCAGAGAGAGCAAAACTGAGCATGAACGATTAGGCCATAAAAGCTTTTTGTTTGTGTAAATTTGGTTGTCTACATGGCTCAGGATAGGTGCGCGGGAGGTGAGGTTGTTGCGTGTTTTGTAGATGCGATTGCCTGGCAGTTGCATCCAATGCAATGAGGTTTTCGCTATGCGAAAGACTATTACGGTATGGCTTTTTGGAGTTGTTCTTGCGTTGGCGGCAGTGATGGCGCTGGGGAACAGGAGACAGGCGGTAGCGGCTCCGGTGCAGCAGGTCGTTCGTAGTTCTCAAGGAGTGAGCACGGTCCCTGACTTTTCGACGGATCCTTTGCCGGTTAAAAACGTGGATGAGGGTTTTGTGCATACCCGGAGTGTGCGGCCGGCGGAGGCGCAGGTGGCTCAGATTCAGCCGACGTATGCTCCTGTGTCACAGATTGATGTGCAGAGAATGCAGGATGCGAGCTTGCTGCAGGAGCAGCAGGAGGCGTCGCAGCGGCAGCAGCAGGAGTTGGATAAACAGATCGACGAGGACGTGCGGGCGGAGCAGGAGATGCAGGCGGAGCAGCGGATTCAGGAGCCTCCGGAGCAGCCGCTGCTGGCGCCTCCGTCACAGCCGCTTCCGGTACTGCCTTCGACGCCACAGTGAGGTGGGTCTGTGGCGTCGGCAATCTAAGTTGGCGAAGACTGACGGAGTTCGGCAGTCTTCGCCCTGGGTTTATGTTTTGAGAGGCTGAGGCCTCAATAGCGGGGGATTTCGGGGTCGATGGCGCGGGACCAGGCGTCGATGCCGCCTGAGAGGGACTGGGCGTGGGTGAAGCCCTGATCGCGTAACCACATGGTTACGTTGAGGGAACGGGCTCCGTGGTGGCACAGGACGACGATGGGGGCATCGGGGTCGAGCTCGGTGTGGGCGCGGGAGGTGACTTCGCCCATGGGCATGAGAAGCGAGTTGGGGAGGCTGGCGGTCTCGTGCTCCCAGGGCTCCCGAACGTCTAATAAGAGGGGGGCGTTGGGCTGTTGGCGCAGTTTGGAGAAGGCTTCGATTGAGATTTCGGGTTCTAGCATGAATTCAAGGATATCCTTAGAGATGGGCTAGAGACTAGGGTTGAGCTGGATAGCCTTTCGGTGGTTGTGATGATTGGGCTCGCATCTTATACGTTCGCGCTGGTTTCTTCGTGAACAGGGATGGTGACCGGTTTGGAGACTGTTTTGGAGAAGGTTCTGATTGTTGAAGATGAGGTGCATGCGCGCAGCGGCCTGACGGAGCTGATCGAGAGCTGGGGCTACAGGGCAGAGTCTGCGGCTGATGGCATGGAGGGTCTGGAGAAGGCCATCGCGTGGGCTCCGGCGATTATTGTGACCGACCTGAAGATGCCGCGGATGGATGGGATGGAGCTGCTGAACCGCATTGGCGAACTGCCGCAACGGATTGCGGTGGTGATGCTGACGGCGCAGGGATCGATCGAGTCGGCCGTGGAGGCGATGCGGATGGGGGCGTACGACTACATTCCGAAGCCTGTCGATCCAGTTCGGCTGAAGACGATACTGCATAATGCGAGCAGGCAGCGGGAGGCCGATGTTGAGCTCGAGGTAACCAGGCGGCAGCTGAGAGACACGGGCGTGCTGGGCGAACTGGTAGGCTCGTCGCCGCAGATGAAGGACGTTTTTACGCTGATTGAACGCGTGGCACCGTCGAATGTGTCGGTGCTGGTGACCGGAGAGAGTGGGACGGGGAAGGAGTTGGTGGCGCGGGCTCTGCATGATTTGAGTGCGCGGAGGCTGAAGCCGTTTGTCGCGGTGAACTGTGCGGCGATTCCAGAGACGCTGATTGAGAGCGAGATCTTCGGCCATGAGAAGGGCGCGTTTACAGGTGCGCTGGAGCGGCGGGCCGGGTGTTTCGAACTGGCGGAAGAAGGAACGCTTTTGCTGGACGAGATTGGCGAGATGCCGATGGCAACGCAGGCGAAGCTGCTGAGGGTGCTGGAGGATCGCCGGTTGCGACGACTTGGAAGCAAGATTGAGACGCCGGTGGATGTGAGGGTAGTGGCGGCGACGAATAAAGATCCGGAGCAGGCGGTGGCGGATGGGGACCTGCGCGGAGATCTTTACTACCGGCTGAATGTTTTCAATATTCAGATGCCGCCGCTGCGGGATCATTTGATGGACGTGTCGGCGATTGCGGAAAAGATGATCGACGATATGAATGCGCGACACCACTGCACGGTGGCGGGACTGAAGGACTCGCTGATGAGACGGCTGGAGGAGTACAAGTGGCCAGGTAATGTGCGAGAGCTGCGGAACACGGTGGAACGGGCTGTGATTCTGGCGGGGTCGGGGATGCTTGGAGAGGAGCATCTGCCGCCGCACTTTGGAGAGCCAGGGTTTGCTCCGCAGCCGACGCGGCCTCCAGGGTCGAGTTCGGGTATGCGCCAGGCGGTGCAGCCGGACGAGTTGCAGCGGTATCTGGATGAGTCAAACACCGTGCGTGTGGAGGTGGGCACGACGGTGAATGAGGCAGAGCGGCAATTGATTTTGAAGACGCTGGTGGCGACGCATAATAACAAGACGAAGGCTGCTGAGATTTTGGGGATCAGTTCGAAGACGCTGCAGAATAAGCTGAAGGAATACTCGAATACGGCTGCTGTAACGGAGTAACGATGCGGCTGAAGACAAAATTGGTAGTGTCGGCGACGGGATTGACGTTTGCAATCGTGCTGATACTGTCGTCTCTGTTTGTGAGCGAGTTGATGCGGCAGAGGATCGAGCAGACGACCGCGGCGAACGATGTGCTGACGCGCCAGGTTTATCTGATGACACGGCAGGCGGTGGAAGAAGGACTTCGAGCGAACCCGCCGGTGGACAGAAGCGATGAGGCTCTGCATGATGCGGTAGCCAGTGCGCTCAAGAGCCATCAGCCGTTGGCCGATGTGATGAATGCGATTGTGCGCTACTCGCCTACGGTGCAGGACGTGAGTGTGACGGACGCGCATGGGATGACGCTGGTGAGCACTGATCCGGATGCGATCAATCAGCCGACACCGTTTCGCTTCAGCCTGGCGAGTGTGCAGAATGGAAACGTGGCTCGGCAGATGCGGGTGGTGTTTGGCAGGCCGCGGGTGCTGGACATCTCGCTGGCGCTCGATCGGAATGGTAAGCCGTTCCTGGTTGCCCATATGGGAGTGCGGTCGACATTTTTGAAGAACTCGTATGAGCCCTGGTTGAAGGCGGCGTTGTTCTTTGCACTGGCGTCGGCGCTGGCGGCGATGGTGTGCGCGGGGTTGCTGGCGAACCTGGCGCTGCGTCCGATGGAGGCGATCAGTAAGCGGCTGCAGAGCCTGACCCGCGTGGGCGGAGGGGAGCTGGTGGAGAGCGAGGTTTCGACTGGAGGCCTGCTGGGCGGCGGCGTGGGGAGCGATGCGGTGGTGAGGGTGACGAAGACGATTGACCGGCTGGGCGAGCAGATGCGTTCGCAGGAGGCCGGCTACACGGCGCTGCAGGCGAATTTGAACCAGATGCTGGATACGCTGCGGGATGGAGTGCTGCTGTTTACGGCTGATCTGCGTGCGGTGATGGTGTCGGATGCGGTCGCTTATTTTTTGACGACTCCTACGGACGAAGGCCATGAAGAGATGGTGGGGAAGCGGCTGGAGGAGATATTTGCGCCGGAGAGTGCGCTGGGCGCGGCTGTATTGGAGGCGTTTGCCGATGGCGGCCAGGTGAGTGCTCAGAGCGTGACGCTGGAGGATGGGCGGCAGGTGCAGATTTCGCTCGACAGGATTGACGATGGGTTGGGCGGCAGCAATATGGGAACGTTGCTGACGCTGCGCGATATGGAGTCTGCGGCGCAGTTGGGACAGGAGCTGGAGGTGTCGCGCCGGCTGGCGGCTATTGGAAAGTTGACGGCCGGTGTTGGGCATGAGGTGAAGAACCCGATCAATGCGATGGTGGTGCACCTTGAGTTGCTGCGCGGGAAGTTGACTTCGGGCGGGGCCGAGGTGTTTCCCGGAGCGCAGAGGCATGTGGATATCCTGGCAGGCGAGATGCAACGGCTGGACCGGGTTGTGCAAACACTTGCGGACTTCTCGCGTCCGATGGAGCTGCACCTGAGGGAACATGATCTGCGCCAGGTGGTTGGCGTGGTGATGGAGCTGACGGCTGCGGAGATGGAGGAGAATGGCGTGCAGGTGTCGGTTGACGCTCCGCATGAGCCGATGATGGTGAGGGCGGACGCGGAGCTGATGCAGCAGGCGGTGCTGAACTTGCTGCTGAATGGGATGCAGGCGATGCCGGGTGGAGGGGCGATGCTGGTGAGGATGCGGCGGGAGCACCAGTTTGCCGTCGTCGAGGTGATGGATGAAGGAGAGGGTATACCGCCGGAGCTGTTACCGCGTATCTTCGAGTTGTACTTCACGACAAAGCCTAAGGGAAGCGGCATCGGATTGGCGATGACGTATCGTATTCTGCAGCTGCACGGCGGAGCCATGGATGTGCGGTCGAATGCAGACGCGAGTTCATCGGAGCGCGGGACAGTGTTTACGTTCCGGCTGCCGATTGCGGCAGGCGTTGGCGGCGAAGGAAGGAAGGTTGTTGCTGCAGGGGTCATTAAGAAATAGGGGAGCGAGTTTGAACGGAATACGCAACATTACGCGAGAGCTAGCAATCGCGATTCTCTGCTTTGGGCCGATGTTGGGACTGGTGGGGTGCCGGCATAAGCCGCAGGTCGCGCCGGTGCCGCAGGTACTGTCGCCGGTGGCGCTCGAAGATATTCCTGAGCCGGATCTGCCGATGGTTGAGATGCCGCAGGTGAAGCTGCCGCCTGTGCCGGTTGCGACCAACGCAAAGCCAAAACGGCCGAAGAAAAAACCAGCGCCGAAGGCACCGGAGCCAGAGCCAGCCCAGGTTGCGAGCGTCGCGCCGCCGCCAGAGGAGACCGCTATTGGCGCGTTGACTGTAGGGGGAGAGGCAAATCCACAGACGAAGCAGGAAGCTGCCGACCTGATTGCTTCCAGCGAGAAGCGGTTGAATGCGCTGTCATCGCAACGGTCTGAGGATGAGAAGGCGCAGATCAGCAAGGTTAAGAATTTTTTGAAGGACGCGCAGGATGCGTTGAAGACGGGAGACGCTGAGGGCGCGAAGACGCTGGCAACGAAGGCGAAGCTGTTGCTGGATGATCTGGAGAAGTAGAGGGCGGCGAGTCGGCTGGTCAGCTCCTGCCGGTTTTGTTGCTAACCAGCTGACTCGCGAATGTGTTCTTGATGCTTTAAGCTTCGACGCCGTGGCATTTCTTGAATTTTTTGCCAGAGCCGCAGAAGCACGGGTCGTTGCGACCGATCTTTTCACCGGTGCGACGAGGGGCGCTGCCGTTTGTGTCGGCTGTGGCGGAGCTGACGGAGCGCGCCTGATCGAGTTCCTTCTGTTTTTTCTTCTGGAACTCACGCTCGAGAGCGTCGATTGTGGTGGAGGGGGCGCGGTTGGAGACGGGCGCGGGTTGCTGGGCCGGTGCGCTTTCGCTTTGGGTGGGGAACGGCAGGGCGTTGGCGACATTGCTTGTGGCGAGTTCCTGCTGGGCTTGAGCTGCGGCGACGTGAGCCTGGGCGTTAGCGAGCTGTTCGGGGGACTCGATGGGGGTGCCGTCGGGGCCGATGATCTGCATGCGGAAGAGATGGCGAGCAGTGTCCTCCTGGAAGCGGAGCATCATGCCTTCGAACATCTCGAAGGACTCTTTTTTGTAGGCGACGAGGGGGTCTTGCTGCGCGTAGCCGCGAAGGCCGATGCCCTCCTTGAGGTGGTCCATGGCCAGGAGGTGATCCTTCCAGAGGCCGTCGAGGACGGAGAGCATGACGATACGCTCGTGGTAGCGCATCTGCGGGGCGCCGAGGATCTGCTCCTTGATGTCGTAGCGGGCGCGGAGTTTTTCGAAGATGGCTTCGCCGAGCTCGTGGCGATTGAGCTGTGTGGCGTCGATCTCGTTTTCGAGGTGAGCCCCGAAGAGATCGTAGAGCTGGGTGAAGAGTGGTTCGAGCTTCCACTCGTCGGCGTGAGCCTTTTCCGGGGCGTTTTCGTCGAGGATGTTGGAGAGGATGGTGGAGAGGTAGTCGTCGGTGATGAGCTGCTTCTGGTCTACTCCCTCCATCAACTGCCTTCGCAGACCATAGACGGCTTCGCGCTGCTTGTTCATGACGTCGTCGTACTCGAGGACGTGTTTGCGGGATTCGAAGTTTTGCGATTCGACGGCTTTTTGCGCGGCTTCGATGCGCTTGGAGATCATGCGGCTTTCGATGGGGACGCCCTCTTCCATGCCGAGGCGCTGGAGAAGCGTGGAGACCCACTCGCGAGCGAAGATGCGCATGAGGTCGTCTTCGAGCGAGAGGAAGAAGCGCGAGGAGCCGGGGTCGCCCTGACGGCCGGCGCGGCCGCGGAGCTGGTTGTCGACGCGGCGTGATTCGTGACGCTCGGTGCCGAGGATGTGGAGGCCGCCGGCTTGGATGACGTTGTCGTGTTCGGCCTTGGCGGCGCTTTGGTGAGCGTCGATGGCGGCGTCCCATGCGGCCTGGGTGGTTTCGAACTCCTGGCCGGTGTAGTAGAAGCGGACCATGCCGGGACCGGCGACGGGAGAGATGGCGCCTTCGGCTGCGGAGACGGCGCGGGCCTGCTGTTTGCGGACGAGGTCCTGGCGGGCCATGAATTCGGAGTTGCCGCCGAGGAGGATGTCGGTACCGCGGCCGGCCATATTGGTGGCGATCGTGACCATGCCGAGACGACCGGCCTGGGCTACGATTTCGGCTTCCTTCTCGTGGAACTTGGCGTTGAGGACTACGTGGCGAACGCCTTTGCGTTTGAGGATCTCTGAAAGAAGTTCGGATTTTTCAATGCTGGTGGTGCCGACGAGGACGGGCTGCTTTTCGGCGTGGAGACGGGCGATCTCATCGGCGACGGCGAAGTATTTTTCCTGCGCGGTGCGGTAGACGACGTCCTGGTTTTCGAGGCGGAGCATCTTGCGGTTGGTGGGGATGACGACGATCTCGAGCTTGTAGATCTTGTCGAACTCGGCGGCTTCGGTCTCGGCGGTGCCGGTCATGCCGCTGAGTTTTTTGTACATGCGGAAGTAGTTCTGGAAGGTGATGGTGGCGAGGGTCTGGTCTTCCTTGCGGATGGCTACCCCCTCCTTCGCTTCTACTGCTTGATGCAGGCCGTCGGACCAGCGGCGGCCAGGCATGAGGCGACCGGTGAACTCGTCGACGATGATGACCTCGCCGTCTTTGACGACGTACTCGACGTCGCGTTTGTAGAGGGAGTGGGCCTTGATGGCGGTTTCGACGTGATGCTTGAGGTCCCAGTTCTCTGGGTCGGCGATGTTGCCGATGCTGAGGAGCTTTTCGATCTTCTCCCAGCCCTCGTCGGTGACGGTGACTGCCCGGGCTTTCTCGTCGATGACGTAGTCGCCGGTCCAGGTTTTGTTATCGAGGGTCTCGATGAGCTCGCCCTCTTCGAGTTTGGGGATGATGATGTTGACGCGGGCGTACTTGTCGGTGGTCTGGTCGGTGGGACCGGAGATGATGAGGGGGGTGCGGGCTTCGTCGATGAGGATGGAGTCGACTTCGTCGACGATGCAGTAGTAGTGGCCGCGCTGCACCTGATCCTTGAGCTCGAACTTCATGTTGTCGCGGAGGTAGTCGAAGCCGAACTCATTGTTGGTGCCGTAGGTGATGTCGGAGGCGTAGGCTTCGCGGCGCTGCCGGTCGTCGAGATCGTGGACGATGACCCCGACGGTGAGGCCCAAGAAGCCGTAGATCTTGCCCATCCACTCGGCGTCGCGTTTGGCGAGATAGTCGTTGACGGTGACGACGTGGACGCCGTGGCCGGCGAGGGCGTTGAGATAGCAGGGGAGGGTGGCGACGAGGGTCTTTCCTTCGCCGGTCTTCATCTCGGAGATCTTGCCGGAGTGCAGGACGATGCCGCCGATCATCTGGACGTCGAAGTGACGCATGTTGACGGCGCGTTTGCCGGCTTCGCGGACGACGGCGAAGGCTTCGGGAAGAATGTCGTTGAGGGCGGCTTTTTCGGCGGCGATACGCTCGTCCGCATCTTCGATGCCTTCAAGGGCAGCGGCGATGCGCTGGCGGAATTCGGCGGTTTTGGAGCGAAGGGCTTCGTTCGACAGGGCCTGGATGGACGGGTCGAAGTCGTTGATCCTGCGAACGATCGGCATGATGCGCTTGATAGCGCGTTCGTTACTGGTACCAAAGACTTTAGCTATGAGTTTGTTGAGCAAAACTTTATCCTTCTTGATTGCATGGGCGGGAGATCAACCCCAATGATTAGTGTAAATGGTGTGGAAGCGATGGGCGGGTGGCACCTGCCCGTCGAGCCTAAGCTGGATTGGGTGGAATTGAGGTGCTCCGCTCTGAGGGTGCGCTAGCGGGAATCAGGAGGCCCAGGCGCGGGAGGTGTTTTGCCAACGCATGTTCTCCCGGATGCCTTCCTTATTATTCAGGACGTATAAGGAGGCTATTACAGGAGAGAGAGCGATTTGGCTGCCGGCTGAGTGGGGGGTGCGCTCGAGCAGGTTCTTCCAGGCTGTGCTGCGGGATTTGAAGAACGCAAGGAGTGAAGCGGATTCCATGCTGGACTTGAGGCGCAGGCCGGGAGTGCCGGGTTGAGTCTGGAGAAGGAGTCGTCGAGCGTGGGCGACGGCTGCGGTCCAGTCGGCAGGCAGGAGCGTTTCATAGATGCCTGCGTCGCTGTTCGGTGACGAGGCCTGGGAGTAGAGCCTGGTCTGTGCGTGGAACATGAGACACACGAAGAACAGAGTCGAACTTGCGACCGTGATCGTGTGGCGGCGTTGCGGCATGACTCGCTCCTCGTTCAAGTTTATCGCAGGTCAGGCTATATTTTTGCAGCAGTTTAGGGAGATGGGCAGTTAGCGGAGTTGGCTTTTGTCTTCGCACATGATGCGTCGGGGGGCATTTAGACTGTTGAGATGTTGAAGGTTGCGGTTGCTCAGGTTGGAAGTGTGTTGTTTGATACGGCCGCTACGTTAGAGCGGGTGAGAGAGATTTGCGAAGAGGCTTCTGCGGCTGGAGTGCGGCTGGTGGTGTTTCCGGAGGCGCTGCTGGGTGGGTATCCGAAGGGGTTGGACTTTGGGGCAGTGGTGGGGAGCCGGACCGAAGCCGGGAAGGCGATGTTTTTGCGGTACTTCAAAGGCGCGGTGACGTGTCCGGGTGTAGAGACGGAGATGGTGGCGGAGTGGGCGCAGCGATTGAAGCTGCATATCGTGATCGGCGTGATTGAACGCGATGGGGGGACGCTGTATTGCACGAGTCTGCTGTTTTCGCCGGAGGGGTTGGTGGCGAAGCACAGGAAGCTGATGCCGACGGCGATGGAGCGGCTGATCTGGGGGATGGGTGACGGGTCGACGATGAAGGTGGTGGAGACGGAGATTGGGCGGATCGGGATGGCGATCTGCTGGGAGAATTACATGCCGCTGTATCGGCAGCATCTGTACGAGCAGGGTGTGCAGTTGTGGTGTGCGCCTACGGTGGATGTTCGCGAGATGTGGCGGACGAGTATGCGGCATATTGCGTATGAAGGGCGATGTTTTGTGTTGAATGCCTGCCAGAGGACGACGAAGGACGATCTGCCGGAGGATCTGCGTGGAGTGGGAGTGCCGATTGACGGGCAGAGCGTGATCGTTTCGCCTTCGGGGGATTTTCTGGCTGGGCCTACGGAGGCGATTGGGCTGCTGGTGACGGAGATCGATATGGACGATATTGCGCGGGGGAAGTTCGATCTGGATGTGGCAGGGCATTACAACCGGCGGGATGTGTTTGAGTTTGGGGTGAAGAACAGTGAGTAAACATCTGTCCGATAGGCCCGTTCATCGCCCAATTGTCGATAACTCAACATAGGCAGACTTATCGGGAGTAATACTTTCGCGATTGGATATCTTTCAGAAGTACGAGTTGCCGAACAAGCGTGAACAACTCACGTTCGTGAGGCGGCACCGCTGAAGTCGGTTTTGCGGGTGGGATCGACGGTGCGCTAACCTGCAACTTCTGCTACGCCCGCCGTTCATAGCTTCTCCGAGCAGCACCTTCAGCGCCATGTCAGGCTCTCGAATCATGGCGGTCCCGGTGTGCTTGGAATGGATGAGCAAGGCCGCGATATTTATCGAACTCGAGGTTTCGTCTCCTGACAGCCACGCGTCCAACATGCACAGGGACAAGCTTGTCTGTGTATCGCACGGGACTGCAAATCGAATTTCGCCGTGCTCGGTTCTATTTGGCAGCTCAGAGCGCTACACGGAGGCTTCGCTGACTTCATTTCGTGGAGCCTCAGGGGGCTCGGAATGGACGCCATATTTCCGCTATGATACCGAACGAGCACGATCGTCGCATCTTTCCACGAATGACCTCGCGCCATGGAATCTGGTCTATGCCTCTGATCGGTGGGTGATTCATCGACTGGGACGCGTCAGCACCTTCCATCACGGCTCCTGGACTTTCTGCATGGAAGGCTTGCTATGCCTCGCTGTTCAAACCTGACGCCGACCTTCCGAGTTCCGCGACAGCCATGCAGACACTACTGGATGGCCGAAGACGCTGCATGAACGCCAGCTATGTCCCAACCTGCAGTCAGTCTGATGATCACGAAAGCTCGCGCTAACGCAACTTCATTGGTTTCGGCGGCTCGATGAAGAATTCGCAGCTACTCGACTACGGAGTTTGTATAGCCGAGAAAAGCCCCTTCGATCGCCAAGTCTTGGGGCACCTAGTGGCTGTCCGGTCTTCATCGCACCTCATGCGGCTAAGGTTACTTGACGAGTAAACGCACCCGCTGACGACTCCGTTGTAACAGGGAGTACGTTGGCTCCTGATAAACGCGCTTCCCGTCACTTGGCTTCTCGTAGGAGCGGATTTGGTGGAAATTAGGAAAGAGTTCTCTTCGACGCAACTGATCCGCTCCCGAAGGACTGAGATGTTGAGTAGTTACTGCGGCTTGAGGTAGGCGGCTAACGGGGAGTTGGCGTTGCGGAGGGCGATGACGACGGATTCTGCGTTGCGCTCGGCGCCTTCGGCGCTGGTGTTGGTGTTGTCGATGGGGAAGAGGAGTGCGGTGTTTTCCTGGCCCAGCGCTTCGAGACGGTCGGCTTCTACTGTCGCCATGTCGATGAGGGGAACCTGCTGTTGCGCAGCGAGCTGGTCTTCGTAGTCGCGGAATCCCATGTCGCGTTCGATGCGCAGGTTGCCGTCGGCGTCGTGGACCCAGATGTTGCGGATGGTGAGGGTGAGGAGGATTGGCGTGGCTTTTTTGCGCGGGTGTCGGCGATGTATTTGCGGATGTACCAGCCGTAGGTGTGGATGGTTTCGGTCTTCTGTCCGGCGAGTGGGCCGGAGGTGAAGGGCTTTGGCAGAGGATATTGGACGTTCTCGTCGCCGATGCCTTGGTAGCTGGCGCGGGCCCTGGTGTCGGCTTCGGGGGTGGTGGTCTCTCCGTCGTTGTGACCCATTTGGAGGAAGACGAAGTCTCCGGGCTTGATCTCGGCGAGAACGTTGGCCCAGAGGCCTTCGTTGTAGAAGCTGCGGGAGCTGCGGCCGGCGACGGCGCGGTTGGCGATGTTGATCTTTGTGGTGTTGAAGTAGGGGGCGAGGTGGTCGCCCCAACCGAGGTCGGCCTGGTTGCGGGCGGTGGAGTCGCCGACTATGAAGAGGGTGGGAAGGGCGGGGTTGAGAGGTGTGTTTTGGGCGATGGAGACGGCTGGGGTGAGAAGGGCGGCGCAGAGCAGAGCGTGGGCGGAGTTGAGATGGGGGAGGCGAAAGCTCATGGGCGATAGGCTAGCACTGATGTAGTCTGGCTTGTCAGTCGGGTTTGATCTTCAAGGGGACTTCCTATGCTGAGTTATGTGCAAAGCAGCTTTCTCATCGTCGTGGCGCTGGTAGTTTCGCTCGCCATGGTGGCTGTGCTCAACCGGATGTGGCCGATATCGCATCGCAAGCTGGTGAACGATGTGACGGGATGGCAGCTGGGGATTCTGGGGACGACGTATGGGGTGATTCTTGGGTTCATGCTCTATACCGCGTGGAATGACTTTCACGTCGCGGAGATTAACGCGAATCTTGAGGCGGCCTCGCTGCTGAGGGTGACACGCATTGCGGCGGCGTTGCCTGCGCCGGAGCGGGATGCGTTTCATGCGCTGGGGTTGAAGTACGCGGAGGCCGTGGTGGATAAAGAGTGGCCGGCGATGCAGAGCCAGCAGGATAATCACTCGAGCGAAGTGGTGGGCGCCGAGATGTGGGACCTGTTGACGAAGATCAAGAACGACAGCAATGGGGCGAACAACAGCATCGACCATCTGACGAGTGCCTTGAGCGATCTTTCGGAGAGGCGAAATCTGAGAGAGCAGGAGTTTAAAGTTCGATTGCCGCCGATGCTGTGGCTGCTGTTGCTGGCGGGTGGAGGGGCGACGGTGGGTTCTGCGTGCCTGCTGGGGAATGATAATGCGTGGCTGCACTACTGCCAGGTGTTGGCGCTGACGTTTGTGGTTGCGGTGGCGCTGGCGTCGATTGCAGATCTTGCGAGGCCGTTTGAGGGCGCGGTGTCGGTGACACCGGTCGCGTTTGAGCGTGCTCATGCGATGATGCAGCCGAACGCCGCGCCGTAGCGATATTGTTTAGTGGCCGCCGAGGGCTTCGGGATCGGGCTTTGCCGTCTTGCTAGGCAGGCGCATGAGGAATGGCAGCGGCGACAGGCAGAGAATGACGATGGACAGGATGAAGAAGGCGTTTTTGTAGCCGAGCATCGAGGCCTGACGGATCATCTGCTGATAGGCCTGACCGACAGCGGCTTGTGATGCTGCAGCGGCGGGCATTCCATGGGCCATCATCATCTCTTTCATGCGGTCGATGTAGAGGCGGTAGGGGACGCTGCCGGGGACGGAGTGGGCGGCGAGATTGGCCTGGTGGACCTGGGAGCTGCGGGCGAGATAGGTCGTAAGCAGTGCGGTTCCGGCGCTGCCGCCAAGGTTGCGGGCGAAGTTGGAGAGCGAGGAGATCTGGTTCATCTTGTTGGAGGGCACACCAACGTAGTTGAGCGTGCTGATGGGGATGAAGATGAAGGGCAGACCGACGACCTGCAGCATTCGCCAGAGAGTGACGGTTCCGAAGGCGGTGTTGAGGTCGAGGCGGGTGAGGTTGTAGATGCCGGCCGCAGTTGCGATGTAGCCAAGACAGACCATGAGGCGCGGATCAATCTTGCCGAGCGAACGTCCGGCGACGGCCATCATGATCATCATGACGAAGCCGGCAGGGGAGAGCACCATGCCGGCTCGCTCGGCGGTGTAGCCGAGGAGGGTCTGAAGGTACTGCGGGATGAGGACGGTGGAGCCGAAGAGGACCATGCCGAGGATGAGTTGAAGGAAGACGGCGGTGCCGAAGTTGCGGTTCTTTAATAGTTTGAGGTCGACGATGGGGTCGGGGTGACGCCACTCCCACCAGGCGAAGAAGATGAGGGCGGCGGCGGCGAGAATGGCGAAGGTGGTGATCATGGGATCGCCGAACCAGTCTTTTTCCTGGCCCTTGTCGAGGGTGAACTCGAGGCAGCCGACGCCGAGGGAGATGAGGCCGAGGCCAATGAAGTCGACTCGGAGATGCTTGGCTTGCTCGCGGCGGCGCTTGAGGTGTGGCGGGTCTTCGACCATGCGGTTGGAGAGCCAGAGGGAGAGTATGCCGACGGGGATGTTGATGAAGAAGATCCAGTGCCAGTTGAAGTTGTCGGTGATCCAGCCGCCGAGGGTGGGACCGATGGCGGGTGCGATGACGACGGCCATGCCGTAGACCGCGAAGGCCTGGCCGCGCTTTTCGACCGGGAAGGTGTCGGCGAGGATTGCCTGCTCACTAGGGGCGAGGCCTCCGCCTCCTGCGCCCTGCAGGATGCGGGCGATGATGAGAAGCGGAAGGGTGTTGGCGATGCCGCAGAGAAAAGAACAGATGGTGAAGAGGGCGACGCAGGTCATGTAGAAGCGCTTGCGTCCGAAGCGGTCTGAGAGCCAGCCGGAGATGGGCAGGACGATGGCCGAGGAGACGAGATAGCTGGTGAGGACCCAGGTGGCTTCTTCCTGGCTGGCGCCGAGGGTGCCGGCGATGTGGGGAAGGGCGACGTTGGCGATGGAGGTGTCGAGGACCTCCATGAAGGTGGCGATGGTGACGGTAAGCGCGATGGCCCACTTGTTGTAGTGGGGTTTCCAGATGGCTGGAATCGCCGGGGCGGTCATGGTCGCGGTTGCCATATCAGTCTCCTGATATGATATCAGGAGACTGATATGGTTGCAGGAACAAAAAACGGAAAAGATCGTCATGCGGAGACGAGACGGGCCGCGCAGATGATGAAGCGGATCATGGTTCATTTCCGCAGCCAGATGGACGAGAAGCTGCGTCCGCAGGGTGTGACGACGGCGCAACTGCATGTGCTGAAGGTGATTCGGGACGAGGCTGGGGCATCTGGCGCGCAGTTGGCGCGAGCTTGTTACGTGACGCCGCAGTCGGCGCAGGCTTTGCTGAAGGGCCTGGAAGATGGCGGATGGATTACGCGGACCAAAGACAAGGTGAATGACCGGATATTGATTGCGCAGCTGACGTCGAGTGGGATGAAGTTGCTGGATACGGCGGAGAAACTTGCGCGGGTGATTGAGAAGAGGCTGTGGGAAGGGGTTCCGGACAGCGGAGTGGGGGCGTTGAATAAGACGCTGATGCGGTGCCTGGCGAACCTTGATTTCAACGAATCTTGATGAGGGTGCTTAGTTTTTGTTTTGATTTGCGGTGGCGTGGAAGCGGAGGCGGACGTAGTCGGCGGTCCAGTTGCCGTCGGCGTCGCAGAGAATGGGTTCGAGCAGGGCGATAGTGTTGGTGATGCCGGTGGCGCGGTCGACTGGGTTGAGTTGATCGAGGACGCCGTTGCGGAAGGTGTTGAGCCAGGACTCCATGCCGTTGGGCAGTGGGGTGGGGCGGGGGATGAGATCGATGGATTGGACGGTGAAGCCGGCGGCTTCGAGGAGACGGCGATAGAGGGTGGGTGAGGGGTAGAAGCTGGCGGCTGCGGCTTCTGCGTCGATGTGAAAGGGGGCGAGAGTGGCCTGGAGTGCGGTGCGGATGGCGGCGACGTTGCCGTGACCACCCATCTCGGCGACGAAGCGACCGCCGGGGCGAAGGGCGCGGTGAACTCCGTTGAGCATGGCTTGGTGGCCGTGGATTCCGGTGATCCAGTGGAGGGCGGCGTTGGAGAAGACGGCGTCGAACTGGTGATGGTAGGGCAGGGCGGTCGCGTCGTGCTGCTCGACGGAGAGATTGCGCTGACGGGCGGCGGTGAGCATGGTGGGCGATGCGTCGACGCCGAGGACGATGGCGCCGGTGGCGGCGAGTTGCTCGGTGAGGGCGCCGTCGCCGCAGCCGAGGTCGAGGATCTTCTCGCCACGCCTGGGCGCGAGAAGGGTGACGACAGCGGAGGCGAGGTTGGCGACGAAGCGACCGTTGGCTGCGTAGGCTTCGGTGTTCCAGGTCTGACCGGTCTTGCTGGTGGAGGACATGGGAACATTGTCTTCCTGTTCGCGGGGATATGCGAGGAGGATAAGAGTTTTGTGGAGGTGCCATAAATGAATTGGCGGTAGTAAGATTGCTGCACAATGAAAAAGCTTTTTTTGGCGCTCTTCGTGGTGGTGGGTTCTTTTGCGGGTTTTTCGACAGCATGGGGCCTGGAGGCTCCTGTACGGCATGAGTTCGTGATCAAGAACTTCAAGACCGAGAGCGGCGTGGTGCTGCCTGAGGCGCATGTGGTGTATGGGACGTATGGGCATCTGAATGCCGCGCATGACAATGCGATTCTGCTGCCGTCGCACTATATGGCGAAGCTGAATGGATATGAGTGGCTGATGGGGCCGGATCAGGCGCTCGATCCAGCGAAGCTTTTTCTGGTGACGACGGAGTTGTTTGGGAATGGGAGCTCGTCTTCGCCGAGCAATACGCCGAAGCCTTTTGATGGGCCACGGTTTCCTGTGATGACGATTCGGGACAATGTGGAGGCGGTGCATCGGCTGTTGACCGAAGAGCTGCATGTGACGCATTTGAAGGCCGTGATTGGATTTTCGATGGGGGCGCAGCAGGCGTTTCAATGGGCGGTGAGCTATCCGGATTTTATGGATCGCGCGGTCGCGACCTCGGGGACGGCGAGGACTTACGGGCACGGGATTGTGCGGTTGGAGGGGCAGATCGCGGCGATTACGGCGGATGAGAAGTTCAAGGGCGGCGATTACACGGAAGAACCGCAGACAGGTATCAATGCGTTCGGCATGGTGTGGGCGGCGTGGCTGTACTCGCCGCAGTGGTGGCGGGATGAGTTGTGGCGGACGAATGCGAAGCCGGGAACTACGTTTGAGGATGTGGTGAACAGGTTCCGGACGCGGTTTATTCCGGGCGCGGATGCGAATAATTTAATTCTGCAGATGCGGACGTGGGAGAAGCATGATGTTGGGACGACGCCGGGGTTTGGCGGGGATGAGAAGAAGGCGCTGGGGTCGATCAAGGTGCCGTTTCTGTATATGCCGTCGATGACGGACCAGTATTTTCCGGTAGGCGATGCGCGGTATGAGGCGCAGTTTATGCATACGGTATCGCTGCTGCCGATCCCTTCGTTGTGGGGGCATCCGGCGGGTGCAGCGGCTGATCCGGCAGATGCGAAGTTTTTGAATGAGAACATCGCAAAGTTTCTTGCAGGCAAACCGGTGGATGCGGAGAAGGTCGTTCCTGCTTCCTGAGCGAGATTCGGTACTGGTATCTAGCGGCTGAGAAGATTCTGAAGGACGACTGCTTCGTTATGTTCGGTGTCCTTTGCCCCAAAGAGTAAGGTGGCGTGGCCCCTCTCGACTGCTTGCTTCAAGAGGGCCAACTGGGGTGCGTTGTGTTTCAGCTCGGCTTTGTACCTGGCTTTAAATTCGGGCCATTTGGCGGGGTCGTGCGCGAACCACTTGCGGAGCTCGGTGCTGGGGGCGACTTCTTTGAACCATAGGTCGACACGCGCTTTTTCTTTGGTTAAACCGCGGGGCCAGAGCCGGTCGACCAGGATTCGGGTACCATCTTCGCTGGCCGGAGTTTCGTAGACACGCTTGAGATTTAGTTTCATTGGATTTTCTTTTGCCGGCCTGATTCTCAAACTAGGTAGACGCATGTACTGCGGGAGTGGTTACTCGAATTAAGAAGGCGTGGGCAATATTTCATATACTTGTGTTTCGCTTCGGCGCAGCGTTTGCCGGAGGGGAAGAAACTCTGGAGAGCGGATCAGTGACGACAAAGACGACGACATCAGCAGTTGGGTTTGCGCAGGAGAATAAAGGGCGGTTTGTAGAGGAGTTGAAGGCGCTGCTGAGGATCCCTTCGATATCGACCGATCCGGAGCGCGTAGGAGATGTGCGGCGGGCGGCGGAGTTTGTCGCGGCGGAGCTGAAGCGGATTGGAATGGAGAATGTTCGGCTGATTGAGACCTCGACGGCGGAGCGGAAGGGGCATCCGCTGGTGTATGCGGACTGGCTGCATGCGGAGGGGAAGCCGACCGTGCTGTGCTATGGGCACTATGACGTGCAGCCGGTGGAGCCGCTGGAGGAATGGAAGTCGCCGCCGTTTGAGCCTGCGGAGCGGAATGGGAACCTGTATGCGCGGGGGGCGGTGGATGACAAGGGGCAGATGTGGATGCATGTGAAGGCGCTGGAGTCGCTGATGGTTGCTGGCGGCGGGAAGTTGCCGGTGAATGTGCGCGTGATTGTGGAGGGCGAGGAGGAGGTTGGCGGTGAGGGGATTGCTGCGTTTGTGCGGCAGCATGGGGATCAACTGAAGGCGGATGTGGCGCTGGTTTCGGATACGGAGATGTTCGCGCCGGAGCTGCCGACGCTGTGCGTGGGGCTGCGCGGGATGATCTATACGGAGATTGAGGCGCGTGGGGCGCGGACGGATCTGCACTCGGGGATGTATGGCGGGGCAGCGCCGAATCCGTTTGTGGCGTTGGCGCAGGTGATTGCGAAGCTGAAGGACGAGAGTGGGAAGATTTTGATTCCGGGGTTCTATGACAAGGTGGAGAGGCCGACGGATGCCGAGTTGAAGGCGTGGAAGGCGCTGCCATTTGAGGAAGAGCACTATCGCGAGACCGAGGTGGGAAGCGTGTCGTTGACCGGAGAGCCGGGGTTGAGTGTGCAGGAGCGGACGTGGTCGCGACCGACGCTCGATGTACACGGAATGCCAGGCGGATTTATTGGAGCGGGAGCGAAGACGGTGATTCCGGCGAAGGCGGTGGCGAAGGTGAGCATGCGACTGGTGCCGGATATGACGCCGGCGGAGAGTTTTCAGAAGTACAAGGCCTATGTGGAGTCGTTGACGCCAAAGGGAACGGTGCTGGAGGTGCGGCTGATTCACTCGGGCGATCCGATTGTGGTGAGTACAGATAACCAATATGTGAAGGCTGCGACGGAGGCGATGCGTGAGGTGTTTGGCAAGGAGACCGTGTTTGTTCGCGGCGGCGGATCGATTCCGATTGTTGGGGACTTTGTGCGGGAGTTGAAGACGCCTACTGTGCTGATGGGGTTTGGGCTGCCGGATGATAACCTTCATGCGCCGAATGAGAAGTTTCATCTGGCGAACTTTCATCGGGGGATTGAGTCGATTGTGCGGTTTTTGAGTGGCGTGGGTGCCTGATGGCTCGACGTACGCCTTCTGATGTTGGTGGATATGTGCTGGCGGGCGGAAAGAGCTCGCGGATGGGGCGGGATAAGGCGCTGCTGGAGCTTGCGGGCAAGCCGCTGGTGTGGCATGCGGTGACAAAGCTGCGCAGGGTTTGCGCGGACGTTCATATTTTGAGCAGCAGGACGGAGCTGGAGGAGTTTGCGCCGCTGGTGCGCGATATGCAGGAAGGGTGCGGGCCGCTGGGCGGGCTGGAGGCGGGGCTGGGACACTCGTGGCATGACTGGAATTTGTTTATGCCTGTGGATATGCCGTTTTTGCCTTCGGCGTTCGTCGATTCCTGGATCCGGAGGGTGATTGCGCGAGAGCGGCGGGGTGCGCGGGTGGCGATGTTTACGGTCGATAGAGTTCCGCAGCCCTTGTTTTGCCTGTTGCACAGGGAGGTCGTGTTGTTTGTGCATGAGGCGATGCAGCGTGGGGATTACAAGGTCTTTCCGGTGCTGAAGGCTGCGGGCGAAGAGCTGGCGAGAAGGCAGAATGTGATTCTCAGCGTGGCATTCGCCAACGTGCCATGGGACGAGCGCGCGCAGTTTTCTGGAACAACGGGCCGCGGGGTTGGCGAGCCCTGGTGGAGGGTTACCGAGGCTCAGCAGAGGGCGAAGAAGCTATGGTTTGCGAATTTGAATACGCCGGAGGAGTTTGCCGAGGCGGGGAAGCATCTGGATGCACTGGATACTTAGCCGTGCCGATGGGTTAGGCTAGATTTGCGAGATGATTTGGTTGGTGGAGTCGATGCGATGGCTGAACCGGATGACAAAGTCGATGCAGAACAGCTTGAGGTAACTGCGGATACTCCATTGATTGAGAGTGTCTCAGAGGACGTCTCTCCGGTGGTTGGCGAGTTTATGGAGCAGGCGGCCCAGCAGAACGAGGCCGCGGCTGAAGCTGTGCCGGATATCAAAAACAAGCCTGGACCTTATATCTCGTTCGAGCATGTCTATAAATCGTTTGGCGAGTTTGTGGTGCTGGAGGATGTGAGTTTCTATGTGCTGCCGGGGGAGACGTTGTGCATCCTGGGGCGAAGCGGCGTGGGTAAGTCGGTGTCGCTGCAGATGCTGCTCGGGTTTTTGAAGCCGGACAAGGGGATGATCATGGTCGCGGGGGAGGATATCTGCGGCTTCAAGGAGCGGGAGTTGCAGGAGATCCGGCGGAAGGTGACGATGGTCTTCCAGAACGGGGCGTTGTTCGACTCGATTACGGTGGGGGAGAACGTCGCGTTTCCGATGCGGGAACGGGGAGAGATGGCGGAGGACCAGATTCTGCAGGTGGTGAAAGGGCTGCTGGAGATGGTTGGGGTGGCGGGTATGGAGAGCCTGTTGCCGTCGGATCTGTCGACCGGAATGAAACGATCGGTGGCGATTGCGCGAGCGCTGGCGGCGCAGCCTGAGGCGGTGCTGTACGACGAGCCGACGACGATGGTGGATCCGTTGATGGCACATCTGCTGGGAAACCTGATTGAGCGGCTGAAACAGCAGTTGCACCTGACGAGCATCGTAGTCACTCACGATATGCGGCTGGCGAAGAAGCTGGCGGACCGGGTGGTGTTTCTGAATGCCGGAAAAGCGATCTTTTTTGGCACTATGGAGGAGATGGAACGAAGCCAGGACCCTATTTTGCAGGAGTTTCTGGCATTGGACGAGCTGGTAACGCCTGTCTGACCGGAGGGGAGCCTGACTGCAGGGGTTTTCGCTAAGGATATGTACCTGAATGATTTACAGGAGACAGGGAAGAAATATTTTGATGTATTGCCAAGGTCGCCCCTGAGCCGTATGCTGCAAAGTAAGTATTCCGGATTTATTTTTTCAACGAGTTCCATATTGGAAATAAGTGAATGGCAGAGATCCATTTGTTCGGGAGTTGTGTTTCTTCTTTGTAGCACTGTGATTTTTTTGACTCGGAACGTTCCCTGACAGCAGATTCAGGCATCTTACCGATTTTTAGGCCCAGAGAAATTTAGTTGAAAGGCGTTCGCTATGGCGACACCGGACTATCTGCAGCAGGTCATTATTTCTGGAAGAAAATATGCAGGAAGCAGACGTACCTCTGTGGCCGACACAGGACTATTCCGCAGGCCGTCTGTAACGAGTTCTGTCTGGGCTACGTTGGACATATTGACGGTTGTGCTGGCTGCGATGGTGGCGTTGCGGTTTCGGGTGGTTACACCGCCGGATGTTTCTACGCTGCACGTTTTACCCCATCTGATTCACTCCTCACCGGATCTTCTCTTTTTTTATATTGCCTGGTTTGCCGTTTGCCTTGTGTTCTTTACGCGATCTTATGGGCTGTATGGTCCAATCCAGAATCGTAGCGGATTGCATGAACAGAGGATGACGGTACAGGCGTCGCTGACCTCCGGACTTCTTTTGTGCGGTACGTTGTACTTATCAAACGGCGCGGCGATATCGCGAGTCGTGGTTGCGCTGGTCGTGGTGTTGTCGACGGCGTTGTTGTGCCTGCGCCGGGCGCTATGGCGCAAGATGGTTTACCGGCGATACAGGGCTGGGGTGGAGACACGGAATGTACTGATCGTCGGCGCGGGACGGGTAGGACACGCGCTGCGGAATCATATCGATACGCTGCAGCATCTGGGATTTCGGTTCAAGGGTTTTGTCGCGTTGAGCGAGCGCGAGGCAGAATCTGGCGATGCAGATGTGATTGGCGATGTGCGGAACTGCCTTTCGCTGGCACGCTCGCTTTTTGTGGACGAGATCTTCTTCTCGGTGCCGGCGGAGAAGAAGCTGGTGATTGGGATGGTGGAAGAGGCGCGCGTGGCTGGAATCGATGTTCGGGTTGTTCCAGATATGTACGATGGGCTGGCGTGGAACGCGAAGGTGGAGTACATCGGCCAGTTTCCGACGATTCCTCTGCATCGAAGAGACTTCCCAATCGGCGGCATTCTGGTGAAACGCGTGTTGGATATTACGGTTTCGTCGATTGCGCTGGTGGCGGGACTGCCGGTGATGGCGGCGATTGCCATTGCTGTGCGCATAGACTCACCGGGAACGACTTTTTACAAGGCGCAGAGGATTGGCCGCAAGGGACGTTCGTTCCCCTGCTATAAGTTCCGGACGATGGTGAACGACGCGGACAAGTTGAAGGCCGAGTTGGAACATATGAATGAGCGGGACGGCGTGTTATTCAAGATTGCGAACGATCCGCGCATTACGAAGGTGGGTAGGGTGTTGCGGAAGTACTCTCTGGATGAGCTGCCGCAGTTTTATAACGTGTTGAAGGGCGATATGAGCCTGGTTGGGCCACGGCCGCCGATGGCCGCAGAGGTGGAGCAGTACGACCTGGCGCATCTGCGACGGCTGGATGTGTTGCCTGGCATTACGGGGTTGTGGCAGGTGGAGGCTCGGCAGGATCCGTCGTTCGACAGCTATATTTCGCTGGACACGGCGTATGTTGAGAACTGGAGTTTGATGATGGATCTTCGGATTCTGGCTCGAACGGTGGGTGTGGTGTTGAGCGGGACGGGCTCGTAAGCGTTAGAGGCGGCTAGGCGTTAGACTTAAAGGGTGAAGATAGCGCTTGCCCAGATCAATCCGACGGTGGGAGATTTCGCCGGGAATACGAAGAGAATTCTTGAATATACGGCTCGTGCCGGAGATTTAGGCGCGAAGCTGGTGGTGTTTCCCGAACTCGCGGTGTGCGGATATCCGCCGGCAGATCTTCTGGAAAAGGCTGTTTTTATTGCGCAGTCGGAACAGGCTGTCTCTGAGTTAGCTGCGTGGACTGGGAAGGCTGGCCGTCCGGCGATTCTGTGCGGGACGGTGATGGCAACGTCCTCGCAGGTGGGTAAGCAGGCGAGGAACGTGGCGGTACTGCTCGCGGAGGGTAAGGTTAGCTTTGTGCAGCAGAAGATGCTGCTGCCGTTCTACGACGTGTTCGATGAACAGCGTTATTTTGAGGCGGGTACGGAGCAGACACTGACGTGTGTGGATGGTCAGCCGCTGGCGATCACGATCTGTGAGGATGCATGGAACGACAAAGGGTTCTGGCCGCGGCAGATGTATCCGGTCGATCCGGTTGAGGGGTTGATGTCGCAGTGGGAGGCGCGACAGAAGGATCTGGCTGGGAAGCCGCGGATTATTTTGAATATCTCCGCTTCGCCATACTGGCAGGGGAAGCCGACGGTGCGGCAGAACATGTTGGCAGCGATTGCGGAGCGGCATGGCGCCTTCGTCGCGATGGTGAATCAGGTGGGGGGGAATGACAGCCTGGTGTTCGATGGGTCGTCTGTGGTGATTGGGCCGAATGGTGAGGTGATGGCGCGGGGCGCTTCGTTTGCCGAAGACCTGGTGGTCTTCGATACAGAGACGAGTGAGGCTGTTGCTGCGAGTAACGTCGATGGAGTGGCAGAGCTGTGGGATGCACTGGTGCTGGGGACTCGAGATTATGTGCGGAAGTGTGGCTTCAGCAAGGCGCTGGTGGGGCTGAGTGGAGGTATCGATTCGGCGCTGGTGGCGGCGATTGCGGTGGAGGCTCTGGGTGCGGAGAATGTTGTGGGGATCGGGATGCCGACGGAGTATTCTTCGCTGGGGTCGATTGAGGATGCGCGGAAGCTCGGGAAGAATCTTGGCGTGAGGTTTGAGCTGCTGCCGATTCATGACGTGTTTGCGCAGTTTCAGCATGTGTTGCAGCCGCTGTTTGCGGGGACGTCGTTTGGATTGGCGGAGGAGAACCTGCAGCCGCGGATCCGGGGGACTCTGCTGATGGCGCTGTCGAACAAGTTTGGTGCGCTGGTGCTGACGACAGGAAACAAGAGCGAGATGGCGACCGGGTATTGCACGTTGTACGGCGATATGGTGGGCGCGCTGGCGGTGATTGGCGATGTGATGAAGACGCGGGTGTATGCGTTGAGCCGGTATGTGAACCGGGCGAAGGAGGTCATTCCCTGGGCGACGATCGAGAAACCTCCTTCGGCGGAGTTGCGGCCGGAACAGCGGGATACGGACTCGCTGCCGCCGTATGAGGTGTTGGATCCGATATTGGAGGCTTATGTCGAGCGGTATTGCTCGGCGGAGCAGATTGCGGAGGAGCAGGGAGTTGACGTTCGGCTGGTGAGATCTGTCTTACAGCTTGTGGAGCGGAGTGAGTACAAGCGCCAGCAGGCTGCTCCGGTGTTGAAGGTTACGAGAAAGTCGTTCGGAATGGGGAGACGGTTTCCCATTGCGGTCAAGGTTCAGGTGTAATAGGAGAGCTGCGTGCGGACAAGCGGCGGCGGAGGACGGATTCTTTGAAGATTTCATATTGGATGATGGCAGGATTGGCGGCGGCTCTCAGCGTTACGGCAGCAGGAGCGCAAACAGGAGCTGCTCCGAAGGCAGCGACACCAGCGGCGGCACCACAGCAGGCTGCTCCGTTGAAGTTGCAGGATATGGGCCAGGAGACTAAGGCCGATCCGTTTCCGCAGGCGAACCCGAAGTACTTTACGGCGACTTCGCCTACGGTGGACACCGTCAATGCGTTTTTGAAGTCGCTGTGGGGATATGATGCTAACCGCATCTGGCGGGTGGAGGCGATTCAGACGACGCTGGCGCCGAACATCAGCAAGGTGGTGGTGTTTGTCTCAGACAAGTCGCCGGGTGCGAAGGTGCAGCCGACGGCGTTCTTTGTAACCCCGGATGGAAAGCATGCAGTTGCGGGCGACACGGTGGTGCCGTTTGGTGCGACACCGTTTGCAGACCTGCGCAAGTCACTGCAGGCCCGGGCGGATGGAGCAACGCGTGGCGCAAGCGGGAAAGACCTGATGCTTGTGGAGTTCGCCGATATGCAGTGCCCGCACTGTAAAGAGGTGCAGGGGACGATGGACCAGCTGGCTAAGGACTTCCCAAACGCTCGCTTGGTGTACCAGAGCTTTCCCCTGGTGGAGATTCATCCTTTTTCGTTCAAGGCAGCGGCGTATGGATATTGTGTTCAGAAGCAGAAGAACGACGCTTTCTTTGCCTATTCTGCGGCGGTCTTCGATACGCAGAATGGCCTGACACCGGAGACGGGAGACGAGACGCTGAAGAATGCAGTGACCAAGGCTGGTCTTGATGCGGCGGCGGTGGATGCATGTGCGTCGACACCTGCGACGAAAGAACTGGTAGAGGCGTCGATTAAGCTGGCGCAGGATAGTGGGGTCGATCAGACGCCGATGCTGGCGGTGAATGGCCATCTGCTACCACTGGCCGGGATTCCGTATGAGACGCTGAAGAATATTGTGGCGTATCAGGCGATGCTCGACGGTGTGAGTACAGGCGCGACTGGACCGGCCGTTGGTAGCAGCTCGACTCCGCCTACTTTGGGCAAGTAAGGAGTTCTGAATCTCCTTCTGGAAGACGTGCCCTTGTGGCGCAGCTTCTAGAAGGAGATTACGAATGACTTGAGGTTGGAGCCCTGGTAGTAAAACTGTTTTGCGGAAGAGGCGACTTTTTCGTAGATGAAGGAGTCGCGGGAGATGGAAGCTTTTGTTCCGTCCACTCCAGCGTAGCGACCTGGGGCGACCTTCCACACGAGTGATGGACTCGTGACCATTATTGGCGAGACCACGACTGTGGTGGATGGCTGACCTTTTTTCACGGTTACGAGGAGTACCTGCTCCAGCAGTCTTTTTTGATCATCCTGTTGGATGAGCGCGACGACGAAGGACGAGTCGGCTTTGGGGAAGAAGTTGCCGACCGCTACTCCTGGGCATTGGCCCTGATGTGTGTTTTTCCAGAGCTTCCAGTCGTCCTGGGGAATGTCTCCTGGTTGCACGATCTTCCAGTTATCCTGCTCGACGCTAGATCTCAGCGAGTCGGGCATGCCACTCAAACAATCCTGTGCCCATAGGTGGTTCGAGACGACGAAGAGGCTCGCTGCAAGGACAAATTTAGTGACGGCTCTGAGTTTTGATTTCATCCTGCATCGAAGATACGTGATTTCCGCGTTGAGACAAGAGGGAATTCATGCAGGTGTGATTTTTATCGCACTCATCCAGCTCCTCTTGTGTCATGTGGGAGGCGATTGTCGCGAAACATTTTAGACAGATCGAATCGAACGATCCGTCCTTGTTGCGTCTGTGCGGAAAGAAGGAAGCCGTCTGAAATGTCATTGGGAACCTCCTGAAGGATTCCAACATTACTCTTCTTTTGTAATTGTGTATAGGAAACAGACGACGGAGGCATGAATTTTTCGCACACAACCCTGCGATGATGTGTCTGCATGTGAGTTGCGGCGTAAGTCTTTTAGATCGCTGTTTACTTAGTTGCAACGCAGGGAATTCCATACGAGATACGTCAGGAATTCCGCGCCCTGGTTGGCGAGCGCGTATGCTAGTTATGTAGATTGCGCAGGGATGTGCGCGAATGGGGCCCCCTAATGATGCCAAGTTGCCCAAAATGTGGACGGAAAGATTCAGTAAGACGGTCTCACCGGATTGCCTGGGAACCAATGCTGAGAGTTATCTTCCTGTATCCATTTCGGTGCGAACACTGCGATGCCCGGTTCTACCGCTTTTATAAGGCGGTGGAAGGCTCTGCGCAGCAGTTGAAGGCAAAGCATCGTTGAACGGGTCGGCGATTTCCCGGACGTGATGTCTAGCGTCGTTCAAAGCCACTTATCGCCAGATCGATGATCGTTCCGCTCGCCGGGGCCGAGCGCTGCTGCTCCAGAAAAACATACAGCTATCCGGGTACTCAGTCGAACTCACTGACGGGTTATCGGCCCATTATTCCGAGTTGGACCGCCTACATTCCGTCCAGCGTGGTTTGTTACTGGGTGTCAGACAGGTCGATCGAAGTATCCGATCTGGACTGAATTTATTGATTTCCAAATGGTTAGCAGTCCAGAAAAAGTTCAGACACAGTTCAGACGCGGTGCATTGCCTTTTCCCTAACGCTTGCGAGATAACACTGGGACAGAAAACTGACCTGCGACGCGCTGAAGCCTTGCGTTGGACGTCCACGCTTCGCGACCAAAATCAGAGGCTCAGAATGCGCCGTCGATCAGTCTTCCAACTCCCAATGTAGCTGGGCCCCGGTTAATCCGGCACCTGATCTTACAGAGGATAACTCTATGCAACGAATATCAGCGCTCACCCGTATCAATTTGGCTGCAGGTATCTTTGCGGCCGTTCTCGCTGCCTTGGCCGTGCCTGCTTCGACAGACACTTTCAGCATTAATTACTTCGAAGCGACGGCTGGAAGTCCTGATTTCTACAACGGCGGTAATGTGCCAATCGGCGTGTCGAATAATTACGTAACATCTACCCTGGGTCCGAACGGTCTTCCAGTCTTCAATCCTGGCTTCACAGCCTCTGGTAGGGTGCTTGCCCCGAACTCGGCGTATCTGAATCCAGTGACCAACGAGTTGGAGTACTGGACGGTTGGCGCGGGACCAGCTGGGTCGACGATCCAGGCGGACGGATCGGGGATGATCACCCTCGGCGCAACGCCCATCACGATGTTTCCTCCTGGCCAGACCGGGGATACGCCCTTTGAAGAGACTGCGGTGATGACCGGATTTTTTACGGTTCCGGTGGATTCAACCGACACGGTCTTCTTTACCGTTGGCGCTGACGATACTGCGTTTGTCTACGTCGATGGCTCGCTGGTTGAATCGCTGGGCGGTATCCACGCCGATACGCCTGCGCCAAGCAATACCGTAACGTTCGGCGCGGGCACGCATGAGATCGAGATATTTTATGCCGACCGAGCAACGAGCAACGCGGAACTCAGCTTCACCGATGATGGAGACTTCAGTATTGTTCCGAATAATCCTAACGGACCCAGTCCGGTACCTGAGCCGAGCACGATGCTGTTTCTGGGTACGGGGCTGATAGGCATAGTTGGAAGCGTTCGCCGCAGACTTAGCTGCTAAAGGAAATGATTCTGGCTATAGCTATGTCGCGTTGTGGTTTGGGAATGGGAGACCAAACCACAACGCGATCCCTTATGTCTGGCTGTTACTTTTTAGCGATGTAAATAAATCGGAGGAGGAAGAGGGTGGCGAGTAGATAGAGCATCCAGTCTTTGCGGAAGTTGTGGCGTCCGGTAAGGAGTTGGATGAGAGCGTAGGTCGACGAAGAGGAAGACGAAGATGATCTCGAAGGCGCCGACATGAAGGGCGGCGCGAATGTCGAGATGAAAGGCGGTCGCCGTGATTGCTGACAGGCTGTAGGGTGTAGGCTGCCAATGAACCTGATGGCAGAGGACGCCGAGAAGCGTGGTGGCGAGGACGCCGATCAGCATCGACGCCCGAATGCGGAGGACTTGCAGGACTGCGATGAGCAGGAGGCCAACGATCGCGAGTATGGTTGGCGGAGCGTGAAGATTGCCGAGGGTAACGGTTGTGGAGGGGCTCGGGACGATGATGCCGGCGTTGCGGAATCCTATGAAGGCGATGAAGAGGCCGATGCCTCCGCCGACTGCGGCGTGAAGTTGGTGTGGGATGGCGGCGAGGAGTCGCTGGCGGATACCGGAGTAGGTGAGAGCGAGAAAGATGATGCCGGACAGGAAGACAGCGCCCAAGGCGGTCTGCCAGGGAACGTGCATCGCTTTGACGACGGTGTAGGTGAAGTAGGCGTTGAGGCCCATGCCGGGTGCGAGTGCGAGTGGGTAGTTGGCGAGCGCGCCCATGAGGATGCTGCCGAAGGCGGCGCAGAGGCACGTGGCTGCCGTGACGGCTGCGAGTGGCATGCCGGTTTCGGACAGGATGGCCGGGTTGACGTGAGGTATTCTTCGAGCAGGACTTCATGGATAAAACCCTTATAACTGGCCCAATGATCTTCTTGCAGGGGCGAAGACAGGGCTAAGTGAAAGCTGAAGTTGGAGTGCGACGCCGCGAGTTCTTCGAAATAGTCCTGATAGAAGATCTCCTGCCGGGAGCGCGCACCGTACCAGAAACTTACTCTGCGTGCGGTGTGCTCGGTCTCCAGCAGATGGATCTTATCGCGTATAGCAGATCTGCGCTCGCAGGGTAAGGGTCACCCTATGCAAATTCGGAGGCATCTGGTATCCGAAGGATGGTTTCGAACTTTGGGTGGAGCAAAACAGGGAAGGAGAAGAATTTGACACTAAGAAAGAGGAGCGGCAATTGGCATTACCGGTTCGAGTACAAGGGGAAAGACACGAAAATATACGAAAGAGGCACACCTGAGGAAGATGTGGATAAATCACTTTATCTACTAAGTAATTATTGAATTACTTGGAATAATTTGGAGGCGCGGGTCGGGATCGAACCGACGCATAAAGGTTTTGCAGACCTTTAATCATCCGACCTAAACCCTCTATTATTCAGCAATATATAAGAGGGCATGGCTCATTTTGTCCGACTTTTGTCCGACCTCCGGGTAGGGAATCAGATGCGATTGACGCCTAAGTATCTTGAATGTCCTCGGGGATCCATTTCTCGCCGATGACCTCTTCCATGCCATGAAGTGTCAGCCGCCTGAGTAATTGAAAATAAAAAGCTTATGAGATGGTATAACCGGCCAAATCGGCACGGGCGGCACAAATTGGCGCCAAATTGACACCAGAATCGTAAGCGTGGCTGGGCTGGACTGTGGCGGGACAGCCCCGGACTGCCACGCTGAGGATCTCGTGGATGCAATATGCGAGCCTAGTCTGTCGCTCGAAGGGTTCGCAGCGTCTGTGTCTAGGTTGAGTTGCGCTCTTACCGATGGTAAGTTGTTTAGAATAATTTTACCTAAGACAATGTCAGTTGTCGTCTGCAATTTCGTGCTATCGTCAAATTTTGCAGCAACTGCTGCAAAATTGGGCGCTGCTACCTTATTGGTTGGTGGAGGAGACGCAGGGTGTGGAGTACAAGCACCGGCCACGACCGTTTGGGCCTACCAGAAGGGCAGGGAAGCGCTTCTGTCGAGGACGGAGGGCTGGCGGGACAACCCCGACCTGCTCACCTTCCTCGCTCAACTCTAGCCCAGCTTATGTGACGTTCGACAACGCCAATCCCCAGTCTTCATAGGGCCTCAACCGCCGAACGTCACATAACTGCGAAGACAACATAATCGGCGGAGGCGCGGCCAGCGTCAAGGCCGATGGTCTGCGAAACAACGAAGGCAATAGCCTCGGCTTCCGTCTCGCGGACGGTTTTGGTAGTAGCTGTTCTGCGCTCTGCCTTGTGGAGCATTTCGTGTGCGAGTTCATGGATAAGGGTGCTGAACTCTTCGGCCGCGACCTGTCCGGGAAGGATGGCTATGCGGCCTCCGTAGCTCATGCCCAGCGCTGGGGCGATGCTCTCCTTGAACTCAAGCTCGATACCCTGCGCGATGAGAAAGTCGATGAGGCGTTCGCGGTACTCACCTACTTCACCCTTTACCCGCTCTGAAAATTCGGGGAGCGGTGCGCCCTCGGTCTGGCTCACATCGAAAACGTAGGCCGAACGAAAGCCGACGAGTACGGGCTGATTCTGCTTGGTGATGTCCTTCTCAGCCTCGCTGTCCTTCTTCCTCCGAATCCCGATCACGGGAGCGAGAATGCGGATGCCTTTCTGCCCCTTGATGACCTTGCGGCCCAGCTGGTTCCACGCATACATCCCAGCAACGCGGGTTGCGTCCCGCTTCTGACGTGCGATTTCGAGAATGTTCCCGAAGCTGCACTGTTGTCGATCTCGAGCAGACCGTCGTCGGCATAGCGTGTGAGCGCATGCCAACGTGCGAGCGCATAGCGAATCGCACCTGCCGTCTCACTCTTCGACGAGAGTCTGCCCTGTGCCTTCTCCATCCAGGTGCGAAGCTCGGCGAGCAAGGGTCTGGCTCGTGTCTGGCGGATGCTCAGCCTGAGATCTGCTGGCTTGCCGCGGATCTCCTCCTCGATCGCATAGAGAGCGCCGATCCTGGCCAGCGCTTCGGTTGTTGTCGGTGATGCGTGGACGACGTGGATCTCGTGGAACTTCCGGCGGGCATGTGCCCAACATGCGGCCTCATAGATATCCTTGCCATACAGGTGCTGAAAGCCCGCATAAGCGTCCGCCTGCAGGGCACCCTGGAAGGTGCTGAGGTGTTGGCGGGGATGCTCGCCCTTGCGATCTTCTGAGTACGCGAACCAGACTGCTGGCGGTGTATCGATGCCAGCAGGCCGATCATCTCTGACATAAGTCCAGAGGCGGCCGGTCCTGGTCTTGCCGTTGCCGGGAGAGAGCACGGGAAGAGGTGTGTCATCGGCATGCAGCTTGGGTCCGGCGAGCACATGCTTCTGGATCGCATCGACCAGCGGGCTGAGCAGATCACTGGCCGCGCCGACCCAGCCAGCCATCGTAGAGCGCGAGATCTCAACATCCTGTCGAGCATAGATCTCAGACTGCCGGTACAAGGGAAGATGATCGCCGAACTTCGACATGATGACGTGGGCCAGCAGACCAGGTCCGGCCAGACCGCGCTCGATCGGGCCGCGAGGCTGCCGGAGCTTCGACGATCCGATCGCACCCGCTGCAGGAGAACTTGGGCCGCACATGACGAATGACCTTGAAGCTGTCGGGGACGTACTCAAGCTGTTCGGAGACGTCGTCACCGAACTGCCGCAGCTGGCCGCCGCAATCAGAACAGCAGTCGCCCTCAGGAGCATGCGTGACGACCTCACGCGGAAGATGATCGGGCAGCGGCTTGCGGTCAGATCTTGTCTTCGGTTCTCGTAATGGCGCTACGCGCTCAGCGCCTGGCTTCGACTTCGGCGTGCGTGGTCTCCTCGTCTTCGAGCTGAAGCTCAAGCTGCCCGAGCTCGATGAGGATCTTCTCGCTCTTCGCGCCGAAGATCACATGCCGCAGCTTCGCGACCATCAGCTTCAGGTGTTCGATCCGTTCGCTGCGCGAGTGAAGCTCATCGGACTGTTCAGAGAGTGCCTGTCGGTGCTAGAGGCCTGCGAGCCTCCAGCTCGCTTCAAGCCGTCTCAGCTCTTCATCCTGGGCCGAGATCAGCGATGTCAGCTTCTCTTGTTGCGCAAGATAGATCGCGAGCAACGCATCACGATCCAGGCTGTCCAGATCAGAAACAGAAGCGCAATCCATGGACGCAGTATGGCATCGATCGAGTCATCATGCATCCACAAAATGCCTATGAATACAGGAGAATCCGCGCTGTTACTAGACAGCGCTCTCGAGTGCCCATGTTCTCTCGACGTGCCTCCAGTCGATCCCTTCGAGGAGCATCGATAGCTGCGCGGGCGAGAGGGAAACGGTGCCGCTCTCAGCCTTCGGCCACACGAAGCGGCCCTTCTCCAGACCGCTTGGCAAAGAGACAAAGACCGTCGCCATCGAACCAGAGGCACTTGACGATGTCACCTCTCCGACCGCGGAAGATAAAGACATGACCGGAGAAGGGCTGCAGTTCGAGCACGGTCTGCACCTGGGCGCTGAGCCCATGAAATCCTCGGCGCATATCCGTTACGCCGGCAGCGATCCATATCCGGGTCCCCGATGGAAGCTGGATCACTTGCCCACACTCTGAAGAATGCAGCGCACCATCTCCGGATCGGCACCGCGTTCGACACTGATCAGGGCACGCCCAGGAAGCTCGATATGAATCGAACCTCCACCACGCAGCAGCAGCTCCTCAGAAGGCAACTCCGCTGCCTTGTTCTCAGGCTCAACCGAACTCGACAAGGTGACCGGCAACAAGGCTGCATGGCCGTCCGTCAACTCACCACGTTCCCAGGCGCGGCGCCACTTGAACACCTGGTTCGCGTTCAATCCATGATCGCGAGCCACCTCGGCCACTCTGGCCCCGGGCTCCATCGTCAGCTGCACAATCTGACGCTTCTCCGAGATGCTTCGCCAGCGGCGAACCCGACGTACTTCACTCATACCCGACTGCATCATGGCGCAATCTTCCACCACATCAGGCCCAATCGCCAGAGGGACACGGCGTACGCTTACCCATTAGCGTTATTCTTTCGATTTAAGACCTGATCCCGTTGAGTTTGGGAATACAAAGAAATGAGAGTCCATGGTGTCTCCAATGAGGGAACACGGGTCGGCGCCCACACCCTTGGCTACACGGAAGATCATTTCTCACCGACTTCCGTTGAAGACGCGATAACTAATGCCAAAGCTAACACCATAAGAACTAATGGTCCCAAAAGTGAACTGTGGCCACTGTTGGTACTCGATATCCACGAGTCGAATCTTAAGATCCTGTCCAAGCATGAGATCAACACCCGCACCCGGTGAAATCACAAAATATCGGCCATGTGCGGTGTCGTAAGGGAACTCGAAGTGGGCCACGCCAACTAAGGTCTTTATATAGGGAGTGTAGCGGCCTCGCCGTAGTTGAATTCGCGGGCCAACAAGGTAAGTTGACTCGCCGACGTTGGGAGACTGGCTTTGCTTCAGCCATCGCCCCTCAAGTTCGAGGCCGGCTTGCCGGACCGGGTTGATGTCGGCGTAGATTCCGGCACCTATAACCTTTTGTTGCCCGTAACCAGAGTCGAACAGAGAATACGTGGTGCCGATTGAAACATAGGCGCCAGGTGCCGTCGCGGTGGGAAGAGCTTGGGCCCTTCCTTGCTGGCAACAGAGGAGGCACGCGAGGACGAAAAAGATGCGGTTCGGTGTCTTCATTGGATCCAGCGCTCCCTATTTCGTGACAGTCATCGTTAGGTTGATGACCTGGGAAACCCCGGTCCGGCCCGTCGCGCTGATGGCGAAGTTGTAGATGCCGGGAGGGGTACCATTGTTCTCAATGCTCCCGCAACCGGAGAGCAGGGAAGCGAAGATACACAGTCCGATGAGGACGAGGAGCCTGTTGGGCAGACGAAGACGACGGCTACGAAACGCCAGCAGACCGAGTGCGAAGATCCCAGGGAGCGAACAGGTAAGGGCCATCGTCCCCGAGGGAGACTGATTGTTATTGCGCGCTTGTGTGCCGCTTAGCAGCGGGGAACCAGTATCGACGGTCACATCCACAGTCTGAGCTCCGCCCGCAGGCAACTCGGTTTGGTCCTTCGAGAAAGTACAGGTCGTGAACTGGGGCAGACCAAGACACCCGAGCGAGAAGGTATCGGTGAAGTTTCTGACCGAGGTCAGCGTGAGAGTGATTTTGGAGTGCTGTTTGGTTTGCAATTGCCAAGAAGTCGGCGTTGCGCTCAGATTGAAATTAGGCGCTGGACCGATTTCCACCTGGGTTTGAGAGGAAGTGGAGGGCGCATAGTTGGCGTCGCCGCTGTAGCTTGAGGAAATCGTGGCGCTGCCCCCAGACAGGATGACCGTCACGGTCGCTACTCCGGTCTTATCGATGGCAGTTGTTGCGAGCGTAGTGGTTCCGGACAAGAACGTCACGTTGCCAGTCGGACCTGTCGAAGGCACGTCTCCCTGGGGACGGACAACCGAGATAAGGGTGAGTTGCTGCCCGCCGTTGAGGGAGGTGGCAGAAGTGGTAAGTTCGTCGGTGGTAGAGCGTGGCTGAACAACCTGAACAAAAGGTGCCGAAGCACTCAGGAGATCAGCGGTATCGCCAGCATAGCTGGCCGTGAAGGTATGAGAACCAGCTGGCAGCGACGGAATCGAAATCGTTGCGACGCCGTTCCCGTCCAACGTTCCCACACCGATCGAAACGGAGTCTTCCGAGAACGTAACTAGTCCTGAGGGGTGGATTGAACCTCCGTTAGCCACAGTCGCGAAGATGACAACAGGAGTGAGCGTCGGGAGAGGACTTTGGCTCGATGAGACCGTAGTCATCGTTGGGGTCTGCAATACGGTGACCGTGACGATCTGGGATTTACTGAGGACGTCATTTGCGTCCCCGCCATAGATCGCCGTGATATCGTCTGTTCCAACACTCAGATTAGATATGCTCAACGATGCGGCACCGTGGGTAAGGTTTGCGATTCCGAGCAAAATATTGCCGTTCATGAATGTGACTGCTCCACTTGGAACGCTGCCACCCAATGCCGACACAGTTGCACTCAGAACAACAGGCCTGCCAGCGAGCGAACTGATGGCACTCGTCGAAATCACGGTTACGGTCGCGGTTTGAGCAATCGTCTCGGTAATGATTTGGGTAGATACGCTGCCTGCATAGTTGGTATCACCTTGGTACGCCACGGTGATCGTGTGCGTACCTGCTGCCAATGTCGAGTTGATATAGGTCGCGACTCCAAAGGTATTGAGAGGAACCGAGGCGAGTACGGTCGCACCATCCATGAAGTTGACGACGCCCGTGGGTGTCGAGGCGCTGACGCCGGTCACTGTCGCCGTGAGAGTAATCGGCGTGGCAAACTGTACGACGGCGCTGCTGGTGCTCAACACAGTTGAGGTGGGAGCCAGGTTGATTGTCTCCACAAAAGAGTATTGGCTGGTGAAATCGTTGGCGTCTCCTGCGAATGTAGCGGTGATGTTATGTGTTCCCACTGCGAGCCGCGGAACGGTAAAGGACGCAATCCCGTTGCCATTCAGTGTTGCCGCACCAAGAGGTGTTGAGCCGTCAGCAAACGAGATGACACCGACAGGAGCCGTTGTCCATCCAGTTACAGCCGCAGCGAACGTTATTGGAGCAAATTCCACAGCTGGGTTCGCGCTCGGAATCACATTGAGATTAGTCGCCTGCTCGATGACTTGGATGAGGGGATGATTCGGAGTACTCGCTGCATTGTTGTTGTCTCCGCTGTAGACGGCAGTGATGCTGTGGGTTTGAAGAACAGAGAACGACGTCGTGATGTTCGATGTGTCTGACACAGAATCTACGGGTTGCGGTACACCAATAGGCGTGGAGCCGTCAAAAAACTGAACTGTGCCTGTCACCTGATTGGGACTGGCAATGTGAGCGACAAATATGATCGCAAGTCCCACCGCCGCTGGATTGAGGCTAGAGGTGACGGTGGTCGAACTGGGGTCGACGGAAAGAACGGTACCTGAAAGATCGACATTCGCTGGACTGTTAGCCGAATCGGAGGCGACCGACAAGATGCCTGTTTCGGGAGCGCCCACTGATGTGGGCGTGAACTCGACTGCGAGAAGGCATCCACTTGCGATGTTTATAGACTGGGAAGTAGAACACGTGGTTGTGACCGGATCGGTGGAGTTAGTGTCTAGTGCAGAGTTATTTGTAGCCGGTTCTGCCATAAGATCGGATAGATGAAGAGGTGCGTTTCCATCGTTTTCCAATTCTTGCCCAATGGGAGCGGATGTCTTGCCCTCTTTGATGGTTGGAAATTGGAGACTTGCGGCATTGGCGCTGATCTCACGAACGCGCAGATCCAGCCGATCGGAGAGAAATAGATTGCCGGCGCTGTCCAGATATACCGAATAAGGCTTATATAGACCCGCAAGAGCCGCGCTGAACCCGTCGCCGCCAAAAAGCGCTGTACCGTTGCCGGCAATCGTGGCAATCTCCCCAGTCACTCCATTAACCTTACGAATCGCGTTGTTTTCAGAATCAGCGATGTAAAGACTGCCGGCTGGGTCCGTTGCGACTCCAGCCGGGCTATTCAAAGTGGCAGACATCGCCGGGCCGCCGTCACCTGTGTAACTGCCGTTGCCATTTCCTGCCACGGTCGTAACATTTCCGGTTGACCTATCGATCAGTCGAATGCGGTTGTTCCCGAAATCGGCGACGTAGATATTGCCATTCGTCGCAATTCCAATGCCCCAAGGTTGATCGAATTGTGCGGAGATTGCAGGACCGCCGTCTCCGAAAAAGCCCGCATTCCCGTCCCCAGCGACGGTCGTGATCAACTGACTGGACGCACTCACCATCCGAATACGGTTATTCCCAGTGTCTGCAATCAGCAGATCTCCACTTGCGTCAATTGCGAGACCTTCGGGCCCAGAAAGCTGGGCAGCCGTCGCTGCATTACCATCTCCGCTGAATCCGGAGCTTCCGAGAATTCCCGCGATAGTTGAGATATTGCCGCTGGCATTGATTTTCCGGATTGCATTATTGCCGGTATCGGCAAAGATGATATTTCCCGCTCCGTCGATCACAACGGCGGAAGGTTGATCTGCTTCAGCAAAGACGGCAGAGCCGCCATCTCCACTTGCCCCCGCGATTCCGCTGCTGTTGGCGACCGTTGCAATATTGCCCGCGAGGTCGACCTTGCGAATCCGATTGTTACCCGTGTCGGAGATGTAAAGATTTCCGACTGCATCCGTCGCCTGACCTAAAGGAAGTTTCAACGCCGCTTGCGTCGCAGGAGTGCTGCCGCTGCTGGGGCAGGCTCCGTCGCTTAAGCAGCCGTCACCCGCCAGAGTGTTGATCTGCCCGGGTACTAGTACGCTGAGCGATCCGGTCCCAATAGCGGAGAGAGGCTGGGTCGCCATAGTGTGCCCATCGTCAGCGATCAGTAAGATGGCTCCCAACCGCAAACCAGGATACTTGGGAGCGAAGCCAACCGAGACCGTGCAGGTCTGTCCGAGCGAGTAGGAGCCATGAATACATGTATTTGTTCCGGAAGCCGTGAAATCGAGGTTCGGAGAACCCTGGGTCAGCACACGGACATTGGCGAGAGTCCCAGGTGACTGGATCGTCACAGTCACGGTCTGGCTAAGTACGGGACCTCCGACCGCTACGCTGGACGGAATGACGAATGCTGACTGCGCAAACCCTTGTCTCTCTGAAAAGATGGCGATGCAGCAGAGGAGGAGAAGAGCGCATTTCAGGCTCGAACTCAACGGCGGCATGCTTCGAATGAATCGCCCCACTTGGTGCAAGCCCTGCGGCAAAGCGATATCGCCTACTCTTTGACTGTAACCATTGGATCTGTGCATCAAAAAAGTGTCATTGGTTGACATCTTGTTCAAGCTCCTTTGCTCTCAGTCGTCCCCGTCGAACGACAAAACGATGCAACTATCGCGATCGTGACCTATTCTTCGGAGTCATTGTCCACTTTCGAATTAGTCGGGAACAATGCGACCACAACACGCTTATCGACTATCTCTGAAGCCTCTTTAGTAATGCGAAAGAGCGCCCTTTCAATAAGAACCTCACTTGTGTATCAGTGGACGATGTACTAAGACATCACTCCTCAAGTAGGTACTTGTTATTGTCGATCTATTACCAGTAGGGATCACGGAAGGTAGGATGTCAGATGACAGATCACGCGAGTGCGAGAGTAGTCCTCCGTAGCCAAATCGAACGATTGGACGAATTAATCGAAGCCGCGGCCGCGCTCCTCATTCTTATGACCGCTTTACTCGTGTGTGCGATTTGTGGCTGTGTGATGGCCGCAGCTTCAGCCGCCGCATTATTGGTGATAATGATTGTTTGGCGAAAACGAGATCGTCGAATCGAACGACGGCGCTAACACTGCGTGTGCGCACTTTCTGCGCCCGCAACTTAAGCAAATCGAAGCCAAGGCTATCCATCAACGTCCGTTGCACCTATCCGATCGAAAAACGCCAAGTCATTATCCAGAAATCTGCCTCGGGCCAATGGTTGAGTTCTTTGGGGCCGCTCCCACGCGTACGTCCGTTTCATCGTCGGCCGGGACAGAGTCGATTGCAGTCCTGAGTTTATCTTCGGCAGCAACACGTGCGCCATCTCGGTATCCGCAGGTATTCACCAGGCATTGAACTGAGCTGCTGCGCCAGCCATAACCTCGGAATCAGAACCGATGCAAGGTTCTGCGCCCGACCCCCCTGGGGACGACGTGGGAAACCATCAAACTCTCTTGTTTCTACGATTGGAGCAGTTTGCAGGCTCGATCTTAACCTACTTCATCCCACGACAGTTAGGGTTCAGGCGTAGCGTAGAGGCCTCGGAAATCAGCTGGCGGAGTTTAGGCCGACGTCACGACGTCGAAGATCGGGCCGATCTTCATTCATTGCAAACGGATGATCTGCCCTTTTCTGTCGTTTCCGTCGGATACTCAAGATTCGGCCAGATATGGAAACAGCAGAGCGCCGGAGGCTGGTCGAGGCAAGAAATGGCTGCTCGTAAATCAGATTCTACTTTCTGGTAACGTCGAGTTCTCATATGCTTCCAGCGTCGGATAGAATCCGCGTCTTCGCCGAATGAGCCGAGCAAGAAAGTACATTAGTAAAGAATAGCAACCAAGAGCTAACGCGGGGTAGATAAAGAACCACAACAGTACATGTGAATAGGAAAACCTCATATCCGCCTCTATACAGAGATATCGACGGAAGACCGATGGAACATAAAAAATAATCGACACTTGCACAAAACTCTACGACGCAAGTTCGCATTTGTTTGTCAATCACCCATTAGTGTGACGACAGAAAATTCTGAGCGCAAGCTGCTCGGTGCCATTTGAGGAGTAACGGAATCCAGTTGCACCCGGACGGCCAGCATTTTAGCGTTATCGAAAAACAAAAAGCTCTCATTCGAGGCCAGACTGTCCCTTTACGGGACACAAAATAATTACACAATCTGTTTCACCGCAACATTTGCCCATTAGGTGTGTCATATAAGTAGCCGAAGCTTTTGACTCTAATGTATCGTTTGGATTCACTGGCCCCACTTTGCGTTTCCCCATATGTAGTTCAATTCATGCCGGTCTTCATCGACCCGGCATGGCCGGCGGAAACAGTGAATTCTTTGAATCTCCCGTTTTGAAAAAAACGTTCGTTTTTTTTCCTTATTCGACGTCACTTAACGCGTCCCGCGACTTTGGTACACTGGCGACATCACCAGGTCGTTGAGTTCTCGGCCAATCGCTTGAGATTCCTGACAGATGTCTTTCCTTGAGGAGTCGATAAGAAAGAAGATGAGTTCCAAACCGAACCGAGTAGGATCCTACTGATGCCAGATTGCCGCTACGTCGTTCTGAACTATCATTTAACGGAAACATCAACGATAGGCCACCCCCTTGTCTTGCTTTTTGAGTATCTCGAAGAATCGGGGAGAAGACAACGAAGCAATTATCTACTCTCAGATTTTAATAAAGTCGTGAGCGATACACCCGTGAATGTTCGCGAGTGGCTGACTTCAGTACTTACTGATCTCGGTCTCAAAGAGTTTCATCCCGATTTGGACACAGAAGAGATGTTCAGTTTGTATTCTTTTTTGAACGTCGGTCCCTTGCGTACCGCACACACTGGACATTTCGCTTGCGAAAGTCTAGATAAAGCACTTGAGGTAGTCAGGGGAAATATCAAGTGCGAGGGTCGAAGTGCAGGAGGGGATGATCCTTGCCTTTCTGATTTTCTCGTTCCTCTCAATGAGGTTACAGCTAAATCAATTCGGAAGCGGTAGAGCGATCTATGAAGGTCCTTGCTAGGCTGCTGCTCTCCGCTTCTGACTCTTTTGTTCATTTATCGCTCGTTGTCTCCCCTCTGGATCACGAGCTGATGTCTTCAACAGGGTCTTATCAAAACATCTCTGGTCATGCGAGTGCTCTCATCAACACATGGACAGCAACAATAAAATCATGATGAATACTATGTGGAAAAACTGGCCACTCGACTGAGATTCTTACCATCCTTCGGGGACGTGCGCGTGAGCGTCGCGTTGTATGTGTATATTGTCTGGAGTAATTGAATCCGCTTCGCAGTCGATAACTGTAGTATGCACATCCAAGATATTTTCCTGAATGGTTTGGATTACCGATTACCACTGCTATCGCTATTTATCGTGATTCTTGCCAGCTTTGCGACCTTGCATCTTGCGAAGAGGGTAGCCGTCTCGAAAGGTGCGGCGTGGTCCGCCTGGCTTAGTGGCGGCGCGTCCGCGATGGGAGCTGGGATTTGGGCTATGCACTATCTCGGCCTAAAGGCTCTCGGCTTATCTATACCAGCGTCATATGACGTGCCGGTTTTCTTGCTATCGATGTTAACTGCCATTCTTGCATCCGCTGTGACCCTACTAGTAGTGAGCCGAAAGGCTATTCTCTGAAAACCGACGCTACCGGCTGTACTCAACTTGTCATTGGTCTCTTCATCGAAGGAGGCTGACTACGGCCCTGTGTGGCAGCAAGTTGCGTTTGCCTTTACCCGTGGCGAAGTCGGTCGCAAAATCCAGAATTGGACGCAAAGCCCATTTGCAGTCGCATTCATCGTGAGCGGTGGAAACGTTTGCCATATTAGCGGAGATGCTCTGCGGCGGCACTTTTGCATATTCCCAGCACCCGCGATGGTCAAGCGCAAAAGTGAGATAGGGCACACGCGATTCCCAAAACTTTCAGACTGGCCGCCGATAACATATCACAAGCGCTTGTTTCAAGGCGCTCAGCGATCGATCCCATCCACAACTCGAGTGATCGACACCGACCCGTACAGTACTTGAATAACATTCCTCGAATAGCGGTGACAGTCAGGACCTCGTGGCGGCCATGAAAAGAGTTATCGGTGTTCACATTGGGCGCCAGTTTGGTTTCTCTAGCGCAAAGCATCACCGCACCACATGACGAAGGCTCAGTTGTGTTCCAATCGCCTGGCGGCAGGTGGCAAAAAAAGCAGTGATAACGGTCCACTTGACTTGGAGAATCAAGCACAGCGTATTCACTGGAAGCGAAGCCCGCGGGACCGATGCAAGAACCGGAAGACATCCAAGAATCGTGTTCGCCTGTCAACAATCGGGGAAGTTTGGCGGTATTTGGATCCGGCCTGGCATCGCCGTTACAAGTCAATGTTCCAGCCCTGTAAATCATTCTTTTTGGTCGGTTACAAGTGTCGAGTCGCAATGACCGCCAAAAAAAATAAAATCTGGGCGGCCGACATTGCAGGATGGTTCGGATGTGGTTGCGGATGAAGGAAGCATCTGTGATCTCGTTGGTCGCAGAAGATTCGTGATCCGCTTCAAATCGGCTTCCGGGGTGACGCTTGTCGATCGGTATGTGACCGAGGGCCCATGAATCCGATCGTTGAAGACCGATTTCTCTGCTCTTTTTACGAGAAGATAAACTGGCTCTCCTTATCGGAGGGTGCGGCCACACGCTTGCGCGACATCACGCTAAAAATATAATCTGATCTTTGCACACCGGCAGTCACTTCGTAGCTAATTGAGCGTAGCAATGCTCGTGAGGCCGATGAACCCGTTGAGCTCCATCTGCAGATTGTTTTCGAATGGTTGAAATCCCGGATTGGAATGCGAGCGATTCTGAGCTACTAGTTTCCCGCGATATCGATAAACCACTTTTGACCGACCGCATCGCTCTCAGTAGACAAGGAGACGCAACCTGAGGAATCGCTCGTTAATGCCTCGCCAGGTGCTCTATTGATTAGATGGAATGAGCCATCGCCGTTTGGCCTGATGTTCCATCTTTGTCCCGCGTCGGACATTGTTCCGGAAAGACCCACGCTGAGGGAGCCCAAGGCCCTGTTGGCATGCAGCCAGACCAAGCGCGAGCGCGATGTGGGTCTTGCCGGTGCCGCTGTTGCCCAACAGCAGCACGTTCTCGCGGCGAGCGAGGAACTCGCAACGCGCCAGTTCGAGCACCAGGGTCTTGTTCACTGAAGGCATGGCGAGGAAATCGAAGCTGTCCAGTGTCTTGACGACCGGGAACTTCGCCTGCCGGATGCGGCGATCGATGGCGCGGCGTTCGCGGTCCAGCAACTCCAGCTCGGTCATGCGCAGCAGGTAGCGTTGATAGTCGACCTGCTCGACCGCGCACTGTCGGGCGATGTGATCGTACTCGCGCAGCATGGTGGGCAGACGCAGTTCCTTCAGGTGATGTTCCAGCAGCAACTGCGGCGTGTCGGAGGTATGAGTCGCGGTGTTCGAAGTATCGTTGCTCATGCGCACACCTCGACAAGTAGGCTCATGTAGTCGGCGGCCTGCGTGGTGTGCACCTGGGCCAGCGGCAGGTGGGGATAGTTCTCCATATCCAGTCGCGGCGGCCTTCGTTCGATGCGGCACAGCATGAGATGGCGCACTGCATCGAAGCTGATCGTGCCGAGTTGCAAGGCATCTTCGATAGCGTGGCTTACTTCCGACAGAGCGAAGGTCTCCATCAGCCGCAGCACCTGCACATACTCGCGGCTGCCATGCTTCCTGAGCCTGGCTTCGAGCAGACGGCGCAGTTCGGCGAAGCAGTCCGGCAACTTCCAACCGGCGAGTGGAGCCGCCTGGTCCAGTGCCCGCGTCTTCTGTTCGAGCAGCGCCAGATAGTGCAGCGGATCGAAGACCACCGCCTCGCGTTCATAGCTGCGCTGGTGTCGTGCGATGACCTCGCTGGCGCAGGCAATCACCACCTCATGCACGAAGCCCTTCACCAGAACCTGACGGTGCCCATACTCGGTCGGCACCGAGTAGTCGTTGCCGCGATAGCGCACCAGCGACAGCGAAGTTACTCGCACCGTGACCTTCTCGCAGGCCTCGTACGGAGTTGCGGGCAGCGGCAACATCGCCGCACGGTCGCGCTCAAAACGCTCGCCGATAGTCTCCGAGTGCTCGCGCAGCCGCCGCTCGCGCCGCTTGCGGCACTGCACTTCGAGGTATGCGTTGAACTCCTCCCAACTGTTGAAGCGCGGTATCGGGACCATGAAGTTGCGTCGCGCATAGCCGACCAGTCCCTCGACCTTGCCCTTATCGTTGCCCTTGGCCGGTCGTCCGAACTTATCCGCGAAGAGATAATAGCTCTGCAACTCGGAGAAGGCCCGCGTACGCTGCCGCTCTTCGCCGCCCAGAATCTTCGCTACCGCGATCTTCGTGTTGTCATAGAGAATCCGTGTCGGAACGGCGCCGAAATACGCGAAGGCTCGCACATGGCCTTCGAGGAACGCCTCGGTCGTCTCGGCGGGAAACGCCACGACGAAGCAATCGTCCGAATGCGGCAAGTCCATCGCCAGATAGTGCGCCTTCTGCTCAACGCCGGCGATCACCACCAGGGCTTCGCCGAAGTCCGCCTGCGCCTCCCCCGGCGGATGCGTCAGCGGCACGAACATCTCCTGACTGCGCAGCGTCGCCGAGCGCACGTAGTCCTTCACGATGGTGTAGCCGCCGGTGAACTGGTGCTCTTCCTTCAGCCGATCGAAGATCCGCTTGGCCGTGTGCCGCTGCTTGGCTGGCCTCTGCTTGTCGTCGCTCAGAATCGCGTCGATCACGCCCAGCCACGCGCCCCAGCTTGGGCCGCTTGATCGGCTGCTGCCGCTGGTAGCCTGGCGGCACCGCGTACTGCAGCATCTTCCGTACCGTCTCCCGCGACAACCCGAACTCCCTGGCTACCGCTCGCTGACTCCGGCCCTCAACACGAACCGCACGACGTACACGCCCGTATATCTCCACCTGGAACATCCCTCCGGTGTTCCATGAACCATGCCATCAAGGCAATAGCTCACGAAATTCCGGGTCGGGCACAACGATGAGCATGGCAATTTCGTTAACCCGACAATCTTTATCAACGACGGGAAAACACGATGACCGGCAGGTCCATTGTCAACGATCGCGCTATCGGCCCGGAAGCCAAGAGACCATCACCTGCGACAGAAAACATCCGCACACATTGAGAGCTGCCTCAACACCTTGGAGGATGGATTTGTAGAAACTAGCCGATAGCAGCAAAGAGCTAAAAGATGCCGAATCGCTCATGCAGAGCACCTCCTTTCATCTCAAGGCCATTCTTAAAGTAGAGCTTCGTATGAAGACCGACCGGCTTTGGAGGTGACTGATGATGCAGATCTTTAAAAAATAAAGAGCGCTTGAATCAGCGCTCTTTCAGCACCTATTGCTGAAACCTCTTTCTGAGGTATCCAAGAATTGTGACGAACTGAACGCGGTCTGGGCTTGGGATCGGGAAAGTCCCTTTTAGGCCACGATATCCAGGGAGTGTTTCCGGTTCAATTTCATGCCGGTCGCGGCCAGTATGGTGCGGATGCACTGAACTGTGCGGCCCTGCTTCCCGATGATCTTGCCGACATCTTGAGGAGCAACCGTGAGGCGGTAAACTATTCCGTCCCGCTCACTGATTGGATTAACCTTAACCGCCCCGGGTTCATCCACAAGGCAGCACGCAATGTATTCGATCAACGAAAGAACGTCATCAACTCCATCCATCGTTAAATTGTACTAACGGAAAGCTCATTTCTGAGGATTGAGGCTTTACAATTTTCATGAAAGAAAGACACCTAAATCCAAATCGGTATTTAGATAAAAAATGGGCCAGACTGGAATAAAACGGATCTGATCGGATGAAACTCTCGGTTCGAAACCCACGAATGGCGGGTAATTTACGGGAGCTGGAACAATCGATAAGTAGGGCCTGTTTTTAAACCCTTGGACCAGAGCTCCGCGCGATTCACTTACCCCATAAAGTCTTGGACTTTCATCTAAAGGAAGAGCGCAAGTCACAGGCGCGGGTCCCCTCAGAGGAAAACGCAGGTTCAGATTCAACAAAGGAGAGCGTAATATCGATCCCCGACCTGGAGAAATGCGCAGTTTATGGCGGCGTTGCGAGAGACCCAGAGAGACTAACTCAAGACAGCCCGATCGCTCGATATCGGCAAGACCACACCCTGCCGCAAATTGAACGAATATGGTTTAGCTGATACCAAATCGAGAGAACGTTCGGAGCGGCAACCCAATTCAATGCGCAGTAGAGCCATTTCGAAATCTGCGTCGGTTTGTGCGTAGGTACGGCACGGGCTAGGTAGGGCTCCATTATTTGTCTGGCAACGAACGGTTCTACCGGCGGACTCTACGCGATCACCGGAATGGCACAGACGATAGCCTCTCCTCGCTTGGATGCCGAGGTGCTGCTTCAGCACTGGAACACCCAGACGACAGAGCTCGGTACTATCAGTTCAGTGGCCGTCACGGTGAGGGCCATCTACAGCCAGAACCTCAATTCGCGTCATCACCGCGGTCTTGAGGAGCAACGGTGTGTCTCTCTAGCGACGATAGGCCAGATAGTGTAACTGCAGGCCGCTAAGAGCGGATCTTCAACCTTAGTAGATTCATTTCCGCGGCCCGCCCCAGACTTCGGCTGTTGGCGACATCGCGTAGCTCGATAATCGGGGAGGTTTCATCTCCTCCTCCTCTTATAACTACGAGACCGTCCTGAAATCCTTGCTCCTCGGCGTGGAGTAGTCATATGCATTATAGTGTAGAGTTACTAAAGGTAGACTGTGCCGGTTACTTATTGACACGCTTTGTCAACAAAGTTACGGTGGGAAAGTTCAATCAAATCTGATTCATTGTTTTTTGTAGTCCACCATATCTGCCGAGGTTTAATGTCTTCTCCTGTTGCAGGGCCCTCTTTATATCAGGACATTTCGTCCATTGTTAATGTCGTTCATGCGGTTCAATTCTTTAGAAAAATGCCTGGTGGTTCCCAGCCCGGCTTGATCAGATGTAGCGACGAAAAGCTATATGTCGTTAAATTTTTCAATAACCAACAGGGGCCAAATGTTCTCGCCAATGAGGTTTTGGGTAACGAGCTTTTGAACGCCTTCAACCTTCCAACCCCAAAGTGGAAAGCGGTCTTCATCTCGGACTCTTTCATTAGGGAGAACCCCGAGGCATCTTTGGAAACGCAATTCGGAAGTTTTCCGATCGCGAGTGGATTGCATTTTGGATCCGAATTTCTGGGGGGAGAGAATACAGGACAAGTCTATGAGTGGCTGCCGAGCGCGTTTAGTAATCGAATCACTAACCCCGAAGATTTTCTTGGAATTCATATCTTTGACGTATGGGCGAACCATTGTGATCATCGTCAATATCTTTTTGCCGCTAGAGACAGCAATGCATCGATCCGTGCGATATTCATTGACAATGGGCACTTGTTTGGCGGACCAAGGTGGAAGCTACAAAGCCGGCAAGGTGAATCACTCTGCCTGGATAGACGCTTTCAAAGAGACACGTGGTCGACTGTAGCCGTTGAAAGTTGGATCTCCCGATTTGAAACCGAAGGCGCAACTTCGTTAGACGACGTTATTCCGCGTGTTCCGCGATTTTGGTACTCTGGCGATATCGGTGAAGTCGTTGAATCGTTAGTTCAGCGATTGAGTGTGCTTAGAATCCTCGTTGCTGAGCAACTGACAAAAAAGCAGACGAACTCTAAATCAACACTTGTGGGAACCTGACGGATGCCAAATTGTCGCTACGTTGTTTTGAACTATCACTCTACATCGCCGTGGCGAGTGTCACAATAGTGCATGCTGCAGGGCTACCACCGCATGTAGAACGAGGTTTTCGGCAACGAAGTTCGGCGCTGGGGTCTAAATGCTCATCCACACGGGGCTAAGGATATTCCTGAGCTCTGAAAAGTTCGACAATCGTCCACTAGGTCCGGACATAAAACCTGCTATTCGGACAAGTGAGCGTGGACTGCCCGATCTTTTGTGCCGTTGGATGAGTTAGTGTAACGCAGCTATTTCTGAGTTCAAGTAGCCGCCGTCGGGGGTGTGGAGAAGTGGGAAGCGCGTAGCGGTTTCCACTTCTCCATGCCCCATGTTGTTTGTCAGCCATGCCTCCGGTGCTGGTGGCCTATAGCCCAGCGAGGAGTGTGGTCTGACGGTGTTGTAATGGACGCGCCAGCGTTCGGCCAGCACGCGCAGTTCTTTCATTGAGTAGAAGATCTCACCGTTCAGGAACTCGTCTCTCAGCTTGGAGTTGAAGCTCTCGCAGTAGCCGTTCTCCCACGGTGAACCGGGTTCGATGTACAACGCCTTTGCTCCTGTTTTGGCCAGCCATTTCCGTAGGTCTTTCGCGACGAACTCCGGCCCATTGTCCGAGCGAAGGTGTTCCGGCACTCCCTTCATCACCATCACATCGGCCAGTGCTGAGATGACCCTGGCGCTTGACCAGCGGCGTTCCGCACGCACCAGCAAGCTCTCGCGCGTGTGTTCGTCGATCAGGTTGAGAAGCCGTACGCTGCGGCCATCATGCGTCCGAGCACTGACGAAGTCGTAGCTCCATACATGGTTCCGCCGCTCCGGTCTTAGCCGCACGCACGACCCATCGTTGAGCCACAACCTGCCCCGTGGCTTCTGTTTCTGTGGAACCTTTAGCCCCTCGCGACGCCAGATACGCTCCACGCGATCCTTGCCTACCCGCCAGCTGGAGTGCCCGGCTTGAAATGTGCCAGTGGAGAAGAGAGAGACTGGACAAGGAGAGCCTATGGGACGAGGGAAGAAGTACCAACCTGAGCAGGTGGTAAATCTGTTGCGGCAGATCGAGGTCGCGATCGCTAACGGGAAGACGACTGCTCTGGCGTGTAAGGAAGCCGGTATCGTGGAGCAGACGTACTTCCGTTGGCGCAAGGAGTACGGCGGGTTGCAGGTGGACCAGGCGAAGCGGCTGAAGGAGCTGGAGCAGGAGAACTCCAAGCTGAAGCGCTTGGTAGCGAACCTGAGCCTGGATAACCTTGTGTTGAAGGACTTCGCCTCGGGAAACTTCTAAGCCCTGAGCGACGGCGGATCGCAGCAGACCATGCGCAGCAAAAGCATGGGATGACGGAGCGCAGGGCATGTCGGCTGGCCAACCAGCCGCGGGGCACGCAGCGCTACCGTGCGATCCGGCGGGAAGACGAAGATGCACTCACGCAGGCGGTGGTTCAGCTTGCCAGCCAGTACGGCCGTTATGGATATCGCCGGATCACGGCGTTGCTGAAGCGGGCCGGCTGGCGGGTAGGCAAGGATCGCGTGGAGCGTATCTGGCGTCGCGAGGGGCTAAAGGTTCCACAGAAGCAGAAGCCGCGAGGCAGGTTGTGGCTCAACGATGGATCGTGCGTGCGGCTAAGACCGGAGCGGCGGAACCATGTATGGAGCTACGACTTCGTCAGTGCTCGGACGCATGATGGCCGCAGCGTACGGCTTCTCAACCTGATCGACGAACACACGCGCGAGAGCTTGCTGGTGCGTGCGGAACGCCGCTGGTCAAGCGTCAGGGTCATCTCAGCACTGGCCGATGTGATGGTGATGAAGGGAGTGCCGGAACACCTTCGCTCGGACAATGGGCCGGAGTTCGTCGCGAAAGACCTACGGAAATGGCTGGCCAAAACAGGAGCAAAGACGTTGTACATCGAACCCGGTTCGCCTTGGGAGAACGGCTACTGCGAGAGCTTCAACTCGAAACTCAGAGATGAGTTCCTCAACGGTGAGATCTTCTACTCGATCAAGGAGCTGCGGGTGCTGGCCGAACGCTGGCGCGTCCACTACAACACCGTCAGACCACACTCCTCGCTGGGCTACAGGCCACCGGCACCAGAGGCATGGCTGACCAACATCATGGGGCATGGAGAAATGGAAACCGCTACGCGCTTCCCACTTCTCCACACCCTCGACGGCGGCTACTTGAACTCAGAAATAGCTGCGTTACACTAACTCATCCAACGGCACAAAAGATTCTATAATGAAAGAACTGCGCGTGCTGGCCGAACGCTGGCGCGTCCATTACAACACCGTCAGACCACACTCCTCGCTGGGCTATAGGCCACCAGCACCGGAGGCATGGCTGACAAACAACATGGGGCATGGAGAAGTGGAAACCGCTACGCGCTTCCCACTTCTCCACACCCCCGACGGCGGCTACTTGAACTCAGAAATAGCTGCGTTACACTAACTCATCCAACGGCACAAAAGATCGGGCAGTCCAGTAGCGAACGCCAAAATCAAACGACATTTTTCTTCCCGGAACATCCACAAAGGGGATGTTGACAATCAGGTTTCCACTGGAGAGTTCGACATGCTCGGTGTCGGTTCCAATGGAAGTCGAATACGGAAGGTCTCCTGTATTGTTTCCGGACGTGATCGCCGTCGGAATGCTATCTTGCGCGTATACCGCTATTGAAAAAGACAGAAATAAACAGAGAAAGAGTTGGAGCTTCTTCATCTGAACGCAGGCCTCGAATTCTCAATAATGTCGGAGCAGCTGTATATAGTGGTGAATTTCGTTTATAAGGGCTAGCCAGTCTTAAGTCAATCTTGAATCTACGTCTGCACCAGAGTTTGATTGTCTGTTATTGACTGAAAGGTGTGTATCTGCGATCTCAACATGTCTCTCGAATTCAGAATGAATCTGATTTTCGTCGCTACGATCAAAACATCGAAAGTGAGAACCAGGTTCTGTCATTTCTTCAAGATTCTTGGCGGCAAGGAACCGTCGAAAATTCCGTAGGTTTCTACGCCGCTTACAAACGCTTGATTTTTCACGTAGCACTCAAACTTATTGGGGAGAGCGTTGCGGGAAGGAACGCCCCGCTGAGGTTAGCGGAAGACGCGCAAGCGCTGGAGACAGAGAGGAGTGGAACGCCCGCAGAAGCCGAATTGACTATCCTTCGTGGGAGTAGCAAAGCAATGAGAAACACCGGATGAATTGCCCCTATTGCGGAATCGAATGCAACGACGGGATGACGATCCTTTCCGTCGAGCACATCGTGCCTTACGGCATCGCGGCAGCGATAGCCCTACGATTCTGACGTGCGATAGATTCAACAATGACCAGCGATCCCTGGACGCAACGATTATGGAATCTTTGCGGTGCGGGCAAAAAGGTTCTTTCTCGGACTTAGAGCAACAGAGGAAACGCTCCGACGCGCGACCTTGGAGGAATCTGGCGAAGCCGCACTGTGGAACATGCCAATGCTTCCAATCGCTGCTACAGAAGATGCGTAGGATTGTCAGGGTCCAGTTGCCCAAACCTGAAATCGGTCAGCACATGACCATTCATTGTGATCCGAGATTCGTACCCTCGCCCACCGATGCTCTGGTAATGAAACAGCACGATGAACTCGCCTGATCGGTAGGCGTTCATCGGCACCAGCATATCGACCTTTTCCCCTGCCAGCACATTCTGCAAGTAACGTTGTTTCCGTTGCGGGAAGTTCTGCGGATATTCACCCTGATAAATAATGTCGAACATCACATTTAGAGCGACGCCATTCCCGATATTTTGAACGAAGAAATCGTCGCCGATGTTACCCGCCGCAACAGTATTCCCCATAACTCCGAGACCCATGTTTGCGTCCGCGAAGTCACGCAAAGCGGACGTTAGTGTCAAGCATGGCTTTGCAAGACCCTCTACCTGGTCCATCGCAGCCGTTATTAGCCTTTGTGAAGCTTTGACCTGCTCGTCCGATGCTTTGCGTAGCTTCCACGTCTCCAGGCAGTACCAGACCAGCCCGCAAAATGCGAGAGCCTGGACGATGAGCATCCGGAGCTGAATATGGAGGTCGGACACAGGCTGAATGCTAGCACGCCCGTGGTCAACTCGGACCCGTAAAGAGGCACGGAATCGAAGCTCTGGTGCTAGCAGCTCCTGAATGAGTGCGCCAACGCTCTGTGGGCGGTTTCGGGCTTCCACACAACTGCGGTCGCGGTTCGGACATTACCGACGCATTCATGACAAACATCTGGCGTACCCTAAGGCTTGGTCTACTTTTAAGTTGTTGAAGAAGTGGCGGCCAGAAACGGGATCGAACCGCCAACGCCGGCCTTTTCAGGGTCCTGCTCAGCCCCTTGATTCCGAAATGTACGACAATCCAATTGATAAAGATCCAGAACAATTTGTGGTGCGGGCGGGGGGACTTGAACCCCCACGACCTGTTAAGGTCTGCGGATTTTCGTGCCACTTCGACTTTCGCCGCCTCGCTATGCGAGTTCGTGGTCTGGACTATCCCTTCACCGTTCCTCGCGAGAGGTTTAGGTGCTGCCCGTCTAGTCTCTACACCTTCCCGAAAAACTTTCGGGCTTGGCTCGGGATTGCCCTTTAAGGTTCCCCCGACTTTGAGCAGTTCTACTCCGCCGGTTTCCCGGCGGGCACTCAATTTCCTTAAGTCGGCTGTGTCTGCCGATTTCACCACGCCCGCGCGAAATCCCAACATCTCACATGATAATGCAAGCGAGAATGTCTAAGCTTCTTCCGCTAAGCGTGGGGCTTCCACACGGCCAGGCCCCTTCTTCGAAACAGACTTCTTTTTAGGGCGCGGCCTCATGATGTTGATAGCGGAAGCATCCAACCGCGTCTTGAGGTGAGCGGCGTAGTATTTCTCGATCATCTCCACGCTTGTCCGACAGTTCTTGGCGATCTGATAGATATCGGCACCTTCAAGCAAGCGAAGACAGATATATGTATGCCGCAAACTGTACGCAGTTCGCGGTCGGCCATCTCTGTCAACACGCAGTTTCTCCTCTTCGAGGATCGCATTGAATAGATCGCGGGACCATTTCGGAAATAAGAGATCGGTGGGATTAGGCTTGTGCCATTCTCCTCTCTCCATGGAAGCCGTCCGGCTTCCTGATCGCCCTGGACCTCCGTCCGGGCGTAGGCGGCTCTTCAGCCGCTCAAATGGTCGCACGGCGCCCGCCGTGCTCTTGCAAAAACCAACTCCTCGCTTCCCACGTACTTCTATTTCCAAGATCGTTTGGTCACTTCCTTCGTCTTCAACAATCGTCACATCACGGAACTGAAGGCGCATTGCTTCGTCCGGCCGGAGACCAGTGTTCGCGGAGAAGAGCACGAAATCGTGAAGCTGCTCGGCCTCCCATTGAAAGCGAGGCTGCTTAGGTTTCTGAGTTCGTTTGCGAGTAGCCTCATACAGTTGTTTGTATTCTTCAGGCGAGAACCAAGCTCTATGAGAGATTTTGGTGGATGAACGATACGGCTCTGAGAAGTCTGGCAAGTGATCGATCCAACCATGACGGAGCGCCGTCTTAAAGACTTGGCGCAGTGTGACTATCTCCTGATGCATCGTGCTATGACCGGGTGGTTTTCCATGAGCGACTCTTGCTTCTTCAAGTCGGCGCATGCGGTACTCGTTGATCTTTCCCGAGATAATCTCGGGCATCACCATATTGCCGAAGAACGGCACAAGGTGGTTTTTTACGCGAGCGTGTTGTCCGCGTGAATAGGTAGGACTTCGACGATCTTGGGTCACGATGTCGAATTCACGGAGGTACAGCTTCGCGGCTTCACTGAAGAGCTTTCCGCTCTTCAACTCACCATCGCGAAGCTTTCCACGTAGCTGAAGATACCAATCCTCAGCGAAGTCTTTCGCTCGGGACAGGCTCTCTTCTTTGGTGGTCGTTCGCCTGTTTTTTCCAGCGAGAAAACTAGCGCATTGCCAGTGGGTGCTGTTCGGACGTTGATAGATGTGAACCTTACCGCCGAGGATTGTGTGCCGTTCGGACATATGCTCAGCCTCCGTAACACACATACTGAATACCACGAAAAAGTGTGTAACGATTGCGTCACTACATCAAAACTGAATGATTCAATATAAACCATTATTCATAAGCAGTTTATAGAGTTTAGGCAATCAAACATTACAATTTTAAGTCCGCCGAGGCGATTTTCAAAAACCCGCGTATTTCAAGGTTTTTTGGTGCCGGTTCTGGTGCCGGTTTTGGTGCCGGTTCTGGTGCCGGTTCTGGTGCCGGTTCTGGTGCCGGTTCTGGTGCCGGTTCTGGTGCCGGTTCTGGTGCCGGTTTGTACCGTAATTTAGAGCGATTCTATCTCGCAAACGGCCACGCCATTGGCCCAATAAAGGAATGGTGGTCTGACATCATTGATAATCAGGTTGTGAGTCTACTGGGTGTTGCGTTCTGTCCACGACCAGGTTTCCAGAAGCGGTTGAGGGCCAGATAAGCCAAAGGCTACTGGCCGAATACCGAAAACTTCGCCGAATTGCGCGCCGAAAGACGCATCTCTGGCGACGAAAGTAACAGTTCAGGCGCTGGATACCGCGGCCCTATCGCAGTGCCAATAGAATAGCCGAACAACCATAAAAAGAGCGATTAGCCGAGAAGGTGTTTCACTGGATCAATCGAAAGCTGGCACACAGGGCGAACCGTCTTGATGTGAATTCGGTATTAGAAATAGGTTGAGTCACCGGAGTACGTAGCGGTTATGTTGTGCGAGCCGGCCCACAATGCATTGATCGAAAATGTCGCCGTACCGGACGAACTTATGTTCGCAGCTCCCAAGATGCCAGTACCGTCGTAAAAGGTTACGGTCCCACTCGCTCCCGGATTGAGGGTTGCGACAAAAACCACATTGGTTCCGTAAATCGAAGGATTGATTGACGACGTTAGCGCTATTGTTGCTTGAAGCCGGACGCTTTGTATGTAGACCTGGGAATCAGCGGGGGAATAGGTATCATCCCCCAAGTAAGAAGCCACAATTGAGTGATCGCCTAAAGAAAGAGTTGTCGAGACAATGGTTGCGACCGCCCCTGAAATCCTTTCCGTCCCAAGAATCGTCGAGCCATCCTTGAAGACGATATCACCAGTCGGGTTGATTCCGTCTACACCAGTGACAACCGCGCTGATCGTGACCGGAGATCCGAGCGATGAAGGATTTGGAGCCGACGTAACGACTACTGATGGCGCCACGGGAGTCTGGGCCAAGACCACTGCGGCAGATTGACTCGGCTCACGAAGCACGTCGCCCGAGTAGTCCGCAAATACAGTTGCATTGTTATGCCCTGGAATCCTTACGCCATTTATCTCAAAACTTGCGACCTGTTGACCAAGGTGAACACCGACGTCCGTCAGGTCGGTTTCCGCCAGATCAGGTATGCCATCGCCATTGAAATCTCCAACCGCAACGGATATTGGGAACAGTCCCGTCCCATAGGTTTTCTGGGGTTGAAACGTCCCATCACCGTTGCCGATCAGAATTGACAGATTGCCATCGAACTGATTGGTGACTACTAGATCCGGAATGTTATCGCCGTCGAAATCACCAACTGCAATCCAAGACGGCGCTCTTCCCGTTTGCAGGGTGGCTCCGGCGTTAAAGGTTCCATCGCCATTTCCGACGAGCAACGATACCGTATCGCCAAACCGATCAGCAACCGCCAGATCGAGAATGCCATCGCGATTGAAGTCTCCAACCGCAAGTTCGTCCGCGGATGATTCGGCGACGGAAACACCCCTCTCTTGAAATGTCCCATCGCCAACGCCGAGCAAGATAGAAACGCTCGTATTATTAGAGACGGCAAGATCAGGAATACCATCGCCGTTGAAGTCGGCGGCAACCAAATATTGCGGAGCGCCCCCGAACGCAAAGGCCAGTCTCGGCTGGAAGGTGCCGTCACCGTTTCCAAGAAGAATTGATACGTCACCCTCTCCCGAATTCGCAATTGCCAGGTCTGCGATGCCGTCCTGGTTAAAATCTGCAACTGTAATGGAAGTGGGGGTCGACCCCGCATCATAATTTATTCCCTCGTGAAATGTGCCATCCCCGTAGCCCATAAATATCGATACGGTGCTGTCTTGGGTATTGGCAACCGCGATATCAGAAATTCCATCTCCATTGAAATCCCTCACGCATATCGATTCTGGAAATCGCCCGGTCTGCAGCGTACCCTGAAGGCGAAACGTGCCGTCACCATTGCCTAGCAGCAATGTTATGACGTTGGCATAAATATTGGCAATCACAAGATCGGGGAAGCCGTCACCGTTGAGATCGCCGACGGTCACTGCCGTCGGTTGAGCTGGGGTGGCATATGCAGTATCCTGAATGAAGTCAAAGTTTGACTCAAAGAGTGAAGCCGATCCAATCTCGGAGCTATTGGCTGAGCTATTCAGTAAGGTCACCGTACCGCCTAGAGTCTGCTTTCCGAAAGCAGTGACGATGCCACTGAGAACATAATTGCCTAGTGTGCCGGCTGCGGTCAGAGAGGTCAGGCTCGGATATATTGGCGCCGCGCTAACATTGATAGTAACCCCAGAGGATTTGCTACCCTGGTTGTCTTTTGTCGGCATAAACACGGCGATGATTTCAGCTGTGCCGGCGCCAAGCTTCGTTCGAAGCGTTGCTGTTCCAGAGGGAGTCAGCTGTGCCGTACCGTACAAGCCGTCCCCGGAAGTACACATTGGTCGTGCAGCGTCACAAAAATTAACGAAGCCCTTGGTCACTATGTTCGGGTTCGTCACCGTCGCAGTCAAAGTGACCACAGTTCCGGCAGGGACATTGTCGCCGGGGGTAGCCGCAAGTGACGTGCTTGTTGGAGAGAGCGCAACCGCGTTTAAGTGCACCGTGACGAAAGATAACCCCACGACCACCCATAAACATTTTCTAACATACCCTCTAGCGAGAAGAAGCGATTCCGATGCGATGAATCGCCATGAGGTAGGTAGGGTAGTTGGCTTATTTGTGGTGGAACTTGGAGAGGAATCGAGGTTTTTCATCGGGTTCATCCAGTCGTCGCTTCGAAGTCGCTGATAATTTGTTCTTCGGCTGATCCTTCGCGTCCTTTAGATAGGGGCGGCCAAGTTTGCCACTGCGAACCCGACAGCTTCATGCCGAACCTGAGAAGCGACGACCCTGTATTTCCAAAGGAGAACGGTGGCGAGAACCCTGCCAGCGGCGCCCAGACAATGAAAAAGTGATGGTTGACGTGGATCTACCTAATTCGTTTGGGCTTCCTCGAGATCGGCTAAATGAAACGCCTACGCAAATTTTGGTCTATGCCCGCGGTATGCGAATGTGGTCCACGCCCACAAATTAGTCACTGCTTAGGCCCGATGGTGTCGACTTGTATTTGGTAGGTGACGGCCTGGCTGTATGATCCGGACGATGAGTTGACCAGCATTGTGTAGTTTTCCGCACCGAATGGAACCGCGATGATAGGGCCGCAACCTGCCAGTCCAAAGAAGGCACAGACCGCGACCATCAGGATCAATTTTGTAGATATGGAATATCTCTTCTTGAATCTGGTGCCCATCAATCCAAAGATTGATAGACCGAAGAGGCTTCCAAGAGCCGTCGTTGATGGAATAAATGACACCTGGACAACTTGTGTCTTGCCATCGCCAGAGAATGTAAGGGAAGAAGGAGAAAGTTCACACTTGTAAGCCGACACTTGACAGGAAAGCTGCACAACACCGACGAAGCCCTTGTCCGGAATAACTGACAGCTTATCGATAAAGGGATGAGGCGCGTCTACCACTGAAGAGGCGGCCGTTTGTTGAAGTCTATAGATTGCTGTGGGGGAACCCGGAGGGGCAGGGGAAGTGGGAGGCGTGGGCGAAGAAGGAGGGGCAGGGGAAGTGGGGGGCGTGGGCGAAGAAGGAGGCGCAGGGGAAGTGGGGGGCGTGGGCGAAGAAGGAGGCGCAGAGGAAGTGGGGGGCGTGGGCGAAGAAGGAGGCGCAGAGGAAGTGGGGGGCGTGGGCGAAGAAGGAGGCGCAGGGGAAGTGGGGGGGGGCTTCACCGACGATAGTGTGACCGTTACCGGGTTACTGCAACTTGGCGCGTAGTTATCCGTATTTTCGTAGCACCCTACAAGCATGTGGGTTCCGGCCGATGTGATATTTACCACTCCGCTCGCCGTGTTATTGGCAACGGCGAATATTCCCAGCACGGCAGAGCCATCGGAGACGACAACACCCCCGTTAGGAATGATCAACCCGTTCGACGGAGTGACCTGAATGCTGAGGGGAACCTCATTCGTCGTAAGAGTTGGGTCCGTATTTACCTGCAGAGTTGTGGTCGTAGCCGACTGATGAATAACCTGGACCATGTGGGCCTGTGTGGCTCCCTCAGCCGAAAACGTCCACGCCAGGAAAATGAAGAGCGCCAAGCAAAATCTAGCACGCATGGTATATCCCTCTCTGTGAATCGAACCTCTTGCCCCGCCAGGCAAACGCGACGCAATCTCTCCAGTCGCGCCTGCGGGCAGCAGATTGGATCGGCATTTGCAATCCCGTTTCTTGATTTTTTATCGGCTGGGCAGCTGGAAATCTTAGTTCGGAGTTAGGGCCTGTGCTCGCAAGAAGTCCTTACCCAGCCGCAGGATTTATATATTGATCGAGGCTCAATCGATTCCATCCTCGTTGAAGGGGAACCGCAGGATTCCGTTGTGGGATTTAGCTAGCAAGACCTCTGGAGCTTTTGCCTCTTCAGATGTCTCAACTGTTTACCGAACACGATTGTGATGCGGATTGAAGTCGAACATGTAGCTCCCACCAATTGAAATGACCTCGGGATGAATGTTGCCCGAGGAAACCGCTGGCACATTCCAATGTTGATATTGCAAGTCGGCTCTAACGGCTAGATGGTGGGTCACGGTATAGTCCAGCCCAACGCCAGGCGAATAGACCAACGTGCTCGAACTGAGGTATTTCTGATTGCCAAGGATATAGCCGTCTCCAAGATAGGTAATGGCACCCCGCCCTATCAGGAAGTCAACATAAGGACGCACACGGTTGACTGAGTATTCGATGACCGGGCCGGCAACAAAGCTTTTCTGTCTATTAACGTTGCCGTCTACGATTGGATATGAGCCGCGAATCTCCATGACCGACCTTATACGGCGAAGGCCAACAGAGCTGATATCAGCGCCAGCCGTGACGGCTGAGTTTCGACCCCCACCAAGGCCGGTCAGCAGCTGTGTTGTCGTTGCAAAAGCTGACAGTTGAACCTGCTGCGTCGCCACCGGAAGGCTTTGGGCGAGGCTATTCATAGAAACGCAGATAGCGCTCAGAAATACGGCTTTTGACATCGTCTTATGAATTCGCATTAGCAAACCTCGCATCCGAGTCTCATCAACGAGACCACTCGCCACACTACCTCTGCATCGGCATTGGCCGCACATCCTTGAGTTGCTGAAACTACCGCATCCCTCAACTCATTCAACGTGAAGTGTCCGTAACGCGCCGCCATGCGAACCATCGTCGCTGTACTCCATCCGGCGATCTTCGCAACCTTGGCAATAGGGACGCCAGCGCCAAAGATCGCTCCGAAGAGCCCGATGACGCCACGCTGAATGTTGCCACTCATGAAGCTGACTCCGGCGAAGATCAGACCGATGAGACAGATCTCTGTTCGACGCTTCCCAAGGATCCGCGCGGTCGTGGATCATCCATGTCACCTACCACCTAGCCTTCGACCGGCGACGCTAACTTAACTCTCGCCAGCGGAAAACTCTTACAGGACGCGCGCGCGACGCAGCGAGTGAAGGCTGGAGTGCGTTCCAGTTGCGTGCCATCACCGCGTCGTCGAAGACCACGGTCGCAGCGCCTGCCTTGAAGGCGCGTCGCAGGTGGATCGAGAACTACAATTCAGCGCCACCAGGTTGGCCTTTCGAAGTTGGCTACTGGGAGGGCATGCGCATCTGGCAAGCCACGCGGCCGCACAACAATTGTGGGAGATGCAGAAGGACCCGGGGCTGGTCGTCTACGCCTGTCCGGCGGGAGCCGGCTGGCATCTCGGTCATCCAGCTACAACTCCTCGGCGACGAGAGTCGCATCGCGTCGACGGACACGTGGCGCCAATGTTACCCTCCTTCCCAGCCTGCTTTTTGAGAATCGGTAGGAGCACGCCAGCCAGTTCCTCTGGTTCTAGTGTCAGTAGTAGCTCAGGATCTGGAATTTGTTGTTTCAACTCGAAGCTCATCATTTCCTCTCAAGATCGTCCAAAGGGCACGTTGATACTATGTTTATAGTCAACTTTAGCATTATTTTGTCAAAGTGCGTGATAAAATGGCTACACTGATCTGGTTTACGGAGGGCTTTGATGATTTCACGCATAGAAATCGAGAACTTCTATTCGGTACGGCAGGCCCAATCGCTCGATCTGCGGGTCGCGGAGAATGTTCCTGACATAGCGGGCCGCTTTGGAGAAGTGTGCGTAGGTTCCCGCGAACGCGCGCCGAAGGTCGTCGCTCTGTTTGGACCCAACGCGTCCGGAAAGTCCACCGTTCTTCGGGCGCTGGCCTTTCTCGGCTGGTTTGTCCAGCACAGCTTCCAGCTTCCTCCGGATGGCTCGCAGCCCTGCGAGTGTTTCAACGACCAGGAGGCGATTCACTTGCCGACCCGGTTGGCGATCCACTTCACGGCTCCCGTAGATCTGGTCGAGCCGAAAGAAGAGGCGTGCGCCAAGTATGTCTACGAGGTCACCTTCCGCAGCGAGAATGGGAAGCCAAAGACCGTCATCTCGGAGATTTTGCGGCAGTGGCCGGCGGGCGGCGGCAAGGCGGTCCGATTCTTCGAACGCGACGCAACTGGTGAGGTGCGGTCCGGCAAGGGATTCGCGCTCGCCGGATACAAGCAGGTGCTCTCCAAAGTTCGTGGCAACGCCAGTCTGGTTGCGACCCTGGCGCAGTTCGATCACGCTCCGTCACTTCTGTTGCAGCGCCTCGCTGCCAGCATCGTGACAAATATTCTGGTCGAGAAGGTCGATTTCACGGAACCAAATGTCGTCCGGTTCTATGCGGACAATCCCTTGATGCTCGAGGCTCTCAATCGCGAAATCGAGAGGATCGACCTGGGGATCAAAGGCATGTCCATCGATTCCACAAACGGAGGGCCGGTGGCCCGTTTCGAGCATGAGGGACTTGCCAACCTCATGCCGTTACATCTGGAGAGCCACGGCACCCGCCAGTTCATCCGCATCTTTCCGCTCCTCGTTCAAGTGCTCTCTGCGGGGGGAGTGGCGGTGATCGACGAGTTGGACCTCGCCATTCATCCGCTCGTGCTGCCGGAGATTCTGCGCTGGTTCCACGATTCCGAGAGAAATCCGCGTAACGCGCAACTTTGGATGAGCTGTCACAACGTCTCCTTGCTCGATGAATTGATCAAGGAGGAGGTCTATTTCTGCGAGAAGGACTCGCGCGGACGGACGCGCCTCTATGGGTTGCAGGACATCCAGGCCGTGCGACGCAACGATAACTACTACCAGAAGTATCTGGGGGGCGTGTACGGTGCCGTGCCGCAACTCGGATGAGGCGGCGTCACGCCACCATACCGCCTCGTCGACGCATCTTTCTCGGCTGCGAGGGAGAGAGCGAGCAAGGATATGGCGCGCTGCTGAGCAGAATCGCCGAGGAACATAGCCTCCATCTGGCGCCGCAGATCGTGCTCCTTCGGCCTGGCGGCGGAGATCCTTTGGCCCTAGTGCAACAGGCGGTTGCGAAGATTCACGAGGATGAGAGAAAGCGTGGAGCATTTTCGATCAAGGCGGTTTTGCTGGACCAGGACAAGCTCGGCCAGTCGCCGGCGCGTGACCGGTTGCTCTATGCAGAGGCTGCGCAAAACGACCTTCAGTTCATCTGGCAGGGACCGAGCCATGAGGCCCTCCTTCTCAGACATCTTCCCGGATGTCAGAACCTTCGCCCCGCTACGACCCCTCTGGCCCAGCAGGAACTGGTGCGTCGCTGGCCGGAATACCGCAAGCCGATGTCCGCCATGCGACTCGCATCTCGTATCGGATTCGACGAGGTAGTCACTGCCTGCGGCGTAGAGCCGTCCTTGTGTGACTTCTTACGTCGGTGCGGTCTTCTCCCCGAAGAGTAAGCCTCGCGTCAGAACTCGGCATGGCAGGCTGACATCAGCCGCAGGATTGGATTGCCCAGTCCTGCCTACCTCTCTGTAAGCGCAATTTCACATCTCCAAGGACAACCCATGAAACCCTCCAAGCTCTATGAAGCGCTTCATGCGCTCATTGGCGAACGTGTGCCCCTCCATATCTGGGGACCATGTGGCGTCGGCAAATCGCAAATCGTCGGACAGGTTGCCAGCGACCTCGACTACAACTTCCTCGATGTACGGGCCGTGCAACTCGATCCGGTCGACCTGCGCGGTTTACCGCGTATAGCCTCGGACCAGACTGAGTGGGTGCCTCCAAAGTTTTTACCCACCACCGGTAAAGGCATTCTGTTTCTCGATGAACTAACCTCCGCACCACAAATGACTCAGGCGGGTTGCTATCAACTCGTTCTCGATCGCAAGCTCGGCGAGTACGTGTTGCCGGAGGGATGGGTCGTCATCGCCGCCGGCAATCCGGCCTCAGAGCGTGGTGTGCATTTTGCGATGCCGCGTCCGCTGCGCAACCGATTCGTTCATCTTGAGCTTGAGGCCGACCTGGACGATTGGAGTAAGTGGGCGGTCAAGGCCCACATCCGTCCTGAGATCATCGCCTTCCTGCGTTTCAAGCCGGAACTGCTGCATGCGGCCGACACGACGGCCGACGCCAACGCATGGCCCACTCCGCGCTCTTGGGAGATGGCCTCGAATGTCCTTTGCGGTGTCGCCAAACGGAGGAATGCAACTCTGCTTTCGGGCACCAGCGAATTTGAGGCCCAGCTCCTCGATGGGACGGTAGCCAGATCGGCAACGATTCGCCCGTCAACGGATGTCGAGCGTAGGAGCCGGTAAAAACGCCATCCCTCCCCACTACTTCGCGATTACGCGCCAGTCGGAGTGAGTTCTGACGCACACGAAATGCCTGTACGGCTTCCGATTGCGAGCTAGTGATCAAAGAATTTGCCAGAGGATGATCGGGCGCGAGCGCCAAAAATGTAGCCCCAAAGATGGTGTCAGGTCGAGTAGTGAAGACTTTTAAATCAACATTTCCGGAGCGGAAGAGAATCTCCGCTCCCGTGCTGCGCCCGATCCAATTCCGCTGCATCTCCACAACGCCGATAGGCCAATCTACGAGGTTCAGATCCGACAGCAAGCGCTCGGCATACTCAGTGATACGGAGGACCCATTGTCGGAGGGGGCGGCGGTAAACAGGATAGTTTCCTCGCTCGCTTAATCCCTCGTTGGTGACTTCTTCGTTGGATAGCACAGTACCCAGCTTTGGGCACCAATTCACTTCGATTTCATTGAGAACCGCGAGGCGATTCAGATCGAGCACGGCACGCCAATCACAATCCGTTGCTACCCGCGTGAAGCGCCGCTCGTCTGCCGGTCCAGCGATGTTTTTCGCATCGAGCCGCCAAGCACCTGAAAGCAACCGGCCTTCAAGTTCCTCAATTGGTCTTGCTCTCCCCTGAATGTTCCTGCCGAAGCGATCTGTCCATGTGCAGGAGACGTCGTAGTAGGAATTGAACAGGCGGAGGAAAATCCATTGGGTCCATTTGTAGTACTCCGGGTCCGTGGTGGAAAATCTACGATCCTCGTCATGTCCTAAGCCCAGGAACCGCAACTGCTTTAGCATGTTAGCGGTGTTGTCGCCGGTGGTCACCTTTGGATGTTGCCCGGTTTGTACCGCATACTGCTCGGCGGGTAAGCCGAATGAGTCAAATCCCATCGAATAGAGAACATTGCGGCCACTCATACGGAGCTGACGGGCCAATACGTCTGTAGCGATATAGCCAAGTGGATGTCCAATGTGTAGCCCGATTCCACTTGGGTACGGAAAAAAGTCTAGAACGACGAATTTGGGTGCAGAACTGTCGAAACCTAGTTCCCCTGGATTGGGGACATGATAGACGCGACGAGCATGCCATTGCTCGCGCCATTTCGGTTCGAATTCGTGTGCGGCTTCTTTGTAGTTCTTCATGTCTGTGCTTGTACCGAGAGGTTCAGTTCTTGTGGATGTCCGTAGAAGGGCGGCTCGCCGTATGTGAAAACAACTTTGAACCCTAGCTTTTTCGTGTAGAACTCGCATGAGGCGGCAATATCAGCACAAAGAGTTGGGGTTCTGCGGCGAGAAGTATCGGTTTCTGCTGAGTTTCAGTGTGTAGATCATTCATAGTGTGGACTCCATCGAAAACTTGAAACACTCAACGAATTCACATTGGCTACACTGGCATTCAACATCACCGGGCTGCACGCCATGCGCACCTGAAACAAAATCCGCGCTGCGGATGCGGGAAAACTCAGAACAAGAACGCCGCTGTGAAGGGTAACGGCGTCCTAACGTGGAAATCCCACGAGGGTCTCATCGGTTGGGATTTCCTGTGAGTGCTCGACATCCTGCTTCGGTTTTGCCCCGTTCGGAGAATTGAAACTCCTATGCTCCTCCGTGAAGGAAGAGAACGCATAGGGGACTCCTTCGCAGGCCAGAGTTGAGTCAGCGTTACACAGTTGAAAATGGAGATGAGGACCATCGGAGCTGCCCGAATTCCCCAGTAATGCCAAGACTTGACCTCGTTTCACTTTGCTGCCTTGCTTGACGTGTATCCCGGGCTGAAGATGACAGTAGGAAGCGTAGAGGTTCGGGCCAACCCGCTCGGTAATGTGATTGCCACAGATGGTGCGCAGCGTGATGGGGACGACGGGGGCCTTGCCGGGAACGTTTTCCGGAATCCCATCCTGAACTTCTGTGATAGCTCCGTCAGCAACCGCCAATACATCGGCTCCGTACCCTGGATAGTCCTTGTTCTCGCTTCCGCTGCCTGAATGAACATCGCCAGATGGAGTGATTCGAAGCCAGTCAATTGCGTAACGTTCCGCTATGTACGAGCGACCTTCGATCGTCAGCAGTCCGCGGCGATGACGAGAATTGTTGTCCGGCCCGTGTGCCGCTCCCCAGTTTTCTCCCCGCAACGGTGGGCCAATAACTGGCACGGGATTCCGATTGATCTCCATCGGCGGCAGCGTGATCGAAAGTCCTTCGGAATAGTCGCCCACTTTCATCGTGACCCTGTGCGACAGCGACACTGGGACATCTTCACGGCGATTCACCGTCACCCACATGAAAACAACAGCCATGGACGCGGGGCCCAATGTCGCTGGAGTGCTAACGTCCACCCAGGGATGAACGATGGCTGCATCGAGTTCCTTGCCGCTCAATGTGGCTAGCACGTTCGGATTGCTGCCTGCACCAAGAACGTCGATCTGCTTTAATGTGCAGTTGTCGTTGCCAATATTGCTGATGTGAAGCTCGTACACCAGATGCCATTTGTCATTGGCTCGAAATGCCCAGGGCGGGGAAGGAACGCTAATATCCAGCGGCGCAGTCAGCGGTCTGTTCACCGTGCCAGATGCATTCTTGTCAGGCTGTAGAGGAGCCGCATCATTGGCTGTTGAAAGACCATGACCCGCTGGGTTCGCCGCCTGCGCGAAACCAGGAACAAGGAACGCGATGATCGCAAACGCTAGGAAGCAGGTGAGAGTTAGACTTTGTTTCCCTCCCTCGTCATTCGGCAAAAGTGTACAAAGACCGAATGCGGGCGCCCCTAGAATATCCACTTGGCGAAATGCACGTGCTTGCGACATAGTACAAAACATCGGCAGTCAACCCTCATCGAGAAAACTCTTGGCCGGCCCGAAGGTCCGTTGCGCCCTACAGCACTGAATAAAGGCTAACCGTACCTCTGAATAGGGGCAAGGTCTGTTTGCGCTTCCAGGCAATGCTCCTACAATTCTTACAGGTAGGGGCATCCCCCATGCTGACCATCTCCAAACTGCTCTCGGCTTCCGTCGCCGTCTCGCGTGGCGCAGAGGACGCGCAGCTTTTCACCAACGACCGCGAGAAGCTGCCGCAAACCTTAGGGCATGACGTGTCCCACGAGAGTGCCCATGTGCCAGCGATGAAGCCAGAGCAAGCCGTCACACCGCCGCAGCCGGGAGATCGCGCCGGTCATCGAACACGGCATGGGCTTAGGACACCAGTCTCTAACCAATGAATCGTGCCTGTAGAATGGTGTCTCGCGTTCAAGAAATGCACAGCTTTCTACGGCCTTGTTGCACTATCAACTTGAAGAGGCGACATAAATCGCCTGCACAATTCCTAAGGCCAAAAACATGGATATTTATCTCTCGACAAATCAGTTATTTCTAAAAAACAACTCACCCGCTCAGGATGACGGCGTCGTTTTGTTCTGGTTATGCCCTTAGCTCAGGAGGAGTGGGATGATGATGCCCAGAGCCATGACTAGAAACCAGACTGCGGGAGCCGGGGTTCCCACCGGACGCAGGCGGCGGAGTTCCCTGGCGGCCATGCGGGAATCGAGGACTCGCTTATTAGCGTCGTTGTGTTCAAAGATATAGAAGACGGATGCCGTACATGCGCCGTAGATAAGATGGCCTAACAACGACGGAAGCAAGGTAGAGACCGCGGTGATCCTCCAATCAATTTCTCCGGTGAGGATTAAGGGAAGCAGGGTGAGAGGACCGACATACCACCAGATCAGACCGAACATTCCTCCCCAGGCGCTGGCCATGCCGAGGTTCGAGGCCTCGCCGCGGAACAGGACACCGTAGCTCATCCCAATCAGGGTGCTGACCAGCAGGTGCACCAAAAGGCCATGAAACATCGACAAGTGAGTATCGACCCCAACGATACTCGATAGGACGTGGGCGGCAAAAAGGAAGGGGCTGGAGATGATCCCTCCGGTGAGGCCTGCGATGGCTCCCCATTCGAGAGAGCGGAAGAGGCGAAACCCGGGGCCCTCGAACTCCCGGTTGAGCGGATCGGATTGGATGAAGAGTCGGACCCAAACCTTGTCGAGGGTGGCGTAGAGGACACCCATGATGATTCCGTAAAGAGTGAAACCGACGAGGGCTCCGAAGAGGTCGGAGGCCGAGTCCGTGGACCAGTTCAAGGGCATGCCGCGCAGCAGAGGAAAGAGGGAGAGCGGGCCGGCGAACCACCAGAAGACGGCATAGCCAAGGCCCCAGCCCATGCAGGATCCGTAGCCGCGGACATCGCGCTGGAAGAGCAGGCCGAAGCTGCTGCCGATGATCAGGGCGATCGCAAACTGGAGGACCACGGCTGCAGTCGGGGAGTCGATCTCGCCCAGGCCGGCGATGAGGGGGAAGAAGCCGCCGTGCAGGCTCCAGCCGCCGAGCAAGAGGCCGCTGGCTATGCCGGCGAAGCCGCCGGCGAGGATGGCGCGGCTCCAGCGGAACGGCGGACGCGAGGCTGCGCGGAGCGAGCCGCGCATACCGAGAGCCAGGCCCGTGGGCGCGCCGAGACAGATGAGGCAGGCGGCCAGTTGAGCGAAGCGGTCGCGAGCCTCCGCAAGGACCTGGCCTGAGTTGTGGATGCTGTGGACCAACATGCCGACGGCCGGGGTCACGACCCACAGGAGCAGCGCGCTGCTGAGTCCCCAGATGAGCCCGGCGCCGGTGCTGGAGGCCCGCTGCGAGAACACCAGAGCGAAGACCAGGCCGAAGCCTGCGCCAAGCCCGATGCCGCCCAGCGTGGAGGCGTGGAGGATCTGGCTTTGCAGCACACCGCCGAGGAGGCCGACGAGAACGCCTACGGCGATATCGATGCGTGTAGGGCGGAGGACAAGAGAGGGCTTAGGTGTTGTTGTTGCCGGCTTGGTCGCTACCATGGGTGGCCTTTGCTCCGAGTTCGATGGTCTGGATGATGTCTTTAGGGAAGAACAGCTCAAGGGTCCAGGAGGTGAGGACACGTATCTTTCGTTCGAGTCCGTGGAGCTTCGACAGGTAGATGCCTCTCCACATAAGCCAGGCGAGCAGGCCGGAGAAGCGCAGCGAACGCGTGGGAACGAACGGAACGGTTAGCTCCGCGCAGGCGGTCTGGTAGCCGACCACGCAGAGGCTGCCGAGCGAGGTGAAGCGGAAGGGCTGGGGAGCGGCGCCGCGCAGGGTGGCGGCGATATTCTTCGCGATGGTGACCGCTTCGCGAAGAGCGAACTGAGCCGTGGGCGGATACGCTTGCGCGGTCGCCGAATAGAATGCATCCATGTGTGGACGCTATCGTCGTCGTTCCGATAAGCAGCGCATCGCAGACGCCTTTGCGGTCGGCGCCGGTCTTGAAGAGATCTACTTCGAGCCGGGGGAAGACATTGCTCCCGATTCGGTCCAGCCGGTTATTCTCCTCAACGAAGACGGCGAACGCCAGATCGAACTTATGCGGTGGGCGTTTCGGATCCCAAAGAAGCTCTTGTTCAACGCTCGATCGGAAGAAATTATGCAGACAGCTTTTTGGAAGGAGTCTTTCGAAAAAAGGCGCTGCATCGTTCCTGCCGACGCGATCTTCGAGTGGCAGGACGTGAAGAAGGGAAAAAAGCCGAAATACGAGTTTGTCCTTCCTGGTCGACAGCCGTTTGGCATGGCGGCGGTTTGGAAGTTCTGGAAGAACCCTAAGATCGACAAGTGGGAGCGGACCTTTGCCGTCCTCACTGGGGCTCCCAATGAACTCATGCAGCCAATCCATCCCCGCATGACCACCTTTCTGGAACCGCGGGACTACGCTGAATATTTGGCTCCAGCGGAAAGGCCGCCAACTCATTTGCTTCGCATTTTGCCGGCGGACGAGATGCGCGCCACGCTCCTCGAAAAGTCCGACATCACCAGCCAGCAGGTGAGTCTTTTCGATAGCCAATGAGCGTCATAGGTATCTGCCGCCGCCACGGCGCCCAGAACTCCAGTGGAGTTCCGGCTGCCGTCTCAGCGCTGCTAACCGTTTGAGCGGTTGCGCTCCCAGCAAGCGATCACCCAAATAATGAACGCAACGGTCACTGTGAATGCCGGGTGATGGAAAGCAACCCATGCCCCCACCAAGTTCATTGTGTCGCCCAGTCCTGCTATACGAGCCTTGTTCTCACTCCTCTTGTTCTGCTGCTTCCGGCCCTGCTTCTTCTTGTTCTTCTGTCTTGCCATTTGGCACCTCTGGTAGAGGGCGCCGTAGTTCGTTTTCACAGAAATACCTGCGCGGCGGGCAGGTCGTTTGCCCGGCTCCTCTTTCAAGGGCTGGCTAGTATAGGCAAACGCCTCTGAAGTGCTGGTTTGTCCCAGGCAATCTTTGAACGGACAATCTGGGAGGGCCCGCGATGGCCCGCTCGTCGAAGACAATCCTGAATCCATGTGAGATAAATCCATACGATTGAGCTATATGCAGGAATTGCCCGGTGCAGATTTGACCGAGTTTTAGACCTGTTTTACAACCCAAGAACTCGCGGGTCATGCCTGCAGGCAGGCTCCCCCGGTTTATGGCGGTTGGAAGATGGGCTCAATCACGACACAACTCGGGAACCCACCAGCGGAGAAGGAAAGAGGCGCTGGCTTGCCTCAATTGCTCACGGTGACGCAGTTGTGCGATGTCCTTAAGGTGAGCCCCAGCTGGATTTACCAACGGACAATGGAGTCCTGCCGGGAGCCCCTGCCAGTTGTCCGCTTCGGCCCAAGGTCCCTCCGGTTCGACCTGGAACAGGTTTTCCACTACATCCATAAGCACGAGCAGCATTGGGCCGGTGCTAGGCTGGAATCATCCGACGGAAGTGCCCCAATCAACGGAAAGGGGCATTTCAAATTGGCACAAAAACGATTCCAGGCCGGCAGTGTCCGGTTGCGTAAGGATGTACGACCACCCTACTGGGAAGGTTTCTATCGAGATGACATCATCACCGAGGAGGGGAAGAAGGTGCGCAAACGGCGCTCCGTCTACCTTGGCACGGAGAAGGAACTCTCGGAGAAAGCTGCACGGCAGAAGTTGGGCGTCATCCTTGAACCCATTAACAGCGGCTCGTCCCGCCCGAGAAAGATGATGACATTTCGCGGTTTTATCCAAAAATACCGCACGCTGAAGCTGGTCAACAAAAAGGGAACCACGGTGCATGGGTACGAAACCAATATCCGCGCCCACTACCTCCCTGAGTTTGGCCCGATGCAGCTGTCTGAAATCACCCCGGAGGCGGTACAGCAGTTCATCAACCAGAAGGCAAGCGAAGGCAAGGCGGTTCAAACCCTCAGGAACCTGAAGTGGGGTTTGAGCTCCATCTTCGTTGCCGCTGTGACGTACGGATACATCTCGTCCAATCCCGCCCGCAACGCGGATCTTCCGCCAGAGGGAATCAAGGAAGAACAGGCACTCCCGACAGGCGATCAGCTCTCACTGCTGATCGACCGTCTGGAGGAGCCGATCGCCACCGCGACCTGGCTCATTGCTGTGACCTCGATTCTGTCCGGAGGAGATCGCCTTCAAGTGGAAGGATCTCAATGCGGAGAAACGCGAACTCAAGATCGTTCGTGCGGTCAATCAGGGTGAGTTGCACACACCCAAGTACCACCGCATGAATCGTCCGATCCGTCAGACGGAGGCCGACGTCGAACGTCTGCTTGCGTTGAAGGAACGTGTCAACGGGCAAGAGGAAGACTGGAGGTTTCCAAACCGTATCAAGAATAGTTCGATCATGAAGTCCGG
>CAVXPJ010000001.1:0-454270 GCA_963763605.1 uncultured Acidobacteriaceae bacterium | reverse complement strand
ACCCTTGACCACGCGATCCCCCTTGCGGACGATCGGCTTCTGGTTGATGCATGTGTTCTGGTTGGAGCGCTTGAACTTCGTGAGCTGATAGATGTCCGAGCCAACCTCACGCGAGAGCTGCGTGGGGTGGTGCTCGCCTTCTACGCGCACGATGATGCGCTCGGAGTCGACCGAGTCAATGATGCCGTTACGCTTGGCGAGGATGACGGCGCCGGAGTCGCGGGCAGTGACGCCCTCCATACCGGTGCCGACGAACGGAGCCTCAGCGACGAGCAGAGGAACCGACTGCCGTTGCATGTTCGCACCCATCAGCGCGCGGTTGGCGTCGTCGTGCTCGAGGAACGGAACGAGTGAGGCGGCGACCGAGACGAGCTGCTTCGGCGAGACGTCGACGTAGTCCACTTCGGACTTGTTGACGAGGACGAAGTTGCCCTGGCGGCGGGCATCGACGACATCCTGCACGATGTTCAGCTTCTCATCGAGCTCGATGTTCGCCTGCGCGATGGTGTGGCGATCTTCTTCCCACGCGGAGAGGTAGAAGCTGAAGGGAGCAAGATCCATGGTGCGCTTATTATCCTTCTTCAACTGCTCGTTCTGCTTGCGGGCATCGCTGATCTCGAGGTAGTCGCCCTGGCGCAGACCGGACTCGCCGGCGTTGACTACGGAGACGAAGTCGAGCGCACGGCCGTCCTTGACGCGACGGTAGGGCGACTCGATGAAGCCGTACTCGTTGATGCGCGCGAAGCAGGAGAGTGACGAGATGAGGCCGATGTTCGGACCTTCCGGCGTCTCAATCGGGCAGATGCGGCCATAGTGAGTAGGGTGCACGTCGCGGACTTCGAAGCCGGCGCGCTCACGTGACAGACCACCGGGCCCAAGGGCGGAGAGGCGGCGCTTGTGCGTGATCTCCGACAGCGGGTTGGTCTGGTCCATGAACTGCGAGAGCTGCGAGGAGCCGAAGAACTCACGAATCGCGGCCATGACTGGCTTGGCGTTGATGAGGTCATGCGGCATGGCGGTCGACATCTCCTGATAGACCGACATCTTTTCCTTGATGGCGCGCTCCATGCGGACGAGGCCGATGCGGAACTGGTTCTCCATCAGCTCGCCGACTGCGCGAACGCGGCGGTTGCCGAGATGGTCGATGTCATCGACGGTGCCGATGTTCTTGCGCAGCTTGAGGAGATAACGGATGGTGCCGTAGAAGTCCTCAGGTGTGAGCGTGCGTTTGTCGAGGCCGGTGGGATCCTGGTTCTCGTAGAGCTTGATGTTGAACTTGAGGCGGCCGACGCGAGAGAAGTCGTACTTGCGCGGGTCGAAGAACATGCCTTCAAAGAGCGCAGTTGCGGTGTCAAGCGTCGGTGGGTCGCCGGGACGCAGCTTGCGGTAGATCTCGATCAGCGCCTCTTCGGGCTTGCGCACGGAGTCGCGGCGAAGGGTGTTGGTGATGATGTTGCCCACGTCGTCGCGCTCGGGGAAGAAGACCTCGATGCTGGTGACGCCGGACTGGACGATCTTGTGCAGCTTGTCGGCGGTCAGCTCCTGGTTGGCTTCATACAGCAGCTCGCCTGTGGTGAGATCGACGACGTCAGAGGCAGTCATTGCTCCGTCGAACTCGGAGGTTTCGACTTCGACTGCTTCGATCTTGTGGCTGCGAAGAGCCTTGAGCGAGTGCGCGGAGATCTTGCGCGTTGCGGGCGCGAGCTCTTCACCCTTGACGGTGATCGCAGTCGCTGGGCGCGTACCCTGCAGGTTGGTGAGCTGACCTTCGGGAACAACCTTCCATGCGAGCTTGCCGTCCTTCACGTTGATCGTGTCGACGGTGTAGAAGGTCTTGAGGATGTCTTCATCCGTGCGCAGGCCGAGGGCGCGTAGGAAGATGGTTCCGAGGAACTTGCGCTTGCGGTCGATACGGACGTAGAGGGTGTTCTTCTGGTCGTACTCGAACTCGACCCAGCTGCCGCGGTACGGAATGATCTTGCCGAGGAAGTAGGTACGGTTGTTCGCCGTCTCAAAGAAGACGCCGGGGGAGCGGTGGAGCTGCGAGACGATAACGCGCTCTGTTCCGTTGACGATAAAGGTGCCGTTCTGGCTCATCAGAGGAATGTCGCCGAAGAAGACCTCCTGTTCCTTCATGTCGCGAAGGGTCTTGACGCCGGTCTCGGGGTCCTTGTCGTAGATCTTCAGGCGGATTGTCACCTTGAGCGGAGCAGAGTAGGTCATGCCGCGCTCTTCGCACTCTGCCTGGTCGTACTTCAGCTGCAGACCGACGGGGTCTCCGCACTTGGTGCAGAAGTCCGGGGTGTTCTTGTTGTAGGTTCCGCAGAAGTTACAAAGCACGTCGCCCGGGTGGAAGGGGTCGGTGATGACCATGTGACCGCAGTGGGTGCAGGCCGTGCGCAGGTGGTTGAGACCTTTGAGATAGCCGCACTTGCACTCCCAGTTGCCGATCGAGAAGTCAACGAACTCGAGCTCGCTGACGTTGCGGAAGTCGGTGATCGGGAAGACTGAGGTGAAGACCGACTGCAGGCCATTGTCTTCGCGCTCCTGGGGAAGCTTGTCCATCTGCAGGAAGCGCTCATAGCTGCGACGCTGAACCTCGATGAGGTTGGGAATCTGAATGGATGTGGGAATCTTCGAAAAATCGAGACGGCTACGGATCGCGCGCATTTCGCTGGACATGCTCTCTCCTGAAAACTTACCTTCGAGGCCTCCCGGACGTAACTGCCTGCATCGAAGCACCCTGATGCAGCGCGTTTGCCCGGTTGGGGAGGGCTTCGGTTGAGCCCTCCGGGGTTTGGTTCTGATTGCGCAGTTGCTGGAGCTTTCGGTTCCTGCTGCCCTCGATTGCAGCAATCCCCGTGCGCAGAATGTTTGCCGTCGACTACCGGCGTGAATAAATCTCGAAACTTTACGGACTGCTGACGTTCGAAGCTGCTATAAAGAACGCGTGCATGTGCTGCCTCCGGCTACGAATGGGCCGGAAATGCCTGTAAACACGGCAAAGCGCTCACAGGGACAGCGTGTCCCATGAGCGCAAAGGTCGACTTGTGCACTGTTTCTATATAGATGGTGTGAATGCCTGCCGCCATTTTGAGGTTCGCCTTACCCCAAAGTTTGCTGCCGCTTGCTGATGCCTATTGCACTATGCGCGTCCGCCGCTCGAAGCGATAGTGGCCGGTTCCTTAACCTGTTCTGACAGGATGATCCGGGTACAACCAAAGTTTGCCAAAGTAGTGCCCGCCGAGGAACGCGCCAAGGCGGAACGAATTTTCCCTAACCTCAAGAATATCGCGTTCCGCCCCGGCTTGCAAGCTGACAGGTTACTATTTGATCTCTACGGTGGCGATGCCTTCGAACTTCTTGGCGATAGCAGCCGCATCGTCCTTGGAAACGTTCTCCTTCAGGGGCTTGGGAGCTGCGTCGACCAGGTCCTTGGCTTCCTTCAGCCCAAGAGCGGTGACTTCGCGTACAGCCTTGATGGTATTGATCTTATTCGCACCGGCATCCTTCAGGATGACGGTGAATTCGGTCTTCTCTTCAGCCGGAGCTGCTGCTGACGCGCCGCCGCCTGCTGCCGGAGCCGCTGCAACTGCTGCCGCTGCCGAGACGCCAAGACGCTCTTCGAGCTTCTTGACCAGAGCTGAGGCCTCGAGGAGGCTCAAGCTAACGATTGATTCTTCCAACTGCTGGATGTCTGCCATGTTATTTCTCCATTATAGAACTGAACTTTTGTACTGCCTTTTACCGATTGCTCTCCGAAGCCCTGTTCCGCCTCGGTTGCCTATGCCTTCCAGAGTTTCCGTTGCGCCCAGACCGGCGCACCCAGGGAGACCAGGCGAAACTTGGTTGTTACCCTTCGACCGGATCCGTGGATGCGGCTTCCCCACCCTGCGATGCGGTGGAGTTTTCCGGTTGCGCTGCACCAGAAGGCTGTTCCCCGGCTGCCGACTCCTCGACATGCGCGGCTGCCGCTGTAGCCTCTGCCGCGGGCGCCCCTGCAACTGCTACTGGCGCCTCTGCAACAGGGGCAGTGGGAGCTGCAGCAGGAGCAGCAAACTTGCCCTTCTCGACGCCCTGGTTGATGACGACGGCGAGATCGCGGCCGGTAGCGTTGATAACAGTAGCCAGGCGCTGTGCGGGCGAGTTGATGAGGAAGAGGAGCTTCGAGAAGAGCTCTTCCTTGCCCGGCATGGTCGCCAGCTCGCCAATCTCGCGAACGTCGATAACCTTGCCGTCGATGATGCCCAGCTTGAAGGTGAACTCGGCGTTGTCCTTGACCCAGGTCGAAAGCGCCTTGGCAAGAGCTACGGGATCGCCCGAGGTATAGGCAACCGCGGAGACACCCTTGAGGCCCTGAAGTGCCGCCTCAATCTTCGTTCCGCTGGACGCCTTGGCTGCAAGCTTGTTCTTGACGACGTGATAGCTTCCGCCGGCGCCACGAACGGTCTTGCGCAGTTCGAAGTCCTTGGAGGCGGTGAGGCCCTTAAAGGTGCCGATGATCGCGGAGGTTGAGTGCTCGAGCTCGGCTGCGAGCTTACCAACCTTCTCCGTCTTTGATGCTCTGGTCAATGCCATGACTAAATCCTCTTCGCTTTCGCTTCCCACTCCTCGCTTACGCGGCCAGAGTGGATTAGTGCTAACTAAATTGATTAGGCCTTGCCGGCTGCCTCAGCAGCGGCGAAGTCGAGCTGGATACCGGGGCCCATCGACGAGCTGAGGGTGACGCCCTTGATGTATTTGCCCTTGGCCGCCGAAGGCTTCGCCTTGACGACGCTCGTGATGACGGTCATCGCGTTGTCGACCAGCTTCTGCGGATCGAACGAGAGCTTACCGACGGGAACGTGAACGAGCGCAGTCTTGTCGGTGCGGAACTCGACCTTACCGGCCTTGATCTCTTTGACCGCAGCGGCAACGTCGGTGGTGACGGTGCCGGTCTTCGGGTTGGGCATCAGGCCCTTGGGTCCGAGAACCTTACCGAGACGGCCAACCGACCGCATCATGTCCGGAGTCGCGATCAAAGCGTCGAAGGCGGTCCAGTTTTCCTTCTGGATCTTTTCGACCAGCTCTTCGCCGCCGAAGAACTCCGCTCCAGCTGCCTGTGCGTCCTTCACCTTATCGCCTGAAGCGATGACGGCAACAATCTTGGTCTTGCCCAGGCCGTGCGGAAGGACGACCGTGCCGCGGACCATCTGGTCGGCGTGCTTGGGGTCGACTCCGAGACGCATGGTGAGATCGACGGTCTCGTCGAACTTCGCATACTTTGCTTTTTGCAGAAGTGGAACTGCGTCCACCAACAGGTACGGACGCGGCTCTACGAGCGCACGCGCCTTCACCAGATTCTTAGAGAGCTTCCTTGCCATTTTCCCTCGTCTCCCACCCCTCGGTAGTTGTTCTCTCCGGGCGTGGTTCTCGACTTGGTCTCAACTTGGGGTTGAGACGCTCTTATAAGTATGCCCTAAACTGCTGCGGAGCGCAATTCCTCAGCGGCTAAGACCAACCCCCACCTACTTTAAGAGGGTAAAGTCTTCTAAAGATGTGGCTTAAGTGTGGACTTTCGTTAGACCGCTTTCCCTTCTAAAAACCAACTACGAGTTGAAGCTTTGCTTTGCACCATTCCTGAAGGAAAGAATTGTCAATAGGCCCTGTGAGAGAATGCCTCCAATATATGAGGACATTTGTTGGAGTTACGCTACTGCGAACACATGGAAGCGCCCTATCGAAGACTTCACCCTCATCGTTGAACGCCCTCACGAGAAAAACGCTCTGCAGAGTTTTATGAGTTTCTGTTGGGATGGTCCGGTCACGAAGTTAGATGCCGATCATTTCTCCGCACACATGGTCAACCTCGTCGTCGTCCTTCAATCAGTAGAGTTGGTTAGCCAGACGCCTCTGCGGAGTTTGGGGATCCTATAGTGTGGCCGTAATTCACAGTTGACGACTCGACGCGATGGGTCTATTGTCGTCTTCATGAGGCGAACAAATGGCGAAAATAAACGGCACGTCGCTCTTCCCAATCCTTCCCTCACAACCTTCGGGAATCGCCCGGCTGGCGGCTGAAGCTGTGCACGCTGACGATGGCCACCTGATCGAGTTCAAGGCGCTTGAGGTACGCAGCATTCTGAACCGCAATGTCTCCCGGCGAACAAGCTGGATCGCGTACAGCATCAATCCGTATCGCGGTTGTGAGTTCGGCTGCAAATACTGCTTTGCCCGTTATACGCATGAGTTTTTGCAGCCCATCTCCATCAACTCGAAGCTGCATAAGCAACCGGCTGCCAGGACTGCGCCGGAGGAACCGCAGCGCTGGGCCACTGCCTTCGAGCACGAGATCTACCTGAAGCAGAATGCAGCGTGGCTGCTGGAACAGGAGCTGCGACGATTCGACCCGCGAGCGGAGATCGCCATTGGCACGGCCACGGACCCCTACCAGCCGATCGAACGGCGGGCGCGCATCACGCGCTCCATCCTTGAGGTCTTCGCCCGGCGCTCCGGCTACACCATCGGGATCATCACCAAGTCGCGCCTGATTGTGCGCGATCTCGATGTGCTCACGGAGGTAGCACGACACAACCGGTTGATCGTGCACATCACCATCACTACGCCTGACGCAGCACTGGCCCGCCTGGTGGAGCCGCGCGCGCCGAGGCCGGACCTGCGCTTCGCCGCGGTACGAAAGCTGCGCGACGCCGGTCTTACTGCCGGCATCCTGTGCTCGCCGCTGTTGCCGGGCATCAACGACGACGCGAAGATGCTCGATGAGATGGGCCGCCGCGCCTGCCGAAGCCCACGCGAGCTTCTTCTCCGCCAATCCGCTTTTTTTGAAGTTGTGCTCGCGCCCTACCTACCTGAGCTTCGTCCGCGAGCACTTCCCTGCCCTGGAGGCGGACTATCGAACGAGGTTCGCCGACAGGGACTTTGCCGCGCCGAAATACCGGAGGCAGATGGCAGAGCTCGTTAGCACGGATACGTCGCAAGTACGGGCTGGGGCAGAGGTCGATGGATGTCTTGCCGGAGGATATGGAATCGGCGAAGAAGACCGCCGATAGCGTGACAGTTGGTGTACAGCAGAGGCTCTTTGCTTAGAGATCGATAGGGGTGAAAGATGCGAACATATTGGACGCTTCGGGTAGCGAGGCCAGTGGGACGATATCGCAGGCGGCGGCGTATCGCTCCCATAGCTTCAGCACTACGGGGTTTTTGTGGGCGCGTTCCACGCCACCAGCTGCCCACTCGAAGACCTCCACAACGGTGCCGTCCGCTGGCCTGGCACGCGGTGACAGGGTGATCCGTTGCGAGGCCTTCGGCACGCAGCAAGGGAACGTGCTCGCGAGTGAGTTGCAACAGGTCAGCTTCTTTGCCGGGCTTGGGTTTGTAGGCGACGATGACGATGGTTTTACCAGATGAGCAGACTGCATGGTGGTCCTTTCTATTCGTTATGTGAGCCGGGCTTGCGATGGTCGAGATCTTTGCCGGGAAGTTCCCATCGATCACTTCAAACTGGTCGGTGCGAGTGTAGGTGTGAGTACCGAGATTTCCCTTCACCCAGTCAGGATCAAGCCTTGCTATGGGACGCTCTTCGTACTCGGTTTCGTTGAGGGTGACAGTACCTCAGAGAAGACGGTCGCGTAACCGTAGGCTTTGGCGCAGTCCTGCGATGGGCGAATGAGCCGCCCCTGATCACGAAAAAATGCGCCGGCAGGGCGAGCGCGGCGAACGTCGGAGACGACGGGGTTGGCAGGATGCGGCGTCCATGGTCCCTTGAGCGCGTCGGAGAAGTAGATGCAGAGCTCGTCGCAGTTGGAGTAGCGTCCGTTCGAGATGCCGACGAACATCCAGTATTTGTCGTCGAGCTTTTGGATGGTGGCGTCCACTGCATGGATGTCGCTGAGGAGAACAGACTCTAGGGCCCACTCGGTTGGAAAGTTGGTCGCCCGGTAGAGTTCGACGGTCTTGTTTTTCTTCGTCTCGGGAACCATGTAAATTTCGCCATTCTCTTCAAAGAGGAACGGGTAAGAGAGGTGGTAGGGGCGACGCAACACTTCGATGATCGGGCCATACGTGCCATCTGCGTTGAGTTCGCAGTATGAGATCAGCGCGCGGCCTTCACCGTAGCGAAGATCCTCAAGAAAGAGATAGGTCTTGCCATCCTTTTCAAAGAGAAAAGGGTCGGCGTAGAAACGGTCGCTGGGAGAAAGCAAGAGTTTGTAGCCCGTGGCATCGTCAAAGCTGTGCGCCGGAGTTCGGCGACGAATGGCGAGAAACCAATGCGGCTGCGATCCGCGAATACGAGAGGATACCTTCGCCCGGATCGAGCGCACAAAAAAACGCGCCATGAATTTAGCCATTTGGAGAGCATCTGGTGTGCGATAGATGCCACGCGTGTAAGAGTCTTGTTCGCGGTAGGTGGGCAGCGACTTAATATATTCGATGCCGCGGTCGTTGAGATCGCGCAGACGACGCATCGCGTACTCCGCCGTCTTCCAATAGATGGGGTTACGGCTCCGGTAGAGCGAAAAATGATCTGTCGTGGAGTGGCCTCGATAGATGACATGGCCGCCGTCGAGCGAGTCGGTAAGGATTTGAAGAATCGTTCCTGAGACGGGGTTCTGCTCGTAGATCTCCCAGAAGAGCGGCGGCCCTCCGCGATATTCGAGGTTGTCATCGTGGTGGAACGACCATACGCCATAACGAGCCACATCAAGAATGCCGCCACGAATGATACGGAAACCGAAACGGAAGACGACGTCGAGGTTGTGGCTTTTAATCGCAGTGAGTTCGTCTTCGGGAATCCGGTCCGTGAAGCCTTTGCGAATGGGATGAACCGTGATGCTGGGGACATCGCGAAGGAGCGAGGTGAGATCGACACTCGCTTTGGCGTCGGGCTCCGTCTTATTCCGTTGATAGTCCCACTGCTCGTAACGGTAATAGAGGCTCAGCTTCCAGGAGTTGCGAAGGCGCTTGCGTAGTGAGGGCTTTTCCGAAGAGGGAGGAGGCGGAGTGTTCAGGACGACAAGGCCAACCTGAGCAAATCCGGATGCCTGAATGTCTTCTATTATCTTGGCAGTCCATGCGCTTGAAACATACGAGTCCAGCATGATCCCGATGCGCAGCATATTTCTCCCTGTCGATGAGTGATTCGCTTCAACCTATCATATTGGCCGGAGACAACAGAGCCATGAAACGGAGAAAGAGCCGCAGGATATTCCTGCGGCTCTCTCTGATCTTCTGAGGGATGTGGGAACGTTAGCCGATGACTTCAATGCCCATGGAGCGAGCAGTGCCGCGAATGGTCTTCGCTGCAGCCTCGACCGTGGTCGCGTTCATGTCGGGCATCTTCTGAGTGGCGATGGCGATGATCTGCTTCTCGGTGACCTTGCCCTTCTTCTCCTTATTCGGAGTGCCGGAGCCTTTCTCGATACCGGCAGCCTTCAAGAGCAGCACAGGAGCCGGAGGCGTTTTGGTGATGAAGCTGAAAGTGCGGTCGGCGTAGACGCTGATGACAACGGGGATGGTGAGCCCGGCCATGTCAGGACCCTTGGTGCGGTCGTTGAACTGCTTGCAGAACTCCATAATGTTGACCTGAGCCTGGCCGAGCGCGGGGCCGACCGGAGGTGCAGGGGTTGCCTTGCCGGCCATGATCTGAAGCTTGACGTATCCAGTGATCTTCTTCGGTGCCATTGCGGTAAATCCTCTTTATGCTTCCAGCGGCAGATTTGAACCTGCTGCTTAATATTTGTTTGCTTCTAACTCTGGCTCGTGTGAGGAGCGTTATTCGGTGACCTTATCCACCTTCGAGAACTCGATCTCGACTGGAGTGGAGCGGCCGAAGATGCTGACCATGACCTTCAGGGTCTGCTTGTCTTCGTTGATATCGTCGACGGCGCCGGTGAAGTTGGCGAATGGGCCTTCGTTGATGCGAACCTGCTCGCCCTTTTCGTACTTGACCTTCATCGAAGGCTTGTCCTTGGCGGCGTCGGAGCGGAAGAGGATGGAGCTGACTTCCTGCTCGGAGAGGGCGACCGGATTGTCGCCGGTTCCAAGGAAGCCGGTGACGCGCGGCGTGTTCTTAATGACATGCCAGAGGTCGTTGTCCAGATCCATCTCGACAAGGACGTAACCGGGCAGGAAGACACGGTCGATGGTGTACTTCTTGCCATTGCGCAGCTCGGTGACCGGCTCAGTCGGAATCATGATGCGGCCGATCTTGTTCTGCAGGCCGAAGGCCGTGATGCGGCTTTCGAGGGACTCACGCACCTTACGCTCGAAGCCGGAGTAAGCATGGATGATGTACCACTTGAAGTTTTCGTTGACCGGGGGGGCAAGCTGCTCCGTGGCCTCTCCCGCGGCGTTCAACGCCTCGGTGCTCTGCTCTTCCGGATTCTCTGTTGCCGTCGTTGTGTTTTTTTCGCGCTTCATCAGCTTCTCTCTACCGCTTTGCTCGGAGGTACCGAAATCTTTTTGTTTAGTGCGTGGTCAGACGGTGCAGCAAAGCCTCAATCGCACGACCGATGATATTGTCCACCAGCCAGAAGTACGCGGCAAAGATGAAGACGGTGACGAGAACGACGATCGTGGTCGACTGAACCTCGGCGCGCGAAGGAGAGATCACCTTGCGCATCTCGCTGCGCACGTCTTTGAGGAACTCGGCGAGGCGAGCGGGCTGCGCCTTCAAATTCTGCAATCCGTTCGTGGGTGTTTCGGTTACTGCTATCGTCTTGGCCATAGTACTGCCTCACATCTTCGTGTTAGTTGCTACTCCCGGACTTCGAGAGCCGGGCAAACTGGCGGGGGAGCTCGGATTCGAACCGAGAAGTTCGGTTTTGGAGACCGACAGTTTAACCGTTGAGCTTACTCCCCCAGTGGTGCGAAATGAGGTTGGAAGCGCCTCACTCCCGGATCCGGCTGGAGACTACTTCGTTTCCTTGTGATCCGTGTGCTTGCGGCAGGTGTTGCAGAACTTCGAGAACTCCAGGCGGCCCGTGGTCGTCTTCTTGTTCTTCGTGGTGGAATAGTTCCGGTTCTTGCACTCCGGGCACTGCAGTGTAATGATCTCGCGCATTGATAAAGCTCCTTCTAAGTGGCCAGCCACCTCGGCTGGCAAGCAGCGTGGTAACACGCCGCGACACAGGGCAATGGCCCCTGCTGCCAAATCCTGATTGTAACGGAAAGAGGAGCGGTCAGGCCACGCTCGTCCTCGGTAATTATCTCTTAAAACGACGTTTCGGGAAAGCCCAATCCAAGTTGTTGAGAGAACATACGAACAAACCGTCAAAGCTTAGCGGCGGGCCGAAACCCGCCGCTAATCTTTGATTCTGCTCTTTACTTGATGATCTCGGAGATGGTGCCGGCTCCGACGGTGCGGCCGCCTTCGCGGATGGCGAAGCGCAGGCCCTTCTCCATCGCAACCGGGGTGTGCAGCGTGATCTCAAGCTGGATATTGTCGCCCGGCATGCACATCTCCGTGCCTGCTGGAAGCTTCGCCGAACCAGTGACGTCGGTCGTGCGGAAGTAGAACTGCGGACGGTAGCCGTTGAAGAACGGTGTGTGACGGCCGCCTTCTTCCTTCGACAGCACGTAGACCTCGCCCTTGAAGTCGGTGTGCGGCTTGATCGAACCCGTCTTCGCCAACACCATGCCGCGCTCCACGTCTTCCTTCGCGATTCCGCGCAGAAGAAGACCCGCGTTGTCGCCGGCCAGACCCTCGTCCAGCTGCTTCTTGAACATCTCGACGCCGGTCACAACCGTCTTGCGCGTCTCGCGGAAGCCGACGATCTCAGACTCTTCGCCAACCTTCACCTTGCCACGCTCGATACGGCCCGTCACCACAGTGCCGCGGCCCGAGATCGAGAAGATATCTTCGATCGGCATCAGGAACGGCTGGTCGATCGCACGCTCAGGCTGTGGAATGTACTTGTCCACCGCTGCCATCAGCTCGTCGATCTTGGCCTCCCACTTGGCTTCGCCGTTGAGCGCGCCGAGGGCAGAGCCGCGGATGATCGGGGTGTCGTCGCCGGGGTAGTCGTACTTCGACAACAGCTCGCGAACTTCCATCTCGACCAGCTCGATCAACTCTTCGTCCTCAACCGCATCGCACTTGTTCAGGAACACCACGATGAACGGAACGCCAACCTGACGCGCGAGCAGAACGTGCTCCTTGGTCTGGGGCATCGGGCCGTCGGTCGCCGCGACGACGAGAATAGCCCCGTCCATCTGCGCTGCGCCGGTGATCATGTTCTTGATGTAGTCCGCGTGGCCTGGGCAGTCGACGTGCGCGTAGTGGCGGTTCGGCGTCTCGTACTCCACATGCGAGGTCGCGATCGTGATACCACGCTCACGCTCTTCCGGAGCATTGTCGATCGTGTCGAACGAACGGAACTTGTTGTTCGGGTTGTGCTTGCTCAACACCTTCGTGATCGCTGCCGTCAGCGTCGTCTTGCCGTGGTCAATGTGCCCAATCGTCCCGATGTTTACGTGCGGCTTTGACCGGTCAAACTTTTCCTTGCCCATTGCTCTCTCCGTGTTTCCTTGTTGGCCGGCGCATGCACCGGGGTTCAGGTGAATACTTCAAACGAAAGTTGCAAACTAAACTTGGTGGACCTGCGAATCGCTCAGTAGTACGCGTACAGCTTGAAGAACTTCTCCCGCAGCTCTGGCGCGACCTGCTCCAGGCTGGCGAGATAGAGTTCGCGAATCTGGCCCTGATCGGCGTTGCCGAGGTGGCTATACTCCGCGGCGGTATTGGCTCCCAGGTTTCCTTTGCCGAGCACAACTTCGAAGTCGCGGATACGCAACTTCGACTGTTCCAGCGATTTCAGAAACTCTGCAACGCGGCCCGCAGAAAACGAGGACTCGATTGCACTCTTCACCGCGGCGAACGTCGGCGGATCAGAGATGGGAAGTACGGGCTGCTCATACAAACTGCTCAACACACTCTCCTCAGGAACGCTGCAGCTGCAGCGAATCACCTTCGAAAAAATCTTTGGAGCGGGAGACGGGAATCGGACCCGCGACCAACAGCTTGGAAGGCTGTGACTCTACCACTGAGTTACTCCCGCCCGTATCGGGTTGTGACTTCTATCCTGGGCTAAAGCCCAGGACTACCGTTACTCCCGCCCTACTGCATAAACCTAAAATCTGGAGCTGACGGAGAGGCTTGAACTCTCGACCTCTCCCTTACCAAGGGAGTGCTCTACCACTGAGCTACGCCAGCTTTTCTGCAAAACCTTCAAAAAAACTTCCGACCCTACAATCCTACCTCGAACGCAGCCGTCCGAGGATGACACGGAAGGCAAAAAATCCTAACAGTATCCACGTCAGCTTCTGAAACTTGCCTGGCTCCATGGTCTGCCAGACTAAAATCGCCAACGTTCCCAGTACGGCCAGCGCAACTATCATTCTTCCGCTGCCTGCCGGGCTTAGATCCACTGCACTCACCAGTTGCTGCAACCTTCCGTACTGCACTGAAACGAAAACTAATGGTGCACAGGGGAGGATTCGAACCTCCGTAGCGCATAACGCGGCAGATTTACAGTCTGCTGCCATTAACCACTCGGCCACCTGTGCACATTCTGCTTGAAAGTTCCAACGCGCAGCACCCATCTCAGCCCATCAAGTCCGACTCGATTCAACTTGCGAATCGAACGGAAACACCAACCTTGAAGGAATGACCGGAGGTCTGCAAAGCCGGAACGGCAAGAGCAGTACAACCAAATCTAATCTTCCATCTCCTGCTGCGGTGAACTGGAGCTGGCGAAGGGACTTGAACCCCCGACCCTCTGATTACAAATCAGATGCTCTACCAGCTGAGCTACGCCAGCCCACACAGCAATTTGCCCTCTGTAAGCCTCACCGCGTCATGCGCAGCAGTGCCCGCGCAGAGTGCGCCGCAGAGCTAACTTTAGCATAGCCATTGGCCCCAAGCAATGGTCCGTGCGGTGGCTTACGAGGGTCTTGCGACAACCGTCCAAAATCGCAGCCATGCTAGCCTATCCACGACTCGGATTCACCTACCCTATGCCCCGTTCGAACACGATGCTGCGCTCTCTGCTGTTCTCCTTGTTGTTCTCTTTGAGTCTCTCGATTTTTTCTCTCGCCGCGATCGCGCAACAGCCAGGAGAGGTGCCCCAAACGGTCGACGGCCCGCTGGCAGCTCCAAAGGCCCCGGCGATGAGCAACGAGTCCGTAATGAAGATGGCGAAGGCTGGCCTGGGTGACGATCTCATCATTGAGACCATCAACACACAGCCTGGGAGATACGCAACCGATGCCGACTCGCTCGTAACACTCAAAGACGCCGGCATCTCTGACCACGTCATCACTGCCATGGTCAACAAGGGACGACGGCAACTAACCAATGTGCAGGAGAAGCCGGTCGAGCTCTCCGATGTCAACGAGATCGGCGTCTACTACAAGGACCACGCAGGAAAGTGGACTGCAATCGATCCGGAGATCGTCCATATCAAATCCGGCGGATTCATTAAAGTCGACCGTCACTCACGGCATCATCAAACAAGACCACAACGGACATCTGAACGGCCGCGAATCGAAGCTTGCGCTCCAGTGCCCGATCGAACTTCTGATCTATCTCCCCGAAGGCGTGGCGGTGAGCGAGTACGACTTCCTCCGCTTTCGCATCAACTCCGACAATCGCGAGTTCCGCGTCCTTACCGGAGGAGTCTTCCACTCCACTGGCGGCGCGGATCGCGATGAGGTGAAGTTCAACCCGGTCAAGACCGCCCCGCACACGTATCAATTCACCGTCGACAAGGACACCGGCGGTGGCGAATACGGCATTCTGCCTCCCGGTACGGGCAATGTAACGAATGGCGGCAAGATCTACACCTTTGCGATCGTCGAATAGCGCTTGAAAAATAGCACCGCCCGCAGGCCAAGGCGCAAGATGGGCTATGCTTAACGTCGAAGGCGCGGAGATTGCGCGGCTTCACAACAACTATGCTGATACTTCGCCCGTCCGGCCAGGTTTTTCATACGGCTACCCATGCGTAGACGCACTCGCTACTCGTTTTTACTCATGCTGGCGCTGATGGTTGCGCTGGTAGTTGCGCTTGTGCTGCGAAAGGCCGCTCCACCAGAGGCCGCGCGGTTATTGCCCGAGTCCGACGCCATCGTCTACGCCAACCTGAAGCCGGTGCGTGCCGCGACTCACTTTGACCGCACCCAGGTGTCGCGCAACCCGGACTACCAGAGCTTTATTGACGCGACCGGTATTGTGCCGGAGCGTGACCTGGATGCGGTTGCCTTCGCTCTGCATCGGATGCCCAATCCCGATGGGCCGAACGGCCCTGTCGGCTACTCCGAGGTATTTGAAGGACGCTTCGACGGCGAACGTCTCGCACACTACCTTGCGAGTATCGCCACCGCGAAAGAAAGCTACAGCGGCCACGATATTTACACGATCGCGGTCGGCGACGGAGGGGTGACGCGACCGTTGCGAATCGCTCAGCTTGGCTACGACACCATCGCCGCGTCGAACATGCCGACACTGGAACAGATTCATTCCATCGTCGACAGGCATCGAGCTGCTGCATCGCCGTTTTCAGGCTCGTCGCTGCTGTCGGCGCGGTACCGCGATGTCCCCGCTTTTTCGAGCGCATGGGCGATCGGCCACATCGGACTTCCCTTCTCCGATCGCGGCTACATCAGCATCGTTGGACTGCAGCTTCCGCTGCCTGAGGACACGACCTTCGTCGCAAGCCTGCGTTATCTCGGCACGGTGCATCTGCGCATCGAACAGATCGCTCCGACCGATGTGGATGCGGCTCACGCGGTGGAAACGTTGACGACGCTGCTGACGCTGGTGAAATCGGTGCAGCAGACGCAGATGCAGATGCCAAATGCAGCCCCTGATACAGGGCTTCGCGAGGTAATGAGTTCGGCGAAGATCGAACAGCACAAGGATCGGGCCGTGCTGACAGCTAATATCCCGCTTGAGTTGATCAAAAAACTCGCGACACCATCTCCCGAGACGAGACCGTGACCACAGATACCTCGCAGACAATCATGAAGGTTCTTCTGGTCCGGCATGGTCAGAGCCTGGCGAATGCCGGCGGCAGAACTGCGGATCCTGACACCAATCCGCTGACCGAACTTGGCCGCACGCAGGCAAGAAGTTTTGTCGAGAGACTCGACTGCAAGCCAACGCTCTTTGTTGTCTCGCCATTCCTGCGCGCGCAGCAGACCGCAGAACCACTACGGCAGCGGTTCCCCGAGGTTCCGGTCGAGCAGTGGCCAATTCAGGAGTTCACTTTTCTTGAACCCGCGCGGCACAGGAACAGCACGGAAGACGATCGCCAGCCGCACATCATCACTTACTGGGAGCATCAGGCCCCTGCGTTCGTTGACGGGCCGGGCGCTGAATCCTTTGTGCAATTTCTGGATCGCGCGCGCGTAGCGATCCGCCGATTGGTGGCCATGAAGCTGAGTGACTGCATCGTGATCTTCACGCATGGCTTTTTCATGCAGGCCTTTCGGTTGATCGTGCGCTTCCCTACCGCAACCGATGCAGAGCTGATGGCGAACTTTCGACGCTTTCATCTCGACAATTTTATTGAGAACACCGATTCACTCGAATTTGAAGTCAAAGACGGTAAAATTCAAGCGATCGGTCAGCCCGGCCTTACGGGTTTCACACTTCAAGGAGAACCATCCCATGCATAGATTTACCCCCTCCGTTGTTCGAACTATGGCGTTGGCGTTCGCCGTATCTGCGTTGCCAGCCACGCTCTTCGCGCAATCCGGCGCCGTCATCACCGGCAAGGCTGCCTTCACCGACTACACGCAGGAGCATCCTGGCGTCCGCCGCAAGATCACGGTTGCCGATCTGCCAGAGCCGAAGCCGGACGAGTCGGTCGACAATGGGCCCAGCGTAGTCCCGCGACCCGACGACGCGTGGCCGGTTGCTCCCAAAGGCTTCAAGGTGGAGATGTACGCGCAGGGCTTTACCGAACCGCGACTGATCCGCACCGCACCCAACGGCGATCTCTTCCTGGCCGATAGCCGCGGCGGAAAGGTGATAGTGTTGCGCGGTGTTAATGCTGACGGCAAAGCGACGACGACCGAGACCTTCGCTACCGGTCTCGATCATCCCTTCGGCATTGCTTTTTATCCGCTCGGCGACCATCCGAAGTGGGTCTACGTCGCCAACACGACGAGCCTGGTTCGCTTCCCGTATAAGAGCGGCGACCTGAAGGCCAGCGCTGCGCCGGAGACAGTCATTCCTGTGCTACCCGGCTACGCCCAGCTGCGCGGCGGCGGCCATTGGACTCGCGACGTCGCTTTCTCGCAGGACGGCAAGCGCATGTTCATCTCGGTCGGCTCGGCCTCGAATGTGGATGACCCAGACACACATCCTCGTGAGTTTCATCGCGCCGATGTGCTCGAGTACTCCCCAGAAGGAAAATTCGTGAAGATCTTCGCCAGCGGTATTCGCAACTGTGTCGGCGAGGCGATCAATCCAACGACCGGTCAACTCTGGTGCTCCACCAACGAGCGCGACAACCTGGGCGACAACCTCGTCCCGGACTACATCACCAGCGTGAAGGAGGACGGCTTCTACGGCTGGCCGTGGTACTACATGGGCAATCATCAGGACCCGCGCCTGATGGGCACGCACCCGGAGTTGAAGGGCAAAGTCGTCACCCCGGACGTGATCCTGCAGCCACACTTCGCGTCACTCCAGATGACCTTTTACACCGGCAACCAGTTTCCGTCCGACTATACCGGCGATGGCTTCGCAGCCGAACACGGCTCGTGGAATCGCGCCCATCGCTCCGGCTACGAGGTCATCCGCATTCCCATGCATGACGGCCACGCCACCGGAGAGTACGAAGACTTCCTCACGGGTTTCGTCACACCGGACGGCAAAGTATGGGGCCGGCCTGTCGGCGTAACTGTCGCGAAGGATGGTTCGCTCTTTGTTACCGATGACGGCACCAGGACGGTCTGGCACGTCAGCTATACCGGAAAATAAATTCATTCAATGTAAAAGAGCGGCCGACAATCTCGGCCGCTCTTTTTTTTTGCGCGATCTCTTGTCCGTTGCGTAGTTAGATCGCAGGCTTCAAGGCATAACCCAACGAGGAGGCCGGGGCCGGCAGCATGGGGGCGAGCGCCAGGTCGCGTCCACTCGAAACCCGAGAGATCAGCGCATCAAAGCAGTCGCCGTCGAGTTGATGAGGGGCAAACTTCGACATGATGGAAAGGGTGTCCTGCAGATTGATGCCCGGACGGTAAGGACGATCCTCTGAGAGCGCTCCAAAGACATCAGCCACGGCGATGATGCGGGATTCGAGCGAGAGATCACGCGCCGTAAGCCTGTCGGGATAACCGGAGCCATCCAGTTTTTCGTGGTGCTCCCCTGCGATGACAGACATCTCGCGGAAGGAACGCACGCGCTCGAGGATCAGCCGCGTAATTCTGGGATGCTGGCGGACTGCGTCCCACTCGCTGGCGTTGAGCACGGCTCGTTTATCGAGGATGGTGTTGGAGACGCTGAGTTTTCCAATGTCATGCAGCAGCGCAGCGCGACGAACCAGCTGCACGCGCTCTGCAGGAAGGCCCATCGTGTCGGCGATGCCGAATGCGGCGTCCGCAACCCCGATAGAGTGACGGAAGGTGAAGGGGGATTTGGCGTCGACAACGTCGGCGAAGGCCTCGCAGATCTGATCGATCTGGTCAGGCTCAAGCTTATGTTGCGTGCCGGCATCGAGGTCGAGAACGGCCTGCCGCGTCTCCTCTTCGGAGCTGCCGGGTGAGCAGTTTGTCCACAACGCACCACGCCGATGCAGCGAGAGCGCGAGACGGACGAAGTGAGGATCGAACCATGTGCCGCTGCGCTCCTGCAGCGTATCGATTGCGCTCTGCGTGCCGCGACCAGCAGAGAAGATATCAAGATGCTGCGCGACGGCGCAGATGCGGGCCAGCAACGGAATCTGCTGCCCCTTCATGCTGTCGGGATAGCCGCTGCCGTCCCAGTGCTCGTCCAGACTGCGAACTGCCTCGGCGGCAAACTCGCCCATGCCAAGCTTGGTGACGATACTGGATCCGCGGGCGCTGCGGAGGGAGATCATCTCCTCGTTATTGTTGTGCTGGTTGAGACCGATATGAAGAATTCTGGCGATCTTGGCAGCGGCGCCGGCTCTGGGGAGGACGTTCTTCCAAAGCATCCTGATCGTCGAAAGATGCGGCTTATGGGGCTTGGTCCAGTCCTCGAGTTTGATCCCGGCCTTCATCGCCATGTCGTCTCCACCGACAATCTCGCACATGCGGCTGGCATTGCTGCTGCAACCAATATCTTTTAGAAGAAGCGCGAAGTAGAGACCATTGGTTTGATCGGAGGGAAGCTTTGCCTCCGCAGCGATGCGCATTCCCAACAGGCAGCTGCGCAGAGCGTGTCCGTGAACAGCTCCTTCGGTAAGGTCCAACGCGTAAGAGAGTGCCGAGATGATCTCCGACAACGAGATGGAACCTTCGACGTCCTGGGCGTCCGGTCGAAATGAAGCTGAAGTTTGAACCATGCAAATCTCCCTCTGTAATAACGCCAAACCGACTAACCCTGGTGGCTGCACGAGGTGGGGACGCGACGTGCCTGCGCTACTCCACGGTGACTATATCGACCGGAGAGCCGATTGGGATATCACCGGAAAGGTGCACGAAAGTAATGCAAAATGTTTCTTTTCAGAGGGATCGGAGGAGCCTTCGGACACAGAGTTGCCCCGTCTCCGAAGAAAGAGAGCGCAACCAGAAAGTCCGGCAACTGGCTTCAATTCATAGATTTACGCAGATCGATCAAGACCTTGTCCGCATCGGTCAGTCGAATAAGGCCACGACGAGGGTATTCGATCTCAAGCGTCGCGTAGATCGTCAGCGTTACCGCAATCGAAAGAGCAATCATGTACAGCCAGCTGTGGCTGTGTATCGCCATGCTGTAGCCGGCGAGAAACGCCGATCCACCACTGAAGACGAAGAGCAGGAGGAAGACCACGGCGGGAGGATGCATGTTGAAGGCGTTCTGCCGAGTGGCCGTGATGTCGATCATGTTGTTGAGAGCGGGGATGAGAAGCTTCGTGGCATCGCGGTTTGCTCCTGGCGCATCCGCAGCGGCGACGGATTGCCGCCATATCTCATCCTGCAGATGCCTTGTGCGCGGAGAAATCTCATCTGTGACCGCGTCGTAGAGATGGAGACGCGAAGTCGCGTAGTCGCGGAAGAGTTGGCGAAGAGGCGGTTGAGCAGCTGGAGGCAAAAGATCGAGTCGCAGGTAGGCGACGTCGATGTAGTTGCTCTCTTCGATGATCAGCTCACGATGAGTATCGTATCGGCTGATCGCGCCAGAAAAGGTAAAAGCAAGCAGCAATCCAAAGAGGGCAAAGATCGCACCCTCCACCACGGAACTCTCGGTCAGGGTCTTGTGATGAATGCGGAAACGGCGGCCGGCCTCGAGCAAAAGAAGCATTACAGGGAGCACGAGCAAGGCGGTGGCTGGATGGAAGGTCATAGGATAGAGCCACCATAGCAAAGTCCAGGGAGTTGGCAATCGTATAACTCAGAAAAGCTGCAGAATCGACTGGTTGTGTCGATCCTGCAGCCTCCTGAACCTGTAACTTATTCGGCTTTTTTCGGCAGGTCGTCGCCCAAATCCGCCAGGGTCGTCCTTAGATATTTGTGCGGATTGACTGGCGTATTGCGGATACGAACCTCATAGTGCAGGTGCGAACCGGTGGTGCGCCCACTGTGGCCGACGTAGCCGATCACCTGGCCGCGAACCACAATCTGACCCGCGGTAACCGCAAAGCCGGACATGTGCCCATAGACGGTTTCAACACCATGACCGTGGTCGATGACCACCTCGCGACCGTACCCGTTGGCCATCTGGGCCTCCTGGACGACGCCGTCGCCGGTTGCCCGGATAGGAACGCCGTTTGGCGCGGAGATGTCGATACCGGTGTGGAACTCGCCTTCACCGTTGCCCAGAATCGGGTCTTCCCGCTGACCGAAGCTGCTGGTGATTGGTCCCATGATGGGCCAGAGCGTGGGGATATACGACGAAGCGTCTGTGCTGCCGAAGCCACCACCGAAGAGATCGGTTGTCGAGTGGTAGCCAGAGGCACCGAGGCTCGAGACAGGCCGTATCGCCGTGCCGCTCATCGCCGTGTTGCGCAGAGCGTTGAAGGCGTCAACCGACTTGTAGTAGTTCTCCTCAGAGACATCGGTTGCGCCCGCCAGGGGAGCCGTCGCGATGGAGTCAGCGACCCCGGAGGATTTGGCGTTGTGCCTCTCGGTGAGCTTGCCCATCGGTATAGCGAGCTTATTCGTCGTCAGGCCATAGAGCGCAGAGACCTCGCTCGCCAACGAGCCCAGCGAGGCAGCCTGGATGTCCTTCTCGTGCGCCGCCTTTTCGAGGTGGGCATAGTCCTTCTGAAGGGAGTTATGGTCCTGCCGAAGCTGATTGAAACGAGCCGTTTTGATCAGCATTCGCGAGTACGACCCAGCCAGTCCCGTGATGGTAAACATGCCGATGGCCGCAGCGGCCACGAAAAGATAGGCATAGTGAAGGGGGACTGGAACCTTGTTCAGGTTGCCGTCTTCGTCACGGCTGACGAACATGATGTAGTAACGCTTCTTAAGCTTCAAGCAGAGACCTTGGCCCAGATTTTGACCGCGAAGCAGAACCGCGGGTCGGAGAGCTCTGCAGCTACTGAAATCAACTTAGGCATATGAAATTCACCAATCGTCATTCCAGAGTTGCAATACTCTCTTGAGCGCCCTCTATGAGGGTAACAAACTGGGTACCCTCGTGCAACAGACTGTCACTAACCGGGGATGGAGTAACTACCACAAAAGTGCCACCCGCCCCACCATTTATGCTGCTCTACAGATGACAAAGCAGCTCAAACCGTTGGGAGAGCTAGACCTGATCGAGCAGATTCGCCACAATTTCACTGCAGGCAGCAAAGCAATAAAGCTCGGTATTGGCGACGATTGTGCGATCCTGCGCCCTCCAGCTGGGTATGACGTGCTTGTCACCACCGACTTCACACTCGAAGACCGGCACTTCCGCCGCGATCTGCATCCACCGGAGTCTGTCGGCCACCGTTGCCTGGCTCGCGGTCTAAGCGATATTGCAGCGATGGGCGCGACACCTCTGGCGGCCTTCCTTTCGCTCGCCCTGCCCCCGTCGATGCTGGGTAAGTCAACGGGCCGCGACTGGATAAGACGCTTCTTCCACGGCCTGGGTGCCCTGGGTGAGATGCACCGTGTGCCCCTTGCGGGAGGGGACACCGCAGAATCGCCGGGCGGCAGAAGCGCATACATCCTCGCGGATATCGTCTTGATCGGCGCCGCACCAGAGGGAGAGGCTCTGCGACGGGACGGAGGATCTGCTGGAGATGCGTTATACGTCACAGGACAGCTCGGCGGGGCGGCGGCGGAGCTGTCTGCGATGCTGAAGCGACAGCGACGCATCCTCAAAGTGGCTACGACCGAGAGTCATCCACAACTGTTTCCCGAGCCGCGCCTTGATGTAGGCGAGTCCCTACTGCGGCGCGAGTTGGCAACTGCGTGCCTGGATGTGAGTGATGGCCTGTCGACCGACCTGGCTCATTTGTGTCGAGCCTCTGGCGTGTGCGCCGAGATTGAGCAAGCGGCGCTGCCGATTCATCCCCTCGCTCAGAGGCTCGGGGCAAAGGCAGCGTTGCAGGCCGCGCTGCATGGTGGAGAGGACTACGAGTTGTTGTTTGCGGCGCCCAGCTCTGTCCTGATGCCGACATCGCTTGCAGGAGTTCCAATCACGCGCATCGGGAGCCTGAAGAAACGGCGCTCCGGCCGCGCTTTGATGACACTGATTACGCCGGACGGCACTCGTGCAGAGTTGATGCCGGGGGGATGGGAGCATTTCGCGGGGGCTGCGAAGAGCCGGAAGAAGAGAGCACGCTAACCCTGCTACTATCAATCGATTCGGCCTTGATGCTGATCTCCTGAAAATCTATGCGCGACGCTACTAAAATCATTCGTTCCACGCTTTCGCGGCCGACCCCTGGCGAGCCGCTGCACTCCGGGCCTGTCTTCGCTGCACCGTACCACGCACCGGGCGATCCTGCAGACACGATCTATACCTATGCGCGATCGCATAACCCCACCTGGACCTCGCTGGAGAAGGCACTCGGGCAGATGGAGTCGGGGGAGGGCTATCGGGCCAGTGCGCTGGTCTTTGCCTCCGGCATGGCCGCATGCACAGCGGTCTTTGGAGCGGTGCTGCGGCCGGGAGACGTCGTCGTTCTGCCGTCGAACTGCTACTACACGGCACGCCTGCTGATGCAGGAGTACTTCGTCAAGATGGGGGTTGTGTTGCGCATGGCGCCTACGGCGGGAAACGCCCAGGCGGAGCTGCTGGAAGGTGCCCGGCTGTTGTGGCTGGAGTCACCGAGCAATCCGAGCATGGATATCTGCGACATTGCGATGCTGAGTCAAGCAGCACATCGCGCGGGCGCGCTCGTTGCGGTCGACAACACGACCTCAACGCCGCTCGGTCAGCTTCCGCTGGCGCTGGGCGCGGACTTTTCTGTTGCGTCAGACACAAAGTCGATGACCGGACACAGCGATCTTCTCCTCGGCCATGTTGCGGTGCGTGATATCGAGCTGCGCGCACAGATCGATCAGTGGCGAACGCTTACCGGCGCCGCATTAGGTCCCATGGAAGCATGGCTGGCGTTGCGGTCGATCGCGACACTGCCATTGCGGCTCGAACGCTCCTGCGACAATGCGCAGCGCATCGCAGAGTTTTTGACGACACGCGATGACGTGGCCAGCGTGCTCTATCCGGGACTACCAAATCATCCAGCACATGAGATTGCAAAGAAGCAGATGCGCTACTTCGGACCTGTGCTGAGCTTTGTGCTGCGCGATAAAACCGCAGCCGAGACCTTTCTGGCGAAGTCGAAGCTGCTAACCGAAATGACCAGCTTCGGTGGCGTGTCGACCAGCGCGGAACGCCGTGCGCGTTGGGGTGGAGACGCCATCAGCGAAGGATTTATCCGCATGAGCGCTGGATGCGAGGCGGTCGAAGACCTGATCGAAGATATGACCCAGGCGCTGGATGCTGCCAGGTGATGACGGCATCGGCTGGCGACGCGCAGCAGTTTCCACAGGACTGGAGTGTTGAAGTTCTGAAGACCCCTCCGCTGATTGCGCCCGCACGGCAGTTTGTCTACCCAAAGCAGATTGCAGGGGAAGAGGATGCACTGGCACGAGGTGCGCTGCAGTTGATGGTGCGGCCTGCGACCGGCGAAACATTTCTGGCGACGTGCGCTCTAGGGTTCACCGATCCTGCGATGCCAACGGGTGTCTTCGCTTGTCCAAATCCGCAGGAGATGTGCGCTGTTGCAGGTGGCTACGCTTACGTGATCGACACTGCGCTGCCAGACAGTTGCACGCACATCGCGCTGAAGCCCGTGGTTGAGGTGCGAGTGCTTTTGGGGCAGAAGCTGCTGCTGTTTGTCGGCTTCCATTCGATGATGGCGTGGGGACGGAACGGTGTTGCATGGGAGTCGGCGCGGTTGAGCTGGGAGGGTGTTCGCATCACGGGCATCGACAGGGATATCCTGCACGGAACGGGATGGAATCTGATGACGGATCGCGAGGTGGCCTTCTCGCTTGATCTGCGTAGCGGGCAACACGAGGGCGGAGGCTTTACTCCGCCGCAAGGGCAAAAAAACTGAGCGCGGCATCGCCTTGCTTCAACAACCGCGTATGTTCGAGCACGCCGTAGCGCATGGCCAGCTTGGCCTTGCTGCCATGCTCTGCAATGACGAGCGCATGCGACGCAAGAATCGCCCGGCCACGCACGCTGCCGAAAAAATTGAGTGTGCCGGAGTACTCGTCCTCTGCTTCATACGGTGGATCGAGGTAAACAAGATCGATCGGCTGCGGCAGCTTGCTGAGTCGTTGCAGCATGGCTCCAGTGCCGCGATCCTCCAGCGTAAAATCCCGACTAATCTTTAGCGCTGCGAGGTTCTGCCGAAGAGACGCGAGGGCAGGCTCTGCGTTCTCTGCAAACCAGACGTGGGCAGCACCGCGACTGAGTGCTTCTATTCCCACAGCCCCGGTGCCGGCGTAGAGATCGACGAAGCGACAACCCGGAAGGCTTGGCGCGAGGATGTTGAAGAGGGTTTCGCGCAGTCGGTCGCTGGTAGGACGAGTCTGCATGCCACGCGGGGCAAGTAGTTGACGAGAGCGGTAGGTACCGGCGATAACACGCATCTTAAGCATGGTATGCTCCCGGCGCCCGGCATGGTAAGCCGCCACGTTCGGGAACACACCCGGCTGCGCATACAATGGTAAGCATGCGTGGGTGGTCTTTTCCGATCGGCAGATTTCTCGGCGTGGATGTTCGCATCCATACCTTCTTCCTGCTTCTCCTTGGGTTGTCGATCAGCTACGGCTCCATGATGGGAGCGACCGGTGGACGCGGGTTTGCATTGTGGCTGCTGCTTCTGCTCGCCGTCTTTGTGCGTGAGGCTGCGCGTGCTGTTGGCGCAGCCTGGTTTGGCCTGGAGCTGCGAAGCATCCTTCTGCTGCCGACGGGCGGCCTGTTCAGCTACGCGACTCCGGAAGCAACCGAACTTGCGGCTACCCCCGAGATGCAGAAACGAATGGCAGTCATCGGCCCGATCGTGAATGTCGGCTTTGGTCTGCTGCTGGCTGCGATCGCGCTGACTTTCTCGCCCGATGTCAATCTCTACGAACGCCCCTGGCTGTCGCCGTCACACCTGCTGCGCGCTGCGGTATGGATGAACCTGCTGCTGGGTGTGTTGAATCTGCTTCCGGCCAGCCCACTCGACGGGGGCCGCGTCTTTCGAGGCGAGTTTGCAAAGATGAAGGGCGGCATCAAGGGCTCGCGAGCGGCGACAGGGCTTGGTCAGGCCATCGCCATAGGGCTGATGGTCGCCGGCTTCCTGATCCCGAATCTTTGGCTGATTATGCTCGGTGGATTTGTGCTGATCGGCGCGCATATGGAAGACCAGGGGATGTTGCTGCAGACCGACGTTGATGCGGTGCGAATGCGCGACGTGATGCTGACCCAGTTCAGCATGCTCTCTGCCTCCGATACGCTTGAGGATGCACTGCAGCGATCGGTGCATACCCTGCAGGATGTCTTCCCCGTCGTTCGCGGGGCAAATCTCGTCGGCGCGGTCTCCAGGCAGAGCATTGTGGAGGCGCTCCACACCGATGGCAACGGCTATGTGCAGGGCGTGATGACACGCTCGTTCCAGACGGCGCAGCCCGATGACTCGCTGGTAAAGACGTTGCGTCGCATCATGGCCGGCCAAGGCGCGCAGATGGTGCCCGTGCTCGAAGGAGACCGTATCGTCGGCATCATCACGCCCCAGAACCTCGCTCATTCGATGGGCCTGCTGAATCAGCGCCGCAAGATGCGGCCCCAGGAATAATGTCCGGCGAGCACGAAAAGAGTGTAGCCAAGCCGCTTGCGCCGGGACTCTACCTGGTGGCGACACCCATCGGCAATCTTGAAGACATCACGCTTCGTGCGTTGCGGGTTCTGCGAAGTGTGGACCGCATCGCCTGCGAAGATACCCGCCAGACCCAAAAGCTCCTGAATCACTTTGAGATTCGTACGCCGACCGTAAGCTACCACATGCACAATGAGGGCTCGCGTACGGAGGAGCTGATCGCAGAGCTGAAGTCGGGCGCGCGCATCGCTGTCGTCAGTGATGCCGGCACGCCGGGAATCGCCGACCCAGGCGGACAGATCGCCGCGGCGGCCATCGCTGCCGGTATCGATGTCTTCCCTGTTCCGGGAGCCAACGCCGCCATCAGTGGTTTGATTGCAAGCGGCCTGCCAACCGAACGATTTATCTTCCACGGTTTTCTTCCCGCCAAAGCAGGCCAGCGAAAGACCGCGCTCGAAGAGCTGACTGGTGGCGACCGAACCCACATCTTTTACGAGGCCCCCCATCGCATTCTGGATACCCTCGCCGATGTCGAAGCAGTCTTTGGAGCTTCGCAGCACGTCGTCGTTGCACGCGAACTGACCAAGCTGCACGAGGAGTTCCTGCGCGGCCCGGTCGGTGAACTGCGATCACGGCTTAGCTCGCGACCAAGCGTTCGGGGTGAGATCGTGCTGATGCTCGCGCCATCTCCAGCCGAGAGTTCTGCTGAAAAGAAGAAGGCAAGTCTTGCAATCGAGGTTGCGGATTTGATGAAGGCAGATGGAATCGGTGAGATGGACGCTCTAAAGCGTATCGCCCGCGAGCGCGGTATCGGCAAGAGCGAAGCATATCGCGAGTTGCAGCGCGAGCAGAACCGTCTGCGCTAAGCGATTGTGCTGCCCTTTTACTTCCGGCCTTTGACCCGGTCGTAGTTGTACACATCGCTGGTCGTGCCCAGGGCCTCGTTGTATAAAGTTGTCCCCCCGGTCGCTTCGTTCAACTCTTCGCTGAACTCATGAAGCGACCGCAGATGGTCGGCCGTCGCGGGAATCTCCAGCTTGCTGGTCTTGATGAACTTCTGGTAACCGCGATCGAGCAGGCGCGCGATCTCACTGTTCAACAGCCAACCGGGGCGCGCCAGTATCTCTACTGAGCCGTCGGGCGCCGCGGCAATCTCTGCGGCACAGCCGTATTTCCTTACCTGAACCGCATTTGGAGTGCGCTTTGCACCCTCCTGCGCGGGAGCAACATCGAATCTCTGGCCGCCGAGCAGGGAGAGAACGTCATTGAAGGTACGTATCGGGGTCTTTTTTGCCATAAGTGTCTTACGTTAGACTTGATTAACTGTCGCACATTCGCAGATGCCGATCAATCGGAGTGGTCGCGAACAACACCCAAATGAAGACGAAAGTTGCATGATCACTACTGTCAAAGCACTTGGAACCAACATCCTCGAACGCATCGGGAACACGCCGCTGGTGCGGCTGGATAAGCTGACGGCCCATCTGCCGGGAGTTCAGATTCTGGGCAAAGCGGAGTGGACGAACCCCGGAGGATCGGTGAAAGACCGCGCTGCGTCGTCTATCGTCACCGACGCGCAACGCCGCGGGCTGCTCAATAGCAGCCGAGGCCTGCTGGATGCCACCAGCGGCAACACCGGCATCGCCTACGCCATGCTGGGCGCGGCGATGGGCTTTCCTGTGACCCTATGTATGCCATCGAACGTCTCGGACGCACGAAAACGATATCTCAAAGCCTATGGCGCACAGGTGGTCTGGACGAATCCGGCCGACGGATCGGACGGGGCAATTCGCAAGGCCCGCGAGATGATCGCAGCGGAGCCGGAGCGCTACTACTATGCCGACCAGTATTCGAACGATGAAAACTGGCGCGCGCACTACCGAACGACCGGCAACGAGATCTGGGAGCAGACGGAAGGACAGGTGACACATTTTGTCGCCGCTCTGGGCACCAGCGGGACCTTTATGGGCACGACGCGCCGGTTGAAGGAGTTGAACCCGAGCATCCAATGCGTCTCCATGCAGCCAGACTCTCCCTTCAATGGACTCGAAGGGTTGAAGCACATGGCGACGGCGATCGTACCAAAGATCTACGACCCCAACCTCGCCGACCAGAACATCGAGATGGCCACCGAGCGCGCTTACGCGATGGCGAAGTACCTGGGCCGGAATCAGGGCGTGTTGGTCGGTGTCTCGGCCGCAGCCGCGACGGCAGCCGCGTTGCAGCTAGCCGAGGAAGAGGCCGCAAAGGGACGCGAGGCTGTGATCGTCACCATCCTGTGCGATGGCGCTGACAAATACATGGGCGAACGCTTCTGGACAGAGGAGTAACGAATGCTTCGCATCGAATATGCCAACTACGAAGCATTGCGCGCGCACGGCGAAGAGACCTATCCGAACGAGTGCTGCGGTGTGCTGCTTGGCAAGAGCATCCCAGGCGAAGGCAACCATGTTCGCCAGATCGTTCGCGCTGGCAACACCCGCACCGACTCAGCGCACAATCGCTACAACATCGCTCCGCAGGAGCTGGTGAAGATACAACGGCAGGCACGTGGCCTGGGGTTGGATATCGTGGGGTTCTATCACTCGCACCCGGACCATCCCGCACAGTGGTCGCAGACCGACTTCGCAGAAGCCCACTGGCTGGGCTGTTCTTACATCATCACCAGCGTCGAAAAAGGCAGAGCCGTACTCACCAACTCGTTTCTGCTGAGCGGAACAGGCGAAGACGACAAGAGATTTGAAGACGAAGCGATTCAAATTGACATTGCCCACAATGCCGCCGAGACAGTGGCGCACAACCAGAAAGGTCAGGCATGAATATTCACGTTCCTACCCCGCTGCGCGGTTACACCGGCGGACTCGAGACCGTCAGCATCTCAGGCGCTACCATCAATGCAGTATTTCAGGAGCTCACAGCGCAGTACCCTGAGCTGAAGAAGCAGTTGTTTACTCCGGAAGGTAAACTTCGGTCGTTCGTCAATGTCTACCTGAACGATGATGACATCCGCTATCTGGAGAGCCAGCAGGAGACCGCTGTCAAAGACACCGACGAACTCACCATCATCCCGTCCATCGCCGGCGGACTGGAACTGATCAGCTTATCTTGGTAACAGACACTGCGGTAATAGACACCGTGATAACAGACACCGTGATTCGCCAGACGAAGGACACACAATGCCAACAGCGATAGAAGAGACCGCACTACCGAAGCTTTCCAATGATGAGATCGCACGCTACTCCAGGCACCTGATTCTGCCCGAGGTCGGCATGGAGGGCCAGCAGAAGCTGAAGGCGGCGAAGGTGCTCTGCGTCGGCACCGGCGGGCTCGGCGCTCCGCTTGCGATGTATCTGGCCGCCGCTGGAGTCGGCACGATCGGCCTCGTCGACTTTGACACCGTCGATGCGAGCAACCTGCAACGCCAGATCATCCACTCCACCGCGACCGTCGGTAAACTCAAGGTCGACTCTGCCGAGATCATGCTCAAGGGCCTGAACCCACACCTGAACGTGGTGAAGCACAACACCATGCTCACTAGCGCCAACGCGCTCGAGATATTGAAAGACTACGACGTCATCGCCGACGGAACAGATAACTTCCAGACGCGTTATCTCGTCAACGATGCCTGCGTTTTGCTGGGCAAGCCAAACGCCTACGCCTCCATCTATCGTTTCGAGGGCCAGGCAAGCGTCTTTGGCACCAAGGAAGGCCCCTGCTATCGCTGCCTGTACCCCGAGCCGCCACCGCCGGGGTTGGTGCCCTCCTGCGCGGAGGGTGGCGTACTCGGCATATTGCCCGGTCTTCTTGGCGTCATTCAGGCGACTGAGACCATCAAGTTGATCCTCGGTATCGGCGAGCCGCTGGTTGGGCGCTTATTGCTGGTCGACGCGCTGGGCATGGGCTTCCGCACGCTGAAGCTGCGCAAGAATCCCGAGTGCCCCGTCTGTGGCCCGAACCCGACCGTGACCGAACTGATCGACTACAACCAGTTCTGCGGCATCGCACCGCCAAGCGAGGTCGGCCCGCTCGAGGTTGCACGCGACAAGGCAGTCGGAGATCATCCCATCGTCGATGGCATTCCGCAGGTCTCGGTCGAAGAGTTGAAGCGCAAGTTAGACGCGAAAGAAGACATCTTCGTGCTCGATGTACGCGAGCCGCACGAATACCAGATTGCGAACCTCGGTGCGACACTGATTCCTCTTGGTGAGGTCGAACGCCGCGTCGGTGAACTTGCCGCACAGAAGGATCGCGAAGTCGTCGTCCACTGCCGTTCCGGCGGACGCAGCCAGAAAGCTGCTCTCATGCTGAAGAATGCCGGGTTCACGAACGTCTCAAATCTTGCTGGAGGCATCGGGGCCTGGTCGGACAAGATCGACCCGACGCTGCCGAAGTATTAATCAGCCCACAAAATGACAAGGCCCGAACACCTGTTCGGGCCTTTCTACTTTTGATCGCTTTTGATCCCCGAAACAAACGGGGCTCATCAGGAATCTATGATCTCTATCTCCGCGCCGCCTTCAATACTTTCTTGTCTCCGTCATTCTTAGCTGGCTTCAACTTCAAAATGTCACAGACGAAGTCATAGACATTCACATTCTCAAACGTCTTTAGCTTCACGCCCGGCTTGATGTCGGGCCCTTCTGCGTAAAAGATCGCCTTCATCTCCGGCATCAATCTTGGGTCCCAACCGTGTTCTCCCTTCGACCGTATCTCCGCCGAGGTTGCATGCACTGTCACCGGAACTGCCTCCAACGGCTCCACCACCGGATCGCCCTCACGCGGATTCATGTTGTACTGCAACCGCTCCGGCATATCCTTCAACCGGTAAACTGCAAATCGCGGATCGTTCTTTGCCTTCAGCTCCTCGTAGATTCTCTTTTTCTCCGACTCTGTCTTTGGGTACATATGGATTCCAGTCTCAGGCACCCCTTTCAGGTCTGCCATCGTATCCAGCACCACCCATCTCTGATCTTTGAAGGCGATCATTCCATGATCCGAGACCACGATCAAATCCACCGGAAGCCCAGTTGCTTTAATCTTCTCCTCCAACTCCCCGATCAACGTGTCCACATGGCGTACCGCCTCACCCGTCTCCGCGGCATCCGGCCCAAAGCTATGTCCCGCGTGGTCTACATTCGAGTAGTAGAGCGTAATCATGTGGGGACGATCGGCCTCCGGAAGTCTCAGCCACGCCATAATTTGGTCGATGCGTTTTTCATCATCAAATTTGTCATCAAACGGAACCCAGTAGCTTGGCCGCTTTCCAGCAATCTCCGCCTCGGAGCCCACCCAGTACATTGAAGCCGCTCTCATTCCCTGCAGCTCCGCCAGCGACCACAGCGGAACTCCGCCGTACCAGCTTCCATCGCTATTCTTCGCCGGGTCCCTGTAGAAGTACTCCGCAGCTCCTCGTTCAGGATCGAGAAAACGGTTATCTACGATGCCATGGTGCTCCGGATAAAGCCCGGTCACAAGCGTGTAGTGGTTAGGAAATGTAACCGAAGGAAAACTCGGCAGCATTCCTTCCGGTGCGCTCGCCCCCTCATCGGCCATCTTGGCAATGTGCGTCGCACCCCATTTTGCCGCATAGTCCCATCGAAATCCATCGAGCGACACCATCACAACATAATGTGCCTTACGTGCACGCTTCGAGTTCGGAGGGTTCGGCTCATGCCGAACCGGTGCTATATCCTGCGCCAGGGCAAAAGAAACTCCCAGTAGCCCAACTCCTGCAACCCTGAAAAATTTATTCATTCTTATCCCGTCCGGCCAAAGTTTTTCTCTGAGAAGCAAATAAGCTCCATCATCCTTCTAAGCTTTCTAAAATCTCACTACAAAATAGTTAGTCTGGCTTATCTTCCACTTCCAGCATCTGCAGGCACAGTGGGCGCTCCAACATGCAGTCCATCCTGGCAACAGAGGCCAGCGCGCGTTCGATGGTCGACGTCAGGCACGGCTCTGTTGTCACGACAAAAGGCAACCGATGTTTCGGATAGCCGCGCCGCTGCAAAAGCGAATCAATGTTCGCACCAACCTTCGACAACGCACCGGAGATGGCAAAGACAATGCCAGGCTTGTCGTCGACGACGAATCGAAGATAGTGCGGTGCCAGGAAATCACCGGTCACCTCGCGCTTACGCACCGGCAGCTCCACCGTCTTGCATCCCTGCGCGACAGCCAGCAGATCAGACACCACCGCAACCGCTGTTGGTTCGCCACCCGCGCCGTGGCCAGAGAACACGACATCGCCACCGAACTTTCCGCTAACCACCACCATGTTCTGCGTCCCATGCGACCACGCCATCGGCGAAGCCAGTGGAACAAGCATCGGGGCAACACGCGCATGTACCAGCTTGCCATCAAGCTCCGCACGAGAGACCTGTCGAATGGTACAGTTCAACTCTTTTGCGTAGGAGAAATCGATGGCCTCAATTGTCGCGATTGTCTGCGTCGCAACTGCATCCGGGTCAAGCTCCGCATGCATGGCAACACGTGACAAAATGCAGAGCTTCGCTCGTGCGTCGAAGCCGTCGACATCGGCAGAAGGATCCGACTCCGCATAACCAAGCTGCTGCGCGTCGGCGAGCACAGTTGCATAGTCGGCTCCAGCCTCCATGCGGCTGAGGATGTAGTTGCAGGTGCCGTTGACGATGCCGCTGAGCCGCGTCACCTGATCGCCGCAGAGGCCTTGCAGCATGCCCGGAATCACCGGAACGCCTCCTGCAACCGCTGCCCCGTGCACCAGATGAACATCGTGCAGCGCCGCCAGCTTCGCAAGACTCGCCCCGCGATAGGCGATGAGCTGCTTATTCGCCGTCACAACTGATTTTCCAGCAGCCAACGCTCTGCGGGTCCAACCTTCGACTGGGTTCAGGCCACCCATCAGCTCGACCACAATATCGACATCGGAGCGCAGAATGACTTCGATATCGTCCGTCCATACGACCGAAGCTGGAACAGCTTTGGCGGCCGCGGAGTAGCGCTTCCGCTCAACATTGCGATTGAAGATATGAGTCAGCTCCACGCCTGGAAGCTTTGACGCTGCGAGCACGCGCGCGACAGAACTTCCCACCGTTCCAAATCCAAGCAATGCAACCTTTACGCCTGGAGCTGCCTTGGCCTTCTTAATTGCGGTTGATTTCTTCCGCTTCATTGTCATCTCTCAATAATCGATTCTGCCGGCCTGGGCGCGCCATGCATCAAAGCTTGAGATTGCCTGCTTCGACAGCAGGCCACTCATAGGAATCTTCCGTTCATGGATGGGGCGCTTCAACTCCTCATAGAGGAATGCGTCGTCGAAGCCAGCCGCGGCTGCATCCGCTGCACTGCTCCCGTAGAAGATCGCGTCGCATCGAGCCCAGTAGATCGCCGCAAGACACATGGGACAAGGCTCACAACTCGTGTAAATATCGCAGCCACCAAGCTGGAATCGGCCGAGCGCAGTGCACGCGTTGCGAATTGCTACAATCTCGCCATGCGCCGTTGGGTCGTTCGTTGTGGTGACGAGATTCACGCCGGTAGCAACGATCTCCTCATCTTGGACGATGACCGCACCAAACGGCCCTCCGCGTCCGGAGGTTACATTCTCCGTCGCCAGCGCAATTGCTTTTTCCATAAAGATTGGGTTGCCCGTCATTTGGCTCGATATCCTTATTGCACATGTCACGCTGCGAGAGTCTCGTAATAATCAAATTATGGCACATGCCTTCCTCTCAAAACGGATCGTCACACCGCGAGGCACACAGCCTGGCGCACTGCTCCTGGAAGGCGAGACGATACGTGCCGTCTGCAACCCATCGGAGATTCCTGCCCACGCGATCGTTCACGACTGCGGCGACAACGCACTGTTACCCGGACTCGTGGACACTCACGTTCACATCAACCAACCCGGCCGTACAGAGTGGGAGGGCTTCCTGACGGCCACGCGAGCAGCCGCAGCCGGCGGCTACACGACGCTGGTCGACATGCCTCTGAACTGTCTGCCGGAGACCACCACCGTAGCTGCTCTTGAAGAAAAACGCTCCGCCGCGCAGGGCGGATGCCTCGTGGACTGGGCAGCATGGGGCGGAGCGGTTGCGGATAATCAACAGCACATCCTGCCACTTGCACGCGCTGGTGTTCTCGGATTCAAGTGCTTCCTTATCTACCCTGGTTGCGACGGCTTCACCATGATTGATCAACAGCAACTAGAGGCTGCCCTCCCCTTCATCGCCGAATCGCGTCTTCCGCTTCTTGTACACGCAGAGTTGGCCGCGCCGATTGACGACGCAACAAAAAAACTAAACAACGCCAACTGGCAAAAGTACGCAACCTATCTTTTGTCGCGCCCGGACCAGGCAGAACTCGAAGCCATCCGACTGATGATCCATCTCTGCCGTCAGTACGGCTTTCGCTTACATATCGTTCACCTCTCCACTGCACTCGCCCTGAAAGAACTACAGGCCGCACGTTCTGAAGGCCTGCCGATCACAGTCGAAACCTGTCCGCACTATCTGCACTTCGCCGCAGAGACGATCGCCGACGGCGCAACCCTGCTGAAGTGCGCTCCACCAATTCGCAGCAAGGAAAATCAGCAGCAGCTTTGGCAGGGGCTACGCGATGGAATCATCGACATGATCGTCACCGATCACTCACCCTGTCTGCCTGCGATGAAATGCGAAGAGTCCGGCCGCTTCGACCTCGCATGGGGCGGCATTGCGAGCCTCTCTCTTGCGCCTTCGATCATCTACACAGAGTGTCATCATCGCGGTCTTACGCTCGACGATCTCGTTCGCTGGATGAGCAGCGCGCCTGCAGCACTTGCCGGAATGAGCCATAGGACAGGTGCTCTTGAAGCTGGCCGCGACGCAAACTTCTTCGTCTTCAACACGAAGGCGGAGTTCACGGTAACCGTCGATAAGCTGCACTATCGACATGCAATCTCGCCCTACCTCAACGAAACTCTGCGCGGTGTAGTAAAAGCAACCTACCTTCGCGGAGAGCCGGTGTATCGCGAAGGCGGCTTCGCTCTAAAGCCCTCTGGGCGCGAGGTCAAGCTATAGTAAGCAGACGAAGATGAACAAAGTTTTGATCCGATGGAATTCGCTTGATCCTGCCGCCGCCGCCCGGGAGGTGCTTCCCTGCTGCGGCTCGCAGCTGTGGGCATCGACGCTCACCTCCAAACGGCCCATTACGGACGAAGCTTCTCTGATCGAAATATCCTCCACCGTCTGGCTGGCTTTATCGAGAGATGCATGGCAGGAGGCGTTCGACAGTCACCCGCGCATCGGCCAGAGGCATGCACAGACTCACGCAACCGAAGAGTCGCTGCGCTGGTCAGCACAGGAACAGCGAACAGCCCTCACCGAAGACGATGAGATCAAGGTGGGACTCGAGGAGGCGAACCGACGCTACGAGCAGAAGTTCGGACGAATCTTCATCGTGTGCGCAACGGGAAGGACCTCCGCCGAGATGCTCACCCTACTCGAAGCACGAATGAGAAACGATGCCGTAACCGAGCTGAGTGAAGCGGTCGAGCAACAAAAACAGATCACGGCGCTTCGCCTTCACCGTTGGCTGGAGTCAACATAACTATGCCTCTCTCAACACATATTCTCGATACGGCACTCGGTCGCCCAGCTGCAGGAGTTCCAATCACCCTCGCCTATATGACGAACGGGACATGGTCTCTCATCAATAATGACGCCATCACCGACACAGATGGCCGCTGTAAAAACCTGTTACCTCCAACACTGGCCTTGCGGCCGGGCATGTATCGTATTCACTTCGAAACTGCGGCTTACTATAAGCGAAACACCATTGAAGGACTCTATCCCTATATCGAGATCGCTTTTACGGTGTCGGACAGCGACCAGCACTACCATATCCCTCTGCTTCTAACCGCCAACGGCTATACCACCTACCGGGGAAGTTGAAACGATGATTGAGCTCGCAGAAAATCGCTACGGAAAATCCCGCATCCGTCTGATGAAGGTCACGCGCAGCGACCAGGGCAACGATCTACGCGAGTGGACCGTGCAGGTTCTCCTGCAGGGGGACTTCGACACGGCACATCTTCACGGCGATAACAGCAAGATTCTACCCACTGACACGATGAAGAACACCGTCTACTCCATCGCGCGAAGCTCGAAGGCGACAACAATGGAAGACTACGCCAAAGAGCTCGCCGACTTTCTGCTTGGACGCAACCCGCAGGTCGCTTCTGTCTCAATCCGCATTGAGAGCACGTTGTGGAAACGTCTTACCGTGGACGGTAAACCCCACCCTGATTCCTTCATGCGCGGCAGCGGAGAACTCCAGGTCACTACCGTAGAGCGTGCACAGAATGAGGCCTTCCGAGTTCTCTCCGGCCTCGATAATCTCGTTCTGCTCAAAACGGCAAACTCTGGCTTCGAAGGCTATATCAAGGACTCGCTTACGACATTACCCGAGACCAAAGACCGACTCTTCGGCACAGCCGTCAGCGCGACGTGGCGTTACGTCTCCCCCGAACTCCAGTTTGATTGCATACGCGTCAAGCTTCGCGAGGCGATGCTCCGTACCTTTGCAGATCATGACAGCAAATCCGTCCAGCAGACGCTCTACGCCATGGCCGAGAGTGCGCTCGAAGCCATACCTGAGATCGATGAGATCGAGATCACTATGCCGAACAAGCATTGTCTTTTGGTGGATCTTTCACGATTTGGCCAGGACAACCCGAACGAGATCTTCGTGCCAACCGACGAGCCACACGGATATATCGAAGCACGTGTGCGCCGCAAATCTTGAGTAAAAATAAGTAACTATGACAGGCACATATAACGATCGCGTCGCACGCACCATTGCCCGCTGCCGGGAGATCGCGGCCTGCACTGACGTTCCTGGCGAAACCACCCGCCTCTTCCTTACGCCATCGATGCACACAGTGCACGCATTGGTGCGCGGCTGGATGCAGGCCGCGGGAATGACCGTATATGTCGACGCGATCGGCAATCTGCGCGCGCTCCGACCTGCTCTCACGCCAGGATCACCTCGTCTCATCATCGGCTCCCACCTCGACACTGTTCCCAACGCAGGCGCATTCGATGGCATCCTCGGTGTCGTGCTCGGAATCGCCATCGTCGAAGAACTCCAAGGCCAGCATCTCCCCTTCGCCATCGAGGTCATCGGCTTCTCGGAAGAGGAGGGTGTTCGCTTCAGTAAACCCTTCCTCGGCAGTCTCGCTCTCGTCGGCAAGCTGGACGCAGAGACGATGGCGCGCACGGATCGAACCGGCATCAGCGTTACAGCCGCAATTCAAGCCTACGGCCTCGATCCAACGCAGCTCTCCGCAGCGATCTTAGCCCACGACACCTTCGCTTATCTTGAGTTTCACATCGAGCAGGGGCCAGTTCTTGAGAGCGAAAACGCCTCGCTTGGCGTCGTTGAAGCGCTCGTCGGACAGACACGAATGGAGTTCATCTTCACCGGACAGGCCAACCATGCCGGAACGACGCCGATGCATCTGCGACACGATGCGATGGCTGCTACAGCCGACTGGGTCGTCGCAGTAGAGAGCTATGCCGCCCTTCATGATGGTCTCGTCGCCACCGTCGGCAAGCTGGACGTCTCACCAGGTGCAGGAAACGTCATCGCCGGACGTGTGACTGCCTCGCTCGATGTGCGTCACGCCGACGACTCCGCTCGCAAAGCAGCCGTCACCGCGATCGTGCAAACTGCCAAGACTGCCGCCGCCAAACGAGGAGTGCAGGTAACGATGCATGCCCACCTTGAACAGCCTGCCGTTCCACTGGATGCACGACTAACGTCCACGCTGCGCAACGCCGCCACACAGGCAGGCTTCCCCAGCCGGACGATGACCAGCGGAGCCGGCCATGACGCGATGATTCTCGCTCCGGTCGTCCCATCCGCCATGCTCTTTCTTCGCAGCCCCGGAGGCCTCAGCCATCATCCAGACGAAGCAGTGTTGCCGCAGGACATAGAAGCAGCGCTCGCTACAGCGATGGAGTTCCTCGCGAAGTTGCGCGATGATAGAACGAACCACAAGGACGGCCATGCATAACCTCGGACAAACCCGCAGCACCAACCAACGCGATCACCTGCTGCACACGCCCGACACCTTCGTCCGCACCATACTGCCCGGCATGGAGCGTGCCACTGCCGTCGTCCACATCTCCCCTGCAGCGGGCGCGGCCTTCACGCAGTACACGGCGGAGCTCGAACCCGGTGGCACCCTCGGCTCCACGACGAACCAGCGCTTCATCTATACGCTCGAAGGTGTCGCAGATCTCGCAACGGATAAGACATTTCAGACGCTCACAGCCGGCAGTTACGCATACGTTCCCGAGGACGCAACACACACGCTGACAGCGCAGCAGACAACGCGCCTCGCAGTGATCGAAAAGCCGTACGAGCAGCTTGCCTCCGCACCCGCACCAGAAGTTCTTGTTGGTCACGAAGAAAAAACACTCTCCGTTCCACTCAACGATGACCCCGACCTTCAGGTTCGCAGCCTTCTGCCTGGCTCGCCGTCCTTCGACTTCGCCGTCAACACGATGACCTATCAACCCGGCGCCGCACTCAGCATGGTCGAGGTGCACATCATGGAGCACGGTCTCCTGATGCTCGAGGGCGGCGGCATCTACCGGCTCGGCGACCTGTGGTATCCGGTCACCGCGGGCGACTTCATCTGGATGGGCCCATTCTGCCCGCAGTGGTTTGGCGCAATCGGCAAACGACCCGCAAAGTACCTCATCTACAAAGATTGGAACCGCCACCCTCTTGTCTAAATTTTTCTACTAGTCCGCCAGATCGAGACGAAGATTTGACCATGCAGATTCAGATCGACCAAACGCGGTTGCTCGACGAGCTCAACACTCTCGCCAGGTTCACAGATGCAGAGCCAGCAGCCGATGGTACCGCGGTCACTCGCATTGTCTTCTCTGCCGACGACCTCCGCGCACGCGCCTGGCTGAAAGAACTAGCCACAGCAGAAGGATTCGAAGTTCGCGACGACGCCGTCGGCAACATCTTCATCCGCTGGCCCGGCACCGACCTCACTCTTCCCGCCGTAGCCACCGGCTCTCACACCGACGCGATTCCGCACGCAGGCATGTACGACGGCACAGTAGGGGTCCTCGGCGGATTGGAAGCGATGCGCGCTCTCAAACGCAGCGGCCTCCGTCCACGCCGTTCCATCGAACTCGTCATGTTCACCTCGGAGGAGCCCACCCGCTTCGGCATCGGCTGTCTGGGCAGCCGGCTCCTCTCCGGCACGCTCGACCCCGACCGCGCCGACGCGCTCCTGGACAAAGAAGAAGCTGCCTTAAGCGCCATTCGCAGCGCAGCCGGATTCTCCGGCACGCTCGACAGCGTCAGGCTGCAGCCGAACCACTATCACGCCTGGATCGAGCTGCATATCGAACAGGGCCCGCTGCTCGAGCGCGAAGGAACTCCTATCGGTCTCGTCACCAGTATTGCCGCACCGGCTGGCTATCGCTTCACCATCACCGGCTTTGGCGGCCACGCCGGAGCGCTCCTGATGCCAGACCGCAAAGACGCTCTCTGTGCCGCCGCCGAACTGATTCTGTCTATCGAAAGACACGCTCTCGCCACAGGTGCTATCGACACTGTCGCTACGGTCGGCACCTGTGATGTCCATCCTGGAGCGGTCAACAGCGTTCCCAGCCACGTCGTCCTGCAGCTCGATATCCGCGATACGGATCCGAACCGTCGCGAGACCGTCATGCAGGCCATTCGTCGCGACTGCGAAGAGCTGCGCCGGCGCCGCAAGGTCACAATTACCGAAGAGCTGGTAAACGCCGATGCCCCAGCGCAATCGTCTCACCGCACATCGTTCAACTTCTCGAAGCAGATCTGCGCAGAACACGGGATTGCCTGCAAAAAAATGGTCAGCCGCGCCTATCACGACTCGCTCTTCATGGCCCGGATCGCCCCCATCGCCATGATCTTTATCCCCTGCCGCAACGGCGTCAGTCACCGGCCCGACGAATATGCTGCACCCGAAGATATCGTCCTGGGAACACATGTTCTTGCTCAGGCTCTTGCTAAGCTAGCATCGGAGTAACGTAAGAACGCAAACGCATGCCCATCGAATCGATCAATCCCGCAACGAATAATCTCCTGCGCGGCTTCGAGCCTCTCACCGGCGAGGCGGCACGTCAGAAGATCGCCCTTGCTGCCGACGCATTTCGCGCCTACGCAACCATCCCTCTTGACCATCGCGCCCTGTGCATGCGCAAACTGGCCGCCATACTGGAACAAGAGATCGAAGACCTTGCCGTACTGATCACGCAGGAGATGGGCAAGCCGCTCGCATCCTCCCGCCTCGAGATCCTGAAGTGCGCCGACGTCTGCCGTTACTACGCCGACCATGCCGCCCGCATCCTCGCGTCCGAGTCCGTCCCGACAGAAAAAAATCACAGCTACGTACGCTGGGAGCCGCTCGGTATCGTGCTTGCCGTGATGCCGTGGAACTTCCCCTTCTGGCAGGTCTTTCGCTTTCTCGCTCCGGCGCTGATGGCAGGCAACGTCGCCCTGTTGAAACACGCCTCAAACGTTCCGCAGTGCGCTCTTACCATCGAGTCGCTCGTCCGTCGCGCAGGATTCCCTCGCGGCACATTTCAAACCCTGCTGCTTGAAGTCAATCAGGTTGAATCCATTCTGGCCGATGAGCGCATCGCTGCCGTCACTGTTACCGGCAGCGAGACCGCCGGCCGCACCCTCGGAGCGCAGGCTGGCTGGCTCATCAAAAAATCCGTGCTCGAGCTTGGCGGCAGCGACCCTTTCATCGTCATGCCGTCCGCCGATCTCGACCTTGCGGTTGAAACCGCTGTGCATGCGCGATGCGTCAACAGCGGTCAGTCCTGCATCGCTGCCAAACGTTTTATTATCGCGGACGAGATCTACGACGCCTTTGAATCGCGCTTTGTCGCAGGCATGGAGGCCATACGCGTCGGCGATCCCATGAAGGACGACACCCAGATCGGCCCCCTTGCAACCGTCCGCATGGTGGAGCAGCTCGAAGAACAGATCAAAGCGGCAACCCAGGCCGGGGCACGTATTCTCACCGGTGGCGAGCGCATGCTGGGCGACGGCAACTACTTCGAACCCACAGTATTGGTCGGCGTCCCTCGCACCTCGGCCGTCTATCGCGAAGAACTCTTCGGCCCCGTCGCTATGCTCTTCCGCGTGCAGGGTATCAACGAGGCCATCGAGATCGCCAACGACACACCCTTCGGTCTGTGCGCCTCGGCCTGGACACGAGACCCCATCGAGCAACAACGCCTTATCTCCGAGCTGCAATGCGGCGGCGTCTTCCTCAACGCCATGGTGGCCAGCGACCCGCGCCTGCCCTTCGGCGGCATCAAACACTCCGGTTATGGACGCGAACTGTCTGCCGCCGGAATGCGCGAGTTTCTCAACGCGAAGACGGTCGTCCTTGCCTCCGTCAGCTCTGCAAACGACGCGGCCAGCAAGCCATATCTGCTCTCCACCGCCGACGACCCCAGCTCACATTGATAGCTCGCAAGCACGAGACCCCTCTTTTCGGTTAAGCTACGGTGTTCCTGCGAAGTGCCGTTCGCCCGTCACGTAACTTCGTCAACCCGTACGCACCTTCGCCAGAGAGGACCATCATGCCCGATCTCAAGTACTTCACCGGCTTCGGCAACGAGTTCGCCACCGAGGCACACCCCGGCGGCCTTCCCGTTGGCCAGAATGCACCCCAGAAGGCCCCGCTCGGCCTTTACACCGAGCAGTTGAGCGGCAGCCCTTTCACGGCTCCCAGGCTGCTCAACCGGCGAACCTGGACCTACCGCATCCGCCCCTCCGTCATGCACAAGCCCTATGAGCGCATCTCCAACGGGATGGTGCGCTCCTCCCCCTTCATCGAGGTAGAGACGACGCCCAGCCAACTTCGCTGGGACCCGCTTCCGCTGCCAACCAAACCAACCGATTTTATCGACGGCCTCACCACACTCGCCGGCAATGGCGATCTCTCCATGCACTCCGGCCTCGCAATCCACATCTACGTCGCCAACAAGAGCATGACAGACCGTTTCTTCTACTCTGCCGATGGCGAACTTCTCTTCGTCCCTCAATCGGGCCGACTGATGCTGCACACCGAACTCGGCATCCTCAACGTAGCCCCCGGCGAGATAGCCCTCGTCCCGCGCGGTATAAAATTCCGCGTCCAGCTCCTGGACAAGAAAGCTCGCGGCTATCTCCTCGAAAACTATGGCGCCAGCTTTCGCCTGCCGGAGCTTGGTGCAATCGGTGCCAACGGCCTCGCCAACAGCCGCGACTTCCTCACTCCGCATGCAGCCTATGACGATCGAGATAACGGCAGCTTTCAGGTCGTAGCAAAGTTTCAGGGCAACCTCTGGGCCACAGACTTCGATCACTCCCCACTTGACGTCGTCGCCTGGCACGGCAACTATGCTCCCTGCAAATACGATCTCGCGCGTTTCAACTGCATCAACTCCGTCAGCTTTGACCATCCTGACCCATCGATCTACACCGTTCTCACCTCGCCCAGCGAGATCCCCGGCACCGCTAACGTCGACTTCGCCATCTTCCCGCCACGCTGGATCGTCGCCGAGCACACCTTCCGCCCGCCATGGTTCCACCGCAACTTTATGAATGAGTTCATGGGCCTCATAGAGGGCGAATACGACGCCAAGGCAGAAGGCTTCACCCCCGGAGGAGCCAGCCTGCACAACTGCATGAGCGGCCACGGCCCCGATGCCGAAACCTTCGCCCGCGCCAGCAAAGCCGAACTGAAACCGGTAAAGCTCGACGGCACGCTCGCCTTTATGTTCGAGACGCGTTTCGTCTGCCGCCCGACGAAGTTCGCCATGGACACCGCCGCCCGCCAGCACGAGTACTACACCTGCTGGCAGACGCTGAAGAAGAACTTCAAACCGAAACGATGAACGCCATTCAAGAATGATGGGGCAAGACAGAACGGGCGCAACCAAAGGTACGTTCGGTTGCGCCCGTATCCAGGTGGAACCAACGATTAGAAGTTGAAAGAAGTCTGCAGCAAAACCTGCCGTACAGCAGAGTTAGTCGTGAACGGTCGTCCGTTAAGCTGCGTCGACCTGCCAAAGTTCTGCGACGTCAGCGTTCCATTGGGTGTTGAAAGGTCCTCATTGTTGAAGAGGTTCAGTACCTGAACGCCGAAGCCGAGGTTATAGCGCCTGCCCGTGCTACCGGCGCCTCCGAAACCGCCACCGCCGGGACCGCCACGGCCACCGCCGCCTCCACCGGGACCACCCCGGCCAGGAAGACCGCCGCCAGGACCGCCTTGTCCTTGTCCCTGCCCCTGCCTCTGCCCGGCTGCTGGTGCAGTCGAAGGCCCGAAGCCAAAAGTTTTGGTAAGGCGGACATTCGTGGTGAACAGCGCCGGTCCTGTGCAGAGGTTGATCGGAACAGGTGTATAGGGAAGACCCGCCTGCGGTGCAACAAAACTGCCGCAACCTGGAATGGTGTTGCTTCCGGGCGTACCCGGAGCGTTATCGTTCGCAGGGCCGAACGCGGGCCTGGAGTTCTGCTGGCCTGAAGCATTCACGACACCGGTTGTAATGTTGTAAGGCGTACCCGCCGACAGAATAACGATGGGACTAACCGTAATCGTATAGGGCAGATTCAGCGTTCCAAACAGAAAGAGCCGATAGCGCGTATCAAAGGTCGCACGGCCATAGTCCTTGCCGATGTTATAGAAGTCGGTAGACGGATACGACGTGATGCCGCCCGTATCGGATTTCGCGTAGTTCAGCACGCCATAGCCGGAGACATTAAAGATACGGCTCGGGCGAATGTTGACATTGGCGATCAACTGGTCCTGGTGGAAGACGCCACCGGACTCATAGGTATCTCGAACCACAGGACTGCTGCCGGGTGGATTCGGCGGAATGGGATAGGTGAAGCTGCCATCGGGGTTCGCCGTTGGCGAGTTTGCATTGAGGCTGTAAAACTGATGAACGCCGTCGGCGCGAATGTAGTTAAGCGACAGCGTTGCTCCACGAAAGAGCTGCTGGTCCACGCCGACCGCGTAGTGCAGCGTATACGGAGCCCTAAGATTCGATGACGCCGAATACGTCTTGTTGCCGCCCGACGAAGTACCCGTTGTGCAGGCCGCGATATCCTGCGGTGTGCAGGCCGCGCTCGGATTCGTGATCTGCGTCTGGATTTGATTGATCCCATTCGAATTAATGGTATTGATCACGTTAGCCAGCATGTACCGGTCATAGAAGATTCCGAAGCCGGCATTAAGGACGGTCTTCGGAGTGCTGCCCGCACGGCCCAATCCATAGCGAACCGACACGCGCGGCGCAAAGTCGTGATGGTCTGCAAGATGGTTCTGGGTCTCATACCGAATCCCGTAGCTGATCGATAGGTTCGGCCGCGCCTTCCAATCGTCCTCCGCATAGATCCCTAGATCCACAACGGTCGCATTCGCCGGATGAATAATCTGACTGATGGTGAACTGGCTGGCTTGATTATTCTGATAGGCCGACGTTGAGCCACTGGAGCAAGGAGCTACCAGGCAGTCATAGGTAAAAGTACCATTGGCTCCAGCCGTCGTCGTGTTCGCATCACTGGTGGACCGCAACCGGCCGCCCAATCGAACGAAGTTCTTGGCGAGTTGGATTGACGTGTAGTTCTGAACTTCAAAGTGGTTCTGAAAGTCCGACTCATTACCCGTAGGCGCGCCGCCCCCGGTAAAGTTTCCCTGCACCTGGATCGTCGGCGTTGTGTTCAGTGCTGTCTCCGTCGCGCTATCGCGCTGAAACTCAAACCGGGTCTCGTTGATGATGCGCTGGCTCACGACCTGAGTATCGCTCACCTGGAGCGTTATCTCCGATGTGCTGGAGAAGTACCCCGCGCTAGGCAGAACCAATCCGCCAACACCGACGTTGCTCTGGTCATTCAGCACATATTGGAAGCGCGTCACCAGCGTGTTCTTCTCGCCCAGCGCGAGGTCGATACGAGGGTTGATGTCGGTTCGAGACTGTGGCTCCGGATTCGCGATCGCATACGCGCACGTAACCTGACCGGCTGGGCACGTCAGGCTTGGGTCGAACGCGGGCGTACCCAGAATGGTTGCGTTCACCAGGTTGTTGTCCTGAATCGCGCGATGCGATCCGGAAAGAGTAAAGGATGCATTCTTCGCCAGAGGGCCCGTGATGTTTCCGAGCACAAAGATTGTGTGATACGGCGGCTGTACCTGCTCCGCCTGTCCCGGCGTGTTGAATGCGTTCAACAACGGATTACCCGAGTTCAACGCCGAGGTAATACCCTGCAGATTAAACTGACCGTGAAACTTATCTGTGCCCGGCTTGGTGAAGACCTCAACGCGCCCATAGCCCAGGCGATCGTATTGTGCGGAAAAAGGATTCTGATTGATACGGATCTCGCGGATCGACGACTTGGGCGGAAGCTGTCCTCCAGTAAATCCATCCACGTAGATCTGGCCACCGTTTGGCCCAGCCGCAGGTCCTGCAAGTGCAGTCAACTCCGACGAAAGTTCATCGGGATCGTCCGACAGAGCATCGAGGTCCTTGCCCTTGAGCGTTGTCGAGCTGGCATTACTGTCGGCATCGACGCTCACCTGCGCCGCCTGTGTCGTTACATTAACCTCCTGCTTCTGCTCCTGGATTGCCATCCGCGCATCCAGCGTCAGATTTTCGCCGGCAGCAATCTTCACACCCTGCTTCACAAAAGAAGCAAAGCCCTGCATCGTCACTGTCACCGCATAGGTTCCTGCCGGAATATTGTGCAACACGTACGTTCCATCACTCTGCGACTGCGCGATCAAAGGCTTGCCCGATGCGGGTGTAAACGTCACGGTCGCCCCGGGGATCACTGCATTTTCAGGATCTGCAACCAGGCCGTGCGCGGTGGCGGCCGCCTGTTGGGCAGCCGCAACCATCGGCGTCAAAGCAACAAAAAAAAGTAGAACAACCTTCAAAATTGCACGAAATGACATTACTGCTCCTAAAAAAATATCCGTCGTTACCGTTCGTAGAAAAGAATTAGTGCGCGCCGCCACCGCCGCCGCCTTCAGGTGCCTCACCCCCGATATTCCAGGGAGACAGCGTGATCGAAGGTGCTCCTGGCGTTGCCGCCAGAATTGGCTCAACTCCAGACAGCAGAGTCACGGCTGTTACGGTAGCGCTTCCCGGGTCCGGCTGAGACGCCACAATCATCACTGCGTCGCCAACCTTCAGATCAGCGATGGTCTTATTCGGCAGCCTGCCTACCAGTTGAGACAGATCTCCTCCGGCAGTTCGCCCCGCGCCGCCCGACCGGGGGCCACCGGATGCATCCGCCTGGCCTGCTGCCGGCTGAGTAGCTCCACCCGCACCGCCCTTCGCCCGTGCAGCAAACATCGCAGCAGCCTGGGGCGGCAGCGTACGAACGTTCGAGTTCGCTGTAACCGTTACTGTAACCGTCTTCTTCGTCGCCAGATCCTTCAGAGTCAGCGTTCCATTAGCCGCGTCGATCGTCGTGATCAGCCCCGCCAGATTCTTAAACGAATCCGCTGACCACCTCCTCGGCCTGGATCGTCGATCCATCGTCGGACTTCGATCCAAGCACCCGGAGCTGATCTCCGGACTGAATCTGAGCCAACGTCCCCACCTTCGCATCTTCAAACTTCACAGAGTCGCCAGCATAGCGCCGGAACTGCGTCTTACCAGACGTAGTCGACCTCAACCTTTTTGGATCCGATCATAACTGTCAGCGTGCCCGTACCGGCGTCTACCGCATTCACAATGCCGCCGGTCCCGCGCTTCTGCCAGTCCGACTGCTCCATCTCATGCTTTTGCGCAATGTCGCTCGACTTCATCAGGATCACGCGTGATGCCGTGAAGGCGCCTGCATCGTCGCCGGCCTTCCCGCTCACCAGCACCCGATCGCCGGTCGCGATATTCGTCAACGCAATGACCTGCGCTGTCTTCAAATCGGTGCTGCCAGGCGCCAGTTGCAAGATGCGCACACCATCGGCAACAGTAACAACGACAACCTGACCAGCATCTGTCTTCAGGGTAAGACTGTTTCCGGTTACGCCGGTTACGGTTCCGAGCTGCCGCGCAGCTGCTGCCGGTGCCGCGGCAGGTGTCTGCGCCATCAGCATGGCGCCGGCGGCTGGCAACACTGCGAGCGGCAGTATCAAGCCAGCTCTGAGCGCAGCAATCCGAAATACACTGAATTCCTTCAACATCGTCATACCTCAAGTTGGTGCAGGTTTTTTCTGCGGTGGTCGCTTCAGAAGGCCCACTAAAGTCGCCAGTCTCTAAGGAAGACGAACGAGCAACACAAAAGTTTCCGCTGGAATCAATACTCTCGTATCAACCCCAGACGAAACTAAAGCGAACAGAGTGGCAAGGCGTACCTGGCCACGCCTCCTATGATACCCACACGCTAGCTTGGCTCTTGATATCTATTGCGCGGCTAACAGCTCCTTTACGGCACGCTCCAGTTGAGCATCGGAGCCCATCTCTGTCTCGCCCAGCGGACGTTCCACCTCGACGTCCACAGGACGCGGATGCATCTCCATCGTCTGACCCCGTAGGTCCTGAATCCGATCCCCAGGAACGCGCACCGCCGACCCATCGATCAGCTGCTGTGCTCCCGTAAAGATGATCCAGCCCGCCGTCGGCTCTCCAACAACCTTACCCAACTTCAGCGACCGGTACCCTTCCGTAAAGTCTTCTGCATCCGACAGCGACGACTCATTCGTCACCAGCACAGTTGGCAGTCCCAGCGCTCGCTGCCCAAGACTCTGCCGCGAAGGCACCGGTGACTGTCCACGCGGCGTCATCATCAGGTAGTTCTTCCGCGCGAATACATCCAGCGCATATCCATTCACATAGCCGCCGTTGTTATTGCGCACATCCACCACTACGCCCTGCTTCGCCTCATTCTGCGCATCCAGGTCGATATACAGCTGCTGCAACGAAGCATCGCTCATATCGGCGATGTGGACATAGCCGATCTTGCCGCCGCTTACACGGTCCACCAGCGCGCGCCGGCTCTCCACCCACTGCCGATACAGCAGCCCGACCGCTGCACCCGACGACACTGGCCGCACCACCGCATCGCGCGTCTTTCCCTGCGTCTCAATACCCAGCACCACTCGCTTGCCCACGGTATCTTCCAGCATGCTGTCCAGATTCTTCGCGCCAATCAGCTTCGCCGTCCACGCTCACCAGCCGGTCGCCCGGCTTGATCGAGCCTTCGATCGCCGCCGGCCCAGCGCAATCACCTCGCGCACAACCAACCCTTTACCAGACTCGTACGCCTCCCGCTCAAACCTCAACCCGAGATTTCCTACCTGCACCGGCTGCGATCCATTCCCCGGCCCCATGCCGCGATTGATCCCGGAGTGCGACGAGTTCAACTCACCGATCAGCAGATTGATATCGCGGCGCAGCTCATCCGGCGTCCTCACGCCAGCAATATACGGCGCCCACTCATCATGCAGCTTCAGCCAGTTCTTGCCGTTGAAGTTGGCATCGTAAAACCGCCGGTTCAACGTCTCCCACGCCTCTTCAAACACCACCTTCTTCTCCGCGTCGAAGTCAATCTCCATCCTCGCGCTCACAGCAATCGTCTTCGGTGTCCGCGACTCAATCCCTATCGTCTTCACCGAGCCGTTCTCGAGAAAAAACACATCCTTGTTATCCGGCGCAAAGACATAGTCGCTCTTGCGCCCAGGCGTCGAGGTCAACTGCCGCGCCACCGGCGGCTCCTTCGACAGCTCATCGAGGCTATAGGTGTACAGGCTCTGCTGATTCGCCGTCCGCGCCGCAAAGAGCAGCGTCTTTCCATCCGGGCTGATCACCGGCTCTTCTGCATTCAACCCAAGCGGCAGCAGCGTCAACCGGTCGCGGATCCCCTCGAACACAATCTTCACCGGCTCAGGCTTCTTCTTCGCATCAGCCGCAGCAGCCGGCGTCTGCCTGCTTCTCCTCCGGCGACGCTGCGTGGCGTCACGCCAGGCGTCGTCGGGGTGCCCGGCGTCTTCGAAGGCCGGAACAGCTCCCGAAACTCATCCTCGCGATACTTCGGAACATGCGGCAGCAGATCGACCCGCGCAATCTGTGCCTGTTCGCTGCGCTGCGCCGTGTCGAACAAAATGTACTTTCCATCCGGCGACCACGCCACGCCGCGAGTCTCGCCATTCGCCAGGAAGCTCACGGGGTGCGACTCGCCACCCGCCGCCGGCACGACATGCACATTGCGGAACGAGCGGCTATCGTCCGCCGTGTAGGCGATCCACTGGCTGTCCGGCGACCATGCCACCGACGACTCTCGGCAGCTCCCCACTCGCCACCACACGATCTGCAACCGCGACCCCAGCCTGCGTCGGCACGGTCAATAAACGCAGCTCTTTGTCGTTGCGCAAATACGCCACGCTCTTGCCATCCGGCGACCACTTCGGGTTCGCGTCGTCATTGCCCGGCTGCGTCAGGACCGTCTGCTTGCCGCTCGCAAAATCATACATCACCAGGTTGTGGCCGCTTCCCTCACCCGACCCCGCCTCCGACACGGTACACCAGCTTCATCGAATCCGCCGACCACACCGGATCGCTCTCCGCCGTCGCCGTATGCGTCAGCCGCTGCGCCTCGCCGCCATCCTTCGCCGACGCAGCAAACACCTCGCCATGCGCAATCACCGCGATCTTCTTCCCATCCGGCGACAACGCCATCGTGTTGAAGTTCGTCTCCGTCACATGCGTCACGCCCGGCGAAGCCGGAACCCCGCGCAGCGCAATCGGCACACGCTCTGCCTTGCCCGAAGCCGTATCCATCTTCCAGATCGCGAAGTTGCGCTCGAACACAATCGTCTTCCCGCCGTCGCCGATGCTCGGCCACAACACGCGCCCGTCCTTGAAGTGCGTCAGCTCCTTCGCCGAAGCAGGCGCCGCCACCGGCGCTGCCCAGATATTCTCCGCGCCCGACGCATCGCTCATGTAGAACAGCGTCTTGCCATCGGCCGACCACATCGGCCACGCATGCTTCGCGTCCGCCTTCAGCAACATCTGGTACTTTCCGCTCTCAGCCACCGGCTTCAGCCAAACCTCGGTCTCGTCGATGTGCGCAGTGCCCATTCCGCCACCACTGCGCACTGCTCATCCCCTTCGCCATCAGCGCAATCTGTCCGACCATCCGGCGACGGCGCACTCTCAAACTCGTTCAGATACCGCTCGCTGGCTCACCTCCAGCGGCGTTCCGCCCGCCGAGCTCACGCGAAAGATATCGCCCTGCCCCGCAACATCATTCACCGCAGACGTAAAGTAGATCCACTTGCCATCATGCGACCAGGCATCCAGCGAATCCGGGCGGTCAGAGTACGTCAGCCGCGTCAACTCTCCCGTCGCCAGCGTCAGCACATAGATTTCGCCGCCTCCGGTACGCGTCGAAACAAACGCCAGCTTTCGCTCCATCCGGCGAGTACAGCGGCCGAGACTCCGTCGCAGGATCGCGTCACCAGCAGATGCGCCTCACCACCCGCCGCCGGCACCGTCCATATATCCCCGCCCGAAACAAACGCTATCTCACGCCCATCAGGAGAGATCGCCGGATCACTCAGCGAAGGCAGCGCCGTCTGCGCCATCGCACCCCGCCCAACCAGAAAAACACAAAAACAAAGACGCCAAACGAGCGAACGACGAAGAACCAGTGACATGACAGAAAACTTCCTTCAGCCAGAATTTATTAGATGAAGGAAATTCTACACACTCTGCTGCGACTTCTCACCTGAGAGGATCGCCAGCGTGTCCGGCGGCAGCAAACACCCTCGTCCCCGCCACTTCGACGTCCGCACGCGACGCCAGCAACAGAGGCAGGCGCTTCGGATTCTCCAACTCCACCCCCTGCGCCCCAAGATTGCACATCACCGTCACCGCCCCGCGCTCCATCACCAGCCATTTCTTCTCCTCGTCGAACCACACCTTCGTCTGTCCCGGCGTCCCATCGTTCAATGAAGCAGAGCCCCGCCGCAACGCAATCAATCTGCGATACCACTCCAGCATCTCTTCATGCCGCCCTGTATGCACCTCATCCCACTTCAGCTTCGAGCGCACAAACGTCTCCACGTTCTCCGGATCGGGAATATCCTCCGGCTTCCATCCAAACGCCGCAAACTCCCCGCGTCTGCCTGCCTTCACCGCCCTCGCCATCTCCGGGTCTTCATGGTCGGCGAAGTATTGAAACGGCGTCGAAGCCGCAAACTCCTCCCCCTGAAAGATCATCGGAATAAATGGCGCCGTCAGCACAACCCCCGCCGCAACCTTCGCCCGATCCATCCCCACAATCTGCTCCACCCGGTCTCCAATCGCGCGATTCCCCACCTGGTCGTGGTTCTGGATATACCCCAGAAACCGATGCGGCGAAAGCCCATCCACCGGCCGCCCATGACTGCGCCCGCGATACTTCGAGTAAGCCCCGTCCAGCACGAACGTCTTCGTCAGCGCCTTCGCCAGCTTCGCCACCGTTCCAAAGTCGACGTAGTACCCCTTCTCTCCACCGCCGCCATGCAGCACTGAAAACAACGCATGATGAAAGTCGTCGCTCCACTGCGCATCCATGCCATAGCCGCCGTCTTCGCGCGGCTTCACCACCCTCGGATCGTTCAAGTCGCTCTCGGCAATCAGCACCAGCCGTCGACCCAGCTTCGCCGACAACTCCTCCACCTCCGCCGACAACTGCTCCAGAAAGTGCACCGCCGATCGGTCGACGAACTCATGCACCGCATCCAGCCGCAGCCCGTCGATGTGATAGTCCCGCATCCACATCAGCGCGTTGTCGCAGAAGAACCGCCGCACCTCATCGCTTCCCCCGTCTTCAAAGTTCACCGCATCGCCCCACGGCGTGCGATGCTGCTCCGTCAGATAAGGCCCGAACTTGCCGCTATAGTTCCCCACCGGCCCAAAGTGGTTGTAGACCACATCCAGCAACACCGCCAGCCCACGCGCATGGCACGCATCCACCAGCCGCTTCAATCCATCCGGCCCGCCATACTTCTCCGTCACCGCAAACAGCGAAGCCCCGTCATACCCCCACCCCTGCCCACCGGGAAACGCCGCCACCGGCATCAACTCAACATGCGTAATCCCAAGCTCGGCAAGATAATCCAGCCGCTCAATCGCCGCATCGAACGTCCCCCGCAGCGTAAACGTCCCGACATGCAACTCATACACGACGGCACGTTCCAAGCGGAGGCGCCTGCCATCCTCCATCCCTCCACGCAAACGCCCTCTGGTCGTAAACCCGCGACACTCCATGCACTCCATGCGGCTGCCACTGCGAGCGAGGATCGGGCCACGCCTGCGGATCGTCATCGAGCAGAAATCCATAGTCGCGTCCCAGGCCCTGCATCCGCTACCGAAACCTCCACCACCCATGCTCTCTCGGCCCATGCATCGCATACGCAACATTGCCAACCTTCACCGCGACCTTCCGTGCATTCGGCGCCCAAACCGTAAACTCATGCATCGTTCTCGCCAGCCCCCGCACCCTCACGCACCAGCAGCGCCACCGGAAAATCCTTCAGCAACTCTTCATCGCAATCACGCCGCCATCCATCCACCGCTCCCGTCAACCGATTCCTCCATCTTCCCTTCGGCAGCACCACAATCGTCTCCCTCCATGCACCGCCCAGCTTCAACGTCAACCGCGGCACCACAGTCACGACATCCTCGCCGCGCAGATACGCGATCACATGATCATGCTTCGCCCCATCCACCTCCAGCGGCGTGTACTCAGCCTCCGCGCCAAAACACTCCGGCCGCTCCCGCCGCAGTTGCAGCGCCTGATGAATCGTCCACATCTTCGGCAGACCCTTCATCGGCCCGCAGCATCACCTGCGCCGCAATATCCTCGCCCGTCATCTGCTTCAGCTCCCACAACAACCGCTTTCGCAACCCATAGTCCACCGGCCGCCGATTGTCCGGATCGACCAGGCTCAAATCCCACAAGCTCCGCCCCCTGGTAAAGATCCGGCACACCCGGCGCAGTATGCTTCATCAGCGTCTGCGCCAGCGAATTCACCCGCCCCGCATCCTGCACCCGTGCCCACAAACTGCTCCAGCTCCCTCAGAAACGGCGCATAGTTCAACGTCAGCTCGATAAACATCCGCAGCGCCTCTTCAAACTCTTTATTGTTCGCCACCCACGTCGTCTGCTGCTTCGCCTCGCGCACCGCCTTCAACATGTAAGCCTGCGCGCGCTCCATCGGCAGCGGCCACGCGCCAATCAGTGTCTGGTAGTACAGATACTCCGTATTCCGGTCGGGAATCAGCAGCAGACCCACGCTTCCCTGTTCGAAACGCGCCATTCATCCGCGACCACCGCTGCACCGCCGAGCCAAACCTCCCCGGAATCTCCGACAACACCGCAAGCCGCGCCCGCACATCGTCGCTCCGCTTCGTATCGTGCGTCGACAGCGTCGTCATCGTCGCAGGATGCGTCGCCTGCATCTTCGCGCAGTACGCATGAAACTCGGCCACGCTCAACCCATTGCGTCCCGGGTCGCCCCCACCTCGTTCATTCCCGTCAGCCGGTTATAGCAGTAGAACGCCGTATCCTCCACGCCCTTCGCCATCACCGGCCCGGTGAACTGCTGAAACCGCAGCACAAACTCAGTCTCCTTCTTCCCCTTCACCTCCATCGTCAGCACGTCGCGCATAAAGTCGAACAGCCCGCCATCAATATCCAGCCGCTGCTGCTTCGCGCACTCCGTCGCCTGCGTAATCTGCTCGCGATCCTCTTCGGTAATCTCTTCCCGGTCCGGCACCACATACGTGCGATAGATCGCAAAGCAAGCCGCCACCTCGCGAATCGCCCGCCTCACCTCCGCCCGCGTATAGTCGCGCTGGTCGCGATTCGCCTCGCATATCTCCACGAACAGCGAAGTCAGCCGATTCACATCGCTGCCCAACCCCTCCTGCGTCACGCTGATCTTCTTCTCATGCGCAATCGAGTGAAAGTCCGTGGCTCTGCCCCGTAAACTCCCCATAGACCGCGTTCAACTCCGCCATTCCCTCCGGCGCCACCAGCACCCCCACCGCCACATTCAGAAAGTCATACCCGCTCGTCCCCTGGATCGGCCAGCTCTCGCGCAGAAACTCGCCCGGCTCCAGAATCTTCTCGCCAACAACCCACGCATCCGGCGCATGCTCGCGCAGCCGTTGCAAATACTCCAGCGGATCGCGCAACCCATCCGGATGATCCACCCGCACGCCATCCAGCACGCCACGCTTCAGCCAGTCCAGCACCAGCGCATGCGTCTCTTCAAACACATGCTCCCGCTCCACGCGCAACCCGATCAGCGTATTCACATCGAAGAATCGCCGATAGCCCATCTGCTGGTCCGCGGTCTTCCAGTACGCCAGCCGGTAGTTCTGCTGATTCAGAAAATCATCCAGCCCATCCAGGTTCCCATTCAGCTCTGCCACCGACTGGTCGATCGCATCCCAGGCTCCGGCTCCTCCACGCACAGCCGCTCCAGCAGATCGATCAGCACGACCTTGTCCCGATGCCGCGCCAGAATCGTTCTGCGATCCACATACTCCGGCGCCGGCAGCCGTCCAAACGAAGCCGCAAGAAAACTCAACGTGTCCGACCTCGCATACTCCGCCGCTCGCGAAAGAATCACCGGCAGCGACGGCGGCGCCACCGGCAGCGTCTGCCCCGCGCACTCCACCTGAAACCTATTCCCGCGCCGCACCACCTTGATCCCGCCCGCCTGCAGCACGCGCCCATACTGATCGCCCAGGATCGGCACCAGCACCTTATCGCGCAGCCGCTCCTCCTGCGGCTGCCAGTCGATATCGAAGAACGAAGCATACCGGCTCGACGTCCCATTCTCCAGCACGTCCCACCAGTACCGGTTCTCCTTGCCCAGCGACATGTGGTTCGGCACAATATCCAGCACCTGCCCCAGCCCCACCTCGCCCAGCCTCTTGCAAAACCGTTCATGCGCCTCCGCCCCGCCCAGCTCCTCATTCACCCTCTGGTGACGACCACATCGTACCCATGCATGCTTCCCGGCGCAGCCTGCAGATACGGCGAGCTGTACACATGCGAGATCCCCAGCTCACGCAGATACTCCGCGATCCCCGCAGCATCATCGAACGTAAATTCTTTATGGAGCTGCAGCCGGTAAGTAGAACTTGGAATCCGTAGCATTGTCATCAACCGATCAGAAACACTGTTCAGGAAACAAGGCAGCAGAAAAGTTATCGCAGATGATGGATTAGAAGCACTTAACGCCGTCGATGGTTGCATTCCGCGCGCTTGCGTCATCGCACAGTCATTCGCATCTTGCACAATTCTGTCTGGCCGTCCTCTTCAACCAATGGCTCCGGCCTCCACAGCCCCGACATCGCAAACGCCGCATGCACCAGCGCAATGTGCGACAACGCCTGCGGAAAATTTCCCACCATCCGTCTTCGCCACCGGGTCATACTCCTCCGACAGCAGCCCCACATCGTTCCGCAGCGCAAGCAGCCGCTCAAACATCGCCGTCGCATCTGCCTTGCGTCCAATCAGCCACAGGTCCGTCACCATCCAGAAGCTGCACGCCAGAAACGCACCCTCGCCCGCCGGAAGGCCATCATCGGTCGTCTTCGTGTCGTACCGCTGCACGAATCCATCCTTCATCAGCCGCTTCTCAATCGCCTCGATCGTCCCGACAATGCGCGGATCCTCCATCGGCAGAAATCCCACCAGCGCAATCCGCAGACACGAAGCATCCAGCTCCTTCGATCCATACGACTGCACAAAGCTGTTCAGCTTTTTATTGAACCCCTTCTCGCACACCTCCTTGTGAATCATCGTCGCGGTCCTTCTTCCATCGCTTCACATCGCCGCCGCCGTCATAACGCTCGTGATGTTTAATCGCCCGGTCCAGCGCCACCCACGCCATCACCTTCGAGTGCGTAAAGTGCTTCGCCCCGCCGCGCATCTCCCATATCCCTTCATCCGGCTCCTGCCACACCTTGCACAGATGATCGATCAACGCCGCCTGCACCGCCGACGCAGACACGCGAATCTCCTCCTCCGCCTGCGGCATTCGCGTCAAGGCCGCAGCCACCTCACCAAACACATCCAGTTGAAACTGATCCACCGCCGCATTGCCAATCCGCACCGGCCGCGAGTTCTCATACCCCGGCAGCCAGTCCGCCTCCCACTCCAGAATCTGCCGCTCCCCACAGATCCCATAGATCGTCTGCACCTGGTCCGGCGCGCCCGCAATCGCGCGCAGCAGCCACCTCCGCCACTCCACCGCCTCCTCCACGTACCCCGCCTGCATCAGCACCAGCAGCGTGAACGCAGTGTCCCGCAGCCAGCAGTATCGTAGTCCCAGTTCCGCGAACCACCAATCTTCTCCGGCAGCGAAGCCGTCACCGCCGCCACAATCCCACCCGAAGGCCTATACGTCATCGCCTTCAACGTCATCAGCGACCGCTCTACCGCCTCCGTATACGCTCCCCGATATCGGTTCTTCCCATTCCACTTCTTCCAGAAAGCCTGCGTCTCCTTCAACGCCTCCGCGGCAGGCTGCACCGGCGGCGCCTTCTTCGAGCGACGACAGATTCGTCAGCGTAAAACTCACCGTCTCTCCCGCCCTCACCGTGAACTCACTATGCGTCGCCATCCCCTCACCGCGCAGCAGCACATCGCTCTGCAACACCACCATGTCCGATCCCGCAACCGCATGCAGCTCCCGCTCACTACTGGTCACCCACGGAATCGTCCTGCCATAGTCGAACCGAAGCGCCAGGTCCAACTCCATCGCAACCTTGCCGCGCACCCCACGCACCATCCGCACCACATGCGAGTGCTTCGCCCGCAGCGGCATAAAATCCACCAGGCACACCTCGCCCTCTTTCGTCTCAAACGTCGTCTCCACCACCAGCGTGTGAGCCTCATACTGCCGCATTATCGCCTTCACCTTACCGGCAGGAGCAATCTTCCAATACCCGTGGTCCCGCGTCCCCAGCAACGCGGCAAAGCACGCCGCAGAAGAGAAGTTCGGCCAGCACAACCAGTCGATCGAACCCTCGCGAGACACCAGTGCTGCCGTCTCGCAGTCCCCAATCATGCAATAATCTTCAATCAGCGAGCCATGCAACGGTCCCGCGCCCTTCTTCTGTCGTTGTGCCACTGTCTTTCGCCCTCCTTCTCTGTACTTCTTCTGCCAGCAACCACATACACCAAAGTACGCATCTGTCTAAGGGCAACCTGAAGTCTAAGGGCAACCTGAACTAGATACGATGCACACCGCGGCCATTGTGTGTGCCACAAAGTAGCAGTTAACCGAAACCAGAGAGTCCACATCGCACGATGGCTTCCACACAAACCAATGTCGATCTCGCCCCTGCGTCCGCGGCTGGCACCAGCGGTCTTCTCGTCAGCCTCGTCCCCCTGTCGCAAGAGGCCTTCGACGCCACCCTCAGCAACCTCGCCCTCGCCTTCCCCGGCGAAACCGTCTTCGTCGCCACACCCGACGCCGCCCCGCAATCCTCCTCAGGAAGCCCCCTGCGGCTTCTCTCCTATGCTCCAACCACAGTCTCCGCCAACCCCTGGGTACTCACCGCAGCCGACTATCTCAACACCTACAGACTCGCTCAGGAAAATCACGCAACCGCCTGTGTCATCCTCGGTGCCGAAGCACAATCCCTGCACCCCGAGGCCATTCGCGCCCTCGCCAAATCCGCGCTGCAATGCGACCTCACCGTCGCCCACTACGATCTGGGCCCGCGCGAAGGCCTGGTCAACTCCGCAATCCTCTATCCCGTCACGCGAGCTCTCTTCAGTACGCGCCCCCGTTTTCCCCTCGCCATCGACCTCGGCCTCTCACTCCGCATGGCAGAGCGTCTCGCCACCGCCGCGCAGCGTTTCACCGCCGCCGGACAAAACGACTCCCTCCTCTGGCCTCTCAGCGAAGCAGCCTCCGCCAACTACAGCATCGCCGAGATAGACGTCGGCCCCCGCACTCTGCCTCAGCCCGCATCACTCGATCTCAACGCAATCCTCGCCCAGGTCGCCGGCTCTCTCTTCGCCGACGTCGACGCCAAAGCCACCTTCTGGCAGCGTGCGCGCAGCACCCAACCCAACCAGATCATCACCCAGACCGCGCCCATAACAGAGGCGCCCGACACCGCTTCGATGCTCGAAGCCTTCCGCCTCGCCTACACCAATCTGCATGAGATCTGGTCCCTCGTCCTCCCCCCAAACTCACTCCTCGGGCTCAAAAAGCTCTCTCTCATGCAGCCCGAAAACTTCCGCATGCCCGACAACCTCTGGACTCGCGTCGTCTACGACTTCATCCTAGCCTTCCGTCTCCGCACCATCAACCGCGGACATCTGCTCGGCGCACTCACGCCCGCTCTACCTCGCCTGGGTCGCCTCCCATCTCACGCTCGTCAGCAGCGGCACCGCTCCTGAAAAACACATCCAGGACCTGGCCATCGCCTTCGAGACCGACAAACCCTATCTCGTATCCCGTTGGCGCTGGCCCGATCGGTTCAATCCATAAAGTTCAGTCCATAGAAAAGCGGCATCAACGAAACAAGAGCAGTAAAGCAACATCAGTCAAGGCAGCACCTGCAAGGAGAAAAAATCATGTGGCAACAAATTGAACTCGCCCTACGCCAATCCTCCCACCGCGTGCTCGTCAAACTCGCCAGTTTTTTCCCCGCCCTTGCCGCTCTTCTGCTCGCCGTCATCGTCCTAACCGCAATTGGTATAGGTCTTGCCGCTCTTCTGCGCCGCATCCTCACCGCCGCAAAGTTCGACGAGCGCCTCGCCCACAACGCCACCGCGACCATCTCCGACTGGTCCCCCGCCAACAGCCCCACGGCACTCATCGCCCGTGTTGCCTTCTGGGCCTGCGTCCTCATCGGCTGCTTCATCGGCATCTCCGCCTTCGACGCCGCCTACCCCGGCGACTCGCAGATCTCCACCATCATCTTTCCTTACTTCACCCACTCCATCGGCGCCATCCTTCTACTCATCGCCGGCACCGTCATCGCCCGTTTCCTCGAGCGCTCCGTTCTCATCGGCGCCGTCAACGCCAAACTCCAGTACGCGCGCATGCTCTCCATCGGCATCAAGTGGCTCGTTCTCGTCCTCACCGCCGCCATGGTGCTCGACCACCTTCAGATCGGTGGTACCGTCGTCGAGCTGGCCTTCGGCATCCTCTTCGGCGGCATCGTTCTCACGCTCGCCCTCGCCGTCGGCCTCGGCTCCCGCGACATCGTCAGCCGCTCGCTCGAACGCAGCGCCGACCTCCGCTCCACCATCGACCACATCCCCGGGGACCCCGACTACAAATCCTCAACACCAGCCGAAACGCTGCGCCACTTCTAAACCATCTGTTAAACCGCGGTCACTTCCTTAGGCTGTACACGCGGCGCCAGAAACCCATACAACGCCACAACAACAAACCCAACCAGCGGCACAACATATCCCTTCGCCAGGCTCCCCGTACTCCTCGCGATAAACCCAAGCACCAGCGGAAACAGCGCTCCGCCCACAATCGCCATCACCAGCAGCGACCCGGCCAGCTTCGTATTCGGCCCCAGCCCCTTCAGCCCCAGCGCAAAGATCGTCGGGAACATGATCGATAGAAAGAATCCGCTCGCCACCACGCCCCATGCGCCAACAATTCCCGGCTGCGTCACCGTCACCGCCATCAGCAACACATTCGCCACGCCATACAATCCCAGCATCCTGCTCGGCGAAACATACTTCATCAGCGGCGTCGAAACGAACCGCCCAATCGCCAGCGCCACCAGCACGCCCGTCAGGTAGTACGACGCATGCCGTTCCGTCACCGCCGTGTACTGCTTCATATACAGAATCAGATTGGACCAGCTCGAAATCTGCGCTCCAACGTTGCAGAAGTTGGCAAACACCGCAAACCACAGGTGCGGATACTGAAGCAACTGCCGGAAGCTCCCATGATCACCCGCCTCGCCCTCATGTTCGCTATGCATCGACGGAAACGTCATCCGCGAAAGAAGCAACGCACACAGTAACACTACCGCTCCAAACGCAAGATACGTCGGCACCACGCGCATAATCTCCGTATGCAGATACGCGGCGTATGTCCCCGCCGCTTTCATCTGTGCAATCTCCGGAGCCGTCTTCTCCACACCCGAAAAAATAAACTGCGATCCAATCAGCACGCCGCAGATCGTCCCCGGAGGATTGAACGACTGAGAAAAATTCAGGCGTTGTTCCGACGTCGCCGGATCGCCAAACTGCGCAATAAACGGATTCGCAGCCGTCTCCAGAAACGAAGCCCCGCTCCCCACCGTAAACAGCGCCACCAGGAACGGCAGATATTGTCCACTCACCGCCGCCGGCCAGAACAGGATCATCCCACCGCCAAACAGGCATAACCCCGTCACCATCCCCGCTTTGTATCCCCACTTGCGCATCAGCAGCGCCGCAGGCATCGCCATCACAAAGTAGCCCGTAAAGTTCGCCGTCGAAACCAGCTGCGCACTAAACGTCGATAGTTCAAACGACTTCCTGAACTGCTGCACCAGAATGTCTGTCAGGTTATTCGACATCCCCCACAGAAAAAACAGCACCGTCACCAGCGCAAACAACACCATATGCCCCACAGGAAACACAGGGCGTTGCTTGCTCCCTTGCGATCCCACCTCTACATCAACTGGCGTCGAAACCTGCATGCGTCTAAAACCCCCCGCGAATAACTCGTGGCCAGTCTAACCCACTCGTCACACGTGGCATTCACCGACAACTATTTATCCTCCCTACACTTCCCTCCTCACCAGCGCTGGCATACTATTGGTCTCTCGCCAACTCGCGCCAAGCACGCCCTGCACTCTCACAATTCATCCCCAAATTGGAGAACCCCATGGCAACGAAAAAGAAACCTGCTCCCCGCCTCTCCGCATCTCCCCGTATCGCTCTGCCGGGCAGCGGCAAAGCGCCCCACCTCAGTGCCGTTGGCCAACAGCCCGCGCCGTCCTCAAAAAAAATTACAGTCACCGTCATCGTCAAACGCAAGACTCCGCTCAAAGCCGCCAACGCCAATGGCAAAGAACGCCTCACCCGCGCACAGTATCGCCAGCGTCATGGCGCAGACCCCAACGCAGTCAAGCTCGTCCGCACCTTCGCCAAAGAGTACAGCCTCGCCGCCGCGCCACCCAACCTCGATCGCCGCACCATTGAACTCACCGGCACCATCGCCGCCATGCAGAAGGCCTTCGGCGTCACCCTCGCTCACACCACGCAGCAAGGTGTCACCTATCGCATTCGCGAAGGCAGCATCACCTTGCCCGCTGCACTCGTCGGCCCTGTCGTAGCCGTCCTCGGCCTCGACAACCGCCCGCAAGCCCAGCCCCACTTTCGCATCTTCGGCCAAGCCGGAGACACCACCACGAAACATCTTCAGGCTGAAGGCTTCGCCAAACCTCACGCCGGCGCCCCCGGCATCTCCTACACTCCGCCGCAGGTTGCGCAGCTCTACCAGTTTCCCGCCAACGCATCCGGTGCAGGCCAAACCATCGGCATCATCGAACTAGGCGGCGGCTACAAAACCGCCGACCTCGCCGCCTACTTCAAATCCCTCGGCCAGAAGACCCCGACAGTCTCCGCAGTCCTCGTCGATGGCGGCAAAAACAGCCCCACCACCGCCAACAGCGCCGACGGCGAAGTGATGCTCGACATCGAGGTCGCCGCATCCGTCGCACCCGGCGCCGCAATCGTCGTCTACTTCACCCCCAACACCGACCAGGGCTTCATCGACGCCATCAGCACCGCCGTGCACGACACAAAGAACAACCCCAGCGTCATCTCCATCAGCTGGGGCGCCGCCGAATCCAACTGGACCACGCAATCCATCAACGCGCTCGACGCCGCCTGCCAGTCCGCCGCCGCACTCGGCATCACCATCACCGTCGCCACCGGCGACGACGGCTCAACCGACGGTGTCACCGGCGGCCAGAACCACGTCGACTTCCCCGCCTCCAGCCCCCACGTCCTCGCCTGTGGTGGAACCAGCCTGCAGGGCAGCGGCTCCACCATCTCGTCAGAGAGCGTCTGGAACGATCTCTCCACCAACAACGGCGCAACCGGAGGCGGCGTCAGCAACGTCTTCCCGCTCCCCTCCTGGCAGTCCAACTCCAACGTCCCCAAACCCACCACCTCCACCGGTGGCCGCGGAACGCCGGACGTAGCCGGCGATGCCGACCCTGCCACCGGCTACAACATCCGCGTCGACGGCCAGAACATGGTCATCGGAGGCACCAGCGCGGTCGCGCCGCTCTGGGCCGGCCTTATCGCCGTCGCCAACGCGCAAAACGGCACATCGGCCGGCTTCATTCAACCCGCCATCTACGCCGCCAAAGGCAAAGCCGCCTTCAACGACATCACCTCCGGCACCAACTACTCCGGCACGCCTGTAGGCTTCAAAGCTGGCCCCGGCTGGGACCCCTGCAGTGGCCTCGGCTCTCCCATCGCGACAAAGTTGATCGCGGTGGTCAATCCCGGCTCCTCCGCATCAAAGAAACCAAAGAAGCCTGTAAAGAAGCGCCAGGTAAAACCGCAGCGAAGAACAACGCGCCGGCGATAGGCGTAAAACTTGAAGTACAAATTCACGCCATACATCCAGCACGCAGAATCTCATCACAGTAAGGAGCGAAATGAGTACAGAACCACCGCAGAAACTAGTCCCACCCTTCACCCGTGCCACAGCCGCCGCGAAAGTACGTAAAGCAGAAGACAACTGGAACTCGCGCGATCCGGAAAAAGTCTCCCTCGGTTACACCATCGACAGCAAGTGGCGAAACCGTGCCGAGTTCGTCAACGGGCGTAAGGAGATCGTCGAGTTCTTCACCCGCAAATGGAAGCGCGAGCTCGACTACCGACTCATCAAAGAGCTATGGGCCTTCGACGGAGCCCGCATCGCGGTACGCTTCGCCTACGAATCCCACGACGACTCCGGCAACTGGTACCGCTCCTACGGAAACGAAAACTGGGAGTTCGACGCAGACGGCGTCATGCATCTCCGCTACGCCTGCATCAACGATCTGCCCATCAAAGAATCCGACCGAAAGTTCCGCTGGCCTCAGGGCCGCCGCCCCGACGACCACCCCGGTCTCTCCGAGTTAGGTTTATAGCGACGGAAGGCGAACCCCGAAAGCAGGAATAAACTGAACTAAGTGGCTACCGCAACTCCAACTCAGTCGACCCTCAAAGCGATCAGCCACCACACCAGCTCTCTCACGCTCTGGCACCTTCTCTCTCTCGACGCCCCCACCGTCGCCGTACTCTGGACGTGGTTCATCGCCTCCACCAACCACGTCCACCTTCCCATCTCCTCCGCACTTGCCATGGCCATCACCGTCTGGATGCTCTACGCTGCCGATCGCCTGATGGACGCGCGCCTCCTCCAAACCAACTCCACCCATCACGAAGACCTCGAAGCCCGCCACCTCTTCCACCATCGCCACCGCACCGCCTTCCTCGCCGGAATCCTGCTTGCCTCCATCGCTCTTGCCCTGCTTCTTCCACAGCCTCGACACCGCAGCCATCCATCTCTACCTCATCCTCGGAGGCTTCGTCTCCGGCTACTTCATCCTCATCCACGCCACACAGCAGCGCGCACCGGCTTCCCAAGGAGATCGCCGTCGGCCTCTGCTTCGCCGCCGCCACCTTCATCCCCACCGTCGCCCGCCGCCCGCACTCCGCCTTCCTCTACTCCCGTCCGCACTCCTCTTCGCCGCACTCTGCAGCCTCAACTGCCTCTTCATCTACGCATGGGAGCACGAAGACCACCACACCAACCACCCCACCCACGCCATCACCCGCTTCGCCTCAGCCATCTTCCGCTCCTAACCATCCTCCTCATCCTCGCTCAGCACAGCGCTCTCGTCTGTTCAATCGCCACGCCGCCCTGGCCCATCCCCTGCGCCACCGCTATCTCCGCAACGCTCCTCCTCGCTCCTCGCACCATCGCCGCCACATCCATCACTCGCATCACCCTCCGCGCCGCCGCAGATCTCGCCCTCACCACTCCAACTCCTCCTCTTGCACCTTCCTCCAGATGAGCAGCAGCCGACCCCAACTTCAACCTGATAGCCCACCCCTATCGCTGGCTCGAATACCTCACCCTCGGCAGATCCCTCGAACGCTGCCGCACGCACTACCTCCCCATCTCCTCAACAACAAAGCGCTCTCGTCCTCGGCGACGGAGACGGCCGCTTCCTCGCCCAACTCCTCGCCCACAACCCGCACCTCCACGCCGACGCCGTCGACACCAGCGCCACCATGCTCCAACTCCTTCGCCAGCGCTGCGAAGCCACATCGCCCAACAGCGCCCAACGCCTCCGCACCCATCACACCAACGCCCTCACCTCTCCCGCTCGAAGGCTCCTACGATCTCGTCGTCACCCACTTCTTCCTCGACTGCCTCACCCAACCCGAACTCGACACCCTCATCACCCGCATCACACCCCACCTCACCCCCGGCGCCCTCTGGCTCATCTCCGACTTCCGCATTCCCACCGGCCCCATGCATCTTCCAGCCAAACTCCTCGTCCGCGCCCTCTATCTCGCCTTCCGCCTCCTCACCGGCCTCCGCACCACCCACCTCCCCGACCACGCCACCCCACTCACCCAAGCCGGCCTCACCCGAATCGCCCACCAACATCAGCCTCGCCGGACTCCTCACCACCGAACTCTGGCAGGCCTAGCCACACCGCTAAACCTTTTTCCCCATCCAATAACCTGAGCATCTAGAAGCCCCAGCTCTACAATCCCTCTATGCTGCGCACCGCCTCTTCCCGTCGCCGCTCGCCACTCTCTGCCCTCCGCCTGCACGCTCAAACCAGCATCGCCACCAACTCCCCTGGCGGCCAGCCTCTCTCCACCCGCGTCGTCGCCTACACCATCGACGCCCACCTCGACACCGACAAGAAATCCCTCGACGCCACCGAGACCCTCACCTACAAAAACCTCACCGGCCAACCCCTCACCACCATTCCCTTCCATCTCTACCTCAACGCCTTCCGCCCCGAGTCCACCTTCACCAGCGAAACCCACTTCAACGGCGGCGTCCGCGACTCCGAAGCAGACAACGACTACCCCGCCGAAAAACTCGGCAGCATCACCATCTCCCACATCGACGCCGACGGCTACGGCGACCTCACCTCCGCCATGCACTTCATCGCGCCCGACGACGGCAACGCCGAAGACCACACCGTAACCGAACTCACCGCTCCCCCATCCTCTCGCGCCCAACGACTCCATCACCTTCCACCTCGCCTTCCACGATCAGTTCCCCGTCTCCGTCGCCCGCAACGGCTACAAGCGCGACTTCATCATGGGCGGCCAGTGGTATCCCAAGCCCGGCGTCTTCTGGCACGGCGCGTGGAACTGCCACCAATACCACGCCACCACCGAGTTCTTCTCCGACTTCGCCACCTTCAACGTCACCCTCACTCTTCCCCGCCGCTACATCGTCGGAGCCAGCGGCGTCCCCACCGGCGAACTCATCAACCCCAACGGCACCAAGACCCTCAGCTTCTACGGCGAAGACATCGGCGACTTCGCCTGGGCCGCCAGCCCTCACTTCACCATCACCGACGGCACCTATCTCTCCTCCCTCGGCCCCGTCAAGATCCACGTCCTCGCCCTCGCCGCCCATCCCAAAGCCGGCGCACGCTACCTCGACATCATGCAAAAGAGTCCTCGCCCAGTTCGACCACCGCTACGGCCCCTACCCCTACAAGATCCTCACCGTCATCGACCCCGAACCCGGCTCTGAGATCGGCGGCATGGAGTACCCCACCCTCTTCACCGGCGACACCTCCTGGTACGAACCCACCTACATCACCGAGCAGACCGCCGAACACGAGTTCGGCCATCAGTACTGGTACGGCATGGTCGCCACCAACGAGTTCGAAGACGCGTGGCTCGACGAAGGCATCAACTCCTACACCGAGGTCAAAGTCCATCGGCGACATCCTCGGCCGCGACACCTCGGTCTTCCATCGCCCCTACGCCAACGCCGGCGACTACGAACTCCAGCCGCTTCGACTACATCGCGCAAGCCCGACTTCGACCCCGTCACCCGCTGGGCCTTCAATTCCGCAACGCTGACATCCTACGGCGGCATCACCTACGGCAAATCCGCCACCCTCCTCGTCACGCTCGAAAGCATCATCGGCCGCGAAACCATGGACGAAGCCATGCGCACCTACTTCCTGCGCTATCCGCTTCACCCACCCCACCACCGAAGACTTCCTCCGCACCATCGAAGCAGGTAGCCATCGCTCGCGGCAAAGCCATCGCCTCACTCCCAGCGCTCCCGCCACCGTCGCCCCGATCGTTCACCGACAAGAATGAATTCGCGCAACCCGTAACCCTCTTCCCATCATCCCCACCCCTTACGCAAGCCGGCCAGCTGGACTACTCCGCCATCCCGCCCGTCAACTCCAGCCTCCGCAGCTTCTTCAACCAGGCCGTCTACGGCACCCAGGTCCTCGACTACACCGTCGACAGCATCTCCTCCGACCCCGCTGCAATGGTGGCTCCCCGAACCCAAAGATAAAAGCAGTTCAGTCTCTCCACCGTCTATCTCCATCGCAAAGGCGACTTCATCCTCCCCGTCACCGTCGAGTTGTCTTCGACGACGGCACCCGCCTCCGCGAACGCTGGAACGGCGTCGATCGTTGGACGAAATTCACCTACACCCGCAACGCCAAGGTAGTCTCCGCCGAGATCGACCCCGACCACGCCATCCTCCTCGACACCGACTTCTTCAACAACAGCTACACCACCAATCGAACCCCATCCCAACGCGTAAACTAACCAACCTCTGGCTAAGCTTCAACCAACTCTCGCCCAACTCGTCACCTGGATCGTATGACCAGCGGCCTCACCCGTTCTTCCTTCACTCCACTCTTCGTCACGCTCAGCTGCTGCATCTAAGAAGAGGTCAGCATTCATGTCCGAACGCCGCAACATCTTTCTCCACGGACTCTCTCTAACGCTGCGCCGTCTCCCTGCGCTTCTCTGGACCTACGTCTTCAATCTTCGTGCTCGCCTTCCTTTTTTCGATCCGCCTCCACCGCCAACTCTCCGCGCTCCTCAGCCACTCGCTCGCAGCCCAACGTCTCTTAAGCGGCTTCGACCTCGGCACCATCGCCGAAGCGTACGTGCACCTCCACCAGAGTCCCGTCGGCAGACGCAGGAATCGCAGCCAGCCACGCCTCCATCCCGCTCTATCTGCTCCTCTACTTCCTCCTCGTTCCCGGAACCCTCTTCTGCTACCAAACCGACAGCCCCGCTCGCCTCGCAACTCTCCTCCACCAGGGCCTGCTCTACTTCTGGCGCTTCCTCCGCATCACCTTGCTCACGCTCCTCGTCTCCGCCCTCATCCTCGGCCCTCTCGTCTCTCTTCAAAATCAATGGGCCGATCACGTCGACGACCACGTCGTAGGACGCCACGCCTTCTTCTACACCCTCGCCGGCTACATCCTCCTCTTTCTCGTCGCCTCCATCCTCCGTCTCTACTTCGATCTCGTCGAGGTCTACACCGTTCAACTCAGCCTTCACCTCCGTGACAACGGCAAGCCCGACCGCCGCGTTCGCTACGCCCTCCGTCCCGCGTGGCGAACCCTCTGCGCTCACTTTGCCCAGGCGTGGCCCATCTTCCTCTTCTTATCCCTCCTCGGATTCGCCGCCGTCGTCCTCACCGCCCGAGCCGCAATGCACATGCTCGCTCAGCCCCGCGTCTGGCCCACCTTTCTGCTCGCGCAACTCGGCCTCTTCTTTCTGCTCTTCACTCGCTTCTGGCAACGCGGAGTCGAAACCTCTCTCGCCCTTCAAAACCCAATCATCAACCCCGTCGATCCGCCTCACCCCCAGCGTCTCCAGCTCAACTACGAGCCGCGCACAACTCCGGCGACTCACGAACCCATCTCCAACCCCGAACCCGCATCCCCACCACTCGACGAACCCGATCCCGGAGTCTTCCACCACAACCCCACCAAACCACCGCAATAACACCAGCATCTCCGTGCACACTCGCCCACGCAAAAACACGTCTGCGCTAAAATGTTAATAGACTATGAATTTATTTATCCTCCGCCACGCCAGTGCTGGTCTGCGACGCCCAAATCCATTCCTCGACCCCAAGCGCCCCCTCGACAAAGAAGGGCAAGAAACACTGCCTTCAACTCGCCCATGTGCTGAATGCATTGGACATCCAGTTCGACCTCATCGTCTCCAGCCCCCTCAAGCGCTGCCTGCAGACCGCCTCCCTCATCGGCACCGAGACCGGCTATGAAGCCCAAATCCTGAACTCCACCGCGCTCGCCCCCGCCGCCACCCTCAAGGACTTCCAAAATCTCCTCCGCGAATGCTCCGACCGCGAAAATCTGCTCGTCGTCGGCCACAACCCCAACCTCACCAGCTTCCTCGGTTCGCTCCTCGTGCCCGCCTCCGGCGCCGAAGCAAAGATCCGCCTCCGCAAAGGCTCCCTCGCCCGCGTCGTCCTCACCCGCGGCCCCGCGACCCTGCAGGGCCTGCTCGATCCCCGCACCGTCCGCGCCCTCTACGCCACCTCGACGAAGAGCTCCCGCCGAAAGACCTCGCGGAAGTAAGCCGCCTCTTTCTTCAGCGACCACGCCTCCAGCTCCGCCCCGCCACGTCCCGGCACCAGCTCCAGCACCACCCGCTTCGGATACACATGCGTCCGCATCTGCACCACCGCGCTCGCCCGGTCCTGGTTCAGCGCCACCGCCAGCCGCAGCAACACCACCGCCCGCATCACATGCACATGCTCCTCCACCGGAATCCACCGCATCGGCCGATCCATCGGCTCCGGCCGGCTCTTCCCCATGTACCGCGCAATCGCACTCACAATCAGCCGCTGCTCCGGCGAAAAACCGAATATCTCCGAGTTCGCAATGATGTACTGCGTATGCCGGTAATGCCCCTGGTGGTTCATAAACTTGCCCACATCCTGCATCATCGCCGCCGCCTCCAGCCACAGCCTGTACTCCTCCGGCAGCTCATGCACCCGCGCCAGCGCGTCGAACAGCTCCACCACATGCTGCCGCACCGGCTCCACCTTGCGCTGTTCGATCCCGTACCGCTCGCACACCTCCAGCACGCCCGCCCAGCGCTCATTCTCAATCTTCTGATGCACCGAAGTCCGCAGATCCACCTCAGCCAGCATCTGCGCCAGCATTCCATCCCGCAGCCCCAGCGGCGAGTAGCGAAATCCCTTCAGCCCCATCCGCTCCAGCAGACTCGCATACACCAGCGCGCCGCCGACAATAATCTCCGACCGCCGCGGCCCAATCCCCGGCACCGCCTCCCGCTGCGCATTGTTCATCTTCGCCAGCCGGTCTGCCAGCTTCCGCACATCCGCAGTGTCTGCCGTCAGCGCCCCAACGCGCTCCAGCCGCTTCTTCGCCAGCGATCTTCTTCGAAGCTCTGCCCTTGCGCACATGCCCACTCGCCTCCGCCAGCGCCGCAGCCGTCCCCGAAGTCGCAATCACCAGCCCCACCCGCGGCGTCCCCAGCTTCTTCTCCGCCCGCCGCAGCTCCCGATCGATATACTGCTTCAGCCGCGCCACATCCTCCTTCGCCGGCGGATCGCTGCTGCAGAAACTCCTCCTGCAGCCGCACCGCACCCAGCGGCAGGCTCACCATCGTCTTGATCCGCCCCCGTCCGACAGCGTCACCTCGCAGCTCCCGCCGCCCAGGTCGATCAGCAGACATCGTCCCCGCGCCCCCACCTCATGCGTCACCACGCCCAGGTGGATCAGCCGCCCCTCCTCCAGCCCCGAGATCACCTCGACGTTCCACCCCGTCGCCGACTTCACCCACTCCGTAAACGCCGCCGCATTCCGCGCATCCCGCATCGCGCTCGTCGCCACCACGCGCACCTTGTCCACCACATGCAGCTGCACCGCCTTATGAAACCGCCTCAGCGCCCGAATCGTCGCCGCCATCGCCTCCGGCGAGATCACCCCGGTCTGAAAGACGCTCTCGCCCAGCCGCGTCACCTCGCGGTCTTCATGCAGCGTCTTCAGCCGATGCATGTGCACCGTAGCAATCTTCAACCGGCACGAGTTCGACCCAATATCGACCGCAGCAAACGTAGGCATGCGTTCTGACATCACCTCAAAGCGCAAAAAATCCCGCCACCAGCAGATTACATTGCCCGCCTCACCCGCGCTGCATCCAACTCACAGCGCAACATGCGTTCCACGCCCATCAGCGATCGACCCGCATAAGCCATTTATGCTGAGAGAGCACTGCAAACTCATGATCAATCAACCTCTCCCGGAAACCTCGCTCGAACACCCGCGCAACGCTCTTGCACCAGCACCCCCCGCCGCTCCACCGCTCTGCTTCATCCTCAGCGGCCTCTGGCTCATCATCTTCTTCGCCGCGCTCTTCACCCCTCCCCTGCTCGACGACGCCGACGCCACCCACGCCAACGCCGCCCGCCACATGGCCTCTCCGGCGATCTCGTCACCCTCCACGTCAACGGCATCCGCTACCTCGAAAAAGCGCCGCTCCCCTACTGGCTCGTCGCCCTCAGCTTCCGCATCTTCGGCTTCAACACCTTCGCCGCCCACCTCCCCCAGGCCATCGGCGTCCTTCTCCTCGCGCTCCTCGGCTACCGCTGGGCCGACCAGGCCTTCAACGCCCGCGCCGCCTTCTACACCGGCCTCGCCACCCTCACCTGCGCCGGCGTCTTCCTCTTCACCCGCTACTTCATCCCCGAAGTCCTGCTCTCCCTCTTCCTCTGCACCGCCCTCTACTGCCTCCTCCGATCCCTCAACACCAATCGCGACATCCGAGCACCACAAAAACCGGTGAGCCTGCGAATGCAGCTCATCGCAAAGCTGGGTGATCCACGCATAGCCGCTTCTCACTCTCCCCCGCCCTACGCCTACCTCATGTGGACCGCCCTCGCCCTCGCCGTCCTCACCAAAGGCCTCGTCGCCCTGGTCTTCTTCTTCGGCACCGCCATCGCTCTACCTCGCCCTCACCGGCAATACAAAAACTGGCGCACGCTCAAACCCTTCACCGGCCCCCTGCTCTTCCTTCGTCATCGCCGCCCCCTGGCACATCCTCGCCGGCCTCCGCAACACCGGCGGCATGAACGGCCACGGCTTCTTCTGGTTCTACTTCATCAACGAGCACTTCCTCCGCTTCCTCGGCAGCGCTTCCCGATGGACTACAACAAGCTCCCCGGCTCCCTCTTCTGGAGCCTCCATCTCGTCTGGCTCTTCCCCTGGTCGCTCTTCGGCGGCGTCCTCATCCGCCAGGCCTGGCGCAGCCTTCCAGCGTTACAACGAAACCAACCCCCTCGCCGAAGACCAGATCTCCTACTGGCAGCCCTTCGCCGTCGTCGTCGTCGGCATCGCCCTGCGCGACACCGCCACATCCCCTACCTCTTCACCGTCTTCGTCGCCTCCTGCTCTTCGTCTTCCAGGCGCTTCGCCGCCGCCAGCTCAACTCCCCATCCGGCACCCCTCTGCTCCACACCGACACCTTCGCCCAACGCACCACGCTCCTCCTCAGCCTCTTCGCCACGCTCGTCCTGGTCTTCTTCTCCCTCTCCACCAACCAGGAGTACTACACCTTCCCCGCCTACCTCCCGCTCCTGATCCTCCTCGCCGCCGCCCTCGCCCGCGCCGAAGCCACCTTCTCCGACGACGCCAGCCGCACGCCGCTCGATCACCATCGCCCACGCCACCTTCACCGTCCTCGGCATCGCCATCGCCATCACCCTCGCCTACGGCCTCTGGACCTCTCGCCACCTCCCCTTCGTCCCCGACATCGGCGACCTCCTCGCCCACCGCGGCGTCGGCGACTACACCCTCTCCATGTCCGCACTCTTCGACCTCACCGGCCCCAGCTTCGCCGCGCTCCGCCTTCCCGCCGCCCTCGCCGCGTTCGCATTCCTATTCGGCCCCGCGACATCGCCTGGCTTCTCCGCTCCCAACGCCGCCATCTCGCCGCCACCACGACCGTCGCCCTCACCTCGCCGTCTTCCTCATCGCCGCCCACATCGCCTTCGCCCGCTTCGCACCCATGCTCTCCTCCAAAGCCTTCGCCGACACCATCGAGCGACCTCGAAGCCACCCACTCCATCTCCCCGCGACAACAAGATCCTCCTCTACGGCGACCAGTCCTACGGCTCCTCGATCCCCTTCTACCTCGGCCGCCAGGTCTCCCTCGTCGATGGCCGTTCCACCTCCATGCTCTTCGGCTCGCACCTTCCCCGACGCCCCGCCAATCTTCCTCACGCCGCAAGACCTCCTCGAGCACCTGGGGCACCGGCCAACGCAAGCTCCTCTTCGTCCCCCTCGAAAGCGCGACGACGTCGACCATCTTCTCGGCACCAACAAAATCCTCCTCAAAGAAAGCTCCGGCAAAGCCCTCTACACCGACCGCCCACTCGACCACTCCGCGACTCAAGCCAACCCGTCAAAACCTCGGTTAGGCACGCGGGACGCATCATCAAACCCCCAACGGCCCCTGAGACAAACCACACCCACAGCATCCTCGAACCCCCACAACCCCGATAATAAGTAGAGACGCATGCAAGAAACCGTTCCTCAATCCGCCACATCCCGCCGCTGGAACCCACGCTCCGTCGTCCTTCCTCTCCTCGCCTGGCTCCTCCTCCAGATCGGCGGCCTCTTCACCCCCGGCCTGCTCGACGACGTCGACTCCATCTACATCGAGATCGCCCGCGAGATGCTCCAGCGCCACGACTTCGTCACGCCCTACATCAACGGCATCCGCTTCTTCGACAAGCCGCCCCTCATGTACTGGATGGCCGCCGGCTCCATGCATCTCTTCGGCATCCACGACTGGGCCGCCCGCCTCCCGCTCGCACTCGCCGTCCTCGCTCTTCTCCTCGCGGTCTACGCCTTAGGCATCCGCCTCTTCAACACCATCTCGCCCACACAAAACCCGGACCGCGCAGGCTTCTACGCCGCCCTCGCCATGGCCACCAGCATCGGCCCCTACCTCTACACCCGCTTCTACATCCCAGACATCCTCCTCGCCCTCTGGATGACCCTCGCCGTCCACCTCTTCCTCATCGCATTAGACCGAATCCAAACACAGCCCGAATCGCAACAAACCCGGGTGCCCCATCGCGACAAGCGATCCGCTCTCCTCAACCAGCCACAAATCCGCCCTCCTCCCCTGCCTCGGCCTTCGCCGCCGTCATGGCATTCAACGTCCTCACCAAGGGACTCATCGGCCTGGTCTTCCCCATCGGCTTCGTCCTCGCTCTATCTGGCAATCACAAGGCAACTCCATCTCCTCGTCAAACTTCATCTCCTCGCAAGCACCGCCGTCTTCCTCGCTCATCGCCGCCCCGTGGCACATCCTCGCCGCCCTCCGCAACCCAGCCATCGCCCTACCGCCGGGCCTGGGCCTTCCCGCAACCGGCGGCTGGGCCTGGTTCTATCTCTACAACGAGCACATCGCCCGCTTCCTCTCCAAACGCATCCCGCACGACTACGGCCTCACCCCCGTCTGGCTCTTCTGGCTCTACCTCGCGCTCTGGATCATGCCCTGGGCCATCTTCCTCCCCACCGCCATCGTCGATGCCATCCGCACCCTCCGCATCCGCATCGTCACAATCCGCTCGCGAGCACGAAGCCTCACTCTCCCTCCTCCTCTGGGCGCTCCTCGTCCTTGGCTTCTTCTCCATCTCCAACCGGCAGGAGTACTACAGCCTCCCCGCGCTCCCCGCCCTGGCCTTGATGATCGGCTGCATCCTCGCACGCGCCGAAGGCACCGGCATCGCCAATCGAGCGATCAACCGCAGCACGCTCAACTGGCACCTCTACACCCTCGTCCCCCTCGCCACCCTCGTCGCCATCCTCTGCGGATACTTCGCCCTCACCGCGCCGCGCCCCGCACCCGGCGCCGACATCGTCTCCCTCCTCACCATGGCCGGCAGCACCGAGGCCTACAACCTCTCCCTCAGCCACATCACCGACCTCACCGGCGCCGCCATGGGCTTCTTCCGCGGCCCTCTCGCCGCCACGGCTCTCGGCATGCTCGGAATCGGCCTCGGCAGCTACCTTCTTCGTCGCAAAGGGCTCACCTACGCCGCAAACCTCACCCTCGCCGCCTTCATGACTCTCACTCTGCTGGCCGCGCACGAAGGCCTCGCCCGCTTCTACCCAATCCTCGGCTCAAAGGGTCTCGCCCTCGCCATCAACCAGGCCCAGCAAGCCGCACCGCACTCTGACGACCTCATCCTCATCGATGGCGAACTCACCTCCGGCTCCACTCTCATCTTCTACACCGGCCAGCAGGTTCATCTCATCAATGGCCGCGCCAACGGCCTCTGGTACGGCAGCTTCTGGCCCGACGCCCCACGCATCTTCGAAACAGAGAACTCCCTCCGCCAACTCTGGTCCAGCCCACGCCGCATCTTTCTCTTCACCTATAACCCCGCCGCCCGCGCAAACGACCTAACCCCCTACGGCGACGTCCACACCCTCGCCAGCGCCGGCGGCAAAACCGTTCTCACCAACCACTAAAACGCGTACCCTACCGAGGCTCGTGGTCCGCCGCAAACTAACTCATCGAAAAATCAGCTCTGCTCCCCACCGCAGGCCGCATCCGGATCGGGGGCAGCATCGGGGCCTGCGGCAGGATCTTCGCGACGGCTTATCCTCGCTAAGGGGCCCATCGCGAAGGCCATCCCTTACTGCGGCTCTTCCACCCTGCCGCCGTCCTTCAACGTGTAGATCTTTCCCCGGTAGTAGAACTTATCTCCTCCATAGCTACCCAACCAAAGCACGCTCCCCAGCAAGTCTCTCAATGGATACAGCAGCATACCCCGCATCCATCCCTCGTCTCCCATCACCCGCAAGATCGCCCCAGCCTGCAGCCACCGATTCAGAACCATCGCCGCCAGCCACACCAGTCCTAGCAAAGCATGACCACTCAGTAGTCCCCACACAAGTCCCAGCAGACCAAACGGCATAGCAAACGTAAGCCCCGACCCCAGATGCCCCCACGGTCGCGACCGTCTCGTGCTCTGCATCCACCGCAGCTGGTTTCTAAACGACAACCCAAACGGGGTGTCCTGCACCATCAGCTGGATCACGTGCGTCGCCATCCGCACCCCCACCCCCTGCCCCGCCAGCCTGTTCCCCAGCACAAAGTCATCGGCATAAAACTGCCCCAGCTCCTCAAATCCGCCGGCCTTTTGAAACGACTCTTTCCTCACTGCCATCGAAGCGCCCAGCGCAAACTTCGTCCCCTCCAGCATGTCCGCCACCAGCACGCCAGAGGTCATCTCGACACTCTTTCCCACCGCATCCAGCTGCGAAGAAAACCCCGCCTTGTCTCCCTTGTCCGTCGTCCCCAGGTACACACACGAAGCCAATCCCATCTGTGGGTCCTTCAAATTCTGCACCATGCGCCGCAGATAATCCTTCCTCACCCGCACATCCGCGTCGCTCGTAATAAAAAGCGAGTGCTTCGCCTCCGCATCCAGCTTCGCCAGCGAGTACACCTTCGCATTATGAAACTTCGCCGTCGGCTCTCCGCAGGTCACGTACCGTGCATTCACCAGCGGATGCAGCGCGCCAACTCTTCGCGCCAGTTGCAGCCCCTCATCGCTCTCCTGCCGAGCACAAAACAGCAGCTCAAACTCGGGATAGTCCTGCTCAAAGAACGATTCGATATTTCTCTCCAGCCCCGCCTCCGTACCATGCAGTGGCTTCAACACGCTCAGTGCAGGCAAAAAAGTCGCCGCTGCACAATCCTCTCGCCGCTTCCGCACCCCAAAGCGTACCGCTGCCGCTATCACCATCAGGCAATAGATCGTGGAGGTCACCGTGCCGCACATCGCGACCCAAAACAATATCTGAAGCAACAGACTCATCTCACCCTTGCATCACTCCAGCGCGAAGCCTGGAGAACCGCAGTCCTCCAGTTTATCGCAGCTTAACTCTGCTCCCACGGTGGCGGCGTTTGACTCTCTTCGATCACCATCTCCGATGGTCGAACCCTCTTACCGCTTCTTTCCCGTCTTCACCGCGGTCACCTTCACCGTCGGCATCACCACTGGCCGCCTCATCGGAACCAACCCCGTCCCCGGCACCTGCTGCTGCATCCTGGTCAACATCTCCGTCCGCACGTAGTCGACGAAGCCCTGCATCTGCCGATTCATCTCCTCCATCCGCTCCCGCATCTGCAGCACAATGGCAATGCCGGCGATATTGACCCCCAGATCGCGCGCCAGGTTCAAAATAAACTCCAGCCGCTCCAGATCTTCATCGGTATAAAGGCGTGTGTTTCCTTCACTCCGCGAAGGCCGCAGCAACCCCTCCCGCTCGTACAAACGCAGCGTCTGCGGATGAATCTCATACATCTCCGCCACCGACGAGATCATGTACGCGCCCTTGCTCTTTCGCTTTGTCGCCATAGTGCAACCTCTTGCAAATACATACGCAGTCTAGCGCTTTCCCACATACGCCCGTCAAACAAACTCAGTTATCCTCAAATCATCCCTGAATCTGCATCTCACTAGTCAGCTATGAAGAAGTCCTCTGCCATCCTCCGTACCGCGCAGCTCCTCACCGGCGTCGCCGCCGCCGTGGCGATCTACGCCTTCAAGTCCAGAGTTCCCAAAAGCCGCCCCGGCCAGGTCGTTCTCATCACCGGCGGCTCCCGTGGTCTCGGCCTCGCCCTCGCCGAACGTTACGCGCGCTCCGGAGCCAACCTCGTCCTCGCAGCCCGCAACCTTGAAGAGCTCATCGCCGCCCGCCACACCCTCCTCGATCGCGGCGCCATCTCGTCGCCCGACGAGATTCTACTAATCCCCGCCGACCTCACCGACGCCGCCCAGGCCACCATGCTCATCGACCACGCCGTCGCCCACTTCGGCCGCATCGACGTCCTCATCAACAACGCCGGCATCATCCAGGTCGGCCCCGTCGAAGACCAGCCCATCGCCGCCTACCGCCGCGCCATGGCCACCAACTTCTTCGCCGCACTCCACACCACCCACGCCGCGCTCCCTCACCTGCTCAACCGCAAAGCCGGCGCCGAAGACGCAGCCATCGTCAACATCGCCAGCATCGGCGGCAAGTTCGCCATGCCCCACATGCTCCCCTACGTCGCCAGCAAATTCGCTCTCGTCGGCTTCTCCGAAGGCCTCCACGCCGAACTCCGCCACAAAGGCGTTCGCGTCACCACCGTCTGCCCTGGGCTCATGCGCACCGGCGGCGAAGCCCACGCCGACTACACCGGCCAGACAAAAAAAGAGCAGCGATGGTTTACCCTCGCCGCCAGAACTCCCATCCTCACTGCATCGGTTCGTCACGCCGCCAACAAAATCTACTTGTCCGTAGCCGCCGGCCGCGCCGAAATCACCATCGCTCCGCAAGCCTGGCTAGCCGCCCGCATCGCCGGCCTCGCCCCCGAAACCACCCAGTATCTCGCGAGCCTAGCCAACCACCTTCTCCTGCCCGCCCCATCCACCCACGACCAACTCCCCCTCGGCTTCACCCTCAAAGTCTCTACCTCCATCGCTGACGCAATCTTCGAGCAGAAAATTAGTCCCGAACAGAGCTGATTATTCAAAAGTCTTGGGTATCTGGATGAGTCGCTCAGGTTGAGCAATCACGATGGGCTCCCCTTGAGCGCGCTGTCGTTTTGAGTGTCCCGCAGGCAGCGCAACAGAATAGACAACAACTCACAGTACCCCTCCGCTTGTTCTGCAAAAGAAGTTTGCTTTGGCAGCGACGCTGCAAGCGCCGCCTTTCCTGGATGGATATTGTTTCTTTGCTGTTTAACCAGAAAAAGCAAAATCGAACCGACGCTTCGATTGATATCCTCTGAGCGGGCGTTGGGGAAACCGCTGCGAACTATTTTCGCAAATTCATTAACTATTGCCTCATTGACGAATGAAGCCTTGAGCCAGCCAAGGTCCTGAGAGAGCTTGATAAGCTTATCTAAAGACCATCTATTGCTGCACAATTCCTCGACCGTTATCTTCTGATACTTTGCACTCTTACGAATTGTGTCTATCGAGGTTATGGCTCTCATCAAGAGAAGACACTCAGCTACGGAGCAACCAATCACCAATGCAGATATCCAGAGGCTAGCTTTACGAGCAGATTCAAACTCCTTTTCGTATATCTCGCAATAAGCTAGTAGGTTAGGAATTGCTTGGGCTTGCATCCGGAAACCTCGTATTCACGTTCACGAATTCACTTGCCGATACTCACACCGCCGCAAACAAACCCTCGCGCGGCTCCTCCGGATTCAGCTTCGCCAACTCCCTTAGTATTTCCTTCGAACGCTCATCCTGCACCTTAGGCACCACGATCTTCACTTCAACGATCTGGTCTCCGCGCTTCCCCTCCTGTGACGCAGAAGGCACACCCTTCTCCCGCAGCCTTAACTTCTGCCCCGTCTGCGTCCCCGGCGGAATCTTCAACTGCGTCCGTCCTCCGCCCTCATGCGTATCGATCGTCGGCACATCAATCTTCGCTCCCAGCGCGGCCTCCGTCATCGTAACCGGGACGGTTACATAAATATCGTCACCCGTCCGCGTAAACACCGGATGCGTCCCCGCCTTGATAATCAAAAACAAATCCCCCGCAGCCCCGCCATTCGTCCCGGCATTCCCTTTTCCTGCCAGGCGAATCCTCTGCCCATCCCGAGTCCCCGCCTTGATCCGAAACTCCAGCGGCTCCCGCTTAATCACCACGCCCTGGCCATCGCAAGTCGGGCAAGAGTGCTGCACCTTCCCCGACCCGCCACATCGCGGGCATTGAATATTGAACTTCATCCGCCCACCCATCTGCTGCACCTGCCCCGACCCATGGCACTCCGGACACTCCACACTTCCGCCCGTCGTCGTCTTCCCCTTGCACGTCGGGCAGATCTCCTGCCGCTGAATCTCCAGCCGCGTCACCCCACCCCGCACCGCCGTCCAGAAGTCCAGGCTCACCTGGTACTCCAGATCGGTCCCCGGCTGAGGCCCGCGCGAAGCCTGTCTCCCGCCGTTGAACATCCCGCCAAAGATATCTTTGAAGCTCCCGCCAAAGCCCCCGCCACCCTGCTGCTGCTCCGCGCGCCCGCCACCCTGAAAGTCCGAAAAATCAAACCCCCCAAAGTCGAACGGCACCTCCTGCCCCGCACGTCCACCCGGCTGCGCGTTGTATCCACGCGGCGCGCCGCCGCCATACCCACCCCGAGCCGCAGCCTCCGCCGCCGCCGGATCGATATTGTCCGAATAAAAACCAAGCTGGTCGTAGATCTTCCGCTTCTTCTCGTCGCTCAGCACGTCGTTCGCCTCAGAGATCTCCTTGAACTTCTCCTCAGCCTTCTTATCGTTCGGATTCACATCCGGGTGATACTTGCGCGCAGCTTTCCTGAACGCCTTGCGAATCTCATCCGCCGTCGCCGTCTTCTTCACGCCCAGCGTGCCGTAATAGTCTTTCGTCTGTGTCGCCATAGTCTTCTTCTTCCATTCTGCAACCAGCGCGGCTCTTCCGCACCTCGAAACCTGAAAATTACTCAGCCGCCTGACAAACCGGGCACCAGAACAAGTTCCGTCCCGCCACAACCTTCGTCAAAATCTTTGTCCCGCTCACGAAACAAGGCCGCCCCTGTCGCCGATACACATAGTGCGCCTCTTCCTTCAGCACGGGTCCTGTCTTATGCGGCCTGTCCGAAGGCTTCGTCGTCACAATCCTCCGATCCACCATCGCCGCCTTCATCAACACACCCGCATCCTTCCATATCGACCGAAGCGTCTTCTCCTCTACCTCCCTCCCCGCCGCAAACGGACTCAGCCGCGCCCGAAACAACAACTCCGCCCGAAAGATATTCCCAACACCCGCCGCCACCGACTGGTCCATCAACAACTCGCCAATCGCCTTCTTACTCTTCGTCACCTTCTCGACAAACTTCTCCGGCCCATCCCCATTCAACGGATCGGGCCCCAGCCGCTTCAGCAGCCGCTCCCACATCTCCTGCGTGTACACCGTGCAATCCATCGGCCCACGCAGCTCAACCCAAGCCACGTCCTCCGGCGCCAGATTATTCGAACCATCATCCTCCGAGTACCACCGATGCGGCTTACTAGCATCCGCTCCCGCGGGTTTCTTCACCGCCTCGGCATTCCACATCCGCAACCGCAGCGCGCCACGCACCGCAGGCAACGGCCCCGAACCCTCCGTAAAGTCCCCTTGCAATCCCAAATGCACATGCAGAATCCGATCCTTACCGAAGTCATACCCCAGGTGCTTGCCCACCGCCATCACGCGCTCAAGCTTCCGCCCATCGAGCACATCCGAATCAGTAAACCGCCCCTGCGGTCCATCCACCCGTACCGGCTTGCCGCCAAACGCCGCTTCATGACGAGCAGCCCACCGATGAATTTCATTTCCCTCTGGCATCGTCCTTCAACCTCGTCGCTGTTATCTGCGTCTGATGCCGCCGTCGCACCCTGCGTGGCCGCCCACCCGCTTCCAGCTCATACTTGTAGTGCTCGATAATCCGTTCCGGAGTCCAAAGCGTCCAGTGTTCGCCCTTCTGCGTCGCCATCTTCGCCATCTGAATCTCGTCCATCCGCCGAATCATCCGTTGCAGATCGCGATAATGCTCAATGTAGGGACTCTCTTCGCTTTCAACCAGAGGCTGCATGTCCACATACACCGGCTGCGCCCACTCATAAAATGTGTGCCAGACGTCATAGATATCGAGGTGGCCTTTCTTCACCAGCAGCGAAAGGTGCTCATAAAAATCCAGCACCTCAAACGCACTGACAGGAGGATCGTCCACACTCCATGCCTTCAACCCGGCGCCATCCAATCGCGACTCTGCCAACCGCCGTCGAACCGCTACAAAAGTATCCGACAGAAAAAAGCTCAACTGTTTTTCAAGATTATCGACTGCACGGTACGCTCGCTCATGTCGCAACTGCAATCCGGCATAAGTAATGGCGCCGGCACTGGTCAACACCAGAACTACCGTCGCCATTGCTTGTATGGCTTCCCAATTTATTGCCAACTGGTTAGTTCCAAACCTGCCGCGCTTCAATCGCCTCAATCGAAAACATCTGATCCGGCTCCATCTGCTGCATGCGCTGCACAAACTGTTCAGCCTCTTCGCGTGTATCGAACATCATCCGGTTATACAACCGTCCCGCGCGTACCTGGTCACATCTCCACATTGTCTCGGTCATCGCCTTACCTCCAAGCAATCGATTGAGTTCCAGGTTCTCCAGCCAAAGCAAATCCGCGTACTTGTCTTCCCCTTCGCTGCTATTCACTTCAACACCTTTCCGGGTGATAAGTCGCACTCTACACGCCCAACCACCCCGCCCCACCTTGAAAAAACGAGGGGCACCCTTATAGGAACGCCCCTCGCATTCAATACGTCCATACAACTTCTATGGATTACACTTATTTCTTCTCATCCACGTCCACGTACTCGGCATCAATCACGCCTTCATCTTTCTTCGGCTCTTCGGGCGCACCAGTCGCTGCGGCGCCGCCATCTGCCGTTGCCGTTGCTGCAGCCGCAGTCGCCTTGTACATCGCCTCGGCGAGCTTGTGGCTCACCGTAGTTAGACGATCCTTTGCCGAATTCAGCTCACTCGCACTCGGCGTTCCTGCCAGCGTCGTCTTCGCCTCCGACAGAGCAGACTCAACCTCCGTCTTGTCCGAATCCGCAACCTTATCGCCCGCGTCCTTCACCATCTTCTCGACGTTGTACACCAGCGAGTCCAGTCCATTGCGCGCCTCAACTGCCTCGCGCTGCTCCTTGTCTTCCGCAGCATGAGCCTCGGCATCTTTCGCCATCCGCTCAACCTCTTCCTTGCTCAGGCCCGACGAACTGGTGATCGTAATCTTCTGATCCTTACCAGTAGCGTTGTCCTTCGCCGTCACATTCAGAATGCCGTTCGCATCGATGTCGAACGTAACCTCGATCTGCGGCACGCCGCGCGGAGCCGGAGGAATTCCCGCCAGCTTGAACTTGCCCAGCGTCCGATTCTGCGCTGCCATCGGCCTCTCGCCCTGCAGCACATGCACCTCAACCTCGGTCTGCGAATCAGCCGCCGTCGAAAACGTCTCCGTCTTCTTCGTCGGAATCGTCGTATTCCGGTTGATCATCGCCGTCGCCACGCCGCCCATCGTCTCAATCGACAACGTCAGCGGAGTCACGTCGAGCAGCAACAGATCCTTCACCTCGCCAGCCAACACGCCAGCCTGCACTGCCGCGCCAATCGCCACAACCTCATCCGGGTTCACACCCTTATGCGGCTCCTTGCCAAAGAGTTCTTTCACCAGCTGCTGAATCTTCGGCATACGAGTCTGACCGCCAACCAGCACGACCTCATCGATCTTGCTCGCGTCAACACCAGCATCCTTCATCGCCTGCTTCGACGGCCCAATCGACCGCTGCAGCAGATCGTCCACCAGCGACTCCAGCTTCGCACGCGTCAGCTTGCGAACCAGGTGCTTCGGCCCACTCGCGTCTGCAGTGATGAACGGCAGATTGATCTCCGTCTCCTGCGCCGTCGACAACTCGATCTTCGCGCGCTCCGCAGCATCCTTCAACCGCTGCAGCGCCATCTCGTTGCCCTTCGAGTGCAGATCGAGCCCGGTCTCGGACTTGAACTCCGAGATCAGCCAATCCACAATGCGCTGGTCCAGATTGTCGCCGCCAAGGTGCGTATCGCCATTGGTCGACTTCACCTCAATCACGCCTTCGCCCACCTCGAGAATCGAGATATCGAACGTACCGCCACCGAAGTCATAGACCGCAATCGTCTCGTCCTTCTTCTTGTCGAGCCCGTACGCCAACGCAGCCGCGGTCGGCTCGTTCACAATACGCTTCACATCAAGCCCGGCAATTTTACCCGCGTCTTTTGTCGCCTGCCGCTGCGCGTCATTGAAGTAAGCCGGAACCGTAATCACAGCCTCGGTCACCGAAGTGCCAAGATAGTCCTCAGCCGCCTTCTTCAGCTTCTGCAGAATCATCGCCGAGATCTCAGGCGGGGTGTACTCCTTGCCCTGCGCTATGACGACGATGTTGTCGCCCTTCGCCACCACCTTGTACGGCACCATCTTCAACTCGTCGCCAACCTCATTCATCCGGCGACCCATAAACCGCTTGATCGAATAAACCGTATTCTCCGGGTTCGTAATCGCCTGACGCTTGGCCACCTGGCCAACCAGACGCTCCCCGCTCTTGGTAAACGCAACCACAGAAGGCGTAGTCCGGCCGCCCTCTTCGTTAGGAATCACCTTCGCCTCGCCGCCTTCCATCACGGCTACGCAGGAGTTCGTCGTTCCCAAATCAATTCCAATGATCTTTGCCATCTGTAAATCCCTCCGGGCGCACAGCCCTCCATCAGTTTTTCTTGACTCCTCAAGAATCTCACCTTGAGTCACTTACTGTCAACTATTCTGATGCTCCTCATCCCCCATCGGGTGCACGATTAATTCCCCTAAACACAACTATTTCTGATGCCTGAAGCACCGCCAAGCCCCCTATTAACTCCCTTCTAACTGGGAACCCAACAAGTGGCCTATTATCAATCCAGCCCACAGCACCTCAACCTCCAAAGCTCCTATTTCCACAATGGAACTGGCTACGCCTAACGGGTCATTGTCGCTCCAGATGCCCCCCGGTACCCTTGCCTCAATTCGTGCTTCACCCATGTAGCACCCTGGAGCCTAGCTCATGCCATTCCTCCCTGCCTCACGTACCAAGCGAAATCTCTTCAAAATAGCCTCCCTGGGCCTAGCTGGCCTTCTCGCCGGTCTCCTCGCCGGCTGCAACGACTCACCCGACACCGCCGTCACCGTCTCCTACGCGCACGCCGCCGACTCCTTCAACCCCGACGCCGCAACGGATCCCCAAACCACCGACCTTCCCAAGAGCCTCGATCAAACCCAGATCCCCGCTCTCCGGCATCCACCCACAGCGCATCGAGTCGACGTAGCGTCCCTACACCCTATAGCAACGACGTTGTCCATGAGCAGCCACAACGGCTACTAGCGGACCCCGGCAGCAACCCGAACAATAAATTCACGTACCAACCAGGCGGCAGCCACCAAAACAGGGGCTGCCGTTTCGCTGTCTGCAATCAGCGATGGGGAAAAAGGCATCCTTAACTCCCTTTTTTGGCTCTACATAGTAGACAATCACTTCCATAAAGGAATCTCTCCCGTCCCATGGCCTCAGCCGCAGTTGCACCTCCGGATCAATCCGCTGAAGCCTCCCAAGGCATCAATCCCTGGTTGATCGCAGCCTCGGTCATGCTCGCCACCTTCATGGAGGTGCTCGACACCGCCATCGCCTCCGTTGCCCTGCCTTACATCGCCGGCTCCCTCTCTGCCTCCACCGACGAAGCCACATGGGTCCTCACCAGCTATCTCGTCGCCAACGCCATCGTCCTCCCCGCCAGCAACTGGTTCTCCCTCAAATTCGGCCGCAAGCGCTTCCTCATGTCCTGCGTCGCCATCTTCACCGCCGCCAGCTTCGCCTGCGGAGCCGCTCCCACCCTCATCTTCATGCTCATCGCCCGCGTCATCCAGGGTGCCGGCGGCGGAGCCCTCCAACCTCTCTCGCAAGCCATCCTCCTCGAATCCTTCCCGCCAAAAAAACGCGGCGCCGCCATGGCCGTCTTCGCCTTCGGAGTCGTCGTCGCCCCCGTCCTCGGTCCCACCCTCGGCGGCTGGCTTACTGATACCTACTCCTGGCGCTATGCCTTCTACATCAACATCCCCATCGGCCTACTCGCCCTCTTCATGATCAACCGCTTCATCTTCGATCCGCCTTACATCAGCAAGGCCAAGGTCCCCCCGCTCGACCGCTACGGATTCGCCGCCCTCATCATCTGGACCGGCTGCCTCCAGGTCGTCCTCGACAAGGGTCAGGAGGACGACTGGTTCGGCGCCATCTGGATTCGCTGGGCCGTCGCCGCACTTGTCATCTCCTTCGTCTACTTCTGCTGGCACTGCTGGCGCAGCAAAGACACCATCGTCGACCTCAAAGTCCTCAAAGACCGAAACTTCCTCATCGGCTCCGCTCTCATCTTCATGTTCGGTGTCGGCATCTACTCCACCGTCACCGTCCTGCCGCTCTTCTATCAGGAGCTCCTCGGATACACCGCCTTCACCGCCGGCCTCGTCGTCGCTCCCCGAGGCATCGGAGCCATCATGGGCATGCCCATCATCGGCTATCTGTCCAACAAAGCCGATCCTCGCTGGCTTCTCACCTTCGGCTTCTTCACCTTCGGTCTCACCACGCTTTACTTCGGCAACGTCACCCTCGACCTCTCGCCCACCACGCTTCTTTTACCCATCCTCATCACCGGCTTCGGCCTCAGCTTCGTCTTCGTCCCCATCAGCACCGCCGCCTACGGCACGCTCGACAACAAACAGATCGGCAACGCCAGCGGCCTCTTCAATCTCATGCGCAACGTCGGCGGCAGCATCGGCATCTCCGTCGCCCAAACGCTCCTTACCCGCCGCAGCGCCGTCCACCAGAACGAGATCATCAACTCCATCCCCCGCACCGGCCAGCAGTTTCAAAACAGCATACAAGCCACCCGGCAGGCCCTCACCGGCTACTTCGGCCACACCAACACCCTCGCCCCCGCGCAAGCAACACTCTACAACCAGCTCCAGCGCCAGGCCGCCAACTGGGCCTTCGTCGACGTCTTCCGATGGCTCTCTCTTCTCTGTTTCTTCTGCGTAGGCATCGTCTGGCTCTTCAAAAAAGTAAAACCCGGCAAGCCTCCCGCCGGAGCCCACTAGCCCTCCACCTGTCACCTCCGCCTCGATTCACTTCCACCTCCGCCTCGATTAAGTTGTCATCCTGAGCGAAGCGCAGCGCAGTCGAAGGACCTGCATTTGCTGTCGCTCTTGCCTCTATTGTTTGTCATCCCGCAGCGTAGCGGAGGGATCTGCTGTTGCAGTTGCAGTTGCCTCTATTAAGTTGTCATCCTTCCGCGAAGCGGGAGGACCCGCTGTTACCATTGCAATCGTCTCCCCACCAACAAAAATCCATCTGCGATACCCTTAATCCATGCAGCGCAATCGGCTTCCATACGTCCTCATCCCGATCACCGCGCTCCTCGCCATCCTGCCACTCCTCTTCCACGGCTGCTCCTGCGGCCACGACTTCGACTTCCACCTCCTCAGCTGGTTCGAAGCCGCCCATCAATTCACCCACGGCAACCTCCACCCCCACTGGGCCTACACCCCCGCCTACAACGCCGGAGAACCCCGCTTCGTCTTCTACCCGCCGCTCTCCTGGACCATCGGCGCCATCCTCGGCATCGTCTTCCCTTGGACGTGGACGCCAATCCTCTACACCTGGCTCGCCCTCACCGCCGCAGGCCTCAGCCTCTACTTCCTCGCCCGCGAATTCACCTCGCCCACCACCGCCGCAGTAGCCGCAGTCCTCTACACAGTGAACCCCTACATGCTCTTCACCGCATACGAGCGCACCGCCTACGCCGAACTCCTCGCCGCCGCCTTCATCCCACTCCTCCTCCACGCCATCCTGCGAAGCCAGGTCACCATCCCGCGCATAGCCATCCCCGTCGCTCTACTCTGGCTCACCAACGCCCCCGCCGCCGTCATGAGCTGCTACGCCCTGGCCCTCCTCACAACACTCCGTCTCGTTCGACCCTCGCAAACATCGAAAAAGAACATAGCCCTCCACACGATTCTCGGCACCACCCTCGGCCTCACCCTGGCCGCCTTCTACATCGTCCCCGCAGCCTACGAACGCCGTTACGTACAGATCGCCATGGCAATCATTCCCTTCTACCGCGTTCAGGATAACTTCCTCTTCCACCACACAACCGACATCGCCCACGACCAGGTCCTCCACACCGCCTCCCTCATCGCCACAATCGTCATCGCAGCGACTGTCATCTCCCTGACCCTTCTCCGACGCAACACCAACGCCCGGGTGGAACAATCATCAACCAGCCCAAGTCTCCTTCTCCCCCTCGCAACCCTCACCCTCGCCATCACCCTCCTCTTAACACCCATCACCACATTCATCTGGACCCACGCCCCCGAACTTGCCTTCCTCCAATTCCCCTGGCGACTCGTAGCCATCCTTGCAGCAGCTCTCGCTCTAGCCGTAGCCATTACCCTTCCACCAATCAAAGTCAAACCCGCAATCACCGCAGCCATCGCCATAGCGATCGCAACCATCCTCACCTATCCTGCGTACGCCATCTTCCACCAACCCTGCGACGCAGAGGACACCGTCGCCGCCCGCCTCACCCTCTTCCACTCCAATCAAGGCACCGAACCCACCGACGAGTACACCCCCATCACCGCCGACAACGACTCCCTCACCCACACCAACCCCGCCTACTGGCTCTCCGCCAACCCCAACGCCAAAGCCCCAGTCAACTCTCAACCAGCACCGGCTCCTCAACACTTCGCCCTCAACACGCCAATACCCGAAGTCCTCATCCTCAACCTCCGCGACTACCCCGCCTGGCGCATCACTCTCAACGCAACCCCCATCACCACGCGCATCCAACGCGACGACGGCCTCATCGCCTTCCCCATCCCATCCGGCCCCTCCGTCATCGACATCACGTACACCCACACCCTCGATCAAACATTGGGCAATATCATCTCGCTCCTAGCTCTAGCCACTCTCCTCACACTCCTCCGCAAATCTTCTGACTGATCGAAAAAAAGAATAGAAGTTGCCATCGTCAGATCAGATCGAAAGCAAAGAGAAGTCGTCCTTCGGAGCGCCGAAAAAATCCCTCCCACAGCGCTTTGCCAGTCCCTGCATTTATCATCAACATCAATGCACTCCGACGTAAAAACCCTGCTGCAATCCGGCGCGCAACTCACAGACGCGGCACTCGAGCGACTGTTGCCCTCGCCCGACACCCTCCCCCACTCCATCCACCGAGCCATGCGTCACAGCACCTTCGCCGGCGGCAAGCGTCTCCGTCCCATCCTCTGCATGGAAGCCGCTCGCATGGTCGCCGGCTCCCAAACCTATCCCGAAGGCATAGCCGACCTAGGCGCAGCCCTCGAGATGCTCCACACCTACTCCCTCATCCACGACGACCTCCCCGCCCTCGACAACGACGACCTTCGCCGCGGCAAGCCCACCTGTCACGTCGTCTTCGGCGAAGCCACCGCCATCCTCGCCGGCGACGCCCTCCAGACACTCGCCTTCCAGACCATCGCCCAGCTTCTCACCCCACCCGCGACAACAGTAGCAATCTTAAAAGAGATCTCACTCGCCGTAGGCACCGGCGTAGGCCGCGTCGGCGACCTCGACACCAAACTCCCCCCCGGCATGATAGGCGGCCAGGTCATGGACATCGAGTCCGAAGGCGTCGCCCCCACCGCCGAACTAGTCGAAGCCATTCACCGCGCAAAGACCGGAGCGCTCATCACCACCAGCATCGTCTCCGGCGGTCTCTTCGGCGTACGCCAGATGCGCGGCTCCATGGGCCTCGGCGGAAACCCCGGACGCAGAGGCCGCGAAGCCGGACGATATCGCAAAAGCAAAGTTCGACTCCCTTCAAACAGCGTTGCAGGAGCACCACGCCGCGACTGCCGACACCATCGCCCGCCTCCGCACCTTCGGCGAAAAAGCCGGCCTCGCCTTCCAGATCGTCGACGACGTTCTCGACATGACACAAAGCTCGGCCGAACTCGGCAAGACTGCAGGCAAAGACACCGCCAGTACCAAAGCCACCTGGCCCGCCGTCTTCGGCATCGAACGATCCCTCAAAGACGCCGAAGAGCTCATCGCCGACGCCTTCGCCGCCCTCGAACCCTTCGGCGAAACCGCCAACCCACTTAAATCTCTCGCCAGCTATCTCGTCGAACGCAAAAACTGACGGCATTTTTCGCCTTCCCCCGCAAGAGAAACCATGTAAACTCGCGACCTATGAAGATTCTTCCCTTCACCGGCTGCCTGCTGGCTTCTGTGCTTGCTATCGAACCCGCCGCCTACGCACAATCCTCCGGCACCCTCCTCGTTGCCAATCAGACAGACCACACCCTCTCCTTTATCGACGCCGCCATCGCGAAACAGGCCTTCGCCCTCCAGGAAGACCGCATCACCGGCCATGAAGTCGCCGTCTCACCCGATGGCCGCACCGCTTACCTTCCCATCTACGGCAACGCAGGCGTAGGCCGCCCCGGCACCGACGGTCACGAGATGCTCGTCATCGACGTCCCCTCCCACAAGATCACCAGCGTCTTCGAATTCGGTCACGGCGTCCGTCCCCACCTCCCTCTCTACGACACCCACCGCAACCTCCTCTACGTCTCCACCGAGCTCGACCAGGCCATGACCGCCATCGATCCCACAACCCTCAAGGTCCTCTACAAAATCCCCACCGGCGCACCCGAATCCCACATGTTCACCCTCTCCCACGACGGACGCTTCGCCTACACCACCAACGTAGGCCCCGGCAGCGTCTCCGTCCTCGACCTCGACACCCACAAGACTCTCGCCATCATCCCACTCGGCCAGGCAGGAACCGTAAGCGTCCAGCGCATCTCCATCTCCAACGACGACAAACTCCTCTTTACCTCCGACTTGGACAAGCCCCGCCTCGCCGTCATCGACACCACCACTCGCAAACTCAAAACCTGGGTCCCCCTCCCCGGCACCGGTTACGGCAGCGCACCCACTCACGACGGCCGTTACCTTATCCTCTGCCTCTCAAAATCATCGAAAGTCGCCATCATCGACCTCCAGACTCTCGCGTTCCTCAAGACCATCGACGTTCCCGCCCAGCCTCAGGAGGTGCTCATCCGTCCCGACGGCCTCGTCGCCTACGTCTCTTGCAACTCCGACCACAAAGTCGCCGCCATTGACATCAAAACCTGGAAGGTCCAGTCCCTCATCGACGCCGGCAACAATGCCGACGGCCTCGCATGGTCGAACATCTCCCCGTCGAGCGCCTCGTCCGACCGTCACCCGTCGAACATCGCCTCACCCCGCCCCGTCACCGCGAAGTGATCCTCCCGCACCCAACGCTTGACAAAACCGGACCGCAGAAAGGACCGAAACACCCCATGCCCTTCCCCACTGCCATTCCTTCAAGTCGGCCTGAAGTCCAACCTCAAAGTCTCTGGATAGAAGACTTTGCGCACATTTGACGGGGTAGGGGTGGCCGTCCGAGCCGTCCATTGACGGCTCCACTTCACGCCGCAACCCGAAGCATCTTCCTCGAGCGATATCATCAAACCAGCAGATGCTTACCGAAACCAACATCCTTGAGGCCCTGCGCGACTGCTACGATCCTGTCCTCCCCTGCAACATCGTTGATCTCGGCCTCATCCGCTCTATCAAAGTCATGCGAGACGACCAAGCCCCGGGCGCAAGCATCCCCGGCGTCCCCCAAAGACACCGCATTCAAATCGAGATCATTCCCACCCAGTCCGACGAAGCCGCAACCGCCCAGCTCCACGCCCAGATCGCCAATCGTCTCGCTGGCCTTGAAGCCGTCAGCCACACCACCGTTACACTCCTCAACGATCCCGCGTGGACCCCTCTCGACATCACTCCCGCTGGCCGCAAAACTCTCGGCCTCGACGGCAATCCCAACCTGGTCCAGATCCGCTAACCACCATGCCGACACGCAAGCGCAAATCCCCGCTCGTCATGCCCGCGCCACCGCCGCCTCAGCATCCCTTCGACCAGATCCACGGCGTAGAGACCAGCGGTCTCATCCCCGCAGGCCGCCTCACCACCGGCCACCCCAACGACTCCCACGTCACCGCCTACTACGGCGTCGCTCCCAGCATCCTCCGCACCCTCATCGATCTCTGGCGCGCCACCACCCCCCGCACCCTATCGACCACTACACCTTCATCGACTTCGGCGCCGGCAAAGGCCGCGCCATGCTCGTCGCCAGCGAATCTCCCTTTCATCAAATCATCGGCATCGAACTCAACCCCACCCTCGCCGACATCGCACAACTCAACCTCGACCGCTGGCTCGCCTCTCACGCCGCAGACACAACCGCCCCGCCACTCGCACCCATCCGCCTCTACGAGCAGGACGCCCTCACCTTCGATCTCCCCAACACCCCCACCCTCGCCTTTCTCTTCCATCCCTTCGAAGCTCCCGTGCTGAAACTCCTCCTCCGCCGCATCGAAGCCCGTTTCGCAAAAAAATCCGGCACTCCAGCGCCAGCCTTCGATCTCCTCTACGTCAACGCAGAGTGTCGCAACATCCTCGACCGGCACCCCGCCTTCACCCGTCTCTTCCTTGGCCCCGTAGCCATGTCCCCGGAGGACCACGCCGCCGACCTCGCCGCCATCGCCCAGCAAAAAGACTACGGCTCGACCGGCGACGAAGAGTGCGCCATCTACCGCTTCACCGGCCGCAGCAAATAGTCCTCACCCGTTCAGCCGAACCAAAAACATCCGCTCATCGCCGCCCGCATGTTCAATCGCAATCTCCCCATCCGCGCGCTCCACCACACTCGGAAACTTCTCCCCCCACTCCACCAGCACCAGCGCATCCGGCGCATCCGCCATCTCTTCGAGCCCTAACGTCAGCAGCTCCCGCTCCGTCTCCAGCCGGTAAAGATCGAGATGATAGAGCCGCACCTTCGGCCCCGCATACTCATGCACCAGCGTAAACGTAGGACTGGTCACCTCCTCCATCTCCGCCGCACCCAACGCCGCCGCAATTCCCTTCACCAGCGTCGTCTTCCCCGCGCCCAAATCCCCGCGCAACACGAGCAGCTTAGGAGCAGGCAGCAACATCTCAGCCACTCGCTCGCCCATCGCCAGCGTCCCTGCCTCGCTCCGTGTCTTAAATCGCTTTTCCTTCATGCCCGCAGAGATCCCCGCAGTCCGCAGATCCACGTCAACCCATCCTCATCCGTCACACGATAACGAAACGCATCCGAAAGATGTGTAACCGTATCGGTTGCAAGTACCGTATGCTCATCCATCGCCTTCGCCGCAAAGTCCCCCGCTAGCCCATGCAGATACACCGCCGCCTCCACCGCCCGGGCCACGTCGTCAGGAAACTGCGCCAGCATCGCCGCCACAATCCCCGTCAGAATATCGCCGCTTCCGCCCTTCGCCATCGCCGGATTCCCACTCGTATTCACGGCAATCGAGCCATCCGGATGCGCCACCAGCGTCCGCCACCCCTTCAAAACCAGAGTAACTTTATGCTCCGTCGCAAAACGTCGCGCCAGCCCCACCCGATCCGCCTCCACCTCCTTCACCGTCATCCCTGCCAGCCGCGCCATCTCTCCCGGATGCGGCGTCAACACCATCACCCTGCCCCTTCCATTCAACAGACGCGCCTGTCCCGCAAACGCATTCAACGCATCCGCATCGATCACCATCGGCACCGTCAGTCTTCTCCACCACCTGCCGCGCAAACGCCGGCGCATCGCCATCCGTCGACAACCCCGGCCCCACCGCCACCACACGTGATCTTCTTCACCAACGCATCCAGCTTCGCTCCATCCAGGTTCTTGAACGACACCGCCCCTTTCGATCCCTCCGCCAACGGCACCATCATCAGCTCCGGCGTAATCCGCGCCACCGTCTCCACAATGCTCTTCGGCACCGCCGCCGTCACCAGCCCCGCGCCCGCTCCGCAGACACGCCAGCGACGCCATCGCCGGCGCCCCCGCCTTTCCATAGCTCCCCCCACCACCAGCACATGCCCAAACTTGCCTTTATTTGAATTGACATCCGCGTGCCTTCTCCGCCATCGCCTTCGACGCTCCCGCCCACCTCAACTTGCCACTCCGAAACGACACCGCCTCTCCGGCGACCCAATCTCCGCCACCACCACCGGCCCAAACGTTCCACCAGTTCTCTCATTCCGCGTCAGATGCCCAAACACATGCGCCATCTTCGGCGCGGTAAACGTCACCACCGCATCCGCACGAAACGCATCCGCTGCACCTCTGCTTCATCGAATCCGCATCCCACCCTGAAGGCAGATCGACCGCGACCACCGGCGTCTCAAGCCTCTCCACCATGTCCCGCAGCGCAACCGCAAGTCCTCGCAGTGGCGGCTTGAACCCCGTCCCCACCACAGCATCGATCAACAGCTCCGCACCCTCGCAGCACTGGCGCCAAGCCTGCAGACCTGGCTCATCGACAACCTCATCCACAGCCACAGTCGAGGCCGCACTCCGAAGCCGCCCCAACGCCGCTCCGGCCTCACCCTTCACCTCATCTGCTCGCCCCAGCAGAACAACCCGTACCAACAGCCCCGCCTTCGCCAGTACTCGCGCCGCAACAAATCCATCCCCACCATTATTTCCCTGCCCGCAAAGCACCACCACCCGCAAAGCCGCAGCATAGCGCCGCAGACAGAACCTCGCCACCGCCCCTCCCGCACCCTCCATCAAGGTCTCCAGCGAAACCCCAGCCTCCTCAGACCGTCGCCGGTCCGCCGCATTCATCTCCTCCGCCGTCAGAATGTTCATCATTCCCTTCTACGCGAATCCGCGCCCCAAGCCAAGACGCGACACGGTGCCTTCAGTCCACGCGCGCCATCCCGCAGTTGGCCGAACGCACCCTGGGTCACCAGTTCACTCAGATGCAGAAGAAAATTAATTTGCAGGATTCGGATGCAGTTTTTTCAACGAAAAAAAACGAAGCGCTCACCAGAGATCACTATCAGATCAGGCCGCTACCTTAATTCGTGCCACCCACAGCACCATCGGTTGCAATCGTCGTCTTCTGTTGGAAGTAACTCTTGTCCCACAGCGCTCGGTAGAACTCCCCCGTCAGCTCAGCTGCCTTCGGTCCAAACGTCGGCCGGCCGCCTTCAAGAAAGAATACGGTAACGATCCGCCCATTTGGTGTATCCGCATACGATCCAAACCATCCGAACCGCGTCCCATTATTCGAGCACGTTCCCGTCTTCCCCATCACGGGAAACTCGCTGAAGTTGGCCCGCAGCGACCGCGCCGTTCCGTAGTTGACGGCACCCTCCATCCCCACCGATATCTCTGGAATCAGTGGAGCAATATCCAGCGTCCGCTTCACCTTCGGCTCAAACGCAGCAACTTCTGTCTGGCTCTCGGGGTGTTGCAGATAGTAGAGAGTTCCTCCGTTCGCAATCGCTGAAACCAGCGCGCCCAGCTGCAACGGAGTCATCGAGACGCTCTCACCAAACGAGCACATCCGGCCAACGCCACCCATGGATGCAGGCAATACTTCATCAGGGTACGTCCCCAGCTGTTCTCCCTGGATGTGATACCCGGCCAGTTCGCCAAGGCCAAACTCATTCGCGTAATGCTTTACCCGTTCAAATCCCAACTGGCGGCCGATCGTCTCAAAATAAAGATTGTTGGAGTGTGCCAGAGCATCCGTCATCGTCATATGGAACCTTCCACCTAGGTTCACCGGTGTATCTTTGCTGACGATCCCTTCCTCAAGCGCAGCCAGCGCCACCGTGAGCTTGATCGTCGAGCAAGGCTCTGCTCCACGCGACAGTGCCAGCTTCTGGTTCACCATCGCCAGAATCCGCCCCGTTGACGGGTCGATGGCAATTGCGGTCCCATTCATATTTCCCAGCGCCTCAATCGCGGCAGCGCGAACTATTGGGTCTTCACCATCGGTCACATCGCCCAACGTCAGGTTATCCGCAAAAGAGCTCGCAGAGAATCGCTCATGATAACGAGTCCGTCGCACGGCAAGTTTGGGGCGAGCTCCGTGCCCGCGCACCACGGCCCTGGTTGCGGTCGTGGCATGTGTCGTCCCGCTCGTCTTTTTGGTTGCGGTCTTCTTTGCGGTCGCACTGGAATGTGCAGTCAGCTTCGTCGAGACATGAGCCGTCCCGGCAGAAGGATGCTTGGTCTTGCTTGTCGTAGTCGTCGTAGTCGTCGTTGCTCCACTCGCATCCGCTCCAGCACATACAAGGCCGAAGAGGAGTACGCCACAAAACTTCATTAGTCCCGACACAGGCAATCCCTCTTGTTGATTTGACTGCAATCCAAATGCCATCGATACAAAATCCGCTCGAATAGAGCTCTTATTTAACTACTTTCCGCAAGCTTACACCGTCCCACTTTCGTGCTAACGCCACCCAGGGAACATCAAAGAGCAATAGAACCATCAGTTTCCACGCCTTAGGAAGGCAGGAATATCCAGTTCATCCGGTTCGGCCATCTCCGGTGCGGCGCCACCAAACGACGGTGCCCGAACAACAGGCTCCGCAACAGTCACTTCTTCTGCCGCACTTGGAACACCCTCTTTTTGGACGTGTAACGGCGCAGAAACGTGAGTCGGCTCCTTGAATCGCTCCTGCGAACCACTCTCCACAGGCATCGTCTCTTTACCCAACGACGATGCCTGAAAGAAGTCATCATCAAACACCGACGCCTTCACAGGAATCAGCTCAGGCGAAGCCTTCTCCTTCGGCTCACCGGCCGTCGTATTCGTCGTCTCAGGCTCCGGCTCACTCGCAAATCGCGGACTCGGCCGCGGCGTCACAACACGCGGCTGAATCGGCACGTCATATCGCATCGTCGGCAGCGTCGACTCCGACAGCATCCGCTCCCGCCGCTGCGGCATCTCCTGCTGCTTGAAACCCGTGGCAATCACGGTGATCTTCACCTCAGCGCCCATCGACTCGTCCTGCACCGCACCGAAGATAATGTTGGCATCCTCATGCGCTGCATTCTGAATAATCGTGGAGGCCTCGTTCACCTCGCTCAGCTTCAAACTGCTTGAGCCCGTAATGTTGATCAGGATTCCCCTTGCTCCATCGATCGCTCCGGCCTCAAGCAGCGGCGAAGACATCGCCGCCATCGCGGCCTCGACGGCACGGTTCTCTCCCGACCGCACACCCGTCCCCATCACTGCGTATCCCATTCCCGCCATCGTCGTCTTCACGTCGGCGAAGTCGCGGTTGATCACGCCAGGAATCGTAATGATGTCCGAGATCCCCTGCACACCCTGCCGCAGCACATCGTCGGCAATCCGGAAGCTCTCAAAAAATCCAGCGTCCTTCGCCACTGCCAGCAGCTTCTCATTCGGAATTACGATCACCGTATCGACCGAATCCAGCAGCTCCTGCAATCCTCGCTCAGCCTGCTGCATCCGGCGCTTGCCTTCAAACGCGAACGGACGCGTCACCACCGCCACCGTCAGGGCGCCCATCTCACTCGCAAGGCTCGCAATCACCGGAGCCGCACCCGTCCCCGTCCCTCCGCCCAGCCCCGCAGTCACAAACACCATGTCCGCGCCCTCAAGCGCCTCGATAATCTTGTCCGAATCCTCGAGCGCCGCCCTGCGCCCCACATCCGGATTCGCCCCCGCGCCCAGCCCGCTCGTCAGCTTCACTCCCAGCTGCAGCTTCACCGGAGCGTTCGAAACCTGAAGCGCCTGCACATCCGTATTCGCCGAGATGAACTCGACCCCCACAACGTTCGCCGCGATCATGCGGTTGACCGCATTATTCCCGCCGCCACCCACGCCAATCACCTTAATCCGCGCACCGTGCGGTATCTCATCGTGATAGTGAATGCGAAGGTCGTCGTTCGGCAGGTTAGGCATAGCGGCAGTTACTCCTTGAGCTTTTAATTCTCCCATCTAAGCGCCAAACACACGACCCCCCTTTTCCACCATACGTACCACCCGTGGTTCAACAGCTCAACACTCCGGCTTTATCGCCCCGGCACGCGCCGTCGCGCTTCTACTTCGAGAAGCAAAAAATTTCGCCGAGTGACACCGCGCCAGAGTATGATCTTGTCTCATTCCTAATCCCACTTGGAGCTTTCATGAAGCTGTCGCGGGCCTTTGTCACCGTTCTCGTCTCCATTCCTCTCATTGCGCAGACTACAGCTCAACCCTCCGCCCAGCCAGACTGGGACGCTGCCGGTGCAGCCTGGTGGTCTCACGTGCAGTACCTGGCCGACGACAAGCTTCAGGGCCGTCTCCCCGGAACCCCCGGCTTCGAGTCCGCAACCCAATATGTTGAGAGCCAGTTCAAGGCCATCGGCCTGAAACCCGCCGGCGGCAACGGCTTCCGGCAGCCCATCAAGTTTCTCTCTCTGCGTACCGACGACGCCAAATCCAGTGTCCAACTCGAGTCCGCAGGCAACCGCACCACACTCAAAGTTGGCGACGACATCACCCTCAGCCCGCACATCACTGCAGGTGACGCCGTGGACGCACCCCTCGTCTTTATTGGCTACGGTCTGCGTCTTCCAGCAAAACACATCGACGACCTGGCCGGCCTCGACCTGCACGGCAAAGTCGTCGTGCTCTACAACGGCGCACCCGCAAAACTCCAAGGCCCCCTCCGCGCCTACTCCCGCATTCCCGGCGAACGCTGGAAGGCTCTCAAGGCGGCAGGCGCAATCGGCATAATCGCCATCAATCCACCGCGTCCACTCCCCGGTCCACCCCCAGCCGCGGGCACTCCGGCCCCCACAACGCCCCCACCCCCGCCGCGCCCTACCATCCTCATCGCAGACCCATCCCTCGACTCACTCGCCGGCATGCGTGTTAACGCCTCCATGTCGCCCAAAAACGCCGACAAGCTTCTCAGTCTCTCAGGCCACACACTCGCAGAGTTGCAGCCGCTCATCGACGCAGGAAAACCACTGCCAACCTTCGCGATGAACACCACGATTCACGTAGTCACCGCCGTCGAACAGAACCCCTCCATCGACACGCAAAACGTGGTCGGCGAACTCGAAGGCTCCGACCACAAGCTGAAGAACGAGTACATCATCATCAGCGCCCACCTCGATCACCTCGGCGTCGGTCGGCCCGTCGACGGAGACGCCATCTACAACGGCGCGATGGACAACGCCTCCGGAGTCGCCTCAGTCATCGAGACCGCGAAGCTCCTCACCGCCGGCCCGCGTCCCAAACGCTCCATTCTCTTCATCGCCCTCACCGGAGAAGAGATGGGCGAACTCGGCTCTGCCTACTTCGCTGCCAAACCCACCGTCGAAAAATCACAGATCGTCGCCGATCTCAACATGGACATGTTCCTTCCGCTCTTCCCTCTCCGCTACCTCGAGGTTCAGGGTCTGGGCGAATCCACCTTGGGCAACGACGCCCGCGCCGTATCCCAGCTCAACGACGTCGAAGTACAGTTCGACAAGCAGCCCGACGAGAACCGCTTCATCCGCAGCGATCAGGTCAACTTCGTCACCCAGGGAATCCCCGCGCTCGCCTTCAAGTTCGGCTGGACACCCGATTCACCTGAGATGAAGACCTTCAACGAATGGGTGAAGGTGCGCTACCACAAGCCCTCCGACGACCTCCAACAGCCAATCGACAAAGCGGCGGCCGCGCAGTTCACTCATCTGCTCGCGCAACTCGCCCTGCGCGTAGCCGATGCACCCCAACGCCCATCCTGGTATCCCGAAAGCTCATTCGCCCATCAGGCGGAATAAAGGAAGCCCATGATTCTCGAAGCAGAGTTCCAGCCCGTCGATCTCACCACCGCAGTCTTCCGGCTCACCGGACGCATGACTCTCGGTATGCGTCTGCGTGAGGTCGAATCGAAGATCAGCGAAGTCGCCGACCACGGCATCAACAAACTCATCCTCGATCTCTCAGGAATCGAATTCCTCGACAGCGCCGGTCTCGGCGTCCTCATGATCCTCTACGGCAATATGAAGGTTCGAGGCGGCAAATTTCACGTGGTCGCCCCAGCCGCAAAGGTACTCGAGGTCTTCAAGATGACCCACACCGACTCCATCCTCACGATCGATCCCAACCTCGAAGCTGCGCTGGCGTCGTAACCCGCCAGCGCACGCATTCGAAGTCAGGCAACAAGTGCCGCAAGCCGGTCCAGACTCTGGCTCCAGCCCTGCGACATACCCGCGAGATACTTCGGTGCAGCCGGCGTCGTACTCAACACTCGCGCCACCAAAGAGATCTCCGTTCCTCCATCAACCTCGCTGAACGTAACCGAGTTGAGCACCTCGAACATTGGCCTTCCCTCTCCGTCCAGCGCCGCTGTTGCAAATACCAACCTGTGCGGCCGGTCAATCTCCACGAATCTGCCCGTCATCGGATAGACCACTCCATCCGGCGCTCTCATGTGAATGCGAATCGCGCCGCCTACACGGGCATCCGCTTCGCACACTGGATTCGTAAAGCCCTTCGGCCCCCACCACTGCGCCAGATGCTTCGGATCGGTCCACGCCGCGAAAACAATCTCTTGCATCGCGGCAATCCGTCTCGTAAGGCAGACTTCAAGCAACCCTGCTTCCAGTACGCTACCGTTGCCCATGCGTCACCTCCTGCGTCGCTACCACATGCAGATAATCCTGCAGCTTGTCGAAGCTGCTGTTCCATCCACGCTCATGCCCATCGCGATCAGCCATCGTTACGAAGAAAGCCTGGTGGAAGTTCATCGTTGTCTTTCCGTCACGCTCTTCGAAGGTGATCGAAATCACGGTTTCATGGCTGCCAAGCCCAGTGCTTTCATCCCATTGAAACGTGTAGACCAGCCGCTCAGGTTTAACCACCTCCCGGTTTTCGCCACCCTGCCACAGGTCAACCTTCCGCAACTGGCCATCGCCAAAATCGACTCCATCGCTATGCAGGCACAGCCTCCACCTTCCACCCGGCCGCCGGTCATTCTCCACATGGGTGGCGATAAATTGCCGAGGCCCAGCCCAATGCTTCATATGTTCCGGGTCGGTCCACATCTTCCATACCAGTTCGCGCGGCGCATCAAACACACGCGTGATGTGAAGCTCATGTTGCGCCACCGTCGTTGAAGACATCGCTGTACTCATTGCACACCTCCATTGGACTCACAAATCTCCCAGGCAGCCGCACACTCATTTATTTTTAGATCTTTTTTCTGCCGCGCTTCTTCTCCTTCGCCTTCTCCTCTGCCTGCAGCGTCTGCAAATACGCGTCCAGCCGATTGAAGCTGTGCTCCCAGAACCGCCGATACTCATCCAGCCAATCGGCAGCCTGTTTCAACGGCTCTGCCTTCAACTTGCACGGACGCCACTGCGCCTCACGTCCCCGCGCAATCAATCCCGCCTTCTCCAGCACCTTCAGATGCCTCGAAATCGCAGGCATACTCATCTCAAAGGGCGAAGCAAGCTCAGTCACCGAGCTCTCACCCAGCGCCAACCGCGCCAGAATCGCCCGTCGTGTCGGATCGGCCAATGCTGAAAACGTTGAACTGATCTGATCTTGCATCTTGTAGTAAACCTCTTTGTTAAATAACAATAACGTTAAATACAAAACCTGTAAAGCCAAAATCAATATTTTTTGATTTTTCACTTTTACCTGACGGATTTCAGACCCGTAAGGAATGGAAAAGCAATTCGATGAAAAATTTCTTCAATGCGAATCAGCCCTCAATCGCGAGAAAACTATTTAAAAGCTTCCGGCAAAAATAGCCTTCAACTTCGACTTGAGCCCCTGCTCTTCGCTGGCCTTTCTTACCTGCGTCCGATGCGTATACAGCAGCATTCCAATCGCTGCTGCAAACTCCGGCGCAGCCAACTCCGCGGGCATTCGCGACAAAGGCACCGGATACCCGACCCTCGCCGGCACACGCAGCAGACTCTCCGCGTTATCCAGCAGACCAGCCATCATCGCACCGCCGCCGGTCAACACACAACCCGCGCCCAGCGCCTCCAGCACACCGCCCTGCCGCAGATTATCCCGCAGCATCGTAAACAACTCTCTCGCGCGCGGCTCCAATATCTCCGCAAGAAACCGTTGCCGCACCATTCGTGCCGGCTGGCCGCCCGAGATCGCAAGATTTCCACCCACCTCAATCTCATTCAGCTGTGGCACCGCCGTCACCACGCAGTGTCCATAGATCTTCTTCAAATACTCCGCTTCTTCCACCGTCACATGCAGCCCAACGGCAAGATCATTCGTAAAGTGGTCTCCGCCAATCGGCAGTACTGCCGTATGCGCAATCGAACCCTCAAAAAACACCGCAAGCTCCGTCGTGCTCGATCCGATATCTGCCACACAGATACCCAGCTCACGCTCATCCGCGCTCAACACTGCCTCAGCCGCGGCGATTCCTTCAAACACCGTATCCTGCACCTCGAGCCCCGCCCGGTTCGCACACGTAATCACGCTCTGCGCCACACCACCCGAGCAGGTCGAAAGATGCAGATTTACCTCAAGCTTGTTCCCCACCATCCCCACCGGGTCGTGGATCCCCGGCTGGTCATCCAGGATGAACTCCTGCGGCAACAGGTGCAGCACCTCGCGGTCCGGCGGCAGCGCCACCGATCGTGCGCGATCAACTGCAGCCCGCACCTCTTCCCGCGTAATCTCCCGCATTCGGCTCCCCATGCTGATGCCGCCACGCGAGTTCACCCCGCGCACATGCGTCCCGCCGATCCCCACCACCGCAGTCTCAATTCCAGACTTCGTCATCCGCTCCGCAGTCAGCGCCGCTCGATTGATCGCCTCAGCCGCTGGCCCCAACTCTGCAATCAATCCCTTGCGCATTCCCCGCGACGGCTCAATGCCATGCCCGCGATACCGCAACACGCCGTCCTGCAACTCTGCAACCAACACGCAACTCTTCGTACTGCCCGCATCGAGCACAGTGATCAGGTTGTCCTGTTTCTGATTCATGGGTGAACCGCCTGGGAAGGATGATATGGCGTGGTTTTGGTCGAAGGCTTTACAACTATTGGGTGATGCTTCTTAGCGGCAGCGGGCTTCTTGGCCTTTACACTGCTCTTTTTCTTCGGAGCATCAAACGCAACCTCGTTCTGCGCAACAACATGCGTCGGCGCCTTTACAACAGGCTTAGGCGCAGCCACGTGCTTCTGTGCCACGACCGGCGCCTTGGCTGCGGGCTTTGCAACTGGCTTTGCAGGCGACGCCGCACTCACCTTCACTGCCGGCTTAGCAACATCGTGCGCCGCAACAGGAGGCGCAGTTCCCTCAGCATTGGAATCTGTAGCAGTCGCAGACGCCGTCGAAGCAGAAGCTGGTGTCGCGGGAGCACTCGAACCCGGCTGCATCTCCAGCACCACTTGCCGCTCATACCGCATATCCACCGACGAAAGCTTCGGGTAAAGCGTGTGCCACTCCGGCAGATGATCTTTGAACTTATGGTACCGATCCAGAAAATTATCCTCGCCAAAGTGCACCAGAATCTCCGTCGAGTGGTCCGGAATCAGGGCTTTCACATCCTCCGGATTCGAAAGATCGACCTCGCTCAACTGCTCGGAGATCTTCTCCCCCGATCCATCGAGGTCCGCACTAAACCGTTCGAAGATCTTCATTCGTGCCGCCCGTGTCGACAGCGGATCGTTCGTCGAAATCCCTGTCACCACCGGAAACGAGTACTGTTCGCCTCCCTTCGCACCCACCGGCATATCCAGCAGAACGCCATTCGCATCCACCAGCCCGATATTGCCTCCCTGCCGCACAAACGCCACCGGTGTCCGTTCCACAATCGACACCCGCATTCGGTTCGGCAGCAGCCGCATCACCGTCGCATGCGCCACCCATGGCAGACTCTCCAACTCTGCGCGGCGCTGCTCCAGCGAAATCTTAAAGATATTCCGGTCCACATCCCCGCCAAAGATGCCGAGCAGCTGCGCTCGCGTTACATGAACATTCCCATCGAGCTCAATCGAAGAAGATGACGGAATCACAAACCGCTCATCATGCAACAAAGAGCTTCTCGCCATCAGAAACGCCGCAACTCCCACACCCAGGCAAAGCAACAGCCCGCAACCCGCAGCGATCCGTCCCCACTTCGTCGTCGGCAACCCGCGAAATCGAACGCGAACCCCTGGCCGTCGCCGCGTCACCGGAGCATCATCGTCTCCATACGGATCATCCGCAAAATCCTCGACGAAATCCCGACGCAGCCTTTTATTCGACGAGGTCAACACTCGTCGTGGTCCCACAGACTCCGAGGCATGCCTCTCCTCAGGTGCCTCTAGCACCGCTGTCCCGCGCTTCGATACCACGTCGTTTTGTCGCAAGCCTGAGCAAGGCCGCGAGAATCGCCATCCTGAGAATAACCTGCCCTACACCCTTCCCACCCCAACTTCTTCCGCATGTACCCTTTCAGGAACTCACCCACTCGCCGCCAGGCTATCCAGCAGTAACGTCCCCGCCTGCGAAACACTCCCCGCCCCCAGCGTCAAAATCACGTCCCCCGCCTTCGCGTGCTCTACCAGCACCTTCACTGCCTCCGCAGCCGAGGCCGCATACTCCACCGCCCCTCCACTCGCTCCACGCATCGCCTTCACCAAAACCTTCGCATCGACCCCGGCAATCGGCTCCTCACTCGCCGCATAGATATCCAGCACCGCCACCGTATCAGCATCCTTGAACGCCCCGGCAAACTCCGCCATCAGATCCCGTGTCCGCGTAAACCGGTGCGGCTGAAACAGCACATGCACCCGCCGATACCCACACTCCCGCGCCGCACTCAGGGTTGCGAGAATCTCCGTCGGATGATGCCCATAGTCATCCACCACTGTCACGCCGCGCACCACGCCCTTCACCTGAAACCGCCGGTCCACCCCGCGAAAGCTCTCAAGCCCGACCGCAATCTGATCCGGCGCCACTCCCAGCTGCACCCCCACCGCCACCGCCGCCGTAGCGTTCAAAACATTGTGCCGCCCCGGAACATGCAGCCGAAACCGTCCCAGTACCAGCCCCTTGTAGTTCACCTCAAACACCGAGTGGCTCTCCGAGTCCTTCTCGAGCACCTGCAGCCGAAAGTCCGCATCCGCACTCTCGCCGTACGTGTAGACCCTTCGTCTCACCTGCGGCAGCACCGCCCTCAGCAGTGCATTGTCAATACAGGCCGTAGTCGCCCCATAAAACGGCAGCCGATCCATAAACTCAACGAAGGCCTCTTCAACATCCTCCATATCGCGATAGCAATCCATATGCTCGCGATCAAGATTCGTCACCACCGCCAGCACAGGCGACAACTTCAAAAAACTCCGGTCACTCTCATCCGCCTCTGCCACCAGATACTGCGAGCTTCCCAGCCGCGCATTCGACCCCAGCGCATTCACTCGCCCGCCCACCACCACCGTAGGGTCCAGCCCTCCACCCGCCAGCACCGCCGCAACCATCGAAGTCGTCGTCGTCTTCCCATGCATCCCTGCCACGGCGATCCCATACTTCAGCCGCATCAGCTCGGCCAGCATCTCTGCCCGCTGAATCACCGGAATCTTCCGCTCTCTCGCCTCCATCACCTCAGGGTTGTTCTTCGCCACCGCCGAACTCGTCACCACCACATCGCTCGCCGAAGCATTACTCGCCGCATGACCTTCAAAGATCCGCGCACCCATCCCCAGCAACCGGTCCGTCACCGCGCTCCGCTTCAGATCGCTCCCCGAGACCGTATACCCCATCGTCAGCAGGATCTCCGCGATCCCACTCATCCCGATCCCGCCAATCCCGATAAAGTGAATCCGCTGCGACGGTGCAAACAAAAAATGCCCAGGCACAAACATACTGACGTCTCTCACTTTCAAAAATCTCTCTCAGTCAAACGCGACGGACATTATTGAAGCCACAAAAACGCGCTCAAACATTAATCTCTCACGTCACCGGCCATCCCGAGCCTAACCCATACCCACTGTGATATATAAAACGTCATGCTCGCAACCAATCTCATCCGCTCTGCCGCTCTCTGCGCCGCCGCATCTCTCGCCGCCTCCGCCGCCCTCGCTCAACAAGCCACACAGACCCTCCTGGCCACACCCTCCACCATCGCCTGGGGTTTCTACTCCGCACGAGCCAAACCCGCCCTCACCGTCAAATCCGGCGACACCGTCAAAATCCAGACCCTCTCCACCTGCGGCCCCCGCCAGAGCCTTGAAGCCCTCGGCATCGCCCCCTCCGACATCCCCTCCTACGTCGACGACATCTACAAAAACTATCCCGCCGCTGATAAAGGACCCGGCGGCCACATCCTCACCGGTCCGGTCGCAATCGAAGAGGCCGAACCCGGCGACGTCCTCGAAATCCGCATCCAAAAAATCGACATCGACGTCCCCTGGGCCTGCAACTCCTTCGGCGCCGGCCGCGGCTTCCTCCCCAACGACTTCCCCTACAGCCACTCCCGCCTCATCCCGCTCGATCGCACCAAAATGATCGGCCACTTCGCTCCCGGCATCGACATCCCGCTGCATCCCTTCTTCGGCAGCATGGGCATCGCCACCGCACAGGGCGGCAAATACGACTCTGCTCCACCCTGGATGCACGGCGGCAACATGGACAACAAGGAACTCGTCGCCGGAACCATCATCTATCTCCCCGTCAACTCCAAAGGCGCCAACTTTGAGGTAGGCGACGGCCACGCCGGACAGGGCAACGGAGAAGTCGACATCACCGCCCTCGAAACTCAGCTCACCGGAACCTTCCAGTTCATCGTCCACAAAGGCGACCTCAAAGATCCGCACCGTCTCCTCTGGCCCCGCGCCGAAACCCCCACGCAATACATCACAATGGGCTTTGACCTCGACCTCAAAACCGCCACCCAGATGGCCATCCGCAACATGATCACCTTCCTCTCCGAGCAGAACCCCGACCACCCCCACATCACCCGCGACGACGCCTACGGTCTCATCTCAGTCGCCTGCGACGTAGACATAACCCAACTCGTCGACACCAACAGCGGCGTCCACGTCATGTGCCCCAAAGCTCTCTTCACCACATCAACTCATTAGCCTATTGAGGGGCGACCCTCAATAGACTTGTCACTTGCGAGCCCAGCGCAGCCACCCAACCGCCAATCTGTCCCACAGTTCACTATTTAAGGAGCTAGGGACACACAAGCCAACCCGTAACCCATTCCCCCACAATACCCTTGCATTTGTGCAACAAATAGTTGAAATTCGTGTCTAATTGACTGAGCACTTGACCTGGGCGAATCAGCCAGGCTGGAACTCGTCCTTGCTCTTCTCGAAGTCCGGTTGCTCGACGCAACAGCCGGAAAACGAAGACGGGCAGGCAGGTACTATTATGACGTTCCTACGCACCTTCAAGAATTCGATCGCTACCACCGTATTGGCTGGCCTCATCCTTGCTCCCGCGGCATTTGCACAAACTCCGTCCAGTGACCCCTACGGTCCTGCCGGTCCTCCGCCCGACATACAGCAGGGTCAATACGCTCAGCAACCCTACCAGCAGGGTTATGGCCAGGATCCCAATCAGCAGCAGGGCCCTACAGCCCAGCAGCAAGCTGCTGCCACCATCACCGACGTTCAGCAAGCTCCTCCCGAGGTTCCCGACTACCAGCAGCCCGAAGCACCCGGCGATGGTTATGTCTGGACCCCCGGCTACTGGGCCTGGACCGGCGCGGGATATGAATGGGTACAGGGCGCCTGGGTCGCGCCTCCCTACGTCAACGCTCTCTGGACCCCCGGCTTCTGGGGCTACGGCGGATTCGGTTATTCCTGGTATCCCGGCTATTGGGGCCCCTACGTCGGCTACTACGGCGGCATCAACTACGGCTTCGGCTACTTCGGCATCGGCTTCTACGGCGGATACTGGGGTGGAGGACGCTTCTGGTACAACCGCGCCTACTGCAACATCGGCCGCGGCGGCTACGGCTTCCACACCTACTCTCGCGCCTATGCCGGTTACAACGGACGCCCCGGTGGCAACAGCTTCGTCCACAACACGGCCTTAGCCGCAAACCGTGGTGGCACAGCCGGCTTCCGCGGCTCCGCCATCAACGGCCGCACCTCGAACTTCTCTCAGGGTGCAGCTCGCTCCACCTACAACGGAGTCTCCAACAACGGCGCACGCAGCTATGCTCAATCCGGCCAGAGCTACAACAACGGCGGACGCAGCTACGCGCAACCCAGCCAGAGCTACAACAACGGCGGACGCAGCTACGCGCAACCCAGCCAGAGCCGTAGCTACTCGGCTCCAGCTCAGTCCAACGGCGGCTCCCGCAGCTACTCCACGCCCTCTGGCGGAAACAGCGGCGGATTCCACGGCGGTGGCGGTGGTGGCGGCTCTCACGGCGGCGGTGGTGGCCATCGGTAACAAGTAGTCTTCGAACCCAAAAGGGCTGAGAGCAACCTCTCAGCCCTTTTCTTTTTCTCCTCGCCCGCCGCTGTTTTTGTTCTGCTTTTATTTTTAGTTGTCATCCTTCGCACGAGCGGAGGACCTGCTTTTCAATAGCCTGTGAGCGGCCGCTACAGTTGCAATAAGCAATGAACTCCGGACTCACCCCTTTAAGTCCGAGCAACAGGCGCCCCCCCCAGACGCGCCACCATCTCCCCAATCCTCCGCAACGCCCCCGGCTTCGCCATCGCTCGAGCGGCTACACTCATCCGCCGCAACCGCTCGCCATCCTTCAGCAACTCACTTAACCGCTCCAGAAGCACCTCAGGCGTCAGCTCGGCCTGCAGCAACATCTCAGCCGCCCCACCCCGAACCACCAGCTCCGCATTCTTCCTCTGGTGATCGTCCGCAGCCGTCGGCAGCGGTACCAGCAACGATGGCTTCCCTGCAGCGGCCAGCTCTGCCACCGTGCTTCCCGCACGAGCCAGCACCAGATCGGCCGCGGCATACTGTTGCGGCATATCGTTCAGAAATGCGCTCACCGTCACTCTCGTCGCATCAACCCCCGCCTGCGCATAAGCCTCTCTTGTCGCGTCGAGCGCCCGTTCGCCCGTCTGATGCACAATCGTCAGCCCCGGCACCTGCTCCAGAAGCCTCACCGCAATCCCCGGCAACGTCTCGTTGAAGATCTTCGCCCCATTGCTTCCCGCCGTAACCAACAGCCGCGGTTCATCTCCCGGCACTCTATCCGGAACATCAAAAATCTCATCCCGCACCGGCACACCCGTCGCGACGGCGTTGCGAAAGTACTTCATCGTCTCCGGAAAGTTCACTGCCGCAGCGCTAACACGCTTGCCCACCAGCCGGTTCGTCATCCCGGGCACCGCATTCGGTTCGTACGCGAGCGTAGGCACCCGCAACAGAACCGCCGCCATCATCGCCGGCCCGCTCGCGTACCCGCCAACTCCAACAACCACTGCCGGCCTGAAGCTCCTCACCAGCCCAATGCAGTGCAGCACGCCCAACGGCAGATCCATCATCGTCCGCACCCGCGTCGCCAGGCTCACATTCTTCAACTGCCCGGACCGCACCAACTCCAGCGGAAACCCCGCCTCCGGAACCATCTTCGTCTCAAGCCCGCGCGCCGTCCCGACAAACCGCACCTCAGCCCCATAACGATCACGTAGCTCTCTCCCAATCGCCAGTGCAGGAATGACGTGCCCCCCCGTCCCTCCACCGGCGATCAGAACCCGCAACCCGGCCACCTCAGTCGATCTCGCGCGTAATATTCAGCAGCACACCCATGCTGGCCAGCGTAATAAAAAGCGAAGTCCCGCCCGAAGAGATGAACGGCAGCGGAATTCCCTTCGTAGGCAGCAGCGCCAGCACCACGCTCATATTGAAGAACGCCTGGATCAAAATTGCAGTCGTAATTCCAAACGCAAGAAACCGCGCAAACGGATCGGTCGACAAAAACGCCGCGCGCAATCCGCGATACCCCAGCGCCACAAACAAACCCACAACCAGCAGCGCCCCAATCAGCCCCAACTCTTCGCAGATATTGGCAAAGATAAAGTCTGTTTGCACCTCTGGCAGATAAAACAACTTCTGATGCCCCTCCATCAATCCCAGCCCGCGGATTCCGCCCGTTCCAACCGCAATCAGCGATTGCAGAATATGGAACCCGGTCCCTCGCGGATCGGCCTCTGGATTGACGAATGCCAGCATTCGATCACGCCGGAACTTCACAAAGAAAAGCATGTAATACAGCACCGGCGCCGCCAACGCGCCACCAATCGCAAAGTACCTCGTCCGGGCGCCCGCCAGGTACAGCATCAACGCCGTCACCGACATGCACACCATGCCCGTACCCAGGTCCGGCTCCTTCAAAATCAGGCCTGTAAACACGAGGGGTATCGCCACAGCCCGCAGAATCGTTCCCTTCCAGTCGTCCATCTGGTGGATTCGCGTCTGCAGAAAATACGCAAGAAATAAAACCAGAACCGGCTTTGCCAACTCCGATGGTTGAAAGGTAAACAGGTCGCCAAAGCGGAACCAGCGATGCGTATTATGCGAGTCCCTCGTCGCAAACACGACGATCAGCATCAACGTCGTCACCGCCACCGCAGGAAACACGACCCTGGGATTGTTGTATCGGCGATAGTCCACCTGCATCAGCATCGACCATCGCAATCAGGCCAAGCAAACCCCACTTCGCCTGCTTCATTACATAAGGATAAGGAGAACCCAGACTCGCCTGCGCCATCACCGCCGACGCCGAAAAAACCATCACCAGCCCAAACAGCATCAGCAGCAGCACCACTCCGAAGAGCCACTTGTCCACCCCTACTCTCTTCGCCATGCCATCACTTCCCCTGCTTTGTGCTTAAAGTTCCATCACCGCCTGCCGAAATACCCGGCCCCGGTGCTCATAATTCTCAAACTGGTCGAAGCTCGAGCACGCCGGCGACAACAACACCACATCGCCCGGCGCTGCGGACTTCGCCGCCTCGACAACAGCCCTCTCGATCGTCTGCGCTGAAACCATCTTCACGACTCCATGCAGTTGATGCTCAATCTTTTCTGCAGCCGAACCAACCGTATAAACAACCGTCACCCGTCTCCTCAGCAGATCCGCCATCGTGGCGTAGTCCGAATCCTTGTCCTTGCCGCCAAGAATCAGGTGAATTCCACCCGGGAAGGATGCGACAGCCTTCATCGCAGCATCCACATTGGTCGCCTTCGAGTCGTTGTAATACTCCACCTCATTGAACTTCCTCACGAACTCCAGCCGATGCTCCACCGCCCGAAACGACCCCACCGAGGCGCGAATTTGCTCGACGGAAATCTTCGCCAACCTCGCCACACAAACCGCCGCCAGCACATTCTCAACGTTATGCGCGCCCTTCAGCGGAATCTCTGCTACCGGCATCACAGGCTCCGTCACGCCACCCTCCTTCTCGACCCACACCATCACGCCATCCCGCACGAACGCCCCGCGTCGAACCACCTTCGTCCCGCTGAACCAGAACACCTGGCTCTTCGTCCTCCCCGCGCACATCTGCGTCACGCGATCATCCGCATTCAACACCAGAAAGTCCTTCGCATCCTGGCGCGCGAAAATCTGCTCCTTCGCCGCAACATAGTTCTCAAAGCTCCCATGCCGATCCAGATGATCCGGCGTTATATTCAGGATCGCCGCAATCCACGGATGAAACTCCTCCACCGTCTCCAGCTGAAAGCTCGACACCTCGAGCACACTCACCGTCTCCGGCGTACTCTCCCCCACCAGGTCAATCACCGGCAACCCGATATTTCCACCCACCAACGTCGGCACAGCCGCATCGGCAAAGATCTTCCCTACCAGAGTCGTGGTCGTCGTCTTGCCATTCGACCCCGTAATCGCAACCACCCGCCCCTGCAGATACCGGCTAGCCAGTTCCAGCTCCCCAATCACCGGCAGCCCAAACGCCATCACCTGCTTCACCTCCGGCGTATCCATCGGCACACCCGGCGAGATCACAATCAGGTCCTGCCGCCGAAACGTCAGCAGCCCATGTCCTCCCGACTCGACCATAATCCCCGCCTCCAGCAATGCAGGAATCTCCTTCGCCAGCGCCACCGCACTGCGCGTATCGCTCACCGTCACCCTGGCCCCCTGCGCACGCAAAAACATCGCTGCAGACAAGCCAGACTTACCCAGCCCCACCACCAACACTCGCTTATTTTTCAAATCCATCATGCTTCCACAGTCTCACCGGAGCTTCAACGTAGTCAACGCGAACAGCGCAAACACCAGCGCCAGAATCCAAAACCGTGCAATCACCTTCGACTCCGACCATCCCATCAGTTCAAAATGATGGTGCAGCGGCGCCATCTTGAAAATCCGCTTCCCATTCCGCAGCTTATAGCTCCCCACCTGCAGCATCACACTCAACGCCTCAAGAATAAACACCCCGCCAATAAACGGCAGCAGCAGCTCCTGCTTGATCACAACCGCAACCGTTCCAATCGCCCCGCCCAGAGCAAGGCTCCCCACGTCTCCCATAAAGATCTCCGCCGGATGCGCGTTATACCAAAGAAATCCGATGCTGGCCCCCACCATCGATCCGCAGAACACCGTCAACTCGCTCACCATCGGCATTCTCTGCAACTCCAGATAATCCGAGAACACCACGTGCCCGCTCACATACGTCAACACCGTCAACGCACCTGCTGCAATGATCGTGCACCCAATCGCCAGTCCATCCAACCCATCAGTCAGGTTCACCGCATTGCTCGCCCCCGCAATCACAATCATGACGAAGATCACAAACGGCACGAACTCCAGCCAATGCAAATGGGGGATATGCCCCATCCACTCCCACACCAGGTCCGGACGAAACTTCTTCGCAAACGGCACCATCAGTCGCGTGGAATAGGCTCCTCGCGTATCCATTACTACCAGTGCAGCCGCCACCGCAGCGCTCACCACAGACTGCAAGCCGAGCTTCGCACGCGCCGTCAACCCTTGGTTTCTGCGATGCACTACTTTGATGTAGTCGTCCGCAAACCCAATCGCTCCGAACGCGAGCGTCGACAACATCACCAGCCAGACATACGGATTCGAAAGATCCGACCACAGTAACGTCGGTATCAGAATCGAGATGCAGATCAGCACGCCGCCCATCGTCGGCGTCCCGCTCTTCTTCTGGTGCGACTGTGGCCCCTCTTCACGGATGTACTGGCCAATCTGAAACTCGCGCAACTTATCAATCACGTACGGACCGATGATCAACCCGATCAGCAACGCCGTCAGGCTCGCAAACACGGTGCGAAACGTGAGATAGCGAAAGATTCGAAACAGCCGGAAGTAGGGAAACAACTTCTGATACAGCAGCCAATAGAGCAAAATGTTCCGCCTTTTGACCTGCCCCCCGCTTGTGCCCGGGTCTTTATGCCGCAAGTCACGGCTATCTTAACAGCCCGTCGCCGGAACTCCTGTGCTTATCTCACCGAGGAACCAACTCCATGAACCCAGCCAGTCAGAGCCCATTTTCCAAAGCAAAGCAAAGTGCATCCGCCGCCATGGCAAGCTCAAACGCCAGATGAGCATCAATATCGGCGGCCTCGGCTTGTCTCAGCAGCTCCACCGTGACAGGAAAAAGATCCGCCTCCTTGCCGTGGTCCCGATGTTCCATCTGTTCCAGCCGGCTATCCGTCTGCGCAATCACCATCGCCAGCCACTCCGGCGTAGGCGTTATCACCTTCTGTCGATGCTTCCTTCTCGCCGCATACAGACCGGCCATCGACAGATGCTCTACCGCTCGCAACACGCCAATCGCGCGCAGAACAGTCTTCTCTCCGGCCTCTTTCTCCATCGCTTTGCGGTAGAGCTTCACTCCTCGTTTCAGCAGAGCCCGCAGATCTTTCCCCGTACCCTTCTCCATCAGCGACATCACCACCGAAGCCCGCTGCATATGATGAAACGCGGTCATCTGACCGTGGTCAACGGCATACACCGCTCCCGGCCTTGCTGCCTTAGCCGCTTTCTTCGCTCCCTTGCCGGAGGAAGTTCTTCCTGTCTTCTTTGCTGCTCTCTTCTGTGCAACCGCGGGCTTCCCGCCAGCTTCTCGCCCACTTTTGCGACGAACATGTTTGTCTGCCATAGTCAGGATGCCTCCCTGGAAATTTACTGAGATCCCGTCGCAATCACCGTCAAAGCCTTCTCCAGCCGTACACCACGAGAGGCCTTCAACAACACTACGTCTCCCCCCTGCACATTCGCAACCAGCCACTCTCCTGCCTCTTCAGCGCCAGCGACAAACAACCCCTCAACCCCTGCCCTCTCCGCCGCATCGACTATCGCTTTAGCCGCCCCACGCACTCCCATAACAAAATCCACCCCATGCTCCGCCATCCGCAACCCACACGCCGCGTGCAGCGCCTCAGCCTCCGGCCCAAGCTCCAGCATCTCCCCCGCAACCACAATATGCCGTTCTGCTGGAATCGCCATCAGCGCATCCACCATTGCATTCAGCGCCGTCGGGTTCGAGTTATAGCAATCATTAATCAGAGTCGCGCCACGCCATGTCAGCACCTCACCCCGTTTATCTCCCGCTCGCATCTCGCCCACGGCCGCCACACACTCATCCAGCTTCATCCCGCTCCGCAGCCCTGTTGCAATCGCCGCCAGCGCATTCGGAACATTATGCCTTCCCAGCATCTTCAGCTGAACACTCGCACGCTCACCCTTTACCTCCACGGTAAACACCACGCCCTCAGCACCCACCTCCGTCACATGAACCGCTCGAACCTCAGCGCCCTCTCCCATCCCATAGAAGACCGCACGCTCGCCCAGCCCCTCGCCGAACAAGGACACATACGCGTCATCGAAGTTCAGCACCGCCACCCCATCCTTCGGGAGCGCTTCAATCAACTCATACTTTGCCCGCGCAATTCCCGCAATCCCATCGGGAAAAAACTCCAGGTGCACCGGACCAACGTTTGAAACCACGGCCCAGTCAGGCTCTGCAATCTTCGCCAACGCGGCAATCTCACCCGCATGGTTCATCCCCATCTCAATCACAGCAACGTCATGCTCCCGTTCCAGCTTCAATAACTGCAGTGGCAACCCGAACCCGTTGTTCAAATTCCCCGCCGACTTCAACACCCTGAACTTCACCGCCAGAACCTGCGCCACCGCCTCTTTCGTCGTAGTCTTCCCTGCCGACCCCGTCACACCAATCACCCGCCCACCCCACTCCCTCCGCACCTTATGGGCAAGCTGCTGCAACGCAAGCAATACACAGTCATCGCAATCCGACACCTGCAACAAACGCCGTTCATCCACCTCCGCAGGCACCACCCAGCGATTGCTCACCACCGCAGCAACCGCGCCATTGGCCAGCGCCGTCTGCACATAATCATGCCCATCCAGCCGCTCACCCCGAACAGCAAAGAACAACTCCCCCCCGCCAATCGTGCGCGAGTCAATCCCATACCCCACCGCCTCCGCCAGCGTATCGAACTCACCATCCGCATGAATCCAATCCGCAACCTGTCCCAAAGTCAGCTTCACGCAATCTCCTTCAAAACTCCAGCAGCAACCGCCACATCATCAAACGGCACAGTCTCACCTCGCGAGATCTGCACCTTCTCATGCCCCTTCCCGGCAATCAGCACAATATCCCCGGCACCAGCCGCACGAATCGCAATCTCAATCGCGCCCGCCCGATCCTCTTCCACAATGCACGTCGTTCCCGTCTCCTTCACGCCCGCCAACGCCTCTTCAATAATTACCATCGGCGCTTCACTCCGTGGATTGTCACTCGTCAACACCACAAGATCGCTCCCCTCACCAGCTGCCCGTCCCATACGAGGCCGCTTCGACCGATCCCGATCCCCCCCACACCCAAACAGCGTAATCACCCGTCCACCACGCTCCTTCACCAACTCCCGCGCCAGCGAAATCAAGTTTCGCAAAGCATCATCGGTATGCGCGTAGTCCACCACAACCGTCACACCGTTCGAAGAGGGCACCACCTCGAACCGCCCCGGCACCTGCGCCCCGGCAGCCGCTCCCGCAACCACCTGCTCCATCGTCAAACCACGCGCCAGCGCCGCGCAAGATGCCGCAAGCAGGTTGTACACATTCACCCGCCCCGTCAGCGGTGACCGAACCGCCGCATCTCCGTTCGGCGTCTTGAAGACAAACCGTGTCTCACCAGCACTCAGCCTCACATCCTCGGCGCGATACTCCCCACTCCCCGCCTCCACTCCATACCGCATCAACCGAGACCCTCGAACCTCCTGCGCAATACGCCTTCCAAAGGCATCATCCCCATTGACGACAGCTACGCGAGGCGGAGCAGAACCAACTCCCTCAAACAACTTCATCTTCGCCGCAAAATACCGCTCCATCGTCCCATGAAAATCCAGATGGTCCTGCGTCAGATTCGTAAACATCGCCACATCCACCAGCAGCCCCCACACGCGCTCCTGCTCCAGCGCATGCGACGACATCTCCATCACCGCCTCCGTCGCCCCCACCTTCACCCCATCCGCAAAGACCCGCAGCGTATCCGAGGCCTCCGGCGTCGTATGCGGCGAAACCCGCACCTCGTCTCCCACATGCGTCTCAATCGTCCCAATCAACACACACGTCCGCCCCGCACTTCCCAGCATCGCCTCCAGCAAAAACGCAGTCGTCGTCTTGCCATTCGTCCCAGTCACAGCACTCAGAGCAAGCTTGCGCTCCGGATGCCCCAGCACACCCGCGCTCACCTCAGCCAGCGCTCGCCGTCCGCGCTCCACCAATGCCGCAGCAACGCCAGCGTGCTCCCTCTGCAGTCGCGCATACACCTCACGCGAGTCCGTTACCACCGCCGCCGCACCCTGCGCAATCGCAGTCTCTACAAAACGATTCCCATCCGTCGCTTCACCGCGCATCGCGACAAACACGTCACCCCGGCCCACGCGCCGCGAGTCATACTCCACTCCACCAACCTCAACCGAAGGGCCATCGCACTCCATCGCACTCAGCCCTGCACACGCTGTATTCCAGTTCATATGATTGTGATGCTAGCTGAGACCACGTCACCCTTGTCAGCAGGGTCTCTATCGAGTAAACCGCACAACAATCTCAGTTCCCGCCGGAACCATCGTCCCAGCCACCGGAATCTGCTCCCGCGCAAGCCCGCTTCCCACAGCCTGCACCCGCAGACCCACCGCATCCGCCTTCTCCACAACGCTTCGCAGTGCTGCACCATCGAACGAAGGTACCGGCACCCGCAAACCCGCATTAACCACAACCGCATCCTTGCCCTTCGCTACAGGAATCACCTTCGGCAGTGGCGCCGAAACCTCCGCAGTCATGGAGAAGTTACCCGAACCATCCCGAAACGCCGCTACCTCCTTCTTCGGAAGCAACTTCGCCATCTCATCCGTCTTACTCCCACTCACCGCCACGGGTCTTTCCTCCACGGCAGCCAACGCGTTCGCACTCGCCGGAGCCCGCAGCGGGTCATCCTTGGGCAGGTTATTCACATCGTCGAACATCGCACTCAAATCCGCCGTGCTCTCCGACGGAGCATCCTCCGGCGTCTCCTTCTGCGCAACCATCATCTCTTTCTTCGTCTTCAGTGGCTGATCGTGCGGCACCCCAAGGTACTCCAGCACCTGTTGCGCCACGCTGGCAAAGACCGGCGCACTCACTGCACCTCCGTACTTGCTCGCTCCCACCGTCGGCGTATCAATCACCACCGTAACCGAGATCGCCGGACTACTCACCGGAGCAAATCCTGCAAAGCTCGCCACCAGCTTCGTATGCGAATACGTGTGCGTCGCCACATCAATCTTCTGCGCCGTCCCGGTCTTCCCAGCGGAGCTGTATCCGTTCAACGCAGCCTCTTTGCCCGTCCCCTCCACCACAATCCCCTGCATCATCATCCGCATCTTGGCCGAGGTCATCTCCGAGATCACCCGATGCGCCCCATCCGGCAACGTCGCCGGCAGTTGATTCGAAGGCCGGAAGGCCACAGCCTTCAGCCGCGGGTCCCCTTTCATCTCATCGGTCGATTGCAGCAACACATGCGGCGGCATATAAACTCCGCCATTCGCAATTGTGCTCACCATCGTTACAAGTTGAACCGGAGTCACCCCAACCTCCTGGCCAATCGCCATCGACAGAATGCTGGTCGCACCCCACTTCTTCGGACTACGCAACAACCCGCGCGTCTCGCTAGGCAACTCAACTCCAGACCGGTCGCCAAAGCCAAATCCTCGCATATAGTCGTAGAACTTCTGATTCCCAAGCTTCAGCGCCATCTTCGCCGCGCCCACATCGCTCGAGTGTTCCAGCGCGTACTGCACCGTCACCACTCCAAAGTGGTCGCTCTTGTCATCATGCAGCGTCCGGCCATACATCGTCATCGCGCCGTTCTGGCAGTCCACCATGTCCGTCGGCTGCACTCCCGCACCATCCAACGCCGCCGAATACGTCACCAGCTTGAACGTCGAACCCGGCTCATACACGTCGCTCACAGCCAGGTTCTGCAACACGCTCGCATCCATATGCCGCGAGTCGTTCGGGTTGAATCGCGGCGAAACCGCCAAAGCCAGGATCTGCCCCGTATGCGGGTCCTGCACAACGACCGTCCCATGCAGCGCCTTCACCTTATCCATCTGCGCATCGAGCGCCCTCTCTGCCATGTACTGAATATTTGCGTCGATCGACAACACCAGGTTCTCACCCGGCATCGGCTGACTCTCTTCGCTCCCAAACACGTGCCGCCGCGCGTCCACATCAGCCGACATATGCCCCGGCTCTCCGTGCATGTCGTCATCGAACTTCTGCTCCAACCCACCCAGCCCCGAATCGTCGGTCCCCACATACCCCAGCACCTGCGCGGCCAGATCGTTGTTCGGATAGAACCGTTTGAACTCCTTTTGAAAGTAAACGCCCTTCAAATTAAGCTCCCGCACCCGCTCCGCCGTAGCCGAATCCAGCTTCCGGGCAACCCATGCAAAGTTCTTCGAGGCATTGAACCGTGCCAGCATCTGCTGCTTCGAGGTAAAACTGTCGTGCGGATCGGCATGGACAATCTCCGCCAAAATCTCCGCTGCGCTCGAGCGATTTTCACCAAGCTCCGACGGCACCGCAAAGACGCTGTCAGCCTGCACCGTCACCGCAAGCTCGCGCAGGTTGCGGTCATACATCATGCCGCGGCGCGGAGCGACCTCGAACGTCCTCTGCTGCTGCTGTGCCGCACGATGCACAAAATCCGAGTGCCGCACCACCTGCAGCCAACCCAGCCGCATCGCGATCAATCCCGTCCACGCACAAAAAAACAGCGCCACGTAAGCAAACCGGATCCTCCGTATCGGAGCGGTCAATGTCTGCCGTGGCGCCTTATCCATCTCTATTCCCTGCTTCTTCTTTTTTCTTGACTATCTCAATTCCGCTACTGAGCCATCTGCATCCCGGGAGCATTCGCCTGCGCCAGTACAGCGGCATTCGGATCGCCGCCCTCCGGTCGCACCACCTGTCCAGGCTGAGGCTCATTCAATCCAAGCTGTCTGGCAACCCTGTCGATACGGCCCGGCTCGGTCAGCTGCGCCTCCGACAACCGAAGCTGCCGATTCTGTTCACGAAGCTGTTCCACCTGCTGTTTCTGCGCCTCGACATGGTAGCCAATCTCGATCGCCGAAAAATGCTGCCACACATACACCATCACCAGCAGAAACAACACGCTCATCACTGCCGTAAACGTGCGCATCTCGCGACGCCGCTCCGGATCGTCCGCCTTCACAATACGGCTGTTATCGATGTGCTTGGTAAAGAAGACCTCAGGCGTCGGCCCGCGGCGCGCTCTACGCTGCGTCTCATACAACGCGCGATTGCGCGCCGTCAGCGACTCCCCACGGCTCTGCGGCTGCACCCGCGAGCCCATCATCTCAATCTGTTGTCCTGCCATCGCCGAAGCTGCCATCGCGCACCTCACTTCCCTCTACCTGCTCAGGAGATTTGACCTGAGCGAAACCTTGTGCCACTCTCTCCAAAAATACGAACCGGGCCGGGATCGTTATTGGAGGAGGGGACTTGTACTGCAAAGTTGTCTTTCGCCTGAAAGAAGGTGGGACAACCCCGGCCCGATCACTCGTCTTCTTCACAACCGTGAAGAAAATCTCTTACTAAACTTTTTCCGCCGCTCGCATCTTCGCGCTTCGCGACCGTGGATTTCTCATCTGCTCCTGCTCACCAGCCACAACCGGCTTCTTCGTCAAAACCTCAAACTCTTTGTTCCGGCTCGCCTCACGGAACGCATCCTTCACCAGCCGGTCCTCCAACGAGTGAAAGCTGATCAGCACCAGCCTTCCCCCCGGCTTCAACAGAGACCCCGCGCTCTTCAGCAGCGATTGAATCTCCCCCAACTCGTTATTCACTCGAATTCGAAGTGCCTGAAAGGTCCGTGTCGCCGGATGGATCTTATCGCCTTTCATTGATGGGGCCGCGGCCGATACGATTTGAGCCAACTCTGCTGTAGTCGTAATCGGCCGGGCCCTAACAATGGCTCTGGCGATTCTCCGCGACCTCCTTTCCTCTCCGAATTCGTAAATCAGGTCGGCGAGTTCGTTTTCGTCTTCCTGATTTACCACTTGCTCGGCCGTCTCCCCTGTGCGCGTATCCTGCCGCATATCCAAGGGTCCGTCGGTCCGAAAACTAAATCCTCTGTGCGCCTCATCCAATTGCAGGCTGCTCACGCCAAAATCAGCAAGCAGACCATCCAGGCTTCCCGGCTCGATCACACTCGAAGCCTCCGAAAACGCCTTCGGCTCAAACACCACCTCCGGCATCTCGCTGCCCAACTCGGCTCTTACCTCTTCCAGCCTCGCCCTGCCGCCCTCCATCGCCTCCGGGTCGCGGTCAAAGCAGATCAATCTGCCCTTGCCGCTCAGCCTCTTCGCAATCGCAGTCGAATGCCCGGCAAGCCCAAGCGTCGCGTCACAGATCACGCCGCCCGGTCGCACATTCAAATACTCCAGAACTTCCTCTAAAAGAACCGGCACATGCCGCGGACTCTTCATCTCACCGCCTCTGCGCTGCCCCTGGGGGCCAACTCCCAACCTGCTAAGCCACAACCTTCGTCTTCTCCGAGAACGCCATCAGATCGTTGTTCGTCAACTCCACAACTCCATCTGCGTTCTTCACCTGCGTATCGAGCATCTCTTCCTTCACCACCTCCAACATGGTCTGGAAGCCCATCACATTCACATCGCCCATCACCTTCGCCAGGTCCCGCAGCTTCTGCGGAATCAGCAGCCGGCCCTGCGCGTCCATCTCTGCCATCTGACCGTAGTAGTTCGTCACGTCCAGAAACTTCTTGCGGGTCGGATCGAACGGCGACATCGTCGCCAGCGAAGCCTCAATCTTCTCCCACTCCTTCAGCGGATAGATCTGGGCGCGCTTCCCATCGGTACTCGTTATGTAGAACTGGGGTCCGTACAGCTCATCCACACGGCGCTTGAACTCGGCAGGGATCTTCAGCCTGCCTTTTTCGTCAACGCGGGTTGGATGATTTCCCCGAAACATACCTACCTCGATACCGCCCAGAATCTACTTCGGTACAAAACAACTCAAAATCATAAAATTTATAGAACGAGAAGTATGATTTGGACCACCAAACTCCAAAAATCTCTACTTCGCTCCACCATCGTCGCCGAGAGACCCCACCCTGTAAAGAGTTATTTCGTGCCAAACTCTGGAATTCCCAGATTGAATTGTGGAAAACTCAGTCACTTGCGGAATCTAGGCGAATACCCACAAGATGTAGTGTTAGCGCTCGTGGTTCATACCTGGATCGTCACTTGCGGCACCCCAGCGTATCTGATAAAGCGAAATAAAGGCGAAAGTGCTTACGAAGCACTCAACAACTTCTTCCGCCGCAGCAGCCAAATCAGGTACCACAGCACAGCCAGATTGATCAGCAGCAGACTCAACCGGAACCAGTCCGGCCGCCGCACCAGCTCATACAGCTCCCACGGCAAAAACGAGATGGTCAGTATCAGCGTCAGGTACTCCGCCCACACCTTCTCCATCAGCAACCCCACCCCTTCCGTCAAAGCCACGGCAGAGTAGGCAAACGTCGCAACGCCAATCTCTCTCAACCGGTGCGCGTCGATCAAATCAACCTTGTCCAGCAGCAATGCGACGAACCGGCTCTCCGGATCAAACTTCAACCGCGTGGCCAGCCGCATCACCTCGTCTTCAAGGTCCCTGTGCAGCAGATGAATCGCACCGACGCCGATAAAGAAAAAGAAGATCGCCTTCGCAAGCTTAAACAACCCGATCAACAACAGGCCACGGTCATGCGAGTGGCCTTCGTGCTTCTCTGTCTGCACTGGTTCGTAACTGCGGCTCGGTTCGTTTTGCATGTCGTCAGACTTTTAGTTGACGGTGGCCCGTTGAAATTGTCAACGCCCCCGGCCGTAGCATCTTGACTTCACTCCCATCAACAACACCCCCGCAGGTTTGTGTCCACACAACCATCCTCGTGCAGCAGCCCCCTACAAAAAAAATCTCCGCACATCTTAAGAATAGGGACAAATCCAGTCTCGATAAGGGGACGTAGATGCTATGAGTGCCCTGAAAGAAGGGACCAGCTTTTAGAAACCACGAACGATAAAGGATAACGATGATGAAGAAGACATTTCTCGCAACTCTGGCCGCGGCTGCTCTGGCCATCACCTCACTCAGCGCCTATGCACAAAAAGACCCAACCGTCGGCGGCGCCCAGATGTACCCCACCAAGACCATCGTCGAGAACGCCGTCAACTCGCCGATCCACAAGACTCTCGTTGCAGCCGTAAAGGCCGCAGGCCTGGTCGACACCCTCAACAGCCCCGGACCCTTCACCGTCTTCGCGCCGACCGACGACGCCTTCGCCAAGCTCCCAACCGGTACAGTCGAGACCCTCGTCAAGCCCGAGAACAAGGACACCCTCGTCAAAATCCTCACCTACCACGTCGTAGCCGGTCGCATCAGCTCTAGGCAGCTCGCAGGCATGATCAAGAAGGGTGGTGGCAAGGCGATGCTCAAGACCGTTCAGGGCGAAGACCTCACCGCCTCCATGTCCGGCGATCACATCATCCTCACCGACGCCAAGGGCGGCACCGCCACCATCACCACCGCCGACGTCTTCCAGTCGAACGGCGTCATTCACGTCATAGACACCGTTCTCATGCCCAACTAAGCATCGCTCTCACCAGCCTAAGGTGCCTCTCTCGGGAGGCACCATTTTTTGCGTCCATCACCACCCCAAAAAAGAACGGGCCCGATAAGGGCCCGTCTTTCTTCCATCCTGTCATGCCTCTAGTGCTTCGACAGCACATGATCCATCATCTTGCTCAGATAAGGCCGCGCCTTCTCCAACGCAGCCTCTGCCGTCAGCCCATACTTCTCGCGCAGCGACTCCACCTTCCCATGCTCGATAAACGCGTCAGGCCAGCCCACTCGAACTACTGGCAACTGCAACTCAAGCTCATTCAGCGTCTCCATCACAGCCGAGCCGAAGCCACCCGCCAGCACATGGTCCTCAAGGGTCACAATCAAACCGCATCGCCTGCCAAACTCTGCGACACAGTCGCGATCGATCGGCTTCACAAATCGCGGATTGATCACCGCCGTCGAAAACCCTTCGAGCCTCAGCATCTCCGCCAGCCGCTCTGCTTCGGGCAGCATCGCTCCCAGCCCAAACACCGCGACATCGGAGCCATCGCGCATCACCTCAGCTTTGCCAATCTCCAGCGCCACCGGCTGTTTCTTCACCGCAGTCCCTGGCCCTGTCCCACGCGGATAGCGAATCGCACTTGGCCCTTCATGCAGCATCGCCGTATACATCATGTCCGCCAGCTCATCTTCATCCTTCGGATCCATGTGAATCAGGTTCGGCACGCCGCGCAGATAGCTGATATCGAAGAGTCCATGATGCGTCGGCCCATCGTCCCCGCTCAACCCGCCACGATCCATGCAAAACACCACTGGCAGGTTCTGCAGGCAAACATCATGCACCACCTGGTCGAACGCGCGCTGCAGAAACGTCGAGTAGATCGCGCAAAATGGCTTATACCCCTTCGTCGCCATACCAGCCGCGAAGATCACCGCATGCTCCTCCGCAATCCCCACATCGAAGTACCGCTTCGGATGATGCGGCCGGAATAAATCAAGCGCCGTCCCATTCGGCATCGCAGCCGTAATCGCGACCACCTTGTCGTTCCCATCCGCCAGCTTCGTCAGCGTCTCGGCAAAGATCTCCGAGTAAGTCTTCTGCCCCGCCGACTTTGTCTCACCCGTCTCCGCATCGTATGGCCCGAGCCCATGAAACTTCTTCTGCTTCTCAATCGCAGGCTGAAACCCTCTACCCTTCTGCGTAATCGCATGCAGTACGACCGGCCGGTTCTGCTGCTTCAAAAATTTAAACGTCTCAATCAGCAGCGGCAGGTTGTGTCCATCGATCGGCCCAAAGTAGTTCAGCCCAAACTCCTCAAACAGCATGCCCGGCCCGATCAACCCCTTCGCCGCCTCTTCCGCCTTGCGCGCCAGGTGCGCCACCGTCTTGCCGCCAAACCGCTCCACCAACTCCGCAGCCTTGCCATGCAGGCTGGAGATCGTCGGGTTCGTCACAATCTTGTGGAAGTACTCCGCAATCGCGCCGACATTTTTATCGATCGACCACGCATTGTCGTTCAGCACCACGATCAGCCGCTTCGTCTGCGCCGCAATATTATTCAACGCCTCAAACGAGATCCCATTGGTAAACGCCGCATCTCCGGCGAGCGCAATCACATGCTCCTTCCCGCCAGACATATCCCGCGCCACCGCCATCCCCAGCGCCGCACTCAGCGCCGTTCCGGCATGTCCTGCGCCATAGCTATCGTGCTCGCTCTCGGTGCGCAGCATAAAGCCGTTCAACCCATTCGGCTGCCGAATCGTGTCGAACAGCTTCTCCCGGCCCGTCAGCAGCTTATGCACATACGCCTGGTGGCTTACATCGAACACGAAACTGTCGGTCGGCGTATCGAAGACATAGTGCATCGCCAGCGTCAGTTCGACGACGCCCAGGTTCGGCCCGATATGACCGCCCGTCTTCGAAACCCCGACAATGAGCCGCGCCCGTATCTCCTCCGCAAGCTGTGTCAGCTCCGGAATCGTTAGTCTCTTCACATCGACGGGAGATTGAATCGTCTCAAGAATATTGCTCATTAAAACCTGTTCTGCAGTCTCGCTCACCGAGCGTCACGTCCTGCCCTAAACACATACCGCACACTCAACCCGGCAAAATGCAGTAGCTCTTAAGTATATCAACCCAGGCTGCTCTGTTGAGTTGCTTCCGAACCACTCTTCTCTTAGACTCTGACTCCCCTAACGCGTTCCCCTTTTTTTCGACTCTTACCCAAACTTTCTTCTTCCACCTTTGGCCTCTAAGGTATGCTTCACCCACATGATCCCCGCCGTCATCACCACAGGCCTCACCCGCCGTTTCGGCGACTTCACCGCCGTTCAGGACGTCAATCTCACCGTCGCTTCAGGCCAGTTCTTTGGCTTCCTCGGGCCCAACGGCGCCGGCAAATCCACCACCATCAAGATGCTCACCGGCCTGCTCGCCCCCACCTCCGGCACCATCCAGATCCTCGGCCTCGACGCCGCCGCCAACCCCATCGAAGTCAAGCGTCAGATCGGTGTCGTTCCCGAAGGCCTCGCTCTCTTCGGCCGCCTCACCGCATCCGAGTACCTCCACTTCGTCGGCCGCATGTACGGCCTCGACGCCGCCATCACCGCCACCCGCACCGCAGAGCTTCTCGAGTTCATGAGCCTCGCCAACGAAACCAAAAAACTCATCGCCGACTACTCCCACGGCATGCAGAAAAAACTCGCACTCGCCGCCGCCGTCATCCACGGCCCCAAGATCCTCTTCCTCGACGAACCCTTCGAAGGCGTCGACGCCATCGCCTCCGGCACTCTCAAAGCCATGCTCCAGGGCATGATCGCTCGCGGCGCCACCATCTTCCTCACCTCCCACGTCCTCGAGATCGTCGAGCGCCTCTGCACCCACATCGCCATCATCGATCGCGGCCACCTCATCGCCAACGGCTCACTCGAAGAACTCCGCGCCGGCGTCCAGGCTCGCGACACCGGCACCGCCGCCAGCCAGACCCTCACACTCGAGCAGATCTTCCTGAACATCGTCGGCAACGAATCCGGCACACAACAACAACCCGAGCAGGAGCTCTCATGGCTGGGCTAATCACTTCGAAGTTACAAACAGTCCTGCTCTCGAAAGTTTTCACATCCAGATAGTTTTACTTCTGGGTATTTTTAGCTTCTAGGTAGTTTTAGCTTCTAGGTACACCAAGGCTTCAGCCTTGGGCCTCTCAACCAGGGAAAAGAAAGGGGTTTTAACCCCTGGGGTATGCTCTCCCGTTCGCGCAGCAAAAAATTAAAAACAACATGAACCCAACCCAGAAATTCGATGCAAGTCCTGACACCTGGACCGCCGCACAGAGCCGCGCCCAGTTCGCCGCTCTCGCCAAACTCCGCTGGTGCATCTTCCGCAACGCCTTCCACCGCAAAGGAGGCGGAGGCGAACTCGCCGCCCGCATCATCCTCTACCCCATCATCGGCCTCTTCGCCATCGGTCCCATCCTCGGTTCAGGCATCGGCGCCTACTTCCTCGTCTCCTCTGGCCGTATCGCGATGCTACCCATCCTCACCTGGGCCATCTTCGGTCTATGGATGCTGGTCTTCCTCAACATCTCTCCACCCGGTCTCAGCTTCGACATCAACACCATCATCCGTTTCCCGCTCAGCTTCCCACGCTACCTCACCGCGCGCATCTTCTTTGGCCTCTTCAGCGCGTCGAATGTCATCGGCACCCTCGCGCTCCTCACGGCAGACATCGGCGTCACCATCGCAAAGCCCACACTCGCTCCCTGGGCCACACTCCTCTTCGCAACCTACGCCCTCGCCAACGTCTTCTTCGTCCGCATGGTCCTTGTCTGGGTCGAACGCTGGCTCTCAACCCGACGCGCCCGCGAAGTCTTCACCGCCTTCATTCTCTTTGCCTCCCTCGGCTTCCAGTACCTCAACCTCCACTTCAACCCCGGCATGCAGAGTCATCGCCACCGTCATCAGGCCGACACTCACCTTCCACTCTTCCGCAGCATCTTCCACCACCTCCAACCCATCGCCGCACTCCTGCCGCCAGGTCTCACCGGCTCGTCCATCGTCAACGCCAGCCGAGGCTCCTTCTTCCCAGCCATCGCCGCGCTCGCTGGCCTCATCGCCTTCGCCGCCCTCTTCTTCAGCATCTACGCCTGGCGCATGCACCGCGAGTTCCGCGGAGAAAACCTCAGCGAACTCAAGCAGCCCGATCAACCTCGCGCTCTGCACGGACGCTCTACAGCGGTGGCCCACCCCACGCTCGCATCAGGCACGTCCCCCATCGCTGCAACCCACACCAGCATCTTCGGGCTCAACGACACCGTCATCGCCTGCCTGCAAAAGGAGCTCCTCTACCTCCGTCGCAACATCAACCAGCTCTATGGTTTTATCGTTCCCATCTTCATGGTCTTCCTCTTCGCAGGCCGCATGAGCGCCAGCGAACGCTTCGGAGACTACGTCCTGCCTCTGGCGATCGCCTACTCCGTCTTCGGCATCTCCGTTCTCTCCTACAACGCCCTGGGCATGGACGGTACCGGCGTTCAGTTCTACTTCCTCAGCCCAACTCGCCTGCGCGATGTCTTCCTTGCCAAAAACCTCATCGGCTTCCTCCTTGCCTTCGTCGAGCTCGTCGTCATCTTCGCCGTCATCGCCGTCATCTCCCATCCCCCGCCCCTCGTCATCACCCTGGCCACAACCTGCTGGCTGCTCTTCACCACCTTCGTCAACAGCACGGTCGGAAACCTTCGTTCTCTCACCGCTCCAAAGAAGATCGATCTCACGACAGTCAGCCGCGGGCAGGCTTCGCAGCTAAGCGTTCTCCTCTCCCTCGGCATCATCGTTGCCTGCTTCGGAGTCGGCTACGGCGGCGTCTTTCTCGCAGACAGACTCAACCGTCCCTGGCTCATGATCCCCTTCTTCCTGACCCTCGCCATCGCCGCCTTTCTCGTCTACCTCCAGGTTCTCAGCCGACTCGACGCAATAGCTCTCGATCATCGCGAAGGCCTCGCCGAAGCACTCTGCAAGGCATAGCTTCTACCGCCTTGTGGCAACCACCAACTTGACAACTCCAACCCAAGGCCGCCCACCTCCACCCCGCGAAAAACGCCTCTAATTTTTGCCTGGAAATCGAAGTCCAGACCTAAAGTATCTCGTTCGAAGACTTTGCAACATATCAGGGGGGTGGGGGGTCTCAACCAGGGGAGAAAGCCAGCGAGCTTTCATCTGCGCTAAACTGGCCCTCCGTACAACCGACGTTCAAAACACAAAGGGGAAGATGGAATGCAGTTTCAAAACCGCAAGACCGCAGTCATAGCCACATTGCTCATTGGAATGACCCTGGGCTGTCAAAAAGCCCCCGTACAAAACACCGACCAGACCGACAAATACCAATGGCTCGAAGACGTCAATGGCCAGCGCTCCATGGATTGGGTCAACGCCGAAAACGCACGCTCCGCAAAAGCCCTTGACTCGGGTCCCGTCTACACCAGCTTGACCGAAACCGCGCTCAAGGTCCTCGAATCCCCCACGCGTCTCCCCGAACCAGAGTTTCGCGTCGGCGAGGTTTACAACACCTGGCAGGACGCGCAGCACGTTCGCGGCATCCTCCGCCACACCACCCTCGCCAGCTATCTCTCCAACCAGCCGGACTGGCACACCGTCATCGATTACGACGCGCTCGCCGCCCAGGATAACGAGAAATGGGTCGAGAAGGGCCTCCGCTGCCTCTATCCCGGCAACAGCCTCTGCCTCGTCGCTCTCTCAGCCGGCGGCGAAGATGCCGAAACCCTCCGCGAGTTCGATCTCAAGACCGGCAAGTTCGTCGAGAACGGCTTTGTCCTGCCCCACTCCAAACAATCCGTCACCTGGGTCGACAAGGACACACTGCTCGTAGCCCGCGACTGGGGAAACGGAACCATGACCCAGTCGGGATATGCCTTCGTCGTCAAACTCTGGAAGCGCGGTACACCGCTTGAGTCTGCCACAGAGGTCTACCGAGGCAAGCCCTCCGACGTCAGTGCCACCCCCGCCTCCCTGCACGATAGCCAGGGCCACCACGTAGTCCTTCTCTCCCGCGGCGTCAACTTCTTCGAGCGCGAAGTCTCGCTCTACACGTCCGAAGGACCAAAAAAAATCTCCATCCCCGGAAAATCGGATATTCACGGCATGCTCGACGGCCAGATCATCCTGGAACTCAACCAGGACTGGACGCCCGAAGGTCTCTCGACCACATACCCTCAGGGCTCCGTCGTCGCGCTTGACCTCGAAGCCGTTCAGAAAGACCCGGTCAACCTCAAACCCACTGTCATCTTCACGCCAACCGCGCAGGAGTTCGTACAGGAGGTCAGTACAACGAAGAATCACCTGGTCCTGACCACACTCGACCACGTTCAGGGCCGCGCCTACGTCTACACGCGCAGCGAAAAAAATCTCTGGACTTCAAAAAAACTCGACATCCCCGACAATCTCAGCGTCTCGATTGAATCCACAAACACCTCGGACGATCACTTCTTCCTCCAAACCACGGGATTCCTCACACCATCGGCTCTCCTGCTCGGCGACGCGGCCACAACAACCCTGAAGCCCGCCAAGACCCTTCCCGCGCAGTTCGACGCATCCAACCTCGTCGTCGAACAACTCCAGGCCTCCTCAAACGATGGAACCAAGGTCCCCTACTTCATCGTCCATCGCAAGGACATCAAGTACGACGGCTCCAATCCCACACTGATGACAGCCTACGGCGGCTTCCAGGTATCCGAGACTCCGCGTTACTCCGGAATCGTCGGCAAACTCTGGCTTGAGCGCGGCGGTATCTTCGTCCTCGCAAATATCCGCGGCGGCGGCGAGTTCGGTCCTGCATGGCACGAGGCCGGCCTCAAGACGCATCGCCAAGTCATCTATGACGACTTTGCCTCCGTCGCCAACGATATGTTCACCCGCAAGATCACCTCTCCCCGCCGCCTCGGCATCGTCGGCGGTTCCAACGGAGGCCTCCTCATGGGCGTCGAGTTCAATCAACACCCCGATATGTGGAATGCTGTCGTCATCCAGGTCCCGCTCCTCGATATGCTCCGCTTCGAACATATCGCTGCCGGTGCCTCATGGGTCGGCGAATATGGCACCGTCGACAATCCCGACGAGCGTGCATTCCTCGCTCACATCTCGCCCTATAACCAACTCAAACCCGACGTAAACTATCCCGAGCCGCTCATCTTCACCACAACAAAGGACGATCGCGTAGGCCCTGTGCACGCGCGGAAGTTCGCTGCCAAAATGGAAGAGTTTCACAAGCCCTTCTTCTACGATGAGATCGTCGAAGGCGGTCACGCCGCCGGAGCCAATCTCAAAGAACAGGCAAAGACCTGGGCCGAGCAATACACCTACCTGACGCGCAAGCTGATGGATTAATCCCGCAAAGGATGAAACAGTTAAACCAGAATTGCCTCAGTCCGAGGCAATTCTGGTTTAAACGCTCTTCACTCTTTTGCAAAGCCATGCAGAACTTCAACCCACAATCCCCACCACATTCAACATTCTCCCCGCGACACCCTTCTCCCCTCGATGAGAAAAATATCGCGGCGCCCCACTCACATCCCGCGCACAAGCCGTACACTCACCCACAACTGTAATCCGCGCCTTCCCCACGCCTGCATCCAGTAACTGCCGCCGGTTTGCCTCCCAAAGATTCAGGCGCATTGCACCATCGTCAGCCGCCCGCTCGAATAACTCCCCCGCATACCCAAACTGCGCTCCAAACTCCGCCCGCACTTCCTCCCCGACGGTATAGCAGCAAGCCCCAATACTCGGCCCCACCGCAGCCATCAGATCCTCGACACGCGATCCGTACTTCTCCGACATCATCGCGACACCCTTCTCAACGATCCTTGCTACCGTACCTCGCCACCCCGCATGAAACGCCGCCACCACTCTCTTCTCTACATCGACCACCAGCACCGGAACGCAGTCCGCAGTCCCAACCCCCAACAACACCCCGGGCAGGTCGGTCATCAACCCGTCACCCTCCAGCACAGCCTTCCCCTCAGGCGTCTGAAGTTTCCCTTCCAGTGCTCCGTCGCCCTCTCCAATAACCCGCACGATTCCCGAGTGGACCTGCCGCACTCCCACCAGCGCAAAACCATCTCTTTCACCATCAATTGCATCCAAAAACCGTCGCCTATTCTCCACCACCGACGCTGGATCATCCTCCTTCGTCCACCCAAGATTCAGAGAACTTCCCCCGTAAACCGAAGAAACTCCACCTATTCGTGTGCTGAACCCGTGCCGAAGCCACTCATACCGCTCCCATGCATCCACCCGTACAACATCCAGACCAGTACCGCTACTAACTCCTTGATTTTGAACTCCCAACCCGCTACCCCCCAGTCTCCACCAGTGCATGGCCAAGGCCTTATTTGTCTTCATTTTAGAACTCTTCAGCCCAATCCCTAATTCCCTATTCGACGGAGCCCTCTGACAAGCGGTAACATTCTCTTATTATGGTCGTCTAGCTTTGGTACCTTGGCCGCGTTCAAGGCATCAAAAGGACGTGCTATTTTCGGCCTCTGGTTCAAACCTAACCGCCTTTTATTTCAACAGAAATTTGCATCCTTCCTCGTGGATCTGTAAGATACCGCGATTGTAGACATGAGAGTGAACGTGCCCAGCGTAGCCCCCCAATTTCTTCGTTCCCGTATCGGTAAAGTCTGTGTGGCCATCATTGGCTCCACGGCCGCCGAGATGCTTGAAAAAGCCAGCGCCGTCGTAAAAGAGACGCCCTTCCTCGAGTTCCGCCTCGACTATCTCGAGAAGCCACTTCTCGCATTACCGAAGCTCAAACACTTCTTCGCAGACAACAATGCCGCCACCGGCATCGCCACCTGTCGCCGAACCGCAAATGGCGGCAAGTTCTCCGGCAGTATCGCCGCTGAAATTGAAGTTCTCTCTAAAGCAGCGGGGGCAGGCTTTCACATCGTCGACGTTGAACTCGAATCTGCCACGGCCATGAAGAAGGGTGAACTACAGAAGCTCCGCGACACGGGCGTGGCCTTAATCATCAGTCATCACGACTACGCCGCAACGAAGGATCTCGAAGGCATTTACAAACGCATCGTGCCCTTCCATCCCGACTTCATCAAGATCGTACCCACGGCCAAAACGCTCGTCGATAATGTCACTCTCATGCGCTTCATTGAACGCATGGAGGATCACTCCAACATCATCGGCATCTGCATGGGTGATGCAGGTATCATCTCGCGTGTGCTTGGCGTCCGCGCAGGAAGCGCCTTTACCTTTGCCGCAGCGACGACGGGCGAAGAGACCGGCCCCGGACAGATTGCCGCTCGCACGCTGATCGAAACGTATCGCATCGATCAGGTTGACGCGGCCACCAAGGTCTATGGTGTAGCAGGAAATCCGATTCGCAGCTCTCTCTCACCCATCATGATGAATACAGCCTTCCGCCGCGAGACCGTAAATGCTGTTTACCTCGCGTTGCAGGCCAACAAGCTCAGCGATCTCCTGAAGCTCGTCCAGGAGATTCCGATTCAGGGTCTCAGCGTCACCATGCCGCTTAAGCAGGAGATCATGGCGCATCTTGAGAAGACCGATCCGCTCTCTGCCAAGATCGGCGCCTGCAACACCGTGCTTCGCGCGCAGGACGGCAAACTCTACGGCTTCAATACTGACGTCGCAGGCATCACCGGACCACTCGAAAAACGCTTGTCGCTGCGCGGAGCGAAGGTGCTCGTTCTTGGAGCTGGGGGGGCTGCGCGTGCAGCCGTCTTCGGTCTGCGCGACAAAGGCGCAGAGGTCTTCATCCTTAACCGAACGGCTGAGACGGCGCAAAAACTCGCGCGTCAATCCGGTGCTAAAACCATCAAGAAGGATGCGGTCGCGAAGATGTCGTTTGATGTCATCCTCAATGCGACGCCGATTGGAATGGCGGGAATTAAGGGCAATCCGCTGCTTGAAGCAAAGGACTTGAACACCAAGCTGGTCTTTGATCTCGTCTACAATCCCCTTGAAACGCCGCTGATTCGCATGGCTCGTCAGAAGGGGATTCCAATCATTACCGGGATTGAGATGTTTGTGCAGCAGGGAGCGCGGCAGTTCGAGATCTTTACTGGGAAACCTGCTCCGGAAGAGGAGATGCTGCGCGTGGTGATTCACTCACTGCGTCAGCAGGCTGAGCCTGTTACTGAGGCGCCTGCGCCAAAAGCGAGCACTGCCAAGGCGAAAAAAAAGTCTTAGACAGAGTTGTTGTTTTGAGAAAAAAATGAGACCCCGGTGTGAGCCGGGGTTTTGTTGTTTTGCTGCTGTTTTTGAGGGTCTTTTAGAAAAAGCGGGTGCAGAACGTGGTTTTTTTGTGGTCGGATCGTGGTGGATTGCTGGCGAAACGTGGCGTTTTGATGACCGTTTTCCAGAAGCGAAAACATGCCACTTCTTTTAACTATATTTTTGGCTTTTTCCACAAAACAGCGAAGCCGCCCCGGTTTGGGGCGGCTTCCTGGGTCTGTGAGTTGGGATTAGCTGCTCTTGCCGTCGGCTGAGGCGATCTTCTCTTCGGCCTGGCGGGTGACGGCGTTGGCTTCATCGTACTTCTCACCGTCGTCGCCAGCCTCCTGCCAGAGCTTCTCGCCCTCCTGAAGCTCCTTCTGGGCCTCAGCGCGGTCGATCTCGTTGGGATGCATCGCGGTCTCGGCGAGGATGGTCACGCGCTCGGGAAGAACCTCCACGAAGCCCCAGGCAACGAAGAACTTCTGGTCGCCCGAGGTGCCGCCGTGCAGCCTTACCTCGCCTGCGCCAAGCTCTGCGAGCAGAGGTGCTGCACCGTAGAGCGCTTCCATATAGCCCGACATCGCCGGCAGCTCGACTGACGCCGCCGTCGCATCGAGCAGGATGCGGTCCGGCGTGACGAGCCGTACTGTCAACAGTTCGGATTGTGATGTATCTGCCATCTGTACCTCAGGGGTTAAAGCCCCTTTATTGCTTGACTGTTGCTGGCGGCGCGGCTAAAGCCCTTTCAAAATGTAACAGCTTCTTTGTCGCCCTGCTAAAGCCGAGATATTTCAAAAGCTAACAGGTTCTTGCGGCACAGCCGAAGCCGTGCCCTTAACAAAACGCTATACCATCTGCTTCATCTTCTCGGCAGCCTTGAGAACATCTTCGATGCCGCCCTTCAGGTAGAAGGCCTGCTCGGGGATGTCGTCGTGCTTGCCTTCGATGATCTCGCGGAAGCTGCGAACGGTGTCCTCGACCTTCACGTAGGCGCCGGGGATGCCGGTGAAGATCTCGGCCACGTGGAAGGGCTGCGAGAGGAAGCGCTGCACCTTGCGGGCACGGGCGACCGTCGTCTTGTCCTCTTCCGAGAGCTCGTCGATACCGAGGATGGCGATGATGTCCTGCAGGTCCTTGTAGCGCTGCAGAATCTTCTTCACGCCCTGGGCGACGTCGTAGTGCTCCTGACCGACGACGCGCGGAGCGAGAATGCGCGAGGTGGAAGCCAGAGGATCGACGGCGGGATAGATGCCAAGCTCCGACAAAGGACGCGAGAGCACGGTGGTCGCGTCGAGGTGAGCGAACGTCGTCGCGGGCGCCGGGTCGGTCAGGTCGTCAGCGGGCACGTAGACGGCCTGCACCGACGTGATCGAGCCCTTCTTGGTGGAGGTGATGCGCTCCTGCAGTTCGCCCATCTCGGTGGCGAGGTTCGGCTGGTAGCCTACGGCCGACGGCATACGGCCGAGCAGCGTGGAGACCTCAGAACCGGCCTGCGTAAAGCGGAAGATGTTGTCGATGAAGAGCAGCGTGTCGGCACCCTCTTCGTCGCGGAAGTGTTCGGCAACGGTGAGGCCGGTCAGCGCCACGCGAAGACGCGCCCCTGGCGGCTCGGTCATCTGACCGTAGACAAGCGTCGCTTTGCTCTTGGGCAGATCCTTCAGATCGATAACGCCCGACTCCTGAAACTCCATCCAGAGGTCGTTGCCCTCGCGGGTACGCTCGCCGACGCCGGCGAAGACGGAGAATCCACCGTGCTTGGTCGCAACGTTGTTGATGAGCTCCTGAATGATGACGGTCTTGCCGACGCCGGCGCCGCCGAAGAGGCCGATCTTGCCGCCCTTCAAAAATGGCTGGATGAGATCGATGACCTTGATGCCGGTCTCGAACATCTCTTCGCTGCGTCGACTGCTCGTCGAACGCAGGAGCCTGGCGGTGAATGGGCAGATGCACCTTGGCGTTGACGGGGCCAAGCTCGTCCACCGGCTGGCCCAGCACGTTCAGCACGCGGCCCAGTGTCTCGCGGCCTACGGGAACCGTGATGCCCGCGCCGGTATCGATCGCCTTCATGCCGCGAACCATGCCTTCGGTCGCAACCATGGCGATGCAGCGCACGCGGCCTTCGCCAAGGTGCTGCTGCACCTCGACGACGACATCGAGAGGGGTGGGAACGTCGAAGCCTTCGCTGACGATGCGGAGGGCCTGGAAGATGGGGGGCATCTTCGACTCTTCAAATTGAACGTCAACGGCCGGGCCGCTGATCGAAATTACTTTTCCAATGTTCTCTGCCATAGGTCTCTTTCGTCTCCGCAGTTGCCTGTTACTTACAGAGCGGCTGCGCCACTCACGATCTCAATAATTTCCTTCGTAATCGCCGCCTGCCGCACACGGTTCATCGTGAGCGAGAGCGCGTCGATCATGTCTCCTGCATTGCTTGTCGCCGAATCCATCGCCGTCATGCGTGCTGCGTGCTCGGCAGCGACACTCTCAAGAAACGCATGAAAGATCTGGGTCGTGATGTACCGCGGCATAAGGTGGCGGAACAGCCGCTCCGGCGACTGATCGAAGATGTAGTCGACCTCGGCAGTACCAAACTTCTTCGCCTCGCTCTCAAAGGCCGACTCCTCGGGCGGCGGTGTGAGGCTGATGCCCGCGGTCTTGGCGGCGTGGCCTGCGGCTTCCTTCTGCTCTTCGGTCATCTCTTCGGCAACCGTGATCTCGTGCGAGCCGAGCTTGCGAATCGGCAGAAGCTTTTCGACGACGACGCGCTGCGAGATGACGGACTTGAACTCGTTGTAGACGACGTAGACCGAGTCGATCTCAGCGCGGGTGTAGCGCTCGACGATCGAACGGGCCATATCGCTTACTTCGTCGATGTCGATCTTCAAGCAGAATCGTCGGATGGTCGCCTGTGACCTCGACCGGCTGGGCGCGGTGACGAATGATCTCGTAGTGGGTGGCGAGATCGTTGTCGTAGTGCTCTTCCGTCTTCTCGTAAACGGCAGCCGGATATCGCTTGCGGAAGGTATCGCGCGCCTTGCGGCCGACTGGCTCGATATCGACGTTCTGCCCCTGGGCGCGACGCGCATCGACGAAGTTCTGCGCCGCCTTGACGATGTTTGAGTTGAATGCGCCAGCGAATCCTTTGTCCCCGGCGACGACGATGACGAGAACGTTCTTCTCTTCGCGCTCGACCAGCAGCGGATGCAGCACGTCGCCGGATTCGTCGTCGTAGAGGTCGGTGCGGCGGACGAGTGACTCAAGCACGTTGGAGATCATCTGCGCGTAAGGCCGCGCCAGCATCGCGCGCTCCTGCGCGCGGCGCAGCTTGGCCGCCGAGACCATCTTCATGGCCTTGGTGATCTGCCGCGTGTTCTTCACACTGCGGATGCGTCGCCGTAGATCGAGTACGTTTGCCATGGTTTTCCGGCTACGCCTTAGCCGCAGCCGTCTCTTTCTGTTGCTTGTTCTTGTCAGCGCGATCGGCGAGGAAGTTGCCTTGTACTCTTTGATCGCATCCGTCAGGCGCTTCTTGATGTCGTCGTCGAGAGCCTTCTTTGTGGCGATGTCGGTGAGGATCGACGCCTGTGCCGATTCGAGATACGGATAGAAGCCGTCCTCGAAGGCGCGCAGATCCTTCACTTCCACATCGTCGAGAAGGCCGTTGACGCCAGCAAAGAGAATCGCAACCTGCTTCTCTGCCGTGAGCGGCTGGAACTGCGGCTGCTTCAGCAACTCCGTGAGACGTTGGCCACGGTTGAGCTGCTGCTGCGTAACCTTGTCGAGATCCGAGCCGAACTGCGAGAAGGCCGCAAGCTCGCGATACTGGGCGAGGTCAAGCTTCAGCGTTGCACCAACCTGCTTGGTCGCCTTGATTGCCGCAGAGAAGCCGACGCGCGAGACCGAGAGACCGACGTTGACGGCAGGACGGACGCCCGAGTTGAAGAGGTCAGTCTCGAGGAAGATCTGGCCGTCGGTGATCGAGATGACGTTGGTCGGAATGTAGGCGGAGACGTCACCGGCCTGGGTCTCGATGATGGGGAGCGCGGTGAGTGAGCCGCCGCCGAGTTTGTCCGAGACCTTGGAGCTGCGCTCGAGCAGACGCGAGTGCAGATAGAAGACGTCGCCGGGATAGGCTTCGCGGCCTGGCGGACGGCGGAGCAGGAGCGAGATCTCGCGGTAGCAGGCGGCGTGCTTGGAGAGATCGTCGTAGATGACGAGGGCATGCTTGCCGTTGTCGCGGAAGTACTCGCCCATGGCGGTGGCGGCGAAGGGAGCGAGGTACTGCATCGGAGCGGGCTCGGATGCAGTGGCCGCGACGACGATGGTGTAGGCCATCGCGCCGTGCTCTTCGAGGGTCTGGACGACCTGAGCAACCGAGCTGCGCTTCTGGCCGATGGCGCAATAGATGCAGATCAGGTTGTTCTTCGCGGAGTTAATGATGGTGTCGAGCGCGATGGCGGTCTTGCCGGTCTGGCGGTCGCCGATGAGCAGCTCGCGCTGGCCGCGGCCGATGGGAATCATGGTGTCGATGGCCTTGATGCCGGTGGCCATGGGCTCGCGGACAGACTGGCGATCGATGACGCCAGGAGCGAGACGCTCGACGGGCAGGAACTTGTCGGTGTTGATGGGGCCCTTGTCGTCGATGGGCTGGCCGAGCGCGTTGACGACGCGGCCGATGAGAGCTTCGCCGACGGGCACGGACATGATCTTGCCGGTGCGCTTGACGGAGTCGCCTTCCTTGATCTCGGTGTAGTCGCCCAGGAGGACGGCGCCGACCTGATCTTCGTCGAGGTTCATGGCGAGTCCGGCAATGCCGTGGGGGAACTCGATGAGTTCGCCGGCCATGACCTTGTCGAGGCCGTGGACGCGGGCGATTCCGTCGCCGAGGGAGATGACGGTGCCGACCTCGTCGACCTGGATGCGCTGCTCGAAGTTTTCAATCTGCTGGCGAAGCAGCTCGGTTATTTCATCTGCCTTGATCTGTGCCATGTCTTCCTTCTACTCGATTCAAAAATCTGAAAACTAGCGCTGTTTCCAGCGAAGAACTTTACGCGTTCACAAGCTTTTGCTTCAACTGCTGCAACTGCGCGCGGATGGAGCCGTCGTACACCTTCGATCCGATGCGAACGACGACGCCGCCGAGCAGGGTTGCGTCCTGATGGTATGTGGCTCGAATACTGCCGCCGGCGAGCTTTGAAACCTGGGCTTCGAGTTCGGCGCGATCCTGATCGTTCAATGGACGGGCGCTGGTGATCTCAGCCTCGGCCATCTGAGATTGCTCGTCAGCAACGGCGTGATACTCGGCGAGGATCTCGTTCAGCTCGGCGAGGCGCTGGTGGTCCATGATGACGGCGAGGAAGTTGCGAACCTGCGGGAACATGCCGATGCGCCCGGCGATCGCGTCAAGAACCTTCAACTTCTGGTCCGTGGCGATAGAGGGGTTCATCAGGACTTCGCGCAGCTCGCGGCTGCCCGCGAGGGTGCCGCTGAAGTCGTTCAACTGTTGCTGAGCCGCTGCTGTATCCAGATGCGACGAGGCAGCGACAGAGGCGAAGGCATGGGCGTAGCGAAGCGAAAGGACAGACATTAGTTTTGCCCTTCCTTCGAGTCGTCGCCCATCAGACGGCGTGCGAAGCTCTGCACGAGGAGGCGATCCGTCTCTGCAGTGACGATCAGCTTATGGGCTGCCTGGTCGATTGCCAGCTCGGCGGCGTACTGCTGAAGCTGCCGATGCGCCAGAGCGGTTGCGGCGGTGATCTCCTGCTCGGCTGCGGCGAGGATCTTCTGCTTGTCTTCCTCGACACTGGCCTTGATGCGTTGCTCGTCGTGCGCGGAGTCCTTCTCGGCCTGAGCGCGCATGGCGGAGATCTGACTATCCAGCTTGCTGAGGCGATCTTCCACACTGCTCAGCCGCGCACTTGCCTCTTCTGTAGCTGTGCGTGCGTCCACGAGATCTTTCTGGATTGCGGTGTTGCGGTTGCGGAAGGTCTTGGGCAGCGTCTTGACGAGAAACCAACCCACCAGGATGGCCAGAACAGCGAAGTTTACAACGGAAAACGCAGTGGCGGCCTGCTCGGCGTTCAAGCCGAATATAGATCCGAACTTACGAACCGCCGGCGAGTGGAGATACTCGTCGTTTTCGTCTGCTTCCTGCTTGTTCTTCTCAGGCGACTGCGCGTCTGACGTGCTTACCTGTCCGCTGGCAGAAGGTGCCTCCTGCGCTTTTGCATGAGGAACCGGCGCAAACAATAACGCGGCCACTAACAGTCCGGGCAGGAGCCTCTTGAGTCTGGAGTTCATCCGAAGAGGGTTCACTTTGCGACCTCCGCTGGGCGAACGCCGGCTGGCAACACTGCGTTGAGGATTCGCGAACTCAAGTCATCGCTCGACTTTACGATCTGGAGTCTCGCATCCTGTGCGCCCTGCTCGATCTCCTGGCGGGCTCCACGAACGCGTTCCTGGGTGTGCTGTCTTACCTGGGCAAGAGCCGCCTCGCGCTCTGCCTGCCACTGCTTCAGCTTCTGGTCGCGCAGCTGGAATATCTCTGCCCTGGCTGCTCGAAGCTTATCTTCGTAGGTGGTCGTTTCGGACTCTGCCTTGGCGATGGCACTGCGCGCCTGCTCTACGGCGCCCGAGGTGCGCGCACGGCGCTCCGCCAGGATGCGGTCGAGCGGACGGCGAACCAGCAGGCCGTAAGCTACTACCAATAAAAGAAATAGGATGATCGTCGGCACAGAGCCGAGCACAAGTCCACCGAGTTCAGTGAGTATCTGGTCCATGAATGGGGTCGGCTGAAGCCGGTTGGAAGTCCTGTCGTCCGCTGCCCTCACGCGGCTTGATTTTGTTACTGATAGCGCAGGTGAAGGCTGTGCGTGAAAATGCGAGGTACACCTAGTTTTAGCAAAGCAATTGCGCGAGTGTCAACCAAGCCACAGACGATAATCGTCCAGCTTCGGCCGATGCTCGCAACTATCCCGGGAGTGATCGACGAATGACCGAGGGAACGATCGATCCGCGGAGATTTCGCGCTCGAAGTTCACCAATTTAAACACGGAAATTGCCTTTGACTTCCCCTTGCAAAGGACTAGACTATTAGTCACTACCTGGACCCTACTATCTGGGTCACATAGGTCGCGTGATTGGGGACACCACCTCCGCTCCCCTTCAGGCGGCCTATGCTAGTTAAGGACGCCTTCAGGCGCGCTCCCGAAACCTTCTGTACCGGTTGAGCAAGGATGCCGGTCCGCGCGCCGTGACATACGCCAGATTTCCCTCGAACCGCTTCCCTTCCGTAATCGCCCCGGCCTCTAAGGCAGCTAATATTGCTCCCTCTGACTGCGGCAGACGGAACTGCATCTCGATCACCGGGTCGGCTACCAGAGCGGTATCGATGGCAGACAACAGATGGTCGAGTCCGAGCTTCTTTAAACCGGAGACCGCGATGCTTCCCGGAGCTCCCATCGGCATCGCTTCGCCATCAGGGATGAGATCGATCTTGTTGAGCACTTCGATGACGAGTTTCTTTGAGACGTCCAGTTCGGCGAGCACCTTCTGCACCTGCGCCTTCTGCTCGTCGACCATCGGGCTGGAAGCATCGCGAATATGCAACAGCAGTTCGGCGCGCTCCACCTCTTCGAGCGTGGCGCGGAAGCTGGTGACCAGCGTATGCGGCAGATTGCGAATGAAACCCACCGTATCCGATAGCAAAATCTTTCTGCGCGAGGGAAGCTGCAACTGCCGCAGCTTGGGGTCGAGCGTCGCGAACATTCGTGACGACTCCAACACACCGGCTTCGGTCAGTGCGTTGAACAACGTGCTCTTTCCTGCATTCGTGTAACCGACTAACGCAACTACGGGGACCGGCACTGCCTCTCGCCGTTGCCGCTGCTGACGGCGAATGCGCCGCACCGACTCCAACTGCTCCTTGACATGGTCGATACGGAGGTTGATCTTGCGGCGGTCGGTCTCCAACTGCGTTTCGCCAGGTCCGCGTGTTCCAATTCCGCCGCCAAGCTGGGACATCGTCTTGCCGCGTCCGGCCAGCCGCGGCAGTTGATACTCCAGTTGCGCCAGCTCCACCTGCAACTGGCCCTCGCGAGTTCTGGCGTGACGGGCAAAGATGTCCAGAATGAGCTGCGTCCTGTCGATGACGCGGCAGGGCAGCCGGGCTTCAAGATTTCGCAGTTGCGAAGGCGTCAGGTCGTGGTCGAACAGCACCAGATCGGCCCCGGTCGAGGCGATCACGCCTTCAATCTCCTCCAGTTTGCCGCCGCCGACCAGCGTTGCGGGATCGGGCCGTGGACGACGCTGAATCAACGTCGCGACGACCTCTGCCCCGGCACTGCGGGCAAGCTCTTCAAACTCCGCCAGCGACGCATCGAAGTCCAGATCCGCAGCTTGCTTCGGCTTGGCTGATTGTGGGCCGGACTTCTCTTCGAGCGCGGTCCCGGCCGACACCGCCGCGGCATTCCGCGCCAGACGCGCCGCAACGGTTAGCTTGCGTCGCTCACCGGTGAACTCCACCGCAACCAGAACGGCACGCTCCGCCTGTGGCAGGCCGCGTTGTGCCTGGCGCACAACTTCTTCCTGTGCTGCAACCAGACTGCGTCGCACCGTCTTTTTGTTCTTACCTTCCGTTGTCAATGGCTAACGGCCTTGCGTTCCGTTTGCCTCTGGTACGGCCGCGACAGCAGGCGCGGAGCTGACCGCCGCCCGAATCTCCGGCTTTCCATCCGTCCGCATCTCTCCGTGCACGCCGGCTCGCCCACTGACCACCGTCGAGATCGCATGCTTGAAGATCAGCTGCTCCTGGCTGTTGTTTTCGAGCAGCACCGAGTATTTATCGAACGACCGAATCTTGCCTGTCAGCTTGACGCCGCTTACCAGGTAGATCGTGATCGGACTCTTATCTTTTCGCACTGTATTGAGAAAAGTATCCTGAATGTTCTGTGCCGGCTTTGATTCCATGGTGCCGATCTCCTTAACTGTATTCGTTTACCGTTCCATAACGTTCTGCCGTGGTCCATCGACTTCAGAAGAAATCTCAGCCTGCTGACGAACTGAGCCTGAAGCTAAGAATGACAACGATACGAGCATCCGCGGCAATTATCAACTCGGGAGATGCGCACTCGCCAGTTGTGGCTACGTGAGATGATTCCCGGCCTGTTAGACGTACCCCAAGGCGTAATGAGAGTCTGCACCCGGCCACATGGGCGATATACCATGACAGATGTGCAGATAAGTAACCCGCAACCCGTTCAGATGCTTGATTTTTCCCGCCAGTTTGCTGGCCTTCGACAGGAGTTGCTCGACGCCATTGAGGCTGTGTGCGACTCGCAACGTTTTATTCTCGGGCCGCAGGTGACCAGTTTCGAACAGGCTGCCGCGAAAGCCTGTTCTGTGCCCCATGCCATTGGCTGCGCGAGCGGCACGGACGCGATATGGCTGGCATTGGCAGCGGCCAACGTGGGGCCCGGCGACGCTGTGGTGACAACGCCGTTCAGCTTCTTCGCGAGCGTCAGCGCGATCCTGCGTTGCGGCGCACAGCCGGTGCTGGCCGATATCGATCCGGCTACCTTCAATCTTTCGGCTGCGGCTGTTGAAGAGGTGCTGCGCTCTGCAGCCGGCGCAAAGGTGAAAGCCATCCTGCCAGTTCATCTCTACGGGCAATGTGCTGATTGGGATGCGTTTGCGCAGCTGAAACAACGCCACAACCTGCTGCTGATCGAAGACGCCGCGCAGGCCTTCGGCGCTACGTGGAATGGAACTCCCGCCGGCGCGCTGGGCGATGCGGCTGCCTTCAGCTTCTATCCAACCAAAAATCTCAGCGCCATGGGCGACGCGGGCCTCGTGACGACGACGTCAGCTGCAATCGACGACCACGCTCGTGTGTTGCGCGCCCACGGCATGCGACGGCGCTACTATCACGACGAGATTGGCTGGAACTCCCGCCTCGACAGCCTGCAGGCCGCGGTGCTCGAGGTGAAGCTGCGCTACCTGCCAACGTGGAACCAGCAGCGACGGGATATCGCCACGCGCTATGACCAGCTCTTCCGCAAGGCCAACCTCGCCGCCGCGACCGTAAAAGATGGCGTTGTCCTTCCCTTCACCGATCCGCGCGCTGGCCACGTCTTCCACCAGTACGTGATCCGTGCGCCTCGCCGCGACGAGCTGCGTCAATACCTCACCGACCGCCGGATCGGAAGCGAGATCTACTACCCGGTGCCGCTGCATCTGCAGGTCAGCCTTGCGGATCTTGGGTACAAACAAGGCGATTTCCCCATCAGCGAAGTGGCTTCACACGAGGTGTTAGCGCTGCCGATGTACTCGGAGTTGCGTGAAGATGAGCAGGAGACGGTGGTCGAGACGATTGCGAGCTTCTACGCCTAATACTCGAGGCCTGAAGCTCGGGAGAGCTAGTGCCGCTTCTTCGCCTGACGTTGCGGCTTGGTGTCTTTCTTCTTCGCTTCGGTTGGCGCGGGACGAGCCTCGCCGCCTGTCGGCGTACCTGGCGCAATCACCCGCCGAACCACATTGCTCTCAAGCCGGTACGTCTTCAGAATCGTCTTCGCCGGGACGATTGCTCCCGTCACCGGGTCAGGAATGACCGGGCCAGCGTCATCAGCCAACACGCGGTAGGAGAATGTTGGCGCAGGCGTGGTCGCCGTCGGAGATCTTCCATACGGATCGGCCGCCATCTTTACCGTGACAGGCAGATATCCTTCGATATTCTTGTCGCGAAAGCCCGTCTCGTAACGATGCTTCTTCACGTTCCAGGTAAACACGCGCACCTGGTCGAAGTCGTAGGTCAGACCTGCTTTGTAGGGGCTCAGCACGGTGACGTAGATGGGAATGTCCTTGTTGTCCTGGTCGGCCTCAGGATCATTCACCGTCGTCAGAACATACGCGCCTACAACTCGCTGGCCCTCCGAATAGCGCGTGATCGCATCGGGGGCGTCCACGTCCATCATTCGGCTGTAGAGCCAGCCGGTGTTGCCCTTCGAGTCGCGCACCAGCCACCAATCCTCCATCGCAGGAGGCTCGGGCACATCTGCCGCCGCTGCCGCACCTGGCTTCGCTCCCTTGACTGCAGGAGGAGGCACAGCCTTCGCCACTCGGGTTCCCGGTGGCAGCGGCTTCAGTAGTGTCGCCCGCGTCAGCAGCTTCAACTTTTCGCCTTCGGCCAGCCGGTAGAAGCGCTCGGTATCGCGGCCGGGGTTCGAGTGCATGTAGACGTCGTCCCGCACCACCGCAGAGGCGACCGTCGGATCGTCCTTGTGACCCTGCTTCAGCTTTTCAAACTGATTGAAGACATCCTGGGTGGCAACGACCTTCTCGTCGATCCATCCCTGCTCACCCTTATCCGTCTGCACACGCACGAAACGGCGCCCATGCTCAAGGACCTGCAGCTTGTCGCCATTGTCCACCGTCGCGGTACGATTCGATACTGCCGCCACGCGATCTCGCAGGAAGGTCTGCTTCGCGGTGACATACACATACTCGGCAGGGGGCTTCGGATGCAGATGGGAGCAGCCGTCAAGCCCGAGGATCACGCACGCCGACAACACCACACGAACAGCAATCCGCGAGACCCTGTGCCGTAGATCGAATTGTCGAGACGAAGAGATGATGACCGAAGAACTCCCCAGCACAGTGCGCACCACTTCCTCCATTCTACTGGCGATGAGGAAAGATCCTGCAGAGGTGCATGGCAATTCGACGGACACTACTCAAAGAAGTATCGGCCCCTAGTGAGTTCGTGGGTTAGTGCGTTAGTGCGATAGCGACCGCACCCGCCGGATCAACACCGGTCGCAACGCTGGTTGCCGGATCGAGTTTTCCCGGCGTCGTGATATCGAAGCTGTACATCGTAAGGTCCGGCGCTCCGGCAACCGCACCCGCCAACAGATACTTGCCTGAGGAATCGATTCCGAGGGACTGAACACCCGACCCGCTCGCATAAGGAGATCCGCTCAACGGGGTGAGAGACAACGCCGCCGGCGTTGCCCCAGCCACGATGGTGTACCCGGAGACCGTTCCATCCGTGCGATTCGCCGCGTAGACGTAGGTTCCGGTCGGGTCCAGCAGAACAGAAAAGGTTCCGTTGCCTGCCGCAAACGGAGTACCGCTGACCGGGGTCAACGCCCCGGCTGATCCGATGCTGAAGACTGCGACTCCGCCGTTGGTGCCGCTTCGTGCGATGTAGAGATAGGCCGTGTTTGCGCTGATCGCCAGTGCGTAGTCGCCTGTCGCTGTGTTTCCGGTTGAAAGAATCTGGCTGCTCGCCGCAACTCCGGTCGTCGTGTTGAACGTGAAGACGGCATCGCCGCCTGTTCCGAGCGCTGCAAAGATCAGTGTTCCGTCGGACGAGATGTGCACCGCGCTTGGCTGCCAAACGCCCGAGGTAATCGAGTAGGTTGCCGGCGCCGTCACCGATGACAGGGCGCCGGTGGTCGCGTTGATCTGAAAGATATCGAGCTGCTGCGTTGTGCCATCGAGCACAATCAGCCACTGCCCGTCGGGCGAGACCGTCATCGCCGTCGCAAACACGCCGGCGGGCTGTGCGCCGGTACTTGGCGTCGTTAACGAACCATCGGAGTTGATGAAATAGACGAAGACTCCTGTTGCCGCTCCCACGTACAGAAATGCATTATTCGGTGTCACCACCATCGAAATCGGCTTGTACGTCAAAATGCCACCGGAGAGTTGTTGACCGTAGTCAGAGTTCCCGTTCCCACTGTAAATGCGCCAATCGAACTCGCCGCCTGATTCGCGATGTACACACGGTTCCCACTGGCTCCTCCTCCGCCCGAGCTTCCGCCATTAATCGGAGGGAAGAAGCCGCCGCAGCCTGTGAGGCCCGGCAACACCACGGCAACTGCGATCGCCACCCACCATCGCACCTTACCCAATCGTTTCATCACTTCAAGCCTCATATTCTGAATTCTCAGCAGCCGGTGCCCTTCAAGACTACTTCAATCGCCGTTCCTCTATAATCTGCCAGATGTACTCTTCGAAAGACCTGCACCGCCTGCTCACGGTCGCACTTGTGGCCTCTCTCCTGTTCGTCTCCAGGGCTAACGGTCAACAACCCCACTCATTCGACGCATCGGCTCGAGAAACGGCAACGCTCGAACATGAAGTTCACGCAGATATGAACTTTCTGGCCGACGACGAGCTTCACGGTCGCGGCTCGGCTACACGCGACGAGCACATCGCAGCCCTCTTCGTCGCCGCCCAGCTGCAGTCGCTCGGCCTCGAACCCGGAGGCGAGAACGGCACCTTTCTGCAGAAGATCGCGCTTCCCGACCCGTTGCCCGAGAGGATCCAGCAGCGTCTCTCGAAGTTTCAGGATGTGCCCCGCAAAGAGACATGGAACGCGATCGGCATTCTGCGCGGCAGTACGTTGCCGAATGAGGTCGTTCTGCTGACCGCGCACCTCGACCACCTCGGCATTGGCCCTGCCAACGCGGCGGGCGACACCAACTACAACGGCGCCGACGATGATGCCTCCGGCACAACTGCCGTTCTCACCCTGGCCCGCATCCTCGCCTGCCGGCCCGCGCCCGCGTCGCACCATCGTCTTCGCACTCTTCGGCTCGGAAGAGATTGGTGGCTTTGGCAACCGCGCCTTCCTCGCGCACCCGCCGGTCCCGCTCACCAGCATCGTCGCCAACCTCGAGTTCGAGATGATCGGCCGGCCCGACCCAGCGGTCCCCGCCGGAACGCTCTGGCTCACCGGCTTCGAACGCTCCAACCTCGGCCCTGAACTCGCCAAACATGGCGCCCATCTGGTCAACGACCCGCACCCTGCGCAGAACTTCTTTCAGCGATCCGATAACTACGCGCTCGCGCACCAGGGTATCGTCGCCCACACCGTCTCCAGCTTCGGCCTGCACAAGGACTACCACCAGCCCAGCGACGAACTCAGCACGATCGACTTCTCCCACATGACCCAGGCCATCACTTCGATGGTCGGCCCCATCCGCTGGCTCGCCAACACCAACTGGAAGCCACAGTGGAACCCCGGCGGCAAACCAGACGCCAATGCCCCGCAAGGTGGACGCTCCTCAGCCTTCGCAGCAGCCACAACAGAAATAGACGTTCGAAGAATAAAAGAGCGGCTCGATCATGAGCCGCTCTTATTTATGCAACCTTTTGAGAAACTACTCGTCTTTTCTCTGAAGCCATGGAAGGAAGCAGAGGAAGCGCTGCGGGAGAGCAGGCACGGAAGATCGCCTGGCCATCCGCCACCTCACCCAGCTCATACGTCCATCCATGCTTCTCGAAGATTGCTCCATCGCCGGACCGTCGACAGGAACATCGTGAAGTTCACCCACGACAAGCACCGGTCTTCGCTCACTCGGAACGAAAGCTGAGAGTGCCTCCAGCTCCATTCCTTCAATATCGAGCTTGATCAGAATTCGTTTCGCAGAAGTCGAGCCGATCACATCCTGTAAACGATATACCGGGCTATCGATCACACTATCGTAGGGTTTCGTAGGGTCGAAGCTGCTATCGATCGACTCCCTGCAGTAGAACTGTATCGTCCCGGGAGTGCCACCGATGCAACCACGTACAATCTCGGCGCTTATCCGGTTGACCTCAAGATGCTTCTGAATCTGCCGGATGTTGTGCTCCATCGGTTCGCAGATGACGAACTTTGCCGGAGAGTTGCTCGATGACGCAAGGGCAGCCGCACGGAGCGTGAACAGGCCGATATTTCCTCCACCGTCGATCACGAGATCGGGCCGGAAGTCAGGGTCAAGATGATACGCGTCGTGCGCAGCGAGCTCGAGAGCGCCCTGAAGATCGCTCAACAGTTTTGGGGTGCGCAGAAACATGGTGAGGCGACGCCCGTAGCACTGGTATCGGATAGGGAGTTCGCCGTCAGAGACGAACGGCCGCAGAAGCCCGAGGCTGATGGCCCGATACCTGGGACGAGTAAAGGAAGCCGTCGCCAGCAGCAGCTTTAAACTCCCGGAAGCAGAGCCGATCGTCAAGATTTTCTTCGCGTTTGAGAATGCCATATAGCCTGTCCTTGTCCGCTGCTTGCCCAAGCATATCCTGATTTCAGCTATGGTCTTTGGCAGAGATTTGATTCTCTGGTCAGGTGTACCGTTCTCATCAGTTCAACCGTTCTGTTTTACCGAACCGCGAATCCAGGGGCTTGCGTCCAGCAAACCCCTCCTCCTCGGTATGCCAATGGGCAATCGCAGGCTCGCCCAGCTTCCAGCACAGCAGAACCGATCTTCCGTCCATCACCGAAGGAAAATCGAGCAGCCCCTGCTCCAGATCTTTCACCTCCACCCCGATGGAGTCGATCTCGGCAAGAGTATCCTTCGTCTCCTGAACCGCTTTATCGCGCTCTGCACGGCGACGCGCCGCTACGCTGACATCAACATGCATGCCGCCGGAGAGAAAGATTCGATGGCTCAACTGCTGCATCTCATGCTCCAGTTCGCTCGCCCGCGCTCCCGCCGTCTGTGCCTTGCGCAGCAGGGCTTCCACCACCGGCAACAGCGTCTGCGCTTCACTCAACGTAAACGTCTTACTCACGATCCTGATCTCCAGCATTCGGTTCAGTGCGACTCGCGCCCACTGCTTCACATCATCATCCACCTTGATGCGATTCACAACTCGCCCTTCCACCAGATTTTCCAGCGCCCAGGCCAGATGTTGCGGCGAGATGCGGTACATCGTCGTGCACAGACATCCCGAGTCATCGAGCGTCATCACTCGCTTACCGAGCGGCGCAAACCGATTCGCCAGGCGATTGACCAGGTGAATCTCCGTACCCACAGCAAAGCTCGAACCCTCCGGAGATTTTTCAATTACCTCGATGATCCGCTCCGTCGAACCGATCGCATCGGCCTTCTGGCACACCTCCCAGCGGCACTCCGGATGCACGATCACCTGCATCTCCGGATGTTCGCGGCGCACGCGATCGACGTGCTCGGGCAGAAATCGCTGATGCACGGAGCAATGCCCCTTCCACAGAATCACCTTCGCCGCCTTCAGCCGCTCCGGACTTAGCCCACCATTGATCTGATAGGGATCCCACACCACCATCTCGCTCAGCGGAATCCCCATGGCAAACGCAGTGTTTCGCCCGAGATGTTGATCCGGCAGAAACAAGATCTTCTCCGCACGCGCAAACGCCCACTCAAAGGCTCCACGAGCGTTCGACGAGGTGCACACCAGCCCGCCATGCCTGCCGCAGAATCCCTTAATCGCAGCAGCCGAGTTCATATACGTCAGCGGAATCAACCCACCCGAACTCTCAGAAATTCCGGCACGCACCAGCGAATCCCAGCAGTCTTCTACCTGTCCAATCTCCGCCATGTCGGCCATCGAGCAGCCTGCGTTCAGGTCCGGCAGAATCACCTGCTGCCACGGTCGCCCCAGCACATCGGCCGTCTCGGCCATAAAGTGCACGCCGCAAAACAGCATGTACTTTGCGTTCGTCTCGGACGCGATCTTCGACAGCTTATAGCTGTCACCGGTAAAGTCCGCAAACCGGATCACCTCATCGCGCTGATAGTGATGCCCCAGCAAAACGACGTCGGTTCCCAGCGTGGCACGCGCCGCTGCAATACGAGCTTCCATCGTGTGGTCTGGCTGCGCGAGGTAGTTATCTAAAGAACACGTTGCAGCGCTCAAACGCGTCGCCGCATCACTCTCCGCCACAGCCGCAGCTGAAGCGATATCCATTAGTCCGTTCAAAGTACTCCGCCTTCAGTCTCACAAAGGTCGTCTGGCTCCCCCCTATCGCGGGAACCGTCTTTTCGCCTCTGAGACGGGGATGTTGAAAGCATGCACCGCTCAAGTTGCAGTGGATTCACTGTGCCGGCTCTAAAACCTGCACCCAACCCACGGGGATGTTGCAACTCCTGTCACTTCTGTACTCACGGCCGTTAGCCGTTCCTACGATGATTAGACGCTGATCGCATCCAAAATGATGCGCTGGTTGCTAAATCACTTCAGCAGCTCGCGCAGTCCTTCAACAGAAATTTTACATCAGTACCGGCCCCCTCCATCTATTTGTTCCCCTACCACGTAAGCCGTATCATGGGACTGACTTATGCCTAGCTTTCAGGACAGCGCCATCCTCGTCTTCCTCGCCCTGCTTCTCTTCGGGCCGAAGAAGCTGCCCGAGCTCGCCCGCCAGCTGGGGAAATTGATGGCGGAGTTCCGCCGCGCATCCAACGAGTTCCGCATGCAGATGGAAGACGAGCTCCGCGTCGCCGACCAGGAGGAGCAGCGGAAAAAAATCGAAGCGATGCAGGCTGCCGCTCCTGCCACACCAGCTATTACCGACGGCGCGGAGAGCACCGTCGCGACTCCTGCCACCTCCGCTGAGGAAGAGCAGTTCGTTACAGGCCTTCCGCACGAACAGCCGCTGATCCCCGAGCCGCTGCCCATCGCCACCTCAGGCGATCTCAATCTCATGCCACCCTCCACCGGCCTTCCCGTCAGCAACTCCCCTCTCTCTCCCGTACTCAACTCCATCCCCCACGTCGCCGATCCTGAGTCTGTTCCAGCCGATGCCGCAACCAGCGAGGCCACCCAGCGTGGTTGATCTCGATCCTATCGACAGGGCGCGCAAAGCTGTCACCGACCGCGCCGAGCTCCCCGGCATGAGCCTGATGGAGCATCTCACCGAGCTCCGCAAGCGCCTCATCCACTCCGTCGCCTGGGTTGCCGTCGGCGTCGTCATCGCCTACATCTTCCACGTGCGCCTCATCGAGTACATCCAGCGTCCTCTGGTCAATATCGGCCTCAAGATGACCATGACTCACCCCACCGACGCGCTCAACTTTGTCATCAAGACCTCGGTCGTCGTCGGCATCATCATTGCCAGCCCATTCGTCCTCTACCAGATCTGGCTCTTCATCTCCCCCGGCATGTACGCGCAACGAGAAGAAGTACGTCGTCCCCTTCATGGTCGCAACCGTCGGGCTGTTTCTCGCCGGAGCATGGTTCGGCTATCGCTGGGTGCTTCCCGGCGCCATGACCTTTCTGATCCAGGACATCGGCAAAAACTTCTCGCACATGATTACGATCGAGGACTACACCCAGTTCTTCCTCTCGGTCATCCTCGGCCTGGGCATCTGCTTTGAGCTGCCCATCCTTATGTTCTTCCTCGCGCTCTTCGGCATCGTCGACGGCAAATTTTTTCTCCGGCAATGGCGCTACGCCGTCCTTATCATCTTCCTGGTCTCGGCGATCATCTGTCCGCTGCAGGATCCCTTCAGCATGTGCCTCTTCGCCAGCCCCATGCTGGTTCTCTATATAGTGGGCGTAGGCACAGCATTCCTCGTGCATCCCGACCGGCGTAAAGCCAGAGAGGCAAAGTTATCCGCATGAACCACGTAAGCATCTCTCCTGCTGCCTCCACCACTCCTCGGCGTGGCCACTCCAAAACTGCGCCATGGAAGCTTCTACGTCTGCTCTTGCCGTTGCTGGTGCTGTCGCCTGTCGTTAGCGCTAGGGCCCAGAAGGCGGCGTCTTCCACACGCTTCAATGGCCAGACAGCGTACAATCTGACGGCTCAGCTCCTCCAGGTCGCGCCAAAACGCTTCAACGCATCACCCGGTCATCTCAAGGCCGAAGAGTTCATCAAGCAGCACTTCACCACTGAGGCTGCCAGGGGCGACTTCGAGACCGATACCTTCACCGCCACCACTCCCGCCGGCCTGCAGACGATGCACAACTTCATCGTCAAATACCCCGGCAAAAAAGATGGCATCATCGTCCTCGCCAGCCACTACGAGACCAACTACCCGCTGCGCGACATCGAGTTCTACGGGGCCAATGACGGCGCCGCCACGACCGCGCTCCTCATCGAGATCGGCAACGTTCTGCGTGCCCATCCCCCCGAGGGCTACTCCGTCTGGCTGGTCTTCGACGACGGAGAAGAAGCCGTGAAGGATTGGTTCTCGAACAACGGCAAAGACAATACCTACGGAACCCGTCACCTCGCCGCCAAGTGGAGCAACGACGGCACCCTCGGCAAGATCAAAGCCCTCCTCGTCGCCGACATGATCGGAGACAAAGACCTCAACATCGACCACGTGGACAACTCTACGCCCTGGCTGCTCGACATGTTCAAAGTCGCCGCCAAAAACACCGGCCACTCCGCGTACATCTTCAAATATCACGAGCCCGAAGAGGACGACCATCTGCCGTTCGCCGAGCGTGGTGTTCCCGTTCTCGATGTGCTCGACGCCCACTACGGCCCCGCCACCGACGCTGCGCCCGACGGCTACCACCACACCGCCCAGGACACGCTCGACAAGATCAGCGCCAAATCTCTGCAGATTTCGGGCGATCTCTTCCTCGAGATGATCCGCTTAATCGACCAGCGCCCCTGACGTCTTATTCAGGCATCAGAGGCGCGGTCTTCTTTCTACTTTTCGTTACTTGGTGCAGGCCTTGCCGTGGTCCGGATGCGCGCCATTTGACTTCGCATCGGCCTCGGACATGTAGGAGCCGGCCTTCGTCTTGCCGTAGTAGTCCGACCCGTAGCAGTGGTAGACGTTGCTCGTGGTATTCACCCACACCAGGCCCGGACCGCCGCCTGCCGCCTGTGGCAGCGCCGCAGTCTTAGTCGATGAAGCCTTCATCGCCGGAGCCGCAGCTGGAGCAGCTGCAGGGGCTGGAGCCGGTGCCGCCTTGGGAGCCGGAGCAGCCGGGGCCGGTGCTGGTGCGGCCGCAGGAGCTGCAGTCTTGGCAGCAGCCGGTGCAGCAGCACTAGCCGCATACCACTCTTTCACGCCCTGGTGTCCACGGCAGGCGCCCTGCTTGCTGGCGGCCGTCGAATAGGTTCCATCCTTACACTGCCCGGTAGATCCCGCAGGTGCCTGAGCCACCGCTACTTGTGCCGCCAAAAGGCCCGTTGCAACCGCCATCAAACGAATCGTTGTCTTCATATACATTCCCCCTAAATTTGGTTTTACGCGGCCTGGATTACTCTGGTCCGGATACCGCAAAATCCTATCCCATCTGAGGATAGCTGTCATTCCTTGATTTAATCGCAGCCAACTCACCTGCAATTGGAGATTCGCCGGACAGTTCCCCAAACGGACCACCTGCTACTGCCTTTGAGGGATGGCTTGTGAGGAACCTCTAACTTTAGTCTCATTCTTGCCGATGGAGGAAGAATAATGCAGACACCAGCGTTGACGTCCTTTCAGTCCCGAGACCAAAGCTTCACCAACCAGAGCGCCAATCGCGGCTTTTTCCACGCTCACCCCATCGGAGAGGTCGTTCGCAGCCTTTTCTTCTCCTCCATTCTCTGGATGGTGCTTGCCATCGCTCTTTACGGCGTCTACTCCATCGTTCTCGGCTCGCGCTAACCCGCCGCACCGCGTGCTCCGCTCCTCGCGTGGCATGGAAACCTCCGTCGCGCACCCTCCTCGTCCCTCCTCCTCGCCCGGCGCAGCAATCCCTCCTCGTGCATCCTTCTCTTCCACGCTGTAGCATCCAAAAGAGATGCTTGGCGTCACACCCATCAGCTATTGGATAGGCTTTCACCTCTTCATCTTCGCCCTCCTCGCGATGGAGCTTCTCTACGCTCGTCGCCAGGGCTCTTCCCGGGCGCACTCCACCTCCATCGCCGCCACGATCCTCTGGGTCGCCGCAGCACTTGCCTTTGGTCTCTTCCTCTTCCGCACAGCGGGCGGCAAGGCTGCAACGCAATATCTCGCCGGCTACGCCATCGAAGAGTCGCTCTCCATCGACAACCTCTTCGTCTTCCTTATCCTATTCCGCGCCTTCAACATCGAGACCAGCCGTCAGCCCAAAGCCCTCTTCTGGGGAATCCTTGGCGCCATTGTCCTGCGTGGAGCCTTCATCGTCGCCGGCCTGGGCCTGCTCAGCCGCTTTGAGTGGGTCAGCTACGTCTTCGCCGCCATCCTGCTCATTGCCGCCATCCGTCTCGTCCTTCCCTCCGCCCAGACCAGCGAAAAGACACCCCGCTGGATCAGCTGGCTCCACAGCGTCCACCCCGTCAGCCTTCGCCAGGACAAGTTCTTCGTCCACGAAGACGGCCGGGGCATGGTCACCGTTCTCTTCCTCGCCCTGGTTGCCATCGAACTTACCGACGTCGTCTTCGCGCTCGACTCCATCCCCGCCGTCCTCTCCATCACCCGCCATCCCTTCCTCGCCTACACCTCCAACATCATGGCCGTCATGGGCCTCCGTTCGCTCTACTTCCTCCTCGTCCATCTGCTCGCCAAACTCCGCTTCCTCCACTACGGTCTCGCCGCAGTTCTCGCCTTCGCCGCCCTCAAGATGCTCTCCGCGCACTGGTTCGAGATCGGCCCGCTGGTCTCTCTGGCCGCAATCGTCGCCATCCTCTCCATCACCGTTGCACTCTCCCTCCTCTTCAAATCGCCTCAAACCGCCAAAGCATAACCATTCGGCACGGTTAGGCATCGCAAAATTTATATCGGACTAAAACTTATCGCATTTCGCCGCTTTGTGTAGAAAAGATCGGACGACAAATCGTACGACAAAGCCGCTCACGACAAAGCTGCCCCAAGCGGTCCGCAGGACAAATCACAGGCAGCCCCTGCCACGGTGTCACAACAAAAGTCAGCCGATGCCCCCGCCCCGAAATCCCACAACGCACTGCCTTTAAAATGCTCCTTTCTGCTCGCCGCAATCGGCCTCTTCACCTCCACCCTCTCGGGCCTCTACATGTCCTACAAGTACATTCGCAACCGAACCCTGATTACCGCCCTACTCATCGCGGGCATCATTGTTCCGGTTCTGCTGACGATCTTCTAGCGGCGACGCAAAAGCAGAATCAGCACCAGCATCGCGGCAAACCCACCCCCGAACAGCCCTGCCATCGCAGCCGTCAGCGCCGTCGGGCCGCGGTAGACCCATCCGTTCGCTGATACATGGGCCACCTCGTAGTACATCCCTACCCCGAACACGCAAAACGCGACAAGCGCCCCAGCAATCGCAACGACGATGCGCCGAAGCCCGGCCTCTCCATCAGACTGCATGCCGCAAGCTCCCCTCTCGCCTAAGCGACAAACTCCAGCGTCCCGCGTTGCATCACCGAGTGCTTCGCCACCGAATCATGAAGCGGAAAATCGTTCCGGTAGTGTGCGCCTCTGCTCTCCTCGCGCCCCAGCGCCGAAGCGACGATCAAGCTCGCCACCGCATGCAGATTCCGCGCCTCGAGCGCTCTGCGGAATAACCCTCGCGGCATACTCACCGCCAGCGCATCCAATCCCCGCTGCGCCTCGCGCAACCCCGCCGCATCCCGCAACAGCCCGGCGTGCTTCCACATCAGCCCGCGCAACTCCGCAATCCATCTCTCCGTCGCCGCCTCAGTCGTCACGCCCGCCGCCTCAGGCTTCGCAGCCACCGCTCCCGAACCCTCTGCCCCGAGCCCTGACCCTTCCTCTCCCATCATCGTCTCCGCAACCAGCGCGCCGAACACCAGCCCCTCCAGCAAAGAGTTGCTCGCCAGCCGATTCGCACCATGCACTCCCGTACACGCCACCTCTCCTGCCGCATACAAACCCGGCAGCGAAGTCCGCCCATGCACATCCGTTCTTACGCCGCCCATCAGGTAATGCGCTGCCGGCCGCACCGGAATCAAATCCCTCCCCAGCTCCAGCCGATACTTCGCCAGAAACGCTGAGATCCCCGGGAACCGCGCCTGCAGATCCTTTTTCACGCCGCGCATATCCAGATAGACCGGCCCATCCATTCCTTCGCGCGTAATCGCCCGCGCCACGACATCTCGCGGAGCCAGCTCCAGCAGCGGATGATACCGCTCCATAAACCGCTCACCCGCCGCATTCACCAGCAGTGCGCCCTCGCCTCGCAGCGCCTCGCTCATCAAGAATCGAGGAGCGCCCGGCGCACTGAACGCCGTCGGATGAAACTGATAAAACTCCATGTCACTCACCGCACCTCCGGCCCGGTAAGCCATCGCAATCCCATCGCCCGTCGCCACAGCTGGATTCGTCGTATCGCTATACACCTGTCCCGCGCCGCCGCTCGCCAGCAACACCGCCCGCGCCAGCATCACCCGCAGCCCACCCTCGCCATCGAGCAGCGTAGCCCCCACCACGCGTCCGTCTTCAACGATCAGATCCACACTCGTCGTCCACTCCATCAACTCAATCTGAGGAATCGCCCTCACATGCCGCAGCAGCGACACCGCAATCTCTCGCCCCGTCGCATCTCCATTCGCATGCAGAATCCGCGACAGGCTGTGCGCCCCCTCGCGCGTCCGCAGCAACTCGCCGCCCTCTCCGTTCTTGCCCTTTGGATCTCTGTCAAACGCCGTTCCCCACTCCAGCAACTCTTCCACCCGCCGAGGTCCCGCCGAAACCAGCACCGACGCAGCCTCGCGATTCACAAGCCCATCGCCCGCCGCCATCGTGTCTTCCAGATGCAGCGCAACATCCTCGTCCCCACCCATCGCCACTGCAATGCCGCCCTGCGCATAGGCCGTATTCGACTCCGCCAGCTCCTCCTTCGTCACCACCAGCACCGTACCCGCATCTGCCAAACGAATCGCCGCACTCAGCCCTGCAATTCCCGCCCCGATCACCAGAAAATCAACCCGTTCCATACCTCGATGCTACAGGGAGCGATGGACCATAACCAGTCACCGTCCCGACCAACGGGAGGACCAAAGAAAACCATCGCGCCCGAGACCGGCACACCCGCCACGAAGTGGCCGCATCGCGCGCAGCGAGCCCGTCCGGCAGGACACCCGCCTGCGATACGATAAAAAGACCGTGCCCGTCATCCCCGTCAAAACGCCCTCCGCAAACTACAACGTCAACATCGCCTCTGGCCTCCTCCGCACGCTGCATCCACGCCTGCGCAAGCTCAATCAAGACAAGAAAGACAGGCCATTCCGTCCATTCATCGTCACCTCGCCCGACATCTGGGCCCTCTGGTCCAAGCCCTTCCTCGCCAGCTTCAAAGAGCCGCCGACTGTCCTCTTTCTTCCGAGCGGCGAGCGTCACAAGCGTCTCAGCACCGTCGAATCCCTCGCCCAGCAACTCGCCACCGCAGGCGCCGACCGCGACTCACTCCTGCTCGCCTTCGGTGGCGGCGTCATCGGCGACATCACCGGCTTCCTCGCCGCCATCTACATGCGCGGCATCCGCTACGTGCAAATCCCTACGACCCTCCTCGCGCAGGTCGACTCCTCCATCGGCGGCAAAACCGGCGTCAACCTCGCCGCAGGAAAAAACCTCATCGGCAGCTTCCACCACCCCCAAGCCGTCTTCGCCGACACAGACCTCCTCCGCACCCTCCCCCCCGCCGAACTCCGCGCCGGCCTGCAAGAGTCCATCAAGGCAGGCGTAATCTACGACGCAAAACTCTTTCGCTACATGGAACAGAACGCCGAAGCCATTCTGAACACAAAAAGAAACGCAGACCCGACAGCCCTGACGAAAGTAGTAGCCGCCTCAGTCCGCGTAAAGGCGGACGTAGTCAGCCAAGATGAAAAAGAGTCCGGCCTGCGCATGATCCTCAACTTCGGCCACACCATCGGCCACGCCATCGAAGCCGCCACCAACTACAAGCAGCTCCTCCACGGCGAAGCCGTAGCCTGGGGCAGCATCGCCGCACTCAGCGTAGCCGTATCTCGCAACACCATCAGCGAAAAAGACGCGAACCGCATCGCAAACTTGATCCTCCGCTACGGCCCACTACCCACCTTCAAAGCCACAGCCGAAAAACTGGTAGACCTCACCAGCCGCGACAAGAAAAATCGCAGCGGCATCCGCTCCTTCGTCCTCCCCACCGCCATCGGCCAAACCCAAATCGTCCGCGACGTAACCGAATCCGAACTCCTCGCCGCCACCCAATCCATGCTCACCCTCATGCGATCTCGAGAAGGAAAAGCATGAGCCTCCAATCGTGCTTAGCCGCGGCTGCACTCATGCTCTTCACGATCTTCCCAACACACGGCGTCGCGCAAACGACATCGTCAGCCACGGACGTTAGCCCGATCGCAATCGCACTATCCACGCCGGCCAGTAGCGCAACACTCGAACAATCCTCCATTCCGGTAGTGATTACGGTGACCAACTCGGGCAAGACACCTGTTCATCTGGTGACATTCAGATCCGGAAGAGATTTTCTTATAACAAATTTGCACTTTGGCCTGACGCGCGATGGAAATCCAGTTCCCAAAGCAGGACTAAACGAGAGGTTTGACCACGCCGACGGAAGCATCGACCGTATAAGAATTGACCCCGGCTCAGTGAAGCATCTTTCTATCGACATCAAACGGTTGTTCAAGATTTCGCAACCCGGATCGTATCTGTTCTCTGTCAGCATGTCAGCCAATAGCGATAGCAAGATCGAAATTAACTCTCAGCCCCTACGAATTGACCTCGTAGCAAGCCAGTAACCCTCCCAATGAACTCCATACCCGAACACCAACCCGAACACGAACGCTCCACCGGAGCCCGCCCCGCGGGCATCACCACCGAGCAAGACGCCGCCACCTCGGTCCAGCAGATGTTCGACACCATCGCCCCCGCCTACGACCGCGCCAACCATCTCCTCTCCGCCGGCGTCGACCGCTCCTGGTGGACCCGCACCGCCCGCCTCTTCCAACCCATCCTCCAGCATCCCGAAGCCGTCACCCTCGACCTCTGCTGCGGCACCGGCGACATGACGATGGCGCTCCTCAAACATCGCCCCACAACCCCCGGTGCCGCGCCAATCCTGGCCGTCGACTTCTCCCACCAGATGCTCTCCCTCGGCCAGAAAAAATTCGCCGGCCAGAACATCCTCCCCATCGAAGCCGACGCGCTCCACCTGCCCCTCGCCGACTCCTCAGTCGATCTCGTCACCTCCGCCTTCGGCTTCCGAAACCTCGCCAACTACGAAGAAGGCCTCACCGAAATCCTCCGCGTCCTTCGTCCCGGCGGCCAGCTAGGCATCCTCGAGTGCAACCAGCCCGAAGGCCTCACCGGCGCACTCTACAACATCTACTTCAAATCCATCCTGCCCCGTCTCGGCGGCCTCATCACCGGCAACGAACGCGCCTACAGCTACCTCAACTCCTCAGTCGAACGCTTCCCCCGCCCGCCCCGCATGCTCCAACTCCTCAAAACCGCGGGCTTCACCAACGCCACCTGGACCAGCTACACCTTCGGCGTCGTCGGCCTCTACCACGCCACCAAGAACTGAAACCACTATGCCGACTTCACTTATTTTATTTATCGCGCTTCTTCTCTCGGCTTCGTCCCTCTCCGCTCAAACCGAACTCTGGCAGCAAGTCAGCACAACGCCCCAGTCCTCGACGACTTCGTCCGCGAAGCTCTCCCAATCACAGAAGCGATCCGCGCTACATCTGCTTCGTTCCCGTGCGACCTCGGAACGTTGGTGTCCCAGCAAGAGATCGGACGATGAGTTCTATAACGCCCTCACATTCGAATCCATTGCTCTTTCAGCTCGCAAAAGTATCTACCTGGTCCAAGCGGGTCCGGCGCTCAGCCGTACCTGCGGACCTCAGCCCGCCAACGGGGCAATGTGGATCGTTCAACTGGATAACGATACACCCACGTTGCTCGCTGCGCCCGAACAATTCAGCGGGTGGCTCTATTCAATCCAGCCCACCGTCAGCTATACCTACCATGACGCTATCCTCGGCTGGCATATGGGTTACGCCAAAACCGGCCTGACCTACTTCCGCTTCGATGGCCGCTCTTACCAGCCTATTGCAACCGCGTCTCTGGTTTATGATCTCGATGCAAACACCGCAAAGATTGTTCCAACTGACTCCTCTGGCAAATCACTCCAGCCAAACGTGCAGAATCACTAATCCCGAATTGCTCCTGTACCCTGTACCATCTCTCCCATGAGCCACACGGCCACGCCCGAACAAGCCGCGACCCCGCACAACGCCAAGCGTTCCGCCGCGCTCTTCTCCGTCTTCGCCGCCTTCGCCGTCACTGTCTTCAAACTCCTCACTGGCCTCCTCACCGGCTCTCTCGGCATGCTCTCCGAAGCCGCCCACTCCGGCATCGATCTCGTCGCCGCCGGCATCACCCTCTTCTCCGTCCAGGTCTCTGACCGCCCCGCCGACGCCGATCACACCTATGGCCACGGCAAGATCGAAAGCCTCTCCGCCGGCGTCGAAACCGTCCTCATGCTCGCCTCCTGCATCTGGATCCTCACCGAAGCCATCCAGCCGCATCCTCTTCCGCGAACATCTCTCTCTCAAATTTTCTCTCTGGCCCTTCGTCGCGCTTCTCCTCTCCATCGCCGTCGACTACACCCGCTCCCGCAAACTCCAGCGCATCGCCCGCGAGACCAGAAGCGAAGCCCTCGAAGCCGACGCCATCCACTTCGGCACCGACATCTGGTCCTCTCTCGCCGTTCTCTTCGGCCTGGCCGCAACCTACCTCGGCGCGCGCTGGCACATCCCGCAACTCGAACTCGCCGACCCCATCGCCGCCATCCTCGTCGCCTGCATCATCCTCCACGTCACCTGGAAGCTCGCCCGCCGCACCATCGACACCCTCACCGACGCCGCTCCGGTCGAAACCCGCAGCCTCGTCCGCGAACTCGCCTCCATCGACGGTGTCCTCTCCGTCGACCGCGTCCGCACCCGCCGCTCCGGCCCCAGCTACTTCGCCGACGTCACCCTCGGCATGCCCCGCAATCTCACCTTCCAGCGCTCCGAACAGATCACCGCGACAGCCACCGCCGCCGTCCAACGCCATCTCCCCGGTGCCGACGTCGTCGTCCACTCCATCCCCATCGCCTCGCTCACCGAAAGCGTTCACGATCGCATCCGAGCCGTCGCAGCCCGCTCCAACCTCGTCATCCACGACGTCAGCGTGCAAGAGTACAACCATCAGCTCCACGTCGAACAGCATCTCGAGGTCGGCGAGACCATGTCCCTCCGCGCCGCGCACTCCATCGTCACCCAACTCGAAGGTGAAATGCGCCGCGAGGTCCCCGAGATCTCCTCCATCCTCACCCACATCGAAAGCGAGCCCGCCACCATCGAGCGTCCCGCATCGCTCGAACGTGATCGCCAGCTAGAAGTCCGCCTTCGTCGCGCCGCGCAGGCCTTCCCCGAGATCCTCGACATCCACGAAGTCTTCGTCACCCGCACCCACAGCAACGAAGTCGACCGCATTCAGGTCAACTGCCACTGCACCCTACCCGACGATCTCCCCATGTCCAAGGTCCACGAGATCATCACCGCGCTCGAAAACTCCTTCAAACTCGACGCCCCCGAGGTCAGCCGCCTACTCATCCACCCCGAACCCGCCACCGACAACCGCCGCTAACTCGACCCCTGTATCCTGAAGATCATGAAGCTGACGATCCGCCGAATCAATCGATTCTTCAATATCCTTCTCGGCGCCCTGGCGATGCTCGTCGTCGCACTCATCTCTGCCTTCATCACCATGCGTCTCGCCATCCACGGCCGCGAGGTCAAGATTCCCAATCTCACCGGCCTCACCCTCGCCGACGCCGGTAAAAAAACCCGCGACCTTGGCCTCCGCCTCAACCTGGAAAACCGCTTCTACTCCCCCAACACTCCACCCGGCCGAATCCTCGCCCAATCACCCGGTCCCGGCATCACCGTCCGTCGCGAGTGGGCCGTCCGTGTCACCGAAAGCCTCGGCACACAACAGGTCGCCATCCCCGACCTCCTCGGCCAAACCGAGCGCACTGCTTCGATCAACATCCGCCGCCTCGGGCTAGAGCTCGGCGCAGTCGCCCACGTCGCCTCACCAGGAGAGCCCGGCATCGTCATCGCCCAGACCCCAAGCCCCAACGCCGCCGGCGTCGATAGCCCCCGCGTCAGTCTCCTGCTCAGCGAAACCGAGGAGGCCGAATCGCCGCAGGCCTTCGTCATGCCATCGCTCACCGGTCTCACCCTCAGTGGCGCTGCAGCACGGGCCGGCGCGCTCGGTCTCCACATCGTCAGTGCAGAAGACCTCAACCTTCCCGCAACACCCTCAACCACATCGGCTGCAACCACCGCACCCGAAACCGCCGCACCCGCGACTCTTCCAGACACACCCGCCGCTCAAACCATCTCCATCGGCACGGTCATCGCGCAGTCGCCTCCAGCCGGTCATCGCGTCGTCAAAGGCGATCCCGTCCGCATCACCCTCACCAACTAAGCTCAACTCCGTTCCAGAACCACCGCATAAAACCCATCACAGCCATGCACACCCGGAAGCGTTCTCAGAGCGCCCTCGCGCACCATCGAATCCAACTCCACGCCTTCCCGCAAAATACCCTGCTCTCCAAGCTTCTCCAGCAGCGCCTTCACCGGAACCCTTTTCACTCCATCCGCAACCGCCTCTACCACTCGCTCACACTCCTCCGGCTCCAGCGAACAGGTCGAATACACGAGCCGACCGCCCGGTGCCAGCCGCTTCAACGCTCCTTTTAGAATCGCCGTCTGCCGCGCCATCTGCCGCGCCAGCTCCTCCACCTTCAGGCGATGCCGAATCTCAGGATTTCCCCCGAGCGTCCCGGTTCCGGAGCAAGGCACATCGCACAATATCAGATCGAAGCTTCCTTCCACCCCCTTTGCATCGGCCGCATCCGCCGTCACAAACCTGACTCCCTCGGCATACGCGTAACGCCGCAGTCGCGCCTCGGTCTGGGCCAACCGCTTCACACTCACATCGCTCGCAATCACCTCGGCGCCTTCCAATCGACGCGCCAGCATCAACGTCTTCCCACCCGGTGCAGCACAGCAGTCCCAAACCCGCTTCGCAACCGGCATCGCCACAGCCGCCAGCTCCGCCACTAATCGCGACCCGTCATCCATGTGCGGCAGGCACCCACCGTTCTCTGCAAACATCCCACCCTCTGACGGCTCCCTCTGGTCCGCCTCGCAGATCTTCAACGCCACATCGCGTCCATACTCTGCGACCCACCGCTCCACCATCCATAGTGGATGCCCCAACCTCTCCGCAAAAGCCGCCGTCGATTCAAACACCCGCACACCCGGCCTCTGCGCCGCTACCAACTTGCGCAACACCGCATTCACCATCCCCGTCGCATGCGGCTCCCCTGCGGCTCTGCACAACTCCACGCTCTCGCTCAACGCTGCATGTGCCGGAATTCTCTCCAGGTGCAGCAGCTGAAACGCCCCCATACGCAACGCCATCGCCACCGGCTCTGCCAGTCTCTGCTCCGGCCGCTGCAGCAGCGAACGCACCCGCGCATCCAACGCAATCTGCCACCGCAGCACACCCATCACCAGCGCCGTCGTCAGGTTCCTGTCCTCAGGAGACAGTGCATCGACTCTCACCGAATGCAGCAGCTCATCGCTATGCCCTTTGCCCTCGCCCACCAGCTTCAGAATCTCAAACGCAGCCAACCGTGCCTGAGTAATCTTCGCAATCGCCGCTCCTGCCGAAGCCGTCGGCCCCGCTGACGCAGGACGCTTCCTCGCATCCGCCGCTCTCTTCGGAACAACCCCCCGCTTCTTCATCCCCGCGCCAGGCTTCGAGTCATCCCTCTTCGATCCATCCCTCATAGTCCCAGCCGTTCCCCGCTTCGCAACTGGTTGCCGCGCAGAAACTCAGCCGCACTCATCCGCCGCTTTCCTTCCATCTGCACCTCGTCCAGCCCCAGCAGCATCCCGCCCCCACACCCCACGCACAACCTGTCACCGTCCACCATCACCGCGCCAGCCTCGCAGTCGCCGCTCCCGGCCACATGCATCTTCTGCACAATCAATTTCTTCCCGCGCAGCAGCGTATGCGCTCCCGGCCACGGCTGAAACCCTCGCCACCGGTCATAGATCTGTCGCGCCGGCCGCGAAAAATCGATCCATCCATCCTCGCGTTTCAAAATCGGAGCCAGCGTCGCCTTCGAGTGATCCTGCGCTTCCGGAAAGATGCGTCCCTCCTCGAGATGACGCAGCGTCTTCACCATCAGCTCCGCGCCCACCGGAGCCAGGCACTCATACACATCGACAGCGGTCTCCTCCCGCCCAATCGGCACCACCTGCGCCAGCAGCATATCCCCCGTATCGAGCCCCGCATCCAGTCGCATCGTCGTCACACCCGTCACCGTCTCGCCATTCGCCACCGCCCATTGAATCGGCGCAGCTCCACGGTACTTCGGAAGCAAAGACCCATGCAGATTGATGTTCCCGTATCGCGGCAGCTCCAGCATCCACTGCGGAATAATCCGCCCATACGCCACAACCAAAATCGCGTCCGGCTGAATCGTCTCCAGCCGCGCACGAAACTCCGCATCGTTCTTAATCTTCTCCGGCTGCACCACATCCAACCTTAGCGCCAACGCAGTCGTCTTCACCGGAGGAGCCTGCACCTCCATGCCACGCCCTGCCGCACGATCCGGCTGCGTCACCACCAGCGCAACCTCGTGCCCCGCAGCGACCACCGCTTCGAGCGTCGGCACGGCAAACTCCGGCGTTCCACAAAAAACTAATTTCATCTCATCCTCTCGAAACGACTGGGTCCTGCCGGACGGGCCTCCTGCGCGGAGAGCGGCCACTTCGTGGCGTGTATACCGGTCTGGTTAGAACAAACTGCATAGCTCCTCGCGATGCTCGTAGGGAGAGATTTCGAAGCCGACCAACGGAAGGCCCAACGCCACTCGTCCCGCCACGACTACACCGCGAAGCGGTCCAGAACGGTACGAAGTACTACCACTCACCGTTCTTGATCAGCTTCTTGATCTTCCGAATCACCAGGTCCCGCTTCAACCGGCTCAACCGATCAATAAATAAAACCCCATCCAGATGGTCGATCTCATGCTGCATCGCTCGCGCCAGCAACTCATCGCCCTCTATCACGAACCACTCGCCCGTCACATCCTGCGCCTTCACCTTCACCTTCGCCGCTCGCGAAACCTTCTCGCGAATCTCAGGCAGACTCAGGCACCCCTCTTCCTCTACCTGCTTCCCCTCGCGCGCAACGATCTCCGGATTGATCAGCACAATCTTCTCTGCGGGATTCTTCTTGAAGCTTACGTCGATCACCGTAATCCGCTTCGAGATCGCGATCTGCGGCGCCGCCAGTCCAATCCCCTGCGCCGCATACATCGAATCGAACATCTCCTCGGTCAGCTTCTTCAGCTTCGCGTCGAACACCGTCACCGTCTCACCCGGCTTCTGCAGCACCGGATCAGGCCACTTCACCACCTCGTGAATCTTGCCCTTCTTTTCGCTCACTCAATACGCTCGAATCTGCTCGCAATAGCCATTGAAATTTCGCTGCATCTCACGCAGCGAGTCACCGCCAAACTTCTCCACCATCAACCGCGCCACCGTCAGCGCAACCATCGCCTCGGCCGCAACACCCGCCGCCGGAACCACGCACACATCGCTCCGCTCATACGCAGCCTTCACCGGCTCCCGCGTCACAAAGCTCACCGAAGCCAGCGGTCGACGCAGCGTCGAAATCGGCTTCAGATACCCACGCACCACAACATCCTCGCCATTCGAAATCCCGCCTTCCAATCCCCCAGCATTATTCTGCTCACGCGAAAACTTCGTGAACCCCTTGCCGTCAGAGCTATCGCCCTCATACCCAATCGCATCGTGCACAGCCGAACCCACCGACTCCGCCGCCGTCACTCCGCGCCCAATTTCCACCGCCTTTACCGCCTGCAGACTCATCACCGCCTGCGCCAGCAGACCATCCATTCTCTCGTCCCAGTTCGCGTGCGTCCCCACACCTGGCGGCAACCCATGCACCACCACTTCAAACACTCCACCCACCGTATCGCCGGTCCGCAAAACCGCGTCCACCTCAGCCTTCATCGCAGCCTCGGCCTCAGCATCCACGCAGTTCAGCAACACCTCATCCTTCAACTGCAGCGCTGCAATCTCCTCCCACGTCGCCGCTCGCTGCAACTCCGCCTTCCCCACCCGAATCACATGACTCGCAACCTCAACCCCCAGTGCCCGCAGCAGCAACTTCGCCACTGCACCCGCCGCAACCCGTGCTGCGCTCTCCCGCGCACTCGCACGCTCCAGCACATATCTCGCATCAGCAAAGTCATACTTCAAACTCCCCGCAAGGTCAGCATGCCCAGGCCGCGGCGAAGCGACCGCCTTATGCTTGGTCGCGTCGCCAGCCTCAACCGGCAAAATCTCGGTCCAATTCTTCCAGTCGGTATTCGCAATCACCATGGCAATCGGCGACCCGATCGTTTTGCCATGCCGCACGCCGCTCAAAATATGCGCGGCATCGCTCTCAATCCGCATCCGTCCGCCGCGGCCATACCCCTGCTGCCGCCGCCACATCTCGCGATCGATAAACTCCTGCTCCACGGCCACACCCGCAGGCATACCGCTCACCATCGCCACCAGGCTCTCCCCGTGGCTCTCTCCCGCAGTAGAAAATCGCAACATCCCGTATCTATCCCTCACAAAACCCAGGCTGCAAACTTAAATTGTAACAACCTGCACCTCGTGGCTCGAACCGATCGCCGATCGCGAAAAACTGCCCCGGCCCAAGCCATCACCTGGTCTCCCCCGTCTAAACCAGAGCCTCGCCAAATGCCCGGCTGGTGAAATACTGTTGTACGCTTCCAGATTCCCCATCACTTTATTGCCACAAAACTTCCCGGAGGTCCGATGTCCGTCTACGAAAGCGATCTGTCGCGGCTTGTCGATGAAATCAACCGCTCCACCCCCGGCGCAAAGTCCGACACCCGCACCTCCATCGACTCCGTTCTCAGCCGCGCTGCCGAACAGAACGCCTCCGACGTCATCCTCGTCGCCGGCTCCCCCATCAACCTGCGAGTCAACGGCTCCCTCACTCACGTCAACGCCCAACTCAATGGCAAAGCCCTCACACCCGAGCAGGCGAAGGAGCTCGAGACCAACCGCGCCATCGACTTCTGCTTCGTTCGCGGATCCGCTGGCAGATTCCGCGCTAACTTCCACTACCAGCGCGGCACCCTCGCCGCCAGCATCCGTCTTCTGCCCGCTCAAGTCCCCACCATAGAATCCCTCAATCTCCCCGCCGCTCTCGGCCGCCTCACCGAACGCCGTCAGGGCCTCATCCTCCTCACTGGCCCCACCGGATGCGGCAAAACCTCCACCATGGCCGCGCTCATCGATCGCATCAACGCCCGCCGCCGCGACCACATCATCACCATCGAAGACCCCATCGAGTATCAACACGCCAACCGCAGCTCCATCGTCGAGCAGATCGAAGTCGGCCACGACACCCCCGGCTTCCCCCACGCCGTTCGCGCCGTCCTGCGCCAAAACCCCGACGTCATCCTCGTCGGCGAGATGCGCGACAGCGAAACCATCGCCACCGCACTCACCGCAGCCGAAACCGGCCACCTCGTCCTCTCCTCGCTCCACACCAACGACGCCGCCCAGACCGTCTCCCGCATCCTCGACTGCTTCCCCGAAAGCAATCAGTCCCAGATCCGCCAGCAGCTATCCCTCGCTCTGCTCGCCGTCATCGCCCAGCAGCTCGTCCCCGCCATCGGCCACGTCGGTCGCTACCCAGCTGTCGAGATCATGATGGCCACACCCGCCATTCGCAATCTCATCCGCACCGGCAAAGATCACCAGCTTCGTTCGCACATCTCCACCGGCCGTAACGACGGCATGATCACCATGGATCAATCACTTGCCGAACTCGTCCGCACCGGCCGCATCTCCCGCGAAACCGCCTCAGCCCACTGCTACCACCCCGACGAGCTGCGCTCCCACCTCGCCGACCCCGTCCAGCCACTCTAAACAGCGACTTGCCATTCTTCTGCGCGCCGATCTTCTTCCGAGCGCCGCTTCACCGCCAGCACAACACCGGCTGCATCAGCAACTCACCTATTGCTCTCCCGTGGCCTACTTCTTTACTTGCGCATTCCCAGACAGCAAGGTCGACTGATTCGCACTCACTGGAGCCGCCGTACCCGTCACAATAGGCACACACGGCTGCGGCGGAGCCGTCTGTCCCGGCAGCACTCTCGGCGCTGCCACTCGCATCTGCCCCTCAGGACACGGTTGCAGCAGCAGCGTCGGCTGCAGATCCACCGGCAGCGGCGGAGCCTCCACCGCACCCTTCAGATCCCCATTGATCTTCGAGCCCGGCCACGCATAAGGAGCCACCCGGATCGGCCCATAACCCATCACCGGAAACTTCGTCGGCACCACAAAACTCTTATCCACCAGCACAAACGCAGACTCCGCCGACTTGCCCAGCAGCCGGTTATCCGACGACAACTGCAGCACATGCTCGCCCACATTCACCGTCAGCGTCTTGTCGTCGAAGGCATGCTTCTGTTCCACCGCTCCCGGAAACGCATCGAGCGACACAACCGTCGTCCCAATCCCGGGCACGTAGAAATAGACATACTTCAGATCCTTGATCTCGTAGTTCAGCGCCGCCTTGCCAATCAATCCATCGACCGTCAGCGTTCCGCGGCTGATTGAAACCGAAACCATCTTCGGCGGCTTCTCTTTCAGTGCATGCAGCTTCTTCCCGTTCTCGTCGTAACCGAGATTGTCCTTGGTCTGCATCATCGGCTTGCCTTGCTCGTCAAACAGCGGATGCCCCTTCTTGTCGCGCTGCTGCCGCACCGGCGGATTGAACATCAGCTTGCCATCCGGGTCCTGCCGCTGCTTGCCTTCTTCATCCAGCATCGGCGTCGGCGCCCACTCCACCACCGTCGTCGGCCCCGTATACACCTGCTCGCCCTTCTTCCCCTTCTTCGCCACTGGCGCCGCAGGCGTAGCTGGTTGCGACGACGCCACGACCGGCGCCTCCTGCTTGCCTTCAGCTTGCGGTGTTGTTGTAGCGCCCGATTGTGGTGCCGTTGCAGCATCAGTCTGCGATGCTGTTGAAGTTGCAGTCTGCGGAGCTGTTGAAGCAGGCTCCTGCGCACGACCGATTGGGGTCAGCACTAACGCCAACCCAAGCAATCCAGAAAACGATCCCGTGCTCATCCTCGTCATCGGATTTTCATCCTCCGTCTCCAATAGCTCTGCGCGCGCCAGCTTTCGGCCGAGAACTAGATCCTGGAGTTCTGTCACGAGGATATCCGCAACTTTGTTAATCATTTCTAACCTTTTAGCCGCCCCCGCCTACGACTTTCGTGGGTTTACCCCATGTGCACTACGGCAGCCTACTCCTCTACAAACCGGTAGCTGATGGCCACTTGCCTATCCCATATTGCGATGTTCGATATTCCTATTTCGCCAGCATCTCTTCGAACATATAGTGCAGGAAGTCCTTTAGCGGGGAGTCGCTCTTGTCAGCCTGAGAGCGGAGTAAAGCTCCTTCCCAGCTATTGAGCACAAAACCCGCGAGTGCATCAGGCCTGGTGGACTTCGGCAGGTCACCCTTCTCCACGGCCTCGCGCAACACTGCCGCAACTGCAGCCTGCCAGCTTGTGAAACTGGAACTAAGGTGGCCTTGCAGTAAGGAGCTAACACTGGCAACCTCGAGACTTAAACTGCCAAGAAGACATCCTGAAATCGGCGCAGCCTGTCCGGCAAGACGGATCAGGTCCTCGAAGTATCGTCGCAGCCGTCTTAGCGGCGCTTGCCGCACATTTCCTAAGACTTCCTGGCAGTGCTCCCCTTCAAGAGTGAGGTAGCGCTCGATTACCACTGCGCCGAACTCTTCCTTGCTGCCGAAGTGGTGATAGAACGAGCCCTTGGGCACATCGGCCGCACGCAAAAGTTCCTGTAGCCCGGCAGCGCCGTAACCGTGCTTGCGCATCAGTTCCAGTCCAACGTCGATAAGGCGATCCCGTGTCGATCGCGACGTGGTGCTGCTATTAACTATGGTGCTCGGAACAACCTTCACACGGGACGACATGGCACAACTCGCTTTCTGTTGAAAAACGTGCGGCCCTGCGCGAGTGCGCAGAGCCTACGTAGTTATCGTACCTGCTGGTACGCGAAGGCTCGACTTACTTCTGTACTCCAACACCATAGCGAGCGGCAGGGTACTTGTGAGACAGATTCGGCGCAAGAGCGATCCGCGCCTTCTCATAGGTGTCGAAGTCAGTAGCATTCGGCAGTGCGGGAATAGTGGCGAATTCTCCCTGATCGAGGCCCGCGAGCGACGCATCGACCATGTCCTCGGCACTCATGACCCATTCTGCCGGGAGATTATCAAGTGGCACTCCTGCTTTGCCCCATAGTGGAGTTGCAGTCGCGCCGGGCAGTACCACCTGCACGGTCACTCCCTTGCCCGAGAGATCGTTCTTTAAGGCTGTGCTGAAGTTCTGCACATAGGCTTTTGTGCCGCTATAGACACCGTTCAGCAACTCCGGCGCAAGCGCCACAACGGAGCCGATATTAATGATGAGGCCGTTGGCACGAGCGACGAAGGCAATAGCAGCAACAAGCGCAAGCCGCGTGAAGGCCGTTACATTGAGCTGAATCATCTGCTCCATAGAGTCAATGTCAGACTCGAGCAGCTTACTCGCTGCGGCGACGCCGGCATTGTTCACCAGCGCAGTGATGGATTTGTCGTTGGCGATACGTTCGGCAACTCGCTTCACGTCCGCGAGAACAGTGAGGTCGGCCTGCAGGGTTTCGACTTTGCGATTTGTGGTGGATTGAATCCGCTTGGCAGTGTCGTTGAGCTTGTCCTGGCTGCGCGCGACGAGGATGAGGTCGTAACCGCGTTTTGCTAGACGGTCAGCGTAGACAGCGCCGATACCCGTGGAAGCGCCTGTGATGAGAGCAGTACCTTTGCTGGTTTGATTGGACATGGTGATCTCCTTCTTTCGAATGGCATATCTAGTGACTATTAACGTATAATGGAGTAGACTAGTCGGTCTAACGATTCAGAAAAAAACAGAACGCGTTAGCTACCATCAACACGCTTATTCAAAAGTACAGCTTCCCTCGTAAAATCAGACTCAACTTCTATGAGCTCAATTCGACATTTCGCGGCCACATCGCTCCTTTTCTCCGCTGTCACTTTAACCGCCTGCCACACCCCAACTCCCACGAACGACTCCATCAATCCCACCCTGGCCGCGCAAATTGCCACTATCCCCGCCATCGATAACCACGCCCACCCAGTCCTCTCACCACCCGCCTACGCCACCGACCGCAACTTCGACGCACTCCCCGTCGACACCCTGGACCCCTACACCGAGCCTGCCGGTATGCGCTCCAACCTGCCCGCGCTCCACGACGCCTGGCTCGCCCTCTTCCACTTCAACGGACAACCACCCCTCTCGGCCGACGGCCTCAACCAACTCCAAGCCGCCCGCGAAGCCACACGCAAGCAACAAGGCGAAGCCTACGCCGCCTACATCCTCGACAGAGCCAACATCAGCACCGAACTGGCCAACCGCGTAGCCATGGGCACCGGCGTTCAACCGCCGCACTTTCGCTGGGTCCCTTACGTCGACGCGCTCCTCTTCCCGCTCGACAACTCCGGCCTCGCCGCCGCAACACCCGACCGCCAGCAGTTCTTCCCCCTCGAAGACAAGCTCCGCGCAAAGTATCTCGAGCAAGCCAACCTCAAAACCCTCCCACCCACACTCGACCTCTACCTCAGCAAGCTGGTCACCCCAATCCTCGAACAACAAAGATCGCAAGGCGCTGTAGCCGAAAAGTTCGAGATCGCCTACCTGCGCTCCTTCGGCTTTGACGACGTTGCTCGCACAGAAGCCGCCAGCATCTACGCTGCTCTCCTCCACACCCAGCACCCGGACGAAGCCCGCTACAAACGCCTGCAGGACTTTCTCTTCCGCTACATCGCCACCGAGTGCGGCCGTCTCGGTATGCCCGTCCACCTCCACACCACCTCCGGCGGCGGCGGCTACTTCTCCATCGCTGGCGACAACCCGCTTCTCCTCGAACCGCTCTTCAACGATCCCCACTTGCGCAAAACCAACTTCGTCCTCCTCCACGGCGGCTGGCCCTACGTTCACGAGATCGGCGCGCTCCTGCAAAAACCAAACGTCTACCTCGACCTCTCTCAGCAATCCCTCATGATCAGTCCTCGCACGATGAGCCAATGGCTACGCGAGTGGCTCGAGCTCTACCCCGAAAAGATCCTCTACGCCACCGACGCCTACCCCTACTCCAGTTCAATGGGCTGGGAAGAAGCCGCCTTCATCGCCAACCAGAACATCCGCACCTCACTAGCCATGGCCCTCACCGGCATGATCAACGACCACCAGATCACCGAACCCCAAGCCGAAAAGCTAGCCCACCAGCTCTTAAACGAAAACGCCAAATCCCTCTACAAGTTCTAACCAACCAAGTTCAGCCACCACCAACATCAGTCAGCCAACCCTAAGCCTGTCGCAGGGGGAAAGAACCCCCGCATCAACTTTTGCCATCGCAAAAGCAATTGCCTTTGCCTTTGCAGTTGCAGTTGCAGTTGCTTTTTTGTTGTCATCCCGAAGGGATCTGCTTTTGCAGTTGCCGTTGTCTTTTCCTTTGCAGTCGCAGTTGCAGTTGCTTTTACAGTTGCAGGTGCAGGTGCCTGTTTTATTGTTGCCATCCTTCGCCGAAGGCGGAGGACCCGCTTTTGCAATTGCAGCTTTCAGCGAAAGCCGCGCCGCAAGGCGCGCCCACCCCAAAATAAATATATAAAAATGGCAAAAAAAAACCACCCCAAAATACGGCGATTAAAACACCACAACTCACCACCGAATCACCACAGATCCACCACAAAAAAACAGCCAAAAAACACTGTGGAAATCGAAAAACCCCCGAAAAACGCCTTACTCTTCCCCCAGATATTTTTTTGAATTAAACAACGGACGATCCATACTCCGCACCCACTCCGTCACCTCATCGCGCCCCTTCCCACTAGCAGTCGCCGCTGCAAACTCATTCCGCACCGCCTGCATCTTCGCTTCAAGATCATCCAAAGCGCTCAAAAGAATAGCCTCCGGCGTCATCGGCAACTTCGGGGATCCAAACTCATACTTCCCATGGTGGCTCAAAATCATATGCTCCACCAACACCCGCAGCTTCTCGGGAAAAGGCGCCAGCGCCTGGACCTTCTCCCGCAACATCCCCTGCGCAATGCTGATATGCCCAATCATCTGCCCTTCTAAACTATAGGAAAAGCTGGACTTCCACTCCAACTCCCGAACCTTCCCAATATCATGCAGAATCGCCCCAGTCACCAAAAGATCCGAATCAACCTCCGGATAAAACGGCACCGTAGCCAAACACACACGAACCAGCATCAAAACATGCTCCAACAACCCACCTAACCACGCATGATGCAAGCGTTTAGCCGCTGGCGCTGATTTATACGCCGGCCCAATCTGCTCATCATCCAGAAATGCAAACACCAGCCGCCGCAAGTCCTGATTTTTGAACGCCGTAACATAGCCACGCAGCTCCGCCCACATCTCCTCAACATCGAACTTCGTCGCAGCCTGGAAATCCTTCGGATCAACCTCAGAGTCCGCCGCTAACCTCATCTTCTTCAGTGTGATTTGGAACTTTCCCTGGTACTTCGAGACGTCCCCCTGCACCTTGACGTAACAACCCTCCGAACAATGTTCGAGAGAATCCGCGATTTCATCCCACATCCGCCCTTCCAGCGAACCCGTCTTATCGCTCAATGTCAGCGCAAGATATTGACCACCTTGCTTTTTGTCCCGCACCTGCAACGACGACAGAACAAAATACGTCGTCACCGTACAATTCTCAAACCGCGCAGCATCTTCAATAAAAAAGTCTTTCATCTCCACCAGAATACAGCCCATCACAAACAGAAACGCGAGAGCCGAAGCTCTCGCGTTGGAAAAAAGCCTTTATTTTTACTACTGTGGAGGCGTGGTTGGTGGTGGCGTCGTTGGAGGCGCAGTATCGGGAGTCTTCGGAGCTGGAGGAAGAATCCCCTCCTGCGGCGTTCCCCGATCCGGAGCCTTGGATGGCGTCTCATCCGGCTTCGGTGCAGCTGGCTTCGGCGCCTGGTTCTGCAAGCGCTCTTTTGGCGCATTCTTGTCCTTCGGCTGCTTCTTTTTCTTCTTCGACGTATCGCCGTTCAACCCCAACGGCGCAGCCTGGGTCTTTTCTGCAGCTTTCTCCTCAGTGGTTGCTGCAACCGGTCCAGCGGCGACTTTTTCATTGGCCTTCTTCGCCTTGGTAGTCTTCTTTGTGGTCGCGACCTGCTTCGCGCGATCACTATAGCGAGTCTTTCCTGTCGGAGCTTTGTTCGCATCCAGAGCATTCGGCCCTTTGTCCGAACTGACAGACGAACTATCCAAAGGCGCAATCGCCGTTCCTGGAGCTGGCGAGGGGGTCAGTGCCGCAGATGCGGCTCCTGCCCCAACATCGGTCCCCGAAGCTGTCTCCTCAGGACCTGCTGGCAGAGAATTCCGTGGTGCCTGGCCGAACCGCACCTTCTCCCGCTTTATCTTCTTGGGTTTGGTAGAAGCTGTGGTCTTCGTGGTCGTTGAAGTCGCCGCAGTCGCAGTCTTCACCTCGGCAACAGGTGTTGCCACTGGAGCTGCGGCCTTTGCCGTCGAAAACTTCGTCCCGCGATCAAACCGTTTCTTTTCGGCGGCAGCTTTCTTCTTCGCCACCGGGGGTGCATATGCCGTGAACACCGGCTTAGTCTCTTTACCACTCGACCCGGAGTCGACATAGCCAGCTCTGATATCGATTGCGGCATCTTCACGCAGTTTTGTCAGATAGGCACGCAGCGCAGGCTGCATCGCATCCGTATACATAGCCTCTTGAACCTGTGGCTCCACATCCTTCAGTGGCGCGATTCCAGCAGCTGGATGCTCCGTCACCTTCAAAATCACAAATCCTTGTTTGGTCCGAATCGGTGCCGTCCACTCCCCAGCCTTAAGATTGAATGTCTGGTCTTCGAGCACCTGGCCCAGAGCCCCGCGTTTGTACATTCCCAGGTCTCCGCCCTGTGTTGCCGTCGGCCCACCGGAGTTCGCCTTTGCCAGGTCTTCGAAGCTACCTCCTGCCTTCAACTGCGTTTCGAGGCCATCTGCCTTCGTCCGCGCCTGTGCAATTGCGGCATCGTTTGCATCGGCGGCTGTCGGTATCAAAATCTCACTCAACCGGATCTGTTCCGGCTGAGCAAAATCCTGCTTGTGCGCATCGTAGTAGGCCTGCTCCTGAGCTTGCGTTATCTGCAGACGGCGACCCACTTCGTCGCGTACTACCTGCTGGGTAATCACGTTATCGCGAATACCTGCTTTGAAGTCCTCAAAGGACACGCCCTGTTGCCGCGCCGCCTTCTCCAGGTCCTCGATCGTATCCAAGTGGTTCTGTTTACGAATCTCGTCCAACTGCCGGATAACCGCTGCATCCGCATTGATCCCAAGCTCTTTGCCGCGTGATAGCAACAGTTGCTTGTCAATCATGTCGCGCAACAGGTTTTTCTGTCTCTCCGCAGCTTCAGCTGGAGTGGCATTCGTCTGCCGACTTTCGTCGGCAAGCGCCTGCTCCGCACGCTCTACGTCGCTGCGGCTGATGATCTGGTCGTTTACATGGACGACAATATCTTCCACCACGGTTGCATGCGGTGTAATCGGCGTCGTCACCGGCAGTATTACTTGCGGTTGCGGCGCATTCGGAACGCTCAACGGGCTCTGATACCGCGGCGCCTGTGCTTGCACCACTCCGGGCAGTGCCAGCCAGCCTAGCCCGCACACCACCGCAAACTGCGAAATTCTCAAAGTCATCGTCACTCGTATCTGGTCAACATCCGCGATTTAACATCGATCGCCCGGCATATCCCGCCCTGGCTATTGGACTCACCCTGGCATTGGACGGTATCCGAACCCAATTCTAACTGCCCTCGACCGATCATGCGAATCCCCCTTTTAGATCAGTCTTCGGCTCACCCCAGAATGCTATACTTCGTCCAAGATAGGACGTCTGTCTCCGCGCAGCTATACGCGCCGTTTTCACCCTTTTTTTGAGGTTACCGAAGCCTATGGCTCCCCGCACACGCCGCGCATTCTTCTCCGCAGCTCTTTTTCTCGTTACTTGTGCCATACTCGGCTCGCTGATCAACCAGAAGGTCGCCGCCCAATCGGCCACCGACGAGTCCACCCTGCGCGACTCGCTTCATTCCTTCACCAATGTCTATTCGCTTGTCGAGCAGAACTACGCCGAGAAGATGAACACCGACAAAACGGACAAGGCCATCTACGATGGTGCCATCCCCGGCATGCTTCACGTGCTGGATCCTCACTCCAACTTCTACGACCCTAAGGCGTATGCGCAGATGCGGGAGGATCAGCACGGCAAGTACTACGGCGTCGGCATGACCATCCAGCCTCAGCCCATTACCAATGGAAACGGCAAGACCAAGATTGTCGTCCTTTATCCATTTGAAGGCACTCCTTCCTATAAAGCAGGCATTCGACCCGGCGATGAGATTCTCACCGTTGACGGCAAATCCACCGAGGGCATGGATTCAGCTGGCGTCGCCGGCCTCCTCAAGGGCGCACGCGGTACCCACGTCTCCGTCACGATCAGCCGTGAAGGCTCCTCTCGACCACTGGTCTTCGATCTCATCCGTGATGAGATTCCCCGTCCCTCGGTCGACCTCGCCTTCCTCATCCATCCTGGCGTCGGCTACATCCACGTCTCCAGCTTTATTGAGACCACCAGTCGCGAGGTAGGTGACGCGCTCGACAACTTCGGCGACATCCACGGCCTCGTCCTTGATCTCCGCGGTAATCCCGGCGGTCTTCTCAACGAAGCCGTCAATACCTCGGACAAATTCCTCCAGAAGGGTCAGATTGTCGTCTCGCAACGTGGCCGTGCGTTCCCCGACCAGGTGTATCGCGCCACCCGTGGTGAAGATGGTCCAAAGTTCCCCATCGTCGTTCTCGTCAATCGCAATACCGCCTCAGCCGCTGAGATCGTCTCAGGTGCACTGCAGGATCACGATCGCGCCCTCATCGTCGGTGAAACCACGTTCGGCAAGGGCCTCGTGCAGACCGTCTTCCAGATCACCGAAAACACCGGCCTTGCTCTTACCACCTACCACTACTACACTCCGTCCGGCCGTCTTATCCAGCGCAACTACGACCATGTCTCGCTCTACGACTACTACTATGTCCGCGATGACGCCGCCAAACCGAACAAGAGCAATCTTGAGGTCAAGCTGACTGACTCTGGCCGCACCGTCTACGGCGGGGGAGGTATTACTCCCGATGAGAAGATCGACAATCTCAAATCAAACCACTTTCAGGATGAGCTTCTCATTCACTACGCCTTCTTCAACTTCAGCAAGCACTACCTGGCCACCCACACAGTCACCAAAGACTTTGTGGTCGACGATACGATCATGCAGCAGTTCAAAGAATTCCTGAAGTCCAACCAGATCGACTACACCGATCAAGACCTTGCAGGCGTCAACGACTGGATCAAGGAAAGCATTAAGAGCGAGCTCTTTACCTCGCAGTTTGGACAGCTCGAAGGCCTGAAAGTCCGCGCCGAATGGGATCCGCAGATTGCAAAGGCCATCACCTTCCTGCCTGAGGCACAAACCCTCGAGGACCACTCCAAGAATGGCCCGAAGGTCAACACCGCGAGCCGGTAATCGACAGACCGCACGAAGAAACGGCGCTCAAGCTATTCGCTTGGCGCCGTTTTTCTGCATTACGCTAACAAAAAATTGGAGCGGGAGACCGGGATCGAACCGGCGACATTCAGCTTGGGAAGCTGACGTTCTGCCACTGAACTACTCCCGCTTCTTTTCAAATTATATGCTGAGTTGTCGCTGTCCTGACATCTGCGCCATCGCTGCTTCTGTTTTCCATTCGCTAGCCGAAGTCTTTAATTGATCTCGACGGCCGGCGCGTAATCCGGCAACGAAGGATAACGCGGCTGGCGCACCCTATAGCCGCTCAACGCGAAGTAAATCAGGTAAGCGTAGCAAAGCAGCACAATGATAAAGCTAGGCTGATAGCCAAACTTGTCTGCAAGCCAACCCTGCACCATAGGAATGACGGCGCCTCCGACGATCATCGTGACAAGAATGCCCGACCCTTGGCCCGTGAACCTGCCCAGGCCCTTCAGCGAGAGCGGGAAGATGCACGGCCACATCACCGAGTTGAATAGTCCGCACGACACAATCGCCCACACGGCAACGTGTCCATGTCCAAAGATGGTAGCCGCAACCAGAATCAGGGCAGAGGCAGCAACAGCTGCCAGCGCCCGCTCCGCACGAATGTAGATCAACGCAAACGCACCGACGAAGCGTCCGACCATCGCTCCGCCCCAGTAAAACGAGACATAGGCCGCTGCTGCAGCGTGCGAAAGGCCTCCCATCGATGGCTGGCCAAGGAAGTTGATAAGGATACTTCCAATGGCTACCTCTGCTCCGACGTAGGTGAAGATCGCAACCGCTCCGAGGCGCAGATGTGTAAAGCGCCAGGCGCTGCCATCGTCGGCCGAGGTTTCAGTCGGCTTCTCAATGAGGTCAGGAAGATGGACGAAGTAGGTAACGATCGCTACCAGGAAGGTAAATGTCGCGAGAATGACGTAGGGGCCGCGGACCGAACGAGCGAGTTCCGCCGTCGTCGCCCCAGCCGCGATGAAGATGAAGGCTGCGCCGATCTTTGGCGCAATGGTGGTCGCTAACGAATTTAATCCGCCGCAGAGGTTGAGGCGTGCAGCCGCGGTTTCAGGTTTGCCCAGCGCGCCGACGTATGGGTTGATCGCTACCTGGAGTAACGCGAGTCCGCTGCCGACGACAAATAGTGCGAAGAGAAAGATCGGATAGGAGATCACTATCGACGCGGGAACGAAGAGCAACAATCCAGAGCCCATCGTACACAGAGCGACAATAATTCCCGGCTTGTATCCGATGCGGCTGACGATCTTACCCGATGGCAACGACATGACGAAGTACGCGCCAAAGAAGCAGAACTGCACCAGGAGCGCGTGCACATTATTCAGGCTGAAGAGCTGCTTGAAGTGCGGGACGAGGATATCGTTCATCGCAGTGATGAAGCCGATACTGAAGTACAGCGACACCATCAGGACCATAGGGAACACATAGCTCTCCGACTCTTCACTTCGAACAGAGGCGGATGTATCTTCCGCGATCCCAACTGCCATGCTTCTCCCCCAAATCTCTATCTATTCAAATCCTGCGCCTTGAAGACGATTGCGACCGTGCCAGATGGCGGAAGTCGTGACGGGCCGCAATCATGCAGTCTGGAGCTGATGAATAATGGACCGGACATCGCCGGCATCGACCACATAACGAACTCCGAACGCCTCTGACTCACCAACCTCAGCACTGGCCGGTTTTGCATCATTTAGCCTACGTCGCAGAGAACCGTGGAAGTGCACCGCGCCGGTAAGCTGTGCGAGCAACGCGGCATCTTTAAGCCGAAGCCCTCCGCCGATGGCAACCACGATGCGATGCTTCGCTTGTAAGACCAGCTTTGCCAGAGTCGCAGTGCCGGCTACGACATCGCTCTGGCCGCCCGAACTCAAGACACGGTCGCAGCCAGTGGCGATAACGTCCTCGAGAGCCTGGGGCAACGATGGCGTTACGTCGAACGCCCTGTGAAAAGTGACCCGCATCGGATGCGCGAGCTGGACAAGCTTACGCGTGCCTTCCACATCGACAGAACCATCAGACCGCAACAGCCCCAGGACCACGCCGGCTCCTCCCAGTAGTTTTATGTGGTGGATGTCTTCGCGCATTACAGCAAGCTCGGACTCAGTGTAGAGAAAGCCTCCGCCACGAGGACGCAGGAGCACGTGAACCGGAAGGCCACTCCGTTCGATAGCTGCCTTCATCAGGCCGTGGCTGGGAGTCATGCCTCCTTCGCTCAGGCCGGTGCAGAGTTCGATTCGGTGTGCGCCGCCTTCTTTTGCTATCAGGCAGGCATCGATGGTTTCGGCACAAAGCTCGAAGATCATGTTGCGCATTCGAATACTCTTGACTCCCAAAATTCTTCGGAACACCGTGGGTCCGAAGGGTCATAAGAAAAAAGGACTCCGCAGAAGACGACCTGCGGAGTCCCATCGTGAGGATCAGTAGTTCAGCTTGAGTGAGAGTTCGATCTGGCGCCCAGGGTTTGTGCCGTCCAGCAACCCGAATGCTCCAACCGTTCCGCTGGCGCCGCCATTGAAGCCGGTAGTGCGAACACCGTTGCAGCTTGCGCAGGAGCTGTACTGACCCCACCAGCTTGCCGGTACGCTGAAGATCGGCGTATTCGTCAGATTGATGAACTGGGCTGCGAAGGCCGCGTTGACTCTCTCTGTGATCGGGAACTTCTTGGTCAGGTTGAGGTTGGCTGTCTTCAGGCTGGGTCCACGCAACGAGCCGGAGGAGCAGTTGCCGAACTGGCCGTTGGTCGTTCCTTCCGGCCGCCGGATTTAGGTCCACCTTGCCGATGCTGCTCCCGATCTGGACTGTCTGCATAGCCTGGCTACTGGAGACGCCTTGCACGCAGTTCGGTCGAGGCTGATAAGAACCGGTGAGCGAAGACGCAGACAGCGGGTTGAAGTCGCCGGCATACTGGCCCGCGAAGGGAGTGATGCCAAAGCCGGAGCGGAACGACATGTCGGTCGCAATCTGCCAACCGCCAATGACGTAGTCCGCAGCTCTATTGATGTTGCGAGCCGAACGTTCTGCCACTTGACCGAAGGGAAGGTTGTAGAGCACATAGCCGCCGAAGTTCGACGCGGCGTCAGTAGTGCAACGACCGTAGTCTGCCTTCGGATCGTACTCGTTCTGGAAGAAGTTCTGCGTGGCCTGAGTCTGCGATTCCCCGGCACCCTCTTCGTCGCCGTAGGAGCCGAAGTAGCCCAGAGTGTTCGTCAGGCACTTCGAAAAGGTGTACGAAAGCTGGAGATCGAGGCCGTGGTAGTTTCTTTGCGCCACAGTGGCTTCCAGCGCGTTGAAGGTGGAGATACCGTCTGAGCCGTTATAACGAGCCTGACCGACACCGTTTGCGATCAGCTGCTGCATGTACGGACCTGGAACAACTTGACCGAGCGAGTTGATCTGCTTCTGGTTGTAGAGATAGATGTCGGACAGATGGTCGATCTTGTTGCCAACATAACCGAGCGAGACGGTGGCGTTCCCACTGAATTGATGCTGCACAACCAGGTTCCACTGCTGATCCACAGCTGGCCGAAGGTTCGGGTTGGTGGCATGCGCCTGAACCCCAGAGATGCAGTTTGGAGCGAAGGCAATCAATTCGGCTGCTGTACAAGCGGTCGAGAATGTCGAGTAGCCCTGGTCCAGAGTTGTCTGCGGAAGATTCAGTGCAGTGCCCAGGTTGTTCTTGAGGTCGGTCAAGATAACGTTGGGAGGATTCACCACAGCCATATTGTTGACGCCATTGCCTTCCATGTAGCCGGAGATGTCATACGCCGCGCGAACAACGGTATTCGGAAGAGCCTTCCAGGCAATGCCGATGCGTGGCTGGAAGTTGGTGATGCCGGTGTAGGTGTTGTAGTTTTTTCCGATCTCCGGTTGTCCCGTGATCAGATCGTAGTTGACGTTCTTGGTGGTATCTTTATCGCCGCGGGCGGTGGTGAGCTCATAGCGCAAGCCCAGGGTTAGAGTGACGTTGGAGGTGGCCTGGTAGGTATCCTGCACGAAGGCTCCAAAGAGGCTGTTGCGCAGGTTGAAGTGCAGGGGCGCACCCTGCTGAACTTCCTCGGGCAGACCAAGCAAGAAGTCTGCGAAGGCGCTTCCCTGGGCTCCCACCGGTTGTCCGTTTGCCCCTAAGGGGCCGACGCTGGGGTTAGAGGTGTACTGACCTGTGAAGTTGAACGAACCGGCAGCGCCTGAATTGCCTGCGTACTGATCGTTAATGATGTAGTGATAGAGCTCGAAGCCGGTGTGAATGGAGTGCCTGCCGTGCGTCCAGGTCAGCGAATCTTCAGCCTGGATGGTGGTGTCGTGGAAGATCTCAATGCCATTCGTGCCGCCGATGGGCTGGTAGCCGAAGTTCATCAACGGGAGGATGTCTCCCGGAACGCCGGGCAGACCGAATTCCTCATTCGGATTCCCGCTCGTTGCATTGGTGTACACCTGGTCGTTTGCCGGGAAGATCTGCGCACCGAGACGAAGCTCGTTGACCAGGGTAGGCGTGATGACGTGATCCCAGTTCACAACGAAGTTCTTCAGTGGATACTCGCGGGCAAGGTTTGGAGTCAGTACGTTGGTTCCGTTGCTGCTCGCGTTGATGGTGTACATCTGGGAGTAGCGGCCCGAGACATGATCCCTGGGCGACGCCTGCCAGTCAATCTTCACATCGCCCTGGTAAGAGTGGACATAACCGCTCGTCGCGTAGTTCAGATCCTGCTCCTGCTGCAGGAAGAGCGGAGAGGCAACGATGGCCGACGCTACCTTGCTGCTGACCGGTACCTGGTTGTTCAGATAAGGGGTACGGACGCCAGGGGTAGAAGCCGCAGCCGGCATGTAAAGCTGGAAAACAGGGTTGGAGCAGAGGCCATTTGTGAAAGTGGCACCCTGGCTGGTACACAGGTTGGCGAAGTTGCCAGAGAGATACGCGGTCGGGATGATGGTGTTCGTTTGCGGGGTCGCGGGCGTGTTGTTGATCATGCCCTGGAAGTCGGCAAAGAAGAACAGCTTGTCTTTGATGATGGGACCGCCGATCGTACCGCCAAACTCGTTCCACTGCAGCACAGGACGTGGCAGGGTTGATCCGATGATCTGTCCGGTCTGGCCGGTGAGATAAGCGTTGGCCTTGTTCTGCCAGGTGTTCGCGTTCAGGTCGGTGTTGCGGAAGAACTCGAAGATATTCCCGTGAAACTGGTTCGTGCCTGACTTGAGCGACTCAACGATAACGCCGCCGATATAGTTGCCAAAATCGGCCGGCGCATTACTGGTGATGATGTTGAAGTCCTGGATCGCATCAGGGCTGGGGACGTAGGCAACGTCGTTATTGTCGGCCTGATTGATGTCCATACCATCGAGCGAGAAGTTATTGTCCTGCTCGCGTGCGCCGTTGACGTAGGGTCGGCCTGTGCCGAACGTCGTCTGCGACGATTGGAACGCAAAGATGTTGGGACTAACCACGCCAGGAGCAAGCAGAGTCAGCTCGTTTGTGTCGCGCGTAGCCAGCGGCAGAGAGGTCACGGCGTTCGAGTCGAGCAGTGTGCTCACGTCCGTCGAAGCAGTCTGCAGCAGGGGAGGAGCGGTTACCACCTCGACCGTCGTGTTTACATTACCGACCTTCAGCGAGAAGTCCACCCGGGCAACCTGGTTCAGCACAAGAGCGAAGGAGTTGTGCCGTGCCGAGGCAAATCCATTTGCCTCTACCTTGATCTCAATGTTGCCTACCGGGATCTGAGGAAAGTCGTACAGTCCGGCGCTGCTGGTCTTGGTGGTCCACGTGGTGCCACGATCCAGGTCCCGCACAGTCACGATCGCGCTCGCAATGGAGGCGCCGGCCTGGTCGACTACAGTACCAGTGATTGCACCGGCAGCTTGTTGGGCATACGCCGTTGGCGCGGATCCGAAGATAAAACAGGAAGCGCCCGCGAACAGCAACGCTAGATTGAGCGTTGCGGCCGATAGAAGTTTTTTCGTGCATTTGACGGACATTGGAGGGGTCTCCTGGCTTTCAAAGTTTGTAGTATCCAAATACTGTTGCTAGAGCTAACCGCAGCCACTTTTTTGTTCATATGGGCCTGAGATGCTCAGAACTTGTCGTGATGGTGTGAAATGTATGCCACTTTGGTAACCATGCGCAAGAAAAAAATTAAATACTTATTCAAAATGATTGCTTTTTGAGTCGCCTTGTGAGCATGACTCTGTCTTAATCGAGGCCAAATAGTCATTTTTCATTAGTTTGCGAATATCGCGCTGATTGCGTCCACTTGCTTCGTTTTGTGTGCGAAAGTGCCTGAAGGCCAGTCTCATTTGCCAGGATTTCCACAGGGCCTTCTTCGGTCTGACTCCCGGTTCAGTGCGTTTGGAGGGCGCTTTTGGTGCTACGCGGCTCATCTACGGCTCTATCCAGACGGTTTGCAACCTACTCATTCGGCCAGCCGATGTCTGACCTCAAGCTTTGTCCGCCTTTTAAGGTATTTGTTCCGTCCAGTAGGTCAATGCATAAAACTTGCTCATTTCAATGCAAAACAATCATTTTTCCGCGTATAGGATAACCACATGATCTTCTCTGCAAAATCCGCCGACAATTCGGTCACCTCCGCTTTGCGCCAGCATGTATCTGCCTTTCTTTTCACCGCGTTGCTCGCTGCGTCGGCTCTCCACGCAAACGGACAACCCACCGCGCCGAGTGGAGCAACGCCGATGCTCTTGCCGGTGCCCCGCGAACTTCAAGTCGGTGAGTTATTCCCGGTGCATGCCGCGGAGATCGCGGTTCCGGGCGCAGACTCGGAAGACTCTTTCACCTCGCAAAACCTCAAGGTCGCTCTGATACAGAGCGGAGTTCCTGTCTCTTCTTCAACTGGCATCGTTGACCTCACAGTAGTGTTGTTGCGCGACACCGCAGATGACGCAAAGCAATTGCTCACCGCGAATAAGCTCTCGTTCGACGCTCCGATGCAGGATGAGGGATACGTTCTTATATCCCGCCATCATGCGGACGGCCGTAGCACCGTTGCGATCATCGGACACACCGCCGCGGGCATCTTCTATGGAGCGCAGACGCTCAAGCAAATGCTGCAGCAGGACGCCGGAACTACAAAGCTCTGGACGGGCACCATCCGTGACTGGCCTGCTATGAAGTATCGCGGCGTGCATGACGACCTCTCACGCGGTCCGTTCCCTACTCTCGCGTTCCAGAAGCATCAGCTTGAAATCTTCGCAGCCCACAAAGTCAATCTCTATTCGCCTTATTTCGAGCACACGCTGCAGTACTCCGGAGACCCTCTGGCCGCGCCCCCGGGCAGCTCACTCACCCGCGCCGAGGCACAAGAGCTGCAGGCGTTCGCCCGACACCTTCACATCATCATCGTGCCCGAACAAGAGGCCTTTGGCCATCTGCACCACGTTCTCCAATATGAGAAGTACTCCGATCTCGCCGAGACGCCACACGGCCATGTAATCGCCCCCGGTCAACCCGGTTCGCAGCCGCTCATCAAGAGCTGGTTCACCCAGATCGCCGAAGACTTTCCCAGCCCCTTCCTGCATATCGGCGCAGACGAGACCACCGAGCTTGGCACAGGCCGTACCAAAGCCGCCGTCGACAAAAGCGGCCTCGGGCCTATCTACGCTGAATTTCTCACGACCATCCACACGACGCTCGCTCCTCTGCACCGCCGCCTGCTCTTCTGGGGCGACGTCGCCACCACCGACCCCGCCGCCATTCCTGGAATCCCGAAAGACATGATCGCCATTCCGTGGATCTACTGGCACAAAGACAGCTACGACGGCGACATACTGCCCTTCAAAAATGCAGGCATCGAGACATGGGTCGCCCCAGGCGACGCTAACTGGCGACAGGTCTATCCCCTCGCCAACCTCGCGCTCGACAACATCTCCGGCTTCATCGAAGCCGGCCAGCGTCTCGGTAGCACGGGCGAGCTCACCACAGTTTGGGATGATGATGGCGAAGGCCTCTTCAATCAGAACTGGTTTGGCGTTCTCTTCGGAGCCGCCGCAGGCTGGCAGCCGGGCAAGAGCACGGCTGCACCGTACCAGGCCGCCTTCGGTCACGTCTTCTACGGCGACACAACCGGCCGCATCGACGAAGCACAAAAAGAATTAATGGCCGCGCAAAATCTGATGGACGTCAGCAACGAAACCTTCTGGCTCGACCCCTGGAGCCCGGCTGGGCTCGCCAAGGCCGCGAAATTACGCGCCAACATCCCCCAGGCCCGCGCCCATGCTGAACACGCAATCGAACTGATCCAGACCGCACTGACCACCCGACCTGCTCTCCGCGAAAAGAACGCATTGGAGGCCATGGAACTCGGAGCCCGGCGCATCGACTTCATCGGCCTGAAATTCGAGCTCAGCGACGAGATGCGCGCGGCCTACGCAAAAGCCTATGCCATGCAAGCCGATAAGAAGCACGAGAACGAGACGCTCGACACCCTCTACTCCATCACCAGCATGAACGGCCGTTGCCAGGACCTTCGCGATGGCTACTCGATGCTGAAGAATCTGTATCGAGATAGCTGGCTCACCGAGAATCGCCCCTATTGGCTCGACAATGTTCTAGTCCGTTATGACTTGCAGATACAGCAGTGGCAGCGCCGAGGCGACGAGATCAACACGCTGCTCGAAACCTGGCAGGAAACAAGGAAGCTACCCGCACCCGATCAGGCCGGCATTCCCGCGCCCGACCCAAAGTAGACCCTAAGTGAGAATGACCTCAACCCCGCGCGCAACCAGCTCGTCGTACACATGCCTCGAAATATCGTGATCCGTTACCAACACGTGGATGGCTGAGATAGGGCAGATCAGCGCAGGGCTGACATGTCCGATCTTCTTCGAGTCCGCCACCACAATCACGCGTTTCGCATTGCGAAGCATCGCCAGCGAGACTGCAGCCTCCTCCGACTCCAGCGTCGTAATTCCCCGTTCCAGATCGAATCCCGTAACACCGATGAACGCCTTGTCGAGATAAACGTCTCGCAGAAAATTCAGCGCCGGCTGCCCGGCGAGCGCGAAGGTCCACGCCCATGCAAGCGTTCCACCGGTCAGCATCGTCTTAATCGCCGGCTGATTGCATAGTTCCATGCCAATATTTAGAGCATTCGTGATGACCGAGATGCCTCTGCGGTGCCGCAGCGACCGGCCAATCTGGGTAGTCGTCGTACCGGCCGTCAGTCCGATGGTCTCACTCTCACCGATTAGCTCGCTGGCGGCCACGCCGATACGGCGCTTAGCATCCGCCGATCGCAGCTCGCGGGCTTGAAAGGAGGTATCGTGGCGAAAGGGTTCGTAGAGCAGCGGTTCGACGAGCGTTGCCCCTCCGTGCGTGCGCAGCACGAGACCTTTCTTCTCCAGCCGTGCCAGGTCCCTCCGAATGCTTGGGGCCGAGGTTCCAACCTGATCGACGAGCTCCTGCACGGAGATGTCTCCGGCGCGAAGCAGGGCCTTCATAATGCGATCTGCGCGTATATCAGTCTTTGTGGACATGGTTCAGATTCGCTGAGCGTATCCCAGCAAAGTGGCTCCAAAATGGGATATTTGACCTTGCAGCATCTTCAAATGCACTCTGTTTCTGAGCAAATCGCCTCTAAACGCGCAGTTTAGGCTGGAATTCAATACTACACTGATGACCGCCAATAATCCGCGTCTACCACCACTGAAGGCTCCGGGAGATCTACAACTTTCGGCTGGGTACCCAGTTTCCACAGCAAGCTACCCATATAACAAAAGCAAAGGCTCCGATCTCTCGGAGCCTTTGCTTTAACCAGTGAACCACGTTAATCGATAGAAATTTTTCGCAGCAGTTTAAAGTCTGAAAGCATCTTGCCTGTACCCAGCACCACCGACGCCAGCGGATCATCCGCAATCGACACCGGCAGCCCCGTCTCCTCACGAATACGTTTGTCCAGATTTTTAATTAATGCGCCTCCACCAGTCAGCACAATGCCGCGGTCCGAGATATCCGCCGACAACTCTGGCGGAGTCCGCTCCAGCGCCACGCGGATCGCGTTGATGATCGTAGCGATACATTCGCTCAGCGCCTCGCGAATCTCAGAATCTTCAATGGTGATCGTCTTCGGCACGCCCTCGATCAGGTTGCGTCCTTTGACCTCCATCGTGATCGGCTTGTCCAGCGGGAACGCCGAACCAAGAGAGATTTTTATCTGCTCCGCCGTCCGCTCGCCCACCAGTAGGTTGTACTTCCGTTTCAGATAAGTCATCACGGCTTCGTCCATCTGGTTTCCAGCCATGCGCACGGAACGGGAATAGACGATGCCCGCCAGCGAGATCACCGCAATATCGGTTGTTCCTCCACCGATGTCGACGACCATGTTGCCGCCCGGCTCGGTAATCGGTAGTCCAGCGCCAATCGCCGCTACCATCGCCTGCTCGACAAGATGAACCTCTGAAGCCTTCGCTCTGTACGCAGAGTCCATGACAGCGCGCTTTTCAACCTGGGTAATTTCAGAAGGAACACCGATCACAATTCGCGGATGCACCATCATCTTCCGGTTGTGCGCCTTCTGGATGAAATAGTTCAACATCTTTTCGGTGTGCCTGAAGTCGGCGATCACGCCATCCTTCATCGGTTTGATGGCAACAATATTGCCCGGAGTACGGCCAAGCATCTCCTTGGCCTCTTTACCCACGGCCTCCACCTCGTTGGTGATCTTGTTCACCGCGATAATCGAAGGCTCGTTGACGATGATGCCTTTTCCATGCGCGAAGACAAGCGTATTCGCCGTACCCAGGTCGATGGCCAGGTCGCTGGAGAAGAGACTGAAGAGGGACCGCATATTGTGTATGCGGGAGTAACGCATCTGAAAGCTGTTCGAAGACATAGGTATTAGCAGTCGTTTCCTGAAAAGAGACTCACATTAGTGTATCTCTTTAGCAAGTGGTATTTCATGCCCTCACCTAACCAGTTAGCATCACTCGTTCGTTGTAGGAATTTTCTCCCGCTCGCACAACAAGCGACAACAGAACAGCGCCGCCGGGTAGATCAGGATGCTCACGTGTCGTGTATAGGCAAAACCCGCAACGTAAGGAAGCGCACAGGCCGCAATCACTGCAAGAAACACACCTGAAGCCACTCGCAAAGGCCTTCGGCCCAGAGTGTTCGCATAAAACATCAGGTAAATCGCGTACGCAATTGCTGTCCACAACATTAGACGAAAGACCACCATCCCCGTGTCTTCGACCAGCTTCCTGACTCCGTAGCTCAAAGTCCCGCCATGCTTTCCACAAGAAAAGAAGAGGACATTTAGCTTGCGCAGATCGCCTTCAAAGGTCTCGCGTGGATGACTTCGCAAATAGCTGAGCGCTGCCCGCCGGTGATAGTCATTGAAGCTCCACTCGTCGCTGAAATAGAGCCCTCGGTTCAGCTCGAAGTCGTACCAGTCCATCGAATCCCCCGCCATCGGCGGATAGTTTTTCAGAAATCCTGCATTATTTCCCTTGTGCAGGTTGATCCCATCGAGACTAGTCCCCACGCTATACCGTCCGCTCGCATGATGCTGATGCACTGCCCATCCCAACGGAGCAGCCGCAACCAGCATCACAACCAGCCAGCGCAACCCGGCACGCTGTTCCATTAGTAAAAAACCCACCACCAGCACAACAACAACGGGCAACATTCCACTCTTCGAGAGATAAATCCCGCCCACAGCCGCTGCAAACAGCAACGCGCGGCTCAACCCCTTCACACCAGGCTGCTGACAACCGAATAGTAGTAGCGCCACGGCAATGGCCAGGAGGCTGTACGAATATCCTTCTTCCACCAGAATATTGATCACATCCGCCAGGAATGCCGTTATCGCAAACGGAGTCAGAAGTAGTAACACAACCATCCACTTACGCACCTTGCCGCGCGGCAGATGCAGCCATATCAAATAGACACAAAACTCAATAGGCAGCAGCAGCAGAATCGTCTTGAAGCAGGCGACAAGCAGGTAGTGATCGCCAAACAGGCTCATGCCAATTGCCGCCACCACTGCAGACATCGGCATCCGGGCCGCATGGAAGCAGATCGGATTGCCTCGAGTGCCCATGTCTTCCGTGCAAAACGACAGGCCATCCCCCGCAAGCAGGCTTCGCGTCGTCGGCCCCACCATATTCGTCATCGAGAAGATCGGTTTATGTGCCTTCGCGTGGTCGAGAGCCCATACTCCTGCCAGGGCCATCACTACCGGAACCACCAAAAGCAGCCACAACAGGCGGCGATCCTGCATGGTTCGACCTGGTCCCTTCGAAAAAATCTCCGCCATCTGCCCAATCTAATTCAGGATGAGGACAACACAAACATCTCAGCCGTACAATTTCATCATCGGCCCACATTTTGGGACCCCTCGATTTGGAATACCTTGCAGAACAGATCAGCCTTACGACTCATTGACATCTTTCGGGCTGCAAATAGATACAATCAAAATTAGTGTTTGTTATGTGGAGATAAAGAATGATTATCGGCGTACCTAAGGAAGTAAAGGATCACGAGAGCCGCGTAGGCGTAACCCCAGCAGGCGTAAAAGCCCTTGTAGAAGCAGGGCACAAAGTTCTCGTCGAGCATAATGCTGGCGCTCTCTCTGCCATGCCTGACGACGAGTACCAGACCGCAGGCGCTGAGATCGTCGCCTCGGCCCATGACGTTTGGCGCCTCGCCGAGATGGTCGTCAAGGTCAAAGAACCTGTCGAGAAGGAGTACAAGCACTTCCGCGAAGGCCTCGTCCTCTTCACCTACCTCCATCTTGCCCCTCTCACTGCACTCACCGATGCTCTGCTCGCCTCCAAGGTCACCGGTATCGCCTACGAAACCGTCCGCGACCGCGCCAACACCCTGCCGCTTCTCACTCCGATGAGCGAGGTTGCCGGTCGTATGAGTGTCCAGGTCGGCGCCACCTATCTTGAAAAGGAACATGGCGGCCGTGGCGTTCTGCTCGGCGGCGTCCCCGGCGTTGCCCCTGGCAATGTCTGCATCATCGGTGGCGGTATCGTCGGAACGAACGCCGCAAAGATCGCCCTCGGTATGGGTGCAAAAGTCACCTTGATCGACCTCAATCTCAACCGTCTCCGCGAACTTGACGACATCTTCGGCGGCCGCCTCTACACCGTGGCCTCAAATAGCTACAACATCGAGCACGCAGTCCGCGAAGCCGATCTTGTCATCGGCGGGGTTCTTATCCCAGGCGCTGCAGCCCCAAAGATCGTCACCAAGGCTATGGTCAGCAAGATGAAGAAGGGCGCCGTCATCGTCGATGTAGCCATCGACCAGGGTGGCTGCATCGAAACCGCGCACCCTACAACCCATTCGAATCCCTCGTATGAAGTTGACGGCGTCGTTCACTACTGCGTTACCAACATGCCTGCAGCCGTGCCCAACACCTCCACTCTCGCGCTGACCAACGCAACCTTCCCCTACGTACTGAAACTGGCACGTCTGGGTGCGAACGCTGCTATCAGCGAAGACAAGGGCATCGCCGAGGGCGTGAATACCTTCAACGGAGTCCTGACTTACGGTGCCGTTGCAGCGGCTCAGAAGCGCGACTGGCAGCCTGTGTCCAAGCTCCTGTAACCACGAACAGTGGTGGCGACTGAACGAAGAAAAGAGCCCTCAACGCCTATAATCAGGTGATTGAGGAGGGCATAGCCATGGCCACACCAACGAACCGGCGAAAGCTATCGATCGTCGCCCTGGCTGCGTTCCTGCTCATCCTTTTTGTCTCACTCGCCACCCTCAACGCCTTCAACACGCAGCTTCCCAAACCCGCCACCACCCAGCAGATCGTCGTCTTTACAGGCCTTTCGATCGTGGCCTTCCTTCTCTTTGTCACTGTGCTGGTCCTGCTGGCCCGCAATGTACTCAAGCTTTATGCGGACCAGCGCAGCCGCGTGATGGGCACCCGGCTGCGCACACGAATGCTCTGGGGTGCTGTGCTGGTCAGCTTTATTCCTATCGCCTCGATGTACGGCTTTAGTTATCTGTTGCTCAACCGCTCCGTCGATCGCTGGTTCTCCCAACCAGTCACCGACATGCGCGCCGACAGCAACAATATGGCTCTCGAACTGGCCCGTTACACTAGTGCCAACGCGCGCGCCGAAGCGGACGCAATCGCCGCCAGTCTGCCGGAGGAGCCACCGACAGCTCATTCCACCAAAGCACCGGCGACCCCACCAGCCTCCCGCCCAGCTCGCCAGCCACGTCGATCGACCCACACCCCAACACACGATCCTGCTCCTTCTACCTCGCGCCTGCATCGCGAAGCGATCTATGAACTCCTTCGTCAACACCAGATCACGCTGCAGAGTGGCTTTGTCAGCGTTTACCAAGATGGCCACGTCGTCGCATCGTTCCAGATGCCACAGCGCACAGGAGCAACCGCACAGGTCAAAACCTGGCTTCCCGATCAAGCCTCAGAAGGGGATTCCGACGAGCCAAAGCAGGCTCCTACTGATCCGACCGATGCCGCCATTCTGGCTACGGCTCAACGGAACGATCAGCCCGTCTTCTCTCTCGGCTCGACCGATTACGCGCTGGGCGCGACAAGCCTCAAGCAAGGCAGCACCGTAGTCGTCGGCCTGCCGATGCCACAGGGCATGGCCGCCACCATGACCAATCTACGCAAAAACGCCGAGGCTTATTGGGTCCTCTACGGCGAACGCCGTCAGATCAGGGATCTTTACATGCTCCTGCTCTTGATGATGACCAGCCTCGCTCTCTTTGCCTCAAGCTGGCTCGCCCTGCATCTTTCCAAACAAGTCACCAAGCCAGTTGAAGCCCTCGCCGACGCGATGGAGTCCATCGCGTCGGGAGACTACGCCCATCGCGTGCAGGAGAGCGCGACCGACGAGCTTGGCGAACTCGTACGCAGCTTCAACCACATGGCTGCCGATCTGGAAGGCAGTCGCCGCGCAGTCGAGCACTCCACCGTTCAGCTGAGCGCAGCCAATACCGCCCTCGAAGCTCGACGCAGTGAACTCGAAACCATGCTGGAGACCATCCCGAACGGTGTCGCGACACTTGACGCCGATCGTCGCATCGTCCTCGCCAACCGTGCTCTTAGCGAGATGATGGACCCTGGTGGCCAGCGACCCTTCTACGGACGCGTCTTAGAAGACGTCTTCCCCGCCGAAGTCGTCGAGATTCTTGATCGGCTCATCCTGCGCAGCCACCGCATGGGCACAGCCTCCAGCGAGATCGACATCACTACCCCCATTCCTCCTTCCAACGGAAGGCTTGGCGGCACCATGAACCTGCTCGCCACAGTCGCTCTTCTCGAAATACCTGCCGCCTCCGAGCGCACTCGTCGCGAGCATCAGGGGTATGTGCTCGTCCTCGAAAATGCAACGGAGTTGCTCCGTGCGCAAAAGCAATCTGCATGGAAAGAGGTCGCACGCCGAGTCGCCCACGAGATCAAGAATCCACTCACTCCCATCAGCCTCAGTGCGGAGCAGATTCGCCGCCACATCGATCGTCTTGCGCACGCCATCGCGCGTCCCGAGCCAACGACAATAGAGCCGCCCTCCATCGCTGTCATCCGCCGCTGTTCCGAGGTCATCACCTCATCGGTCGAGAGCATGCGCTCTCTCGTCGATCAGTTCGCCGCTCTCGCGGAATTTCCCACGGCCCGCCCCAAACCTGCCGATCTCAACACCATCGTCGAAAATTCGCTGGCCCTTTTCGCCGGTCGCATGCAGACCATCCACATCGTTCGCAAGATGAGCCCCGATCTTCCACTCGTTCTGGCCGACCCCGAAGCTCTCAAGCGTGCCCTCGGCAACCTCATCGATAACGCCGCTGAAGCCATGCAGCAAAGTCTCTTCCGTGAACTCCGCGTCTCCACTGACGTGCTCGAAAACGGCATGGTCGAGCTCACCATCGCGGACTCCGGTTCTGGCCTCACTGACGAGATGCGTGAGCGTCTCTTCCTGCCATACTTCTCCACCAAACAGCGCGGCACCGGCCTCGGTCTTGCTATCGCTGCCAAGATCATCCAGGAACACCAAGGCACCATCCGAGCCGAAAAAAACGAGCCTGCCGGTGCAAAGTTCATCGTGGAACTCCCCCCTGCCTCTTCGCTCGAGAGCGATCCCGACGCTCCATCTCCCTTCTCCTCTTTTGCCGCATCGCAGAGCGGCAGCTTCCCCGACCTCAAACCTGCCGATGGACAAGCTCAGTTGGCGCTCACTCCCACAACTGTTGAAGTAGAGACTGATCTCGCCTCCACCATCGCCCGAGGGCCCAAATGAACCACGTACTCATCGTCGACGATGAAGCCGAGATCCGCGAATCGCTTGAGAGCATTCTTCGTGAAGAGGAGTACCTCGTCACCACCGCCGCGACTGCTACGGAAGCGCTCGAACTGCTCCGCGATGCTGCCTACGATGTCGTTCTGCTAGACATCTGGCTGCCCGATCGCGACGGACTGGAAACACTCACGGAGATTCGCCAGTTAGAAAGCACGAACGTACCCGAGGTCATCATTATCAGCGGCCACGGAACGATCGAGTCAGCGGTGCGTGCCACCAAGCTCGGCGCATACGACTTCCTCGAAAAACCTCTTTCGCTCGACCGCACCCTCATCGTCCTCAAAAACGCGATGAAGGCGCGCCAGATGCGCGAAGACAATCAGGAGTTCTCTCGCCAACTCGCAAAAGGAACAGTGACTGGAAACTCAGTTCCGATGAAGGCGTTGCGCCAGCAGATCAAGCTGATGGCTCCCACCAACGGACGCGTTCTCATCTACGGCGAATCTGGTGCAGGCAAAGAGCTCGTCGGTCGCGCCATGCACGCCGAGAGCCTCCGCAAAGATCGCCCCTTCGTGGAACTCAACTGCGCCGCCATCCCCGAGGACTATATCGAATCAGAGCTCTTCGGCTATCGCCATGGAGCCGTTCCCGGCGGCCCCACTGAAAAGCGCGGCACCTTCGAGCGCGCCGACGGCGGAACGCTCTTTCTCGACGAAGTCGGCGACATGAGTCTCAAAACCCAGGCTAAGGTTTTGCGCGCACTTGACGAACAACGCTTTCTCCCCGTCGGCGCGTCACACCCAGTTCACGTCGACGTCCGCGTCATCGCAGCCACCAATAAAGACCTCGAAGAAGAGATCGCCCGTGGCAACTTCCGGGAAGACCTCTTCTATCGCCTCAACGTCATCCCGTTCTTCGTGCCTCCCCTGCGAGATCGCAAAGAAGATATTCCTCTGCTTGTCAAAGAATTCCTGCAACAGTTCGGGGCAGAGTACGGCCGCCCTCACGTCGAGATGACCGAAGACGCTCTCGCCGCGCTAAAGCAGTACCACTGGCCCGGCAACGTTCGTGAACTGCGCAATCTCGTGGAGCGAGTCCTGATCCTCAATCCAAAGGCACAGCGCATCGAACGCAAGCAACTTCCCATGCTGGTCTATCGCGACTCCGCGCGCGATGGGGGCAAAGCTAACGGGCGTAGCGAAGAATTTACCTCCCTGCTGCAGGCCCGCGAAGCCTACGAACGCGACTACATTCTGAAGAAACTAGACGAGTTTCACGGCAACGTCAGCCGCGCAGCCGAGGGTTTGGGTCTGGAACGCAGCCATCTGTACCGCAAAATGAAGGCTCTCGGCGTCAGCGTCAAGGAGTAGAACGACAACATATACCGACGTTGCCTGTCCTTATTCTTCCGCCGCCTGCTTCTCTGCAATCTGCTCCAACTGTCGTCGCCAGTCGAGATCTTCGACAAATCCGCGACTCGATCTCCACTCCTCTTGCACTTTCACGAACAGTTCCAGAAACACACGCGTCCCCAGCAGCCCTTCGATGTCCTTGCGAGCTGCAGTACCAATTCGCTTCAACATCTCGCCTTGTTTGCCGATCAAAATCGCTTTTTGCCCCGTCCGCTCGCAATATATCGCCGCAGAGATCTTCGTCACGGGAAGCCTGCCATCCTTCATCTTCTTCATCGAGGCTGGCTCCTCAAACTTCTCAATCACGACTGCCGTTGCGTAAGGAACCTCTTCCCCAGTCAGCATCAAAATCTTCTCGCGAATCAGCTCCGCCACCAGAAACCGCTCCGGCTGATCCGTCAACTGATGCTTCGGGAAGTATCTCTGGCCCTCCTTCAACTGGCCGACGACCTTCTCCAGCAGCAAACCCAGGCCTTCCTTCTTCCGCGCCGAAATAGGAATCACATCTGCAAACGCGTGCAATCCGGACCAATGCGCGATCAACGGCAGCAAGTCCTTTTTGGGGATCGCATCCATCTTGTTCAGCACTAGAATCACCGGACACTCCAGTTTCTTAATCAGCGAAAGCGCAAAGTCATCCTCCGCTGCAGACATCGCCCGTCGCGAAGCGGTGAACTTCTTTCCCTCTTCTGCCTTCGGCAGACGATGCGTCACGTCCACAATAAACAGAACTGCATCGCGCGACTCCAGCGCATCATGCACCTCCTGCATCATGCGTCGATCCAGCTGCGTATCCGGCTTATGAATCCCCGGCGTATCCACCAGCACCACCTGCGCCGCAGGGTGTCCGGGCTCACCTTTACCTTTCTTTTTCAGCGGAACCTCAAGCACCCCATGGATCCGCGTCCTTGTCGTCTGCGGTTTATGAGTGACAATAGCGAGCTTCTGCCCAAGAAGAGCATTCAGCAAGGTAGACTTCCCCGCATTGGGGCGACCGACGATAGAGACGAAACCGGAGCGAAAGGCCATTCTCTTTATTATGCGCTGTCGGCCATGTTGCAATGGCAATCTCTCAGCTAAACTGGCGCATATGATCTTCGCTACGCCCTGCGCCCCACGCAAATCTGCCCTGGTCCTCGCCCTTCTCCTTACGCTTTCCGGGCCACTCGCGCTCGTCGCCCAGACTCCAGTGCGCTTCCATTCGACCGATATCCACCCTGACCACACCGTCACGTTCTCCTACAAGGATTCCGCGGCAACCAAGGTCACGCTTGCTCTCGACGGGGTCGCCGAACCCATCCCCATGGGAAAAGACGCCAATGGCGTCTGGACGGTCACAACCCCGCCGCTTACCCCCGAAATCTACGGGTACCACTTTGAGGCCGATGGCGACCGGCGCTTCGATCCCGCCAACCCGCGCATGACCCTCAATCTTGTAAGCGTCTCAAACATGCTTCTCGTACCCGGAGACACGCCGCAACCATGGGAAGACACCAACGTTCCTCACGGCACGCTGCATCGTTACATCTACACCACAGGCACAGTTCTCGGCCTTCCCGAAAACCAGAGCGGCTACTTTGTCTACACGCCCCCGGCTACGACGAGAAGGCGAAGAAGCCCTACCCAGTCCTCTATCTCCTCCACGGTTGGACCGATTCAGACGCAGGATGGACTGCCGTCGGACACGCCCACCTCATCCTCGACACCCTCCTTGCCACGGGCAAGATCAAGCCGATGGTCGTCGTCATGCCTCTCGGCTATGGAGACATGGCCTTCCTCCGCGGTCACAGCGTGTGGGATAGCCCCAGCCACAATCGATCACAATACCGATCTCTTCACCAAGGCTCTTCTTACTGAAGTGATGCCTCGTATTGAATCCGAATATCACGTCTCCAAAGATCGCAACGACCGCGCCATTGCTGGCCTATCGATGGGAGGCCTTGAAAGTCTCGAAGTCGGCCTCACCCATACCGGTCAGTTCGCCTGGATCGGCGGTTTCAGCTCCGCATTCCATAACCTCGACTACTCAAAGGTGTTAGCATCGCTCGATCCAAAGGCCGCAAACCTTCGTCTTCTTTGGATTGCCTGCGGGACTGAAGACAGCCTGATCGACCCCAATCGCAAACTCGTGGAGTTTCTCAAGACTAAAGAGATGCCCGTCACGCAGATTGAAACCCCGGGCCTGCACACTTGGATGGTCTGGCGCGATAACCTGATCCACTTCACGCCATTACTCTTCCAGCAGAAGTAACGCCGTCTCAAGGATCCGTCGTCACACACTGCGCTCTTCCTTCATTCAAATTTGATTCAATTTGAGGTTCCATGCGCCGCCGCCTTCTTCTAGCCACAATCCTGCTTCCTGTTACTGCATTCGCCCAGCTTCGCTTTTAAGATCGAGGTTCCCTCAAGCACCCCACTGCACGGTCAGGGTTCCCTTCGTCTTAACTACCCAAGCAGTGTCGTATAAAACGGAACAACGTGGTGCCCACCGCAGCGTGCTGCTCATGGCACTCGTAGCAACTCGCCGGAAATCGTTCCGTTATAAGGCCCAAAGAAAAAGTAGCCTCCGCATCCACCCCGCCACCTCCACCCACGCATCAATTCGAAGATAATCATTGTCAGCGCATGGAATCCTTCGTCACACGCTTCAAAAACGTTCTGGTCCTGGTCGCGATTCTCCTTGCTCAGACCATAGGCCTTGCCGTGCAGGTTCGTCGCCCCGCCGAGCCCGGCGCTCCAGACGGTGGCAGTGTCACGCTCATCCGCTACTGGGCCGTCACAGCCGTCACGCCCTTCGAACGTTTCTTCCATGGGCTAGGTTACAACCTGCGCCACGGCTGGTCGTATTACATCGATCTCCGCCACACCCGCCAGCAGAACCGCGATCTTCAAGAGCAGATCGCCCGCCTCCGCCTCGAGCAGGCCGCGTTCTCCGAAGACGCCATCCAGGGCCATCGCCTCCAGGCCCTCCTCGACTTCCAGCAGCACTACGTCTCAACTACTGTCGCCGCTCAGGTCATCGGCACCAGCGGTAGCGATCTCTCCCGTGTTCTCTACATCGACAAGGGCTCGAAAGACGGACTCAAGCCCGACCAGGCCGTCATCACACCCGACGGTATCATCGGCAAACTCCGCGACGTCTTTCCTCACACCTCTCAAGTTCTGCTCATCAACGACCAGACCTCCGGAGCCGGCGTTCTCCTTGCCACCACACGCGTTCGCGCCATTCTTCGTGGCAGCACTACCGGGCAAATCCTCATCAACAACCTCACTCCCGACTCCCGCATCAAGCCCGGTGAGCTAGTCCTCACCTCTGGTGGCGACCAGGTCTATCCGCGCGGCCTCGCCGTCGGCACCATAGAATCCATCGCACCCGATCCCGATCACCAGCCCTACACCCTCATTCGCCTTCGTCCCGCAGCCAACCTCAACCAGCTCGAAGAGGTTCTTGTCATCACCGGCACACAAGCCACTTTGCCAGCGGAGGCTCAGCACGATCTGGCTGTAGGAGCGGCCACCGCCGACGCCCAGGCCGCTACCGCCAAACAACTTGCGGACCAGCGGGCCGCCGAAGCTGCAGCCAAGTCGGCAGCGCAGATCGTCGCCGATCGGCTCCCCAGCCTTAACGATATCCAGACAAACGCCGCAAATCCCACCACATCCGGTACGCCGGCCGCGCCTGTTGTCATCGTCCCGAAACCGCTGCCAACAATCCACCCTGATCGCTACACTCCCGGCGCGACACCTCCGGCGGTCAATCTAAAGCCTGGCGCACCCGAAAGCGACACCCCAACAAGCGTCTCAGCGCCTCAAACTTCCACAACCACTCCAACCACATCACAACCGGCTGCCACGAAACCACGTAAACCACAGACACCTCAAGACACAACCCAACCCCCGAACCCCCAACCATAGCAATCGGCCAAACCCACGTAGTCTCAAACAAAAACTGTCCCTATGGCCACCCGCAGTTACACATCCCGCCGAGAGCTCGAGCAACACAGCTTCTCCCCCGCCGTCGCCCTCTTGGTGCCATTGGGTGCAATCCTCCTGCAGGCTCTCCTGCCCAGGCCTTTTCCTAAACTGGCCATCCTCGATCTTCCACTCATCATTACCGTCTTCTTCGCCGTCTCCCGACGCAATCCAGTCGCCGGCACCCTTACCGGAGCCGCCATCGGCCTGCTCCAGGACGCGCTCACCAACACGCCCATCGGCGTCAATGGCATGGCAAAGTCCGTCATCGGCTACATCGCCGCCAGCATCGGCATCCAGATCGACGTAGAAAACCTAACTACCCGTGTCTTCATCAACTTCGGCTTCTTCCTTCTCAACAGCTTCCTTATCTTCCTCATCAACCGGCGCCTTCTCGGCCACGCAGACTTCCACATTCTCTGGCTCCACGAGCTACTTCGCGCTGCAATCAACACCGCCGTTGCTCTGCCCATCTTCTTCCTGCTCGATAACACCAAGCGTCGTGAATAAAACCGGAGATTCAGCCGTCTAACGAACAACCTTGATACACAACCGCCATAGTCCAAGATCCTCACCACCAGTCGTAGACTGAAACCAGCATGGAACCGCTCCACCATCCCGAAACGCAAACCATCGGCTCCAACGGCAAGCCCGAGAAGCTGCCGATCGCCAAGCTCCATGCTCTTCAGTATCTGGTTGCGCTCATCCTTGCCGTGCTTCTCGTCGGACTCTGGCGTCTTCAGGTGCTCAACGCCGAGAGCTTCCGTTCACTCGCCGAAGCCAACCGCATTCGCAAGGTTCCCATCCTTGCTCCGCGTGGCCGTCTCTTCGACCGCGAAGGCCGCCTTCTCGTCGACAACTATCCTTCCGTCTCCTGCTACCTCCTGCGCGAGCAAGTCAAAGATCTCGACACCGATCTGGCTCTCATCTCCAAGGGCCTTCACCTCTCTGTCGAACAGATCCAGGCCACTATCCGCCACTATCAGATAGCCCCGAAATACCAACCCATCCCACTCAAGCAGGACATCACTCCCGACGAGCAGGCCTTTATCGCCGCACACCGCGACGAGCTTCCAGAGCTTGAAACCCGCGACGACCAGCGCCGTCTCTACCCCAGCGACGGCTTTGCCGCTCATCTCATCGGCTACGTCGGCGAGGTCTCCGAGCAGATGCTCGATGATCCGCGCTACGCCTTCTACTCTCCCGGAGATGTTGTTGGCCGCTCCGGTGTCGAGCAGACCTACGACGCTCTCCTTCGTGGTGTCGACGGCAGTCGCGACATCATCGTCGACAGCCACGGCAAGGAACTCGGGCACCTAGGTCAGGAACTAGCCATTCCCGGTAAAGACCTTAAGCTCACCATCGATCTCGACATTCAGATGGCCGCCGAAAAAGCTCTTCAAGGCAAGATTGGCGCCATCGTAGCCATGGACCCGCACACTGGCGAAATACTCGCCATGGCGTCGCGACCAACCTTCGACCCCAATCAGTTCGCCGTCCGTCTCACCAAGAACTACTGGAACGAGATCCTCAACAATCCTGATCACCCGCTGCTCAACAAAACCATTCAGGCGCAACTGGCGCCGGGCAGCACCTTTAAAATCATCATGTCTGTCGCCGGCCTCCAGGAAAACGTAGCAGAGACGATGCATGTCGTCTGCAACGGGGGGGCTGATTTCTATGGTCACTTCTATGCCTGCGATCGCCACCACGGCATGGTCGACATCAACAACGCCATCCCCTACTCCTGCGACACGTTCTACTACACGCTCGCGAATCGTCTCGGCATCGACACTATCGCCAGGTACGCAACCTCGCTCGGTTTCTCTCAGAAAACAGGCATCGACCTGCCCGACGAGGCCTCAGGAACGATGCCATCCACCGTCTGGAAACTAAAGACCCAACATGCACCGTGGTATGCCGGAGAGACAATCTCCGTCGGCATCGGTCAGGGAGCTGTCACCGCGACGCCCATTCAACTTGCGCGTGCTCTCAGCGGCATCGCCTCTGGCGGAGTGCTCCGTCGTCCGCACATTGTCTTTCCCGATGAGGTTCCACCGGAGATGCTCCGTGCCGTCCAGGAAACCTTTCCCGGCTCTGGCGAAAAAACCATCCCCCTGACTCCGGAGAACTGGCAGACGATCACTGACGCCATGGCGCAGGTAACGATCTACGGCACCGCCGCCGCTTCGCATCTTGAAGGCATCGACTTCATCGGCAAGACTGGCACCGCTCAGGTCATGAGCCACGACGCGCTCAGCAAAACCGGTGGCGGCCACAAGACAGTGCCAAACTCCTGGTTTGTCGGCATGACGCCACGGCGCAACCCCGACATCGTCGTCGCCATGCTATGGGAAAACGGCGACCAGGGGGCCTCCTCCGCACGATGGGTCTCACAGGTCATCAACGCCTTCGTCACCAAGCAGCGCAAGCACGACAACAATATCCGCATTGCGGACACACCCAAAACTGAAACAACCCCGACAGCGTCTTCCACCACAAAGCCCACGGTCCCCACCGCCGAATAGCCTTTCGCTTCAAAGCGTTCCTGACGCGCCTTCCGCCTACGCTTGCCTCTTCATATTCCTGCGTGAAAGCCATCAGCCCGCAATCCCCCGAACTGGATACACTAGCAGCAAGCATGACCCGCCTCTCCTCTTATCGCGACTTCGACTGGGTTCTTCTCGGCTTCGTCCTCCTGCTCTCTCTAATCTCTGTTCTTGAGATCAAGTCCGCCACCCTGCACACCAAATTCCACGGCTTCGATCATAAGCAGATCGGCTTTCTCGCCATCGGCATCGTCCTCATGTTTCTCATCTCGTTGATCGACTACCATCGCCTCATCGACACCGTTCACTGGGCCTACGGCATCGGCATCCTCTCTCTCATCGCCGTCGCACTCTTCGGCACCAAGATCCTCGGCGGCAGGCGCTGGATCAGCTTCCACGGCGCCCACTTTCAACCGTCCGAGTGGATCAAGCTCATCCTCATCGTCGCCGTCGCCCGCTACTTCTGGGGCCTCACCGGAAGAGAGCTGAACTGGGCCGACATCGGCAAAGTCTCAGCCATGGTCTTTATTCCCATGGCGTTCGTACTCAAGCAACCAGACCTCGGCACCTCACTCACCTATCTGCCCATCCTCATCTGCGGCCTCTTTCTCGGTGGCATTCGCTTCAAACAGGTCGCCATCATCCTGCTCGCTCTCATCTTCGTCGGTGGTATCGCCTGGAAGAGCGGCAAGCACCTCAAGCCGTACCAGCAGGCACGCATCAACGCCTTCATCAACCCCGACTCCGACCCACGCGGCTCCGGCTACCAGATCCGCCAGTCCCTCATCGCCGTTGGCGCAGGCGGCGTCTGGGGCAAAGGTGCCAACAAGGGCACCCAGACCCAGGGCGACTTCCTCCCCATTCCTTACACCGACTTCATCTTCGCCGCCTTCTGCGAAGAGCACGGCTTCGTCGGTGCCGTTGGCGTGTTGTTGTTGTACTTCCTCATCCTTATGCGCCTCATCCAGAACGCCCAGACCGCCTCAGACCTCCCCGGCAGCTTCATCATCATGGGGGTGGTCGCGGTCATCGTCTTCCAGGTCGCAGTCAATGTCGGCATGGTCGTCGGCCTCATGCCGGTCACGGGGATACCTCTGCCTTTGCTCAGCTACGGCGGCTCCTCTGTCCTCTTCACGTTCCTTGCACTCGGCATCGTCATGAACGTACGTATGCGCCGTTTCGTCAACTAATCCCGAATATTAGAAACTCAGACGCGCACCCAGCTGAACATTTCTCGGATCGCCCACAGCAGTGGCTTGTCCAAACGTCGGATTTGGCGACGCAGGATAAGCACCCAATCCCCACGTAGCGTTCGGAATCAAATCGTTGCGATGATTCAGAGCGTTGTAGGCTTCCACAATGCCCTCCAGCTTCACATGCTCCGACAAGGCAACCGTCCGGCTCAGACGCGCGTTCAAACTGAAAAAGTCAAAACCGAAGGCAGCGTTACGTCCAATCACCGCGCCCGGAAGAGCTTCCGTGCACCGATTGAGACCCCCATTCGCCGTCAGGCTATACCCAGCCGCACACGGCCTCTGCGAAGTTGCCTGCTTCGTGTTCGTACCCGTCGTAATGTTGAAAGGCAGCCGCGAGTAGTACTGCAACACCCCTCCCAGCCTCCACCCATGCGTTACATAACCCGCAAAGCTATGTGCTTCCGAGGTCGGCGAATTCAGCATCGTGTCGAAAGCTACGCGGTGTCGTTGATCGTCATCGGACCGGCCACGGTCTTCCGCCGGAGAAAAATTATTGATCGGCGAGCTGAAGAAAAACTCCCCCACATCGTCGATCGCCTTCGACCACGTGTAGGAAACGCGAACGGATCCCCATGAAACCGGGCGCTGCAACAGCGATACTCCCAGCCCATCATAGTAAGAATCGAAGATCGAGCTGTAAGGCTTTACGTTCCCGCGAGTAGGATCGGGCCGAGTCCCATCCACGTTGATGTTCGTATTGATGGAGCTGATCAGGTGCAGTCCGCGCAGGTGTTGATAACTCAAACCGAGCGTACTCGTTGAAGAGAGCTGTTGCTCCACCTCAAGGCCCGCCTGCTGGGAGTATGGATTCTGAATATTGCGGGCCAGGATCGCATAGTTCGGCTTCGCTGCCCCAGGAGGCGCTGCCGCAACAGCCGGAAAGACCGGAGCCCCCGCATCCGCAGGAGAGAACGTATAGCTGAAGAATCGCGCCTGTGCCGGATCGATCGTGTTGTTGGCCGAAAGCAGAGCATTCGCCAGTGGCCGCAAAGGCACGCGGTCGTAGAACAATCCATAACTCGCACGAACCACAGTCGAGCTATTGCCAAAGGGCGACCACGCAATACCGATACGTGGCGAAACATTATTCCAATCCGTAGGAACCGTCTGGAGCCACTCCAGGTCGTAGCGCACTCCAGCGTTCAGCGTCAGTGAGGGCGAGATCTTCCATTCATCCTGAACATAGAAACCAAGGTTCGGATTATTTTGTTGCACCGTCGGATTGCCAAAATTCTGCGTAAACCCCTGCGAGTTATAGGCCCCACTCAGAAATGTCGCCAAAGAAGAAAAGCTGTAAGACCCTCTGAGCGACTGCGGATAAGTAATCGTGTCGTCGTTATAGAGAAAATCAACACCCGTCTTTAGCGTATGTGCCCCACGCTGCATCACCAGATTGTCCACTACCTCATAGAGGTAATTGAGGCGTGCGGTTGGCGAGGAGGTAGATCGCCCAAACACAGCGACCCCTGAGATTGTAACGGCAGGCCCAACCAGGTCATTCGGAGGAGCGTTCAGATCGTCATAGCTGAATTGCCCGCGAGTCTCATTAAAGGTCCGCGCAGAGAGCGTAGCAATGTTGCTCGCCGCAACCGTGTGATTGGTGTCATACACCGACGTTCCGTTACTGACTTCATTCAATCCGCCGGCGCCACGCGCATTTGCGCTACTGATCTTGTAGAGGCTATAGCGCATATTGAACTGGTCGTTCTGGCTGAACTGGTGATCTCCGCGCACGAAGAGAGTATCCGTGTGCAGCGAGGTTGGATAAAGTGACGTTGCGCCCGTACTGACAGGCAACAGTGGAGCCTGATACCCAACCGCGATCAATCGCGCATTGATCGCAGCAGCACTCGCCGGTGCGACAGTCAGAATACCCTCCGTATTGAGTCGTCCCTCCTCGAAGTTTCCAAACAAAAATGTGCGGTCCCTCTTCAGCGGCCCCGAAAGACTCGCGCCGTACTGCCCCTGCGTCAAAGGCAACTTGCCGCCCGACAGAGCATTATTCGCATTCAACCGCTGGTTGCGAAGAAACCCATAAGCCGTCCCATGAAACTGGTTGCTGCCACTCTGCGTTATCAAATTAAAGTAGCCCCCCAGCGCTCGCCCGAACTCCGCCTGTCCTCCCAAAGTCACCACCTGAAACTCACGCACTACATCCAACCCAAAGACATTCCCAGCCACACCCGCGGCATCATCATTGGCCGAAAGACCATCAACCACAAAGCTGTTCGAAAAATTACGCTGGCTGTTCACCGAATATCCCTGCCCCACTACCTCCGACGTCTCCGCCAGTGTCTGCGTGCTGGCCGTATTCGTCGGCGACACGCCCGGCAACAGCAACGAAAGATCAAGATAATTACGCCCCTCCAGCGGCAGGTTCGTCGCCTCGATCTGAAGAACAGTTCCTCCAACCTGGCTTCTGTCCTGCTCAATCACTGGCGCCTGTGCCGTCACCTGCACATTCGTCGTCGCCTCCGAAAGTGAAAGTTGCAGCGTCAAGTCAAACGCCGCACCGATCGTGAGCTGAACCTCTCTTGTAACTTCTGCAAAACCACCCGCCTGCGTGCTGATGCGATACGTCCCCACATGCAGATAAGGAAAACGAAAGCGTCCTTGTCCGTCCGTCTGCGTAGAAGTCGTTTGGTTGGTCGCAAACTCAGTCGCCCGCACCGTCGTCCCGGGCATAACAGCTCCACTGGCATCGAGCACACGCCCCGCAACACTCGCATTGGTAAGGCTCTCCTGCGCTCTCAGCAGAGCCGGAAAAAGAGCCAACGTCAAAATCAGGAAAAAGGCAGCACCCGCTCGCCTCAAATTAAACATTTTGTCTCCAGTCCAGTGGCAACCCGGTTGGGTCGCAGGCCATTTAGTCCGTAACGCCAGGCGAAAGGACTGGAGATGGAGGGCCGCGCTTACAGTTGGCGCGTGAAACAAAGACAGCGTCGCCTTCGGCTGGCTTTGTCTCCGGCGCAGCCATGACAAAAAACCGCACTGCAGAAAAAGACTTCGCAGACCCGAAAGAGCGCGTACAAGACGAAGATGGAATGTTCGGAGTATTCGGACAGCCTTCCGTAATATGCGAGGCAACCCGGCCGAGTTCTTGTGCTCCCGGCTCCATCCTCATCCGCAGAGAGCATCTATGCCTTCCCTGCGAACGGCAGCAAGCCGGCAGCGATGCCTCCGCCGCACTCGAAGCCGCAAAAGCAACCAGGCATGGCATCACGCACAGAAGCAGCAGAAACAAAGCGCTAAGACGCCTCATCCCTTCCCAGCGTATCTGTGGTTTCACCAGCATGGAATCGATCTCCTCGGCAAAGTTCAACGCGAACGAGCGCTAAACCCTTCCAGCCGAATCGTCATAAGTTATGAAAAGAAAGAAGAGGTGATCTGCGCGAACCAGTGCCACTTCACAGCGAAAGACGCGTCCGAGCATCGATACACTCGAAGCGTTGCCAGCTTCTAGATTTGTACTGGGGGTCCGCGTTTTTGACGAGAGCGATCGCGTGAGATGAGCCGCATCGACTCCGTCTGCACAACACCCGAAGCATGGCTCACCAGCGCAGCGAACACCCTGTCCGACGCCGGAACTGCCAGAAGATTCGTATGGATCGCAGCGACCGCCGCAGGGGCGTTAGGGCAAGTCTCTGGAGGTGCAGCAAAACGTGATGAATCCTCGCCGCCCTGTTCCAGGCTGTTCCGTTCCGTCGCAGTCATGGCACAGTGATGCTCCCCATTACGACGGCAGCATGCGCGAATGCGACCGGGCTCCGTTGCACTCAACGCGAAGAGCGGAGAGACAATTGGCAGCCCAAAGAAGGCCAGCAGCAAAATGGTAAGCAGTCTACGCAACAGATCCATTGAACACCTAAAAGATACCGAGCAGCAACAACGGGAGCCCCTAAGCCTCGTTATTTGTCTCAATCTTCATTCCAGTCGGGATAAAAGCCCGTAAGCCGCCCCATTGCACCGAATCTACCTCTGCACTGGCATCTGTAGCACGTTTAGTGCAATACTGTGTTAACACCTGTTCGGCTGTAGATGCCGTTCAGCGTACTATCCCGCTACTTAGGCGCACGGTCGCCAGTCAGCGGCAACAAAAAGATTTTAGATAAAGGCCGGCCAGACGAGAGACATCAATCCGTTGGCTGGACAGGTTTCAGGGAAATGATTACATCCGGATGGCGAACGGCCCCGCCTCAAGCTATTGATTTTGAGGTTGTTCTGGCCACAAACTCCGCATGTCAGCTTTCGCTCGAAGCATCCCCTCGTGTCCCCGATCTCCCATGTGTCGCCCCCCGCAAACTCTCTCAGAGCACGCCAGGGGCTGAGTTGTCCCAACACCTCGCACCGGTAGTCGAGTTCCGTTCACGCGCTTCTGCATCCCGCCCCCTGTCCGCTCCGCGGTGAGCCATACCTGGCCCTGAAGCCAGGTCAACTCGCGATTGTTCTCTGTCTCGGTCTGCCGCTCGCACCTTAGTGGTCGGGCAGAAAGAGCACAGAATGTCGAAAGAAATTTACATCAGCAGTACCCCTCACGAGACTCGTCTCGCCATCGTCGAAAACGACGCCCTAACCGAAATCTATTACGAGCGCGAGAACGAATACACCCTCGCAGGCTCCATCTATAACGGAAAAGTCACCCGCGTCCTCCCCGGCATGCAGTCCTCGTTTGTGGACATCGGCCTCGAACGCGACGCTTTCCTTTACATCACCGACTTCATGGAAGAAGCCGGCGACTCCGCCGACTTCGACACCAGTGGCTCCGGCGATTCCAGCCGCCGCCGCAGTAGCGCACCCACCATCGAAGGCACCCTCTCCACGGATCAATCGACTGACTCCGCCAATCGCACCGACCGCAGCGGTCGTAGTGATCGAAGCCGTGGTCGCGGCCGTCGTGACCGTAGCGGCAATCGCGACCGGCAACCCCTCTCAGACACTCCAGTACCTCAGGACGCTCAAGACGCGTCTGACCTCGACCGCGACACCTTCAACACTTCAGCCGAACTCGCTTCAGAGAATATTCCCGCCACCCACGCAGACGAAGGCAGCGTGGGCGAAGGAGCACCTGGAGCTGACGGAACCCGCCGCTGGCGTGGCCGCCGTGGCCGCCGTCGTGGCCGTGGCCCAGGTCAACGCGACGAGTCCTCTCCGAACGCTGACACTCAAAACACCAGCGCTCCCACAGACTCCTCTTCCTACCAAACCGCCAGCGACGATGAGGATGAATCCTTCGACATAGACGGCGCCGCTGCCAGCACCGCACCCATCGCTTCGTCCTACCCATCCTCCGAAACAATCAGCCCCACCTCGGAAGATACCAGCCGCAACGAGCACAATGATCGCGCCGGGCGGAGTGACAGGGGCGACCGCAACAACCGAGGAGGCCGTGATCGCAACGATCGTAACCGTGGCAGAAACGACCGTGGCGGTCGCGACAACCGCGACTCCCGCGCTCCTCGCGGCTTCGCTCCCAGAACCTCTCTCTACGGCGTAGACGACGCCCCGGCCTACAACGAGGCCCCCGACGCCGGCACCGCCGAGCCTATCGTTCTTCCCGGCGAGTCCCTCTCCAAATATCGCAAGGACGCCGAGGCCCCCACAACCTCCGCATCGAAACCCGCCGATGCCAACATCATCCTTCCGGCAGCGCCGGAGTACACCATCCCCACAGGCTGGGACGGTGGCGCAACACTCCCCGGCGAGTCGCTCTCGCGTCACCGCCGCACAGAAAGTCGCCCCGAGCCGCACACCGATCACCGTCAGGACTCTCGCGAAAACTACCGCAACCGTCGTGAGCACCAGCCTGCCGCGCAGGCCATTCATGAGGGCAACCAGGAGTTCAGCGGAAACAGCATCGCCGAAACCACCCACGAGCAACCGGAACCCCTCGCAGCCGCACACGCGGAGCCAATCGCCGCTATCGAGATTCAACACGAGTCGCCCACTCCGGCAGCTCCCGTGGAATACGAACCCATCGACGCCTCTGCCTCCTACCGTGTCGATCCCGCAGCTCCCAGCGAGTTCCGCCAGAGTGCACCCGTGCTTGAAGTACCTGAAGCCCCTAAAACCGTCGAAGCTGAAGAGATCCACCAGCCAAACCCGACACACAGCATCATCCCCGACCCCTACGAGCACACAACGCAGCTTCACCATGAGCCCGTCGCCACCGTTCGCGAGAGATTCGACTGGCAAACTGACCCAGCTCCCGTCCAGCATGAGCTCACCACTCTCCACGCTACCGGCGACATCACCTCCGAAGCTCCTGTCACCACCTTCATTCCCACCGACGGCGCGCTTGTCGAAGAAACTCTCGACGAAGAGGACTACACCACAACCCTCCACGCCAGCGCCATCGAAGAGATGGAGGACTTCGACGAAGAGGAGACTCTCGAAGGAGCCGCTGACCTCGGCACAATGATCCGCGAAATGTCCATCGATCACATCACCGGCTCCGGCACAGGAGAGGGTCCAAATGAAGAAGACATCGATGAGGACGACTTCGAAGAAGAAGACGCGATTCACGATCCCACCATCGGCGATCTCGATGACTCCGAAGACGACGAGGACCTCGACGAATCGGACACCGAAGAAGATGTCCTCCACGAAGAGTTTGCCGAAGGCGCTGAAGCTCCTTCCAATGGCTCCGGCACCGCCGAAGCTGGCACCGCCACTCCCGCGCCTCACCGCGATCGCAGCAACGATCGTGGCCGTGGACGCCGCGATGGCCGTCGTGACGGACGCCGCGACCGTTACAGCCGCAGCGATCGAAGTGACCGCCCCCGTCACACCGGCGGCGCGGGCGACCGCGAGCGCTCCGGCGGAGGTCGCGACCACCGTGGTGGCCGCAGCTCCATGCAATCCACCAATCTCCCCGCCATCAGCGAGCTGCTCAAGCCCGGCCAGGAGATTCTCGTCCAGATCGCCAAGGAGCCCATCGCCAAGAAGGGCGCTCGCATCACCTCCCACATTGCGCTCCCTGGCCGCTTCCTTGTCTTCATGCCGACGGTCAACCACACCGGCGTCTCGCGCAAGATCGAGTCCGACGGCGAACGTCGCCGCTTGAAAGAGATCCTCCTCAGCGAAAAAGGAGAGGCTGCCGGCGGCTTCATCGTCCGCACCGCAGCCGAAGGAGCCAGCGAAGAAGAACTCCGCAGCGACCTTCGCTTCCTCTTGAACCTTTGGGCTGACATCAAACAGCGCAGCGAATCCAGCAAATCGCCCGCCCTCATCTATCACGACCTCAACCTCGTCGAGCGCATCCTCCGCGACCAGGTCACCGACAACTTCTCCGCCATCTGGGTCGACACCGAAACCGACTACGAGCGCATTCTGCGTTTCCTGCAGCGCTTCCAGCCGTCGCTCATCCGTCGCGTCAAGCTCTACACCAAGGAAACTCCACTCTTCGAGCAGTTCGGCATCACCGAAGAGATCAACAAGGCTCTCCGCTCCAAGGTCTGGCTCAAATCCGGCGGCTCCATCGTCATCAACCAGACAGAAGCACTCGTCGCGATCGACATCAACACCGGCAAGTTCGTCGGCAAGACCGCTCGCCTCGAAGACACCATCGTCAAGACCAACCTCGATGCCATCCCCGAGATCGTTCGCCAGATTCGTCTCCGCGACCTCGGCGGCATCATCATCATCGACTTCATCGACATGGACGAGCGCAAGAATCGCAACCGTGTCATGGCAGCTCTCGAAGACGAGCTGAAGAACGACCGTGCCCCATCGAAGGTTCTTCAGTTCAACGACTTCGGTCTCGTCGCCATCACCCGCAAGCGCGTCAAACAGTCGCTGGAGCGCACGCTATCTACTACCTGCGGCGTCTGCCAGGGTACGGGCATGGTCAAATCGCCCGTCACCGTCTGCAACGATATCTACATCGAGATGCGCAAGATGCAGAAGCACCTCGACCGCGGCGACGTCATGCTTCGCGTCAACCCAGAGGTCGTCAAACAGCTCAAAGCCCCCGGCACCAAGTGGCTTCAGGAGATGGAGGAGATGGTCGGCAAAACCATCCTCGTCAAATCCGATCCCAGCCTCCACCCCGAGCAGTTCGACATTCACTAAAGCTTTTTCGAACTGTTCAAAATTATCGTCTTCAACGAAATGGTGTATTCGAGCATCACCGCGAATACACCATTTTTCACTCGATGAGGGCATGTATCTCCCTGTTTGTCAGTGTTTTGTCAATGACAGACGATAAAATACTCCTGTAACCATGTCATCCCAAACTTCGTTTCATGCGTCATACACAACAAGAGCTGAAGAATTGGGTTTATGCCCCTGAAGAACCTCGCAGCACCAAGGAGCCACATAGAGATGCACAAGTCGATCAAAAATCACCTTCACGCCTTCATCGGCCGCACCGCGGTAGTCACCTTTTTCTCTGCCGCAGCCACACTTGGGCTCCAGGCTCAGTCGGCCGGCACTGCCCCGTCTCTGCCCCCCATCAACTTTCAATCGGCCCTGACTGCCCCCGTCGATCTCTCCTTGCCCGACGATCTCAAATACTCAAGCAGCGTCGGCAACACCGAGACGGCCAACGCCGAAACCTTCACCCTCGGCAGCGACACCCAGCCCCCGCCGCGCCGCCGATACGGCCGCCCCAACTACTCCGACAGCCACACCAACTCAGATGGCTCCGCCCGCTACACCTTCTTCGTCGGCGGCGGCTTCACGCTGCCGGTGGGTGGCACCCATGCCTACCTGGCGCCCAGCTACAACATCCAGGTTGGCGCCGGACGCAACTTCAACAAAAAATTTGGCGTCAACGTTCAATTCGACTACGCCAACTTCGGCTTCCAGACCGCAACTTTGAATAGCTTGATTGCCATCTACAACAATCCAAATGTGGGGGGTGACTTCACCCAGATTGGAGGCACCAGCCACGTCTGGTCCTTCACACTCGACCCCATCTACAACTTTTACACATCGGACACGTGGGGTGCCTATGTTACCGGCGGCGGAGGTTTCTATCATAAAACCGCCAACTTCACCACGCCCACTGTCGAGGAGGAGGATACCTTCTTCGGCCCCGAAGAATTCCAGGCCAACCAGACCATCGACAAGTACACCAGCAACGCCATCGGCGTAAACGGCGGTCTCGGCTTAACCTACAAGGCGTCGCGCTTCTCATCGATCCGCTTTTATGTAGAAGGGCGCTATGTCTACACCTTCAATTCACCGCGCACCTTCTCCTACGGCGATGAGAACGGCAATGGCTTCAACGTCTTCCCGCAGAACAGCGCAAAGACCACCTTCATTCCCATCACCTTCGGCGTTCGCTTCTAACCCATCACCACAATCTGTCTGAATGAAAAACGCGAAGAAGAGAGGCCATCTCTCTTCTTCGCGTTTTTACGTTTACCGTCCCGCGACAGTCTGGGTATTCAAAACCGCTCGCGCATGGACAACCTCGGGAAGGTCGGAATCAGCCGACGGCCACGCCTTCAGAAATGTTTGATAGCCAACCATAGCCGCGCCCACATCACCGGAAAGCTCTTTCACGCGCGCAAGCCCGTACAATCCAAATCCGGAGTCAGGCCGCTCCACAAGAGCCGCTTCATAGGCAAGCCTCGCACCCGGGTAGTCCTTCACCTGAAGCAGGATCGCCGCCTCCGTTTCGCCGACCGGGCGAATATAAAAGGGAGGCTCATGATAGCCAAGCTTCTTTTCCTTCTTCGCCGCAGCAGCATAGATCTCCTTCGCCGCTTCCAGCTTGCCCTGCACCGCAAGCACCCCGCCCCGCAACTCCAGCGACGCAACGCTTAGAGAACTGATCAGCGCGTCGGGCATAGCGTCCGGCATAGTCGGAACCATCACAGCGTCTTTCTTTGCAGCCCCGTTGGTCGCCTCAGCCTTTGCCGGGGAAGCCTCCTTCGGCGCCCCATCCTGATCCTGCTGGAAGCGCCACAAACCCGCATCCATGTGCGCCGATGCGGCTTGAGCGTCCGCTACCTGGTTGCGTTCCAGCGCTCGCATCCCTGCTGCGAAGTCGTGCAGTTCCGACGCAAGAAAACGCAGGTTCGATGTCTTGTCTCCCGCCGCCAGCGGAGCTTGATCGATCAACGTCAGCACAGAATCCCAGTCACCGACGCGCAATGCGACCGGAAGCCTTCGGCTCAGACGGGCCATCTGGTCGCGCGCAGACCAGATATACAAGGTCGTGGAAAGTTGCCCGCGTGCGCCGGAGAGGCGATCAGACAGCGCACTCGCATCCGCGAGCTTACCCTGCTCCATCAGGTTGGCGATCCCATACATCATGTTATGAACGTAGTTCCAGTCATCATCCGGCGACACATGCTGATCATACATATATCGCTCATCGGCCGTGGCCGAAGCGGCAAACCAGTGCTCCGCCGCTGAATAGTTGCCCACGCGATAGTAGATGTGGCCAGGCATATGAACCATGTGGCCCGAGGTCGGTGCGAGGCTTGCTAACAAAGCGGCGCTCGGAATCGCACGCTCCGGATGATTGCCCGGCTCGATGGCATGAATCCAGTAGTGGTTCGCCGCAGAATCGTTCGGCGCATCTTGAAGGACTCCTTCAAGAAGAGCAATCCCCTCTTTCTCTCCAGCCTTCGGCTCGCCCGCATCGTCATATCCATCCTCCACTGCAATCGCGAGAAAGATGCGAGCTTCGATGTCCTTCGGGTTTTTCCGGACGAGATTCCGCAGAACCGCAACCTCCTGTGTCGTGTCGCCGCTCTTAGCGAGTGAGGCCGCCTCAGCCGCTTCGATATAAAGTCTTTCCGCGCTCTTTGTGCGCCGCTTCAAACGCACAGCTTCGGCAAGAGCTTCCGTTCCATACGCTCGCGCCGCGCCGCCACGAGATCCTTCAACCTTAGCGAGGCCCCACCAGCACATCGCGCACTGCGGGTCGACGCGAATACCCTGCTCAAAGGCCTTGGCCGATTCGTAGTCCCAAAAGTCGTGCATCAGGTTCAACCCCTGATCGAACCAGGCCTGCGCCTCTGGTGTGGCCGTTATAGCAATGTGACTATTCCCTATCCCACTCATCCGAATCGGAACTGGAAGTTGCTCTGGCCGTGGAACAGCTTGCATCCCACCCATCGCCTGACCTCTGCCCATCGCCATTGCGCCCATACAACTCTGCTGCGCATGCGTAATGGATCCCGCGTTTCCAACCATCAGGCCAGCCAGAACCGCAGCGATCCATCGCGGCGATCCAGTCGAACGATTCATGACGGCAGAAGCAAGCTTTGAAAATCTCATGAGTAAGACTCTACGCGAGCAAAGGCAGAATGCTCCAGCACAACTTTAGACTCCGGCTAAGATCGATCTTTCAATTCGCTGATGGAGACCGCTTCCATTGCGTAGCGTGCGTACAGGAAGTCATGAATGCCACTGACTTTATCGCCCACAAAAGTGAGCGCAACGAAGTAGGCTGGCTCATCAAGCGAAACCTCTCGGTCATAAACAATCATCGCCGGTAAGCCATCGACCACACCCGCACTGTATGCCCACCTCTTGGCAGCGGCATAGGCACCGTAATACTCATTAACCTGGCTCTTCCCTTGTTTCTGAAGCTTGCCGACAAGATCGAGTTTGACATCCTGCGCCAGCATTGCGCGAACCGTATCAAAATCACCTGTCTTGAAGCTCTCGACATACACAAAGAGCCGAAGGCGCACTGCATCCGGTAAGACAGGCATCGATACGTCTTCCGTTTCGGCTGCCAGCTCTCGAAGCCGGACCCGCCCCCGCTGCAAAGCCGACTTTGCAGCAGGCTCGCTCACACCGATTGCGGAAGATATCTCTTCAATCGAGTGTCCGAGCACATCTTTCATGATCACCGCACTACGCTGGAGCGATGGTAGACGAAGGAAGGTGCGAAGGCTGGTTTCGGCACTGTCTGGATCGGGAGCCACCGGTGCTGGAATCATGGCCAGTTCTTCTTCCGTTAGTAACTCAGGCATCCGAAGCCTGCGGCGTATGAAGTCCAGCGCAGCATTGTGAGCGATCCGGAACAGCCACCCTTCGGGGTTCTCGATCGTGTCGATAGATGGCCACGCCAGGTACGCCTTTAACACTGCTTCCTGGACTACATCTTCACCGTCGACGACCGAACCAACCATGCGCGCACAGTAACGATGGAGCGCCGGACGCAACGCAGTTTGCAACGTTTCCAGGTCGGCAGCATTATTTGGCATCAAACACTCTCTATCAATCGAACGGGATGATGTCCATGCTATCTCGAAAGCCGTATGCCACACCCTGTTCGTAAGGCGGCTCGGCAAGTAACTCGGCCACCTGCCGGCCAACCTGTGACGGTTGCAGATGCGATCCATATCGGTGGAGGATATGTTCTTCAATCGTGATACCGTCAGCCTTTGCACAAGCCGCCGCAACAGTATGGCCAAGTTCCGTTGCCGCCATCAATTGTCCCGGCACGAGCACCTGAAAGTTGATACCGAGCCCACGAATCTTCGATACAGCGTTCGCCTGGTGCCCCATAAACCACACCATTCTCTTTGCCCCTACATACCCATTGGAATGCCGAAGGTCATAAGGATTGATCTTAGGATGGCTCATCACCATCGCAGCACCGCTCGACATGATCAGCACACGCGTTCCAGGACGCATCGGTCTCTTCAGCGCTGCCTGAATTCCGACAAACGCCGCCTTCACATCGGTGTTCCAAATCACCGAAAAGGTCTCCCAATCCTGTTCATCAATCAAGGCGGGATGCAGACGTGCGCCGGCATTAAGAATCAGAACGTCCGGATCGACATCCGCGATGACACGATCAATCACCGCTGCGTCCGTTGCATCGCCAGCGATACTGCGGGCTCCAGCGTTGTGTGCGACATCCAGCTTGATGCTGTCTCGGGCTATAACGGTGACGTCCGCACCTCTCTGCACCAGGGCTTTCGTCATCTCCAATCCGATACCTGCGCTGCCACCTGTGATGATTACTTTTGCAGTTTTCAGGTCAGTCATAATCATTCCTCTCTTAGGCTTGGCGAGTGTAGGAAGTCACTCCAGCAATCGAATCGAACGCTGCAAGTGCCGCGATTTTAGGAAAGTAGGCTTGCATGCGAGAGTCACTCTGCATCGCGCTCACTGCAGCGGCGTCGCGCCATTTCGAGATGATGATCACCCGAACTCCGTCTGGAGCAACCACCAGCGTGGTCGAGCGCCAACCGTCGAGCGTCACAACAACCTTGTCAATGTTTTCGCGAAGCAGGTTCAACAGCTTCGCTTGATCGCTGGAGTCGCAGGTCAGAATATTGACGAGAGTCGCAGCGGTGGGATCTGAAGCAATTTTGTCCATTTGTATTCTCCTCGGACGGGCGCGGAAAGCCCCCGTATTGTGAAGACGAATCAAAGAGCCTGAACGAATCGGAGAAGCCAAAAAAAAATCTTGGCAGCCTCGTCATCTCTTCTCTCGCGTCATATTTGCGGCAAAGTTTGGCTCCCACGTACTGCCGCCGTCGTCAGAGTAGGATTGCTCGACGTGATAGGAGTCAGCGGTGATATCGGACCAGACGAAGCGAACGAGGATGCTTCTCCCGTTGTATCTCTCCTGACCGTGAAATTCACCGCGACCATTCTTGAACTCGCCGATGAGCGGTGTGTTCAAAGTGCCATCATTGATATTGGCGAACGCCTGGCTCCACTGATGTGCCTGGGGATTGTAGAGCAGAAGCACCACTCCTTTGAAAGGCGCGGTAGAGTTGCCGGCCTCAAGCTCTTCCAGGTTGGCGCGCCCATCCCATATCTTTCTGACGGTAACAATGCCGTCCGATTCAACCCAGGCATTGGATCCGGCGAGTGGATGAGGCAGAAATCGGATAGGCACATATGCGCAAACAGTTGGAGATGAAAAACGAGAGGCAGGAGCAAGAGTCGCTTCGATGGTTCTAGTGAAGAATGCAAATGCCGCGTGATGGACCCTTATTGGACCCACGCGGTAGTTTCATTTCTTATTGGACCCAGATTTTGAGGCTATGTATTTAGTTCCTATGGTGGAGCTGAGCGGGATCGAACCGCTGACCTCCTCGTTGCGAACGAGGCGCTCTCCCAACTGAGCTACAGCCCCCCACCAGACGCACATCGCACACCACTTTCGCGGGCACAACGCCGTCGTACAACCTCTTCGAGTGTACCAGCAAGCATCACACCACTCAAACCCGCAGGCAGCGACTCTATTTGGCTTCTGCTTCCGTCATAAAGTCCTCATAGCGTCGAACGAGACGCGATAGGCTGCAATTGCCATCCCGCACATCACAACCAAATCACTCTGCAGATACCCCTACTCGCGCCGTCACCGTAGTCCCTGCGGCCAGCGGCTTCTCCACCACATGCCACATCTCGCCCGCAGCATCCACCACAACTTCAATCACCGGAACCACTAACTTCGCGCCACTCCGCGCCACCGCCTCCAGCACCCCCACATCCCCAACGGCAAACTCACTCCGATCCAGCGCCACCTGCCAGCGTTGTCTGCCGGCCACACGCGACTCTTCGCGAATATCCGTCACCACTCCGGAAAAATCGCTCACCTGGCCACCGCCGCGACCATCCCTTCGCCTGTCACTGCGCTCAGAGCCTCCATCTCGCGTCGGCTTCCCACACAAAACGACGTCCGTTGATGAATCCCTTCCGGCTTGACATCCAGAATTCTCCCCACTCCATTCGTCGCCACCCCACCCGCCTGCTCCGCGATAAACGCCAGTGGGTTCGCCTCGTACAACAGTCGCAGTTTTCCCTTCGGCTGTTTCAGTGTCGGCGGATATAAAAACACACCACCCTTCAGCAGCGTCCGATGAAAGTCCGCCACCAGGCTACCGATATACCGCGAACTGTACTCCCGATCCAAACCACCCGACCGCAACATCTCCACGTACGTGCGATACTCCTCCGGCCACCCTGCAGCATTCGCCTCGTTCACCGAGTAGTAGCTTCCCTGCTCCGGCATCTTCATCCGCTCGTTGCTCAACACAAACGCGCCGATCGAAGAGTCCAGCGTAAAACCATGCACGCCATTTCCAGTCGTATACACCAGCACCGTCGAAGGCCCATACACCACATACCCCGCCGCAACCTGGCGAAATCCCTGCTGCAGAATCGACTCCTCCAGTGTCCCGTTCTCCACCGGCAATCTGCGCAGCACGCTGAAGATCGTCCCCACATTCACATTCACGTCGATATTGCTCGAGCCATCCAGCGGATCGAAGATGATGATGTACTTCCCCGTCTCCGGATCGCGGTTGAACGTCACCGGCTCTTCATCCTCTTCGCTCACCAGTGCGGCGACGCTATCTCGCAGTCCCAGGCAGTGCAGCAGCGCCTGGTTGGCATACACATCCAGCTTCTGTTGTTGTTCGCCCTGTACATTCTCCGCGCCAAACGCTCCCAGCACATCACTCAGTCCGGCCGAGCGAATCTTCGACTCCACCATCTTCGCCGCCAGCGTAATCCCGCTCAACAACCAGCTGAAGGTTCCCGAAGCCTCTCGTCCAGTCGCCTTCAACATCTCCTGTTGCTGTTGAAGAATATGCTGCTGCACCGTCGTAATCATCGCCACCCGAACACCTTCTCTCCCAACCGAGCCTCAGCACAGGTCAGATGCAAACTGTAGCATCGCGAAATAAGCACTCACAATCGCTTTGTTCGAAATTCGCTAATTTCAATCGATTACCGCACGTTCAACCCGCTACAATTCTTCACACCTATGAATCCCCCAAAGATCGATCGCCGTCGTTTCCTTCTCACCTCTGCCGCCGCTGCAGCAGCAGCGCCCGCCCTCACACTCGACGCCCAATCGCATCAGTCCGGCAACCTTCCCCCCGCCATCGCCTCACTCACCAGCCGCATTGGCGAAGCCACGCCGATCTCCCTCATCGAGCGCGAGCAGCGTCTCGAACGCGCTCGAGCCCTCATGCACCAGAACCACATCGACGCCATCGTTATCACCACAGGCACCTCTCTCACCTACTTCACCGGCCTCCGCTGGGGACAGTCTGAGCGCTTCTTCTGCTGGGCCCTCCCCGCCAAAGGCGCTCCCTTCATCGTCTGTCCTGTCTTTGAAGAAGGCCGCGTCCGCGAGCGCATGGACGCAAAACCCGCAACGCTCCCCTCAGCCTCCATCACTCGCGTCTACACCTGGAACGAAGACGAAGACCCATACCAGCTCCTCGCCAAAGCTCTCAAAGAAGCAGGCATCGCCACCGGAAAGATCGGCATTGAAGAACGCACCCAGTTCGTCTTCGCCGATGGCATCGCTCACGCGCACCCCACCCTCACCACCACCAGCGCAACTCCCGTAACTTATGGCTGCCGCAGCATCAAGACCCCTGCAGAACTAGCCCTGATGCAGCTCGCCAACGACATCACCTTCTCCGTCTACGTCGCTGCCTACAAATCTGCGCAGCCCGGAATGACCAATCGCCAGTTCACCCAGCTCATCGATGCCGGCTACGCACGATGCGGAGTTACCGGCGAAGCCAGTTGCCAGGTTGGCGAATACTCCGCGCTGCCGCATGGCTCCCTGCAGCCGCAGGTCATTCAAGAGGGCGAGATCATCCTCATCGACGATGGCTGCTTCGTCGAAGGCTACCAGTCCGACATCTCCCGCACCTTCGTTCTCGGCGACGCCGCCATTCCCAAACTCGACAAGCAGCGCAAGGTATTCGACATCGTCCACAAAGCCCAGTCTGCCGCACTCGCCGCAGGCCATCCCGGTGTCCAGTGCCAGGCCATCGACGTCGCGGCGCGCAACGTCGTCACTTCAGCCGGCTTTGGCCCCGACTACAAACACTTCTCCCATCGCGTAGGCCACGGCATCGGCATGGACATGCACGAATGGCCCTACCTCGTCCGCGGCGACACCACGCCACTCGCCGCAGGCATGTGCTTCTCCGACGAACCCGGCATCTACATCGTCGGCGAGTTCGGTGTCCGCCTCGAAGACGACTGGCACATCACCGAAGACGGTAGCAAGATGTTCACCCCACAAAGCCCTTCGCTCGAGCACCCCTTCGGCGACGCATAAGTAGAATGGTTCAGGCCAGGGCAGCCACCAACGCAACGATGGCTGCCAGCCCGAAGCATCAACCAAATGGAGCATCCGATTCAATGACAACCCTCACCCGCCACACCCTCTCCCTCCTCCTCTGCGTCTTCACAACGTCAGCCATCGCCCAGACTCAGGGCACCGGAATCTCCATCCCCAACATGGATCCCGCAGTCCGTCCCGGCGACAACTTCTACCTCTACGCCAACGGCGGCTTCGTCGCCCGCACAAAACTTCCCGCCGACCGCGCAGCGATCGGCGTCTTCAGCGAACTCTCCGACCGCAGCTTCAAGCAGGTCGCTAGCATTATCGAAGACGCCGCAAAATCCAATGCTCCCGCCGGCTCCAACGAGCGCAAGATCGCCGACCTCTACCGCTCTTATATGGATGAGCCCGCCATCGAATCTCACGGCCTCGCAGCTCTCAAGCCGCGTCTCGGCGAGATCGCCGCCATCAACACCCGCCGCGAGCTGGCCCACGCCCTCGGCCTCACCCTCCGCGCCGATGTCGACGCCCTCAACAACACCAACTTCCACACCGCCAATCTCTTCGGCCTCTGGGTCGCCCCCAGCTTCAACGACCCCGACCACTACGCCCCCTATCTCCTGCAGGGTGGCATCGAACTCCCCAACCGCGACTACTATCTCTCGGACTCCGATAACATGAAGGAAGTCCGCGCGAAGTACAAAGCCCACGTCGCCGCCATGTTCCGTCTCGCAGGCCTCTCCGACCCCGAGGCTCGCGCCATCCGCGTACTTTCCTTTGAGACAGCCATCGCCAAACTGCAGATCTCCCTCGCCGACAGCGAGGACATCCACAAAGCCAACAACCCATGGCGTCTCGCCGACTTCTCCACCAAGGCTCCCGGCCTCGACTGGCCTGAGTTCTTCCACGCCGCAGGCCTCGACAAGTTCGGAGCCGCGCAGGAGATCATCGTCTGGCAACCCACAGCCATCACCGCAGAAGCTGCTCTGGTCGCCTCCCAATCCATCGACGGCTGGAAAGATCTCCTCGCCTATCACCTCATCGAAGCCAATGCGACCGCAACCTCAAAGGCCCTCGCCGACGAGCGCTTCGCCTTCTTCGGCACTGCACTTTCAGGAGCAACCCAGCAGCGTCCACGCGACTTTCGCGGCGATGTCTTAGTCTCCACCACACTCGGCGACGCCGTCGGTCAGATCTACGCCAGCCGTTTCTTCTCACCCGAAGCCAAAGCCCAGGCCCAGGCCATCGTCGCCAATCTCATCACCGCCTTCCGCGCACGTCTGGAAAACATCACCTGGATGGCTCCCGCGACAAAGAAGGAAGCCATCACCAAACTCGGCACTCTCAAAGTCAGCGTAGGCTATCCCGACCACTGGCAAAGCTACGCCGCCCTCGAAGTCAAACCGGACAACCTCTTCGCCAATCTCTGGAACGCCGCCCTCTTCGACTATCACGACTCTCTCAACCGCATAGGCAAGCCGGTCGACCGCTCCGAGTGGTGCATGTATCCGCAGACTGTCAACGCCGTCAACCTCCCGCTCGATAACGGCCTCAACTTCCCCGCCGCCATCCTGCAGCCCCCCTTCTTCGATCCCAACGCTCCCGCCGCCCACAACTACGGAGCCATCGGCACCATCATCGGCCACGAGATCAGCCACACCTTCGACTCCGAGGGTGCCGCATTCGACTCCATGGGCCGCGTCCGCAACTGGTGGACCCCCGAAGATCTCGCCCACTTCGATACCGTCACCGCAGCCCTCGCCGCGCAGTACGACACCTACACTCCATTCCCCGACCTTCACGTCAACGGCCGCCAGACCCTCGGCGAAAGCATCGCCGACGTAGCCGGTCTCGCCGCTGCCTACGATGCCTTTCACGCCTCGCTCAAAGGCGGCACCGCGCCTAAAGTAGAAAACTTCACCGGCGATCAACAGTTCTTCATCGCCTTCGGACAGAACTGGGGCTCGGTCACCCGCGACGCCGCTCTGCGCCAGCAAGTCCTCACCGACCCACACGCCCCAGGAGAGTATCGCGCCCTCACCGTCCGTAACGAAGACGGCTGGTACACCACCTTCGACATTCAATCCACCGACAAGCTCTACCTCGCACCCAACAACCGCGTCCGCATCTGGTAACACCCTCTGAGCGTCAAAACAAAAATATCCCCTTCGCATAAACCTCCTGCGAAGGGGATATCTGTTTACGCCGAAACTCAGCGGACCACGTTCGTTTTAAGGCTGCTGCAGCACCAGCACCTCAACTCCACTCGCAGCGCCAGCGCTCCGATACACCGTCTCCGTCGCCTTCACAAACTGCTCCGGCTTGGCCGTCGGAATATCCGTAAACGTCTGCGGATTGCGGTCCACCAGCGGGAACCACGAGCTCTGCACCTGCACCATAATCCGGTGCCCAGCGCGGAACGTGTGATTGATATCGGGCATCTCCGAGTTGACCTCCACCATCTTGCCCGGCGGCAGCGGCGTTGGCTTCTCCCAGCTATCGCGAAACTTCGCGCGCATCGGCTCACCACGCACCAGCTGTTGATAACCCCCAATCAACACCGGCGCCGCGCCAACCACACGCTTGTTCCCAGCATCAGGAGTCACAGCATCATACGGATAAACATCGATCAGCTTCACCACAAAGTCCGAGTCCGTTCCCGTCGAAGCCACCTTCAGCTTTGGCCTCACCGGCCCCGCGATCGTCACATCTTCGGTCAGCACTTCCGACTCATACACCAGAACATCCGATCTCTCCGACGCGAATCTCTGATCGTCCGACATATATCGCTGCGGAACCGTCCCCGTCGGGTATCCCACAAACGGCACCGGATGCGCAGGATCGCTCACATACTCGTCCTTACCCATCTGTTCCTTCGGCGCTTCGAAGCTTAACCCTCCGCCCGCATGAAAATAAAGCGTCTTCGCAACGCCCGTCTTCGGAGGCCACGCGTCATACGTCTTCCAAACATTCGTTCCCGTCTCAAAGACGTAAGCCTTCGGCAGCGGCCCGCCATGCACGCCCTTCAGGTAATACTCAAAGAACGGATACTCGATCTTCTCCCGGAAAAACTCCGACGTCTTCGCATTGAACGTCGCATCTCCCAGGCGATCTCCGTCGGTGCGCTCCCATCCACCGTGAGTCCACGGCCCGATCACCAGCGAGTTCACCACTCCGGGGTTGTACTTATCGATCGCATGAAACGTCTTCACCGGTCCCGAAAGATCCTCAGCATCGAACCATCCGCCCACCTCCATCATCGCGGCATGAACATTCTTCATGTGGCGCGAGAGGTCGCGTTTGTTCCAGTACTCGTCATAGGTCGTATGAACTAACTGGTCATGAAACAACCAGTTCTTTCCATCCAGATAATCCTTGCCTTTATCCAGATTCTCCGTAGCCCCCGCCGCCAGCAGCGTCGCATACGTATCCGGATTCTCCGTGCTTGGTAGCTCCTCCGCAGCTCTGGGCCCGGGAATCAACGGGTTCTTCTGCGGAAAGAAGAAGCGATAGAACCCATAGTTCGCACCCAGCATAAAAGCCCCGCCATGGTAGCCGTCATCGTTGAAGAACAGGTCCGTCATCGGAGCCTGCGGGCTCGCCGCCTTAATCGCCGGGTGCGAATCAATCACACTCGCCGACGTGTAGAACCCCGGATAGCTGATCCCCGCAATCCCCACCTTGCCGTTATTATTCGGCACACTCTTCAGCAGAAACTCCACCGTGTCGTACATATCGCTCGACTCGTCCACATCCTTCGGCGACTTCTTCTCATCGATATGCGGATTCATCTCCTGGAACACACCCTCACTCGCATTCCGTCCCCGCGCATCCTCACACACAAAGATGTAGCCCGACTCCATCAACTGCTGGTTCGGCCCAATTCGCGTCGGAAAATTATCCACTCCATACGGCCCACAGCTATACGGCGTCTTCGTCATCAAAAATGGATACGGCCCCGCGTCTTTGAACGCCCCCACCTTCGGCACATACACAGCGGCAAACATCTTCGCCCCATCCCGCATCGGTATGCGGAACTCATACTTCGCGTAGTGCGTCCTCACAAAGTCATCGCCTACAGCAGCGGACGGAGCCTGCGCCCGCACACCATATCCCGCAACCAACAAACACACCACGACCAGCCCAAACCGAATCTTCATTGAATCCCTCAAAAAAAGAAAATTTACAGTGCACGCAGTCTACTACCCAGACAGGACTTCAGTCCGCAGCATCTTCACCCACCCACAGGCACTATCCGCGCCCATCCGGTTAATCCGCGGTCGCGATGTATCGCCGTTGCTTCCCGTTGAACAGATCTGGTGGTGGTGCCATTAAGTCAGATCATCCGTATCAAACGGAGTCTTCTTCCGCCCCAGCGCCGAAACATCCCGCGCGCCACCCACCAGCGTCTTCACCACCACATCGATCTCATCCTCAGCCGAAGCAGTCATCGCACCAACCGACTCAGGAATCCCCAAACTCTCCAGCAGCACCGTAACATGGGCGACCGCAACATGGTCCTGGTTCAACCCCTCCGGCGTCTTCGCTTTTATCCCGACCTCACCCGGCTTCACTCCCAGCAGTGCAGCCACACTCTCCCGCAACTCGCCCGCGATCGGCACAATCTTCGGCTTCGCCATCACCAGCACGGTATCGATGTTGACGATCTTGTACCCCGCCGTCGCCACCTCTTCCAGTGCGGTCTTCAAAAACACGCTCGAAGCCGCACCCTTCCACCGCGGATCGCTCGGCGGAAAGAAGGTCCCGATATCCCCCGCACTCACCGCACCCAGCAAAGCATCTGTAATCGCATGCAGCAACACATCGCCATCCGAGTGCCCCGCCAACCCCTCAGGATGTTCAATCGCAAGTCCACCAATCACCAGCGGCACGCCCGCCTTGAACGCATGCGAGTCAAACCCGTAACCAATCCTCATACCCATACATTTATCTTCCCACGCCTTCTGAAGTTCGGAGAGCATCTGTTAGCACTCTCTTTTTGCGATTATTTCTCATTTCAATCCGTCTGAATTTTGCATTCGGACCAAAGTTCATCACTAATCCGACTTCCATCACTGAAGCCCGCAGATAGTGCAGCACCTAGGCTTCATGTGCCTTGCTGATCGATTCAGATGTCTTCAATTCAAGAACAACCCGTCCATCCACAACAAGATCAGCTCGAACTATTCCGACAGATTGTCCGCGAAAGCTCCCCGGAACCAGCACCTCAGACTCCACTTTCAGCTCAGCCTGTCCAAGCGCAATCCGCATAGCCTCACGGTATACCGATTCCAGAAACCCGAATCCCAGCTCGTTATAAACCTCATAAAACGCTCTAATAAGCTTCTCGGTCAGAGGATCATTGCGATCAGAAAACTCGGCATCAATCGAATCACACTCTACTCTTATCAGTTTTTATCTCTTTGATCACCGTTACGCCTTACCCAGATAAAACTCCGCCAGCTCAATGTCCCCTGGCTGCGTAATCTTAAAATTCCTCGCAGACCCCGACACCACCGCCACCTCGATCCCAGCCCGTTCCAGCAGACTAGCCTCATCGGTCCCCGCAAAGCCATCCGCCTCCGCCTCAACAAACGCCCGTCGCAGCAATCCAAACCGAGCCCCCTGCGGAGTCTGCGCCTGCACAATCCTCTCCCGCGGAATCGTCGCCGTCACAATCGCCCCCTCCGCCGTCCGCTCCACCTGTTTGATCGTATCCACCGCCGGCAGCCCCACAATCGCCGCGCCATGCTTCACCACCGCATCGATCGTCCGTTCAATCGTCGCCGCATCGATCAGCGGCCGCACCGCATCATGCACCAGCACCACATCGTCCGCATCGCACTCGAGCGCGGCCAACGCATTGCCCACCGACTGCTGCCGATGGTCGCCCCCCTCCACCATATGCACCCGCGCGCCCAGGTTGTATTCGAACAACTGCGCCTCCACCCGCTCCCGCTCCTGCGCCCGCACCGCGACGCAGACCGCATCCACTCGCGCCACCGCAAGAAACGCCCGAACCGACCGCACCAGCACCGGCACACCACCGATCTCGAGAAACTGCTTCGGCGCCACTGTCGACGTCCCACCCGCGGCCATCCGCGTACCAATACCTGCTGCTGGAAGAATCACAAAGACTCGCATAACCTGCGAAGTATACAAGATGTGTGCTCAATTTCACGCAACCTCGAGCAACATCCAGCCTTAGAATCGTTGCGCCCTCGCGTGCGTCTAACCCTTGTCACACAGATTTGCCGCAACGCCATATGAGGACCCCTTACCTGCGAGAAAACGCGCACCCTTCGCACCCCAGATTCACCGGATACACCGGATACACCCTAAGAGTCATTGTGCGACTCCATTTCAGGGAGCACGCTGATTGATGAATCGAGGGACCTCCGGCATGAAATCTCGTCGACATCAGCAGTTCACCGCGCGAATGCTTGCCTTTAGCGCGCTGATCTTTGCGGTATCGGCCATCACCGCCCAAACCCAGACCGAGCCTCAGCAAGCGACTCTGCGCGAAGCTTCACCTCGAATCACATCCCCCGCCATCCGCAACGTCGTCATTATTGGCTTCGTAGGCGGCTTTGTCAGCCGCAACGACACCAACCACCCCGAGGTCCAATTCGCCGCGTATCTTCGCGACCGCTACCCTACCATCCATGCTGAAGTCTTCGGCAATCATCACGACCACGCGGCTCTCCGAAGCGTCCTCGGTCTCCTCGACACCGACCACGACGGCGTCCTCTCCTCCCTCGAAAAAGAGCAATCGACAGTCATCATCTATGGCCACAGTTGGGGCGCAACCGAGACCGTCGCCTTCGCCCGCGAGCTAGGGCAAATGGGCATCCCCGTAGCACTCACCATTCAGGTCGACACCATCGGCAAGCCCGGCCACAAAGCCCTCGCCATCTCCCCCAACGTGGCCACCGCGATCAACTTCTATCAGGCAGCCGGCGTTCTTCACGGACAGCCCATCATCGTCGCCGCCGATCCCGCACGCACAAAGATCCTCGGCAACATTCTCATGACCTACGAAAATCGTCCCATCAACTGCGACAACTACAGTTGGTACTCTCGCACCTTCAACAAGCCGCATCACGAGATCGAAAACGACTTCCGCGTCTGGGACCAGCTAGCCACGCTCATCAACTCCGACCTCCCCGGCACCGCATCCACGCAGCCCGCGCCCTCCCCCTCCGCATCGCCCTTCTTTCAATACCTCAAGCGCGGCTTCCAGGCACACGAAACCGAAACCGCGTCACTGCAACTCGCGGGCGGCCAAAAAGGCAACTAAACACTCCGAATCACCCTTGCACCCTTCCAACCAACTAACATAGGGGCAATGCCCGCTCTTCCCTTCGACCGCACACAGATCAAACCCGGAGACCGCCTCTGTGTCGCCGTCTCCGGCGGTGCAGACTCTGTCGCGCTTCTCCTCACACTCCACGCAGCAAACGCCACGCCACGCGAATCCCTCGGCGTAGGTCTCACTGCCGCCCACATCCATCACGGCCTTCGCGGAGCCGAAGCCGACGCCGACCAGCAGTTCGTCGCAGACCTCTGCATCCATCTCGACATCCCCCTCCATCTTCATCAAGCCAACATCCCCAGCCGCGTCGCCCAAGCCCGTGCAGCCGGAACTCCGGAGACCATCGAAGAAGCCGCCCGCAACGTTCGCTACGAGTTCTTCACCACGCTTCTCGACTCCGGCCACGCCGACGCCGTCCTCACCGCCCACACCCTCGACGATCAGTCCGAGACCGTCCTCATGAAGCTCCTCCGCGGAGCATGGACCGAAGGTCTCAGCGCCATTCACCCCATCCTCACCCAGCCAAAAGGCAGAATCCTCCGCCCCTTCCTCAACACCCGCCGCGCCGAAATCGAAGCCTACCTTAAATCCATCCACCAGCCCTGGCGCGAAGACTCCACCAACACCGACACCACCTTCACCCGCAACAAAGTCCGCCACGAACTCCTCCCCCAGCTACGCACCTACAATCCCAACCTCGACCAGACCCTCGCCAATCTCGCCGAGCTCGCCCGCGAAGAAGAGTCCCGCTGGCAAACCGAACTCTCCCGCATCCTCCCCCAGCTCCTGCTCCCCGGCAAACCCGTCCGCGGAGGAGGCCGCGCCGTCAGCACCACCCCCGGCCAATCCGCCGCCGTCTCCATCGAAATCGACCGCCTCCGCGCCCTCGACCCCGCGCTTCGCCGCCGTGTCCTCCGCGCCGCCGCCCGTCAGCTCGGCGCTCGCCTCAGCTTCGACGAGACCGCCCGCCTCCTCGCCCTCTGTGGATTTCGTTCCGATCCCACCGTCGCCGCCCGCTCCGGCGCCACCCTTCACCTCGCCAATAACCTCCGTGCCGACCGCTCCGCTCGCGAAATCCGCCTCTTTCGTCAGGAATAGCCATTTTTTTCCTTTTTCCACCAATCACCCTTAAGTCACATCGACTTTCGGCTTTTGCCACCCCGAATCCCGGGCTAAAGAGTAGAATCTAATTACTTGACTAAGGCAGGCCTGTTGTTTGGAATCACGTAAGCTCCCCGCAATGGAACCCTTCCTTCACAGTTAGCGTCTAACAGTAGTGGCTCGCCGCCGGTTGTACCGTCCGGGGAGCCGGGTCTGACAAGCGCCGGTGGGTTTCTCGGGCTGCTGCAGACCGGAAAATGAGGAAATTCGCTTTGAACTCGACCGTCAAACAAATTCTGATCTGGGTCTTCATGATTACCTGCCTGGTCTTCCTCTGGCAGGTCGTCGTCAAAACGACCGGTGGCAGCCAGGAAAAGAAAATCAGCCTCACCCAGCTCCTCAACGACGCCGATCAGGGCAAGATCAATGACGTCGTCGTCAACGGGGCCGAGGTCACAGGCCACTATCGCGACGATCCGAAGGTTCTCTTTGAGACGACGATCCCGGGCAACTATCCCGACATGTACAAGACGCTCCGCGACCACGGCGTCAACATCACCATCAAGGATCAGAGCTCGAATCAGTGGGTCAACCTGCTTATCTCCATCGCGCCCTTCGCCCTGCTCCTCGGCCTCTGGTTCTTCCTCCTCCGCCAGATGCAGTCCGGCGGCAACAAGGCCATGAGCTTCGGCAAATCCCGCGCCCGCCTGCTCTCCATGCAACAGAAAAAGATCACCTTCAAGGATGTCGCAGGCGTCGACGAAGCTAAGGAAGAACTCAAGGAGATCATCGAGTTCCTTCGCGAAGCGCAGAAGTTCCAGCGCCTCGGCGGCCGCATCCCCAAGGGAGTCCTGCTCGTCGGACCTCCAGGCACCGGCAAAACCCTTTTGGCCCGCGCAGTAGCGGGCGAAGCCAACGTCCCCTTCTTCTCCATCTCCGGTTCTGACTTCGTTGAGATGTTCGTCGGCGTCGGTGCAAGCCGCGTTCGCGACCTGTTCGAGCAAGGCAAGAAGAACGCCCCCTGCATCATCTTCATCGACGAGATCGACGCAGTCGGTCGTCACCGTGGCGCAGGCCTCGGCGGCGGACACGACGAGCGCGAGCAGACCCTCAACCAGTTGCTCGTAGAGATGGACGGCTTCGAGTCCAACGACGGTGTCATCCTCGTCGCCGCGACCAACCGCCCCGACGTCCTCGATCCCGCCCTTCTCCGCCCAGGCCGCTTCGATCGTCGAGTCATCGTCGATCGTCCCGACATCCGTGGCCGCGAAGAGGTCCTCAAGGTTCACTCGAAGAAGGTCCCCATGGCCGAAGACGTGAACCTCAACGTCCTCGCTCGTGGAACACCGGGCTTCAGCGGAGCCGACTTGGCCAACATGGTCAACGAGGCCGCCCTCACCGCCGCCCGCTACAACAGAAAGTCAGTCCACATGTATGACTTCGAAGTAGCCAAAGACAAGGTCATGATGGGTGCCGAGCGCAAATCCATGCTCTTGACGGATGATGAGAAGCGCGTCACCGCCTATCACGAGGCCGGTCACACACTGGTCTCCGCCCTCCGCGAGCACTCCGACCCGCTCCACAAGGTCACCATCATCCCGCGTGGTATGGCTCTCGGCGTCACCGTCTACCTCCCCGAGGAAGACCAGCACACCGTCACCAAGGACTATCTCGAAACCCGCCTCGCCACCCTCATGGGCGGACGCTGCGCCGAAGAGATCTTCCTCAAGCAGATGACCACCGGTGCCGGCAGCGACATCGAGCGCTCCACAGAGCTCGCCCGCAAGATGGTCTGCGAGTTCGGCATGTCGAAGATGGGTCCCATGACCTTCGGCAAGAAGGAAGAGCAGATCTTCCTCGGCCGCGAGATCGCACAACACCGCGACTTCTCCGACGACACTGCCAAGCAGATCGACGCCGAGGTTCGCAACTTCGTCGACACCGCCTACAAATCGGCCTACACCATCCTCGAGTCCAACCAGGACATCATGCACCGCATGGCAGCCGCCCTGCTCGAGCGTGAGACCCTGGACGCCAACGAGATCAAGCTGATCATCGAAGGCAAGGAGCTCCCAGCCGCCAAGTCCGCGCTCTCCGGCGTCGATCCCGGCAACGGCGGCGAAACCCAGAAGATCCTCAAGCCAGACACCGGCCGCAAGCCCGGCTTCGGCGAAGGCCAACCCTCCCCCGCATAAACATCGAACCGTAGCATCGAAGTAAAGGCGGCCCAAGTGGCTGCCTTTGCTTTTGCAGTTGCCGCTGTTCTCCCACCCCACTGCCGGAAGAGGGCCGGTGTGTCGCCCGATTGTTACATGATCGTAGGCAGGATTTTCACGCCACGACCGCTGCGGCTTCCTCAGTGATAACTTCGTCCGCGATGGGCGACTCCAGTGCGGCCAGGATGACTCAACAACTTCTTCGGCTAATGAAAATGGTAGGCCACGCCGATACCGAATACTTGTGGGGTTAGACCGTTTGGCGGGAAACCAATCCAGCGCTGATACTCGTAATCCACGCGGAGATTGATTGAAGGTCGCAGTTTATAGTCTGCTCCAACACCTGCAGCCCATATGTTGTACGCCAGGTTTGCAACCGGTCCACCACCAGGATCGCTGGGCGAAGGAGGAAAGTTGAACACCCCGCGACCAACCATGAACTTCGTATAGGGAGCTAGTCGCCGGAAGTGCATCACGTATCGAGGACCAACTTCATAGGTGCGTTCGTAAATATGTTGGGCAGAGTTCGGATCGTTGAGTTGATGGAACTCGGCCTCTACTCCGAAATGGTATTTAAAATCGAAGGTGCTATAAAATCCAAATCCTTTTAAGGAAGGGGGGACATAATCGGAGCTTGCTAAATTGAAGGTGGCTCCGGCTTGTAGATTGCCCACTTGAGAAGCCGTCGCGGTAGCCTGTGCCTGCAGGAAGGTATTGTTAGCAATCCCGAGAGATAGAGCACAGAGCCATAGCAACTGCACTCTTGTTGTCTTCCAAGGGTTTAATCTCGTGTTGCCTGTTGACATCAAATCTCCGCGAACATACTGAAGACTGCCACCTATGGAGTTACCGTGAGTTGCAGGTTCACCGAATGAACGATATTTGAGGTTGGGTCTGTATCCGTTCCAATAACGGTGACAGTGTACGTTCCAGGGGGAGTCACCCCCGGCAGTTGGCCGCTGCACGCTGCGATGTTGAGGCTCATGCAGGCGGCGGCAACAATCAATAAGAGCCTTCGCACCTGAGAATTGCAGCGACGCGATGCCGTGCCTGTGAAACCGCCGAGCATCATCAGAGGAAGCAGGATTCCGGCAAATTGCAACGAGCTATTGTGGCGCGAGGGAAAGCCGGGGACCGACAGCGTGCCTACTTTTTGCCCATATCCAAGCACATCGCTTGTATTCAGCGTGAATTGCACTGCCTGAGATCCTTTAGACAGTGGCGACGTGGTAGACGGTTTGAAGTTGCAAAGCGTGTGTACAGGCAACGCAGAGCAGCCGAGTGAGACCGTCCCCGGGAAGCCGCCGATTGGTGTCACGGTCACGGACAGGATCTGGTAGCCGCCACCGGGAATGGTGAGTGAAGTGGTGGAGGCGGAGAGCGAGAAGTCGTAATCGAGAATTGTCTCGGACAGAGGCGCCGAGGTGCTTGTGCCGTAGGGGCCGGTTGGGTTGAATGTAGCTGTGATCTGGTGCTTCCCTGCTATCAGCGTGGACGTTGCGAAGGAAGCTGCACCGGAGGCATTCAGGACTACGCTGCCCAGCGATGTTCCCTGGTCGAAGAAAGTAACAGCGCCACTGGGCGTACCTGCTGCTGCAACGGATGCGGTGAACGTGACTGTCTGGCCGAAGTTCGCCGGGTTGGGCGTGGCGGTCAAACCGATGCTCGCGGGAATCGGTATGACTGCGACACTGACGAGATTGGAGATGCTTGCGTTAGCATTCGACGAACCCGCATAGCTGACGGTGATGTTATGCGTACCCAGCGCCAACGAGGAAGTAGGGAAGACTGCAATGCCCTTGGTACTGAGCGGGGCTGAGCCAAGAGTCTGCGTGCCATCGAGGAACGTGACCGAACCGGCAGGCACACCGTTACCCTGGGTCGCCGCGACAGTTGCCGTGAGCGTAAGCGTCTGGCCGAAGATGACCGGATTGGGCGAAGCCAGAAGAGACACTGTCGTCTCTGCGCCGACAACCTTTTCCAACACCGGAGCTGAGGTGCTTACGGCGTAGTCTGTGCTGCCGCTGTAGACGGCGGTAATGCTGTAGGTGCCTGCTCCCAGCGTGCTCACGACGGCAGTGGCGATCCCGGATGAGTTTAAAGTAGCGGTGGCAACTGTGACGCCGCCGGTCATGAAAGCCACAGTGCCGATTGGCGTACCGAATGCGGAGCTGACAGTTGCGCTGAGCGTAATCGACTGAAAAGCACTAGCCGGATTCGGAGCGGCGCTCATGCTGGTTGTCGAGGGAAAGCCGGTCACCACCTCAACCACTGTGTTCGAGATGCTGTCCTCGAAGTTGAAGTCGCCGGGATAGGTAACGGTGATGTTGTGGGTGCCGACGAAGAGCGAGGGGGCGACCAGGCTGGCGGAGGCGTTGCCGTCCAGCACAACGCTGCCAAGCACTGTGGTGCCATCGAGAAAGGTAACCGTCCCTGTAGGAACGTTGCAGTTGCCGGTTATCTTGGCCGTGAAGGTGACCGGGTTGCCTCCGACGATGGGATTGGCCGATGTCTGCAATACGATCGGAGGATGCGGACGCACTTCATACACTCCCATATCGATGGTGCCGCAGACCGTGCGCGCTTTGCTATCGAGATCAGCCGATGGGATCAGCGGCGCGTTGATGTCGCCGGCTGCGACGATGGGAGAGGTTGGCTGGGTATGAAAGTCGTACGCTGCCGGATTGAGAAACTGCGGATCGACCGACAGTGTCCCTGAATTCTGTCCGGCTGGACCGCAGGGACTGCTCTGCTGCGGCCCCCCGGTAAAGGCGTTGTAGGCGTCATTATCAATGAAGGCGATGGGCGAGTTACCGATTGAAGGAGCATCGCAGTAGACGGGCGGTTCGCCACCAAATCCGACAAACAGGTTGTTCGCGATCGTCGATGGCCCAAAGGGAAACTGAATTAGAAACTGAGACGCGGATCCGGACGGACCTACGCCAATGGTAGGGTCCGGCCCTTCGTTTTCATAGACGGTATTGTTGACCACAATAAGTGTCGGCGGAGGGGTAAGAGGTTTCAGTTGGAAGATCTCGATACCTGCGGGCCCGGCACCCTCAAATGTTCCAGACTCTGCTGTCAATATCGTTGCATTGTCGTAAACCAGGTTCTGGATAATCTGAAGACTCTGTATGGGGCTGTACATAAAGACGCTGGCGCCAGAAGCAACATTGAAGCGAACGGTATTGTTTTGCAGAAGAGTATTGGACGTCCCTGAGATAGAGATGCCGGAAACACTGAAGGATTGGTTGTTCTCAATCAGGTTGCCAATCACCTTTACATTGCCTGAACTTACAATCTGGATGGTACTCTGCCCCTGGGCGGAGTCAGGGAAGACAGTTGTGCCGCAAGGAGAAGGTGCGGCTGAGCTTACCTGTCCGAGCACATGATTTCCCTCAACCAACAGGCTGGATGCATTGAAGGCATCGATGCTGCAGCCAATGTGGCCGGAGATGACGTTGTTGGTCAAGGTTGGCGACGCATTCAGGATGTCGATTCCATCGCCGGTCGTAATACTACCCTGGGCAGACATGCCGTGCGTTAGAGTAAACCCGTTCAAGACCGCCGCGGGGGTCTCGCCGCTCTGCAGGATAACTACCGGTCCCACCGCGGGCGCCTGGATCACGGTGGCCGCAGCCCCTGCATAGCTTGTGGCGCCGCTGGTGACGGTGATGGACTTGCCTTTGAAGTCGATGTTCTCGGTATAGGTTCCCGGTGCTACCAGCACCGTGTCGCCGTTGTTCGCGGCATTAATGCCCGCCTGGATAGTTGGCTGATCGGCCGGAACATGGATGGTCGCCTGACCGCAGGCAGTGGCAGTACAAAAGACGGTTACTGAGATCCATAAGATGACGATTCGCCATAGCCCAAATGTCATGCCAGGAGACTTCCTCAAATTGTTGCGCATCCCACAAAAATCGCATGGAATACAGCTGTGGGCCAAAATTCGCATGGTTGAGATTATGCCATTCGTTCTATGTCTGAAGTTATTCGCACGGACCGCAGCTGCGGTCCGTGCGTGTGGAGCAAGAGTGCTATTACTGCTCGATGCACTTCTTGGCACCGTTACAACCGCTAGTACCGCCGCCGCCGCCACTGCCACCACTGCCGCCGGTGTTTTCCGGCGCGACTGTGTTAGTTCCCGTCGCGCTGTAGACCCAGAGGAACGCCCCTGAACTAGGGAAGTTGGTCCTGCCCCCTTGATAAAGAATATTATTGTTGGCTACTGCCAGCGATGGGCTGTTGGTTAGAGCCTGCCCGTACATCAAAGGCGGAACATCTCCCGTAATGCCGTCCGTGGTCGCGATGGCCCATAGGTTATCTTCCTGGAAAGCGGACGTAAACATGGGAAACATTGCGTTTTGGAAGAAGACGAGCGCGGGATCATCGAGGTAGTGTCCGCCTGCGCCTCCCGGACCCGTACTGTTGGTAAACGTAGGATTTGTCGGTGTGCTGTTGTCAAAGAGCTGCGGATTGCCTGTTGCAGCATCCAGATAGCAAAGCACAAGTGTGGAGCCCAGTTGGGCCATCGCCGGCCCGCTGCCTGCCGTGTAGGTCTCGCCGATAGGGTTGCCGGACCACGTAAAGTTCGTTTGGCCTGGCGCTTCAGTCGCAACATTGATCCAGTTTCCGTCAAAGCCGCCGGTATCCGGGTCAAAGGCCACTCCCCGCCACGCGATATATAAAATGCTGCTGTTAAAATTCCACAACGCGACCGAAGAATCAAAGATTGGTCCGGCTGGCTCGAAAGTAACCGTGCTGTTGACAGTGCCATTAGTCACATCATTGATTTGAATGACAGAGCTATTGACCATAGAAGCTTCCAGCAGACGCCCGCCGGAAAGCGTCATCGCAGGGAAAGCCCCTGTAGCAACCGAGGTTTGGTGGACAGTGAAATTTACTCCGTCCGGCGATGAAGCCACGCTAAGGGCTCCGCCATTGTTGTTGACGTCCGCGTATGCCACCCATAGATGACCATCGGGACCTGCCGAGAGGGCGGGAGACCCGATGAGCTCGATGTTTGTGATCTGGTTTTGATTATTGGGAAGCGTGGCGAAGGTTGGATATTCAAGCTGTTGGGAAGATGCATTGACCGTCAACAAAAAAACGGCCGCGCCCCAAAGCAGTCCTGCTTTGGGAATAAGGGAACCACACAATTTGGCAGACATGTAAGAACTCCTGAATGAAAAATCCAACTCTGCTACTTCGATCCGGGAGAAAATTGGCTATACGGAAGGCAATGCAACAGATATTTCTCAGCAAGCGCTATTGGCCTAGAATCCATGGCGGCCAAGCTATGTGTTCACCAAACCAATGTCAATAGCTCGAAACCTTTTTCCGTTTTAAAGTCTGCCTTCGCAAGAAGCCCGCGAGCTTCCTTCTAATCGGAGACCTTCGCTTTTACTTGGAAAGTAGTTAGATTCCCGACATACGCCGCATCATGAGCTGCAACGGAGACGGTTACGCTATTACCCTCATTTGCTTTGAGCACATGGGAGTTTCGGTATTCAATATTGTCGTGCCCAATCCACGCATACAAGCGGTAGTCGCCCGGGCTAAGGCCAGTCAGAAAAAATTTCCCCGATTTATCGCTTGGTGCCGTATAAATTTTCCCGTTATCGAGTGCTTGGGCAACAACTTGCGCTGTAAGTCCCGTCTCCTCCCAGTCTTTTAAAGCCCCTTGCAGTACAGCTCCGGGCCGTTTTACTTCCACAACAATTTTTTCGACAATCTGCCCGCCAACAACTGGGAATTTCTGATCAGCATATTCCTTCCCGTTGGCTTGTATGGTTCCCACATATTCATCCTGATGAGTGGGAAGGCCAAGATAATAATCTCCAGGAGGAACCGGGGGAAATGCGAATACTCCGTTGCTGATGGTTGAAGTGACTTTTTGCCGCGAATCATCGCACCGGTAAAGGGAAATGTGGGTCACAGCCGACTCACCGACGGAAGTTATCGTGCCCTGCACTTGCACAAAGTGCTCATCTTTGAGCGTCAGACTGTCGATATTTGCGCCCTTCACAACAAAGGCCGCCTTCGCTTCGTGTAAAACGGTGTCTTGCATCCATGTAGCAGTCATCAAGTAGTGACCGTCTGGCACAGCATTTGCGACGAATTTTCCGGATTTTGCTTCGTAACTGACCCGAATGCCGCTGTCCAGTTCGAAGCTCTCCGACTGGCCCTTTAACCTGAAGTCGGTCTGCGACGGGAGACCCAGAATAGTTCCAGTTACAATCGCTCCTCGCGAATCTGGAACCCTAATATCGATCCATCTTTTATCCCCGGGCTTTAATGTGATTTTAGTAGCCGCTTCCAGGTCGGTTACGCCAGGATAGTATGCGCTCGTGGCAATCTTGCGCGGCGGATTCGTCGAATGAGAAGGCGTAGCCAGTGGCTTATTAGGTTCTAGCCATACCTGTACGATCACTTGAGAACTTTGTAGGTTCTTACATTCAAAAGTCCCGTCCGCCGCAGCAGAGGTATTGCATGTTGGATACATCTCCGCGTAGCCGTCGCGAATGGCCGATTGAAAAACCCGTACAAAGCCAACGTGAGGCGTACCTGAACTATCAAGGATACGACCGGACAAAGTGGCGTTCGAATTGGTGACAGGAGCCTGACTTCTGGCTTCGAGAGGAAGGAGAAATCCGCTAAAGAACACAATATATGTAACAACCGATGCACGCATCTATCAATCTCCCAAGGCAAAAAATAGAACATCACAAAGTACAAAAAGGAACCCATCTCTATAACGGACGTTCCAGAAAAGACTCTTGGGAGAAAGACGATCAAGAGAATCAGATATTTTCGTGAACCAAAAACATCTAGCAAGCTATCGAAGGCTTCGAACAAATGTCAATATTAGAGCTCGTATTTATCCATATAGCCCTGATCGAAGGCCAGCTCGAAGCGCAGTCGAAGGACCTGCGTCTTCCTTTCGCCCCGCTATCGCCGCATCCCTTGAAAAAATATCTCCAAAAAGTGGCAGACTTTTAACTCCCGAAAACATGCCATCCAGCCACCACGATTTACCACGATTCCACCACGTTCTAACCATCAAAACACCACGTTCTGCACCGCGTTTTTCACAAAACCCCCTGCAAAAACAAGGTTCCACCACGCCAGATTTTTTTCTCCCCAAAACCTGCCAATGCGACAATAGATTTAGCGCATGCGCCTCCGTCATCTCACGCTGCTCCTCGTCATCACGCTCACCGGATGCGGCTACCATCAGGTCGGCTCCGCAACTCACATCCCCGCAGACGTCCACACCCTCGCCGTCCCCATCTTCACCACGAAAGCCGCGGCCTACCACACCGAAATGGCCTTTACCCAGGCCACAATCCGCGAACTCAACACCCGCACCAAATACCAGATCCTCAACACCGACAGCGAATCCGCCGACGCCACGCTTCACGGCACCATCCTCACCCAAACCATCACCCCACTCACCTACGACGCCTCCACCAGCCAATCTTCCAGCTATCTCGTATCCATCACCGCCAAAGTCGTCCTCACCGCCCACGATGGCCGCGTCCTCTATCGTAACGACTCCATCCTCTACCGCGAACAATTCCAATCCACCCAGGACCTTAACGGCTTCATCCAGGAGGACGGCTACGCCGTCCAACGTGTCGCCCGCGAGTTCGCCCAGGCGATCGTTAGCGATATGCTGGAGTCTTTCGAATGATCTCTCTTAAATCCTTCGCCTCCACCGACCGCTTCATCGCCGAAATCGCCACTCCCGCGATCAAACCCGGCTACGTCCTCATCGGCGACGAGGTCTTCCTCTACGACCGCTGCCGCAAAGCCGTGCTCGCCACTCTCGCCCCTGAAGACACCCGCGACTTCTGCCTCAACGATCTCGATCTCGCCGATACCAGCATCTTCGAAGTCCTTGACCGCGCCCAGACCCCATCGCTCATGGCGCCCTTCCAGGTCCTCTTCGTCCGCAACTTAAAACTCTCTACGGCCGCGGCAGCAAAAAAGAAGAATTCGCCGCCATCGACGCTTACTTCCGCTCTCCCAACCCGCAAGCTCTCCTCCTCTTCGTAGCCGACCATCTCCGCATCCCCACCGATCTCCGCAAGATGGACTACCAGGATAAAGACCGCTACGAACGCATCCGCGAAACCCTGGGCGACTGGTGCGGCTTCGTCGAACTAGCCCGTGTCGACGAAACCGACGCCATCAAGTGGGTCACCACCACCGCCGAATCCCACAACGTAAAGTTCGACCCCGACGCCGCCCGCGAGCTCGTCGACGCACTCGGCGCCGACATGATGCTTATCGCCAGCGAGTTCGAAAAACTCCTCCTCTACGTCGAAGGAAAAAACCGCGTCACCCTCGGCGACGTAGAAACCATGGTTCTCGCCGCCAAACAGCGCAGCCTCTACGAGCTCACCGACGCCATCTCCGCCAAAGACCGCCCCCGAGCGCTCCTCCTCCTTCACGGCCTCCTCAACGCCTCCGACGGCGGCGAAGACTCAGCCATCGGCCATCTCTACATGCTCGCCCGTACCTTCCGCCAGATGCTCATCATCTCGGAGAAAAACGTGCGCGACCCCCGCGCCATCTGGCAGGTCCTCTGGCAGGGCTTCCGCATGCCCCCCTTCGCCGCTGAAGATTTGATCAAACAAGCTCGCCGCTACAAATCCCGCCGCGAACTCACCCGCGCCATCCGCCTCGTAGCCCGCGCCGACCTCGAACTCCGCAGCAGCCCCGCCAACAAGCTCCTGGTCCTAGAGCGCCTCATCCTAGACCTCTCCACCGAACCCAAACCCACCCCCTACGAACCCTCCCACCAGTTCGCCATGGAACTCTAGGACAACGAAAACAGTTCTCATCGGCACACATCCGTTGACTCCGACGTATGCAGCCGTCATCCTTCGAACCGATCGAATAGTTAGAATTACGATCGTGCCGCCGCGTCTCTCCACCTGAGAAATACGGTGATGCGTTATCCCCCCTCTACAGACTAATCCGCACACAAAGTACTCTATCTTCATGAATCCCCTCGTCGCGCCCTCCTGGCTGGCCGCCCGTCTCGAAGACCCCTCAACCATCGTCCTCGACGCAACGCTTCCCCCCGTCGGCATCACTCCTCCAGTCGACACCCGCGCCCGCTACCTCGAAAGCCACATTCCCGGCGCACTCTTCTTCGACATCGAAGACATCTCCGATCACGCAACCTCCCTCCCCCACATGCTCCCCACGCCCGAGGATTTCTCTCGCAGCATGTCCGCCCTCGGCGTCACCGACACCAGCACCATCGTCATCTACGAGCAGCAAGGCGTCTTCTCCGCCCCGCGAGCGTGGTGGATGCTCCGCACCTTCGGCGCACAGCAGGTCTATGTCCTCGATGGAGGCCTCCGCGCATGGACCGGCGCCGGCCTCCCCTCAGAATCCGGCCTTGTTCAGCGCGCATCAGTTCAGCGCACACCAGCGACCTTCCGCGCCACACTCAACCGCGAAGCCGTAAAAAATCTCTCCCAGCTCAAAGAAAAAATCGCAACCCACCAGCAGATCCTCGACGCCCGCTCTGCCGCTCGCTTCAACGGTACCGCCCCTGAGCCGCGCCCGGGCTTGTCCTCTGGCCACATGCCTGGAGCCATCAGCGTCCCCTTCACCGAACTCGCCGAAGACGGTCGCCTCAAACCCGCAGACAAACTCCGCGAACTCTTCCTCACCAAAAACATCGATCTGCAGCAGCCCATCACCACTACCTGCGGCTCAGGTGTTACCGCCGCCGTCATCGCACTCAGCCTCGAAGTCGTCGGCGCGCAAAATGTCAGTCTCTACGACGGCTCCTGGGCCGAGTACGCCCAACAACCAGACTCCGTCATCGAGAAGAGCAGCTGAAATCTACACGGCTCCAGGAGTGCTCCTCCCCTTGGCTCTCCGCAAACACGGAAAACTCTCTTCGCTTAGAGGAATTCAGGAGCGTGATTTCAAGACTGAATCGTGGAAATAGATGGCTTACAGATAGATACTGGATCGTGAAACGAAGGAATAATGAATAAGGTAGCGGGGCAAATGCAGCACCTGCATCCAACCCATCAATGGAGCGATCACCACATGCAGGATAGCCGCCAGGAAATCTCATGGAAGCAGATCACCCTCTTCCTCATCACCCTCGGCGTCCTCGTGCTCTGCGCTCTCCTCTTACGCCCCTTCTTCTCCGCCATCTTCGGCGCCATCATCCTTGCTGTGGCTACTCGAACTCCTTACGACTGGCTCGCCGCAAAGATCAAAAACCGCTCTCTTTGCGCAGCAATTGCTCTCGTCCTCGTCACTCTCGCAGTTATCGTTCCCGCATTCTTCCTCGCGCAGGAGATTGGCAAACAGGCGTTCAGCACCATCAACGCCTTCCGTAGCGGCGCGCATCAAGCCAGGATCTCAAACTTCATCGCCAACCGCCCTGAACTCGCCTCGAGCATCGAGAACTTCACCAGCTCGATCGACCTCAACAACACAGCTCGTGGAATAGCCGCTTATCTTGGGGGTAATATCGCCGGCTTCCTCGCCAACTCCGTTCGCATCATCACGCAACTCGTGGTCATGCTCTTCCTGCTCTTCTTCCTCTTCCGCGACCGTTCGTTCGCCCTCTTATCGCTTCGCGCACTACTCCCCCTGCGCGACGATGAGGCCGATGAACTAATCAACCGCGCTGGCGACACCATCCTCGCCACAGCCCTTGGCCGCCTCACTATCGCTGCAGTGCAAGGCATTCTCGCTGGCGTTGCTTTCTGGGTCCTCGGCGTTCCCGGCGTCATTCTCTGGGCCTTCACGCTCACCGTCTGCGCCATGATCCCCGCCTTCGGCTCCTTCCTTGTCTGGGGGCCCATAGCCCTCTATCTCGGTCTCAATGGCCACTGGGGCAAAGCCGCTCTCCTCGCCATCTGGGGAGGCTTCATCGTCAGCACTATCGACAACATCCTCTATCCCATTCTCGTTGGCTCCCATCTACGCGCCCACACTGCGACCATTCTTCTCTCAATCCTCGGCGGCGTCGCCCTCTTCGGGCCTATCGGCATCGTTCTTGGCCCAGTGCTCTTCGCCATCGCGGACACGCTGCTGGATATCTGGCACAACCGCGTCAGTCCTCACATCTCATCAGCATCTCTGTGATCAAAAAAAACGAGAAAAAGACAGGTGCCGCACGAAAGCATAGCAGTGTATATCGGTAAATCAAATAAGCAATTACTTGATATCGCGCCAGTTCTTTCCAACCCCAACGTCGATAACAATTGGAATCGAAAACTCCGCAACATGCTCCATCTCCTGTTTGACCAGCTCCTGAAGCTCTTCCGTCTCCTCAGGAACAACATCGAACAACAGTTCGTCGTGAACCTGAAGCGTCATCTGCGACTTGAGCTTCCGTTCGCGAATCAGTTGATCGATCTTCAGCATCGCCAGCTTGATAAGATCCGCTGCAGTCCCTTGTAGTGGAGTGTTAATCGCAGTGCGCTCGGCAAAACCGCGCATGTTCGGATTGCGCGATTGAATATCTGGAATCGGACGGATACGTCCAAAGTATGTCCTGACCGATTGATCGCGACGGACCATCTCAAGCGTCTCCTCAATGAATCGTTGAACGCCCTTGTAGCGGTCGAAGTAAGTTTCGATGTATTGCTTCGCGGTCTTCTGGTCGATGTTGAGCTGCGCAGCCAGCCCAAACGGACTAATCCCATAGACAATGCCGAAGTTGACGGCCTTGGCTCGCGCGCGCGTCTCTTTATCCATCGTCGCTGGATCAACGCCAAAGACCTCACTCGCTGTAAGTGTGTGGATGTCCTTCCCGGTCCTATAGGCATCAAGCAGCAAAGGGTCCTGAGAGAAATGAGCCATCAGCCTCAGCTCAATCTGCGAGTAATCGGCAGACATAAGAACGTTACCCGGAGCAGGAATAAAAGCTGCTCGAATTTCACGGCCAAGTGCAGTACGGACAGGAATATTCTGTAGATTGGGATTTGTACTGGACAAACGTCCGGTCGCGGTCCCGACCTGATTAAAAGTCGTATGAACACGGCCTTGCGCATCTGTCAGCTGAGGCAGTGAATCGAGGTAAGTGGATTTAAGCTTCGCAAGTTGGCGGTACTCAAGAACAAGCGCCGGCACCGCATGATGTTCTGCGAGCTCATCAAGAACATCTTGTGCGGTCGAAACAACCTTGCCCTTGCCATACTTCATCGGCTTGGGAAGCAGCATCTTATTGAAGAGGACGTCGCCCAGCTGTTTCGGAGAGTTGATGTTGAAGCGATATCCAGAATCAGCATAGATACGTTCGGCAAGGTTATCGATCTCAACAGCCAGGCGATTCGACATCTCACCCAGCACAGCCGAGTCAATGCGAACGCCAACCTGTTCCATCCTCAGAAGAACAGAGACAAGCGGCTTGTCGATTGTGTTGTATACGTCAAGCAGTAGGGATGCACCCGCCGCTTTGGCAGTGACCGGCTCAGCAAAGAGCATCTCCTTGGTCATTGCGCCCCCGAGGCCGGGGTCGTCTTTCAGGATGCGGTGCTCGAAAGAACCTGCCTCGGCGATCTGTCTCCCAAGCGCAGCAGAGAGTCGCACGATTGCGCTTGCTGCCTCAGGTAATCGCTTCGGATCAGTAGGATTGTCCTTCGTCGGCTGGTGTGCAAGCGCTCTGCTGGTAGCCCGCGCAGCAATATCAGGAAGAGTATGGGAGCCGTGCGTTGGATTGACCAGGTAGCTGAGCAACATGACATCATCGCGCACGCCGGCCAGCTTGACGTTATGCGGCTCGAGAGCCCGTAAAACAGCTTTCAAATCATGCAAGTCCTTCGGCAGCTTGGAGTCCGCGAGGGCTTCGCGCAGACCGGGCTGGTCTAGATTCACTTCGAAGGCCGCATGATCCGTAACAGCGACTCCGAGGTTACATGCCGCGTCGACCGCTGCCACCTCGACAACTGAAACCGTTGGCTGAGGAGACGCACCAAAGAGGTTCATGTTCTCGGCGGCCGCAGGTTCGGCTTCAGCGATTTCAGCGTCGGGTTCGATCGCAATCTCCCCGGAAAGAGCGCGTGCATCTTCAGCGAGCGAAATAGCGAGACCACGAAGCAACCCCGTGTCAGAATCTATTTTGCGAGCCTCGGCAAGGAGTTGGGCAAGCTCCACCGTAGTGGGTTTGAGGTTGTACGAAATGACCACGTTGTCCGCCGCAGGAGCAAGCTCCTTAAGAAGGGTCGTGAACTCAAGCTCGCTGAAAAGTTCGCGGCAAGCAACGTTATCAGGGGATTGAGTACGCATTGCCTCAAGCGAATACTCAATGGGTACGCTGGTGTGAATGGTGACGAGTTCTTTCGACAGCAGAATATTTTCGCGGTTGTTCTGGAGCGATTCTCGATAGGTCTTCTTCTTGACTTCAGCGGCGCGGTCGAGCGCAGCCTCAACAGAGCCGAACTGTTGAATGAGTTCGACCGAACCTTTGTCACCGATTCCGGGTGCGCCGGGGATATTGTCGACGGAGTCGCCTCGCAAAGCCATAACGTCGATAACCCGCTCAGGAGGCACTCCGAGAGTTGCTTCGACACCCGCGCGATCAAGAATCAGATTGTCTTTCGTCGGATTCAGAATGACAACGTCATCATTGACGAGTTGCATCATGTCCTTGTCGGAGGAGACGACAAAGACTTTATGACCTAGTGCGGAAAGCTTGCACGAGAGAGTACCGATGACGTCATCGGCTTCGAAACCCTCATAGTAGAGGATAGGGATGCGAAAGGCTTCGAGGGCGCGGCGAATGTAAGGCTGCTGCTGGATGAGATCGGGCGGCGTCTCGGCACGATTTGCCTTGTAGCCACCATATTCGACAGTTTCGAATGCTTGAGTCTTGATATTGAACTTGCGGACATCCTTAAGCTGCGTCGCCAGCTCGTTGCGATGGACGGGTGCGCCCACGTCATAAATCGCCGCCAGGTATTCGGGCTGGAAGTCCTTGCGCAGCTTGTTGATCATGTTGACGAACACGTAGGTCGCGGCCGTCGGGATACCCGTACGCGTCGACATGGGCCTCTGGCGCTGCATCGCGTGATAAGCACGGTAGATGAACGCCATGCTGTCGAGCAGATAGATCGGAGGCTTTGCGTCGGAGGATGAGGGCGGATTCGGTGCTTGTGCCATGGCTGTTTGATGGTAGCGCGTTCGCAGAGTGTGCAGCTACAAACCATAGAAACAACTAAAGAAGAAGCATGCAGTCGCCATAACTAAAAAATCGGTACTTTTGCTTTACGGCATGTGCGTAAGCCGTCAACATTCTCTCCCGCCCCGATTCCACTCCAGCTAACGCGCTCACCAACATGAGCAGCGTAGATTTCGGAAGATGAAAGTTCGTGAGCAGTCCACTGACAACCTGAAATCGATGGCCCGGTCGGAGGAAGATGCTCGTTTGGCTGGAGTGAGCTATTAGGGGCTTGCCTTGGGCTATCTCCGCGCAGTGCTCCAACGTGCGAGTCGTGGTGGTACCGGCTGCAATAATGCGATTCCCCGCTTGCAGCGTGGCATTGATGGCTTTGGCGGTGACTTCGGGGAGCGTGTAGTGCTCGGCATGGAGGCGGATATCTTCCAGGTTTTCTGCGCGAACAGGTTGGAAGGTGCCGAGGCCGACGTGGAGGGTGATGGTCTCGATCTGTACGCCGTTCTGTTTGAGTTGAGCGAGGATCTGAGGGGTGAAGTGCAGGCCTGCAGTAGGAGCCGCAGCGCTGCCGGGTTGCTGGGAAAATACGGTCTGGTAGCGGTCGCGATCTTCTGGGTTGTCGTCGCGATGGATATAAGGGGGGAGCGGCATGTGGCCGATTTTGTTGAGGATAGCGTAGAAGTCAGACGTTGGTGAAAAGCGAAGAGTACGTTCGCCGAACTCTCCTGCGGTGAGAATTTCGGCTTCCAGTAAGGGTTTGGCCTCGTTGGGAGCGTGGAAGAGGAGTCGCTCTCCGGGCTGGATTTTGCGGCTGGGGCGAACTAAGGCGGTCCAGTCATTGTCCGCAAGCTGCTGCGTTAGAAGGACTTCGATGCGACCTGTTGGATCAGGCGAGTTGTGCTGGGTATGGAGCCCGGCGCGGGTGGCGTAGAGGCGGGCAGGGATGACGCGGCTATCGTTGAGAATTAAAAGGTCGCCGGGGCGCAGGATTTTGGGTAAATTGCGAAAAAAATCGTCCTGGTAAGCGCCGGTCGCGCGATCGAAGACGAGCATGCGGCTGCTACCGCGAATCGCCGGTGGGGACTGGGCGATTAGCTCTTCGGGGAGGTCGAAGTTGAAGTCGGATACGCGCAAATCAGGTCAATTCTGGATGGTAATTTGTGGTGTTTTGGATGGTGAAACGTGGTGTCGTCGTGGTGATTTGTGTGGTCGATTTTTCCAGTCTAAAATTTTCCTCTTTTCTCAACTATTTTTTCACCGACTGCGCCAGTTCGACGGAACGGTCGAGCGCGGCCTGGACGGAGGGTTGATCGGCGGGAGCAGGACGAGTCCATGCGACGGTGACCTGGGAGAATGGCTTGGGGATAAGGAAGCGGTCCCACGAGCGAAGCTGCCAGGCGCGGTGAGGGTGAACGTAGCAGGTGCTGACGGTGGTGTTGACGAGCTGGGCCAGCTGCGACGCACCCGGTTTGGCGACCATGGCAGGGCCGCGGGGACCGTCGGCGGTGATAGCGCAGTAGTTGCCGGCGAGGTAGGCACGCTGCATGTTGCGCAGGCCGGGCGCGCCGTCGCGTGAGCTGGAGCCGCGAATGGCAACAAAGCCCAGCCGTTCGACGGTGCGCGCGATAAGTTCACCGTCGAAGCTGCGGCTGATCAGGATGGTGAGGCCGTAGTTGCGGAAGCGCCATGCACCGGTGAGCAGGCAGCGGTGCCAGAAGGCGTAGACCCCGGGAGGAGGTATGTCGTAGCCAGGGATGGCACCGGGCTCGCAGACGTCGCGATAACGGAGGGTGACGCCGAGACAGCAGATGACCATGCTCGCGAGGCGGGGGACGATCGCGAGGACGATTCGCTGCTTCCAGGTGTAGGGGTAGTCCACGTATTGAGTTTACCTTTGCGCCGGAACCGCGGGCACATACCATAGATCAGGCGAGGAGCTATTCTCAGTAGCTGATGTTGAACCTTCCCATTCACGCGGCGGTGATCGTTGCAGCGGTGCTGACGCTGTTGCCGTTTCTGTCTGCTGCATTTTGGCCGTCTAGCGTCGAGGCTGCACAGCGCTTGCCTCTTGGCCTTCGCATTGCGGGGCCGGCGGTGCTATGCATTCCCTATTTGTTGGTTGCCATTCCAAATGGGCTGTTTCACTGGAGCTGGTTTGCACTCTACCTGGTTTTGCCTGTGGCGATCAGCTGGGTGCTTACCTGCGCGAGCGTTGCCGATACAGCACAGCAGGGAGACTGGCGCGACTTTGCTGTACTGATTGTTTTGGGCCTCGCTGTCGATCTGCGCTGGTTTGAGCATGCATGGCCTCCTCACCTAACTGTGTTTAACAAGATGCTGCTCCTCGACTCGGGCATCTATGGCTTTCTTGCGATCCGCAGGCTGCAGGGCGTGGGCTTCGATCTCCGGCTTCGCCTAGCGGACCTGAAGGTTGGTGGACGCGAGCTTGTCTTCTATGCTCCTGTTGCGATCGTGCTGGGACTTGCACTTGGCTTTCTTCACTTCCATGCCTATATTCCGACGGCGTCTCACGTTGTGTCTGGATGGGTCTTCACGTTTTTCTTTATCGCAGTTCCCGAGGAGCTTTTCTTTCGCGGCTGGATGCAGAACCTGCTGGAACGCCGCCTGGGACGACGGTGGGCGTTGTTGACGACTGCTGTTCTCTTTGGGCTCTCGCACTTCAACAAGCGCGCAGTGCACTTCAACTGGCGATATGTTGTACTGGCGGCGCTGGCTGGAATCTTCTACGGGCGCGCGTGGCGTCAGGAGCGGCGCGTGGGCGCGTCGGCGATCACCCACGCGTCGGTCGATACTCTCTGGTCGCTCTGGCTGCGATGATCCGGAGTCTGCCGGTAGCTGACCGGGGGATGGTACTGCGGGCGTGGATGGTACCTGAGATAGCCGAGCCCGACCCGCATGTGGTGATGCATGGAGTTTGGCACGGTGACAGCGATGCATAGCCCCAGGATGCCATGAGCCACGCCGAGCGTGTAGATGTTCCGGTAGCGCAGGAAAAGTACGCACGCAATGACTCCCCAGATGAAGGTAATGGGTGTGAGTACCGGATTGGGAAGGTGCGCGAGAGAGAAGATGCCAGCCGCGACGAGGATGGGTGCGACCCTGCCAGGCAGCAGCCGCAGCAGTCGCAACAGGAAGTAGCTCTGCAGCATGAACTGCTGCATGAGAGACCACACGATGTAACTCCATCCATGCAGGAGTGGAGTTTGGCCGTGCATGCGGTGCAGCCTGTGGGTTTGCCATGCGATGACAAGCGCGAGCGCGCATAAGAGGAGAGCGGCACCGACGATCCAGAGTGACTGAAGCAAGCCCTTGCGGCCGAGGCCCAGTGCGGTCCACCCGTCACGACGCAACCATGTGGTCGCAACGATCCACGCGAAGGCGAGCCAGTAGAGTATTCTCTGCGTGGGATTTGCAGTCCATACGGTGGCAAGGATGAGGGTGTAGCCTACGGCAAGTTCCAGGAGATCCCGCTGGGCAGACCGAGGCTGATCTGTTGCATCAGGCCTCGTTGATACTATTTCCACCGCCACTGAAAAATCCTCACTCTGGTAGAGCATTTCTCTGCCGATATACCCCAAACAAGCATACATTGTGGTCTTTCCCTGTCGAATTTCCAGCAAGCCACAGTCTTTTACATTTTTTTGATACCCATTATGTTCTGTTTATACCGCTGAGAGGTGTTCCTTATGCGTTCCCTATTTCGTCTCTCCATCTGTTTTGGTCTTCTTGTTCTGTTGCTTCCCGGCATCGGCGCGTATGCGCAGAACACAACTGCTGTTGCTTCTCCTGGTGAGAAAGACGATCTTCGGGAGATGGTGCGCGAGCTGGAGCTGCGAATAAGCGCACTGGAGGCAGAGTTGCATAAACAGGCTGGAACAGCAGTGGAGCCTTCGTTGAAGGCTGCCGCGCCGGCCGTGACGGGCATAGATGCGCGAGCCAGTGTTGAGAGCGTGTCGAGTAGTGGTGTTGCTGACGCCGCAACGGGAACGCCCACGGCGACGCAGGCTGCGACAGCGCAGGCCAAGCTCGAAGCCGTTGTGCCGACGACCTTGCCCGGAGGGGCCACGCTGAACTATATGTTCGATGGATATTACGACTATGACTTCAACCATCCGATTGGCCGTGTGCAATATCTGCGAGCCTACGACGTGTTGAGCAATAGCTTTAGCATCAACCAGGCCGATATCGTGTTGGCGCTGGATCCGAATGTTGCCGAGGGCCGGAGGTATGGCGTTCGACTCGATCTGCAGTTTGGACAGGCGACCGGGACGCTACAGGGCAATCCCGCGAATGAAGCGAGACCTGAGATCTATCGAAATATATTTCAAGCGTATGGAACGTATGTTGTGCCGCTGGGCAAAGGACTGACGGTTGACTTCGGCAAATGGGCCAGCTCACTGGGGATTGAGGGCAACTATGCGAAGGACCAGGTGAACTACTCGCGGTCGTTTTTCTTCCAATATCTGCCGTTCTACCAGGCGGGCGTTCGCACGAGCTACAAGGTGAACGATGAACTGGCGGTGAACTACTGGATTGTGAATGGGACGAATCAATCGGAGCCAACCAACTCTTACAAAGACGAGCTGTTTGGATTTATGGCCCAACCTACGAAGAATATCTCGTGGACCACAAACTACTACATTGGACAGGATCATCCAGATGTTGCTCCTGCGACCAACTGCACCGCGCCGCTGCAGCCAGGACTGTGCGTACAGCAGATTAATCCAGCACCAAACGGCAAGTTACACATCTTCGACAGCTATGCGACGTGGAACGCTACACCGAAGCTGGCGTTATCGGGCGAGGGAGATTTTGTGATCTCGCGTGAGTGGGCCAACGCAGCGCCGGGCGAGTCTTCGGCTCCGTCGGAAGTGTATGGAGGCGCAGGGTATGCGCGATATCAACTGGCGGCGCGAACGGCGGTAGGCGGCCGGTTCGAATACTTCGCCGATCGGAATGGGCTGTTCAGCGGCACGGCGCAGGCGCTGAAGGAGTTCACTGGAACCTATGAGTACAAGTTTGGTGAGGGCTTGTTGACTCGCGTGGAGTACAGAAGGGACTGGAGTACGGTGCCGTACTTTCTGACGAACAAGCCGGGGGTGCTGTCGCCGAACCAGCCTACGCTGACGGTGGGAATGGTGTGGTGGTACGGAGGAAAGCAGGGAGCGTGGTAAGTGCTCCCTGCCTGCATGGCGCGCGTTAGCTGTATTTGAGCCAGCGGAGGATCTCGGGAAGATTGGGTCGCTTGCCGTACATGAGGATGCCTACGCGATAGATGCGCGTGGCGACCCAGAGGACAAGGACGATGGAGAGGATAAGCTCCGCAATGGCGATCGCTATCTGCCAGGCAGGAGGCTGATGGACGGCGATGCGCGTGTACATGATGAGCGGCGAACAGAAGGGGATAAACGAGAAGACCTTCGCGATAGTGCCGTCTGAGTCGGTGATGACGCGAAAGATGATTGCGGAGCAGGCGATGATCGGCAGCATGAGGAAGGTGTTCATCTGCTGGAGCTCCTGCTGCGAGCTGGTCATGGCGGCGAGCGCCGATCCGATGCTGGAATACAGAACATAGCCGAGCAGGAAGAAGATGACAAAGTACACCGCCTGCGCGATGGTGACGGGCAGGGATGTCCCGCTGCTGAACAGGCCGAACTGCGTGACGGCCGCGGCAATCGCGATCCAGATGCCGACCTGGGTGAGGCCGACGGAACCAACGCCCAAGACCTTGCCGGCCATCAACTCTGACGGCCGGGCGCTGACCAGCAGCACCTCAAAGACACGCGAGGTCTTGTCTTCGAGAATAGAGCGGCCAACGTTCATGCAGTACTGAACGATGATGAGGTACATGAGGAAGAAACCGGCGTAGGCGACACCGACGGCAGCGACCGCTCCGTCCGCCTTGCCCGCTTGCGCGCTGTCGAGGTCGATCGGTTCGAATAAAGAATCGACATCGGCGGCGCCCATTCCAGAGTGGCTGAGGCTCTCGCGAGTGAGGACGGTACGTACGGAGTGGCCGATGGTGCTTTTTGTGGTGATGTCCGCCTTCGACTTGGGAACCCACTCGAAGCTGTCCTGCTTTTTTCCGGAAGCTGCGGGCGTAACCCAGAGATATCCGTCGAGATCTTTCTCCTTGATCTCCTTGTCGAGGACGGTGCGCGTGTCGGCGGCAGGTGGGGAGACGATGTCCACGGTGATCTTGCGGTCCTTGTTGCTCTGGAGTTCAGATTGGATGTCGGCGCCGAACTGAGCGTCCTGGGTGACGACGACGATGTGCGACGCATTGCTCCGGGTGCCGTTGATCAGCGCGGAGCCAAAGATGAGGCCGCCAAGAAGAACCGGGATCAGCACCGTCATCACGAGGAAGGCCTTTGTCCGGATGCGTTCGAGATACTCGCGTTTTGCGATGAGCCACACGTTATGCATCGGCTTTGCCTCCTACTGCTTCGATAAAGATCTCTTCGAGGGTGGGCTCCATGACTTCGAAGCGAGAGATGCGGGCCATTGTGAGAGCCTCGGCGAGCAGGGCCTGGGCGTCGGAGCCGTCGGCAAGCTTGATCTCGGCGTGGCCGCTGTAGTTCTTGGCCTCGGCGATGCTGGGGTGCTTGAGGAAGGCGTCGGAACCCTCGAAGGCCATCTGCACGCGGTTGCGGGGATAACGCGATTTGACCTCGCGCATGCCGCCAGAGAGGACGAGATTGCCGCGGTTGATGAGGGCGATCTCGTCGCAGAGCTTTTCTACCTGGTCCATGCGGTGCGTGGAAAAGAGGATGGCCTTGCCCTCTTTGCGGAGATCGACGAGGGTGTCCATGAGGAGGACGGCGTTGACGGGGTCGAGACCGCTGAAGGGCTCGTCCATGATGACGAGTTCGGGTTCATGAAGGAGCGCGGCAATGAACTGGATCTTCTGCTGCATTCCCTTGGAGAGCTCTTCGGTCTTCTTGGGGATCGCTTCCGTGATCTCCATACGCTCGCACCAGACATGGGCGCGTTTGCTCGCTGTCGTCGCGTCGAGGCCGTGGAGCTGGCCGAGAAAGATGAGCTGATCCATGACCTTCATCTTTTTGTAGAGGCCACGCTCCTCCGGCAGGTAGCCGACTCGCTTGAGGTTTTCACGCTGGAACGGCTGGCCGAAGAGGCTGACAGTGCCGGAGTCGGGCACCGTGATGCCGATCATCATGCGAATGCTCGAGGTCTTGCCGGAGCCATTTGGACCGAGGAGGCCGAACATTGTGCCGGGTTCGATGCGGAAGCTGAGGTCTGCGACGGCGATCTTCGTGTCGTAGGCCTTGCGGACATGTTGCAGTTCTACGATGGGCATAGGGTCTCGTAATGGTGAGGGTAGGGCCAGTTTAGCAGGCCGAACAGGATTGCCACCTTTGAAGGCTGCAACTGGTCGCCACCGTAAGGAAAACCGTGGTTCGATGTTGATAGCATCGGTATGTGCTGGAACTTTCTACACCGATGAAGTTTGTAAAGCGAGTAGGCGAGCGCGTCGCTGTTGAACTGGCCAAACGCGGCGTCGAAACGGTGGAAGACCTGTTGTATCACCTGCCGTTTCGCTACGAGGACCGGCTGAATCCGGTACCGATGAGTGCGTTGCAGGCCGGAACGATGGCGTCGGTGATTGGCGAGGTGCGAGGGAGCGTGCTGCTGCATACGCGCCATATGCCGCTGTTCGAGATGACCGTGGGGCAGGGACTGAACACAGTAAAGGCGATGTGGTTTCGTGGGAGCTATCTGCGAGATAAGTTTCATGTGGGGCAGATGGTGGCGCTCTATGGGAAGCTGGAGCCGTCGCGTTCGAACGCGGGGAAGTTCAAGATGATTCAGCCGCAGTTCGAGATTTTGCCGGGGCATGGCGACAGGGATGCTGAGTCTTCGATGCTGGAGGTTGGGCGGATTGTTCCGGTGTATGAGTCGCTGGGCGGAACGACCGCGTGGGGCGCGAAGTTGGGATCGAAGTGGCTGCGTCGGGTGATCTGGGGTTTATTTGAAGAGCTTGAGGCGCAGCAAAGCAACGAGACTGCGAGCCAGCAAGACGACGGAGGGGTCATTGAGACACTGCCGGGAGCGTTGCTCACGAGATTGAAGCTCCCAAATCGCCTGGAGGCGCTGAAGTCTGTGCATTTTCCTGAGGCGGGAACGCCGATGACGGAGCTGATGTCAGCGGCGACGCCGGCGCATCGAAGGCTGATCTTTGAGGAGCTGTTTTATCTGGAGCTGGGGTTGGAGTTGAAGCGACGGAGGATGCGGGAGCGCGAAGGCACGGCGTTTGTGACCAACGTCAAGGTGCGGGAGGCGATCAAACAGGTGCTTCCCTTCCATCCAACGAATGCGCAGAAACGAGTGCTGGGAGAGATTGCGAGCGATATGCGCCGGTCGCAGCCGATGCGACGGCTGCTGCAGGGAGACGTGGGATCGGGAAAGACGATTGTTGCCATGCAGGCGGCGCTGGTTGCGATTGAGAACGGCTATCAGGCGGCACTGATGGCACCGACTGAGATTCTTGCGACACAGCATTACCTTTCAGCGCGGAAGCTGCTGGGGAACGTCCTCTCACCTCGAACGGGCAAGCCTTATCGCGTGACGCTATTGACGGGATCGCTCGATGAGGCGGCCAAGCGCGAGGCGCGAGGGAGGATCTTTCGCGGCGAGACGGACCTGGCGATCGGGACGCACACACTGATCGAAGACAAGGTTGACTTCTACAATCTGGGGCTGGTGATCGTCGATGAGCAGCACCGGTTTGGAGTGCAGCAGCGATTTCGGCTGATGAAGAAGCCTGGGGCGCTCGATCCGGATGTGTTGGTCATGACCGCTACGCCGATTCCCCGAACGCTGGCGCTGACGCTGTACGGCGATCTTGATGCAAGCGTGATCGATGAGCTGCCGCCGGGACGAACTCCGATTGTTACGCGACGCACGACGGAGGAACGAGCAGAAGATGTTTGGGGGTTCGTCAGAAAACAGGTGGAGGCCGGGCGGCAGGCTTACATTGTCTATCCGGTGATTGAGGGATCGAAGGATGATCAGCCAGAGCTGGACTTTCCGCGTGATGAGGAAGCGGAAGAGTTAGACGCCGCTGCGGGAAAGAAGACAGTGAGTTCTGCTGCGCTTGGATCCGATAGAAAAAATACTGCGCCGAAGAGCAAGAAAAAAGGGGAAGGCCGTCAAGACGGAAAAACTGTTTGAGCCGAAGAAGGTGCTGCGAGCCGCAACCGATATGTACGAAGAGCTGCGGGTGGGGCCGTTCGCTGGTCTGCGGCTGGGGTTGCTGCATGGACGGTTGAGCGCAGATGACAAAGAGGTGACCATGCGACGGTTTCAACGAGGCGATCTTGACGTGCTGATCGCTACGACCGTGATTGAAGTAGGCGTCGATGTGGCGAATGCCTCGGTGATGGTGATTGAACATGCAGAACGGTTTGGCCTGGCGCAGATGCATCAACTGCGTGGACGCGTGGGGCGCGGAGCGGCGAAGAGTTACTGCATCCTGATGACTGGCGGCAAAGTGTCCGAACAGGCTGCAGCTCGGCTGGACGCGATGGTGCGTACCCAGAATGGATTTGAGCTGGCAGAGCTGGACCTGCAGCAGCGTGGGCCAGGGGAGTTCTTTGGCACACGGCAGGCGGGCTTGCCGGAGTTTCGCGTCGCAAATTTAATTCGTGACCGCGCCGTGCTGGAGTTGGCGAAGACAGAAGCGGCCAGATTCGCAGAGTCACCTGATCCAACTGTTTCGCAAGACGAGAGAGATGCGGTGTGGGCGCGGCTGAAGCGCCAATGGCAACGCAAGTATGGTTTGGTTGAGGCTTGAGCTACCTTGAGACTAGCTCGCGATAGCTGGCGTGTATACCAAAGGTTCGACGGTGGGGTTTGGCGCAACCGCTTTCTTGGGGCCGCGTTTACGAGCCACAAGGACGCGGATGCGTTCGATCATCTCTGCGGGTGAGCTGGCACCTTTGGGCAGGAAGACGTCGGCGTGCAGGGCGCGATCGAAGGCGTTGACAGTGCCGGAGACGATCATTGCGGGAAGGCCAGGGTGAAGCTGCTTGGCGCGGCGAACCAGTTCGTTGCCGTCCATCTGCGGCATCAGGAGATCGCAGAGGATCAGATCGAGCGTGCCGGGAAGCGATCGCTCGAGAACGGCGAGCGCCTCCTGAGCGCTGTTTGCAGCGATGACGCGGTAGCCACGGGTCTCCAGCAGAAAAGTGCGGACAGAGAGGACTTGTTCGTTATCGTCTACGCAAAGGATCGTCTTCTTGGGGCGCATGCAGTCTCACTTCTGCCGGACACCGCCTTATGGCGGTTCGCGGCTGATGGTCCAGTTCGACGCGTCTGCTGGTTTGCAGACGTGCCAGTCTGGTGGTGCTGAAGATTGCCCCGTGGCCCGGCCGGATATGGCTCTCAGGGACGGATGGGGCTTCTGCTCCGGGAGAGCGGAAGACAAAAGAGCGAGGCTCTCACGTCTGCTCCACGAGGGACCAGCGCCATCTGTCCGGCGAGCTATGCTACCGAACCGCGGGGTGCGAGAGAGGCTCAATGCCAGTGCAGGTTGCCACGCGGCTCCAGGAGGCACGAAATCATTCTGCTGCGAGTACAGTGAGGGATCGGCGCCGATAGATCGGCATCGACCTCATTGCGTGTGCAGGCAGTGAGGTTGCGCTCGGGAAGTCGCGACTGCGAGGCAGTCAAGCTTCTCTCAACTCAAGTTGTCGGAAAAACAGGCGAAAGCATTTTCATCTCGAACAACGCTGCACATTGCGTGCAACGTCGTCGTCAACGCTTTCCAACAGTACGAATGGTTGGCTAGCTTGGCAACAGCGAAGTTAGAGCGAAGATGACGAATATTAGAGCTTGCACATCCACCGCCATGTGACAACGGCGCGAATTCATTGGAGATTCATAAGGTGTGCCTGTTGAAATTAAGTGCATCACGGCAGGAAAAACCGTCCGCATGCAACAGAAATTGTGCGGCCACCGACGAACACTTTTGTCACGGTGTCGTTTTCGATTGTCGCGCTGACGTGAATGCGGCTGGGACGTAATATCTCAACTCCCTGTTCGATGATGATGGGCTGACCGCTTTGGACGAAACCATGACGTACAAGGTACGCAATGGCGCAGCCTGAGGCAGAGCCCGTCGCTGGATCTTCGCCAGTATCGAACTGCATGCGAGCGTGCCAGTCCGCTCCTGAGTTTGCTGGAGCGCGTGTGATGCAGTGAAAGAATCGCGCACCGATGCGATCAAGATAAGTGCGCGCAGCCTGTGGTGGAATTCGCAGACGTGCCGCGACCTCCATGGATCGAAGCGGCACGATGCAAAAGGCCATGCCGGTAGAGGCGACCTGCGCGGGCAGATCGGGATCGAGGTCATCGACAGAAAGATTGAGAACCGCTGCCAGTGCTTCACGGTCCTCTCTGCTATTGCGAATCTCTCCGAAGGTTGGGTCGTTCTGTTTCATGGTGCCGAAGATCCCCTGTTCGCCGGCCTGCGGCGGAGTGAAGCGCACAGAGATGGGGCCGACACCAAGGTCCAGCGTAATCTGCTCCGCACCGCGCAGGACGGGATGATTCCAGTAGAGCCAGCTTGCCGTGCCGAGCGTGGGATGGCCGGCGAATGGAACCTCTTCGGTAGTGAGAAAGATGCGGACCTGTACGCCGCGCTCACGCTCGATCTCGGGAGTGCGCGGAAGAATGAAGGTGGTTTCGCTGAGGTTCGTCTCGCGGGCGAGCGCTTGCATCTCTTCGGTGGTGAGGCCGCGACCATCACAGAACACCGCGAGGGCGTTGCCTTCAAGAGGCTTCTCGGCGAAGACATCGACCTGGCCGAACTCGTAGGCGCAATGTGCTGTCCCAGGGGCTGCATCTAAAGTTACAGGCACGCTGCAAGGGGTATTAGTTGACATGGAAGCTCCTCAGACGTATGGTTTGGATAGACCGCAATGGGGCAAACCTTCCTCATGCTAGCCTAGCTGGCGAGCGGTAAAAAAGATTAGTTATGACGATAATGCTCAACACGATCACCACACGCTGCTGTTGCTGTAGCTGCGTGTGTGGGTGTGGATGAGCGAGTCGGAGTAAGTACTTCGAGCAGCACATAACCCACCCAGAGCTAGCGAGCCGGGTGGGTTTTTACTTGTCTTAGACCCCCACGAGTAGAAGATTCTAGCCAACGAGGAATAAGAAATGTCACTTCGCATCAACGATGTAGCACCAGACTTCACCGCCGACACTACCCACGGAACGATTCAGTTTCATGAGTGGATCGGCGACGGGTGGGCGATTTTGTTTTCGCATCCGAAAGACTTTACGCCAGTCTGCACGACCGAACTGGGCACGATGGCCGGCCTTGAGGGAGAGTTTCAACGACGCGGAACGAAGATCCTCGGGCTCAGCGTGGATCCCGTAACCAGCCACGCGAAATGGGTCATCGACATTGAAGATGTCACGGGTCACAAGGTGAAGTATCCGATGATCGGAGACACGGAGCTTAAGGTAGCCAAGCTCTATGACATGCTGCCTGCCGACGCCGGCGACACCTCGGAAGGACGCACGCCTGCTAACAACGCAGCCGTTCGAACGGTCTTCCTTATCGGCCCGGATAAAAAAATTAAGCTGCAACTGATCTACCCGATGAGCACGGGGCGTAACTTCAACGAGATTCTGCGCGCACTCGATTCAATTCAGCTGACAAGCAGGCACAAAGTATCAACGCCTGCGAACTGGAAGGTCGGAGATGACATCATCATCGCAGGCACGGTGTCGGACGAGGAAGCAAAGCAGCTCTACCCCGCCGGCTTCAAGACGGTGAAGCCATATATTCGCACGGCACCACAACCGAAGTAAGTCAGCAAAGATGGGAAGGGTCTGATCCTTCATCAGAGATGAGAAGGATCAGACATTGGATGATTGAGAGAAAGCGGCACGATAGTTTGGCAAGAAAGACAGCAACCAAAAGCACCGATGGCGAAGTGGCTAACGCGCTGGTCTGCAAAACCAGTATTCATGGGTTCAAATCCCATTCGGTGCTCCAATAACCTGCTTACTTTCTCACCAATAAATTCTGTTGATCAAAAACTATTCCGCGAGAATATACAGAGCGTTGCCATAGCTCAACTTACCTGTGTTATCGGGAACCAACGAGTAGAGCCCGTGGAGACGGAACCCATGGCCCTTGATCTTGGTATCGAGATCAGAGAACAGTGGCATCCCTTCATACACCGGGTTGAAATATACCTCTAGAAAAATAGCCTGGATCAACCGGTGACTCAGCATGAACTGAGCCCCATCCAATACTTTGGACTCTGCGCCCTCAACATCGATCTTCAGGATGTGGACGGATGGGATATTGGTTACGCGGCAGAAGTTGTCGATCGTATCCGTCTGCACCTTCACCGTGCCCGAGTGTGTCTCCCGCTGCAAAAGCGAATTCGTTAAGCTACCGGCTCCTACATTGAGGTAGGCATCGCCTACTGTGTCTGACAGGGCGGCATTGACCGCGTAGGACTTGGGGCTCTTATCGGTTACCTTCTTCAGAGCGTTGTACGTCTCCGGAAATGGTTCGAATGACCAGATGCTGGATTTGGGAAACAGCTGACGGTAGCTCGCTGTGGTCTGTCCTACGTTGGCCCCCACATCAAGAATAATTTTGGTATCCGGCAGTAAGCGTTTCTGGTCTTCATCCGAATTCCACGAGTTCACTCCCAAAATCTTCTTCAACGTGTTGCGCAAAGCCATGATTCCTCCAAAACAGGTTTATCTGCGATTGATGCAAAGTTAGTCAAACCCTTTCGGGCTAGATTGAAGACAGAGAAAAAGGGTGAACGCAACTTAAAATCAGACAGGATCGGCTCTTCATGCGAATTTGACCGTAAATGACAAATTCGAAGGTTGAGAGCTTGTAGCTGCCCATTACTCTGTAACTGATCCTAAACGGAACCAAGCCCCGCCAAGGGCTGCCTGACAATAACCTGCAGAAAAAATTCCACAATAGTTTTTAGTCAGTGGCTAGCAGCCGAGGAATTTGCCCATGGTTCCGTAGGTTGGTTCGGGCTTCGGCTCTTCGCGGTCGTTCCATCTCAATGGCGGTTTCGCGCTCGCGACAGCCTGCGGCCCTTTGACGTTCTGAACCCAGTTACCGACCGCCGTCACAATGCGTGCCGCCGCCAGACGGCGAGAAGACTGTTCAGACTTCGTTCCCCCCTGAAACTCGCTGAGCACCTGCGGCTTATGTCCGTCCTGGACCACCTGAAGCGTCCAGGTATTGTTTTCTCCTGGCAGGAGCAAGAAGATGGCTCGCAGGCTTCTGACCACAAACTCAACGACGCCAACACCATCCTGAACATCAAAACGCGGCTCCAACTCCAGCTTTTCCTTGCTGGTGAAGTCGAAGGCATCTTCGATGCGCGCGGCAAGCTGCTGCCGCAGTTTTTCTCGCTCGTTCTCTCTCAGCCGCTCGGCCTCTTCTGCGATCTTGCGGTCAGCATCCGCTACCACTTTGCGAGCCTGTTCAAATACATCTACCAGTGCTTGATCCATTGGGTAGGACCTCTCAAGTCATTGAGACTGATGGGAAAACATCTGCCTATTCCCCAAACGGGGTATTCAAAAAAAAGCAGCGCGGGCTTCTCCTTGCAGGGCTGCTGATGACGATTGCTTAACTGTAGCCGGAGAGATACCTCATTAAGAGGTACGTTCCTGAAATCCCTCCTTTACATAGGCATTACAACGGCGGAGAATTGCGTCGCGAGGCAAGAATTGAGACGAGCATCCAGCTCTCTACCGGTGCTGGCCAACTCAGAAAGTGTGATCGAATGAAAGCCGCAAACGCGATCCTGCTCATGATGATGCTTCAGGGATCTGTCGCACTCAGCCAGATACTCCCAACAGACAAGACAGCCGCAGTCGGTACCTGCAGCGCAGCGCACGTTGGAGACGGCAACACCTCCAGCATTAATTGCACCGGTGTTGGAGTAGATCAAGGGAAAAAGATAGTCGAAATATTGAACAAAGTTTTGGCAAACCAGGACATCGCCACGGTCAATGCAAAGCTGGATGAGCTATTGGTCGTCGCTGCCCAACCTGTTCAGGCTCAAACTGGCGGAGCACCACAAGCGCCGCCGAACGTTGTGGGCATGACGTTTGCACAGCTCGTTCCACGTCCGAACCTTGGCAGTATGGGTTTGGTGGAAGGCCCATTCGGTGTAAATCCCGGCGTCACCGTGAGCTTTACCGTCGACGCAACATTCAAGTCCGCAATGTTCTCAATCGTCTGTGATCGCGCCTGTGCAGCTACTTCGGCGTCTGCCGACGGTGTGCCGTCACCGCAGATGATGACCACAGACAAGCCTAATATTGCGGTTGTGGCGTTAGGGCAAACACTAATGCCGGATAACAAAGTGACAATCAATATTCGTTCAGCCGATGCCGGTAAGATCTCCGTACAAGGCGTACAAGCCTATGTGCCCCCCGCACGCTGACCAGATGAAACACGATTGGAAACCGTCTAGCCGTTTGTAAGCAGCGATATTTGTTTTCTCTCGATCGGCGTGGAGAGCACCATGCTGGTCGTTGGACTTCCGTACGGCAGCAGCTTCTCAATCAAGTCCTCCAGTTGTGCAACGGACGAAAGCATAACCTTCAACAAAAATGCATCGCCGCCTGTCAGGTGATGACACTCCTGAACGACATCCAGCGTGGGGATAAATTTCAGAAATGGCCTGTACCTGTTTCCATCGCAGGTAAGCCGCACAAATGCGGTAATCGAGAATCCGAGTGCCTGCAGATTGATATCCGCTCGATAGCCACGGATGAGCTCGAGGCTCTCCAATCGGCGCACGCGCTCCGCCGTCGCTGAGGGAGATAGCTTCACCCTCCGTCCAAGCTCAGCTATCGGAAGACGTGCGTCGGCGCTGAGTGCCTGCAAGATCTTTCTGTCGATCAGATCGGTTCCGTTGTGTTGAAGCATCGACTCCCTTTTCTCTAAGGCGATAATCGCACAAGTGAAACCACTGAAAATTTCAAAAAATGCAGACTATTCGTCGAATATTAGCATTTATAAAAGTGAATCAACGGAAAAATAGCACACAAACAGTGGAATACATATTTTCGCATGGGGTCGATTTGCCTAACATTAGACCCATGATTGATTTAGATGGGCTGTCTCTCACGATTGAAGATGTTGTAGCAGTAGCAGAACGGGCTGAACGGGTACAGATCGCCCCCGCGGCCCTCCTTAAAATGCAGGCGTCGCGCTCCAGAGTCGACGCCGCAATGAACGGCACCAAACCGGTCTACGCTCTCAACACCGGCGTTGGTCTTCTTGCGAACATTCGGCTCGACGAAACTGAGATTGAAGCGATGCAGATCAACCTGATTCGATCTCACTGCTGCGGAGTTGGTTCCCCACTGTCGACCTCCGTGGTGCGCGGCATGATGTTGATCCGCGCCAATGTTCTGGCGAAGGGCGTCTCTGGCATTCGTCCCATCGTTGCCGAACGCATCTGCGATCTGCTGAACCATCAGATAACGCCCGTCATTCCCTCGCGTGGCAGCGTTGGTGCAAGCGGCGACCTAGCGCCCCTTGCTCACATGGCGCTCGCATTAATCGGAGAAGGATATGCGGAGTATCAGGGAAAAGTTCAGCCCACTGCAGTGTGTTTCGAGCATGCAAAGCTGAAACCGCTGGTGCTGATGGGGAAAGAAGGTATCTCTCTTCTGAACGGAACTCAGGCTATGTTGTCGATCGGCTGCCTTCGTTTAGCAGAGATAGAGGATCTGTTTTACTCCGCACAGACAACCGCTGCTTTGAGCATGGAAGCATTGCGCGGAACTCCGGCGGCCTTTGATCCTCGCTTACATGCAGCCCGGCCACATCCAGGACAGATATTAAGTGCGAAGCACATTCTCGGTCTCCTGCAAGGCAGCTCCATTCCCAGAACTCACGGCGAAGGCAGCCGTATTCAAGACGCATACTGCCTGCGCTGCATCCCGCAGGTACATGGTTCTGTGTGGGACACGCTCGTACATGCTCGCAAGGTCTTCGAGATTGAACTGAACAGCGCCACGGACAATCCGCTTGTCTTTGAAGACGCAATCATCTCAGGAGGAAACTTCCACGGCGCTCCCCTGGCATTGGCGCTCGACTATCTCTCCATTGCCCTGTGCCAGCTGGCCGGTATCTCAGAACGTCGCACCGAGCGACTTCTCAACCCCAGCCTGAACGACGGTCTGCCAGCCTTCCTCGCATCAAAGCCCGGCCTCGAGTCTGGCCTGATGATGGCTCAGGTAACGTCCGCGGCTCTCGTTGCTGAACTACGCGTGCTCGCCAGCCCCGCATCAACCGGCTCCATTCCTACCAGCGGCAATCAGGAAGACTTCGTCAGCATGGGAATGACCTCTGCTCTCAAGCTCGACCAGGCGGTAGCGCTCGCCAGAATGGTCGTCGCAGTCGAACTGCTGACCGCGACTCGTGCCTTGGATCTTCGCGAAGAGACAAGCACCTCTTCTCTTGAAGAGGTACGTGCACGCTTCAGGGCGCATGTCCCGGCATGGCGCGAAGACTGTGTCCTGTCTATATGGATGGAGGCTGCCTCAAAGTTTTTAGCAGAGGGCGCTTTGGGAAATAATAGGAATAGCATCAAGCTTGAGGAGGTCACTCGATGAGCCAGCCATATTCTCCGGTTCGAGCGCCGCGCGGCAACACAAAGACAGCAAAAGGGTGGATTCAAGAAGCCGCCAAACGAATGCTGATGAATAACCTCGATCCCGATGTGGCTGAAAAGCCCGAAGAGCTGATCGTATATGGCGGACGAGGCAAGGCAGCCCGCAACTGGGAGTGCTATCACACGATCGTAGAGACACTGGACCGGCTCGAAAACGATCAGACACTCCTTGTGCAATCCGGCAAAGCAGTCGCGGTTCTCCAGACACACTCGTTGGCCCCCAGAGTATTGATTGCGAATTCAAATCTGGTCCCGCGCTGGGCGACATGGGAAGAGTTCGACAAACTCGACGCCGCCGGATTGATGATGTACGGCCAGATGACCGCCGGTTCATGGATCTACATCGGCACGCAGGGAATTCTGCAGGGAACCTACGAGACCTTTCGCGGAGCAGCCAAGAGATACTTCAACGACACACTCGCAGGCACCATCACGGTCACTGCCGGCCTTGGCGGCATGGGCGGAGCCCAACCACTCGCGGTGAAATTAGCCGGCGGAGTCAGCATCTGTATCGAGGTGGACCCGAAGCGGATTCAACGCCGTCTTGAAACGCGCTATCTCGATACCGCGACAAATTCACTAGACGAAGCAATCCGTTTGGCGAAGGCTGCGAAGGCGGATCGCAAAGCTCTCTCAATCGGCCTGACCGGCAACGCTGCGGAGCTGCTGCCAACCATGGTGAAGCTCGGCTTCACCCCTGATCTCGTCACCGATCAGACCAGCTCGCACGATCCAATGTGGGGATACACTCCAATCGCACAACCCGATGAAGATCTCAACGCGCTGCGTTCTCTGCAGCCGCAAACTTATATCGAGCGCGTTCAGGCTTCCATCGCCCAGCATGTGCAGGCGATCCTTGAGATGCAGCGTCGAGGCGCCATCGCCTTCGACTACGGCAACAACCTGCGCACCCAGGCAAAACTCGCTGGTGTCACAGACGCCTTCTCCTACCCAGGCTTCGTCCCCGCATTTATCCGCGACTCCTTCTGCGAAGGCCGCGGACCGTTTCGCTGGGCCGCTCTGTCGGGCGATCCTGCTGACATCGCCAAAACAGATGAAGCGATGCTGAAGCTGTTTCCAGAGGACAAACGGCTGCACGAGTGGCTCAGCTTTGCCAGCAAACAAATCGCCTTTCAAGGTCTCCCCGCTCGTATCTGCTGGCTGGGCTATCGTGAGCGCGATCGCGCGGGACTTCTCTTCAATCAGATGGTGCGGGATGGCCGTCTCAGTGCACCGATCGTCATTGGCAGAGACCACCTCGATGCAGGTTCTGTCGCCAGCCCCTTCCGCGAGACCGAAGCAATGCTCGATGGCTCCGATGCAGTCTCCGACTGGGCGCTGCTTAACTTCGCGACTGGCATTGCAAGCGGCGCCGGCTGGATGAGCTTTCATCACGGCGGCGGCGTAGGCATGGGGTACAGCCAGCACGCGGGCCTCGTCGCAGTCGCCGATGGCAGCGACGAAGCCGAGCAGCGCCTGCGGATGTGTCTAACCAACGATCCCGCGATGGGCGTCATCCGACATGCTGACGCCGGATACGAACTGGCAAAGGCTACCGCGGCAAAGCGGGGACTAGATATGCCAAGCCTCCGATGAAAGCGGACCTCCTCATCACAGATATCGCACAGCTGGTCACGGCCACAGGCCCTGGACCGAAGCGTGGCCTAGCCATGCGTGATCTGAAGGTGATTGAGATAGCTGCGATGGCCATATCTTCCGGACAAATTGTCTGGACGGGACGAGCCTCTCACTGGACCGGCGACGCAAAGACTACTGTTAGCGCCGGAGGCCGCGCAGTCGTTCCAGGCCTGGTCGATCCACACACCCACGCCGTATGGGCAGGAGATCGTCTGGCAGACTTTGAGGCGCGAACATCCGGCGCAACCTACGAGCAGATTCTTGCTGCAGGCGGCGGCATACGAAGTACGATTCGCGCCACCGCAGCCACCTCGCGGGATCATCTCGTTGCACTCGCGATGCCACGAATCGATTCGCTGATCGCCTCGGGAGCAACCACAATCGAGATTAAGTCCGGCTACGGATTCACACCTGCCGCCGAACTTATGATGCTCGAAGCAGCTCAATCGCTCTCGAAGGTTACTCCCGCCCGCATCCAGCCAACGCTGCTAATCCACATCCCTCCTGCTATCGCTGCAGATCACTCCAGTTATGTAACCCAGGTATGCGAGCAGCTAATACCTGAGGTGGCGAGACGTAAGTTAGCCACTGCGGTCGATGTCTTTGTCGAAAAAGAATCGTGGCAGGTTGCCGAGACAGAGCAATTTCTCAACTCCGCAAAACAGCACTCGCTCGCAATCAAGTTGCACAGCGATCAATTCCATTGCATAGGCGGCGTGGAGCTTGGAATACGCTTAGGCGCACTAAGCATTGATCACCTGGAAGCCTCAGGGCCAGAGCAAATTGCGAGGCTTGCGGCAAGCTCAACCATTGCGACGGTTCTTCCGGGTGTCTCACTTCATCTGGGAATCCCTGCAGCGCCCGGCCGTAAGCTGATCGATGCAGGAGCCGCCGTTGCCGTCGGAACGGATCTCAATCCGGGCTCGAGCCCCTTGTTCTCAATCTCTGAAGCACTGGCTCTGTCCATCCGTCTCAACGGACTCACCGCACAGGAAGCTCTTGTAGCAGGAACAATCAATGCAGCCTGCGCACTCGGCATCGAGAACGCGGGGCGTCTTGAGGATGGATGCCCAGCCGACTTCCTCGTTCTTCACAGTAACGACTGGCGCGACCTTGTCTATACGCTCGGAACAAATCCCATCAGCGACGTCTGGATTAGCGGAAAGAAAGTGCAACGATGAATACACTCTACCGGCCAGAGCTGCTCTACTCGAACGGACGATTCGTTGCCAATGGCTTGGTCTTGGTCAGCGAGACGGGTCAGTTTTTAGAGTCTCCAAAGACAATTGATCCTTCCTCTACTAAAGTCGTTGACCTGCCCGGAAAAGCACTCCTTCCCGGCTTCGTAAATGTTCACTCTCATTCCTTTCAACGGCTCATCCGCGGCAAGTCGGAATCGAGAGTCGCCAGCGGCAAAGACTTTTGGTCCTGGCGCGGAACGATGTATCACGCGGCAAGCCAGCTTGACCCTCAGGACGTGTATGACGTTGCACGAATGGCGTTCCTCGAGATGGTCCTCGCGGGAACTACGACAGTCGGCGAGTTTCATTACCTGCACAACGCACCCAACGGCCATCCCTACGACGACCCGAATCTACTGAGCAAGCAGGTTATCGCGGCCGCTCAATCCGTGGGCATTCGTATCGTTCTTCTTCGCACAGCTTACCTTCGCTCCGGATTTGAACTTCCTCGCGATCCAGGTCAAACGCGCTTCTTCGAGTCCACCACTGCCTTTATCGAAAATACGAACGCATTGCTGCGCGACCATTCGTCGAATCTCTCTGAAGTTCGAGTTGGCGTCGCACCTCACAGTATTCGCGCCGTCCCACTCCCTGACCTGAAGGAGATTGCCGCATGGAGTCGAGCGAACAAGCTCCCGCTGCACATGCACGTCGCCGAACAGGTTGCAGAAAACGTAGCATGCCTGCGGGAGCATAGTCTCACCCCAGTCTCTCTGTTCAACAAAGAGCAGCTGCTCGGCCCTGACTTCACTGCAATCCATGCTATTCACATCACCACAGATGAAATCGCAATGCTCGCCGAGGCGAAAGCAACAATAGGTTCCTGCCCAACTACAGAACGCAACCTTGGAGACGGTATCCTCGCTGCGGATCGTGTCATGTCTGCAGGTATTCCTGTGGCGCTCGGCTCAGACAGCCAGGCCCAGATCGATCCACTCGAAGATGCGCGCGAACTGGACTATCACCTTCGGCTCGAGCGGCAGGAGCGCGCTGTTCTTGACCAGATCGCATCAAAGCCCATGGCCTCACGGCTCTTCGACTCTGCAACGATTCATGGCGCACGCTCTCTCGCACTCCCCAGTGGGGAGATCACACCCGGCACATTCGCCGATTTTTTCACCGTTGATCTAGACGATGTGTCGATCGCTGGCCATTCCGCCGAAGACCTCTTGCCGATCATCGTCTTCTCACTAAGTCGCTCCGCAATACGCGACGTCGCCGTCAATGGAAGACTCATCCTTCGCGATCAAAAACATATCCACCAGGACGAGATCATCTCTCGCTACAAAGAAATTCATCGAAAGGTATGGCAGAACAGCCAGATCGGCGGCTAACCTTCATGAAAGCGGTTGTAGAGCATCTCTCGAATCTGATTCGCATTCCTTCTCCCTCCTTTCTATCGAATCGGCCAATCATTCACTACGTGACGCAGGTACTACATGCGGCACAGTGGCAGACCCGCGAAATCCCTTACTTCGATGCGGCCGGAGTTGAAAAAGTAAATTTGATCGCCGCGCCGTCTGATCAGAGTTTGAACGACACCGAAGTAGAGCTTGCCTTCATGTGCCATACCGACACCGTTCCCTATGCAGCGGATTGGCCGCAGGCGCTGGAACCATTCGTAAGCAATGGCCTGCTTCACGGCTGCGGCTCGTGCGATGTTAAAGGATTCCTCGCATGCCTGTTGGCATCTATCGCGGAGAGCGATCCGGCGAGCTTTGTTGATGGACTACGTCTGGTCCTTACAGCAGACGAGGAGATCGGCTGTATCGGCGCCGCCCACCTTATAGCGTCCGGACAAATCAAACCCAAACGAGTCGTAATTGGAGAACCGACATCTCTTCGGCCCGCACGCGCGGGAAAAGGATACTGCCTCGCAGAGGTCACGGTCTTCGGAGAGGAGGCTCACAGCGCCCATCCGCAAAGAGGAAGATCGGCAATCTACAGGGCAGCACGCCTGATCTCTGCAATCGAAGAATATAGTGCACTGCTTGCCGAACAACAGCACCCACTCTTCTCGCCCAGCTTCACGACATTGAATATCGGAACGATCCAGGGGGGAACAGCGAAAAATATCGTCGCTGGCCAGTGTAGATTTCAGCTTGAGTGGAGACCCATTCCGGGCCAGGATGCCGACACCGTTCCCACGGCCATCTCCAGAATGGTAGATACCCTCCGAAACACCGATCCAGGTTTTCAATGCAACGTTCAAGTGATCCGGCAGCAAGCAGGGTTCGAATCGGCTGCAAACTCTGAACTCGTTCGATCGGTAGAGACGCTTACAAAGCGGCAATCTACCTCTATCCCATTCGGCTCTGAAGCAAGCCTTTTAGCTTCGGTAACAAAAGAGGTTATCGTGTTCGGCCCTGGAGATATGCAGACAGCTCATAGCAGCCGCGAATGTGTGCCTTTGGACGAACTGGATGAAGCAACGAATTGCCTGCATTCTCTAATGATACGAAAGCCTAAGCAAGTGCTGCGCCTCGAATGCACTGACATCAAGAAGACACGTCAAATATTAGTGTAGTTCTTCAATGAAAATTTGATGTTGATGTGGGGGTAGCCATGTTTTATAAGAAATCTGGGGGAATTCTGTCGGCTTGGCGCATGCTAGAGGTTGATATGTAAGTAAGAAACGTCCAGTCAGGGAAGGCGTAAGCTCCTCGAAATCGAAGCGGCACGGACTTTGAGGAGCAAGACCCGAATTCCACGGGCGGTATGCGTCTTGCGGGATACGTATTCTTTCATCGTTAACATGGCCAGCAAGCTCTAACTCTGCCCAGCCGTCATATTCTAATCCAGCTCGGATATCTCTTCTTGAGATCCCGGCCCTCACGAGTTGGTCTACCGCAGACAGCCTGGCGCGATCCATCTCGAAGGTGTCATGCATACCTACGACTCCGTATATCGCGAATAGCACAACGAATAGAACACTGGGTAGCGCGGGACGCCCAGCATATCTTTCTTGATAAAAGCGCAAAGACACAATCGACGCGACCACAGCGAGCGGGATTAGATATCGATCGTAGATTACTGAACGAGTGACCATCAAAATGCAGTAGGCCACCGTGAATGGCCAAAACAGGTACGACAGGAATCTGTTCGTTGCACGATCCGTAGCCCCAGTCGAGCACGTCGGCATATCGGCCCGATTGAACCAGCAGAGGAAGTAAGCACTCAAAACCAGGAACGTAATTGAAGTAATGACCCTCCTAATCTGTATCGTAAGGACATCTGGCCGATTTCCTAGAATGCCTGGTAAGTCTAAAATCCCTCTCGCACCAACAACATTTCCGATAGGCAGGGTAATTCTAAAAAAATTTTCCCCCCAAATGATCTGCAGTAAAAGGATGACGATTAGCACGGATACTGCAATGAGACCTTGTTTGCGAAACTTGCTTAGTCGTATCGGGTATCGAGTGATAAACACGATCAATATGGGGACAATTAAGAGCGAGCATCCTAAAGCAATTCTTACGGCGTTGGCTCCCACGTGCAAAATAAATGCTCCGAAGGCCGTTGGAGCAGTCACCAGGTGATCGACGATTGAATATGGCTGCCGACTGAACCAGTTCATGAATTTGAAGACAGTGACTGCTCCAATCAAGCAAGAAGTCGCTCCGCCAATCAACATGCCTCGGCGCCCTCGCATGTACCACGTCACTGAGGGGATGATGACCAAAACTCCAAGCCAAGCAGTTTGTCGTACAGTACCTCCGACCGTGTTAACAAATGCTGCAAAAATAATCCAAAGTAAAGCCTTTAGATCAGAGCGCGCTTGTGCAGCCCGTACGCACATATAGAAACACAACACTATGCAGAACAAGCCAGGCACGTCAGACATAAAACTAAAGGCGGCCGGCATAAAGAAAGGTGACAGAACTACGGTAAGCGTCCCGAGAGTCGCGTTCTGCTCAGTAAGACCGAGACGCACGGAAAGGCGATGGATCACTACAGTAGTAATCATCGCGACTATCAATGTTGAAACACGAAGAATCGTGAAAGAGAACCCGAACAGTTTGACGAAAAGAGCACCGAGGTACAGTTGCCATCCCAGGATCGCGGTTGCCCAGCCGTTATATTGAACGTGATTGGTAGTCGCCAATACACGCGCGCTCCATATATACGACCAATCGTCATTGAGTCCCATCTCGACTCGAGGATGAGACGAAACAATGCAAGCTGCGAGTAGTAAGGCACAAAGTACGGCGGGTTCCTTTGCGATATTTCGAGTTCTCGAAAGCAATTGGAATCTCCCCGAGATCATATCCCCACCTTAGCAAATTTTTGGTCTACTTCAACGCTATTTCGAGATCCCATCTCGGGTTTAGCCCAGCCCGTCTTGCAGTTATCTCATTATCTATTTGCGAGTGGTGCTTATAACACCATGATCCATTCCATAAGGTAGTTTCTGCTAGTCCAAGTTTCGTTACACTAGTGTTCGATCATCAATGACACCTCGGACCATCGATCGGCGGCTCCTGGCAAAATTGCTGTTCGCAGGGAGAGATAATGCCTGAAGTTAATGCCGTGAGACAGAAGTGCCCCTTGTGCTCTGGTGAAAGGATAGAGATCTACATTAATGCGAAGGGTGGGTCTCTTGCTGCAGACACGCTGGGATCCTCGCGGACAAATGTGAGCCACAGAAAAATTCTTCGCTGCCGATCGTGCCAGTTTGTCTTCTCCGAGTTTCGACCCGCCGATGAAGAGCTGCACACACTTTACCGTGCGATGGATCCTACCGTGTACGAGAAAGAAACTTCTGGGCGGCGTCAGACCGCTGAGCGGCATTTGAAGATGATGGAGCGATACATCTCCGTCGGCAACCTTGTCGACGTTGGATGCGCATCTGGGTCATTCCTGGCTGCGGCTGTAGCGGCGGGATGGAGGGTAACTGGGGTAGAGCCTTCAGAAGTGCTCGCAGGTCATGCCAGGGAAGCACTTCGCGGGTGCGGTGAAGTGCACTGCTCTACCCTTCAGGAGGCGAACCTAGTTTCTGCGTCTTTTGATGCGCTTACGCTATGGGATGTGCTGGAGCATGTCACTGATCCAGTATCATTTCTAGCCAATTGCGCACGCTTGCTGAAACCGGAGGGATATCTGTTCGCGAACGTTCCAGATATCAACAGCATCCAGGCGAGGCTGTTCGGCGAGCGTTGGCCGCTGCTTCTTGCAGAGCATCTGAACTACTTTAGTCGCGATACTCTGAAGCTTTGCGGAGAGAAGACGGGATTGCAGTGGGTCGCCTTCGATCGTCGCCCTGCTTCGTTTAGTTTGGAATATATTCTGCTTCGTCTGTCGCAACATCGAATTCCTGCGAGCGCCTTTGGCCACCGAATGGTGCAGCGAAATGCTCTGGGCAACGTAAATATTCCGATATACCTTGGTGAGACATTTGCGGTGTGGACACGTTCTTAGCGTCGCCGCTCAGTCCTTGTGCGACTAGGCGAATGTAAATAGAAGATAGGCCGACGACTTCGGCATCCATCTCTTCCAGTAAACATTGCAACGTTTACGGATTGCCGATCCGGCGATTTGATCGGCGTTCGCGATGATAAGCTCGCTGCATGAGGCATCCCATATGAATGATCGTTCCAATCGTCTTCGAAGTTTAGATCGCCTCTACATGGGATTCTGCTGTTCTTTTTTTGTACTTGTATGCAATCTTTTCGCACGCCCGTTTTTTGATATGGGCTGCGTGGACGACTGGTCCTATATAAAAACCGCTCAGATCTTTGCCAGCACAGGGCACGTTGTCTATAACAACTGGAGCACCGCCATGCTTGGTTGGCAGATTCCGTTCAGCGCCCTTGGCATTAAACTTTTTGGGTTCTCCTTTACGACTGCACGTCTTTATATGTTCCCCGTCACTTTCTTTTCCGTCTGGGTTTATTATGTCGTTGCTCGAAACTGCGGGCTTGATCGTTCGTTTGCAACATTTTCGACGATTGCTCTCTTTCTTTCACCCGTCTGCTTTCCACTGGAATCCATCGCCATGTCAGATATTCCCGGGCTTTTAGCTATTCTCTGCTGTCTCTGGATGTGTCAGAAAGCTCTTCGCGCGGGGACAATCATCGGCGTGATCGTGTGGCTATGCGCAGCGACCGCTACGAATATTTTGGGAGGATCCGTTCGCCAGATTGCTTGGCTCGGATCCCTCATTCTCGTACCCTCCACGGTATGGATATTGAGACGCAAGCCCGGTGTCATCATTGCCGGCCTGCTTTCTACCGTTTTCGCAGTCGCCTGCATCGCTGCTATGGTTCGTTGGTTTAATCACTATCCAGGAGCGATACCCGAAAGGATCTTCGACTCTCGGATCACTCCTCATAGCGTCTGGCACATGCTTGCGCAGTTTACTCGAGCCATGCTCACGCTTCAGTTTCTTCTCCTTCCCATTGAAGCAATCTTGATACATGCCGCGCTACGTCGCTCCTTAAAGTTATGTACGATCTTTGGCATCATCTTACCCGCCACTCTCTTAGCATTTACATTCATCGGCTACGCTCATTCGGAGGCCGTTCGTAGCTGGTTGATGCCATTTAGTCGAACCATCATTTCTTCTCTTGGGTTCGGTAACCTTACGACCAACCCCACGCCGATGATGTTGGGTGAACCGTTCTTCATCAGTACATGGATTTCGATTGCACTTTCCGCCGTGTCTGTGTCTTGGGCTCTCGTCTGCGTCGCGTATTTGTGCACCGAATGGCGCAATTGTGCCATCGTCTTCAAAAGCTCTCTCGATCCTGCTCAAGGTGAGAACAACCCAGAGACTTGGTACGCGATCACGTGGCTTCTCATACCTCTACTGCTTGCCAATTTCCTCTTTTTAATTCCCCGATCATTTTCGCTCGTTATACAGGACAAATACCTAATCACAATCCTGGCGCTGAACTTGATACTTATCCTTCGATTAGTGCAGGATCTTCCTTTAAAGATTCCTTTATTCGCCAAGGTGATACTGGCCATTTACTGCTTTGCCATAGTCGCGATGACGCATGACGAGTTTTCTCTCTACAGAGCCCGAGTTATAGCTGCGAACGAAGTAATGGCTACAGGAGTTCCACCTACATCTATTCAAGCAGGAGCGGACTTCGATGGATGGACCCAGCTTGAAGCCGTCGGCCATGTAGTAAACGATGAGTCCGCCATCTCTGTTATCAATCTTCCCAACGATTGCTCCAACTGGTTTGCCCGCTTTACTCCGGCCATCAACCCTCGCGTTTTTATCATGACTTCGATTCCGTCCTGCTTTCAACCTATGAAACTTCCCGAGGTTCAGTACGACACCTGGCTGCCTCCGTACCATCGCACAATAGCTTTTGGTACGCTTCGCACCCCGTATAATCTCGAGCCATACATTGTGCTTCATAAAGACATCGCTTCGATGAACTGATAGATGTCTTGCTCCAGCAACGCGCAGGTCAGGATTTAATGACTGCGGGTGAAGTGCGTACTGGTGTTCCACTGTTGATCGATTCGGCCATAGCCGCGCCAACGCGAACGCTCTCAGCGATTCCGCGGTCCTCGGGATAGTAGAAGCAGGTGTCGGCAATCTGGAGACCTGCGATTGGGGTCTGGACGGGTGGGATCTTGGCAAGGAAGCCGGGTTCGCAAATAGGCTGGCCGTGGCGTAGGCGAGCAACCCTGGTCGTAATAATATCCTCGGTTGTGAGCGTAGGATTGATGCGCTCGATACACTGGAAGGCTTCGGCGACAAGCTCTTTGTCCAACGCGGAGAACTTGGGATTCGAGACCGGCATGTAGAACGGCACGTACACGATGGCGTGGTCGCCGGTTTTGCGAAGATTGGAAAATTCAATAATGCCAGGAATCTCAATGTTGGGCTCGGAGACGTTGACCCAGAAGTGCGGAGTTACCGAGCGCGTGAGTTTGAAGACGACGCAGATGACGCCGATGTTGTGAATGGCGTTATAACGATCTTTCCACTCGTCGGGAAGCTCTGGAACCATGGCGGAGACCAGCGGAGTTGGCACGGTGCAGATGACGGCATCGGCGGGGTAGTGGCCATTGGCAGTCAGGACGCCCGTGACTCGGTTTTGCTGGCCTGCACCCTGCTCGACGGTAATCTGTCGGACCGGGTTGCCAAGATGAACTCTTCCTCCGAGGGATTGAATGGCTGATACGAGGGAGTTGATGAGCGTAATGGACCCACCCTCGATGTATCCGAGCTCTTCCTGAAGGATGCTCTTGCGGGAGCGGCCTACGCGACGAATGCGAGTCCAGACCCATGCCGCGGAGATTGTGTCGGCGTATTCGTAGAATTTGTGTGAGAAGAGTCGCTTCCAGAAGCGGTCGTAGTTGGCGGCTCCCGACCAGCGAATGATCCAGCTCTTCGCTGGTTCGTCTTCGATGGCTGGCCAGTGGTTGCGACGAATGCAGACGAAGGCAAAGAGTCCATAGCGGAGCTTGTCGATAAGGCCGATGTCAGGGTAACGAAGAAGAGAGATCGGATCTCCCCAGGGGTGGAGAATATTGCCGGAGAAAAATCCCATGGTAGTATGCCGCCACATTAGCTTGTCTTCGATGCCGAGCTCCCTCATCAGGGCGAAAGTGGGGAGATCGTTGTGACATACGAAGTGATAGAAGCGTTCGACGGAGAGTCCGTCGAAGTCGAAGTGGCCCGCCATGCCACCTGGTTCTGGAGCCCCCTCGACGAGATCTACTTGATGGCCCAGTTTTGCGGCTCGATAAGCCGCGGCAAGACCCATGGCGCCAGCTCCCACAACGACGACTCGCGACATCCAAAAGTCTCCTTGAATTCTGTTGACTGCGAGAGAAAAACAAAGGACCAGGCTTGCTCAGATTTTTTTTATTCTATCAGCCGGGAATCAAAAGATGACGTTTTGGTTCTGCAAGGGGCTACCTTACTCCGAGTGGGAGTTGTACGTGCGAGTCTTCATCCGCAGCGAGAGTGAAGAGATGAATGAAGTGCGGAAGCATCCGAAACTACGTTGGGGCTAATCCCCATGACCTTCGGCGCAGTGCGGTCAAAGCGCTACGAAGGGCCGATGCACCATTATTATGCTGCGGGGCACAGCATCTATGTTGCGCGTTACGCCGTTGTGAGCGGCGCAGATCGACAAGAGGCGATGCAGGCGTTAGAACAAGCACGGTAATTGCAGCTACGCTCTCGCGCACCAAAATTTTTCTTCACTAGCCGTCGAACAAAACGAGCAAAGAATTCAGTGAATCTCCACGAGGGGTTGCGGATGCAAAAATCTCAAAGCGCACTGGTTCTGGCGGGTGCCCTTTGCTTATTGCAGGCCATAAATCTCCGAGCCCTTTCGAACCGCGTTTGCCCTAAGTTGGCACAACGCCGCAACAAACGAAAAATAGTAGACATCTGTAATGTCTATCAAAAGTAGATGAGTATACTTGGTGCCGGGAGGGGGGGCGAACCCCCACGAGGTTGCCCTCGGCGGATTTCGAGTCTGATTTTAGGCATTTTGCAGGGTGTTGCATCGCGACGCAACAAATCGCAGCAAACATCTTATTTACATACAGATACAGGAACGTTTGAGGTTGCAATGCGACGCAGCCAAAAGCAGAAAAGTTGGAAACGAACAGCCATCAAAACAGCCACCTATTTTGCCTCAAAATTAGTGAAAACTGCGCTCAAAGCACGTCGGACAGAAAATCCTATTTCATCTTCTGGTGGCTGTTCCGAGAGGTGTGATCCGGCGATCCATACACAGCGGATTTTACTCCGAATGGCTGTTTGTACCGCAAGTGGCTGTTTGGTGGCTGTTCCAACCGGAAGTGTTTGAGTTCTCAGCGGTTTTACATTCGGTCGCAAACTCGTAGTTGTGCTGTGCGGTTTCGCTTGGCCGACGCCCAAACTCGGCCCAGGTCCTTCATACCGTAAGTCAAATCGCTTTCCTCACTGCCGCCCGTTCGGAATGTTCAAAGGCGTCCGCAAAAGGCTCAAGCTCTTCGTCACTCATGCCAAGGCCGCGTCCTGCTCCGTGCCAGTTGTCCACGGCGTGAGCAACTTCACTCAATATTTCCTTGGCTCTTGCGGGCTTGATTCGAAAATAAGCGATCACGGACATAAGGGCGTCTATGGTCATCTCCGGGCCTACATCCTCGGAGATCCATGTCTTCAATTCGCGCACGCGCTCGGGCGACGGGTTGATGTCGAAGGCAGGCGACAGCCGCCAGAATTCACGGTCTTCATGCAGGAAGCCGTGATTGCGCAGATGGTCGTCAGTATTCGTAATCAGAATCGAGAAGGCGATACGCCGCCATAGCTCTTCAATATCGGTTTGTACTTCTGCCCCATGTACGCGGATTGCATCCACGATCTCTGTGTACGTATGGTTATCGGCTTCCGTCACTTCAACACCTAGCATTGTCGCTGCGGAGATATACATAATTCGATCTCCCCGGCCTCGCCGGTCGAAACGACGAATCAGTGCCACGGGCAAATTTTCGCTCTCTACGATGCGCGCAGCAGCCGCATTGATTCCGGCCTGCTTGGCAAGGGTGAGAGCGAGCACTTCGCCCTTTGTGACGGCGCGCTCGTCCGTAATGCTCGGGAATTTGCCAATGGAAAGTGCGCCATCTTCGTCAACGACCGTGCATTTGGGGCGCATTCCGCCAAGTGACGTGCCACGCCCACGCAAATACGCCAGGTCTGCAGCTGTCTCTCTGTTCGCCTCAAGGGCGCGCGACGCGCTAAGCAAATGCCCAAGCTCGATGAATGGCGGAGCCTTCCGGCGTCCTTCTCCGTGCGCGCGCTGGAACACATTGTCTTCGTCGCGAAAACGAAGCGCGCCGACGCGGCTGATGTCATCCACAGCCAGTAAATAATCAAGTGCATTGAGCGGCTGTGCCTCGGCTTCCTTTCCTTCACGTCGCAGTTCCTGTCTATGTTTGACGTGATCGCGCATGATGACACGCTTTGCCCACCCGTCGGGCTCGGTATCCGCAATCTGCGGCATGGAATGGAGAGCCCTCTTTGGATTTGCGATGGAATTGTAGTCCCCCCTGGAGCGGAAGCGTCGGGCCGAGAGCGAAGCGCGCGCGGTCGCCAAGCCAGCCTGCTGCGTACTCGAAAGCGGCGTTTTCGCGGCGTCCTTGCAGGTCGTAGCGCAAAGTACCGATCTGCGGACCATCTCCCAGCACTACGTCAACGGTGCGCTTCATGGCCTTGGTACCCGCGCTTTCTTCATGCGCACGCGCTTGGGCAGACGTTCTTCATCCAGAAGAAGGCCGACATCGTCGCGGCTCACATCAATAAGGCTTCTTAGAGGATCGCCAAAGCCCAGGACGAAGAGCGCCATCGCATAAACGCCGAGACCGACTCCGGGGTCTCCCTTTTCAGCGCGGAGATAAGTGTTCTTCGAGACACCCATTCGCTCGGCTACGGTAAGGACTGTCAGTCCCCGTTTACGCCGCGCTGTCGCAAGATCGCTGCCGAACTTGGTCAACGACCGCTTGACTGCGGGAGGGAGAACATCCGAGACGTTCGATCTCATATAAAGCTCCATACATAAAGCCTAATGGCATTATATAGACCAATATATAGGACTTTATAAAATATAATCAAGGTTCTTCAAGCTAATATCGACAACTTGGATTTTTCCAGCAGGCGGAAGCGGTTTGTAACGCTCGTTCAGATATGCAGCATTGATGAAGCGAGTTTCATCGTTTTCAGACGTTCCAGCCCCACCGTGGATATGACCGAAAATGTGAACTCGTGGCTTTTTTCTTTTGACCGCGTCGAGCAGTTCCGCGCATCCCAAATGTGCTTCGCTTGGAGCCGTCTGATCGAGAATTCCCAGTGGCGGGCCGTGTGTAATCAGCACGTCGAGGCTGTCAGGAATGAGTTCCCAGTGTCGTGCTCCTGAGCCACGCTGGTACATGTAGGCCCAGTTCATAAATTCGGGTGTGTATGGCGAGCCCCAGAACGCAACACCGTCAAGCGTGGCACCCGTGTTCTCCAGGTAGGTGGCATTGGTCAGCAATTCTCGGGCTTGTTGAGGAGCATTCTCAAAGTACCTATCGTGGTTTCCCGCGCAGACTACGCGGTGCCTGAAGTCCTGCTCTCCCAGCCAGCGATTGAACGACACAATATCCTGTACGTCATAGCCAGAGTTCATGAAGTCTCCGGCGTGGACGAGGACGTCACCCTCGGGAACAGGGCCAACCTTGTCATGGAGACCGTGCGTGTCGGAGATTAGTACCATTCGCATCAGGTCGTCCTCCTCAGATCCCCATTCCTGATCGTAAACATCCTCGAGGACCGACGATGAGCTTTGTGCCGCGAGATACAAGAGCGTCATGCACTCTATTCAGCAGATCCGCAGTTGCGGTTCCAGAAAGCAGATCTTCCGCAGGAATATAGTCTGCACGTTGTTCAAACAGACCGAGTTGCTCATTTTCTTGTTCTGCAGGGGTCTTATTCATTGTCTCTAACCATCGTCACTCAGATGGTCAGATCCAAGAGATCTGCCTTCGATAGGAATTGCGCTGCAGATCCGCGTAGTGCCGCTCGGATGAGTATCCTTCCCCGAGTTGAGGATAGTCCACCAAGTATCTTTTGCTGCCATTCAGGTGCGCAACGAATCCTATAGACACAATCGGATAGTATTGCTTGCCCGGACACAACCACTGCAACTTGCTTTTCTATATTTCTTCCGATCCGTCCCACCAGAATGTCTCCTGCACGCGCAACTGTTTCGTTTGGGCGACGAGATTCAAGGGTCGCCGGCCCTTTAAGAGCAAGATTCGTGCTCTTAGCCGCGCAAAAATCACCCAAATGGAACGTTGCTGCCCTCTCCTCTCGTATTTCACACGAGGAAAGTTTGCCCCGCGTGAGCGATTCAATCACGCTTCCGAGACGAAGGTGATGCTCACTCTGTGAGCGGACATGACTTGCAGAGAAGTATTCGTAGTCCATTCGCACAGCCGCATCGCTCAGCGAAATACTAAAAGGCCGCGTTAAACCGCCAGTCCGGCTGAAACGCATGAGTTCGATCACACTGCTGGTCGGCTTCTTTTTCGAAAGGGTGACTACATGGGCTCTTGCTTCGGTTCCGCAAAAAGCGCTTGAATCTAGCTGTATCACTGATCCAATCGTAAATTCTTTTAGGAGTGCCTCTCTAAACTCAATGTGCTTCTTCCCAGAGACAAGTGAAGCCGGAAGAATAAAACCGGCTTCTCCCCCGGCTTTAAGAAATCTCAGATTCTGAGCGATAAACGCTATTTCTGCAGGTAGATGCTTAGGGTCCTTCGATAGGCGTAGGCCCGCTTCTTCGAGTATCCGAGCATAATGCTTTTTCCACGGCAAGACTCTATATGGCGGATTGCACACAACCGCGTCAACCTCTGCGGGCAACCGTCGATCTATATCGACTGCGAGTGCATCTGCACGAATGACAGAATGCCGTCTCGAAATGTCATTGCGGGAATCCGCAGATATCGTTTTGAAGCTAGCATCAATATCTACACCGATCAGTTTCGCTCGACGCCATCGATTGAGCGCAGCAATGGATAGCGTCCCCGCACCCATTCCCAAATCAAGCACGATTCGAGGATCTCCAGCTCCCATAGTATCTACCAACAGACGGCTGACGATTTGGGACGTGAAGTATTGCCCCAGTACTGCACGCGTGTGTGGCTCTATTTGCATCGGTACTCTTTCAAAATACTAGATCTCTGACGAAACGCGTTGGGGATACAACATCTTTCTGATGAACAGCCACCAAAACAGCCACCAAAGGAAATGGCCCCTCGCTCTGGAGGGGCCATTTTACGCATAAACCCTTTATAATCTTGGTGCCGGGAGGGGGGGGTCGAACCCCCACGAGGTTGCCCTCGGCGGATTTTGAGTCTGCTGCGTCTGCCAATAACTCATTTCATATCAGCGAGATAATCATGCAATCCTAGAGACTGTGTAAGAAAATGTGTAAATTTCGGCCTGTTTTCGACAAGAATCGGCCTCAGCCGGATTGGCTCCGTCATGGCGAATCTTTGCATTGATCGTGGGAAGGCGGGAGATGGTGGCCGAGGTCGGAGTCGAACCGACATGAGGTTGCCCTCGGCAGATTTTGAGTCTGCTGTGGCTGCCAATTTCACCACTCGGCCATGATGTAGATTGTATCGCAACTGGGATTCGGTGGCTCGCTGGTGAGCGCCTCGTGGCCAGCCTCCTCCGATACCGCCGCTGATGATGATGGCAGTCGTCGTCTCTCTGGTTCTTTTAAGAACAGAGGAGCAGACATGCTTCTCATAACTGGGAACCACTCGCAGAGGAGCCATCAGTCAAGGCCGCGCGTTTTGTGCGCGTTCATCGCAGCGCAGCGGAGAGCCTTTACGGATGGCGCAGCGGAGAGTACGCGCCAGCGCCGTCTTTACCCCACGCTGAGGCCCCGCGATATCTCCATCTGCGGCACAGACTGCGGCTCGATCTTCTGCCCCGCGTCCTGCTGGTTTGTTGTTTGTGAGTTTGTTTGTGAGTTTGTTTGTTGATGCGTCGGCTGCTGGAGTGCTGACGGATTCGATACTTTCCGGCTCAGCTCTTGGCCCAGCGTCTTCGCGTCGTTGGTGTACATCTGCACATCAAACTGCGCCCGCGATACCGACACGTAAGCCATGCGGCTATTTAGCAGCTCGCCGTGCGCTTGTGAAGAGTCAACGTGGATGAGCACGCGGTCGGCGGTCTGGCCCTGGCTGCTGTGGCTCGTCACGGCATAACCGTAGTCGAGATGCGGATGCTGCCGCACGTTGAACTCGACCTCGCGGCCTGATTCCATGCGCAGCTTTAGGTCGCCGCTGCCGTCGATCTTCTCCACCGTTCCCAGCTCACGATTCGCGAGCTTCTGTTCGTGATACGGCGCTGTGAGCTGCACGCGGTCGCCCTCGGCGAACGTGCGCTCGGTGTCGCGGTAGACCGTCACGCCCTGCAACCGGCGCGGGTCGTAGCTCAGCTCCTCGCCGCTCTTTCGAGTGACAGTAACAGTGTTGCTCTCGCGGTCGGTGGCCGCAACACGCGCATACTCTCCGGCCTCGATCCCCAGCGGCTTCGACCCTTTCGCGTAGCGGATCACGTCGCCCTGCTCATAGTTCTGCGCGTGCTGCCGGTCGGCCCCTGTGATGTCCTGCCGCGCGTACAGCACATGCACCCGATGCTCGTCCGTGCTGACCTGGCCGCTGCTCTGCATCGCTTGATGGATGTGGTTGTTGATCTCGCGGCGGCTTTCATTGTCGGGCGAGACGACCAGCGTGTTCTCAGGCTGTCGCACATACTCGCGGGCGATTTCATTGATGCGCTCGTGCCGGTCGCCGATCTCATGCACCCGGCCTTGGCTGTTGAGATTGCCGATGGCCTCGCGCACTTCGCCCCGCGCAAGCTGCTCCACCGCATCTTTCAACGCAGGGTCTTTCTGCCGGATGATCTCATCCAAGTGCGCTGTCCGCAGTCCGGCCTCCTGAAGCTGGGCATACGGTCGGCCCGCTTCGACGGCCTCATGCTGCCGCGTGTCGCCGACGAACAACACACGATCATTTTCGAGATTATATACTTGACGCGAGGTGCCCTTTGATCGGAGGATTAGGGGCATGGAAAAAGTTTCGTTTTCGGACGGCCTTGCTATTAGTGGTCTCATCCTTGCGATTGTTCTTGTCGTTCTCGATAAGGCGGCCAAATTGAAAGGCCCACTTCTTTACGGTTTATTAGCGGTAGCGGCATGTATGGCCCTTCCTCTGGTCTTCAGTCTTCCATGGGTTTGCAACGCTCCAGCAGGCATTCCGCTCTACGCCAGACGTATGTTAACGTTTTTTATCGTGGGAGTAATTTATTCGGTACTCGCGGTGTGGATTTCTGTAGATGAGATCCCTCTTCCGGCACCTCATCAGGCTTCCTCTTTTGCTACTACGCATCCGATCACTAGCCTTCCTGCGCCCCACGCGAAGAACCGTCGTCATGATGTTCCAATTATTCGCCACGTCGCACCAGCCACATCTGTGACTGTCAACAATGCACCAAATGGATTCGCCGTCAGCGGGGGGACTTTAATAAACCCCATAATCAATAACGGGCCGCCACCTCGTCTCATTCGACATTTGAATTTGTCCGATGGAGATAAGCGAAAATTAGTTGAATATTTGCGTGAAGCACCAGGCAAGGTAGAGTTAGAAGCCTTTATTGGAAATTCGGAGGCATACGAATTTTCGAGAGAATGGGGCGATTTATTAAGCGCAGCAGGGTGGGAGGTTCTATACAACAATACTATTCATTTCTTCACATTCTCGGGCCCAGAGTGGACCGGCGTGCTGCTCGGTTACCACGGAGAACGAGCAGGGGCCGACGGCACCCTAATCACTATCGAAACTAATACACCATTGGGTCACCTAGCTAACGCTATCACTGCCACAAAAACGGGGGATGTCATTTTCGGCCCAAGTCCCTCCAACACAGATGGCATTATCGTTCTCCAAGTTGGTCCAAGCGGAGAAGTGAAACCTAAGCAGCCGTAAGTTTCTTGTACTCAAGTACGGGAGCATCAATCAGTTTCATTAGCGTATCGCGGAACAAGTAGGGGTTGTTGCGGTTATTGAATCGGAAAGTCATTTCATCGAGGTAGGCCGGAAGATGTTTTGCAGAGACCTTATGCCACGAACCAACGATGCCGCGCTTGAGCAAGCTAAAAGCGGATTCGATGCCGTTCGTCGTAATGTCGCCGTCAACGTAGACACCAGCCTTGTGTTTGACCGTTTTATGTTTGTCGCGGGAGTGCCCGGCACGATCGAGAGCAAAGGGATAAGAGACAAACTCATCCGTCATAATCACATGAACGTCGTCGCTGATGTTCTCTTTTATATACTTTGCCAACGTGCCGGACTTGGCATCTTCGGCGTGGAAGAACCTAAGTTCGCCACCACGCTGCTTAATGCCGATAACGACCTCTTTAGCTTTCTTGCCAGCGTAGACTCCCCAGCCGATTTTCTTGCCGCCAACATAGGTTTCGTCTATCTCCACGGTGCCATCCAACCGCTCAGGGTTGACTTCCTTCATCGCCGCACGGATGCGGTGGCAGAGATACCATGCCGTCTTGTAAGAGACGCCGAGGATGCGCTTGAGCTGGTTGGCGCTCATCCCTTTGCGGGACTCGCAGAGCAGATATGTAGCGAGAAACCACTTCATCAAAGGCAGATGGGAGTCATTGAAGATCGTACCGGCGGTAACGCTGAAATTGTAGTGGCAGGTGATGCAGTACCACTGTTCACGGTTCGCTATCTTCGTGGCCTCTCCGTGCGCGCAGCGTGGGCACTGGATACCCTCCGCCCAGCGAAGAACTTCCAGATATTCACGGCATTTGGCTTCATTGCCAAACTGTTCAATCAGAGTGCAAAGATTTACGGAGTCTGTCATGTCTAAATCCCCCAAAACGAAATATCCACGCGATATGAATACCGAAGAAACCCTCAATCATCTGTTTCACCCAAAGATTGTGAAGCATGTGAAAGAGATCGTGGCTAAGTCCAATGAATCCAGCAAGAAAGCACCGAAGAAGGCCACTAAATGAACGATACTCTAAAGATGTTCTCGCGTCAAGTATATAATCTCGATCATTTTCATTTAGCCGCTCGACGAACGTGTGCATCTGCCGGGTGCTCGCCATGCTCGACTCATCGACGACATAGAGACGCTTCTGGCCGTCGTCGGCCTGTTCGCCGCGTGCGAGATGCCGCTGCAACGTCTGCGTCTCCATGCCTGCTTCGCCGAGCTTCTGCGCGGCCCGCGATGTCGGCGCAAGCCCTTCGACCTCGTAGCCAGCACGGACAGCGGCTTCACGAACGGCGGCTAAAGAAGTTGTTTTTCCGGCCCCGGCCACGCCCTCAAGGGCCATCATCTGGTCGCGGCTGGTCAGCACCGTATCGACTGCGGCCCGCTGGCTCACGCTCAGATGCGAGTGCTGCTCCATCGTCTGTTCGCCGCACGGAGCCATCGGCCAACACATCGCGATTGCCCTGGCCCATCTTCATGCGGTCGATGATCTCGCGCTCGTATCCCTGCATCTCGCCGGTTGTGAACGCACGGCCCGCCAAGCCCTCGCGACGTGGAACGTCGATCAACTCGCGCGACTCGACGCGCCGCTCGAACTCGGCTTTGATCTCCGGCAACCGCGCCTCGCCCATCGTGTGTTTCAAGGCATCGCGCATCAACGAACGCTCGTCGGCCACGGCCTCGCGCTCCATGCCGCGCTCTCGCGCGTAGCTCATGCCCTCATGCGCTGCGCGCTGCGATGACTCCGGCCTCAGCTCCACACCTGGCCGCTCGCGCGGCCTCCGGCAAGCACCCGCTGCGGCTGCTGGCCGTACTCGGCGGCCAGCTTTTGATGCTGCGCCCGGACCTCTTCGTGCGAGAGCGGCTGCTTCGCATCGCGCGTCTGATGCGCCGCGATCTGCGCGGCCCCGGCGCCGCTGCGCCCCGCTGCCTCCATCTGCTCTTCGATCTGCTGCCGCCGCGGACTCGATGCCTCCAGGTACTCGCGCGTGTAGCCTTTGATCTCCGGCTGCCCATGCTCGCCGCGCTCGATCTCGTAACCCATGCCCTGCAACCGCGCCGCCAGCTCCGAACGATATACCGCCGTCGCGTACTGCTGCGTCTTGTATAGCTCCTGCGGCTGCAACGCACGCGTGTTTCCATCGGCGGTTTCGGTCACATTGAAGACGACCGCGTGCGTGTGGAGCTGCGGCGCGGCGTAGCCATCGACAGGCCTGCTGCTGTCATGCTCGAACTTGGCGACAGCCCACGCGCCCGTCGTCTGCGCCGGAACGTTGCCGCCGATCCGCGCCTGCACATACTTTTCCATCTCATCGAGCGCCACGCGCACGCTCTCCCGATGGGCTTCTCGCACGCGGTCATCGCCGCCAACCAACGCAGTCAGGGAGACGGATCTTCGGTGCGCTGAACGTCGCATCCCACCCCGCCCGGTGCTCCATCGAGCGCACCGTCTCGCCTTTGTCGTTCACATACTCACGCGCCGTCTGATGACGGACAAGCTGCTCGCCGGTCGCCGGATGCTGGCCCTCCGACAGCCGCGCGAACTGCTGCTCCTGCACCTCGCCGCGTCAAGCCCCAACGCTCCGCAAGCTGGCCCTGCCACTCGCCGCGCACACGCTCGCCCTCCGTGTAGTAGTTCTCCTTGCGCGTTGGCGAACTCCTCCTTGTGGTACGCCTGCGCCTGCCCCGCGCTGATCGGTTTCGACAGTGTGACCATGCGTTTACTCGAAGTACGGATGCTGCTCGTTCACCGCTGCGGGCTGTTGCTCCTGCTTCTTTTCGACGGACTGCGGCGGCTTCCGTTGCGGCGTTGATTGCATCACCGGCTCGGCCTCTGCGACCGCTACCGGCGTCGGGCTTTGGAGACGGCTGCACCGGCGCAACCGGCGTCATCTTCCGCTCGATGAACTTCTCCGCATGGTTCGCCAGCTCCATGTACGGGAAGCGCATCTGCACGACGTAGATTGCCATGCTTCAAATAGCCGTGCAGTGGATCAAGCCCGCCCACCTCCGACGCCATGACCAACGGCTCGCGCGTGATCTCTCGCTGCTCGCTCTCACGCCCGCGCGGGGAACACGCCCTTGCGTGCGCGACTCGCGGAAGCGTTCGACCTCGATCTCGCCGATGGCTTTTGAGATCCATTCGGACGCATGAGGCTCGCTGGTTTTAAGGAAGATCTTCGTCGCTGGCTGCGACAGCATCGCCTCCGCAACGTGGCCGTACAGCGCCTCGACCTGCGCCTTGCCCTGGAAGCCCAGCACCATCGGATTGTTCGACTTTCGGTTCTCCGTCACCGCCGTCTGAGCTGCGGAAGATGCTGCAAGCTCGCCAGCTCGTCCAGCACGAACCACGTCTTGCGCCGCGCTGTGTCGTCGTTCATCATCCGCAACACAAGCAAGTCCAGCCACAGGCTGATCAGCGGCCGCATCCGCTCGCGCATCGTCGGCTTCGACGTGATAAACACCCATCCCTTGCGCTCCTTCGCCCACTCGACCGTGCTCCATCGCCGCTTGGTTTCACTCTCTTTGGGCAGCAGCTTGAACGCATCCGCGACCATGTTTAGCGAACCTAACACACCGCTCCGCTGGTTCGCCGCGTGCACGGTCGATCATCGCCGCCATCTCCGTCCCTTCGACTCGTTTGTCGATCTCCTCCGCATTGCTCATCCAGTACGTCAGCTCTTGCGGCGTCGGCTTCAGATTGATCAAATGAGCGAAGATTTTGCGCGGCGCTTCGACGAAGAACCGGTTCTCCCGACCCTGATCCGGGAACAAGCAGCGGCTAAGGTAAGAGCCTCCGCATCATGCGGAACCTCGTCGCCCGGAGTCCAGAACGGGCACCGCGCGTCCAACGGATTCAGCACCACGTCGCCCCGCGACTCGGTTATAAAACTGCGGCAGATACTCCATCGCAGGGTCGTACACGATGGCCGCTTCGCCACGCTCTGCGATCTGCATGAAAGCTGCCGGATGGTTGCGCTTTTGCCGTGCCGCTGTCGCCCACGATGAGGAAGTGCATCGCCTCCCGGTCGCGCGGAACACGCACCCAGCGGCTAAGGTTTTTATGGAAGGTCTTGTCCCACCAGCTCTGCTCTTCGTTGATGAACGCGATGCCGTCCGGCAGATGCACACGCATCCCTTTCGACCGGCCCAGCTTCGCGTTGAACTCCGCCGTCGTCGACCAGCTCCGGCCCGCGCAACGACGCCCATGCTTCCACATCATCCGCCGCGCCCGGTCCTTCGGCACGGCCACGAACAACGCAGCACGAAGAACGCCAGCGAAAAGTAGAACGGCCTCGCCACGTAGCCCCAGATGTCGTCATGACGGAAGACCGCGCGGCCCATCACCCCGTGCAACGCACGCTCGTTGTAGACGCCGGTCACCCACTCCAACCGGGCGATGCCGTCCTTCACGCCCTCGTCCGTCAGCCGGTACCCCAGCCTCCCGTCCGGCCCCGTCATCGGCTCGATCTCGTCGTCGATCATGAGCCGTTGCTGGCCCTTCGCCGCCACCCCTTCCAGCAACGTGTACTTGCCCGTCGCCGTCGCCGACGCTTTGCCCCGGCTGCCGCTCTTCAGGTAGTCCGCAGGTACAGCCGCTCGGCCGCCGTCCAGCCCTGCCCGTACTCCAGCGTCAGACACCCCGGAGAAGAACACACCGGCTAAGAAGATCGCCGTCCACGTCCACACCCGCGTCCGGCTCGGCCACGGTTTCGTGTACTCCTTCCGTCCCCATTCCGCCATCGCTCAGCCCTCCTCTGGATTGGGTTTCGTTCGGTCTGCGTTTTTCGGTCCGCGCGAACCGCCTCCAGCCGCTCCCGCGCCCGCTGCATCTTCACCCCGTCCGCCCGCTCGATCAAGCCCCGCATCTCCGCCTCCGGTCACCGGCTCGCCCTTCGCCGCCCGGAAGTGGAGATTGAGAAGCAGCGACCGCAGGGCCAGGACCTCGGCCAGCGCCACCTCGCTCGGCCTCCGGCGCCCGCTCCACCGGCGCGGCCAGCAACACCTCCCGCACCCACTCGCGCCAGCGTCAACCCCGCCCCACGCGCACGCTCTTCCAGCAACGCGAACTCCGCCTCGCTGACCTTCGTGCCCACAGATTTTGTGCGTAAGCGGCGGCTTCAGAGAGCACCGCCAGAGATGGATCTTCAGGGGAGAGGCCACACGCTCGCCGTGCGTCGCTCAGATATCGGGCAGCGGGGCCGGAGGCAGGCTAAGGGATTGAGGCTCATAAGGTTCCCCGTCAGCAACGTGCGCTCGGCTCCAGGGTAACCGCCCCAGAGCATTTTTCCTTAGCTGCCTGTTTTTTCAGCAGAGTTCCCGTCAGCAACTTTTCGGTTGCTGTGCAGCACCCATTCTGGGGTGACGTGTCACCTTCTGCCGCTGCTTTAGCAGCGCCGTTCTTAAATCTCACCGTCAGCCATCAATATGCGGTTGGCGGCGGAACAAATCTTGGCAAGGCTGTAAGCTCCGGGTATCGCTTCACCAAAGAAGATGCCACCTTTATTCTCCACTCTTCCTTGCTTCGCGTGGTAAGTGTCAGCGTAATGGGCACCGGGCTGGTTGTTGCGCTATTGCTGAAGGAAACAGCGACAGATACGGAGCCACCGACGGCAACCGCCGAAAGAGCACCGAAGGTCACCGTCGGCGCAACATTTGCGGGTCCGTTCGACTGGAGGTTGCGGGTTGGGCAGTGGAGAAAATCGGCGCCATTTGAGTCTTCTTCGACCCCGAGGGCTACCGAACAGGCTGGCGGTAGCCACATATCTCAAAAAAATTAGCTTGTTAACGCGGCCATTTATCGAAAGGCGTTACTGCATTCCTGCTTGAATCGAATACATGCGGGTACTGTTTGAAGATATTTCAACGCGGATTCCAAATTACGCTTTCCACTGGGTCCTATTGTCGCTTCCGCTGTCCGCAAGTACTGGATTCCTCCGTTGAAATCAGAATTCTTTAGGAAGGAGAGCAGGATGGCATGTGCTGCATTATTCCTTTCGAGCTGTAAGGTGCCGTCCGATTCAATGATGACGAGCAACGGAACTCTCGTCTCGTCGGTTCCGCGTGACAGGGCCACGACTGCTGGATATTCATTGCCCTCTATCGGCGGGTGCAGCAGAAAGCCTTCCTTCTCTCCCGGCTCCTCTTCGCGGTGGTATGACAGATAGCTTATGAGCAATGGAATGTTCCGAACTGAGCTCAGTCCTATAAAGAGATTGATTGAAGCAGATACACATGGCTTGTCTGAGTCGACAATCCTGTTGGGATCAGTCTTTGTGAGCACACGAATAGCATCGTCCTCCGTGACAACGCTTCGACAATCTGCGCGAGCTGCGCAAGATGATAGCAACGAAACCACTGCTACACATATCAAGAGAACTTCTCTTAGTTTCATCTCCCAAACACCCTAGACTTATCGAGTCAGTTGAAGACAGCTTTCGCGGTCGCTAGCGTCGCACTGCTGGGCGGCTTCGCGTGCTATGGCGTGCATTCTAAGCGCAACGGCCTTTTGCTCGCCTGTCAATGGTTTGTAGGCCAAGATTTGTTTGACTCCGCGGACCGGGTCTCGTCCATTTGCCACCATATAAGCGATCACGGCATTGTGCTCCTTCAGGCCAGAGAGCGTACCGCTGGCCAGCGCCGCAAGCAGCGGCTCACTCGAGTTTTCCATAGTGGCGAGGGCGTACACAGCTGGGAATTGATCTAACTCCGGAGTGTGCATGTGGTAGCTACCCAGCGATGGTGGGGCCGGAAAGTCCAGATATTCAATGAGCGTTGGTATCGCGTCGGGATCGTTTGATAAGGTTCGAATGAGCCGGTCAACGCACTGGGGATCCTTGTTTGCAGACGAAGCAATCGTTGAGTACGAAGCAATTTTATTCAGATAAGCGACAGCATCCTTTTGACTCACTTGATGGGGGTCTGTCGGGCATTCCTGTGCAGTCGCGGTCGTGAAGCTCGTGAGTGTAGAACTAAGAAGAATGAGAGTAAACAATATTGCCTGCATTGAAACTCCTATTGAAGGTTGAAACTGGTAGGCGTTGTCCCAGTTGCAGCTTGGTTATCTCCAGGGTAAGTATTGTCGAGCGTCAGCGTGCCATTCTGAGCTTCGTTGCATGATCCGCGAGCGTATAGGCTCAGAGTAGGTCCAATTTGATTAGGTTGACCGGGCTGCATAGAAGCCGAATTGATGGACGCCCACTCCTGAAAATTATCCCTAAATCTGAGCGATCCTGGAGCTGGGGGTACGCTGCTCGGTTCTGAAACCCCTGGCGAATCTTCGTCAAACACCATACCACTCGATGTAGATGGAGACGTATCCATGTTGGCAGTGGCCGAATTGTCATTCTGGTTGGTGACTCCACCTGCCTGAGAATTATTCAGCCATAAAACTGACTGCACGATATTTCGATTGAGATAGACGGCACCAGGATAGTTCGCCGGCTGGATAACAGCAGATACCTCGTCGCCGACGTGGCAACCTGAAGTTGGCGCAAGGTTTGAACCGGGATTTGCGACGAAAGGCCCAATCAAGTTCGATTGTTGAGTTGAATTTGGAGGGTTCGGTGTCTCGGTTTGTCCAGCTAAGCCTTTAATCGACCAGGACATAAGCTGAACCGCCGTAAATGACCGCGGGTTTGTGGCGTCCTCCTGGGTGCCGGATCCCTCAGAACCAGGCACAGTGGCATCGAGACGGAGATTGTTTGCTGTGCTGCTAACCGTGATCCCATTGATGGTCACAGTAGTTGGGGCAGTGATCGTCATGCTCGATCCACCTCCTGAAAATGTTGCTGAACCGGAACCTGATGTCGTGGTAAGTGTCAGCGTAATGGGCACCGGGCTGGTTGTTGCGCTATTGCTGAAGGAAACAGCGACAGATACGGAGCCACCGACGGCAACCGCCGAAAGAGCACCGAAGGTCACAGTCGGCGCAACATTTGCTGGTCCGTTCGACTGGAGGTCGCGGATTGGGCAGTGGAGAAAATCGGCGCCATTTGAGTCTTCTTCGACCCCGAGGGCTACCGCGTGCATAGTGGCCGAGCCAACGCCGATTCCATTGACCGGGCCGGTATTGTCGACGGTAGCTACCGCGGTGTTGGCCGAACTCCAGGGACTGAACAGGCTGGTAATATCTTCAGCGAAGGTTTCGCAGGAATTTTGATCCAGAATAGACCCATTCAGAGAAGTGCTGATCAGCATGTTCATCGGCTGCATCGTGCCTCTGTTGTGCCCGCAACACTCCGCGCAGCCATAGGTCGCATGGCCATAGGTCTTATCCACGATCACCTTCCCCTCGAAGAGGCTGCCATGCGCTCTGTCGGTCATGTCCTTGAACTCGTAGGTCCCGGAGCTCAACGCTGCCGGAAGGACTTTGCCATGAACATCCGGAACCTGGCGACGGATCAGGTCCCCGATATTCACCCACATATGCGCCAGTGTAAAGAGAGTTGCGCCGCAACAGGATGCGCTGCGATGTTATGAAGGAAGAGCTGCGGTGCAGCACGACTTGTACCGGTAGCTGCAGCGCCGGGTCGGCGTGCTCCAGGGCCAGCATCGCTGCCTGGGTGGTCCACTTACCTGTCTGCGCATAATCATGGGACTTGAGCGTGATCGTAAGGTCCCAATCAAACATCTTCATGGTGGCGGAAAAGCAGCGGGCTCGGCTTTCACTAGTTACTGGTGTATAGCTTCCACAAATCGTTTGCTCGGTGTCTTACGAGGGAAGATCCATCATTTAGTGAAGCCTGTATATATGGTTGAGCCTCGGAAGGAGCTATCTGAAATAAACCGGCCAGTGCTTGCGCCCGCGTAACTTCCCATTGATCTTGTTGAAGTGCACGTTTCAAAGGTTCCAAGGCCGATTGTCCTCCTATCGCGATAATAAACTTAACTGCAAATAATTGGGTAAATCCGTCTTTGTCTCTTAGATCCAGATATTTCGCGAGCGGCAATATTCCTTTTTCGCCCAATACACTAATCTGAGAAAACTCATCCTTTGTGGCTGGTTCAAACGAGATTCGTTTTACACCGTCAATATTCGAATAGCATCGTGATAATGCAACAGCCATCACATTCTTAACTACTATTTCCGGGGCTTGAGTCTGTCCAAGATTTTGTTGAATACTTGCGATGAAAAAAAGGCCGATTAGCACTGTTTTCAGGAGGAGACTGATTCCATTTCGTATCATTGTGTATTTCCAGCACTGTAAGTTTTGTTTTGTGCAACGGGATTGCCTTGAATCACGAGCTTAATTCCATCGGTACATTCTGTACTTGTTGTGTTCGTCGCTATAGAAGACACAACACTACCTGTGGTGACTCTAAAAGATTGAGGATTTCCTGCTTGGCAATAATGCGTCGTCTGAGAGTAACAGGCACCTCTAGGAACATCGTCAAAGCTTCCATCGACTGTCATTGGAGTGTCATGCATTTGTCTTGTTTCGCCGTGGAATCTAATAAGGCCGAGAGCGGAAAAACAGGGGGGTAGAACACTCTCTTCCCGTCAAGATGGGAACTTCGAACGCTTACCCTTGTCCGACATGTTAGAAAGGATCAGGTAACCCTCGGTCGTTTGCCGGGGCAGCCACCAGATGCCGCGAGATGTGCCTCTAGACTAATCATTCGCAATCGTAATTTTGTAATAGTCTACAAGGAGATCTCGTGCGCGTTTTGCCACCAATGGGTCCTGGTCTTTTATGTGCTGCTTGATTATAGGTACAGCCATGGAGTCAGGAGCGCTCCTTAGAGCTGCCAGCGCTGCCATCCGAACGGAGTTGGGAGCGTTAAGCTGGAGAACTCGTTGAAGCGGAGCGACAATATCAGCTCCACCTACAGTACCAAGCAGCCTTACTGCTAAAAATTGGCGAAAAGGGGCTTTGGAGTCTAATGCGTGATCCAAAACCGGTATTGCATTTGGGCCAATTGCCCGGATTTTGTTCAAGTCGTCCTCGCTCGGAGGAATCCAAGTATTGGCGACTACATCTCCTATATGGGTCTCCCCACGGCTTAAGATCCTGTCCATAAGGGAATTCACCTCAGCTGCATAGTTACGCGGCTTCTCATCACTTGCTGACTGTATAAAGGAATGGGAAACGCTCGGACTCGCTATGCTTAAGGGAAGTACCACGATTGTCAAAGAAAGACAGATGTTTAGAATCAATTTGTCTTCCCCTGTGTGAAGGTCTTATTTTGGGATGTTGGATTGTTCCCTTGAATCTGCAACGTCTGACCTAAGGCACAATCCGTACGTATAGTGCTTGTCGAGATAGGGTATGTAGTGGCGCTAAGCATGTCTTGATAAGTTACTGTAAAGGTGGCGTTGCAAGCCTGTGTTCCCGCTGGAGTGCCAGCTTTGAAAGTAAAGCAAGAACCGACAGGATCATCATTAAAGCTTCCTGTACCAGATGTTGTTGAAGGAAGAGCAAACGGCCCGTATTGCGTCATGCCAACCGATTTCTCTAGCGGAGTCATGCCAGCGATAGCAATTGGATTGGAGTTTTGATCCTGCACAGTATAAGAAACGTTAAAGAAGCTGCCGACGGAGGGGGAATAGCATGCACCTTGAACATTTACCGCTGATGAAGCAAAGAAGTATGTTGGTACCTGCACCGTAGCCGGCCCGTTCGACTGGAGTAGGTTAGTGGGACAGTGGAGCATATCGGCGCCACCCAAGTCTTTCTCAACTGCGAAGGCCTCCGCCCTTATGGCTGCCGAACCAACGCCCATCCCCTGGCCCAGCCCGGTATTGTCGACGGTAGCTATCGCAGTGTTGGCCGAACTCCAGGAACTGAACAGGTCTGTAATGTCTTCAGGGAAGGTTTCGCAGGAATTTTGATCGAGAATAGACCCATTCGCAGAGAAGCCGAGAAGAATGCTCCATGGTTGCATCGTGCCGCGGTTGTGCCCACAACACTCCGCGCAGCCATAGGTCGCGTGGCCATAGGTCTTATCCACGATCACCTTGCCCTCAAAGAGGTTGCCATGCGCTCTGTCGGTCATGTCCTTGAACTCGTACGTCCCGGAGGTCAACGCCGCCGGAAGGACTTTGCCATGCACATCCGGAACCTGGCGGCTGATCAGGTCCCCGATATTCACCCACATATGCTCTCCCGGCTGTATCGTCTGATCCAGTTCATACGGAACCTGGCTGCCCTTTGCACCTGGCATGTCGTAATAAACCAGAAATCGCGCCTTGGTGGCCGCGTCGCCCCCATTGCCGACCGTGGTGATCGAATCGTGCAGCGCATCCACCTGCCACATCCCTCCCGCCCACTGGAACGCCAACTGATCGTTGAACGGAGTCTGCGCCCCAAACAAACTAACATCCGAGAAGCGACGTGATGACGAGATGTCGCTCGATGAGGTCGAGTGAATCGGGATTTAAGGCTACCTTCTTACTGCTGTGCATGCATGCCATTTTCACTTGCCCACTCGCGCCAGTGTTGAAGATATTGCGTTTGAGGAAGATTTAAATGTTTCCAGATTTGGATGCCATTCTTGCTGCCCTGTAATATTGGACAGAGCAAGAACTGCGTATAACTGTACCTCTAGGTCGGGATCATCGAGCGCAATTAATATTCCTGGAATTGATGATCTTGTGCCAATATGCATAAGTGCCGACGAAGCAGATCGACGCGTCTCGACAGAGGAATTACGCAATAGAGCTATGGCAAAGGGGATAGCAATTTCATCACTGATCCCTTGGCCAATGCTGTAGTTAAGATTGTGAACTAAGTAACTAGGAGTGCCCTCGCTGTGCGAGAGGGTCTTCGTGGCGATTGACAGGCCGTCCAGGTTATTTCTTTCGAAAAGGGCGGCGGCGGCACTGATTTGAATCGTTGGATCCTGCTGCTGCAACGCTACAGCAAGTGCCGCGGTCGCTGTAGGAGTTTTTATGGTTTCCAACCCATTGATCGCCCCGATTTTAATAGAGGGAGATTTGTCGGAATTCAATACTGCCAGCAATGTTCCGGCAACGGCGTTGAGAGCATCTGTCTCAAGGGGGGAATTACCAGGAACTGCAACAATGGACGGATAATAGTCTGAAGTAAAGCTAACTTGGTTCTGCACCATTTTTAGAAAAAACAAGCGGTAGCTATAGGCACTTACACCACCGAAGCCCGTAATAGAATCAGAGCTGAAATAGATAACGCGCAGGAGATTTGCAGCTTGCAGTCCTTTAATTTTCCTGTCTACTTTAATTTCGGCTGTGTTGAGGCGGCCGGTTACCTGATTGCCCTCAACTACTCTAGTAACCAAGTCGCTTGGCGTCACAGACAAGACATATCCGGTCAGAATCAGATCTGATTGAGCGGTCAACTCGGGCAGATTCAACGTCGGAACGGGGATCGCTGGAGACTGCTGAGCAGCTGCGAGTGACAGAAAGAATAAAAGCGTATTCAGAGTTGATCTCACGGCTAATCCTCCGGACTCTTTTTACGGAGCAGGGCTAATAATTGACGTGTGTAGAGCGTGTCCAATGTATTTTTGTAGGGTGTCGCTTTGCACTCTCACTCCAACCCCGATCTGGGTAGATCCAATCAGCCAATCCTGGCCCCAGTGATCGATCGCGGTGCCGTCACTAGCATTGCATGTTGGTACAGGAACGGGAGGTAATGAGAGATTTTCCCCACCGATATGATCGGCGAATGTTGACCCGGTGGTTGTGATGGCTCCTTGGACACCTTGTCTCCAGTTCGGTACAGGGTTAGTGTCGTCCTGAACAACCCCACTCGTCCAATGCTCATTAATAGGAACAGCTGACGGCATAGGGGTAAGTAGCTGATCTTGAATAATGTAATTAATAAAATCTGAATACCCGAACGTAGGATCACAACTATTGACTATTGTGCCCGCTACGAGCCGCGATGGTTTTCGGGCTGTGACTGCAAAAGGAGCCGAGGCGATACCGCTAACAGTGACTGTGATTTTCACATCCCCGACGCTCTGACTGGACGCAGTTCCTGTACTTGTCACCGTGATACTGCTACCGGTGGTGGTAGACAGGCTCACAATGCTAGCGGATTGCTGAACTGCCCACGTACCGCTCGCACTGGAAGTGAGAGTGATACTTGTAGCATATCCGCCTGGAGTTTGGCCGCCAAAGTTCCAGACCGTATTCGGGCCTGTGATTGTGGGTGCAACATTTGCGGGTCCGTTCGACAGAAGTGTCCCGGTTGGGCAGTGGAGCATATCGGCACCACCCAAGTCTTTCTCAACTGCGAAGGCCTCCGCCCTTATGGCTGCCGAACCAACGCCTATCCCCTGGCCAAGCCCGACATTGTCGACCGTAGCTATGCCGGTATTGGCCGAGTTCCAGACACTGAACAGGCCGGTAATATCTTCAGGGAAGGTTTCGCAGGAATTTTGATCGAGAATAGACCCATTCGCAGAGAAGCCGAGAAGAATGCTCCATGGTTGCATCAGGCCCTGGTTGTGTCCGCAGCACTCCGCACAGCCATAGGTCGCATGGCCATTCGTCTTATCGACAATCACCTTGCCCTCGAAGAGACTGCCGTGCGCCCGGTTGGTCATGTCCTTGAACTCGTAGGTCCCGGAGGTCAACGTCGCCGGAAGGACTTTTCCATTCACATCCGGAACCTGGCGGCGGATCAGATCTCCGATATTCACCCACATATGCTCGCCCGGCTGTATCGTCTGATCCAGTTCATACGGAACCTGGCTGCCCTTTGCACCTGGCATGTCGTAATAAACCAGAAATCGCGCCTTGGTGGCCGCGTCGCCCCCATTGCCGACCGTGGTGATCGAATCGTGCAGCGCATCCACCTGCCACATCCCTCCCGCCCACTGGAACGCCAACTGATCGTTGAACGGAGTCTGCGCCCCATAGAAGCTCGTGTCGGAGAAGCTGGCGGCGACCGCCATGATCTCGTCCGGCTTTTGACCGGCAGCGATGAACACCGACGCCCAGGTCGCATCGTCAGGAATGGCTCCTTGCGCCTGTAACGCGGCAACATCGACCAGTTGTGTGCTGAGCGGAGCCAAAGCCAGCGTGGGTCCCGCCGAAGTTCCATGGTGCTGGTCATTCCTCCAGTTGAACTGGAGTTTCACCTCGACCGCGTGCGTGGTGACGTTGCGCAGATAGAGTTTGGGATGCAAGGTCGCCCCTTCGGCAGGTGCAGCGCCGGGTCCGGAGTCGTGAGCGCCAGCATCGGAGCCCTCGTGGTCCACAGCGTCCCCTTCGTCCATGCCCGCTGTTCCATCGTCGAGACGGAGTTGTAGTCGAACATCTTCAGCAGCCCGCTAATCGCGGGCCTCGTCTTCTCTAGTATCGCATAGCTCTCGTCCCTTCCGCCTCACTCAGCTCCTGAGAGCAGGCCAGAGCCATGCCGCGCCGCGAACACCGCTCGAGTCTCCATATCTCGCCGCTAAAACAGGCGTCGACATCTCCCCACCGAACACATACGCCGGCAATTTTCTCGGAACCTCCCGATAAAGATCTTCGATCCGAGACACGCCGCCACCAATCACAATCACATCCGGGTCAAGGATGTTGATCACCTGTGCCAGCCCCCGCGCCAGCCGATCTTCGAATCGTCCTATAGCAGCCGCCGCCGCATAGTCCCCAGCTTCAAAGTCTGCAACAATCTCCTGTGTCGTTCGCACTCTGCCAGTCACCGTTCTATAGTCCAGTGCGATGCCTGTACCGGAGACCCACATCTCCATACATCCCCGCTTCCCGCAGTAGCACGTTGGCCCCGGATACTCTTCCTCGCTCGGCCACGGCAACGGATTATGACCCCACTCTCCCGCGACGCCGTTCGGCCCTTCATGCACGCGCCCGTCGATCGCGACGCCGCCACCACACCCCGTCCCCAGAATCACTCCAAACACAACATGCTTCCCTGCTGCGGCGCCATCCGTAGCCTCAGACACCGCAAAACAGTTCGCATCATTTGCAATGCGCACCTCTCGACCAAGTGCCGCCGTAAAGTCCCGATCAAGCGGCCGCCCGTTCAACCAAGTGGAGTTCGAGTTCTTCACCAGTCCCGTAACTCTCGATATACTTCCCGGAATCCCCGCCCCCACCGTCCCGGTCTTTCCACTCTCCTGCTCCAGCTTGCGAACCAGCCCAACCATCGCCATAATCGTCGCGTCATAATCATCCCGCGGAGTATCGATACGATGTCGCGTCAACTCGATGCCATGGTCATCAATAGCGAGCGCTTCAATCTTCGTCCCGCCAAGATCAATCCCGATGCGCATCTCTGTCGTAGTCATCGACCTACTGCACCTTACCCAGCGGCCTCAGCCGTCGCAGCTCTGTTGCACACGCAATCGCATTCAGTGCCGCGAGCTTCAAATTATCCGCTGCCATCCATATCCAGAAGCGCGTCCCCTTTTCTCCTTCACCGGCGTCTTTGCGCACCCGCACCATGATGTCTTCCTGCCCCGCCGCACTCAGATTGCTCGGCGGATCAGACTCCTCGCTCACCACGTCGATATGGTCGCCAGCCAACGCCGCTTCAACCTGGTTCACCGTCGCCGCGTCTTTCAGTTCCACCAGCAGTGAGAGCACATACCCATGAAACACCGGCGACTGCACCATCTGCAGGGCCAGCGACGGCAGCTGTCCGTCAGACAAGACCGCGTAGTGATGCCGAATCCGCTTCTCTGTCGTGCTCAGTTTTACCTTCGCTGCCTCACCCAGTTCCGGAAGTAGATTGAACGCAACCTGCGCATCATACTGTTCCTTCGGCAGCGTCTGGAACGACAGCAGATTCACCGTCTGCTGATGCAGTTCATCCATCGCCTCCCTGCCATACTCCGACGCCGGCTCCATCACAGTCGCGGCAACGCCCGCCAGCTCCAGCTTCATCTGCAGTCTCGCTGCAACCAGGGCAAGCATCAACGCAACCGGATGTGCCGGCACAACCGCAGGCGTCTTTAAATCCGGCATCTTCTGCAATGCCTTCTCCGCAAGAAGCTCCGCCACCCACGGCGCCCGCACCAGAACATCCTTCTCCTCTTCCAGCGCATACGTCAGATCGACAATGCTCGAACCCGCTCGCGCGCCTGCGAATACTTCTTCGTCACCGCAGCCCCACCCGCAAAGAAGACAAAGTCCATCCGATCGAACGAAGACGCCTCGAGCCGCTGGATAAAGGAGATCTCATCCGCCGCAGCAGTCACCTGTCCCGCAGCCTCTTCCACATCCAGCAGCACAAACTCCGATGCTGCCAGCAACGACACCGCCAGCTCTTCGCTCAGCTCTTTCCCCGCCAGCGATGAGGCTCCAACGATTCCGATTCGATACTCTTTGTCGCCATGTCTTCCTGAAAGTACGCCTGCATTCTCCGACACCAAACCACTACAGCATGTCTGCTATTAGGACTAACCTGCAGTGGAGTGCCGACGCTTCTACCCCACGAATATGCCAGCCGCGCCACCACACCAGACACCAGGTACGCCATCGCAATAATGATCAACATGTACTGGTGATACAGCACAATCAGCGCCCAACCACACCAATCAGCGCGAACAGCCGGAACGGATGCCGCGCTCCAACCGTAATCTCCTTCGCACTCCAGAACCGCCAGTTGCTCACCATCAGAAAGCTCGTGAACAGCAGCAGGCACAGCCACACCATCGCAATCCAGGGATTATCGATCGGCGAGCCCTGCTTGAAGTGAATCACCGAACTGATCACACCCGCGCCCGCAGGTATCGGCATCCCCACAAAATACTTCTTCCCCGGCCGCCCCGGATTGCGCGGCTGTGGATTGATGCTGATGTTGAACCGCGCCAGTCGGCTCGCCCCACAGATCAGAAAGATAAAGCAGACGAAGATTCCGATATGCATCAGCTCCTCTCGCATATGCGGATGCTGCATCGCCGGCAGCATCCGAAATCCCCAGATGTAAGCCAGCAGACTCGGCGCCACTCCAAACGTAATCACGTCCGCCAGCGAATCCAGCTCCTTGCCGAACTCGCTCGCCGTATTCGTCATCCGCGCAATGCATTCCGTCCAGGCCATCGAACAACACCGCAATACCCAGCGCCAGCGCTGCCCGGTCAAAGTAGCTCTGATCCGCCACCGATCCCTGGATACTCTGCGTAATCGCGTAGTACCCCGCAGCCATATTGCCCGCCGTAAACAGCGATGGCAGAACATACATGCCGCGACTCGGCTGCCGCTTGGTTCTCCCGCCGGCGATGACTCGATGCCTCGTCTGCCATCAGGCCACCACTGCCGCTGAGGCGCTCTTCGCAGGCAAAGGCAGCTGCGGAATCACAGCCAGCACGGTCGAACCGCCCTTCACGCGCGACCCCGTCTTCACCTTCAGATTCGCCTCCGCCGGTATCAGCACATCCACCCTCGAACCGAATTTGATCAGCCCGATACGCTGCCCGCGCTCAACCCGGTCCCCCACCTTCAGGTTGCACACAATCCGCCGCGCCAGCAGTCCGGCAATCTGTTTGAAGCTGACGTCATAGCCGCCTGCATCGATCGTAATCAACGTCTGCTCGTTATTCAGTACCGACTCGGGCTTCATCGCATTCATAAACTCGCCCTTGCGAAACTCACACACCTTCACCACTCCGCCCACCGGCGAACGGTTCACATGCACGTCGAAGACATTCAAAAAAATACTCAGCCGCAGCCGGCTGCCGCTGATCGTCTCAATCCACTCCGCCTCCGTCACCACGCCATCGCCAGGCGAAACCACCTGCCCTGGCCCCTGCGGAATCGTCCGATTCGGATCACGAAAAAACCACAGAAAAAACAGCGCCAGCACGATCGGCACCGCAACCAGCCACCACGGCATATGCATATACCAAAGCGCCACTGACACCGCACCAAGCCCTAAGGCATAGAAGAACCCGTCTCGCACCATAAGTACTCGATTATAAGGCCTCTATGGCCACACACCTTCACCCAACACGTTCACCTCAGAGCTTCATTCCAGCCCCATACCCGCCACTAAGCCCCGTCTGGCCGGGAAGCTAAGACGCGCCCAGCCGCCGAAGCCGCTCCATCTCGTCCTTCAGGCTGAGTTTCAGCTTCTTCAGCCGCACCTCTTCCAGTTGTTCCGCATCTGTCAGAAACACCTTGGCCCGCAGCGTATCCAGCCTGCGTGCGTACAAGCTATGTTCCTGCATAAGTTGTTGGATGGAAGGAAGCGAAGCCGTCTTGGGAAGCTCCGTGAACTTTGCAGTTTGCACGAGGGGTGTACCTCCAGCAACAAACAACATCTCACCGACTGGCGAAAAGCTATCACAGACTCACCAGCAGCGGCAATGTGGATTACTGTATGCTTCGATAAAATCTCAGCGAACCAGCAGCCGCATCATCACAGCGTCTTCTACCGGCTCCCGATAGTACCCCCTGCGTCTCCCCACCGCAGCAAACCCGAGTCCCGTATACAAAGCAATCGCCCCGGCACTCCCCGTCCGAACTTCCAACTCCACCACTGCAGCCTCTTCCCCCCTGCACCACGCAACAACCGCCTCACACAGCGCCCTTCCCACCCCCCCACGCCGAGCCGTCGCCTCCACCACCACACTCTCCAGCTCCGCCGCACTCTCCGCACCAATTGCCTTCCCCACGGCAAAACCCAGCAGCCGGCTCTCCGTCTCTGCAACCAGCAGACAACGCCTCACCGCACCATCACCTCCAGCAGCATGAACAATCCCCACGTACTCCGCCTCACTCCAGTGCGGAGCCTCCGCAACACTCCGCTCCAACGCCAACACCCCGGCCAAATCGTCAGCCGTTGCTGCTCGAACGCGAACCCCCGCAGCGCTCACGTTGAAGCTCTCTGCACCGCAGGCTTCGCAAAGATCTCAGCATCGGTTCGCCGCAGATAGTTCGCATCAAGCGTAGCCGCGTCATCAAACTCCCCTCTGCCGATTCGCTCCAACGCAAACGGCAGAGCATCCCACGCCACGGGCTCCTCCACAATCCTGAGAGCCACGATCCTCGGAGCCAACCCAGCCAAAGCCTCCGCCACCTTCACCTCGCACACCACCACCGGTCCACCCGAAGACGACCCGCCCAAAGCCGCCGCCGCAACATCCTCCTCACCCATCAGCAGCTCTCGCACACAGCGCCGCCCCACATACTCCCCGTAATAAAACTCTCCACGCCCCGCATCCAGCACCGCATGCACCGGCCCTCCTCCACCATCAATGCGAGCAGCCAGCAACGCCAGCCGCGACACTGCAATCAACCCCACTCCCGCCGCCTCGCTCAACCCCTTCGCCGCACTCAGCCCCACGCGCACACCGGTGAACGACCCCGGTCCATGCACCACTACCACTGCGGCCAACTCCCCCAGCCGCCATCCCCGCTCCTCCAGCAACCGCCGCACCGCCGGCACCAGTCGCTCCGACGAACTCCTTCCAGGCAGCACCTCCGTCGCAACAATCGCCTTCGCGTTCTCGGTATCGGCCAGCGCCACGCTTCCCTCACCGCCAGCGGTATGGATCATCAGCAATCGCATCAGTCGCTCTCAGGCCTGGCATCACCAACAATCTCCAGCAACACCCCTCCGGTACTCGCCGGATGCACAAAAAAATACCGATGCCCCCCCGCACCCACTCGCACCGCATCGCTCACCAGCCGAACCCCCTGCGCCGCCAGCCTCGCAAACATCGCATCAATCTCCTCCACGTGCACCGCAACATGGTGCAACCCCTCCCCGCGCTTAGCCAGAAACTTCCCTATCGTCGAATCCTCCTCGGTCGCCTCCAGCAGTTCAATCCGGCTCTCTCCCAGCGGCAACATCGCCGTCTTCACCTTCTCGTACGCCACCGTCTCCTCATGGCTCACCACCAGCCCCAGCGCCTCATAGAACCCCCGCGCCGCCGCAATACTCTTCACCGCCACACCCAGGTGATCCAGCCGCAACCCGTCCGTCGCTACCGAACTCCGCACCCGCCGCCCCACCCGCTCGGTCGCACACCGCCGCACCGCCTCCATCAACTGCTTCACTCCCTCCCCGGTCGTCGCCACCGTCCTCACCACCGGAGGAACCCACCCACCGCGCTCCGCAACCAACCCCTGCATCGCAACAATCTCCTGCTCCACCAGCTCCGCTCCCCCGCGGTCGCTCTTATTCACCGCAAAGATATCGGCCACCTCCATCACCCCGGCCTTCAGGCTCTGCACCTCATCCCCCATACCCGGCACCAGTACCAGCACCGTCACATCGGCCAACCCAATCACGTCAACCTCATCCTGCCCCACCCCCACCGTCTCAATCAGAATCGTCTGCCGTCCTGCCGCCTCCATCACCCTCGCAACATCCGCCGCCGCACGAGCCACCCCCCCCACCGCTCCACGCGAAGCCATACTCCGGATATACACCCCGTCATCTCCGGCAAACCCCTGCATCCGAATCCGGTCTCCCAGCAACGCTCCCCCCGTATAAGGACTCGACGGATCCACCGCCACCACCCCGACACTCTGCCCCTCCGCACGCAGCCATCGCGCCATCTGGTCCACCAGCGTGCTCTTGCCCGCCCCTGGAGGCCCCGTCACTCCCACCCGCAACGCGCGCCCGCCCGACCCCCGGCATGCAGCAAGCAGCTCCCTCGCCACCGCACCGCCATCCTCCACCACCGACACCGCTCGAGCCAGTGCGCGCACATCCCCCGCCCGCAGCCGATCCATCATCTGCCCTACTTCAACCCTGTCTGTCGTCAACTCTTTGCTCACGTCAGCGATGATACCGTGCAGCCGCACCCCATCTCCACCCCAGCGCTCTTCGAGGCCGGAGCGGTAAATCTGCTGGCCCAAGCCAACCAGTTCGCCCTGGAACGTCCCCAAGCCTACGAAAGCCCCCAGAAGAACATTGGAAGAGCGTCCAAAGAACCCGAAGGAGTGATAGCAGGTCAGGAGACTCTGATACCGAAACCGGCTCAGGATCAAGGGAAAAAATGGGTGCGTTCCTCAGCCAGCGAACTCACCACAAAGACCACACGAACGACCACGATCTCACCATCTTTTTGTGTTCCAAAAATCGTCTTTCAGCCTCCGGAATTGGAGAAGAACTCCGTTGAAACCAGAAGAAAAACCCGGAGAGAGCCAAAATCCACTACAACTCACCACAACTCCGGTGGTGTCCTAATTTGAAATCCTTACCCTTGGGCAGCGGCATTCAACGTACTCCGTATCCATTCGGATCGTTTCTGTTTGCTGGCTTTGGCCGCCTTGTCGAATGCCTTCAATTCATCGGTCGTGGCCCGAATGCGTAGCATCTCAGCTTTGGCGTTTCCCTTCGGGAGCTTAGGGCGTCCAACTGGTTTCGGCTTAGGCTGGCTCGGCATTGTTTTTGTACTCCTGCACGATGGCGGCTCTGACGGCTGTTATTGGGGATACAACGGGCGGAAGGTGCAATACCGTGACGTGTCGCTTTGGGTCGCTAGGGTCGTCCGTTTCGTGCGACCACGCATAGACTCTGTGCGTACCAGGATGGCCGTGAAGGTCGAATACCTCCACGACGCCATCCCAAATGGTTTGCCCGTTGAATGTCTCGGCTACAGGCACACTCTCTACATGCGTGGCGGTGGCCCCGTGCAACCTATGGATGATCTCGCGGAGTTCGTCAATATAGTTCATTCCCTATATTCCTTAATGGCATCGAAAAAAATAGGCTCTAAGGCCAGCTTGCGAAACTGCCAAAAACTATATTCCACACCGTCAACCTTGAGCCGACATTCGCCATCCTGAGATAAGGTCAGCAGACCTACCAGCGTTTTACCATCTGCATATTCAACAGAAATTCCTTCCGCAATTTTGGTAAAAATTGCGTGTGCCAGCCGCGTTTCAGCGAGATATTGACTACCCGCTTGGGCGACAACGATGATACTAGTGGGTTTATATCCCCCATTAAAATTGAAGTTCACTTCATGCCTTCGCTCTTTTCCAGATAAAGCTCCGTTGCGTATTCCAACATCGCGTTTTATCTGTAGCACGAAGTCCCGATACACTTCAGACGCTGAGCAGTTCGCTCTCGCAGTTACCCAATCAAAGGTAGGATCATTTTGGGTCATGCCGTGGCCTCCACCAAGTCCGCCACGCTCCACGTAGAGCTAGATACACCCGCAGCCATAGCGGGAGTGCAGCGGAGTGTATTGTGACGTTTTACGAAGTTGTAATAGGCAAAGTGCAGCCCAACCGCAGCAACGAAATTCTCACGCTTCTTACTAAATGCAAGCGTAAGACGGGTGAGACGACGCATGTGAAGGCGGGTAGTAGCATTCAGCCGTTCAATGTAGCTAGTCGAGATGAGGTCTTCATCTGGATTGCCCGTATAGATGAGTTTCTGAGCGGACTTGACGCCCGAAGGTGGGCTATAGCGGCGATTGTCCACCTGATCGTTGCCGTATATTTTTATGATTTGGGCGTAGTCAACTTCGGTGCCGAAAGCGTTGTCCATCGCCGCGACATAAGCCTTGAGGCCGTCCGTAGACACCTGTACACGGTTTGCCATACGCCCCGCTACATCCTTCACAAAGGCTTTTGCCGTAGCAGGGTCACGCAGCCCAACCATGAATGCAGGAACCAGCCTTGTATCCGAGTCGATAGCGCAGAACGTCCAAACGCTGCCAACTTCCATTGAATCGCCATTCTTTACGTTGCGATCCTTCTTCCCCACAAAGCCCCAAATTTCGTCCATCTCCAGCCGCTTACACGAAAGGTTCCGCATCTTCGTATCCATCATGGCAGTGCAACCCTGCCCAACGCTAACCCCAAGACGCATGATCGTATCGCGGTGGACTCCGGTAATCCGCTCGATGGAGCGGATGCTGGAACCCTCTGCCAATGCGCCGATTACCGCGATTTTCTTGTCCGTGCTGAGTACGTTTGCCATGACTTCCTCACTGCAATTACTGTACCCCAAAAATTACAGGGAGTCAAGTTGTTTTTGGGGTACAATTATCGAATTATGCTGAAAAGTCTGCTGATAATCGGTATGTTCCTCTTGGGGTTGAATCTTGCACGGCCCCAAGTCGAAGGGAATAGGGATAAGCAGGGACAGCAAACCCAACCAAACCAAACTCAAAGCCAATCGCTTCCCGTTCTCCAAGTACCAAGAGGTTCCGGCAAACAAGAGCAAAACGCCCAAGCCAAGCCTTACCAATGGCGCGAACTCTACGCCCCGGCAAATATTCCAAACTGGGTGCTGGCGATTGTTGCTGGATGGGCTGGAATCATGGCTCTCAAGACGCTCAGGGCGGTAAGACTGCAAGTTAACACGTTTATCAGCAAGGAACGGGCGCGTCTGGATGTCGAGCTTATTCCAACCGAACCGGGAATCAAAGAAGATATTTGGGAACTTAGACTTTAAGGTCTCTAACTACGGAATAACGCACGCGTTCAATGTTTCTCTCTCCGCTATCTATACCATTACCAAGACGCAGCATCGGCCTTTTATGCTGCGCGAGAGAACGGTTTCTATGACTATCCCAATCACAATCAAATCGGACACTGAATTCATCACAGAACCGTGGCAAATCCCAATAACCGTCTTCGACTTTCAGACTAGCGACCTTGAAGCCGGGAAAGCTTTCGCGCATGTCGCCGGGACGCTGCATTACAGAGATGTTTTCGACAACCCGCAGACTACTAATTTCCATTTCCTCTGTAGAGCGTTGGTCAACACTATCGACGGGGTAGGCGAGAATGGAGACGAAACCATTACGATGGACTTGTCTGAGTGGACTCGGCCCCCTAACAGCAATCACTCCACCTAACACTAGTCCCACCACCAAAAACCAAATTAGGACACCACCACAACTCCTGGTAAAAACCGAAGAGTCACCTTATCCACCGCCCATTGGTCCGTCCTCACCTCTTGACTTTTACCCTTTCCAGAAAAACTCCTACTTCACTGCCGTAGGATCCCACCCATCTGCTCCTGCAAGATAAGCCTTCGTCTCGTACTTCTTCACCTCTGCCGCTGTCAGTTGCTTCGAATACGGCTCCCGCGCCTCCGGATTCGCTCCCAACCCGGTCGATTTAAACTCCGCATACGTCGCCATCGGAAGCCGCGGCTGCGGTGCGTCCTTCCACTCGGACCACCCCGCCGCCACAATCGGCGCCTCGATCTTCGTATTAATAAAGATCACCGTCGAATAGTCCCGCCAGGGCCGTCCCAGGTACACGTCGCCCGCATCTTGATCCGACGTGATCCTGCAATGGTTAAAGACATACCCCGCGTCCTGCCCTGCCCTCGTATTGCTCTGCGCCGTCAGGTACCCGCCCTCCTTATGCGCGATGCTGCGAATCTCGCACCTCTCAAATACCGCCTTGGCATCGCCGAAGATGAAGTCCACATGCCCCTCGATATAGCAGTCCGAGTAGTACTGACGCCCCGTCACACAGTTATCCCCCGGCAACGCCCCCTGCATACACCCCATGCTTGAGGCGTACAGCGTATCCTGCGCGCCCAGCAGGCGCACATGCCGCAGCACCGCCCGGTCGGCACGCAGCGACAGCGCCACCGCCTGCGACGGCACATCGCTCGTCTTGCTGTAGTCGTTCGCAATCGTCATGTTCCCGGCAAAAAAATCATTGCCCGTCACAAACAACGTCGCTGAGCATCTGGTCCCACACGTCGACGCCGCACTGTTTCCATACACCAGCACCACCTTGGTCCAGTCGTCCGTGTCTCCGCGAAGCTGGATCTTAGGCTTGTCCACATGCACCACCTCGCGATACACCCCGGGGCGAATCCTGATCACCACACCCGTATCCGGAGCAGCAGTGACCGCCGCCTGAATCGTCGTAAAGTCAGCACCCGCCGCGCCAACCGTAATCGTCTTCAATCCCTGCGCCCGCGCAACCCCGTACATCAGTAAAACCACCAAACCTAATCTGTACCCCAGTCTCATAGCCTCTCTCCCGTGGTCCTATCAATTCGTTCCCACCACAAACCATTTCTTGACACAAACCGCCCAACAAAGACTATCCTCAACTCGACATACATCGACCGGGGCCTAAACCCCTTCAACCATGGTCAGACCAACATTTCAGCGGGAGTCCCCACCTTAATGCCGACCCAAGCCGCCAGCCTCTCCAACTCTGGCTTCACCACCACAGTCCCGGAAAAATCAAACATCCGCTGGGTGGTCTGCGGTCTTCTCTTCCTCGCCACCACCATCAATTACATGGACCGCTCGGTCTTTTCTCTCATCGAGCCGCTGCTCCATCTCCCCTTTATGGGCTGGATTCCCGGCCTCGATCACACCCATCAAACCGTCTACGACCTCAACTACGGACGCATCCTCATCTGTTTCCAGATCGCATACGGCGTTGGCTTCCTCTTTGCGGGCCGCATCATCGACAAGTTGGGTACCAAAACCGGGTATGCCCTCGCCATCCTCATCTGGGGATGCTCCTCCATCAGCCACTCCATCGTCACCAGCGTCGCTGGCTTTTGCATCGCCCGGGTCTTCCTCGGCCTCGGCGAGTCCGGCAACTTCCCAGCTGCCATCAAGGCTACGACCGAATGGTTTCCCTCAGAAGAACGCGCCCTCGCCACTGGTCTCTTCAACTCAGGCACCAACGCCTCCTTTTTCATCGCACCCATCCTCATCGCGGCCGTCACTGCCCGCTGGGGTTGGCACGCGGCCTTCCTCTGCACTGGCTCCATGGGACTCGTTTGGGCGGTCGTCTGGCTTATCTTCCCCTACAACAAACTCCGCCGCGGAGCCACCCAGACCCAGGTCAATCTCGCCCCCGTCACCCAGGGCGGCCCCATCTACTCCATCCTTCTCCGCCACCGTGGCTTCTGGGCCTTTTGCATCGCAAAATGCATCACCGATCCTATCTGGTGGTTCTACCTCTTCTATCTCCCCAAATTTCTCAACGACAACTACAACCTCAATTTAAACCAAGTTAAATATCCATTGATCGTTATATATACCGCTGCTACAGTCGGTTCCATCACTGGGGGCTGGCTTTCAGGCTTCCGTATGAAACATGGCCACAGCGTTAACTCTGGCCGTAAATTCGCTTTGCTCATCTGTGCGGTCTGCGTGCTTCCCATCATGCTTGTCCCGCACATGCACACTCTTTTTCCCACGAACGTGTGGCCTGCCATCGGTCTGTTCTGTTTAGCGACCGCTGCCCATCAAGGCTGGTCGGCCAACCTCTTCTCCACCTCAACCGATATGTTCCCTTCGACGAGCGTAAGCACTGTCGTTGGTATTGGTGGCGCCGCAGGTGCCGCGGGGGGAGCAATCTTTACCTGGATCGTCTCTCACTTCTTCTCGCTTCATCCCATGCTGATCTTTGTTCTTGCTGCTTTCGCCTATGTCACCGCGCTTGTCATCTTCCAACTGCTTGTACCAAAGCTCGGCGTCTCCCGTACCACTTAGACTCGGCTCATGCTGGTCTTATTGAAGCGGTACTGATCGCTTAACTATCTCTTTCTTCCCGTGTTACCCTTCTCAAGCCTAGGTCCAAGGAGCTTCATTCAGCGTGAAAAAAGAGGTTAAAGAGCAACACGACGAGGTCACCGGTCACAGCCAGCTCACCATGCAGGTCGTCGAACACGTTCGCTCCCTCATCAGCAGCGGCGAAGTTCATCCTGGTGATCGTCTTCCTCCGGAACGTGAACTCGCCCGCAAACTAAAGATCAGCCGCTCCAGTCTTCGTGCCGGCATCGGTTTTTTGTCCGCCATGGGCGTGCTCAAAAGCCGCCATGGTGCTGGAACTTTCGTGTCTTCCGGGCCTCCGGCGCTTGATTCCAGTTCCCTTTCGGTTCTCGGCGTTCTGCACGGTTTTCTTCCCTGGCAGATGTTTGAGGCCCGCCTTGTCATTGAGTCCAATGTGGCTGCTCTTGCTGCTGAACGTGCCACGGATGAGCACATTGCAGAGTTAGCGGAAGAGGTCGCGGAGATGTACGCCGCACTTACTGATCCTCATGAATACTTGATTCATGATGTGCGTTTTCATCGCACGATTGCTCGTGCTTCGGGCAACCCTATTCTTGGCGCGCTGATGGAGACTATTACGGCAAATCTCTATGAGTACCGCAGCAAAACCGTTGTTAATGCTAACGATCTCAAGGAATCGGCAGAGATGCATCGCGAGATTTACCGGGCGATTCGTTCGCATAATCCGGCGCAGGCGCGCGTCACGATGGAACAGCACCTGAATCTTGCCCGTATCGCACAGGCTTCGGAGGCTGATGTGCCGGCTGTTGCTCCGGCGGCTCACTCTGACCCCGACGCCGAGGCTTCTTCTTCTGCAGAATCGACCACCTCAACGAAGTAGTTTTTTTGTTTGTGGTGGAGGGTGGTTTTTGCATGGGTTTTTGCAAAAAGTGTGGTGCAGAACGTGGTTTTTTGATGGTGATTGTGTGGTGAGTGCGTGGTAAATCGTGGTGGGTTGCACCATGTTTCTGGGCCTCGAAAAATCTGCCAACTTTTTGAACTTTATTTTTGTCCAGTCGAGCTCTCCTTCCTGCGGGCCTTCTGTGCCCACCCTGATAAACTGAGCGCTGGCCCATGTCCAAGCAAACGTTCTATCTGACCACCCCGATCTACTATGTCAACGCGCGCCCTCACATCGGCCACGCCTATACGACGATCGTGGCGGACGTCATCGCGCGGCGCCATCGCCTGCTTGGGGACGACACGTTCTTCCTTACCGGCACCGACGAGCATGGCCAGAAGATTGAACGCAGTGCCGCAGCGGCAGGTATTGCCCCGCAGGAGTTCACCGATCGCGTCTCCATCGAGTTCCGCAACCTTTGGGACCGCATGGGCCTTACCTACGACGACTACATTCGCACGACCGAGCCGCGCCACCAGCAGGGCGCCCAGCGCCTGTTCTCGCTTCTGCATGAACGCGGCAAGATCTACCTGAGTTCCTATACCGGCCAGTACTCTGTCGGCGAGGAGATCTTTGTTGAAGGGCCTCCCGGCGTGCTCGGACCTGACGGGAAGCCCACCGAGACCGTCACAGAGGAGAACTTTTTCTTCCGGCTTAGTGAATACCAGCTTCCCCTTATTGATCTGATCGAGTCCGATACCTTCGCGATCAAGCCTGAGTCGCGCAAGAACGAGGTTCTCAGCTTTCTGCGCGGAAATGTTGCTGAAGCCACGGAACGTGGCGAAGTGATTGCTCTTTCTGCGGACGGTAAGCCGTACGTACCGGGCAATCTGCGCGACCTCTCGGTCTCGCGTTCCAGTTTCACGTGGGGCATTCCTGTTCCTGAGCCTGCTGCTTCCGAGACGAAACAGAAGCATGTCATCTACGTCTGGCTTGATGCGCTTGCCAACTACATGACGGCTGTCGGTTATGGCAGTGACGATCCTGCCAAACAAGAAGAGTTCAAGAGATACTGGCCAGCCGATGTTCACATTATGGCGAAGGAGATTACGCGTCAGCATTGCATCTACTGGCCGGCTTTCCTCCTCGCCGCTGGCTTGCGTTTACCGAAAGCGGTCACTGCTCATGGCTGGCTTCTCTTCGACGACAGCAAGATGTCGAAGTCGAAGGGCAACATCGTCCGTACCGAGACGATTCTTGACGCCTTCGGCAAAGAGGTCTACGCCAAACAATTCCCTGATTCCACCACGCGCGATCAAGACCTCTTCGCGACCGACGTACTCCGTTATTTTCTGCTGCGCGAGATTCCGTTTGGGCAGGATGGCAGCTTTAGTTTCGACGCGATGATCACCCGCTACAACGCGGATTTAGCTAATGGCTATGGCAACCTTGTCAGTCGAACGCTGTCGATGATTCAGAAATACTTCGAAGGCGTTGTTCCGGAGGGTCCAACCCCTTCAAGTTTCTTCAACCTTTTTCCCAAAACATATTTTTCAAGGTCTCCAGATGAGTTGACTCTAGAAGCAGCCAGAGTTGATGGACTCTTCAATGAGCCAGTCGACAGTTGGCACTCAAGGTTATCCAAATATGACTTTGCTAAGGCAATCGAATCACTTTGGACCGTTATCGCTAGGGTTGATCGGTCCATTAGCGAGAACGAACCTTGGAAGATCAAAGACCCTATTCATCTGAGCCAAATCCTCTACATCGCCGCCGAATCGATTCGCATCATTACGGCCCTACTTCACCCGGTGCTCCCCTACGCCACAGCAAAAGTCTGGGTGCAATTGGGTCTCGGCGACATTGAAGTTGCCGCAAAAAATGGCGAATTGAAAAATCTTGAGTGGGGTGGCTTGAAACCCGGCATCAAACTGGGAGAGCTTGCCCCCATCTTTCCTCGAGCAGACAAAGGACTCGCGCAGATTATGACTGATATGGAATCAAACTCCGCTCCGACCAAGCCTGAACCTTCGAAGCTCGTTGACGAGAAGACTGCCAACGCTGCGCCAGTGCCGACCGACCCGACGCATCCCGGCGCGCCGCCGCGGACCTCGGCGCTGAACGAACCGAATCCAGGGGCGCAGGTTGCCGCGAGCGCAGCTTTGACCACCGAGCGCACCGGTACTCCTTCGCACACGGAGGCTCCTGCCTCTGGCGTGTTCGCGACCTCTGCTGCAGCTTCCAGTACACCCGATACGCCGCAGATTGCGATTGATGATTTTGTGAAGATCGATCTTCGCGTGGCGCAGATCGTGGTGGCCGAGCGGATTCCCAAGGCGGATAAGCTGCTGCGGCTTGAGGTTGATCTGGGCTATGAGAAGCGGCAGATTCTCTCGGGCATCGCAGAGTGGTATACGCCGGAGGAGTTGATTGGACGGCGGATTGTGGTGATCGCGAATCTGGCTCCGCGCAAGATGCGGGGGCTGGAGTCGCATGGGATGCTGCTGGCGGCTTCGGCTGGAGAGAATGGCAAGCCGGTGCTGGCTACCTTTGGGGAAGAGATCGCTTTGGGGTCGCGGTTGAAGTAGAACGGCCTCGCGGCTTTAAGGAAGAACAAGCAACTGCAAAAGCAGATGGTGGGGTTCTTCCCCTTCGACAAGCTCAGGGTCAGAGTGACAAGCTTTTGTTCTGCTGCCTGCGGAACAAACTACGGTTTTGTGTCGCCGCCTACCTGGATGACACAGTACTTCGCGGCGTCGTCGCCGACGTTCTTTACAGTATGCAGCGTTCCGGGCGCGACGAAGATGACGCCTCCTGGGCCGGCCTTATCCGACCTGCCGTTGTGCTCGAATGCCATCGTACCCTCAATCACGACGATGATCTCTGAGTGCTGGATGGTGTGCGGCGGGTTGGGTTGCTGCTGCCGGTTGCTCGGACTCATGCACGGCGACTACTTCGCCGGTGGGCAGGGTGCCGCGCAGTACGTCGCGACTCTGGCCACCGTTCGGCAGCTTGCGTACCGCATCTGCTCAGGGGTGAATACCTTCGGTTGTGAGAGCATTCCTGCTGCCGTGGGTGCAGTGGCTGTCTGGGCATCTGTTTCTCGGCTATCTACTGCCGCGCCCATCGCCGCCAGTGCCGACAGGCCCACACACATCTCTCGCCGTGTTATCTCTCTCATGCTGCCATCGTATCGCGATTGTGCGGCGATGCATTAGCCTGAAGAGGACGATGACTTTGACCGACACGCACGCGCACCTTGATTTTTATACTGAGACTCCAACCGAACGCGACGAGGTTTTGCGCCGCGCCTATGATGCCGGAGTTCATACGATTCTTGCGATCGGCATTGGCGAAGGCCCGGCGACGATGCATCGGGCGCTTGAGATTGCCACGACGATGAGTGGCGCGGGGCTGCCGACTATGTATGCGAGCGCGGGGATTCATCCGCAGGAGGCCGCGAGTGCGACCTCGGAGGCGCTTGAGAGACTGGCTCCCTCGCTGCGCACGAACGTGCATCGCGGTCGGCGAGATCGGCCTGGACTACTACCACGTCGAGAATCCGGATGTTGCCGACGCAGCAGCGGGCGTTTGTCGCACAGATGCAGCTTGCGGCCGGGCTGCGCAAGCCGATCGTTATCCACTGCCGCACGAGCGAGCTGGCGACCCCGCAGGCCAAGGAGAGATTTGGCCAGGCCGACGCCTGGGAGGACCTGCTGGCGCTGATCGCCGAACATTGGACGCCGACCGGGCTGAGCGGCATCATGCATTGTTTTTCGGGCACGGTGGAGCAGGCGGAACGCTCGCTTGCGGCGAACTTCTACCTCTCGTTTGCAGGGAATCTGACGTATCCGAAGTCGCAGGCGATTCGCGACGCCGCTGTGCTGGCTCCGGCTGACCGGATTCTGGTGGAGACGGACGCTCCTTTTCTGGCGCCGATTCCGCTGCGTGGCCAACGCAATGAACCGGCGCTGGTAACCCATACGGCGGCAGCCCTGGCGGCCCTGCGCGGCATCTCACTGGAAGAGCTGGGGGCAGTTACGAATGCAAATTTCAAAAATCTCTTCCCCGGCACGCGTTGATGGAACAAAGCGCTGACATAATAGAGATCGACCCAGACCACGCGAAAGAAGACACCTATGGCATCCGATAATAGCTTCGATGTAGTGAGCAAAGTAGAGCTTCAGGAAGTAAAGAACGCGATCGATCAGGCCTCGAAGGAGGTTCATGCGCGCTTCGATCTGAAAGATTCGAAGTCGAAGATCGAGCTTGAGGGCACGGACACGATTCAGCTGGCTTCACAGGACGAATACAAGCTGAAGGCGGTCATCGAGATTCTCTCGCAGAAGCTGGTCAAGCGCGGGGTTTCGCTGAAGAACCTTGAGTTTGAAAAGCTGGAGCCGGCGGCAAACTCCAGCGTGCGGCAGAAGATCAAGCTGGTGCAGGGGATTCCGTCGGAGAAGGCGAAGATCATCGTCGCGGCGATCAAGGACTCGAAGAAGAAGGCGCAGGCGAGCATACAAGGCGACACGGTTCGCGTGGTCAGCAAGGACCGCGATGTGCTGCAGGAGGTGATGGCGCTGCTGCGAGCGAAGGACATCGGGGTGGAGCTGCAGTTCACGAATTTTCGCTCTAACTGAAGGGGGCACAGCGGCTTGAATTGCCAATTTGGGCCTCGACCGTTGCCCCCATCAACATTTTCTTCCAATTTTTGGCATGGAAACTGTAGCCAAATCCACATCCTGATACTCTTAATCGACGAGTGAGTACGCTCTCCATTGCGACCGCAGCCGAAGTCTTCGAACTCCTTCGTGACGACCTTGCCGCGATTGAACAGGACTTCGCACGGCAATCGGCCTCGAATGTCGAGGTCATCACCGACATTGCACGGTACCTGATCGCAGGCGGTGGAAAGCGCATTCGGCCGCTGTTGCTGCTACTTTCGGCCAAGGCGCTTGGGTGTACCAGCGAGAGCCGCATACGGCTGGGCGCGGTCGTCGAGATGCTGCACACGGCGACGCTGGTGCACGACGACATTATCGACGAGGCAGACACGCGCCGGGGGCGACCGTCTTCGAACACCACGTGGGGCAACTCCAAATGCGTTCTGGCAGGCGACTGGCTCTATATGCAGGCGTTCAGCTCGGCGCTCGAAGAGCGAAACTTCAGGGTGCTCGAACTGCTGATCTCGCTGACTCAGCAGATGGTAGAGGGCGAGTTGCTGCAGATGCAGAAGCTCGGCCATCTCATCAACGAAGAGGAGTACTTCGATCTCATCTTCCGCAAGACGGCTTGCCTGTTCAAGGTGTCGATGCAGCTTGGTGCGGCGATCACGCCTGGACACGGTTTTGGCGATCACGACGAGATTGAGTCACGGCTTGGCGAATACGGCCGCAACCTGGGGCTGGCGTTCCAGATCGTCGACGATGTGCTGGACCTGACTGCGGCTGAAGATGTCCTAGGCAAACCGGTTGCGAGCGACCTTCGCGAGGGCAAGGCTACGCTGGCTGTGATCCATGCGCTTGAGCGTGGGACTGGTGCGGACCGGGAAGCGATCCGCACGGTGCTCGCAGATCGCAGCTTCGAAAATGTTTCCCACCCGCAGATTCTTGAGATCCTGCATCGGCACGGCTCCATCGACTACGCCATGGATACCGCCTGCGCCTATGCGGAGGCTGCCCGCCTCACCATCGCCGAGCTGCCGTACTCTGAGGCCAAGCGCGCGCTGCTTTGGGTTCCAGGCTTCGTCACCACCCGCGACCGCTAGACCACCCGCCTACTCTTTGTCTTCTTCGGCATCCCCTGCCGTATCAAAATCGACTGCCTTCATGCCGCCGCGTCCGCGCTGCTCTACCAGGATCTGGATCTTTCCCTCTGCGGCTTCCAGCTCTGTTTTGCAGGCGTCTGAGAGTTTTATACCTTCCTCGAACAAGCGCACCGAGTCTTCGAGCGAAAGATCCCCTCGCTCGAGCCTTTCCACTACCGACTCCAGTGCCGTCAACTGCTCCTCAAAGTTAGCCATTATGCGACCTCAACCAAACCCTCATTTGTTATCCCCACTCAGGCCCAACACATCGGCGGCAACACTGTAGCGGCCAAACGGCGCACTTACCTGCACACCCTGCACCATCGGTCGCGCTTCTGCCAACATCTCCTGCGCAATCCTCACGCCCTCGGCACGGGCCGCCTCCGGATTCATCACTGCACCCATCCGCGTCATGATCGCTTCGGGCATGCTCACACGCAGATCGTTCTTCATAAATTCAGCATTCCGCAGACTCGTCAGCGGCCAGATGCCTGCAATTACCGGGATGCGGAACTGTTCGATGCGGCGCAGAAACTCTTCGAGCACGCGCAGATCGAAGACCGGCTGCGTAATCGCATACTCGGCGCCAGCCTCTACTTTGAATGCAAACCGGCGCACCTCCTGGTCCATATCCTGCACACCAGGATTTGCCGCCACAGCGATTGAGAAGCCGGTTGAGGCGCCGATCGAGTTGCTTCCTATATCCAAACCGTAGTTCAGATTGTGGACGATGTTCACCAGCCCAATTGCGTCGACATCAAAGACCGCGGTCGCGTTCGGATAGTTGCCAAGCTTCGGCGGATCGCCCGTAAGACAGAGGATGTTCTTCAGTCCGATCGAGGAAGCACCCAGCAGATCGCTCTGAATGCTTAATACGTTTCGATCGCGGCAGGTGTAGTGGAGGATTGTCTCGATTCCCACGTGCTGTTGAATCTGAACGCACAGGCTCTGCGCGCTCATCCGTGCACTGGCGCGCGGGGAGTCCGGCACGTTGATCGCGTCTACTCCCAGCTTGTGCATCTGCGCCGCGCCGTCAAGCTCCTTGCTGCAGTCAATTCCCTTGGGTGGCACAATCTCCACCATGGTGACGAACTTGCCCGCCGCCACCATCGCACCGATCTTCGACCGCTCTGCCAGTGCAGGCGGCTCGACCTTACTGGCTGCCTTCGTTGCTGCCTTGCCCGGATCGGCGTTCTCCATCACCTGAGCGCCACCCTCCATCGCTTCGAGGGCACGCAGGGAACTCTTCATGGCCCGGGTGTAGCTCGGAGTGGTTCCACAACATCCGCCTACGATGCTCGCGCCCGCCTTGACCAGCTTTCGCGTAAAGCTCGCCATGTACTCGGGCGAGGTGAGATAGATCGTGCGGCCCTCCACCGCGCGTGGAATCCCTGCATTCGGCATCGCGGCCAGGGGTTTGGTCGTCACAGGACGCATCCGTTCAATCACGCTGAGCACGGTTGCCGGGCCTGCGCTGCAGTTGCATCCGACCGCATCCGCGCCCCAGGCCGTCAGCTTCATCGCTGCAGTCTCGGCCGACGCACCATCGAGGCAGTTCCCATCCTCATCGACGGTCATCATCACGACGACAGGAACTCCGGGAGCGACACTACGGGCTGCCAGAATCGCCTGCTCCGCCTCCACCAGGGAGGTCATCGTCTCGACGATCAACAGATCGGCGCCAACTCCGGGACCACCCTCCACCAACGCTTGAATCTGATCCGCAAACGCCGCGCGCGCCTCGTCCCTGCTGAGTTTGCCCAACGGCTCGAGCCGTACGCCCAGAGGTCCAATCGCACCAGCAACAAAGGCCTCGCTGGCCTGCTTGTCGCGAATCTGATTGACGCACTCCCGTGCCAGCCGCACGCCGGCCACGTTGATCTCGCGCACCTTATCTTTCAGGCCATGCATCTCCAGCCGAAACGCGTTGCCTCCGAAGGTGTTGGTTTCGATAACCTCTGCGCCTGCCTGCAGATACTCTGCGTGAATCTCGCGGACGAGCTCTGGCTGGGACAGGTTGAGTTCGTCATAGCATCGGTTGATAAAGATGCCTCGGGCATACAACATTGTGCCCATCGCGCCATCGCAAAGCACGGTACCCCCCGCAAACAGACGGTCAATTGCCGCCTTCCCGGCATCGGAACTACCCTGTGCTTTGTCTAAACTATCTGCCATCGTTGTCTCCAGCCCTTTGCATTCATCCTAAGCTACATCGATACGTGCTCCAAACACGTCTCCACGACTACTCAATTCCGCCACTCCGAACCCCTTTTTCCGTTGTTTCCTTTGTTATACTGAGCATAGAGTAGCGGACGTAAAACACGCCGCTTCGCTCGGGTTGGAGTTGGTTACCGTTGAAGAATCGAAGTCTCTTTATCAAGTCTCTGCGCGCCCAGATATTGTGCGGTCTCCTGCTCGCCTTCGCGACCGCTGGTCTCACCTCCTGCCACAGCGACACATTCCTGGCTTACAAGTTTCCCGAGTTTACCTTCGCCAACCGACCGGTTCCTCCGAGCCTGCTCGCCAATCGCGTCATGATCTCGGTCACGGGCAACGGCCTGACCGGCGGCAGTCTGCAGATCGTCGATGCCAAGCGAGACCTTCGTACGAACATCGAGAACACGAAGACCTTTTCCATCTCCGGCTACTCCTCAGGCTTTCCCAACATGATCCTGAACTTTCCGGCTGAGATCACGGGCTACGTCTACTCCAGTGCTCTCGGAGATATCCAGATCGTCAACTACGGCAAGGAGTCTGTCTCGGGATCCGGGGGCAGCTTCCCAGCCAAGTCCACCGGTCTCGCAGTTCCCCCCACCTTCGGCCACGTTTATTCTGCTGAGGAGAGCATCGGACAGCTAGGCATCATCGACAACACCACCGGGCGCACCTATGGACTGATTCTGCCCAACGTGTTTCAGGTCGTCGTCAACCAGGGCGATACGGTTGTGCTCGCCATGGTTCGCAACTCCAATACGGTTTATCGCGTTGTGAAGCTGAACGACGACAACCAGTTCCCGACCTCGACCGCAGCAGACGCGGCGCTCGGCGCTGCGGATTGCGAGCCCTTCAACCTTCCCGTCTATTGCGTCGTTCCGGTGAATACCGGCAACCATGCTAACGCCTTCGATCGCCCGATAGGAGCGTACTTCTCGCTCGATGGAACCGCTGCTTACGTTCTCAACTGCGGCCAGGAGTGCGGGGGAACAACGTCAAGCGTCACCTACCTGCTGCCCGGAGTGCTCGAGTTCAACAATATTCCGACGGCGGTGCCGGATGCATCTTCCTTTTCAAACCAGGTACTGGTCCCCGGGGGCGTGACAGCGGCTCTCTCAGACGGAGTCACGCTCTACGTCTCGGGCCAGCAGATACAACCCGACGGCCTTTTCGCCGGGAACCTCTCGACGATCAGTCTGGCGAGCAATACCGTCACCGGTCAGTACTCCATCTCCGATGGTACGCACACCAAGATGCTCTTCGCCGACAACAACACGTTGTGGATCGGCTCGCAGTTCTGTGCCACCGGCGAGCGCGCTGCCCGCGCAGCAAAAGGCATCACCGACCAGACGGCAAACTACAACTGCCTCACGCGATTCGACCTCGGCGCCCTGACCCCATCCATCGTTCCCTTCGTTACGCAAGGCTCCGCGACGGCTGTGGTTCCGTATCCGAACACCAACCAAAATCAGTACTACTATGGGGACCTTACCGGTCTGTGCTGGGTACAGGGCTTCAACAAGATCTACACCGCATACGGTGGCCAGGTTCACGCCTTCAATACCGTCGACGGCTCTGAGATCAACAACGTGAACATCATTGTGCAGGGCACAGCCCTTGATGTCGCCTACCTGGACGCCGTCACCGACGCGGCCAACTAAAGCAATATCTCCCTGCTAGCATAACCATCATGCAGACCCTAGACATTCTTGCCATCGCCGCTCACCGCGACGACGTGGAGCAGACCTGCGGCGGCACGCTCCTTGCCATGCAGGCGCGGAGCTGGCGTACCGGCATTCTGGACCTGACACAGGGCGAATCCGGAACCCGTGGCACCGCCGCCGACCGCGCAGACGAAGCCTCTGCGGCAGCACGCATCCTCAACGTTGCGCATCGCGAAGCGCTTGACCTGCCCGACGGCAACGTGCAAAACACGTACGAGAACCGCCTCAAAGTTGCCGCTGTCCTGCGTCGTCTGCGTCCTCGCGTCGTGATCCTTCCCTACTGGCAGGGTCGTCATCCCGACCACTACACCACGGCAACACTTGGGCTATGAGGCGTGCTTTGTCAGCGGGCTTGCCAAGGTCGAAACCGCAGGTGAGCCAACCCTACCGCACCGCCCCTTCAAGATTCTCTATGCCAGCCTGTACGCCGATGTCCGTCCCACCTTCGTCGTCGACATCACGCCGTTCGCCGAGCAGCGGTTGCAGTCTCTGCTGGCTTACCGTTCGCAGTACGGCACACAGTCGCCAGGGGCTGGCCTCTTTGTTCCGGAAGAAGAGATTCGCGAACGCACCTTTGCCGAAGCACGGCACTATGGACTGCTCGCCGGTGTGCGCTACGCCGAACCTTTTGTTCAAAAAGAGATTGGCCTGGTGGAAGACATCATGCTTCTGCCGGTCGCATCCATCTGAAAATCGCTGTACTACACTGCGATTCGAATCGATAGGCGTGCTCTGACAAACTCCAGCACCTCATTGGTCACGTAGACCGGAGGCCGCATCGCGATAACCGCCGCCCCTGCAACGAGCTTCAACGAAATTCCTTTCCACTCCGGCCGCCCCAACTCACCCTCGGCGACCAGGACAGCATCGGCGCGGTCCAGAAAGTATTTCGCCGAGTCTTTGAAGTCGGCTGTCTCGGGGTCCAGCACGCTTAGATAAAGATCCGGGCGCAGAAACCGCAAGATACTGTTCGACTCGATCACCACATTCTCTGCCTGCGCAATCTCTTTGCGAATCCGGGGCATCGCCTCCGACAGATCGCCCTGCCGCGTTCTCACCCAGAACGACCGCACCGCACCCGCTGCCAGATACCGCCCTGAGTCCGTCGTGCTATCGCCGCCCGCTCGCTCCTCGCTTACAGCAACCGTGTGCTCGGCCGTCTCGCAGTCACACGGCTCTCCATTGGCAGAACACATTCCATGCCCGAACTGCGTAATCTTGAACGCCGTCCAGTGCATCTCCGGCAGCGCTGCAATCAGCCCGGCCACCACACTTGTCTTGCCGATATTTCTCGTGTGCCCGCCAACCACAACAATTGCCATCATCCACCACGCAATCTACCTGACAAACTCTACGCGAACTGCGTAACGGTGATCAAAAAGATAAAGACAGATAAGAGGATGAGACGGACGCGAGGTTTTTTATCAGTCTCTCTCTTTTTGATCCAGTTACGCCTTCCCTCGCTTCAATCGCGCCAGGTCCCGCAGGTACTCCTTGAGCGGTCTCGCCGGCCGGCCCCAGAATACTTCGCCCGGCCCGCGCATCTTCTTTCCGCTCAGCACTCCAGCGCCGCCGCCCAGGATCACGCCTGTGCCCACGGTCGCATGCTCGCCAATCCCCACCTGACCGCCAAGAATCGCCCCATCCTCGACGACGCTTGACCCCGAGATCCCTGTCTGGGCTGCAATCACCACGTTCTTGCCGATCACGCAGTTATGCCCGATGTGAACGAGATTATCGATCTTCGTGCCGCGTCCGATCCGAGTCTCCCCAAGCGCTCCACGGTCGATCGTCGTATTCGCTCCGATCTCTACGTCGTCCTCAATAACCAGCTTTCCCTGCTGCGGGAAGATTAAATACTCCCCCGTCTCACTACTGCGGGCATATCCAAATCCGGTTGACCCGAGCACCGCACCAGCCTGCACCACCACTCTGTCGCCCAGGACCGTCCCGGAATGCACCGTGACCCGCGCGAGTAAATTGCAATCACTCCCTACGACCGCGCCATCCTCCAGCACGACTCCTGGTCCGATGCGGCTACCTATGCCTATCTTTACCTCTCGGCCAACCACGGCCGAAGGATGCACTCCAGCCTCAAAACCCCGCCCCCGAAGCCGCTGCCCAACCACCGCAAACGCGTATCGTGCCTCTGCGACCCACAACACTCGCGGATCGAGCGGCAACTCTGCATCCTCCAGGCTTCGGTTCGCAAGAATCGCGCCCGCCTTCGATGCCAGGGCCTTCGTCAGCGTCTCCTTATCCATCGCAAATACGACCGACTGCGCACCTGCGGTCTCAATGCTTGAGACCTCCCTGATCTCCACGTCCAGCAGCGGCGCACTTACTCCGATCCAATCGGCGACCTTACTCATACTTGCCATCAGTAGATTCCCTCTTCACCCGGAGGCCGGGTCTTCCATCGACGATGCATCCAGAGCCACTGGGTCGGGTACTTGCGCACATACCTTTCAATTGCCGCGGTAAACGCCGCTGTGTTGGAGAGCGCATCCTGCTCCGCATCCCCAGTATGGACCACCGGCAACTCCTCGCCAAAGTGGAGCACATACTGCCGCTCGCTCTCCTCCCACAGGAGAAATCCCGGCAGAACCGCCGCGCCAGTCTTGGCCGCAATCCTTGCCACACCCGACGCGGTGCAGGCCATCACACCGAAGAATGGCACAAACACTCCCTGTGGCGGAGTCATGTTCGTGTCCATCAAAATCCCAACAGTTTCACCAGCACGCATCGACGCGATCAGTCCTCGCGCAAAATCGTCCTTATGAATCACGCGGTTGCCTCGCAAGCAGCGAATCCGGTTTACAAATGCGTCGACCAGCGGATTGTCCAGCCGCCGAATCACCATCCCCATCGGCATTCCCATCAGCGAGTGGTAGAAGCTCGACAGCTCCCACGCTCCGAGATGGCCGGTCAGTACCAGGACACCCTTCCCCCGCTCCCGCGCCTTCAGATAATTCTCCAGGCCCTGATAGCGAATGAAACGGCTCGCCGTGACTGCCGTATAGTCGGGCATCTTGCAGAACTCTGCCAGCAGAAAGCCCAGGTTGCGATACTCGGCTCGCAGAATCGTCTCGCGCTCCTCCGCCGGCATCTGCGGAAACGCCAATGCCAGGTTGCGAAGGCCTACCTTTCGCAGGCGGCTCAACGCTCGAAAGGCCAGAGCGCCGATGGCAGCGCCGACTGCGCGAGCCAATCCCCTTGGAAGCAGCCGTATAGCGTAAACAAAGACCCAGACCACGGCGAACTCCGCAGCTTCGCGGACGCTGACTTTGTCTCTGGGCACTGTTCTTTGTTCAACTTCGCTCAAGCCTATAGTCTACCGATTCCGCACTTTTACGGCCCGAAAAACCAGAAGGGCGGCCAGGTAGCCGCCCTTCTGTCCATCAAATTCAACGGATCGGTTATTTATTTCTCGCTGCCACGAAGTACTTCGCAACCGTACGAACAAACGGACGCGCTTCTTCCGGGGTTGCCTGGCTTCCGCCGAGAATCGTATCGAAGGGAACAGCTGCTCCATACAAAGCACGCGTGTCGTCCTGATTCTGCGACAGCACGGTGCCGTCAAGATTGATACCAGCGAACAGGCCTTTGGCACGGGAGTAGCTGAGGAACTCGGCGTTCAACTTCCAGTCCGTACCAGCCTGAGCGTTGCGGCCAACCGGCCCTGCTGCAGCCGCCGCATCGGCGCCAAGCTTGAACTTGTTCTTCAACATGTCCTGAAGCCCCTGCTGATTCATCGCAACTAACACCAGGTCTGTCGCCTGTCCGCCGATCTGGAATCCGAAGCTGCCGCCTGCGAGTTGCACACAGACCGGAGCGCTCCATCTGCCACTCGATGTCCGGCAGGTTGCAACACCCTGACCATATTGCGCGCCAACAACAAACGCGCCCTTCTTATAGCTCGGAATCACAACGACGCAGGAAGCGCCTGCGAGAATGCCGCCTGGTATGGCCTTGTCCGGAGTGGACATAATCTCCTGGATTACCTGGCTGGCAGCGGTCAACCGCTCCGCCACCTTCGTTTTATCGTCCTGCGCCTGGGCAGACAGAGAACAGGCCGCCATGGCCAGTCCGCAAAAAACTGCTGAGAGTTTCTTTATCATTTTTTCACCTTTCACGACGTGCTATTTGGGGGGAACCCATGAAACTCCAACACTATATGAGATGGAAAATCGGGAACGGAGGTTGTACCCTGCTGCCGATGAGCTTACACCAACTCAAAGGGGCGATTTCAAAAAAAATGGGGGTTGTAGAGAGAGAGCCGGAGTCACCCGACGCTCTCTCTACAACCCCTCTCCCAGGTCTGTGTTGCATTACTAATCTGCCTGACATTAGCCCCCCTCACAACGGTACGAAGGTAGGTAGACCTTTGAGCAGTTTAAGTTAACTTAATCGTTAACATGAGCACTGGGGAGACGGTCACTTCGGGAGCAATCTCCGATTTACCACCTGCACAGAAAGTTCGATGCGGTTTTTTACCCCGACCTTCCGCATCAACGCACCAACGTGTTTCTTTACCGTGGCCAGGTCGATTCCCAGCTCTTCGGCGATCACGCGGTTTGGATGTCCATTGACCAACAACTTCAAAACCTGCGCCTCGCGACTCGTAAACTTCGGCTCGTTGACGGTGCCGGTTCGTCTCTCCTCCGCCGAGGACAGCTCCAGCAGCTTCGCCAGTACCTTACGCGGAGCCCAGGCCGAACCGTCCTGAACGATCTCAATTGCCAGGCAAACCTCGTTCCCCTTTGCAGTATGCGCGAGGTAACCCTTTGCTCCGGCCCCAATGATCCGCTGGATGTACTCGTGGTCCTCCTCGAGCCCAAGGACGATCAACCGCAGATGCGGACGAGTCCGGCGAAACGCAGCCAGCAGTTCGAAGATGTGATCCGTGCAGGCCGAATCGATCAGGATGAGCGACACACCCGACGCGTCGAGCGCCCCGGGAACCGAGAGCGGGACGATCTCGACGGGTACGCCTTTGATTCCACCCTCGGCAAAGATCGTCTGCAGCCCAAGAATACGTAGGGGGTCAGTCGCAACGAGACCCAGCTTCAGTGGTCCTTGTGACTTCTGATCTTTCATCCCCGTGCAGCCTCTTTACTCAGCATCGTGCAAATAGTAGGCCGTCTTCCGCGATCTTCGAACGCTGCCCGCTCGCGCAGCTATAGCTTCGGCAGAACGATTCCCTGCTGGTTCTGATACTTGCCTTTGCGGTCCGCGTAGCTGATCTCGCACATCTCGTCGGATTGAAAGAAAAGTATCTGACAGAGCCCTTCATTCGCGTAAATGCGGGCGGGCAGCGGCGTCGTATTCGAGATCTCCAGGGTCACAAAGCCCTCCCACTCCGGCTCGAACGGCGTCACATTAACAATAATGCCGCACCGGGCGTAGGTCGACTTGCCGACGCAGATCGTCAGCACGTCGCGGGGGATCTTGAAGTATTCGATGGACCGCGCGAGAGCAAACGAGTTTGGAGGAACAATCACGCTTGGCGCCACAACCGTTACGAACGATCGCTCATCGAACGCCTTAGGATCGATGATGGCGCTGTTGACGTTGGTAAAAATCTTGAACTCGTCGGAGACGCGCAGATCGTATCCATAGGAGGAAAGCCCATAGGAGATAACGCCCTCTCGGACCTGTTTTTCGCTGAACGGGGAAATCATGGTGTGGTCCATCGCCTGCCGGCGGATCCAACGGTCGCTTTTAATAGCCACTCTGGTCTCTTTTCTAATGGTTTTGCTCTAATTGGGGCGGAAGGGTGTAGATTTTAAGGCAACCGGAAACGACGCACCCTTGCCTCCTTAGATTCTTCATCTTACGGTAGTGTTCTAACGTTGACAATCTTGTCCCGAGTTTCTACTATCACGTTACTAAACCCGGTCAGTACATTTTTTCCAAAATTACAGCCCAAGGACGGCGGCCCAGATGATTAAGCAGGATCTTATACAGCGGGTTGTTGAGCGTACCGGACTGCCTCGAACCAAAGCAGAGTCTGCAGTTGACGCCATCTTCGACAGCATGAAGCAGACCCTCATCGCGGGCGACCGCATCGAACTGCGCGGCTTCGGTGTCTTCACCGTAAAACCACGCAAAACCGGCATTGGCCGCAATCCCAGAACAGGCGCTGAAGTCACCATTGCTCCCGGGAAGGCAGTTCGCTTCAAGCCCGGCAAAGAGCTTCATCTGCTTGATTAGCTCCGACTTGGTTCTGGATTAGCTTACTCTGCCCTCACATTAAGTGTACTGCGTCCACGTCGACCACCAGGTTACGTCGCATGATGTTTTGCGTCTCCCCGAAGGCAAGCATCGCGCGCAGTGTCGCGCCTAAGGCCTGTCGTTTCTCTGCCTTCAACACAAAGTGATAGCGGTAGATCCGCTTCAGTCTTACGATCGGCGCAGCAGCAGGCCCCAATACCCGCACCTTATCCAGCCGTGTCTGCTGGAACCACCGTCCCAGAGTGCCCGCCCACGCCGTAGCTTCTTCCAGCTTTTCGCTTTGGATCACAACATTTGCCAGCACGGCAAACGGCGGATAGTGCATCCACCGCCGATAGTTCATCTCCTTCGCCACAAACCCCGGATAGTCATGCTTCGCTGCGAACTGGATCGCGTAATGATCCGGGTGATAGGTCTGGACCAGCACCTTGCCCGGCAGATCTCCTCGACCGGCGCGCCCCGACACCTGCGTCAACAGCTGAAACACTCGTTCGGCCGCGCGAAAGTCCGGCAACCCCAACTGAAAGTCCGCACCCACGACGCCTACCAGCGTTACACCATGAATGTCATGCCCCTTCGCGATCATCTGCGTCCCCACCAGCAGATTAATCTCGCCGCCATGCAGACGGGCCAGCAACCGCTCCATGTCGCTGCGTCCGCGGACGGTGTCGCGGTCCATTCTCCCGATCCGTGCCTCTGGAAAGAGCTCCTGCAACCGCTCCTCGCCCTGTTGCGAGCCGGCACCCAGAAAATAAAGATGTTCGCTCTCGCACTTCGGGCAGGTCTTGGGCACTACTCTGCGGAAGCCGCAGTAGTGACATTCCAGTCTCTGCCCAGGCTGCGCGAGCGCCTCGTTCTCACTCACCTTCTTGTGATAGGTCATCGAGATCGCGCAGTTCTCGCATTCGATCTTCTCGCCACAGCTCCGGCACATCACCACGGAGGAGTAGCCGCGCCGGTTCAGCAGCAAGATCACCTGCTCGCCGCGATCGAGCGTGGCCTGTGTCTCTTCGATCAACCTTCGCGAAAAGATCTGCTCCTGCCCCGTCTCGCGAAACTCGGCACGCATGTCCACCAGCTCCACGACAGGCAGCGGACGATCCATCACGCGCTCGCGCAGCTCTACCCGTGCATACCGGCCCTTCTCCGCATTCGCCCAGCTCTCGAGCGACGGTGTTGCCGACCCCAGCACCACGACGGCATCATTCAGCTTCGCCCGTATCACAGCGACATCGCGACCGTGATACCGCGGCGTCTCCTCCTGCTTGTAGCTCGAGTCATGCTCCTCATCGACGATGATCAATCCGAGATTCACCATCGGTGCAAAGACCGCCGACCGCGTCCCAACGACGATCCTCGCCTCACCTCTGCGAATCCTGTGCCACTGCTCCGCCCGCTCATCCGGCGTTAGCTGCGAGTGCAGCATCGCTACTTCGCCCCCGAACGCTGCATACATCTGCGCCGCCATCGCCGGCGTCAACCCAATCTCCGGCACCAGCAGCAGCGCCGACTTGCCCGCAGCCAAAGCCCGTTGCATCGCGGCAAAATAAACCGTCGTCTTCCCCGACCCCGTAATTCCATACAGCAGATGCGGCCGGAAGCCGCCCTTATCCATCGCCGCTGCAATCGTCCCCAGCGCCTCCATCTGCGCCTCATTCAGATCATGTTCGTGCGCATGCTTCTTACCCTGCGCGCTCACGCCGCCTAAATGAAACTCCTCCGCAACCTCCTCAATGCCCACCAACCCGCGCTTCACCAGCGTTCCCAGCGTCGATGCAGGAACTCCCATCCGCGTCAGGCTCACCCGCAGATCGCTCACACGCATTCGTCCGCCGACTGCAGCCAGCTCCGCGAGAATCGCCGTCTGATTCTCATTGAGCTTTGGCAGACGAGCCTCGGCGACCAACACCGCAATCTTCTCCAGTCGCCGCGCATCGCGCTCCTCTGCAACTGCCTCACGTGTGAGCCACTTCTTCCGGACCATCCCTTCCAACAAGCTCTTATTCGCACCGGTAGCCGACCGCAACGCCGACATCTTCGCCTGCTCTCCACCCTCCAGATAGTTCAACACCGCATACTCGCGGTTCTGTTCCTCCGCTGACAGCTTCGACCGCCGCGAAGAACCCTTCGCGGCGCCTTCATACAACACCCTCCGCCCCGCCTCCGCGATCCGGTAAAAAAAATGCCGCTTCACCTCGGCCGCAAGCGGCAACATCCCGCGCAGCACCTCACCCAGCGGAGCCACGTAGTACGACGCGATCCAACGAGCCAGCTCCATCAACTCATCGGGCAACAGCGCCGCGTCATCGAGCACCTGCTGCACCGGCTTGATCTCAAAATCATCCGGCGGCGCATCCTCGTGCACCCGCACTACCACCCCCATCAGCCTCTGCCCGCTGAACGGAACCAGCACGCGCGCTCCCACTACGGGCGTCACCCCGTTCACCGCATAGGTGAACATCTGGTCCAAAGGCACCGGCAGCGCCACATCGCAGAACAAAGCCATTCCTCCAGCTTAGCGGAACCCGACGATATTCTGTCTGCTCCCCCAGCCCTCGTCGAAGGTTCGCCACGCGCCGCAATCCCGTTGCGACTCCACCGACACACGAACGATGGGGATGACTTCAAGCGAAGCCATCCCCATGTTGAACGCGGTGATCGTGGCGAGCTGAGTTGTCTACTGCATCTTCGGAAGCTCCATCAACAGGCCGCCATTTCCTGTTTGAACCGTGGGAAGCTGGCCGTTCCAGCGTTCGATCAGCGCCTTCTGGTTCTCGATCTTTCGCAACTCCAAAAGTTGCGGAGTCAGGGAGGTCTGGCGAATCTTATTCGCCTCCGCTTCACCGTTCGCCCTGGTCACGGCAGCCTTCGCTTCGCCATCCGCTGCAGCCACGGTCTTTGCCGCCTCTGCCTCCGTCTTCGCCAGTTCGTTGCGCGCGCGTTCTGCATCTTGAATCGCCTGCGCCTTCGCGGTAATCGCAGCCGCGATCACCGCCGGCACTCGCGGAGCTCCGATGAAGCCGAACTGTTGAATTCCAACGCCGACCGATTCCATCTTCTGTTGGATCAGAGCCTGCACCTTGTTCAAAAACTCGGCCTTCTGTTCGCCATAGATCTGTTCCACGTTGTAGGTTGAGGCTACTTCGTTGAGCGAGTTACGGACCACATCCCGCAGAATGCCATGGGTAAACACGTCGAGATCAGCCAACCGGTACTTCACGTAAAAGTCCGGCACCCGATGCGGATCGATCGCATAACTCAACGAGACATCGGAGTAGATCTCCATCCCCTCCTTCGAGTTGAAGCTCATCTCCTCGTTTTGCGCCCGGCCTTCGTTCAAGTCGTGCGTCCACTTGACCGTTTGCACGAACGTCGGAAACTCTATAATTTGACTCCGCAACGGACTGTAAAAGACCCAGCCAGTCCGGATCGGAATCTCCGACGGACCACGTTGCGACCCGCTGAGCACAATCTCCACGCCAACATATCCGGCGCCGATTCGTGTGATCGACGCGATGTAGTTGAAGAAGATCAAGGCCGCGATCAGCAAGCCGACTACAGCAGCACCAACCTTGATGAACTTCATTGGAAGAACTTGAGCACCATTATTCCGGCCATTGCCGGGATTGATGACTTCACCAAAGAGAGACATTACATCCTCCAGATCTTTCTAAACGCGACAAATCCACCCGCTGCCGTCACCAGCAACAGGCACACGCCCCCCAGAACAGCTCGATCACTCGGCAAATTGAGTAGGTGGAACGCCGTCACCATAACCCAGTACAAGGGCAGCGCGACGAGCAGAGAACCCAGCAACTTCCAAAACAACATCACAGTCCTGGCCAGTACTTGCTTGGCCTAACAACCAACAGGAATTGTATGTCAGTTTTCGTAAAAATCCCGTAATGTGCGATATTCGACCCCACCCCTGATATGCTGCTTCCACCATGATGAAGAAAAACCCATTTCTGCTGCTCGCGCTTTTTCTTCCCATGAGCCTGATGACCGCCTGCAACTCGCAACCTCAACCACCGCGCGAAGCAAACGCCAGTCAGCCGCCAGCCGCGTCTGCGATCCCCCAGCCGAACAGCCCGCAGGACTTCGACTACTACCTCCTCAATCTCTCCTGGTCACCCGAATTTTGCCACTCCCATCCTGCCGCCACGGAGTGCGGCCAACACCTTGGCTTCATCCTCCACGGTCTTTGGCCGCAGAACAACAGTGGTCCCTTCCCACAGCACTGCTCCAACGCCTATGGCCCGCGCGACCCCGCCGCCTACAGCGACGTCTACCCTGACTCCGGCCTACTGCGCCACGAGTGGCAGACCCACGGCACCTGCTCCGGCCTCGCTCCAGACGCGTTCTTCACGACCGCTCGCCAGGCGATGCAATCTGTCGCCATCCCGACTGAACTAACGTCGCTCGATCGCCAGATCTCCATGCCACCTGCGGAGATTCTCGCGCTCTTCACCAAAGCCAATCCATCTTTCCCCCGCGACAGCTTCGCCCTCAGCTGTGGCAACAACTACCTCACCGCCATCGAGGTCTGCATGAGCAAGGCACTTCAACCCACCGGCTGCGGCCCCATCCGCTCCTGCCGCGCCAACACAGTCCGCATCGCTCCAAGGCAAACCTCTTCAGCTAACTGAACGAAGAGCTAACCCGGCATTCGATTCCGTCGCAGCCTAACCCTTGGCCGGCGCCTTCAACCCCATCTCTTTCATCACCATCTGCAGGTCTTTCCATGCCTCACCCTTCATCCCTGGATCGCGCAACAGAAATGCCGGATGATACGTCACCACCAGCTTAGCCCCACGACAGCTATGCCACTGACCACGCAACGCTGCAAGCGATCGCTTGACCCCCAACAGATACGTAGCGGCCGTCGAGCCCAGCGCCACCACGATCTGCGGCTGCACCACATCGATCTGCTGCAGCAGAAACTGATCGCACGTATTGGCTTCTACCGGTTCTGGAACGCGGTTAGCAGGTGGCCTGCACTTCACAATATTTGCGATGTAGACCTCTTCGCGCTTCAGGCCCATCGCCTGGATCATGTTGTTCAGCAACTGCCCCGCCTTACCCACAAACGGAACACCCGAGGTGTCCTCATCTGCGCCTGGCCCCTCGCCGACAAACATCAACCGCGCATTGGCATCACCGTCTCCGAACACGATCGTACGTCGTCCTGCGTAAGCTAGCGGACAACGCGTACAGTCGCCAATCTCTTCTTTAATCGCAGTCAGCGCTTCAGCCTTGTGCGCGACAGCCACCCGGCTCTCGGGCAAAGGCGCAAGGTTATCGAAACTCACCAGCTTCGCAATCGGAGGCTCCAGAAAAACGGGTCTACTCGGAACAGGAGCGTCTTCCAACTCCTCAATCGCCGCAGATGCTGTAACTAATGGTAACGATGTTTCATGGACCTCGGCAATCGCAGGCTCTCCCTGACGATAAAAGTCATGGACGCCCAGGTCCCGAAGGTATTCGACGTAAGCCCGCAGTTGCTGTTCCGACTCGCCTGCCATGGCTCTATGGTATCGCTACTTAGTGCAGCGGAAGATCCAGCACCGGATCGATCACCTTCTCCGGCAGAACGAACTTCACATGTCCCTGCTTGATCTCATCCTGGGCCACACGGCAAGCCTTCATCGATTTGGCAACGATCAGCGGAGACGCACCCGACTGTAGCTGCCGAGCCCGACGTGCCGCACCTTTAACCAAGCTGTATTTGTTGTGGAATGCATTTTCGATCGTCATGCGTTTCACCCCCATTGTCGTAAGTTATAACTCACTACAGCGAAAATGCCCTAATCCTGGACCGTGGATAACCGGACTCTATTCTCCAAACGTGCTCAGCGCCGCCCTCAACTTCGGCGAAGCGGCATCTGTCCTGCAACTCGAAGCGATGGCCTGGACACCATCCCTCACGCCGCGCTCGCACAACACAATCGCTCGCATCTCCATCACGGCCTGGTCCAGAACGTCGTTCACCAGAGCATACTTGTAATCGCGCATCTGCTTCAACTCATGTCGTGCCTCAGCCAACCTGCCCTCGATGACTGCCTCTGAGATCGTGGTCTTCGAAGCCTCCTGCTCTGCAACACTTCGGTGCCTTAGCCGCATCTCCAGAATCTGCGGACTTGGCGGCAGGATAAAGATCGACACCGCCTCCGGCAGCTTCTTCATCACCTGCACCGCGCCCTGCACATCGATATCGAGCAGCAGATCCTTCCCCGTGTCCTTCGCATGACCCAGCGCCGAAACCGCCGTTCCATAGTAGTTTCCGAAGACCTGTGCCCACTCCAGAAAGTCTCCCGCCGCAATCATCCGCTCAAACTCTGCCCGCGTCGTAAAGTGGTACTCGCGCCCGTCTTCTTCCGAACCCCGCGGCGACCGCGTCGTATACGAGATAGAAAAATCCAGCCCCTCAACCAGCGTCCGCAGCTGGCTCACCAGCGTCGACTTCCCCGAACCCGACGGCGCCGAAATAATAAAAAGTATGCCTGCCATGCGCCTCAATCACCTAAGCGTTCTTTGTTGCCAGTGTAGCAATCGTCGCTACTCCAGATTTTGAACCTGCTCCCGGGACCTTTCGATCTCCGCCTTCATCTCCAGCCCAAGCTCCGTAATCCGCAGGCTGTTCTCACCCGACGCTCCACTGGTCTTGGACAACATCGTATTCGCCTCACGGTTCAACTCCTGCAACAGAAAATCCAGCCGCTTGCCCAGCTCGCCGCCCTCATCGAGCATCGCGACAAAGCGATCCACATGCGTTCGCAAGCGCACAATCTCTTCTTCGATATCGCTCTTCTCCGCCAAAACCGCTGCCTCGGTAAGCAATCGTTCCTCACTCACCGGAGCGCCTTCTGTCAGCTCAGCCAGGCGGCTCCTCAACCTGTCAAACTGGACCTCACGAACTCCATTCCTCAGACCCGCCATCTCTTCAGCAAACGCTCGCAGCCGCAGCATGGAAGCCCGCAACTCCGCCGCCAGTGAAGCGCCCTCCTGCGCTCGAACCTCATTCAACTTCTCCACCAGGGGCCCGACCAACGCCAATACCGCTGCATCAAGCCCGGCTAGTTCGTCCGCTCCAACGTTGCTCTCGGCGCTCATCATGCCGGGGATACGCAGCATCGCGTTCAAATCCGGCTCATACGCGAGCCCATTCGTCTCCGACGCCTCCCGATAAGCCTGCATATAGGCACTCAACAGCCCGGCGTTCAACTGAATCTCAGCGTTTGTTCTTCGCTCCAGTTGCAGCGTCACCTCGACATGTCCGCGCCTCAGGCGCTCCTTCAGAATCCTTCGCATCTGTACTTCAAGGCCGTCGCAGTATGACGGCAGCCGAAGATTGAGATCGAGAAAACGGTGGTTCACACTCTTCATCGCCAGCGTGAAAGCAGTTTGATCCCTCACCGACCCGCGCAGATTGGCATATCCAGTCATCGAATAGATCTCACTCACGCAATCCCCTCCAGGTCTGCCGTCAACGCCACGTCACTGCCATCAGCAGAGCCCGAATCTTCTACGTGGAACTGCATGTTATAAAGCCGCTGATACGTACCAGAATGCTGCATCAGCTCCTCATGCGTTCCGATCTCAGTAATCTGCCCACCTTCAATCACCGCAATTCGACTGGCGCGGCGCACGGTAGAGAGCCGGTGTGCGATCACAAACACCGTTCTTCCCTTCATCAAATTCGCCAGTGCCGCCTGAACAAATTGCTCGCTCTCCGTATCCAGCGCCGAAGTCGCTTCATCCAGAATCAGGATCGGCGCATTCTTCAGAATTGCCCGCGCAATAGCCAGTCGCTGCCGCTCGCCCCCGCTCAGCCGCGTGCCCTTCTCGCCAATCTTCGTGTTGTACCCTTCTGGCATATTCAGAATGAAGTCATGCGCGAGCGCCATCCGCGCCGCCTCTTCTACCCTGCTCATCGGAACATCCGGCTGACCATACGCAATATTGTTCCGCACAGTGTCGTTGAACAAAACCGTCTCCTGTGTCACCTTGCCGATCTGCTCCCGCAACGAAGCGATCGTCACGTCACGCAGATCATGTCCATCGATCAGAATCTTTCCCTCATTCACATCGAAGAACCGCGGAATCAGGTTTACCAGCGAAGATTTCCCCGCTCCACTGGGCCCAACGAACGCAATGACTTCACCTGGCGCCACCTTCAGATTAATGCCATGCAATACCTGCTTTGTCTCTCCATCTTCTTCGCTCGCGTACGCAAAGCCTACATCTTCAAACCGAATCCCCTCGCTGAATCCCTTCAACACAAACGCGCGCTTCTTCTCCTGCACATCGTCTGTTGCATCCATAAACCGAAAGATCTCGTCGCTCGCGCCGACCGCCTGTTGGAAGCTGTTGTAGAACGCCGCAAACTTCCGGACCGGGTCATACAAAGTAAATACGGCAATCAGGAAGGTGATAAACGATCCCGCCGTCATCTGCTTATGCTGAATACTCAACCGGCCCAGCAGCAACAAAAGCGCGATCGCCATGGACGCAATCAGATCCATCAAGGGCGAACTGATCGCCTGCACCTTCACGGACTTCAGATTCGCATCGAACAGCCTTCGCGCCGCGCGGCGAAAGCGGTTCATCTCCCACATCTCCATGCCAAACGCCTTCACGATGCGATTGCCCGTAATCGTCTCGTGAAGAATGTTCTGTATCTCCGCCAGCTTGTCCTGCCCCTTGCGCGTCGTCTGCCGAACCCCCCGCCCAATGCGTCGAGCCGACAAGATCACCACCGGCAAGAAGAGCAGCAACACCCATGCAAGCTTGCCGCCAACAATAACCACCGCAATCGCCGTAAAGATCAGGGTAAAAAACTGCTGAAGAAAATCGCTCAGCACCGTCGACATCGCGAACTGAACCTTCTCAATGTCGTTAATCAGGGTCGACAGAAGCGTCCCGGTCGTATGCTTCTGAAAAAATGCCACCGACCGCCGCAGCACAGCGTTATAAAGATCATTCCGCAGATCGGTAATCATGCCGAACCCGGCGCGATTTACCAGATAAGTCCCGAAGTAGTCGCAGACCGACTTCAACAATGCCGATCCAACCAGCGCCACCGCGACCACGGTCCACGCATTGTGAAAATAGCTCGGGAGAAACTTCTGCAAATTGATCACGTGATCCGTGTGCGGAATCCGGAACACAAGTACGAGCCCAGGAGGCGCATCCGGACTCAACACATTGTCGAAGATGGGCTTCACCAGCAGAATACGAAACGCCGCCATCGCGCCGACAACCGCCATCAGTACGACCGACGCGAGCGAGTACAGCGCGTACGGCCGAACATACAGCAGCAATCGCCAGATGCGCCTCAAACCATCACGCTCCCAATCGTCCTTATCGTGCCGCGCATCTCACCATTCTATTGCGCCAGGGCACTTCGCATCCGGACTGCTTCCTCGCGTCTACTTCGGCATGTCCCGATGAGCGGTCTTCACTCGGTAGCCCTCATTCGCCAGCCGCTTCTTCATCTCTTCCGCAATAAAGACCGACCGATGCTGGCCTCCGGTACATCCAAACGCGACAGTCAGATAACTCTTGCCCTCCTTGATGTAATGAGGCAAAAGAAACTTCAGCATGTCCATCGTCTTATCCAGAAACTCCTTCGTCTGCGGAAACTGGCGAACATACTTCGCCACCTTTGGATCCCTGCCAGTCAGCTTGCGAAACTCTGGAACGAAATGAGGGTTCGGCAGAAAGCGCACATCGAACACCAGATCCGCTTCAGTCGGCACTCCATTCTTGAATCCGAAGCTGTTCGAAGAGATCATCAGGCCCCGATCGCTCTCCTCGCGTTCAAACTGCGAGTTGATATGCGCGCGAAGATCATGCACATTGAACTTCGTCGTATCCAGCACAATATCGGCGACATTGCGAATCGGGTCCAGTCGCTTCCGTTCTGCGCGGATCGACTTCACCACCGTATCGCTTCGCCCCATCGGATGCGGCCGCCGCGTCTCCGAGAAGCGCCGAATCAGTGCCTCTTCGCTCGCCTCCAGAAACACGACCCGCGTCGGCAAGCACCTTACGAACGCTCCTTCAGAATCGCCGGAAACTCATCCAGCCGCATCCCTTCGCGCACATCGACCACCAGCGCCGCTCGCTCGATCTCCGCCGACTGCCGCACCAGGTCCGCAAATCTCGGCACCAGCTCCAGCGGCAGATTGTCGACCGAGTAGTACCCGAGATCTTCAAACGCCTTCAGCGCAGATAACTTGCCCGACCCGGAGAGTCCAGTCAAAATAACCAGCTCACCCCGATACTCCGGAGCGGGACTTGCCAATTTTTTCTTCTTGCTCTTTCTTCGCGCCTCCTTCATAGCACCGCTTCGCGACCTTCCTGCTCGACATGCTTGAAATCCTAGCACCTCGGCCTACGGAACCTCGATCAGCTCCATCTTTCCATCCCGCTTGCGATGCAGCACCATCGCCTGCCCGCCATGGTCGCGAAACACGAAGACATCGCGGTCGCGAAACGCAGCCTCTTTCACTGCCTCTTCCAGACGACATCGGCCGCAGCGCAATCTCCATCGGTCGAACGCACAACATGCGGCTCCGACAAGTGGCGACTGCGATGGGAAACGAGTGCACCAGCATCGGCACCGCCTTGCGCCCAGCGCTGCTCTTCGCCGCCACCTTCACCGCAACGTTTGCCTTCCGAGTCGCAGGCGCAGCAGTCTCAGTCCCTGCACCCTTCACGTCGGCCTTGGGATGCCGCTTGATCGTCCCCGACTTCTTCTTATGCCGGATCGCCTGCTGCTCAATCTTCGCCAGCGCGTCGTGCAGCGCGATCTCCATCTCGGTCGCCTCGCACCGCGCCACCAGCTTCTGGTGCCTGGTCTGCACCGTGACCTCGGCGATCTGCCGGTACTTGTCCGTGGAGAGAATCACATGCACATTGCCGGAGCTGCCCACGATCTTCGTGATCCGCGCCATCCCTGCCTCAACCTGCAACTTCAGTTTCTTTGTGATGGTTGTCTGTCTGCCGGTGTACTCCACGTCCATACGCTCACCTCGTCCCTGCGATCTGAACCGCGATCTATCGCAGACGATTAGCGTACACGACGTTGGTGCGTGCTAGGAATCTGCATATCTTCCCGATACTTCGCCACCGTTCTCCGGGTCACCTGGATTCCCTGCCGCTGCAGCTCGGCCGCCAGCTGATCGTCGGTCAAAGGCTTTCGCTCGTCCTCTTCCTCGATCAGCTTCTTCACCTTGCGCTTCAGCAGCACCAGCGGCAGATCGCCACCCTCCGGCCCATTCACGCCCTCGGAGAAGAAGAAGCGCAGCTCAAAGACGCCCTGCGACGTATGCACATACTTGTTCGCCACCGCGCGGCTCACCGTCGAAGGATGCACCCCAATCTCCTCCGCCACCTCTTTGATCATCATCGGCTTCAGCGCGTTGACGCCATGCTCCAGAAACTCCGTCTGCCGCCGCACGATCACCTCGCACGTCCGCACGATCGTGTTCTTTCTCTGCTCGATATTCCGCAGCAGTTGAATCGCAGACTTGTACCGCTCCTTCACATACTCTTTGACTTCCTTCTCCGTCTGCTTCTGCTGCAGCATCTTGCGATAGCCCTGGTTCAGCCGCAGCGTCGGCATGTCCTCTTCGTTCATCACCACGATGTAGACATCGTCGCGCTTCACAAACGCCACATCCGGCTCAATCAGCCGCGTCTCGCTCTGGTTGTAGCGCTGTCCCGGCCTCGGATCCAGCGTCCGGATAAACTCAACCGCAGCATTCACCTCATCCGGCGTGCGCCCGCAGCTCCGCGTCAGCTCGCGCATATCTTTCTTCTGCAGCAGCGGCAGGCAGTTCGTCACGATGTGCGTCGCAATACTGAAGACATCGGCGCGCTCAGAGCTATCCCCTGCGGCGATGGACTCGTATCGAGCCATAATCCTCATCACTGCCGGCCCCATTCTCTGCAATCGCCGACTCGCAGCAGTCATCTGCCGCGCCGTAGTACGATCGCCGCCTCGCCCTGCTGCGCACAGATCTGAATCAGCAGGCACTCCCGCAGATCGCGCGCGCCAACACCAACCGGATCAAGAAAATTTACCACTGCCCGCGCCTCACGACAGCAGCGAGCAGAGCGCGTCACATCCTCGTCCGCCGCAGCAGCCAATCTCCAGCGTCTCCATTCTGCTCTGGCGTCCAGCCCATCTTCACTGCTTCTCTGGTCGCATCCCACAGATGCGTCAGGCTTGCTCTTGGTCCCGCGCTCAAACGGAATCGGCTCCGGCCGCTCTGGCTGCCTGGACTGCATCAGCGCCTCAACCAGCTCCTCGTCGCTCGCCGTCAGATACCCATCCTCGTTCAGATTTCCCACCACCAGCTCCGCCGCCACCCGAACCTCCGGACTCAGCGTCAGCGAACCCAGCTGCCACGCCAGATGGTCGCTCAGCGTGCTCGGCTGCGACAGAAAATTCTCAAACGAAGGCTTGTCGTACTCTTCAAAGTTCGACGCCGTGCGAAATCCCGGGTCGAGATAATCCTGAAAGTAACTCCCGAAGTCGATCTCATCGAACGGATCTTTCTCCACCCGCTCGCTCTCGGCCGCCACCTCTTCCGCCGAACGCTCCCGGTCCCCTTCCATTCCTGCCCTCTCCTCCAGCGAGACAGCCGACTCCTCCAACTCCTCCAGCACCGGATTCTCCACCATCTCGGTGTTGATCATCTCTCTCAGCTCAAGCTTGTTCAGCGCCAGCACGCTGACCATCTGCACCAGACCAGGCGTCAGCACCTGTCGTTGGGAGACCTTCAAGTTCAGCTTCGGTTGCAGCAGCACGTTAACCTCTTATCGACTCGTTTACTCATCTTTCGTGTAGATGTGCCGTTTGGCACTTATCGTGCTTGCCATACTTTATTGTGCAATCGTCTGCACATGGAGCACCAATCCCGGCTTGGCCACAGTCTACACGCCTCAACTTCATTTCTGGCTGTAAGTCTAACCGTGCCAATGGCTGCAGCGAACTCCACCTATAGCTACGTAGCCTTACAACGGAAGTTGCAGGCATTCCCAGTCCTCAATCCATCGAAAACTTCTCTCCCAGATAGATCCGCCGCACCTCCGGATCGCGCCCCAGCTCTCCCGGCGTCCCCGTCGCAAAAATCTTGCCCTCTGTAATGATGTACGCCCGGTCCGTCACCGACAAGCGTCTCCCGCACATTGTGGTCCGTAATCAGCACCCCAATCCCGCTCTTCTTCAACCCGAAGATGATCTCCTGCAGATCCAGCACCGCAATCGGATCGATCCCAGAAAACGGCTCGTCCAGCAGAATAAACGCCGGCTCGATCGCCAGGCATCGCGCAATCTCCACCCGCCGCCGCTCGCCTCCGCTCAGCGCATAGCCCCTGCGTCTTGCGCACATGGCCCAGATTCAACTGTTCAATCAGCCGCTCCGTGCGCGTTCGCCGGCTCTCCCAGCTCAACTGCTGCGCCTCCAGCACCGCCAGAATGTTGTCCTGCACCGTCAGCTTGCGAAACACCGAAGGCTCCTGCGGCAGATAGCTGATGCCATAGTTCCGCGCCCGCAGATACATCGGCAACCGGCTGATGTCGTGCCCATCCGCCAGCACCCGCCCCGAATCCGGACGCACCAGCCCGACGATCATGTAGAAGCTCGTCGTCTTCCCCGCACCATTCGGCCCCAGCAGCCCCACCACCTCGCCCTGCTCGATCTGCAGGCTGACCCCCTTCACCACCTGGCGCCCGCCGTACGACTTCCCGATCTCCTCCGTCGATAATGTCTTCATTGCTTGTTCTTCACCCGCGTCTCCGTGCGCACTCTCTGTCCCGCACCATCTCCTCCATTAGAAACCACGACGTTCTCATCGCCCGAATGGAATCGCAACGACGTACCCGTCACGGTCCCTCGCTCGCCGTCCACCACCTTCGGCAGCGACGCCGCCGTCCCCGTCAAAACAAACATGCCATCACTCGCGGTATACACCACCTGCTCACCCGTGGCGCGCCGTCCCGGCTGCTCCATCTCAATATGCCCGGTCACCACCATCCGCTCCACTCTGCCCCCCATAAACCCGCTCCCGCCAGGCGCAGGCGTCTTTGCGACCCCATCCTTCTGCACAGGCTGCAAATAGGCCACAACCTGCTGCCCTCGCATGTTCCCATCCCTGCTCTCAACTTCAACCCCACCCGTAAACTCCGCTTTTCGTGTCTCATCCGAGTAAACCAGCTCCCGGCTCGCCACCCGAACCACGTCTGCCTTCCCGCCTCCGGTCACAGCTTGCCCGCGGCAGCCTTCGGCTTAGCCACATCCGTCTTCATCGCGGTAGCAGAAGCCCCTGCGTTCACCAGCACCGTATGCACCGCCATCGGCGCGCCCTGCCCCTCCCCATGCGCCAGCAGTCTCCCCTGCTTCTTCTCAAGCTGAAGCACCGGAGCATCCACCTGCGAAGCTCCCTGCCACAGCCGCGCCGGCTTGCCTGGCACTCCATGAAAGATCGCGATCTGCGAATCATGCTTCAGCTCAGCCCTCGCCGCCAGCACATGCACCGGCTCATCCGTACTTCCGGCCTGTCGATAACTCGCCTTCACAGAGCCATCCGCCGTTGCATCCCCTGTCTGCTGCTCGGTCACAACGCGATCGGCCCACAATATGCTCGTCCCATCGCTCACCTGCACATTGCCCGTCAGCGTCGTCCGCCCCTGCTCGCCAACCACGCTGCCGTGGTCCCCGTTTCCATGGTCCCCGTTGTTGTGGTCCCCGCCGCCGTGATCATAGACAGCCCGCTCCGCCGTCACCCGTTCCTCCACCGGCGCCGTAGTATCCCTCGGCTTCCGCACCGGCAGCTGTGTCATCACCACATGCCCCAGCTCGGTCGCATCGGAGATCTCATCCAGGCCCATCCCTTCCGAGCCTTTCTTCTGTGTCTGCCCCTGGCTCGCACTCTGCCGCTTTACCAGCCACCGCCAGGCTGAAAGTGTGCCACCAGGGAATCCCCCGAACTAGTATTCACCACTCCTGTCGCACTCACCCGTCGCAGCGCGGTATGGCCATCTCCATGCACCTCGGCAATATGATCCGCACCTCCTACCCGCACAAAGTGCGCCGTCAACACATCTCCCGCCATCGCACTGCTCGTCGCTCCACCCTTCGCAGCAGGACTCACCATCTTTATTCGGGCATCGCCGGTCGCCTTCGCATCCCGCAACAAGAGCCCTTCCTGCAGCATCCGACACTCAACGCGAGCTCCACCGCACCTGCATGCAACTCCCGCTCACTCCACGGTTCACTCGGCGCATCCGTCGCTCGCACCTGCTCCTGCAGATGCACCGCTCCGGTCATCACCACATGCTCCGGATGCCCCTTCTTATCGAACCCCGCGCGCCCCTCCGTCGCCTCTCCCTGCGCCTGCCGCAGCGGATCGTTCGCCGAATACTTCACCCCGTCCATCAACACCGCCGACTCCGGCTGATTCTGCGCATTCAACATCATCTCGCCCCGCGGAGCCTCCACACTTCCACCCATTCCATTGGTCAGCGTCACATCACCCTCCGCCACAATCTTGCTCTGCCGTCCCATCCTTCCGCAGATGCACCACCACATGCTGCGCCTGCGCCGTCTGACCCTCCGCGGCGCCAGCCTTCCCACCCAACGCTACATACTTCGCCTGCGACAGCACCATCGTCTGTCCCGGTCTGTCCAGCACCGCATGCGACGCCGTCAGCACCACCGGCCTTTCATGCTGCAGCCCGTTCACCCTCACCGCCGAATGCAGCACCACCACGCCCGTATCCGAGCTGTAGTCCGCCCCAATCGCATTCCCCTTCAACCCACCCGATTCAAACTCAATCGCCTGATCCGTCGCCGCCACGCCCAGTTTCTGCAGAAAAACCAACCCGCTGGTCGTCACATGAATCAACCGCTCGTCCTTATCCTCATGCTCTCCATCCGCACTCCCGACGCTCCCGGCACCCCCTCCATCCGCCTTACCCCCATGCAGATCCTTCCCCGCCGCATAGTCCATCTTCGCGTTCGCATCCGCCGCCTCCGGCGCCTGCAGATCAATATGCACCACACCCACCGCGCGAACCACCCCGTTCTTCTGGTCATACTCAAACTCTTTCCCGTAGATCCGGTCCGCCCTGTCCTGCTTCCGCCCATAGAGCACGATCCCCACGTCATGCAGCGTCATCTTGCCATCCGCACGCTCCACCGCCTTCGCCGCATGGATCGTATAGACCGTCCGCCCCTGCACCGACTGCGAATAGGTCACATTATTGGTCTCCCGCCGGACATTCACCCCAAGCTTCGCCGGCAGATTCGCCAGAAACCGGTGCGCCCGGTAGTGCGCATACCCCAGAAACGCGGCGACCACCATCACCAGCAGGCCCGCACCCACCAGCAACCACACCCGCAGCCGCTCTACCGAAACGTTCATCCCCCTCTATCTTCTCACCCGAAACCCACTCTCGATGAGCCAACGCTCGCGCCAACCGGACTAAACTATCTCTATGGCCGATCAGCTCTACCTTAGCCTCTGGTTTCCCAACTTCCGCTTCGACACCCTCCCCGCGACCCTGGTCTCGGTCATGCGCCAGTTCGCCCTCATCAGTGGAGACAAGCGCGTCGCCGCCGCCAGCGTCTACCCCATCAGCTTCACCGAAGCCCCCACCTACCAGCGCATCTACGTCAACGACGACCGCGCCGAGGACACCTCCGGCTCCATCATCGAAAACGCCGTCGCCGAGGCCACCGAGCAGCTCCACGACGACATGGCCTACGAGTTCGAGATGCGCTGGAAGCTCTGGACCCCCGACCGTCACCGCCACGCAGGTCACCGAATCCGCCGCCCTCGACACCCTCTGGAAGCTCCAGCCCGCCACCGTCCGCATCCTCGGCTTCGGCCCCCAGTTCGACGACGCCAGCCTTCGAACAGAACGGCCACATCCGCATCGACTTCGGCCTCGACACTCCCTGGCTCGCCGAAACCCTCGAAGACGAGGAGCTCGACGCAAGCCGCCACCAAACACATCCAGCAGAACGTCGAGATGCTCCTCGCCTTCACTCTCTCCGTCGAAAAAAACTGCGGCATCAGCAGCCGCCTCCTCTGGACCGAGTCCGGCGAACCCCTCGCCCAGAAGCTCATCGACCGCCTCCAGCGCGTCAACTGAACAGTTCCGCAAAATAATGGCGCGAAAGCATCGCGAATCAGCTTCAAAACCTTTACGGAAATTAACGAAAACTATTACATCTTCCTTACGAACGAAGTGTTGAAATACTCTTCGGCGACGCAATCAACCAGTCGCCAGGAGAGCTTGATGAACACCTTTCGGACTCGCAGACCCCTTCTCGTCAATGCAACACAGTGCCTCCAGCCCACCCTTATCTCACCGACTCCGGCACGCAAAGCCTATCCCGGCGACTGGATCATCGAAGGCGAAAACCACGACGCTACATCGTCGACAACACCTTCTTCCAGCGCACCTTCGCGCCCATGCCATGGGAGCCCGTCAACGAAGGCCGCAGCTACGGCTGTTAATCTCTACTTCGTGAGAAGAATCGAAATCAAAGAAGATCATTGAATCAAACCCGAACCACTCCGGCCTGAATCGCATCCGGAGAAAGAAAAGCGCAGTGCCACATGGCGTTGTCCCTCGTATCGGAACCTCTCTCATCATCGTCGTCACGTATAACCCCCTTCGCTCCACCAGCAGACAAACTCAGCGCATCCCTGCGAACCCGTGAAGCGCAGTTGCACGACGTCCGCTCCATCCACCAGCTCATCCACAGCTTCACCCACGACGGCACCTTGCTGCCTCGCCGTTACGCGGAGATCTGCGCAAACATCAGCACCTTCACCGTCGCAGAAACAGCCTCAGGTCAATTCATCGGTTGCGCTGCTCTGCGTGTCTACGGCCAGCACCTCGCCGAAATCCGCTCCATCGTCGTTCGCCCCGGCACCCAGGGACACGGAGCCGGCAGCCTGCTCGTTCACGCTCTCCTCGACCAGGCCAAAGCAAGCCGCATCAAGTGCGTCTGTCTCTTCACTCGCACTCCCACCTTCTTCGAGCACTTCAACTTTCGCCCAGTCGACCATCAGGCGATCCCCGACAAAGCCCAGCACGACTGCATCCACTGTCCCCGCATCAACACCTGCGACGAAATCGCCATGGCCATCGGCGAACCGCCGGCCCTCAGAAACACCTCGTGGAATCAGCTCTTCCACGCAAATCACTCAGGGCTGGTCACACTGCAAACCTGAGATCTGCGGCAGCTTGCCACAGCCTTACCCAAAGGTTGCATTTCCAAACAGTTGTCGTCCCGGATACCATCCGGCACGTAATGCTTGCGGCGGCTATCTTCCTCATGGATGATTGCCGCCAGGAGCTTGCATAGCAACTCGCAGCGGATGATTCGACTCACCGCACAAAGCAAGCGAGCTCTGCTTTATCTCTCTTGTCTATCTTTCGGCAGGAGTCACCCAGGAAAAAACAGATGGAAATCACGCACCAGAGCAAAGAAATTTCAATCTATCAATCGAACTTCCGAGCAGAAGACGGCCCATCCACCGGCCGCTCCAACGACCTCTACGAAGGCGTCGTCATCCCGCTCGCCTCACTTCTCGCTGTAGCCCTCTTCGTAGTCGGCGCAATGATGCTCAACCACTAGGCTGTATCGACCGATAGGATTTGGCTAAGCGATGGATCTGAACAGAACCCTGTCATCCTGAGCAGCGTTTGGCGCGGCACTTTGCGCCAAGCGCTGTCAAAGGGCTGCTTCGGATCTCGCCTGAGAGTATGTCTTACCCAGCCACAACAATCTCAGAGAAGTCCGCAATGCCGGAGAAGTCTTCTAACACTCTCTTCAGCAACGCAAGCCGGTTCGCCCGCACCTCCGCGTCCGGGGCCATCACCATCACAGCATCGAAGAACGCATCCACCTGCGGCCGCAGCGTCGCAATCTGCTCCAACGCCGTCTTGTAGTTTTTGTCCGCGCGGAGCTCTTTCACACGATCCGCCAACTCCGCGGACCTTTCCGCAAGCGCCCTCTCCGTCAGCTCCGTCAGCAACGCGGCGTCCACGCTCGAAGCCGCCGCAAACCCCTTCACCTGCGCCTGCGACAGAATATTCTTCATCCGTTTGAACGCCGCCGACACCGCAGCAAAGTCCTCCGAACCACGAACCGCCGTCACCGCCTCCGCCCGAGCCACTGCATCTCGAACATCGTCATCTCCAGCAGCCAGAACAGCCTTTACCACGTCGTACGCCTGACCCGTGCCTCGCGCAGATAAAACTCAAGCCGTTCGATCAGGAAGCCGCGCATCTTGTCTGCCGGTTGCTGATTTTCGATCATTGCATTAACTGGCAATCTGATCAAGCGTTAAAGGAAGCACCACACTGCTCTCCGCGAGAATCTTGACAATCCCATTCGCCAGCGCGTCGTAGTGCAAATGGGTCCTTCGACCCCGTCGGCTCCAATCCCAGACCAAACATCCCAGCAATTGTGTCGGCCTTGTCGGCAATTGCCAGCACCGAACCCTCTACCGTCCGTGGCACCGAGTCTTCCATCGACTCAGGCTTGTACTGGTCATAGATCGCATCGCACACTGCCGTCGAAACACCTTGAGCTCGCGCATATAGGCCGCCGACGATTACCCTGCAACTCCGTAAACTCCTTTACCAACTCTGTCGTCAGATCGGTCTTCGCCAAGTGATTCGCCGTTATAAGAGCAATAGCATCCAATTGAAGCTTCGGGATCGACGATGAAAATCCCCAAGGCGACAATTAATTTACGCACTCGCTCTGTCTTCGCCGCGTAACTCCCCAGATCCTTCTGAAACGTCACATTCTTCAGCAGCTCCACCCGCTCCACCAACGGCACTCGCTGATCGAACTCCCAGAAGAATCGCGCATCATTAAACCGAGCCCGCAACACCCGTTCATTCCCATGCCGAATAACCGCCATCCCCGCCTCATCGGCCTCGGTATTCAGCACCGCGAGAAAATGCGGAGCGAGCTTCCCGCCCTTATCCTCTACCGCAAAGTAGTTCTGGTGATCCCGCATCACAGTCACCAAAACCTCCTCCGGCAGCGCAAGAAACTCCGGCTCGAATCCGCCCATCAGCACCGACGGCCATTCCGTCAGTTGCGTCAGCTTATCCACCAGCTCATGGTCTTCACGCCAACGCAGCCCGAGCCCACCAGGATCACCGGCTCGCATCACCTTATCCAGAGCCTTCCGAATCCTCTGCCGCCGCTCCTCCACATTCGCAATCACAAACCCCGACAGCAGCGCATCCTCATACTCACCCGGAGACTTCAAAGCAATCGGCGCATCCCCAAACAGCACCCGATGCCCATACGTCACATTGCCTGCTTCGTACCCGCCAAAGCTGACCGGCACAGTCGCACCGCCCAGCATCGCCACCATCCACCGCACTGGCCGCACAAACCGCTCCGGCTTACCCGGCCGCCAGTACATATTCTTCGCCCAGTAGATTCCTGCCAGCTCCTTCGGCATCTCCGCAGCAATCACCTCGGCCGCACGCGCGCCCCGCCTTCACCGCAGTCGCCGCCAGATACTCGCCCTTGGCATTGGTCACCGTCTTCAGCGCAGCAACATCCACCCCAGCCTTCTTCGCAAACGCCACCGCCGCCGGCGTAGCCACACCATCCTTGTACGCAATCTTCACCGAAGGCCCCAACCACTCTTCAGCACGCATCCTCCTGCCGCTCCGCAACACCGCCAACCCACACCGCCAGCCGCCGCGGCGTGGCAAAGCTCTTGCCTCCGCGCCCGACCGAACCAGCCGTTCGCGCTCCAGCATCTTCACCACGCGCTGCTGCAACTCCGCCTGCGCCCCGGCAATCATCCGCGCCGGAACCTCTTCCAACCCAATCTCAAACAAAAAATCAGCCATGTCCTCTATCGAACCCCTGCTTCCGCTGCAGCTGCTGTCAGCGCTTCACCTTGTGCCGCATAAGCCTTCGCCACCCCAACCACCAGCGTCCGAATCCGCGCCATCACTCCCACGCGCTCCGTCACCGAGATCGCCCCGCGCGCATCCAGCAGATTAAAAACATGCGAGCACTTCAGCGCCAGCTCATACGCTCCCAGCACCGGAAACCGCTTCAGCCGCAGCGCATCCATCTTTTCAAAGTCCTTCACCTGCGACAGCAGCCCCAGACACTCCGCCTCATAAAGACTCAAGGTGCTTCCACAAAGCCCCCACATCCGCATAGTCAAAGCTGTAAGCCGAAAACTGCTCCTCCTCCGCCAGTCGCATCTCGCCATACGTCACCTTGCGGCCAGTATCCGGCTCCACCGCCCACACAATGTCGTAGATCGAATCCACATCCTGCAAAAACCCTGCAATCCGCTCCAGCCCATACGTGATCTCTCCGGTGATCGGATCCAGATCCATCCCGCCACACTGCTGAAAGTACGTAAACTGCGTAATCTCCAGTCCATCCAGCATCACCTGCCAGCCCACGCCCCACGCGCCGCCCACCGGCCACTCCCAGTTATCCTCTTCAAACTTAATATCGTGCTCGCGAAGATCGATCCCAATCGCCACCAGCGACTCAAGATACATCTCCTGAATATTGACCGGTGGCGGCTTCAGAACCACCTGCAGCTGCGTATGCCGAAACAGCCGGTTCGGATTCTCCCCATACCGTCCATCCGCCGGCCTCCGCGAGGGCTGCGCATACGCAATCCTCACCGGCTTCGGCCCCAGCACACGCAAAAACGTATCCGGAGACATCGTCCCCGCGCCCACCTCAACGTCATACGGCTGCTGCAACACACACCCGCGATCCGCCCAGAATCGTTGCAGCGTAAACAACAACTCCTGAAACGTCAGCGCGCGCTTCTCCGCAACTCCAGAAACCAATCCACTCATATCTCTCTCTTCAATACCGGCAATCCCTCGATTCTAACCGCTAAGCGCACCCTGACCCACCCAGGAAGCAACATGCAGAGAATCCAGCCACCCACGTCCTCACCACATCACTGCGGCTTCGTCATAGCCTTGCGCGTACCCAACTCCGGCGTCAGCGAAGGATCCGATTGCACCGTCGTCGGATCGACCAGCACCGCAGCATCCGGCATCGGCACCGATATCCCAGCCGACCGGATAAAGTCCGCGTCGCCCTTCGCCACCTTCACCACCATTCCGTGCTCACCTGGCGTCGTCCTGGCAGGACGCGGAAACTCCACGATGTAGCGCTCCCGCAGCATCGTCGTAAACCGTTTCAGCGTCTCCGCAGGCGACCTCGTGGTCGTCGACAACACAATCCCCCCACTCAACTCGCACAGCGACTGAAAAGGATTCTCGTTGCTCAACCACGGAGACACGCGACTGCGGCCAATAAAAGGTTGAGGAGTGTTTGTCATGCCAAAGATCGCGATCCCCATCGTCTGCGCATACAACACCACATCCCTCCACGCGCTCTTACTCCCCCTGTCCACTCCATCCGACACCACCAGAATCACCCGCCTGCCCGGAACTTTATGCAGACCATTCGCAACAGACGCCACCGCGTCCCAAAGATGCATCGATTGCTGACAACCCGGTTGGCGTTTGTTCTGCCTCCGAACAGTCCAGGATTGCAGTGCATGATCGACTGCAACCTTCAACTCCCCCCTCTCGGCAGGCATGTCATACCCGGCGCGAATCAGAGAACAGTCCACAACGTAAATCGAGACATGATCCTCCGGATGCAGCGAGAGCGGTGCGAGATTCGCAATCGCATCCCCCATCGTTGGCATTAACTCTGCCGCATCTCCACTCACATCCAACATAATCGAAAGCGAGATCGGATCGTCCCCCTCCTGCCGCGACATGCGTCGCGCGAAACAACGGCCCATCGTCAATACTGATCGAAAACCTGTTCTCCCCAATCGGCTTCTCGATCCTCTCGCGATCAGGCCCCAGCACCAGCGTCGGTATCTGGATCAGATTCGTGTAGACATGCAGTGTGTGGATCGGCTCACTCTGCGCTGTCGGCAGGTCCTGTGCTGCAAGCACAGCCCCGCTCCACACAAACAGCCCCAGAACACACGGCAAAGATCTCATACCCACTGTTATAGCGCAGTCACAAGGCCCCGTACTGTTCAAGCGCGCCATCCCGAAGCATAATAAGACGCAAGCTGGGCCAATCGCAATCCGCAACATTGCCAGCGCCGGTTATCCGTTTACTTCCCAACAAAATACAAACGCCCTACCATCGTCTCAGGAGAAACTTCCACCATGAAAACCACCGGCAACACCATCCTCATCACCGGCGGCGGCTCCGGCATCGGCCGCGGCCTCGCAGAGGCCTTCCACAAACTCGGCAACAAAGTCATCATCGCCGGCCGCCGCAAGCAGGTCCTCGACGAAACCGTCGCCGCCAACCCCGGCATGGCCTCGGCCGTCCTCAACATCGAAGACGCCGCCAGCATCCGCGCCTTCTCCGCGAAACTCATCGCCGAATTCCCCGCCCTCAACGTCGTCATCCACAACGCCGGCATCATGCGCCCCGAAGACCTCCTCACCCAACCAGCCGACGTCGCCGACTCCGAGGCCATCGTCACCACCAACCTCCTCGGCCCCATCCGCCTCACCGCCGCGCTGCTCCCTCACTTCAACCAGCAGCCCCACGCCACCATCATGACCGTCTCCTCCGGCCTCGCCTTCGTCCCCCTGGCGCTCACTCCCACCTACTGCGCCACCAAGGCCGCCATTCACTCCTGGAGCCAGTCCCTCCGCTATCAGCTCAAGGCAACCAACATCGAAGTCGTCGAACTCGCCCCACCCTACGTTCAAACCGAGCTCATGGGCAGCCATCAGGCCGTCGACCCACGCGCCATGCCGCTCAACGACTACATCGCCGAGGTCATCAACATCATCAAAACCCAACCCAATGCCACCGAGATCCTCGTCGAACGCGTCAAACCCCTACGCTTCGCCGCCTCCAACGGCCACGAAAAATACGACGCCTTCTTCAAGCAATTCAACGACGCCATGACCGCAACCCACTAACCCGCACGCGCCATCGCCGGATTTACGGCACAGCAGCCGTTACACGAAAGACTGGCTGCGCCCACTTCAGTTGACGCATGGGGCCGTCGTACACAAGTTTGTCGTCGTCGCTTCCATAAAGTTGTGCGACGGTTCCATACGTTTTTCCGGCTGGCGGCATCGTGCCCTCTACCGCCTCCCAGTGCAGTTTGTCGTCGGTCTGCGAGTAGGCCAGCTCAAAGAGCGTGCCCGGGTTGGCGTCACGGCCGTCCTGCGTGCGCCCTTGAATCGTGGCATACACGTGGCCCGGACCCATCGGAAGATAAGCAAAGCCAACCAGCATAAAGTTACGCGGGAAGGTCGAGGTATCCACCTTCCAGCGTCCCAGCCTGCCGGCTCCCGGGGTGTACTGTATCCATTCGTTTGTGCCTGTATAGACACCAACCCTGCTTGCGGAACATGCCATATGGGAACTTGGCGTTTGGTCGGCAAACGTGTGCCTGGCGAAGGTCGATCGTTTTACCGCAGATTGAACCAGCCCCGAGTTGAGGTTATAGTTCCGCAACATGTCATAGCTTAAGTTGCCCGCCTCATCCGATAGCTCTTCGTGGCCGAAGGTCCAGACTGTGTTATCTGGCGTAACGCAAAGGTGTTGGGCGGAATAAGCTCCGGTGCGCAGCAAGCTGAGAATCTTTCCGTTCCGATCGGCATGCACGAGGAAGTTCTCGTAGGCTCCGTTTGCAGCGCTCCCGCCACAGTCATCACGACTGTTCCATCCGAAATCGCAGCAGCATCGCTTAGGAACAAGGTGGTGCCGGTCTCAGCAGGTCCCAGGTTAGCCGTAAACTGACCAATCCATTTGCCGCCGCCGTCGCGCAGATGCACCTCTGCGTTGCGTGGATCAGCATTAACGAAGTAACCGTTCGAGTACCGGGTAATCCCAGTCGCGTCGAGATCGATCACCCCAGACTGAGGTTGCTCAACCATCGACAAGGTGGACGCGGCTGGAGGCGAGACAAGACTCGATTGCGCTGCAAGACTGGAAACCCAACCAGCCAGGGCTGCCGCAAACAACATGGATTTCTTATTCCAGGACAAACGATTCAGCTTCTTCGATCTCATCTGAAACCTCATCAAAATTTCCTTTGGTTGCAATACAGTGAATGTCAAGTTTTGCCATAGCAGACCGAACCCGATAACCCTCTTAGTATTAGTCGGACGGAGGAGGTTGGTCTGGCGTATTACCACCACCTGGGGGCGTATCACCACCATCATCACCGCCGCCACTATCATCGCCACCACCACTATCATCGCCACCACCACTATCATCGCCACTACCAACGGTTGTATCTACGCTACAAGCTTGATTGTTATCGCATGGCGATCCGTTTGCTGCGCACGCAGGCCCCGCATCCTCTGCACCGAGGGTCGGATCTGCGTTTGGATTGAATTGTGCAAACCCAGAGAAACAAGGTGACGCGCTGCTGGCGTTAGTATTGCAAAGCACTTGAATAATCGTTACGGATCCGCCGCTGCATCCAGGAGCGTTTGTGATCGCCTGAACTCTTTTGAAATGAGCATCCGCAGTGAAAGCAATGCGGTCCTGTGCGAAGTTCGGAACGATAACGTCACGGGTTACATGACACGAGGGTATTGGAGAGTGTTTCCAAGCCTCGATCAATCGCTTCATCCTAGGATCGGGCTTAGAACCTTCGAACGGGCTGAATAAATTTCTTCCACGTGCATCGATGATTCGAAAGGAGCTTTTTGTTGAATCGGCTGCGGCTGTAAATGGCTGAAACACAATGAAAAAAGCAAGAGCACCTACGAGCTGTTTCTTCATGTGGAGCATTGTGAAATACACAAATGTCAGATGTCAATCGACTCTTAGAGATAAGTGGCTGGTCAGTTTCAAAATGACCCACACCCTCAAGAAGAGAGGAAATTTCACCTCTACATTTGTCTCAACATGATCAAGCTGGAGTCCCGTTCTTACCAGGCCGTGGCATCTCTCGTTGTCGGCAGCCTCTCTTGTCTTATCTTCGCGAACTACTATGGAACAAACGGAGCCGACGAACCTTTTCACTCCAACAGCAGAGTCGCTTTAAGCTCCGCCCAAACACGCGCGCGCTCATCAATCGCCGCTCCAGATGCCGCTCCAGCGTCTCCACCGCAAACCGCCGCAGATCCGCCCCCCGCGCCTTCGGCCACTCCTCCTCCGCCAGCCCCTTCACCGTCCCCCGAAAGATCCTCTGCGCCTCCCCCACCGACTCCGCCGACAACGCCACACTCCCGCGCCGCCGGTCATCCCCGCACGTCACCCCATCGCTCGTCGCCGAATACCAAACCGTCCCCCCGCGCAGATCCAGCCCGCACACCACGCAATGCCCCAGCTCCGGCATCCACCCCATCAGCCGGTTCATCCACAGCGCAAAAGTACGTCACCGGCATCCACACCCTGCCCACCTGCATCTCCTCCAGCACCGCCAGCGCCAGCCGAAACACCGCATCCTCCGCAGCACCCTCCGGCAGCGCCTCCTCCAGCACCTCCGCCATCAACTGCAGCGCCGCCGTCCGCGCATAGTCCACCGGCCGCGACAGCGGCGAACTCAAAATCTCAAACGCATCCAGCCGCACCAGCTCCTGCTTCGGCCTCTCCGCATAAGTCGCCCGCACATACGTCATCGGCTCCAGCGCTCCGCCAAACCGCCGCCGCGACCGCATCGCATGACGCGCCACCCCCTTCACCCGCCCCTGCTCCCGCGTAAACAGGCTCACCAGCAGGTCCGCCTCATGAAACGGCCACGTCCGCAACACGATCGCCTCACCCTGCCGCTCTATCATCCTTCAGCCTCACTCTCGCTATCCACCAAAAAGCAAAACGCGCAGCCACCAGGCCGCGCGTCTCGCAAAACTCTAAACGAAAAAACTACCGCCCGAAGTGCGCGGCATTCTTCGTCCTGATACTCCGCCCACTTCTCCGGCAGGTCATCCCCCGCATAGATCGCCGACACCGGGCACACCGGCACGCACGCGCCGCAGTCGATGCACTCCACCGGATCGATGAACAGCTGGTCCGCCTCGCCATATCCTGCCTCATCCTTCTTCGGGTGAATACAATCCACCGGGCAGGCATCCACGCAAGCTGAATCCTTCGTCCCGATGCACGGTTCCGCAATCACATAAGCCATCTCGACCAATCTCCCTTACCAATATCTATCGACGCCGCTTATTCCTAAGCTTAGGTCTCGATTCTAGCAGCACAACCGCTCACTGCCGCAACCCACGAAGTCGCCTATGTGCGACCTTTTTAGCCCTCATTCCCCGCAATCAGCCGTTCAAACTCATCCGGACAGCCACCTTATTTCGCCGCCCTTCGCGCCGCAAACTCCGCCGGCGTCGGAATCGCCTCCAACCCTCGCCCCGCGAACATCTCCGCAAACAGATGCTCCATCTCGCCTCGGATCAGCCCATTGGTCGCCAGCACCTCGCGGCTATCCAGCGTAAACCTCCCGCCATCGAAGTGCGTCACCGTCCCACCCGCCTCCTCCACCAGCAACAACCCCGCCGACGTGTCCCACGGATTCAGGTTGAACTCCCAAAACCCATCCAGCCTCCCGCAAGCCACATAAGCCATATCCAGCCCAGCGCTTCCTGCTCGCCTCACCCCATGCGACCGCAGTGTCACCTCGTTGTAAAAGTGAATATTCGGGCTGCCATGCCGCTTCTTGCTCGGAAACCCCGTCGCCGTCAATGACTCCTGCAGCGTAGCCGTCTTCGACACCGAGATCTTCCGGTGATTCAGCCACGCCCCCCGTCCCCGCTCCACCGAAAACATCTCGTCCCGCAGCGGATCGTAGACCACCCCTACAACCATCTCCCCATCGGCATCCGCCGCCAATCCAGCCGCTCGCTTCTCCAGACCCAGAATCACGCAGAACGCCGGAAACCCATGCGCAAAGTTCGTCGTCCCATCTAGTGGATCGACGTACCACCGATACTCGCTATCGAGCCCCGACCGCGTCCCTTCTTCGCCATACACTCCATGCGCAGGAAACGCCGCCTTCAGCTTCTCCACAATCAGCATCTCGCTCGCACGATCGGCCTCCGTCACCAGATCAACGTCGCCCTTGTACTCCGTCGCCACACCCTTCGCGTAGAACCCTCGCAGCAACGCACCCGCCTGCCGCGCAATCCCTTCGGCCACATGCGCAAAGTCAAACTTCTTCACCATACCCATCCACACACCTCAGTTACAGACTAACGCGCATCCGCGTAGTACCCCGTCCTGTACCGAAGGCCATACTTCTCCTGCAGGGTCTCATCCTCCATCCGCACTTCGATCTTCCGATACGAAGTATCCGCCCCTCGCCTCGGCGCATAGTACCCCAGCAGATACTGTGTCCGCAGATCATCCGACACATGCCGAAACGCCGCCTCCAAACCCTTCGGATCGTCCACGTAGTAGTACTTCCCCCCCGTGTCCTTCGCCATCTGGATCAGCGCATGCTCCCCCGCGACATTCCTCCCCGCATCCGCAGCAATCGGCACCACAATAATCGAGAACACCATCGCCCCCGCCCGCTGCGCCTGCTCCATCGCCTGCGCATACTGTGCGCCCTTCACCGTATCTCCGCCATCGGTAATTAGCACCACCACCCTCCGCCGCCCATCTGCCGCCGAGGTCCCCGCCAGCAGCTTCGATGCCAGGTACACCGCGTCATACAGCGCCGTGGCATCTCCCTGCTGCACCCTTCCAATCCCACTCTCGATCGCCTTCTTCTGGTTCGTAAACGGCACCAGCTCCTGTACCACATCGGAGAACTCAATCAGGTCCAGCTCATCCTGCTCTCGCAGCAGCGCATTCACAAAGTGCTTTGCCGCGTCTTTCTCCAGACGCTCGCTCGTCATCACGCTCTCGCTGGTATCAATCGCCAGCACAACCGACAGCGGCGTCGTCGCCTCTCTCTCAAAGATCGCGATCTTCTGCTGCTTCCCATCCTCCAGAATCTCGAAGTCCTCCTTCACCAGCCCGGCGACCGGCGCCCCTTTCGCATCCAGCACGTTCAACGCAACATTCACCAGCCGCGTCTCCACCTTGATCGTCGGAAAACCGCCCTGCGGCGTTCCGGACGTACTCTGCTGCGGCTTACTCACCGGCGGTTGCTGCACGTCGTCGGTATCCTGCGGCGCCTGCACTCCCGTCGGCGGCGGCGGAGGCTTTCGCACAATCGGCGCCTGCGCCAACGCGCATTGCGTTCCCAGCAACGCGGCAATAACAAACGATCTCACTTCTCCGCCCCTGTCCTTCCACTTCCCACAGAACCGGATACCCCATATCTCGACTCCGAGATGTGGGCATCGTCCAAAGGACGACCGTCTTCTTCTCCAGGCCCCGACGTCCTGGGCAAACCGATAGAGTCAGGAAACGGCTCTCCATCCGCCCACACCGCCCCATCGACAAACTGCTCTTTCTTCCAGATCGGCACCGTCTTCTTCAGCGTATCGATCAGCCACCGGCAAGCCTCAAACGCCGCCCCGCGATGCGCCGAAGCCACCACCACCAGCACACTCGTCTCTCCTACCCGCAGCCGTCCCAGCCGATGCACCAGCGCCACATCCCGCACACCAAACCTCGTCACCGCCTCCGCAGCCAGCCCGCGCATCTTCTCCAGCGCCATCTCGCGATAGGCCTCGTACTCAAGATGCAGTGTCTTCCGCCCCCGCGTATTATCCCGCACAATCCCGTCGAAGACGCACACCGCGCCATCCGGCCCTGCCTTGATCTCAGCAGCAATCTCAGCCGCCGGAATCACCGCATCTGTTATCTCAACCCGCATCCCGTCCTCACCTCTACTGCAACTTGCCGTAGCCGTTGCCTTGCCTTCCTCAGTTGCAGTTGCACTTGCTTTTGCACTCGCCCTTGCCTCTAGGTACGCCAAGGCTTCAGCCTTGGCCTCTACCCTCACATCAAGCAAGGGGCTTTAGCCCCTGGGGTACGCTCTCCTTCACAACCGCCACTCACCGGCGGCAACAAAGCCACCTCATCCCCATCCTTCAAAACATCCTCAACCCGCGCATACTCCTGGTTCACCGCCACAGCAATCGAATCCCAGGCGAACCCACGCAGCCGCTCTCTGTAGACGTTCAAAACATCCGCAACGATAGCCTTATCTGCAATTTCAAGCGCCTCCCCACTCCCCAGCCTCTCGCGCAAAACCCCAAAATGAAGCACCCGAACCCGCATCTCTCGAGCATATCCGACAGCCCTCGCCGCAGCTATATCTATCCATCGAAAAACCCGGAGCATTGACATCCTCCCGCCACGCCAACTACCTTCACCTCAGCGCGAAGGGCGCATCCGGTCCGCGGAAAGGGCAGTGCCCACCCCCAGCATCACCTAACTTGGCGAACCTTCTTTCAGCCTGACGCATGCGGACATCCAGGCAGCAACCGAAAGGAGCTTCGTATGTCCGACAAGAAACTACCCGCTCGCCCGAACCTCGAACAATACAAAAAACAAGCCAAGGATCTTCTGAAGTCCCACAGCGCAGCGGAGCCTGATGCGCTCAACCGTATCCAGCGCCATCACCCCACCCTCCACAAACTCTCCCTCACCGAAATCGCCTCCGCCCACTTCACCCTCACCGACGCCCAGCTCATCCTCGCCCGCGAACACAGCTTCGAGAGCTGGCCAAAATTCGCCGCTCACCTCGAAACCCAGCGCCTCATCCGCACCCTCGCCGACCTCCCAGACCCCGTCGCCGCCTTCATCGAAGCAGCCTGCGTCCCCCGCCACGACGCGCACGCCTCCGGCACCCTCGAACACGCGCAGCTCATCCTCGCCCGCTACCCCCACGTCGCCACCGCAAACATCCACACCGCAGCCATCCTCGCCGACAAGCGCACCGTCAAAAAGCTCCTCGCCCAAAATCCCAAAGACGCGACCACCACCGGTGGACCACACCAATGGGACGCCCTCACTCACCTCTGCTTCTCTCGCTACCTCCGCCTCGAGCCACCGCGCTCTCAAGCGTTCGTCGACACCGCCCGCACCCTCCTCGACGCCGGAGCCAGCGCCAACACCGGATGGCACGAGACGATCGACCACCCCAATCCACGCTCCGTCCTCGAATCAGCCATCTACGGAGCCGCCGGCATCGCCCAGCACCCAGGCCTCACCCAGCTCCTCCTCGACCACGGAGCCGACCCCAACGACGAAGAGACCCCGTACCACGTCCCCGAAACCTACGACAACACCGTCCTCAAAGTCATCTTCGCCAGCGGCACGTTCAACCAGTCCAGCCTCAACACCATCCTGCTCCGCAAAGCCGACTGGCACGACGAAGACGGCATCCAACTCGCGCTCCAGCACGGCGCCAACCCCAACGCCATCACTCCCTGGGGATTCACCGCCCTCCACCAATCCCTCCGCCGCGACAACGGCCTCCTCATCATCCAGCTTCTTCTCGACCACGGAGCCGATCCCTTCCTCAAGAGCACACGCGAAGGCAAGTCCGCCATCGACATCGCGATTCACCGAGGTCGAGCCGACGTCCTCAACGAACTCGAACGCCGCAACCTCTCTCTCAACCTCCACGGAGTCGAGCCGCCTCATCGCCGCCTGCGCTCAAGACAAAACCGACGTCATCCACATCCTCACCCAAACCGAACCCAACCTCATTCCAGAACTCATCGCGCAAGGCGGAACCCTCCTCGCCCAGTTCGCCGGCAACGCCAACACCGAAGGCGTTCGCAACCTCCTCGACCTCGGCGTCTCACCCAACGCTCTCTACCAGGAAGGCGACGGCTACTTCGACATCGCCCCAGACAGCACCGCACTCCACGTCGCCGCCTGGCGAGCGTCGCCTGAAACCGTAAAACTCCTCATCTCCGGCGGAGCTGCCATCAACGCCCTCGACGCAAAAAAACGCTCCGCCCTCCAACTAGCCATCAAAGCCACCGTCGACTCCTACTGGACTAGTCGCCGCACCCCCGACTCCATCCGCGACCTCCTCGAAGCCGGAGCCTCCACCACCGGCATCGAACTCCCCACCGGCTACGACGAAGCCGACAGTCTACTGCGTCAATACGCCAATCCCGCAGAGCCGTAACTGTATCGACATATAGTTTTGCTCTCTCTTGATTTTGCAAAACTCTCGTCATCCTGAGCGAAGCGCAGCGCAGCCGAAGGACCCCGAAGAAGCCAACTCCCACCTCGATCCTTACCCATTTTCACCAGCAATTTCGCTTCACAAGCTAGCCGCTACAATTCGATACAGCCCATCTCTACGCAAACAAAGTAGCCTCACCCGGATACCAAACCCTTCCATCCCGCACCCGCGCAAACTCCGTCATCGCATGCGGCTTGCGCGAACTCCTCCCATCCGGCTCGACAAAGATATCCTCCACCACCCCACCCCGCGCCAGCACCGCATCGCCAATCAGCGACCGGTGGCACCTCCACGGCACCGCCTCCGCGCACATCACCACGGCCGAATCAAAGTCCGCCAGCGCCATCAGCCACCCAATCTCATGCGCAAAGTGGTCGGTCTGCATATAGTCCGCATATCCGCGAAAGCTCTCGTTCTTCCACCCGGTATTTACGCTGTCCTTGCTCACCTCGCGCCGCCCACCCAACCCCTCCCGCCACAAAGGTCGAATCCCGGCCTCACGCAAAGCAGCGAACAACTTGTCCTGCCCAAACTGAGGATGACGCCGCGACCCCGGAAACCGCCGCACATCCACCAGCGTCGTACACCCGTTCTCCCGCACCGCCCGCAGAAACGAATCCAGCTCCAGCGTCGAGTGCCCGATCGTCATCATCCGCATCGCCTCAGGCAAGAAAATGAAAAAAAAACTTCAAAACAGTGGCATATTGTTAGACGCCAGAAAGCGTCCGTCAAAGCACCACGTTTTACCAGCAACTCACCACAACTTCACCACAAAAACACCACGTCGAAACACCATCTTTCACCAAAACCCCCTGAAAAAACGCCCCTCCATCCACGCCACAAAAAAAGCGGCCCGGCAAAAAGCCGAACCGCCCATTTTTTGCATCCGTGTTGTCCGCGGTCGTCCGTCTTACACGGTCGCGTGAATAACCTCTTCCCGGACAACCTCATCCTCCACCTTCTCCATGGTCGTCTTCGGCAACGCAACCGCCAGAACATCTTCAATCCGCGAGGCGTAGTGAAGCCTGACGCCATCCGTCTGATCCGGCGTTAAGTCCTCCTCCACCTGCTGTTTACAGTCCGTCGGCAAAATCACATCCCGCACGCCGGCCCGCTTCGCCGCCAGGAACTTCTCCTTGATTCCGCCAACCGGCAGCACGTTGCCGCTCAGCGTAATCTCACCCGTCATCGCCGTCAGCGGATGCACCGGCGTATTCGTCAACAGGCTCACCAGCGCAGTCGCCATCGTCACGCCAGCAGAAGGACCATCCTTCGGAATCGCTCCTGCAGGTACGTGAATATGCAGGTCGACCTCCTTCGTAAAGTCCTCATCAAGCCCTAACGACGCGGCATTTGAGCGCACCCACGTCAACGCGGCCTGCATGCTCTCCTTCATCACATCGCCAATCTGCCCGGTGATCGTGAAGCCGCCCTTACCCTTCATCTTGTTCGCTTCGATGAACAACACATCGCCGCCCGCCGGTGTCCACGCAAGTCCAACGGCTACACCAGCCCGCTTGGTCCGCTCAGCAATCTCAGTATCGACGCGCACTTTGATGCCGCCAAGGAACTCGTGCACGATCTCCGGAGTAATCACAATCTTCTCCGTATGACCCTCCGCAATCTTGCGCGCAACCTTCCGGCACACGGTTCCAATCTGCTGCTCAAGCTTACGAACACCAGCCTCCCGCGTGTAGTGCCGCGCAATCAAATGCACGCTGTCTTTCGGAAACTCAATCTTCTCCTCCGAAATTCCGTTCTCTTTGATCTGTCGCGGAATAAGGTATTTGATGGCGATATTCACCTTCTCCTCTTCCGTATAACCGGTCAGTTCGATGATCTCCATGCGGTCGAGCAGCGGCCCAGGTATGGTGTCCAGCTGATTCGCCGTGCAGATAAACAGCACCTTGCTCAGATCAAACGGCTGATCCAGATAGTTATCGCGGAACGTATTGTTCTGCTCCGGATCCAACGTCTCGAGCAGAGCGCTCGCCGGATCGCCTCTAAAATCACGCCCCAGCTTGTCGATCTCATCCAGCATGAACACCGGGTCCTTCACCTCAACACGCTTCAGGTGTTGAATAATCTGCCCTGGCAGCGCACCGATATAAGTCCGCCGATGCCCGCGAATCTCCGCCTCATCATGCATACCTCCCAGCGAAATTCGCGAAAACTTCCGATCCAAAGCCCGCGCAATCGACCGCCCAAGAGAAGTCTTACCCACACCCGGAGGCCCAACAAAGCAAAGAATCGGCCCCTTCATATCCGGCTTCAAGCGACGCACGGAAAGGTAATCGAGTATGCGATCCTTCACCTTCTTCAAGCCGTAGTGATCCTCATCGAGAATCTCCTTGGCCTTCAAAATATCCACTTCGCCCGAAGAGGTCTTCGACCACGGCAACACCGCCAGCCACTCCACATAATTTCGCGTCAGCGAGTAGTCCGCCGCAGCAGGATTCATCCGGCTCAAACGCCCGAGCTCCTTCAGCGCGTCCTTCTTCACCTCCTCCGGCATCCCCGCCGTCTCAATCTTCTCTCTGAGATCAGCGATGTCCTTCTGCGTATCGTCCTGGTCGCCCAGCTCCTTCTGAATCGCCTTCAACTGCTCGCGAAGATAATAATCACGCTGCGATGACTGCACCGAATCCTGCACCTCGGTCTGAATCTTGTTGCGCAACTGCTGCACCTCTAGTTCCTTCGCCAGATGCTTGTTGATGCGTTCCAGCCGCGCCGAAACACCCGGCGTCTCCAGCAGCTCCTGTTTGTCAGTCGTCGTCAAAAACGGCAGCGAAGAAGCAATAAAGTCCGCCAGACGCCCCGGTTCATCGATGTTGATCGCAATCGTCTGCAGGTCATCGCTCAGCGTCGGAGACGACGTCACAATCTGCTGGAACTGGCTCACCACATTCCGTTGCAGCGCCTCAGCCTCAGGCGACTGTGTCGGCTCGACATCAGGAATCGCCTCATACTCCGCCGTCATAAACGGCGTCAGCTGCGCAAACTCACCCAGATGCACCCGCTCATTGCCCTCCGTAAACACAAAAAGGCTCTGGTTCGGCATCTTCACAACCTTATGCACCGTCGCCCGCGTGCCGATGGCGTACAGATCCGCCGACTGCGGCGAGTCCTGCCTCGCATCCCGCTGCGCAACCACCAGAATCGTCTTCTCCTCACCCAGCGACTGGATCAACTGGATCGAGCTATCCCGCCCAACCGTCAGCGGCAGCACGGCATGGGGAAACAGAACCGTATCCCGGACCGGTAGCACAGGAACAGGCCGTTTCCCGATCTCTCCGGTGCCAGTTTCCTCACTATTCTTCGCCGTTGGCTGAATTACACTTACGAAATCACTTGGCATTGAGTGTACCTCTATCAGATTATCCACTATTCGATGCAGCAAGTCTTCCTTTGGTCGCAAACCTCACCCCTTCTTCGCTCTCTACCCTCAGTCATCGGCCATAACTCCTTTTTCATCAATCAAAGCCGCGCCGTGCCGCCCCCTTCCGAATTGTCTGGTTCCCCGGCCATCTCCGGCATACACTGGCTCCCTACCATGAGACGACCTGTTGGACTTATCCTCTCGGCCATAACACTCAGTCTGGCAGCACTCTTTCTTCTCCTCTTAACCGCTTTGATGGCATTCGCCGGCATCTTTTCCAGAAATCAGCCGTCAATCGCCTTTACGCCGCATCTCTTGATGGGCCTCATGCTGGCTCTCAGCGTTTTCTATGCCGCCCTCGCAGTCTGGGCAATCCTGACGGTAATCGGCATCCTACGCCTCCGCCCCTGGGCCCGCTACTCCATCCTGATCATCGGCGGCGGACTCGTCGTCATCGGCGTCTTCGCTGTATTTGGCATCCTCGTCAGCCGTTCCATGCTCCCAACCCAACAACCGGCCGCCGACCCTCATCTCACGTCCATCATCTTCCTGTTCACGGCCGTGATCAACCTGCTCATCGCCGCCGTCGGCATCTGGTGGCTCGTCTACTTCAACCTGCGCTCCGTCCGTGAACTCTTTGCAAACTCACTCTCGCTCCAACCGATCGCTGCTGGAGAAAGCGGTCGTTTTAGCCAGACTCCCACAGCCATCAAAATCATCGGTGCCCTCCTGCTCTTCTCATCCATCTGCTGTCTCCCATGCATCTTTCTGCCCTTCCCGGCATTTCTGTTGGGATTCATCATTCCGCCTGCTATGGGCCGTCTTGTCTATTTGTGCTTTGCGATCCTGTTGGCATTGATTGGGTACGGTCTTCTCCGCCTCAAAGAATCTGCTCGTCTCATGGCTATGGCCTTAATCCTCTTGGGCTTCATCATTATTGTTTTGTCCACTACGCCCTGGTATCAAGCACGATTCCTTCTCTACATGGCGCAGGTAATGGCCTACACTCCTACGATGCCGGGCCAGCCTCACGCCACCTTTGTCCCCGGCAGAATGTTCTACTTCTTCGTGTTCCTCTGGGGCGCCGCAATCTACGGAATCGTCCTCTGGCTGCTCCACCGCCACCGCGCCGCCTTCAAGACGTCCGCTCCGCCTCCTCCACCCATGCTAGAAACCTAAGCCGCCCGATAACGTCCCAACACCTTCACCATCCGGCAGTGCTCATGCAGTGCCGCCAGCGCAGCTTCAGCCTTTGCTGCACTATCGAACCGCACATCGACATAAAACACATACTCCCACGGACTCCCCGGCACCGGCCGCGACTCGATCTTCGTCAGATTCACCCCCGCGTCTGCCAGCCGCTGCAACGCAGCCACCAGCGTCCCCGGCCGATGCTCAATCGCAAATGCGAGGCTCATCTTGTCAGCGTCTGCAACACTCTTCTCGGCCTGCGCCGCTACCTCTCGCCGCAGCAGGTGAAACCGCGTGTAATTTTCTACGTGGTCCTCCACACCAGCCACCAACATCTCCGCACCATAAACCTTTGCCGCAAGCTCGGGAGCAATCCCCGCCACATCCCTCAAGCCAGCCTCCATCAGATGTTTCACGCTTCCCGCCGTGTCATAGAACGGCACAACCTCAAACTCCGGATGCGCCGCAAGAAATCTCCTGCACTGCGACAACGCCACCGGGTGCGACATCACCCTCCGCACCTCTTCCAGTTTCACCCCTGGCATCGCAATCACGTTGTGCCTGATCCGCAACAGGCTCTCTCGCTCAATCCGAACCGGCAGCTCCAGCAGCAGATCGTAGTGCTCTGCCACTGACCCATGCAGGCTGTTCTCAATCGGCAGCACAGCACAGTCAACCTCGCCCGCAACCACCTTCGCCAGAACCTGGGCCGACACCGTACACGCAATGATCTCGAGCCTACTCTGGTCGCCCAGCATCTCGACCGTTGCCATATGGCTATTCGAACCTAACTCACCTTGGATCGCTACTTTCAAAGCAGATACCTCGATTCCGACATACACCGGCTATTCCCTATTTTATTCACACTGGCAACCTCCTCAGCGAACCCCGCACCTTACCACAGGTAAGGGCCAGCACTCTACATCACTGCGAACCGGACTGAAGCCGGCATTCGTCTTAGGAGAACGAACATGCTTTGGACAATCACAATCATTCTTTTCATCCTCTGGGTCGTAGGACTCGTCAGCAGTTACACGCTGGGCGGATGGATTCACATTCTTCTGGTCCTTGCCATCATTGTTCTCATCTTCAATCTCATGTCGGGTAGACGAGCAGTTTGACCCGTCTTTTTCAGAGCCCGTCTTTTTCAAAGAACGAACAGCTCTCAGTCCCAGGAATTCCTGAAGGAGTATTGCAATGAATACCGAAAAAGTAGAAGGAAAATTCGATCAGGTAGCAGGCAAGATCAAACAGCAGCGTCGGCGAAGCCGTCGGCAACCAGAAACTGGCCAACGCAGGCGTCGCCGACCAGGTCAAAGGCGCCGCAAAAGAGTCCTGGGGACACGCCAAAGACGCCGCAGCCGCAGTCAATAACGACTCCCAGGCCAAGGCGCATGTCGAAGGCGAAAGCCTAAAAGCGCGCGCCGAAGAGAAGGCCCATGACATGCGAGAAAAAATCTCATCCACCGCACAAAACGTCAAAAACACGGTCAACGAAAAGTTGGACGATATCAAGCGCAAACATCAGCACTAATCGAACGCAAGCTTGCCCTCCCCATAGAAGGCCCGCCACCGGCGGGCTTTTCTATCGCCGCATTAAAACGTCCGCCGCCACAAATCCGAAGAACACCACCGAGATCACGCCATTCAACGTAAAGAACGCCGCATTCATCCGCCGCAGGTCCTTCGGCGAAATGATCGAGTGTTCGTACAGCAGCAGGATCGCCACCAGCACGATCCCCAGCATCGCAATCTTTCCCAACCCGAACAGCACAATCAGCCAGCAAAGCATCAGTAGCATCCCCACATGCATCGCCCGCGCAATCCAGAACGCCGCTACCAACCCCAAACGCCTGCGGCACGCTGTTCAACCCCGACCTTCCGATCGTGTTCAAAGTCCTGGCACGCATACAGCACATCGAACCCACCCACCCACAGACAGCACCGCTCCCGTCAGCACCACAATCCGCCAGTCAAGCGATCCGCGCACCGCAATCCACGCCGCCGTCGGCGCAATTCCCAGCGCCAGCCCCAGCACCATGTGCGACCACCGCGTCACCCGCTTCATATAGCTGTAAGCAAGCACCACCGCCAACGCCACCGGAGCCAGTTCCAGAGTCAGCCGGTTCAGCATCGCCGCACCCAGCACAAACACCGCCACCGACGCCACCACAAATCCGCCGACAAACCCATTGCTTAAAGTCCCCGCCGGCAACGCCCGCATCGCCGTCCGCGGATTCGCCGCATCCAGCCTCGCATCCACCAGCCGATTGAACGCCATCGCCGCAGACCGCGCCGCCACCATGCACACGATGATCCAACCCAGCACCCGCAGCGGCGGCCAGCCCTCCCGCAGCCAGCACTGCTCCCGTCAATGCAAACGGCAGCGCAAACACCGAGTGCTCCCACTTGATCATCTCAAGCGTTACAGCCGTACTCTTCCAAAACGTTGCCATCTCTTCATCGTAAAAGAATTAGGCCGCGCCGACATCGCTCGGCGCGGCCCAATTCCACAAAACCCAGCCTATTTGTCCGATTTCTCCGCCGTAGCCACCAACCACCTGCAGATTGTTGATCACCTTGAAGACCCCCGGAACGCCATTCGCTCGCACGTTCGCAACATCCTTGTCCGCCTGGCGTATCCACCACACCCGACAGCGTCACATTTCCATTCACCACCGTAATCCGGATCGGCTTCGCAGGATCGATCGCATACTTATTCAGCGTCGGAAACCCGTAGATCGCCCGTCGCCTCCGCCAGCCGAATCCGATCATCCATCGGTGATACCGGCGCGACCTCAATGTTATCGATCACGTCCTTCACGCCCGGATAGTTCCCCACCAGGCTGATCGCCGAGTCTTTGTCCGACGGACCATACGCCGTTCCGCCCAGCGTCACCGCGCCATTCTGCACGCCGATCGTAAACGAATTAAACGCAGTCGTCCCATAGCCCACACGGTCATACGCCAGCCTCTCCGCCAGCTTGTCCCGCAGCGTCACATCATCGACAACAGGGCCGGCAACCTCAATCTGGTTTTCGACACCCTTCACATTCTTGCGATGGTGCGTTCGATTGTCCGCATCCATCTTCGCGCTGTAGATGTCCACCGTACCGGTCAACGTCACCACACCGTTCTGCACCGAAGTCTTCACGTCTTTGAATCGCTTATTATCGAGCGCCTTCGTCACGTCGGCCTGAATCTGCGCATCGTTCGGCCTGCTCTGTGCCACTCCTCTTGCCGTTCCTGCCGAACCATCAACATCCCAGCCAGACCCAGCAAAGCCAGCCCGCCGTACCCTCGTCGTCCAGTTCATCTGTTCCTCCCGAAACTGCCGCTTTTGCCGCAACATTCATCCTGAATTCCAAAAAGTAGGATGCAGTTTCTCAGCCCCGCAGCGGCCTACCGATAGCGCTTACGCAGCTTATAAACAACGCTGAACACGCCCGACTCGTCGCGTGTCACCACAATCGAATTGTCGTGATTCAAGTCATACTGCACCTGGATCAACTGCTGCGCCGACGTGTTCACATTGGTCGCAAACGTCGCCGTAATCTGCCGGGAGATCTGCTGCTGCACTGTAATCCGAGCCGATGAATTTCCCAGCGTTCCCACAAACGCCGGATCGATCTTTACGCTTCCCACGCCAAACAACTTCTCCACCCGGTTGCTCACCGTGGCATTCAACGCTCCACCAAGCAGCGCGCTCGTCGTCGGATCGGTCCCTTGCTGCACCTGCCGCTCCTGGTACAGTTGCGCCTCTTCCTGCGTCCGGCCCAGCGCCAGCAGCGCAAACACATCCGTCTCGCTCAGCGGCGGCTCCGACCGGTAGGTCGGTTTCAGGTTCGTCGAAGTCCCATGCAGCCCTACGGTAATGTCATAGTTCTCCACCTGCGCCGTCGCATCCAGGTCGATGATCGGGTCAATTCGCACAGGATTGGTAAAGTAAATCTCCCCACGCTGCAGCTGATACTTCTGCCCTGCAAACGTCGCGCTGCCATCATTGATCTCGATTCGTCCCAGCACCGACGGCATCGCCGCCGTCCCACGAATCGTCAGGTCCACCGTCCCGGCCAGCTTCGCGTAGGAGTTCTGAAAATCAAGCTGCGGCGCACTCGTCACGCGCACATCCAGATCGAATCTTATTCGCCGGGGAGTTGGGATCGGGCGGCGCACTCACGCCTCCCGGCGACCCAAACGCCGCAAAATCCACATCCTGTCCAATCCCAAACCGAGTCATCAGGATCGTTCCGCTCAACAGTGAGCTCTCCAGGCCGCCCTGCAACTTCAAATTCGCGTTCGCTGTCGCACTCAATCCATACAACCGCACCCGCACCACATCGCCGGTCGCAGTCAGGTCCGCATAGATGCCCTTCTTGTAGCGGATCGACCCGCCAATCTTCAACGTGCCGCCACCCGTCGTCGCCGTCAGACTCTCAACCTGCAGCCGATCATCGTTGAACACCAGCGTGCCGTTCATATTGCTCAACCCGTTCGGCACACCATCCATCGCGATGTTCACCTTGTCGAACTGCACCCTCCCCGCAAGCTCCGGACTCATCACCCGCCCACCCACCGACACCGTAAACTCAACCTTCCCCGTCGAGATAATATCCGTGTCCAGGGCACGCAGCAGCGTCATGCTCACACTTCCCACTGCCTTCACGATCCAACTTGCCACCCTTCGGGTCCGTCACTCCCAGCACATTCGCCGTCCCGCTCAGCTGAATGTCCGTGTCCTGTCCAGTGATATGCACCTGCTCCAGTGTGGCGACTCCATCGCGCAACCCAATCCGAAACGGCCCAGACTCTTTCAACTCGATTCCCTGCATCTTCACATCGGATTGGCTGAAGCGCACATCAACCTGGCTGAACTCCGCCTCGCCGCTCAACTCCTTCGGCGTCTTCAACGGCCCACTCACCGTGGCCGTGCCATCAATCAGCGATTGCGCCTTCATCGCTCCGCCGCCGAACATCGCAATCGGCTTGCCAATATCAAACCCTGTCAAGGTGACCTTCGCCTGCATCGGATAGTTGCCCGTCAGCCCCACCTGACCCGTCGAGTCAACCTTCGCGCCCATAATCGTCGAGTTCGCATTGAAATGAATCGTCGATCCATCGCTGTGCGCTTCAACAACGGCGTCGCCAATCTCCTGCCCTTTCAACGTCACTCCGGCAAGCTTCACATTCGCCTTCAACCCCGGCTGTGTCATCGTTCCGTTCGCATCCGCCACCACGCTCACAACGCCATCTAAATCCGTCTGCGCACTTCGCACCGTCTCAAACTTCGATAGCAAGATGTCGTGCCCCTCCACATGAGCATGCAAATGCTCGCTCCCCCAGTCATACCCACCGTTGCCGGCAACCTGCACCCCATGCGCCTTCACCACCACACTGCTCGCCTCGATATCCTTCCCCTGCACCGTCAGCTCCGCCACCGCAGACTCGTACGGTTCGCCATAAGCCACACCATTCATCAGCGAAACGTGGCCGCCTCCGCTCAAACTCGCAAGCGTCCCCACTGCATGAGCGTTCAACGCCATCGTTCCTGTCACCGGCACCTTCTCTTGCTGTCCGGCGATCTGCAGCACATCCACCACCTGCGCGTTGGCCAGCTGCGCCTTCGCATCCACCCCCATGCCGTCGTCCCACACATACGTCGCCACCCCGCGGCGCGACACCACCTTGCGCGGCACAATCTTTCCCTCAACATTCAGCACCGCACGTCCCACGCTTGATCGTCGAACTCGCCACCACCACTCCCGAGTTCGGCGAATACTCCGCATCGGCCACCACAGAATCGATCAGTACATCCGTCGAGTCCAGCGCAAACTCCGCGTTCATCGCCTGCAGATGCCCCTTCACATCCAGGTTCGCAATCTGTCCCTTCGCCGTGCCATCGAACTGCATCGCGCCATGCAGCTTTACCGGGATCGCCGCCGTCCCTCTGTGTCCATTTCCTTCCAGATCGAGCGTGGTCAGCAACTGGTTGAACTCCGAAAGATCACGTACCGTCATATCCACCCGCAGATCCGTCAGCGGATCGCCCTCGTTTACCCCCAGCACGCCCGAAGCCTCAAAGTTCGTCGCTGGCATCTGCAGCGTGATCTTCTGAATCACAACCGTCTCATTCCTCCCCGTGTAGTGCGCCACCGTCTGTCCCGTCACCGGAACATCGTTCAACGCGCCCGGCCTCTTCACGCCCGTCGGCGCAAACGTCAGATTGCCATCCACCTCCACCGTATCGGCAATGTACTTCGCGGCCCCGCCCCACTCCACCTTCACCGGCCCACTCACCGCCGTATCGAACCCCAGGTCGCCATAGTGCTCCGGCGCCGTCACATCCATAATCGTTCGCAGCGGAATCTTCGTCAGCGTCGCAGTCAAATAAGCATGCGCAGGCTGCACTTGCGGCACCTTCATCGTCTCTCGCTAATAGGAGCCTTCGCCCCGATCACCTTCGCCGTCGTATTCGTCGTCGTCACTGCAGCCTTCGTCGTCGAAGAACCCGCCGCCACATCCGTCGGCAGGCACCTCGCCCAGCCAGTTCGCAATCCGCAGATCGCCCGCAGCACTCCCGCCACCCGGCAGATACCCCGTCAGCGCCGTCAGCAGAAGCTCCGTCGGCGTCACATGCAGCGTCGCACCGCCATCCACATCATGCAGCCGCACATATTCGTTCCGGTACGAAGCCTTATGAATCTTCGCTGTCCCCACCAGCAGATATCCCGCCACGCAATCTGGATCCGGAGGCAGCGGATGCGGCGGCTTCCCCGTCTCCTGCGGATGGCTTCGCCTCCAGAACGGAGGACGCTTCTGCGCAACCGCAGGCGCGTGTCACGCAGTTATGCCCATTCAAATCCAGATCGACCGATCCTGCGTTCAACCCATCCACATCGGCCAGTACCGAAATCTGCTTCAACTCCAGCGAACCCTTCACCGTCGTCTGCCACTCCGGCTTGGCAAAGTGCTTGATACTTCCCGTCACCTCCAGCTTCGAACTCGCTCCACTGGTGAATATCAAACTGCTGCAGCTCCGCCGCATCGCGCCCGAGCTCCCCATCCACATGCAGCGCAGACTGCGCCTCCACCTGCTTCGCAATCTTCGTCCGCAGGTCCTTCAAATCCACCGTCATCCCATAGCGATCCGTCGAACGGATATAATGCACCTCCGCGCCCAGATCTCGCGCCGCCATGTCGAATGGAATCGCGCGATTGTTCAACAGCGCAACCCCATTCGTCACCACCACCTCCTGCGCCTTCAGATCCAGCAGCGTATCCGCCACCGAAGTCTTGCTTGTATTCGGATGCTTCGGCTCCGGCTGATTCGTCTTCCCATCCTTATCCACGATCAGATGAAACTGCGGATGAACCACTCCCAGGTAGCTCAATCTGCACATGCGACGAAATTCCCGTCCCCTGACACATACGAGAAAACATTGAGCAGCTTCACCCGAAGATCAATCTTGTCCACCGACAGATACGGAGCCTCACCCGGCCCCTCCAGTCCATGAATCACCAACCCATCGGCCTCGATCGCCAGATGCCGCAGATCGAAACTGATCTTCGCAATCTCAACCCGCCCGCCCGTCGCATCCTCCAGGACCTTCACAACCTCCTTGACCCACCCGCCGATTGAAGTCATCCGTCGTCGAATACCACGCAAACGCCCCAAACAACACCGTCACCAGAATCACAAACCCAATCACGCACCACGCCACCGCACGCCCCATCCGCGTCGCGAGCGAACGCTTCACCTTGGCGACCTCTACGCCAACCTTCTCCTTGACTGCTCCTTCCTCTCCGTCAGTTTTTTCTCGAGATCGCTCATGGAGCCACCTCACCGGGCATCATGATCCGCACGCTTCCCTGCGCACGCAGCGACTTCAGCCAATCCTCCAGCAACGCACCCACCCGCTGCTGCAGCAATACCTCTTCAATTCGTCTTCGAGACCGTCTCCAGCGGCGGCGGAGTCACATTCCGCTTCGCATACGCCGGCAGCATCGTCTTCTCGTAGTACGCCTTGATCTCATCATCCTTAATCCGTATCCCATTCCGGAAACGCAACTCGATAAACTTCAGCAACTGCATCCGCTGCAGCCACTCGCCCGAAACTCCTCCTCCGTAAATCCGTGTTCGGCCAAGAAACTTCTTCCATCCCTCCTCCGTCTCGCAGTGATACTGCTTGCACGCCGGGATATCCTTCCGCAGCGTGGCCATCTGCTCATCCACATCCTTACTCCGGCACCGCATCCTCAGGCTGCAGCGCCGCCTGCTGCAGAATCAGCGCTCGATCCACCAGCCTCTCGATAATCCTCTGCCCGCGTAGAGTCCACCGCCGAGCGATAAGGTTGAATCTCTTCAAACCTCCGCTCCTCATCCACATCGCTCTCCAGAATCATGTCCCCATTCACCACCGCAACCAATCGGTCCAGCACAACTCCGCTGCGTCCGCCGCTTGGGCCGAACCGCACTCGCACGGAGGCGAACCCGTCTGCGCCCAGCGACCCGCTCCGCCAACGACAGACACGCAGCACAGCAAACGCAATCGCGCCCACCAGCCATCGTCTCGTCGTCTGCCCGCACATCAAACCCATCTAGAAGCTCTCTCCAATGCTGAAGAAGAAATTGAAGTGTGCGGCATGGCCCTGGTGCGGAGGGTTATTGTCGAAGTCATAGATCACCGGATACACCGGCGGATTCAGGTTATAGCTGAAGTCCAGACGGACCGGCCCCACCGGCGTCTTGTACCGCGCGCCCACTCCGACATCATGCGAAAAATAATTGAAGTTGCACGTCCCGATAGTCCCCGAAACATTCGAGCACGTCGCTCGATTCGGCTGGTTGAATCGCAGAAAACTCGGAAACATATCCGACGCATTCTGAAACACATTGCCCATATCGTGAAACAGAACAAAGTTCAGGCTGCTGCCCACCAGCGGCAGCGTCGGCGCAGGCATCCGGAACTCAAACGTATTCACAAACGCCGCCGTTCCGCCAACAGGAAATCCTGTCTGCAAATCCCGCGGCCCCGCTCCATTGATCGGAAATCCGCGCAGCGAATTTGCGCCGCCCGCATACAACCGCTCCGGCAGCGGCACCGCGCTGCAACTTGGATTCGTCGTCAGACAGATCGTTACCGTGGCCTCCGCGTCAAGCAGTCATTGCCCACATTCGGATTCGGCCCCGAAGCCCGTTCATATCCAATCCGCGTACTCCGCGCAAACACATACTTCTGCTTGCCGAACTGGTAGTACGTTGAGTTCGTTCCATCAATCTTCCAGAAGTCCGTCTGCGACCCGAACTTCGACGATGCCAGAAATGTCTGCACCGTCGTGTACTGACCCTTCACCGCATCCAGCGGCCCCGGCGACCGCGTGTCATGAAACCACGTAATCCCCGGCCCGCCCACGCGCACCGGCTGCGACAGCAGCGGAATCAAGTCCGCCGAAACCTGCAGGCTGTTTGGATCTACCTTCACGCTTCGATACAGGAAGTCGTAAATAAACGTGTCTCGCCGTCGCCACTTCTGCGTAATCCGAAAATCCCCCTGCAGCGTCGACGCCGCAAACGTCGAAATGTCCTGCACATTCGAATACCCGCCAGAGATCGCCGCCGAAAAACTCTTGCTGCCCATACAGATGCGGATTCTGCAGCGTCAGAATCGCCACCTGCTCCAGCAATCCATACGACGAGTGCAGCGTCAACGAGTCATCCGTCCCGCGCAGATTAATCCGCGACACATCCAGCGACACCCGCGGGCTCACCCCCGTCTTCCCCTCCTGCGACAGCTGGTTGCACGGGTTCAGCATCAGCTGAATGCACGAAGCCTCCGAGATCGTGCCTGCCTGCGGCGTTCCCGTCTGCGCCTCAAGCCCGAACCCGTACGTCACATTCCACCGCTTCGCCTCCGTCAACTGCAGCAGCACATTCTTCTCCGGAGCGTCTCCCGTCCGGATTCTGCACCGCCGCCACCACTTCATTGAACAGCGCGATGTTGTAGAGATTCCGCTGCGTCTGCAGCAGCGCCGTCTGGTCCAGCGGATCACCCGCATGCACCAGGATCTGCGACTGCACCACCTTCGGCCTGGTCTTCTCCACCCCCGACAGCAGCACCCGGTCGACAAATACCTGCTGTCCCTCCGTCACATTCAGCGACACATCCGTCTTATCCGCGTCCTTCGCCTCCTTCGTCTGCTTGATCTCCACCTTCACCTGGTCAAACCCCTGGCTCAGGTAGTACTGCAGCACCGTGTCCCGGTCGCCCGACAGCGTCACCAGCGAAAACGGCTGCCCCGACTGCGTATTCATCAACGCCTTCACATCCTTCATCCGGCTCGCATCCACGCCATTCAACGCCACCGTGCCAAACTTCTGCTGCGGCCCTTCCACAATCGTGTACGTCACTGCAATCTCGCCCACCTTCATCGGCTTTCCATTCGCCGACGTGCGACATCCTTCACATCTGTCGTCACCGTCGCCTGGTCAAACCCGTTCGCCCGGTACAGCGCCTGGATCGCCGACACGTCAGCCGACACCAGCGCAGGGCTGTACCGTCCGCTCCGCTGATACGCATTCGCCTTCTGCACCCGCATCCGCTCCTGCAGCAGATCGTCCGTAAAATACTTGTTCCCCTTCAGATCCACCGCCACCACCTTGTGCTTCACTCCGCGATCCACCGTGAACACCACGCTCTCCGCGGTCGTACCCTGCCCCACCACCTTCACATCCACCTTCGAATCGAAGTACCCCTGCTGCTGCTCAAAGTCCCGAATATTAAAGACCCCTTCGTTCAGCAGGTCATTGTCGATCGTGCCCTCCTGGTAGATCGGGACCAGCAGATGCAGCCGGCTCTTCGAGATCTTCGCGCCCTCCACCGACACCTTCACCTCAGGCCCCTGGTTTGCATGAAACTCATAGTCCACCTGCTTGCGCGGCTTGTCGTACGTCTGCTTCTGCAGCGTAACCGTCGCCTCCAGGCGGTCCTTCTTCTGATACAGCTTCCGCAGCCTGTCCAGCGCATTGCTCGTCGTATCCCGCGACAACGCGGTTGCCTTCCTTCAGCTTTCCTGTTCTTGCGAAACTCCTCCAGCGTCAACCCCGCGTCCGTACCCGTCAGCGTGATCTGTCCCACCCGCGCCTGCGGCCCAATTGCAACCGTGTACGTTACATTTACCTGATCGCCCGCATCATCGATCTTCGAGTCCGCCGACATCATCGGCTCGTAGTACCCCTGCTGCTGCAGCATCTGCTTGATGCCCTCATACCCCGCTGCAATCTGCGACTCGTTGAACGCCGTCCCCGGCGAAAGCTTCGTCGCAAACTCCAGCAGCGAAGCCAGCCGGTCGTTCTTCACTCCATCGATCGTCACCCGCCCCACGTAGTACCGCTCCGCTCCCGCAAAGATCAGCGTCACCGCATCACCCTCGCCGCACCCCGCGCACCGAAATATCCCGATAGCGCCCACTGGCAAACAGCCGCCGCAGACTCGCCCGCACCTGCTGCGGATCCAGCGGCTCGCCCACCTTCTGCGGCAGCTCCTTCGGCAGCGTATCCGTCGCATCGAACGTCACGCCCTCAAACTCGATCTTGTCGACCCGCAATCCCTTCCAGTCCCATAACGACGTCGTCAGTCCCAGGCATTCTCGGCCGCCGTCAGACGCCCTCCATCGCGCGTCACCTCCTTCTGCGCCTTCCTGGCGCACCTGGCGTCCGCCTCGGCGGACTCTGCGTCGTCGCAGGAGTCGAAGCCGTCGGAACCGATGGCACGCGGCGTCTGCGCGCCGCCGCGCTCCAGCAGCCAATCACCACACGCCAGCCGCGACGACGCCAGCACCTCGGCTTCAGTGACCTCTGCGCGCGACCTCGTTGCACCTGACCCAAAAAACCACCCATTCATTCCTGTTCTGCCATGATCTCGTTTTGATGGAGGAGCCCTGCAAGTCCATGCATGATGCGCAGCCCAACAACGCACATCCAAGCCTGCGCAACTCCCGCAGGCCGTTTCGTCCTAGGATGCCGAAAGCCGCCAGCCATGCCGGCAGTTCCCTGCACTCGCGTGCCTTCCCTATACTACGAAAGAGCGGCGCCTTTTGGCAGAGCCGCATCCATCATGTCAAAGCATCCCACCCCATCCCTCGAAGAGCCCGCCGCCAGCACCCAGATCAACACCCCCGCGACTCGCCGCGTCCCATCACCGATCACGACCGCTACTCCCGCCAGATCCTCTTCCCCGGCATCGGCGCCACCGGCCAGCACCTCCTCGCCCGCGCCCACGTCGCCATCGTCGGCGTCGGAGCCACCGGAGCCGCCACCGCCTCTCTCCTCGCCCGCGCCGGCGTCGGCACCCTCACCCTCATCGACCGCGACTTCGTCGAACCCTCCAACCTCCAGCGCCAGATCCTCTTCGACGAGGCCGACGCCCGCGACTCCCTCCCCAAAGCCGAAGCCGCCCGCCGCAAGATCGCCCTCTTCAACTCCGCCATCACCGTCCACCCCCACATCGCCGACCTCGTCCCCGCCAACATCCACGAGCTCCTCGCCCCCGCCCACCTCATCCTCGACGCCACCGACAACTTCGAAACCCGCTACCTCATCAACGACTACGCCGTCCAGCAATCGAAGCCCTGGATCTACGCCGCCGCCATAGGCGCCTACGCCGCCACCATGAACATCCTCCCTGCGATCCAGCCACGAATCTTGAAAGTTGTCATTCTGAGCGCAGCGAAGAACCCCCGCATTCGCTGTTCCGAGGGGAGCGAAGCGACGTACTGGCCACTTGCCAACCCACCGCCTGCCTCGCCTGCATCTTCCCCAAGCCCCCAACCGGCCCCGTAGAAACCTGCGACACCGCCGGCATCCTCTCCACCGCCGTCAACCTCGCCGCCTCCATCCAAACCACCGAAGCCCTCAAACTCCTCACCAACCAGCCCCACCTCATGCGTCGCACCCTCCTCTCACACGACCTCTGGACAAACGAGCGCAGCGAGATCAACACCTCCACCCCAAACCCCGCCTGCCCCGTCTGCGGCCAGCGCATCTTCTCCCACCTCGCCGGCGAAGGCCGCCCTCACATCACCCTCTGCGGCCGCAACTCCGTCCAAATCCACGAGCACCACCGCCCCGTCGACTTCGCCGCCATGCGCGACCGCCTCACCCCCCATGGCACCGTCCGTTTCAACGATCTCCTCCTCCGCTTCGAGCGCGCCCCCCACACCATCACCCTCTTCCCCGATGGCCGCGCCCTCATCCAGGGCACAACCGACATCACCCTCGCCCGCTCCCTCTACGCCCGCTTCATCGGCTCATAAGTATCTGATAATCCACAGGTCAACGCCCAATTGGCCACCAATCCCTTACAACCCTTCCGTCCCACTCCCCATCCAAACCGTTAAGCTGCAAAACCCACTCTTACGTTTGCGGTAGGCTCAAAGCAGGCGAAAACTTAAACGGGGAACGATTACCTAGTCCGGAGTCTAGCTATGGACGTCCAAGGCCTACAAATGACACAAAACAAACCAGCTCCCGGCGTCTTTAAGCGCAACCCGCCCATCGCCGGCGAAGCAGAAGCGATTGAAGCCGCAAAAAACGGAGACGCAGAGGCATTTTCCAAGCTCTACGCCCTCCACAAACGCCGCGTCTACACCCTCTGCCTGCGCATGCTCGGCAACGTCTCCGAAGCCGAGGACATGACCCAGGAAGCCTTCCTGCATCTCTTCCGCAAGATCGGCAGCTTCCGCGGAGAATCCGCCTTCTCCACATGGCTGCATAGACTTACGGTAAATTTAGTACTCATGCATCTCCGCAAAAAAGGCCTCAATCTCGTCTCGCTCGAAGAGACCATCAATCCTTCGGAAGAAGACGCACCAAAGCGCGACTTTGGCAGTCGCGACCTGCAACTCACCGGCTCGGTCGACCGCGTCGCTCTCGAGCGAGCCGTCGCCTCGCTCCCTCCCGGCTACCGCATGGTCTTCGTGCTTCACGATGTCGAAGGCTTCGAGCACAACGAGATCGCCACCATGCTCGAGTGCTCTACCGGCAACAGCAAATCCCAGCTCCACAAGGCTCGACTCAAGCTCCGCGAACTCCTCCGCCAGCCCGAGCCACCTCCCCAGCCAGCCGGTTTCAACGAGGTAGCGGTATGACCAACTCAAAACTTCCCGACTTCGACACAATGACTACTGCCGACTTTGAAAAATATCTGCCTGACTTCTTCGCCAACGGCGACGGCCACGTCAGCACCGACCCGCGCCTCCAGAAGTTCCTCAGCAAACAACCCTGACTGCGCCGCCCTGGTCCGCGACCTTGAAGCCATCGCCGACCAGGCCCGCAGCCTCTTCGAGCCGGTCGAACCCAGCGACGCCGTCTGGAGCGGCATTCAAAACAAGCTCAAACACCAACAGCCCAGAAGACGACGACTTCCCCATCCCCCAAACCGTCTAGTAGCCATCTTCAACACAAACAGCCTCACTGACCGAGGCGAATCCTGAACACCGAATGCCCCTATCTCGCGATCGAGACAGGGGCATTCGTGCAAAGCCACGAACGATATCCAACCCTTGCAATATCCGCAACCTCGGGATAACCTAATCTTCAGCATGTTGATCGCACTCCGATTTACGAGCTTTACCCTCTGCTATTGGCGCCTCCCAGCGGCCAGCGGAGTCCTCGCATGCATCTCTGAAAACACCTAAATCCTTCAGAGTCTTCGAACTTCCCGAGCCGCAGCCCATAAAGGTTGCGGCTCTTTCATTTTTCACGCACCATCAGCAAGGAGAAGCAATGACGTTCACCGAGTCCGAAGAGCAAAGTCAGAGCAAGACGGAGACCATCACGGAGACCATGACGGAGAAGCCCAAAACCGAGTCCGGCCACCCCCCACTTCCCGCCCATCTGCGCCGCGTCGTCCTCACCGGCTTCATGGGAGCAGGCAAGTCCACCATCGGCCGCCTCCTCGCCTCTGGTCTCAACTGGCAGTTCCTCGATCTCGACGCCCATCTCGAAGCTCGCACCGGAGCCACCATCCCCCAGCTCTTCGAGCGCCACGGCGAGGCCCACTTCCGCCGCCTCGAATCCACCGCCCTCGCCTCCGCCCTCGGCCACGACCACACCGTCCTCGCCCTCGGCGGCGGAACCCCCGAAGAGCTCACCAACCGCCTCCTCCTCGAACAGACCCCCGCAACCTACACCATCTTCCTCGACGCACCCTTCCCCACCCTCTTCGACCGCTGCATGCTGCAGGACATCGCCCGCCCCGTCCTCGAAGACCCCGCCGCCGCCGAGCAGCGCTTCCAGAAACGCCATCCCCTCTACCGCCGCCTCGCCAACCTCACCATCGCGACAGCCGACCTCAGCCCCGCCAAAACCGTCGAAGCGATCGTTCTCGGCTTCGCGCAAAAAAAGCCCTGACTCAAACTCCATACTTACCCCTTGAAGCGGCAAAAGAGCACACTGACTGCATCCAACGGTTAGTACCCCGATGCAATATCAGACACCATGATCCAAGGAGGCCCCGGCTGACCAGCTCTTCGCCAGAAGACCTCACCCCGTATGAGGAGCGGTCCCGCGCCTCCGTGCGCGGCTACATCCTGTTCACCATCTCCATCCTTCTTCTTCTCGCACTCGCCTGGACCCTCCAGAAAGAACTCCTCATTCTCTACGTCAGCGCACTCTTCGCTGTCGTCCTCATGCCCGCCGTCAATCGCATTACAAAGCTCAACCTTCGCGGCTACCGCCCCTCGCGATCCGTTGCCATCGTTCTGTTGATCGTTGCCGTCGCTCTGGTCCTCGGCGTCTTCTTCACCACCGGTCTCCCCCCCGTCCTGCGCAACCTCCGCAGCTTCTCCGACGAGCTCCCGCAGCGAATCCCTGAGATCGCCGCCAGGCTCAGAAAAATTCCCTTCGCCAACCGGTTAGGCGTCGACACCATCGCCCAGCGCGCCGTTGGAGCACTCGACGCCACCGCCGCCTATCTTTTCACCAACGTGCCCCTCTGGCTCTCCCATCTCTTCGACATCCTTACTGCCACCTTCCTCTGCATCTACTTCATGCTCGAAGGCGAACACGCCTACAGTTTTTTCCTCTCACTCTTTCCTCTCCCCCAACGTCTGCGCCTCAACAACACCCTCAAAAAGGCCGACCGCAAAGTAAGCAAGTGGCTCGTCGGCCAGGGCATTCTCATGCTCATCCTCGGAGTCTCGAGCATCATCGTCTTCGGCTTCCTCCACGTCCGCTACTTCGTTCTTCTTGGCTTCCTCATGGGGCTCTTCAATATCATCCCCATCGCCGGCGGTGTCATCACCATCATCCTCGCCGCCTGTGTCGCCGCGCTCGACTCCTGGACCAAGATGGCTGGCGTCCTCACCTTCTATCTCATCTACGTCAACATAGAAAACGCCGTCCTTATCCCTCGCATCATGCGTTCCAGCGTCAACCTCACCGGCCTCACCGTCCTGGTCTCCCTGCTCTTGGGAACCGCCCTCGCCGGCATCGCCGGAGCTCTGGTCTCGGTCCCCACCGCAGCCCTCATCACCGTCTTTCTCGAGGAGTATGCTGTCCAGAAAGACTGATCTCAGCCGGGCCTCCTCTTCCACACCCCTTCGGGGGGTACTAACACCCCCAAAATCGCTGTATAACTATGCAGGTCAGCGCTTACCTATGCATCCCACCCAACTTTAATTGAACTTTATCTCTCTTTCACCTTCCAGAAAAACTGCAGCCTTTGCTATTCTCATGCCAGTGTCCGACCTCAAGTTCGCTCAACCCGCTCGACGCAACCTTTTAGTGCCGGTCCTCCTGGCGTTCCTCATCCTAGGGATTCTTCTCGCGCTCGTTCTCCGCTTCACTCCCCACCGAACCGCAGACCTCACCATCCTCCACACCGTCATCTACCCTACCCACACCGAATTCAAGTCCGACACCATCGTCGTGCACAACCAGCACGCCGAAGACGATCTCTACGTCCTCACCACCATCCGCATCGACGACCGCCTCCACCTTCCGCTCTTTCTCAAAGACTTCACCGCCACCCTCACCACAGCCGACGGCGAAGCCATCACCACCAGCGCAGTCGAAAAGCCCGACCTCGAAAACGTCTACACCGTCTTTCCCGGCGTCCGTGCTCTCGCCACCGAACCCCTCCTCCGCGAAACCATGATCAACCCCGGCGAGTTCGCCCAGGGCATGATCCTCCTCCACTTCCCCGTCACCCAGTCAGTATGGGAGCGCCGCCGCACCGCCATCCTCAGCATCGACCTCTACCATCAGGGTCAGCAGGAGATCCTCATCGGCCGCGCCAGCGAAGTCATCCCCAACGGCACCACCGCACCCACCACCGCACCCGCGCACAACTAAACTCAACGCATGACTCGTCGCCGCTTCATCGCCGACACCTGGACCGACTCGACCGCCACATTAACCGGCGACCAGGCCACGCATCTCGCTCGCGTCCTTCGCGCCACCCCCGGCCAGGTCTACGACATCGTCGCCAACGGCTTCCTCCACCGCGCCGAAATCACCACCGTCGCCGAAGATCGCGTCGACTTCACCCTCCACGAAGAGCTCTCCTCCGACTCGGCCCTCCCACTTCATCTCCTCCTCGCCGTCTTCAAGTTCGATCACATGGAGTGGGCCATCGAAAAAGCCACCGAACTCGGTATCGCGCGCATCACGCCCATCCTCGCCCGCCGCACCGAAAAGCATCTCGCTCAATCCGCCGCCAAACGAGCCGAGCGCTGGCGCCGCATCGCCCTTGAAGCCTCCAAGCAATCCCGCCGCACCGACATCCCTGAGATCGCCGACCCCGTCCCCCTCAGGCAAGCCCTCGAACAAGAGCAATCCCCCACCCGCATCCTCCTCAGCGAAACCGAACAGACCACCACCCTAACCGCCGCCCTGGAGGTATCCACCGCAAACACAAATGCCGGGGTAAACATATCGACCCCAACCACAACCGATCGGGTACCCCATCCTTCGCAGTCTCATCGCGAAGGGTGGGACGTAAACTCCTCCCTAACCAGCATCACCCACGCTCTGGCCATCGGCCCCGAAGGCGGCTGGACCCCTGAAGAGATGCTCCTCTTCACCCAGCACCAATGGCAACCCGTCACCCTCGGCCCGCGAATCCTCCGCGCCGAAACCGCAGCCATCGCCGCCATAGCAATAGCCTCCACCCACCTCACATAAAAAAGGCAGAAGCAGCACCCAGCTCTGCCGTTGAACCCAAGCCTACTTGCCGGCGGTAGTCGCAGCCGCCTGTTTCTTCCCTACCCATCGCACCGAGCCATCCACCACCGCATACAGAAGCTGCCCACGATCGGCCCTGGCCTTCGTCTTGATGTACTCCCCCGCGCGTCTGCCCGCCTCCGCGCTCTCCGGCAGCGTAATACCGCGGGCCTGCGCCGAGATCTCCGTCAGTTGCTGAATGATGTCGAAGAACGTCGCCTCATTCTTCCCCGCAATCTGCCAGCAATCCGAAACCGTACAGGTCAATATCTGCTCCGTCGTCCAGTTATGCGGAGCGGCGGAGTCTACAGAAGGCGTAGTCGTCACCGGAGACTTCGGCTGCTGTGCCCTCGCGGCCAGGCTGGCGGCCACAAGCGTAACGCTTAGAGCAATTCGATAAACCATGCGCATGATCGTTCCTTTTCCAAACGTGATTTTAGAGATTAATAAGGACGGTGATAGTAGTTATTGTTATCGCGATTATTCTGTGCGGACTGCCCTATAACGGCGCCGATCCCCGCACCCGCTGCTCCACCAATAATGGTCCCCTTCAGACCACCGCCGAAGACCGCTCCCAGCACCGCGCCGCTTGCTCCACCAATCAGCGCGCCCTTGCCAGGACCAATCCCGCCTTGATCGCTTCGATGATCGTCGTGGTAGGGGCGATCGTGACGATTGTAGTAACTGTTGCTCCCATGCCCGCCGTTGCGAACGCCGTTGTAGTAAGCGCTATTGTTGTACTGCTGCGCCAACGTGGGAACCGTCGCAAAAACAAAGAGGAGAGGAAGAATAAGAATGACTTTTCTAAACTTGCTCATCCGTACTTAGATGCGAAATCCAGTGGCAACGCAATCATCCCTCCACGAATTCCCCATTCGGCCACGCTATCTTCAGCCCAGGCAACACTAAGCGCCCCACACCCAAGTCGCCGCAGCTTGGCTTATCTTCAGCTCGTCGCCCTCTATCCCCAACAAGCTGTCATTCTGAGCGCAGCGAAGAACCCCCGCATTTTGCTCGAAGCAAAACAAACCCGCACCAACAAAAATGCCCGAGCCAAAGCCCGGGCATCTCACAACACGTCCACCTAGCTAAACATCTCCTTCACCTTCTCAAACAGCCCACGAGAGGTCGGCGTATTCTCCACCACCATCGTCTCGCCCAACTGCCGCAGCAACTCCTTCTGCGCCTTGTTCAGCTTGCCCGGCGTCTGCACCCGAATCTCCACAATCAAATCGCCCTTCCCATGCGAGTTCAGATGCGGCACGCCCTTGCCCTTCAGCTTGAACGCCTTCCCACTCTGCGTTCCCTCCGGAACTTTGATCGTCGCCGCTCCATCCAGCGTCTGAATCTCGAGCTCGGTCCCCAGCGCCGCCTGCGGAAACGAGATCGGCATCACGCAATGCAGATCATCCCCATCACGCTCGAAGAACTTGTGCGCCTTCACATTCAGCACCACATACAAATCACCCGCAGGTCCGGCAAACTTACCGGACTCCCCTTCGCCGCCATAGCGAATCCGCGTATCCTGCTCCACACCCGCCGGTACCTTCACCAGAATCGTATGCTGCGTCTCCACTCGCGTCTCACCGCGGCACGTCGTACACGGATCGACGATCAACGTTCCCGTCCCGCCGCACACCGAACACGTCCGCGCCACCGAAAAGAATCCCTGCTGAAATCTCTGTTGACCCCTCCCGCCGCACTGCGTACACGTCACCGCAGCCTTGCCCTTCGCCGCGCCCGAACCCTTGCAGTCCGTGCACGTCTCCATCCGGCGAATCGTAATCTCCTTCTCTTTTCCGAAGACGGCTTCCTCAAACTCCAGCGTCAGGTCGTAACGCAGATCGCGTCCACGCTGAACCCTTGAGGCCTTGCGTCCGCCGTTGCCACCCATGTTGAACATCTCTCCAAACAGATCGCCGAAGATGTCCCCCAGGTCCTGCGCACCGCCAAAACCGCCGCCGGTAAACGGATTTCCGCCGCCGCCGCCATTCTGAAACGCAGCATGCCCATAGCGGTCATACGCAGCCCGCTTCTCCGGATCGCTCAGCACCGAATAAGCCTCGCTGCACTCTTTAAACTTCTCCTCAGCAGAGGCATCGTCCGGATTGCGATCCGGATGAAACTGCATCGCCAGCTTCCGATAGGAGGTCTTCAACTCCTGGTCGCTCGCATCCCGCGAAACACTCAACACTTCGTAATAATCAACCTTAGTCACGTTTGCCGTCGCCATATCCCTAAAATCTCTTCCCGCTGCTACGCTGCCGCTGCCTTGCTGTTCCCATCATCACTGTTACTCGTGCAACTCTTGCTGCTGTCACTAGTGTCGCTTTTTGCACTTACACGTCGTGGTTGCTGTTGCTCTCGCACGTCGTGGCTGCTGTTACTGTTCTGTTTCTCTTGCACTTCGTATTTGCTGTTGCCCTTGCAGTTCATGTTGTCATTCCCGAAGGGAATCTGCGTCCCCGCAGTTGCACAGCTCTTATGTTGTCATTCTGAGCGGAGCGAAGACCCCCCGCATTTGCCCTTGCCTGTTTCAAAATCCGCGCCATCCGCGAAATCCGCGGTCGCTCTTGGCCAGCTAATCCGCCACCTGCCCCGCATTCGCCGCAATCCTCACCAGCGCCGGCCGCAGCAACTTCTCGCGAATCCTATACCCACGCCGAATCTCCTCCATCACCTGGTGGTCCGGGAACTCCTTTGTTTCGATGCTCCCCAGAGCCTCGTGGATTCGCGGGTCAAACTGCGCCCCCACCGTCTCCACCGGCACCACATTCAACCCCTTCAGCGCATCTTCCATCTGCTTCAAAATCAACTCAACTCCAGCGCGAAGCTGCTCCTTGGTTCCATCCGCCTTCAGCGCCAGTTGAAAGTTATCCATCACGCCCAGAAACGGCTCAACCGTATTCGAGACCGTGTAGTCCCGCGAATCGGCCCGTTCCTTCACCTCGCGCTTCCGCGCATTGTCGAACTCGGCCTGCAACCGGGCCAGCCGGTCCAGTAACTGATCCCGCTCGCCCTTCACCTGCTCCAGTTGCGCCTGCGCGCCGCCTGGCTCAACACCCGTTTGACGGCCCATCTCAGCCTCTGAGCCAGCCACTGCCTCCGGATCCAGAGTCTCCCGTCCGGTCATCTCGTCCTGCATGCGTTTATTGCTCCTCATAGAGTTTCCTCTTCTATTGTCGACCATCCCGGCCCATCGCGCGAATCGTCAACGATCCCTGCCAGTCATCCCTACCCCAAACGTTACCTAAAACTTCTAGAACCCCAGAACCTCAGCTTCTGGCCCAAGGCCTCATCTTCCGAGTATCGCAAGACTCCAGCTTCTAGGTAACCCAAAGCTTTAGCCTTGGGCCTCTCAACCTCGTCAACCATCGTGGGGCTTTAGCCCCTGGGGTATGCTTTCTTCATCAGTCTGACTCAAAATAAACTTTTTAAAACCGTGACAAATTTTCGATGCTCAAAAAACACCATCGAACACACCACGATTCACCATCAACTCACCACAAATTCACCATGAAAAAACCACGTTCTACACCCCAATTTTCTCAACCCCCTGCAAAAACGCACCCTCCACCACACCAGGAAAAAAACTCACTCCCGAGGCTCCAGCATCCGGTCAAACACCTGCGCGATATAGCTCACGGCATTCATCGTGTTCTCGTAGTGCATCCGCTTCGGCCCAATCACCCCCACCGTTCCGCGACTCTCCCCACCCATCCGCGCCGGCGCCGCAATCAAAACCAACCCTGACATCTCCGGAGCCTGCTCCTCCAGGTCAAACACCACCCGCACGCTCTCCTGCCGCGCATCGATGTAAGCATTCAGCAGCTCCACCAGCCGCTGCTTCGCCTCCAGCGCCGTCAGCACCTCGCGCAACCGCTCCCTATCCTCTTGACTCCCAACCAGATTCGCCACCCCGTCCACATACACCGTCTGCACCGGCGCATCCGGCACCGCCATCGCCCAAAGCTGCTGCACCGAGTTCAGCATCCTCTGATACTCACTCTGCTCCCGCTCCACCAGCCGCGCAATCTCCGCCCTCACCCGCTCCAAACTCCACCCGCGAAAGTTCTCATTCAGAAAATTCGCCGCAGCCTCCAACTCCCTCACATCCAGATCTTTATCGAGCGCCAACACCCGATCTCGCACCAGCCCGCTGCGCGTCACCACCACCGCCAGCACACGCGCCTGCGCCAGCCGCGAAAAATGCACATGCTCCAGCATGTCCCCATCCGCCGCCGCTGCAATCGCCACGCCTACGCCGCTCGACAGCGTCGCCAGCACATGCGACGTCCGCTCCAACACCGCCTGCGTCCCTGCAATCCCTTGAAAACTCGAGTCAATCTGCATCCTCGACTGCGCCGACAGCCGGGTCGCATCGATCCTCGGATTGGCCCCGCCACTCAGCTGCTCCACATACATCCGAAAGGCCCGCGCCGTAGGCACCCGACCCGACGACGTATGTGGCTGTTCCAGCAGCCCCTCATCCGCCAGCTCGGCCATCTCATTGCGCACCGTAGCCGGACTAAACCCCGCCCCTTCAGCATTCTGCAGCCGTGCAATCGTCCCCGAGCCCACCGGCTCGCCGGTCTCGATATAGCTCTCAATAATGGCCGTCAGAATAGCTCTCTGCCGCGCCGTCACCCGGTCCGCATCTGCCATTCGCCTGACCTCCACCCTTTAACTCTACGCCAGCCGTCAAGCACGCCTAACTGATCTCCAGCACATCCTCACTCTTAGCCGCAATCGCCTTCGACCTCTCGGCAACCTTTGCCGCAACCTCATAAAAACTCTTGGCCAGCTTCGAATCCGGCCCGGCCAGCGCCACGGGCAGCCCCTTATCTCCACCCTCGCGAATCTGAGGATCAAGTTCGACCGCACCCAGAAACTCCAGCCCAAACTGCGCCGCCGTCCGCTCCGTTCCACCCGCACCAAACACGTCGATCACATGTCCATCTGGCAGCGTCATCTGCGACATGTTCTCCACCAGGCCAATCACCTCTACATTCACCTGGTGAAACATCTCCAGCGCCTTGCGTGCATCCTGCAACGCCACACCCGAGCCCGTCGAAACCACGACAGCCCCGGTCAAAGGCACCGTCTGCACCAGCGAAATCACCACATCGCCCGTCCCCGGCGGCAGATCCACAATCAGAAAATCCAGCTCACCCCACTCCACCTGCTGCAAAAACTGCCGGATGATCTGGTGCAGCATCGGGCCCCGCATCACCATCGGCTTGTCACCCGGCGAGATCAGTCCCACCGAAATAAACCTCACCCCATGCGACAGAATCGGCTCAATCCGGTTCTCCCCAACAATATTCGGCTGACGCGTTACACCCAGCATCATCGGCACATTCGGCCCATAGATATCCGCATCGATCAGCCCAACCCGATACCCCAGCTTGCCCAGCGACACCGCCAGATTCACCGCAACCGTCGTCTTTCCCACTCCACCCTTACCACTGCCAACGGCCACCACATGCGCCACTCCCGGCAAAGGCTGCGGCCCCTGCGGTGCTCCTGCTCCCATATGTCCCATCACGTTCTCCTAACTAAAAAAACTTTCTAAAAATTGTCATCCAGCGCGAAGTCATTCACAGTCACACCATGAATCACGCAGTCGAAGACCCGCATCTCTCTCATAGCGCCACGTCGCTCGCTCGCAGCCAACTCAAACATGCCACCCGCCACCAAGCGATGACCGCAACTCCTTCTTCCTCTGCGTCTCTCCGGCGCGCATCTCACGCCGCCGCCCCGCATCTTCAAACCGTCGCTTCTGGTGCTCCGTCTCCGGCACCACCTGCGGCACCAGCAGCTTATTCCCCTCGCGATCCACCGCCACAAACGTCAGATAAGCCGAAGAAACATGCCGTAACCGCTGCTGCCTCACATCCTCCACCATCACCCGAACCCCAACCTCCATCGACGTCCTGAAAGCCCGGTTCACGCTCGCCTTCAGGATCAGCAACTCTCCCACGCGCACCGGCGCCACAAAGTCCAGATGATCCATACTCGCCGTCACTGTAAACGCCCGAGCATGCCGCGAGGCCGCCATTGCCCCGACCAGATCGATGTACTGCATAAGCCGTCCACCGAACAGACTCCCAAGCGCATTCGAGTCCGCTGGCAATACAATCTCACTCCGCTCCGACTGCGACTCCGACACCTTCCGCTCTGTAACCTGATCGCTCATACTTCAAGTCTAAATCCCCAAGCCATCGCAAATAAAAGTTGTCATCCTACCGCGAAGCGCGGAGGACCTGCTTTTTCAGCATTTGCCGTTGCCTGTTTTTAAATCCGTGTCATCCCTGCAAATCCGCGTTAAGCCTTCCCAAAACTTGCCAACGCCGCCCGCCACACAGCACCATCAACCTATGGACAAGATCGCCGCCCTCACCGAAATCCTCGCCGTCGACCCCGCCAACGCCTTCGCACGCTACGGTCTAGCCATGGAGCACGACACCCAGGGCAACTCCGACCTCGCCCTCGCCGAGTTCACCACCCTTATCCACCACAACCCCGACTACGTCCCCGCTTATCAGATGTCCGCCCAGACCCTCGCCAAACTGGGCCGCACCAGCGAAGCCGTCACCCGCCTCAAGGAAGGTATCGACGCGGCACACCGCACCAATAACTCCCACGCCGCCAGCGAGATGCAAGCCCTTCTCGACGATCTGAGCTGACGTTCTCGGTTACGATGCATCATGCGAATACTATCCGCCATCATCGCATTCGGCCTTTACACCTCGTTATGTAGCGCGCAATCAACCAGTGAGGACGCTTCGCTGCTCCAACAAGCGCGTTCAAAATATGACAATCCTTTTGAACGGAATTTGAAGTCCTTCGATTGCAGGGTGGACTTCAACTGGAAGAAGCATTGGGCAGAGACTTTTCGCGTCGGGGATGAAGGAACGGATGACGAAATCGAGAAGCTCATTCAACCCATTCCCAACCGCGTAACAGTCACGCGCGAGGATGCCGTCATGTCATCCGGCATGACGGAAGAGCAGGAGCATAACCTTCCTCGCGGTGGGATGGCTGAAGGTCTCCTCAAACACTCTGTTCGGTTCAGCTTGCGTACTTGGCTGGTCGCCAGCAACAATGCCTTGCTCCCATCCACCGGCACACCGGTCCACTTCGAATCATCCACCTCCGGCTACAAACTTGAACTCAAAATCCCGACATTTGACGTCACGATGATGCTCACGCGTGACATGAGCCTTCAAAGCATGGCGACCAGGAACTCCGATTCCGACCGCCAGGAACTCGAGTTCCATCCCGGCCCACAAGGCTTCGTTTTGGGCTCGTGGGCGATGGGCGAAGACGGAAATTTCAAGAACGGAAATCGCCTCCTCTTCAACTACACCTACCAGACTGTCAGCGGCTTCCAAGTTCCAGCGCAGGTTGTTGTCAACCGAAAAAGCCACCATGAGATATGGCACTACACGCTTTCCGACTGCAAAGTGACCACTGACAAATAACCCGAGGCCGGTGGCAGGGACATAACCCCGCACCCTTCGCCTTCGTCAAACATCTATACTTAGACATGGCGACCTCACTTCCGACCACCTTAGGTGCCCTCCGCGCCAGCGAATTCACCCCAGCCCGCCTCGCTCGCAGCGTCAAAGACGAACTCCGCGAAAACCTCATCGCCAAACTCCGCGATTCAGCAAAGACAAAAGCCCCGCTCTTCCCCGGCATCGTCGGCTACGAAGATACTGTCGTCCCGCAGATCGTCAACGCAGTCCTCAGCAAACACAACTTCATCCTCCTCGGCCTCCGCGGCCAGGCAAAGTCGCGCATCCTCCGCTCCCTCACCACTCTCCTCGATCCCTCCTGCCCTTATATCGCCGGCTCCGAGGTCCGCGACAACCCCTACGCTCCCATCTCCAAGTTCAGCCGCGACCTCATCGCAAAGATGGGCGACGAAACCCCCATCGCCTGGCTCACCCCAAACGACCGCTTCGTCGAAAAGCTCGCCACCCCCGACGTCACGGTAGCCGACCTCGTCGGCGACATCGACCCCATCAAAGCCGCCCGCAGCAATCAGGACCTCGGCTCCGAACTCACCATGCACTACGGCCTTCTTCCCCGCGCCAACCGCGGCATCTTCGCCATCAACGAGATCCCCGACCTCGCCGGAAAAATTCAAGTCGCTCTCTTCAACATCATGCAGGAGGGCGACGTCCAGATTAAGGGCTACCCCGTACGCCTTCCCCTCGACGTCGCCATCGTCTTCTCCGCCAACCCCGAGGACTACACCGCTCGCGGCAAGATCGTCACGCCACTCAAAGACCGCATCGGCAGCGAGATCCGCACCCACTATCCCGAGAACATCGAAGAAGGCATCACGATCACCGCGCAGGAGGCCTGGTCCGCGCGCCCGCCTCGAAGATCGAAATTCCGCACTACATCCGCCAGATCGTCGAGCAGATCGCCTTCTCCGCCCGCGAAGACAAAAAAGTCGACAAGCGCAGCGGCGTCTCGCAGCGTCTTCCCATCAGCACCATGGAGCTCGTCATCTCCAACGCCGAACGCCGCGCACTCATGCACGGCGAAGCATTAGTCGTACCGAGAGTCGGCGACATCTACACCGCGCTGCCCGGCATCAGCGGCAAGATCGAACTCGAATACGAAGGCGAGATGCGCGGCGCCGACACCGTCATCCGCGAGATCATCCGCGCAATCCGTCGCCACCATCTTCGATCAGTACTTCACCGGCACCAACACGCAGCAGATCGAGCAGTGGTTCAACCTCGGCGGCACCGTGCAGCTCAACGACGCGCAGCCCTCCGCCGGTTCGCTCGAAGAGTTACAACAGATTCAAGGCCTCATCGAAAAACTCTCCCCGCTCGAAGATCAACAGCAGATCCAAACCAGAGATCACCGTCAGCGCAGCAGAGTTCCTCCTCGAAGGCATGTACGCTCACAAACGTCTCAGCCGCACCGAAGAGCGCAGCTTCTCCGCCGCAGAGAAGAAATCACGCAACGACGAAGCCAGTCGCTACGCCGAAAAGATGCGCGAACGCGAGACCGAACGCGACGAAGCCTCCCGCAACCGCACCCGCCGCGGCTTCAACTAGAGATTGGTGCAAATGTTTTTAGCCTCCACCATCGCTCTCCTCGCACTCGCCACACAACCGGCAAAGCCGCGTCCGCACCTCTCTGCCGATAAGCTCAACGACATCGCCACCATCCTCGCCCACGACGAGGGATGGCCCCTCGGCAACCCCGACTACACCCTCGACCCCATGCATACCGACGTCGACGACGGCTTCGACTCCATCGGCATCTACAAAAAAGCACACCTCGTCCGCATGTACTCCATCGATCGCACCACCGGCCAGATCGTCGACTTCATGCGTGGCTGCCAGGTCTTCCACTTCAAAAACCTTGAAAACTTTCAGCAAGGCCTACGCACTCAGTCCCGTGCTACCGCGCTCACCAATCAGCAGTTGGCCGCCAAATCCGGCTGTCCCAAACTCACCGTCGTCAACACTCGCTGGGTCCAGGAGGCGAAACCATGAAGCGCGTTCGCTACACAAAGTTCACCGGCGATCTCTCCTCCTCTTTCGGCCTCGAAGATCTCATGCAGGCGCTCTCCGACTTTCTCCTCGACTCCGGCTTCAACGATCCCATGTCCCGCTTTCAGGAGTTCGACGGTGATCAGACCATGGACAACCTCCGCGAAGCCATCCGCCAGGCGCTCGACTCCGGCGAGCTCTTCGATGAAGAAGCACAGGAAAAATACGAAGCACTCTCCGAAGATCAGGTCGAAGAACTTATCGACCAGATCATTCAGAAGATGCAGGAGCAGAACTTCATTAACGCCGAACAACCTGAACAAGGCCAGGGCCAGCAGGGCGATGGAGACGGCGAAGCTCGCTTCGAGGTCACCGACAAGGGCATGGACTTCCTCGGCTACAAAGCCCTTCGCGAACTCCTCGGCCCCCTCGGACGATCCAACCTCGGCCGTCACGACACGCGCCACGAAGCCTCCGGCGTCGAAACCAACGGCTCCTCCAAGCTCTACGAGTTCGGCGACACCCTCAATCTCGACATCACCGCCACGCTCTCCAGCGTCTTCGCTCGCGAAGGCCTCGACTCCGTCATCGCAGGCGAAGAAAACTCACCACTCAACGTCGAGTACTCCGACCTCCACGTCCACCAATCCGACTACCAGTCGTCATGTGCAACGGTAGTCCTACTCGACTGCTCCCACTCGATGATCCTCTACGGCGAGGACCGCTTCACCCCCGCCAAGCGCGTCGCCATGGCACTCGCCCACCTCATCCGCACGCAGTTCCCCGGCGACACCCTCAACCTCGTCCTCTTCCACGACTCCGCAGAAGAGATCCCCGTATCGCAACTCTCGCGCGTGAAGGTCGGCCCGCACTACACCAACACCCGCGAAGGCCTTCGCATGGCGCAGCGCATCCTCGCTCGTCAAAACAAGGACATGAAGCAGATCGTCATGATCACCGACGGCAAGCCCAGCGCGCTCACTCTCCCCGACGGCCGCATCTACAAAAACGCCTTCGGCCTTGACCCGCTCGTCATCTCCGAAACCCTTGAAGAGGTGGCACGCTGCAAGCGCAGCAACATCATGATCAACACCTTCATGCTCGCCAGCGACTTCTCCCTCATGCAGTTCGTGCAAAAAGTAAGCGCCATGTGCCGTGGCAAAGCCTACTTCACCACACCAGAAAACCTGGGCAACTATCTCCTCATGGACTTCATGTCCCGCCGTATGAAAACGATTCACTGATCGAGCAAACTAGCAAATACAGTGCTACGCGTCAATGAACAGCGTCGGCTAAGGTTTCGTCCCGTCTTTCTTCTCTTTGTCCTTGTGCACAAGATCCAACCCAAACTTCGGCGCTGACTTCGTCCCACTGATCTTCACCGGAATCTCCGCACCCGCACCATCCTTTTTGAAGAACGGATCGACCGGCTTCAGCAGAACCGACTTCCACCGCGAAGCCACCATCTGTGACACCTTCGCATCCGTTCGCACCTTTCCCTCAAACTCGAACCGCTCCCCATCCAGCGTGTACTCACCCGTCAGCGCGACCGTCGCCCCCGGCAGCGTGTAGTTCAGCTTACTGAAGTTCAATCTCCCCGCATCCATCACAAACTCGCCCACCATCTGCGAATGCACATCCTCCGCGCCCGGCTTTGCATCTTTCGGATCACCCTGCGCCCGCAGGCTCAGCATATCCACCTTGTCTTCTACCTCAGGGTTCGTAAAGTGAATCTGCCGCAGCGTAAATCCACCCTTCAGCCCAATCTTCTTCGACACGCTCTCATTGCCCGGACGAATATGCAGCTTCATCTTCGTTGTCAGTCCGCCCGTCATCACCACCGGCGTCGTCTTCACCGCCAGCTGCAGAAAATCCTGTATCCGCCCATTCGGCACATCCACGTCGAGATCGATACTGTGCCCTTTGCCCTTCACATTCACCACAGCTCCGCTGCACGTAAACTCCGAGCCGCCCAGCTTCGCCTCAACCGGCTGCAGATAAGTATCTCCACTCGTCCCGTCCACAATCGCATGAAACTTCGTATGCAGCGGCATCGTATGGCTCGCCGTATCTAGCGAAAAATCCGGCGTCTCCGTCGTTCCATCCACCACGATGTTGTCGAGCTGACCGGTAAACTCGCCGACCGAAGACAACATCCCACCGATCCCTTTGATAGTATTCAAATTCGCATGATCAAACGTGTAGTGGCCCGTCACAGTAGAATCCCCAGGGCTGTCGTTGTCCCACGGTCCGAACGTTCCTTTCGCATGAATATCGCCCTTCGGAATCGCATTCACCAGCGTCGCCTCATAGTCCCACGGTTTGGTCGGCCCCACATTCCGCATCACCATGTGGCTCAGCTCAAAATCCTTCGGCTCCTTATCCGGCTTCGACGTTCCAAGCACCAACTTCGAATCGTCAAACACAATCTCATCCACCACAATCTTGATCTTGCCGATATGCCTCTTCCCCTTCGGTGCCTGCGCGCGCATCTCCTTCGGCGGAATATGGATCGCCATCCCCGTCACATGCACCGCTCCCACATGCATCGGGTCGGCAAACAGTCCCACCCAGTCCGCATGAAACGAAAAATGTGCCAGCGCAATCAGAGGCTCCGTCGCGCCTGCCGCCATCACCTCATCCTGCGGAAAAATTCGCAGCCCGTCTCCCGAAACCTCCAGCCCCTTCACCAGCGAAACGTTGAACCCATCCAACTCCACCCTGCTGTTGAACCGCGTGCTCAGCGTCTCAATCACACGCCCCTTCAAAATCGGGGCCGCGCGATGCACCATCACCTCGCCGATCACGCCAAGAGCCACACCCGCAATCAGCAACGAAGCAAAAAGCCACGTCCACACCCGGCGGCGCTTCGAGACGCTGCGGACTTCGACTCGCTCATATTGTTGTTCGATCAAAATCTTTCACCGGTAATTTTGATGCGAAAACGAGGTACCCCGTTTACTGCACCATAGCGAGCAGCCCATCAAGTTATCTCTGCTGTTCTCGCCAAAGCCGATAAAGCCCCCACGCCGCCACCGAGCAGTTATCGACGATCGTCCCATCCACGATCATCCTCTCAAACTCACCCACTGCAACCCGCCGCACCACGAGATCGCTCTCCTCAGCATCCGGATCTGGCTCTCCCATCGTCAATCCTTCAGCCAAAAACACATGGTGCTTCTGGCTCATCACACCATACGCAATCTGCAGCGTCGATAGATGTGTCATCCGCTCCGCCATCAGCCCAGCCTCTTCTTTCAGTTCCCCTCGCGCCATCTCCTCAGGCACCACATCTGCCGTCTCCCACCCACCCTGAGGAAGCTCACAGTATCGCCCGCCAACCGTGTAGCGAAACTGTTCGATCAGATAAACAAATTCACCCTCCGCCGTCACATCCAGCGGAATAATGATCGCAGCCGGATCCTTATCAACCACCCCGTAGATTCCACGCTCACCATTCGCCCGTTCGATCACGTCTTCGCGAACGCTGGTCCAGGGGTTTCGATAAACCTCTCGGCTGCTGATCGTTTTGATCGTCACCAATCCTCCGAAAGCATTACTCAGGAACCAAAAACTCCAGGTGCGACGGATACTTATCCGACCCATAGATCGTATGCGTCGCCGCCTTGTACGCACTCGCCGGAGCCATCATGATATTCGGCACAAACGTCTGCGGATTCCTGTCATACAGCGGGAACCAGCTCGACTGCACCTCCACCATAATCCTGTGCCCCTTCAAGAACGTATGGTCCGCGCCATGCAAACTCCACTTGAACTCCGTCACCTTCCCCGGCGTCAACGCCTCGGGCTTCTCGAAGCTCTTCACATAGCGTCCGCGAAAGATCTCATCCACAATCATCAACTGATACCCCGCCATCGGCGCTGGCGCGTCATCCGGATACACATCGATCAGCTTCACCACCCAGTCCGCATCGGAGCCCGTCGTCGCCGCATAGATATCGGCCATCACTTCGCCCGTCACTGTCACATCCTTTTCCAGCACCGGGGTCTCAAAGTTCACCAGGTCCTTCCGCGAACTCACAAAACGCTGATCTTCCACCAGCCACGTCCGCCACTTTGACCCATCCCCATATGTCGGCTGAATCGGTCTGTTCCGGTAAGGAATCGGATTCGCCGGATCGGCGACATACGAACCCGCAACGCCTCCCCCTTTCGGCTCTTCAAAACCCAACCCGGCATCCTTCGTCAGATAAAGCTTCTCTTCCTTGAATCCATCCTTCGGCGGCCACGCATCATACCGCTCCCACTTGTTCACGCCTGTACGAAAGCTCGCCGTATTCTTCAGCTCAAATCCCGAGCGATCCTTCAAGTACTTCTCAAAGAACGGCGCCTCAATCGTCTTCCTATACTCCTCACCAGAGTCCACTCCAAAGCTAATCGCCCCCAAACTCAGCGTCCGCCGATTCCACCCGCCGTGATTCCACGGCCCCAACACCAGAAACACATCATGTTCGGTGTTATGCGGTTCGAGCGCAGCATACTCCGCCTGCGTTCCCCACATGTCCTCCTGGTCCCACCATCCACCCACTTCGAGCGTTGGAACCTCAACCTTCGTCAGGTGCTTCTCCACCGCCATATCCCGCCAGAACTTCGTATACGCCGGCTGTGTCAGAAATATCTGTGCCGTCGGCAGGCTCTCCATCTTCGCTGCAGCAGCCGCTCCGGCAAAGTTCACGTTGCGCAGAAAAAAGTCATACATATCCTCTTTGCTCTGCACCCGCACATCCGTCTTCTGTCCCTCTAGCTGCTGCACATAGTCGAACCCGTACGTCTCGCGAAACGCGCCATTGTGAAAAAAATCATCCCCCAGCCACACATCCGTCATCGGAGCCTGCGGCGAGATAGCCTTCACCGCCGCATGTGCATCGATCCCCGCCGACATCGCCAGAAACCCCGGATACGAAACCCCCAGCACGCCGACCTTCCCGCTGTTATTAGGAACATTCTTCAGCAACCAGTCGATCGTGTCCCGCGTATCCGTCGTCTCATCTACGTCTTTGCTTGTCGTGTGGGCGACGATGGCACGATTCATCACAAACTGCCCCTCAGACTCATACCGTCCGCGAATATCGCCAAACACAAAGATGTATCCGCTCGCCGCCAGCTCCGGCTTCGTCACGTTCACGCTCTTCGACGAGTTGTTGTCCGTGCCGTACGGCGTCCGCTCCATCAAAAACGGCAACGGCTCTCCCGCGCTCTCCGTCCCCACGGGTCGCAGCATCACCACATGCAGCTTCGCCCCATCACGCATCGGAATCATCGCCTCACTGCGCGTGTACTGCTTCGATGGAACCTCCTGCCCTCTCGCCGCAACAACGGAAAATAGCAGACTACCGGCAACAGCAACGCTGCAGTAACGGAGAAGCTTCATGGATCGCGTACCCCTAAGTAGAATGAATTTGCAAGTCTGGATATCGTCTACGCCCGCTATCCCAGCGCAACCGGCTCCGTTGGAATCGGGCTTGCATCGCACTTCCAACCTTCTCTGCCATGCGTTCCATCGCAGAAGGGCCTCTTCGACGACAGGCCACAACGGCAAAGCGAGATCGCCGGCTTCCCCGTCAGGTCCCACTCCTGTCCATTCACATCCACCAGGGAGATAAGCCCCTCTACACGGAACGGCCCATTCGGGCGAACCGTAATCTTTACTGTTGGGACCGCTGCAGCGCTCAATACTTCATCAGACATAAAACTCCCTTGGTCTTCGTACACTGGAAGACATCTTTCAGATAGAGCCAGAATAGCAAACGTTCAACTGGCCGCGAAAGCCTCAGACCACATCCACTTCAATCTCGTCGATGTAGCACCAGCCCCAGCTCTCGCCCGGCTCGATCGACCGCATAATCGGATGCTTCGTCTTATGAAAATGCTTCGTCGCATGCTTGTTGATAGAAGAGTCGCAGCACGCCACATTCCCGCACTCCATGCACATCCGAAGATGAACCCACGTGCTGCCCATCTTCAAACACTCCTCGCAGCCCTTCGACGATGGCTTCACCTTCCGTATCTGGTCCAGATGGGTACATTCCATGGCAGCACCTTCCTCCGCCTGATTCTATTCCGTCCCCTTCGAGCAAACACAGCCAGCCTGGGCTAATCTGCCATGCCCTCCATAATTCCATACTCTTTCAGCTTCCGATACAGCGTCGTCTTGCCGATCCCAAGCAACTTCGCCGCCATCAATTTATCGCCCTTCAGCTGTCGAATCGTCCCGAGAATCGCATGTTTCTCCATCTCCGCAATCGACACAATCTCCTCCCCGGATTCGACAGCCTCCTTTCGTCCAGGCGCATCGTCCGTCGCCTGAACCACAGGCCCCTGCTGCAATCGGAAGTTCTGCAACTGCGTCGGCAGATCGCCCATATGCAACACCGGCCCTGACGACAGCGCACACGCCCGCTCGATCGCATTCTCAAGCTCGCGAACGTTGCCCGGCCAGTCAAACTCCGTCATCACCCGCAGCGTCGAGTCGGAAAAACTCCGCTTTACCCCACTCTCCTTCTCCATCCTGTTCAAAAAGTGCACTGCCAGCGGAGCAATATCCTCCCGCCGGTTTCTGAGCGGCGGAATTCGCAGGTTCACTACATTCAACCGGAAGTAAAGGTCCTTGCGAAAGGTGCCCCGCTCCACCATTCCCGACAGATCGCGGTTAGTGGCCGCCAGCACCCGCGCCGAAATAGGCTTCGACGTCGTCGATCCCACCGGACGCACCTCTTTCTCCTGCAAGGCGCGCAGCAACTTCGCCTGCAAATCCAGTGGCAGCTCTCCAATCTCATCCAGAAACACGGTCCCGCCTTCAGCCGAAGCCAGCAACCCCTCCTTAGCGCGATCAGCCCCTGTAAAAGCCCCCTTCACATGCCCAAACAACTCACTCTCAATCAGCGTCGGCACCAGCGACCCACAGTCCACCGTGACAAACGGCTTCGCAGCATTCGGCCCATTGAAGTGGATCGACCGCGCCACCAGCTCTTTTCCGGTACCACTTTCGCCAAGAATCAAAACCGGATGCGTCGAGTACGCCACCTTCGACAAGATTCGATACAGCTTCTCCATCTCAGGAGACCGCCCCACCAACCCACCCATTCCCTGCTGTGTCCTCAACCTCTCCCGCAACGATCGGCTCTGCACATCCAATTCGATCTGTTGCGCCGTCCTCTCGAGCACTGTCGTCAACTCCTCCAGCGCAAACGGCTTCGTCAGATAATCTCCCGCACCAATCCGCATCGCCTCCACCGCCGACGAAACAGTCGCGAACGCCGTCATCACAATAACCGCCGTATCCGGATGCAGCGTCTTCACCTGCTCCAGCAGCTGCAGGCCGCCTCCACCCGGCAGCTTCAGATCCAGCAGCAACAGATCAATCCGATGATGCTTCAGAATCCCCCGCGCCGACGTAGCGCTGTCGGCCCCCAGTACCAGCGCAAAACCCATCTCCAAAGCTATTTGGCAACAGGCCTTTCGCACCATCTCATCGTCATCGACTACCAGCACATGCAGTAGCGCAATATGCTCCGCGCCGCTCTTCTTAGCATCTTTATCCACAACCGGAATACCTGCCGGCGACACACCAACCAACACGCCCGACGGAACCTCCCGCGAAGCCATAGGATTCCCAACCACAGTCATCCCCTCAACCTGCTCTCTCAGCATCCCAACCTCTCCCGTCTTCCTCGTCTCTAAACCCACATTTCCTAGCATGCGATCCACCCGGCCTCTCCCTTCAACGCTGTCTTCACCTCTGCCTCCATCATGCTTACTTCGTCCCGACGCATCTCATCCTCCGTTCGCTTCACCGCATACCACTCCACTGAAATACTCGTACCCACCTCCGGCTGGCTCTCAATGTTCAGACATCCACCCGACATCGCCACCAGCTCCCGCACCACGCGAAAGCCCAGCCCGCGCCCATTTGCGCTTGCGATCCCTCCCGCCTGCATCAACCGCCGCACCGCCGCCTGGTCCATCCCGCAGCCTCGGTCGCGAACCGTCATCACAACGCGCCACCGCGCTTCCTCCCATGCGTTCTCGCGACCGCTCCATCACACCCTCGACATGGATCGAGATCGCCCCAACCCACGGCGTCGCCTCCCCCGCATTCTTCACCAGGTTCGTCAGAATCCGCTCCACCGACTCCACCGGCACCCGGACCGGCTGAAACGCCCCCGTCCCAAATGAAATCTCCACCGTCCGCCCCGCCACCCGGCTCAGCAATCCCCTGCACCGCCCCACAACATCGGGCAGCACCGTAGTCTCGGCCTGCGCCTTCGCTGGTATCGCCACCTGCGTGTGGTTCACCAGCCGATTGATCATCGCCCAGCTGCGATCGCTCAACATCCGCAGCTCCGCGGCATACTCGCGATGCTCTTCATGCAGAACACCCGGCATCGCCAGCAGATCCGAATAGAGACTCAACGCCCCCAGCAGATTGCCCGCATCATGCGCCAGCCCCGCACCCTCGGCAACTCCGCTTATGGGAGCAGCCGCCTCCACCTTCGGCGCCGCCTCCCGCGCCACCGGCATCACAGCCCGCCTGAGACTCATCTCACGCGTCACATGACGAAGCGCCGCAAACTTCCCTGAATAAACACCTGATACTGAGGCAGTACTGCTCTGCGTTGCCTGCATTCCTACTCTTCCGCCATTCCCTGCTCAACGTTCCCTGACAGCAGATGCACTTACATAATCACTTTGAGTGCCAAACTGGAACTTCTTCAATAAGTAACTACTCATCAACAAAAATCGTAACCGCGAAGCATTACGGATATTCTGTGATTCCCAATATAGAACTACGCCACAGTACAAACCCCACAAAATCTTCAGCAAAAACTCTTTTCAGTAACCTTTTTCCCGTTGTGGAACAATCCTATTTCGGAACTACGAGCCAAACTCACCCGATCCATTCCACGGACTCCTTCACTCCAGCCTGCAAATCATGAGAAGAACCTCACAACTATAATTCTTTAATGTCCGTAACTACCCCTGCCCCGCAGCTCTTCCGTCCCGGCAACCGCGCAGCCGACGCTCTCCGCACCGTCCGTATCACTCCTCACTACGTCGCCATGGCCGAAGGCTCCGTCCTCATGGAGTCCGGCAACACCCGCGTTCTCTGCAACGCCACCATCGAGCAGGGAGTCCCCGGCTGGCTCCGCAACTCCGGCCGCGGCTGGGTCACCGCCGAATACGGCATGCTCCCTCGCGCCACCCTCACCCGCACTGCACGCGAGGCCGAGCGCGGCAAGATCGGCGGCCGCACCCACGAGATTCAGCGCCTCATCGGCCGCAGCCTCCGCTCCGTCGTCGACATGAAGGCCCTCGGCGAGCGCACCATCATCCTCGACTGCGACGTCCTCCAGGCCGACGGCGGCACTCGCACCGCCGCCATCACCGGAGCCTGCGTCGCTCTCGCCTTAGCCCTTAACAAACTCGTAGCCGCTGGCACTCTCAAAACCTCGCCCTTAAAACAGATGGTCGCCGCCACCAGCGTCGGCATCGTCGACGGCAACACCCTACTCGACCTCTGTTACGAAGAAGACTCCCGCGCCGACGTCGACATGAACGTCGTCATGCTCGCCGACAGCGGCCTGGTCGAAACCCAGGCCACCGCCGAGCACGACTCCTACACCCGCGCTCAGCTCAACCAGATGCTCGACTACGCCGAAAAGGGTATCCACGAACTCCTCGCCGCGCAGCAGGAGATTCTTCAGTCCTAAGGGGCATAAACCCAGCGCCTCATTCGTAGCCTTAACGTGGACTGCATTACCCGCGGCAGTCCACGATTGGGCTAGTTCTACCGTCGATCGTTCAAAGTATCCTGGCGTGATTCAGAAAGCAGGTCGGCAGCCTGGAATCTTGCCTCCTCTTTCAAATATCGTCCCTGTTTTCAATAGTCCCTGTTACACTCCCTCTTGAACACGCTCCTAGAACTGTACGAGGTTTTGATTGGCTTCCTCTCGTTCCCTGCACAAAGCCCCCTTCCTCATTGGAGTCTTCCTCCTTACTTTTTCCTTACTGACGTTTCAGATCATCCAGACGCGCATCCTTTCCGTGATCGCCTGGTACTACATGGCTTTTTTTGCAATCAGCGTAGCCATGCTGGGCATGACCGTGGGCGCTGTCTGGGTCTATCTCCATCGCGAGCGCCTCGAAGCCGTCCCGCTCTCCATCACTCTCACCAACTTCGCTCTTGCAACGGCAGTCGCCATGCCGGCCTCAATCATGGTGCAATTTTGTCTGGTCACAGCACCTTCGATTTCGTTCACTACCGTGGTTGCGTGGAGCCTTGTGCTCACCTCCATGGCAATACCGTATGTTTTCTCCGGTATTGTCGTCAGTCTGGCGTTGACCCGCAGTCCCTTTCCGACCGGACAAGTCTACGGAGTAGACCTGATGGGCGCTGCGCTGGGATGTATGGGAGTGATAGCGGTCTTGAATGTGTTCGATGGACCCACCGCCGTCATCGTCTCAAGTGCCATCTGTGGAGTCTCTGCGATTGCCTTTGCTGCCAGCGCCAACGTCGAAGACCGGCAGCGATTGCAATCGAATCCCTGGTGGCGGCGTCCTGCTCCAGTAACAATCGCTCTCGCGGTCTTTGCAATACTCAACTCGCTGGCGCCCGTCGGTGTTCGTCCCATCCTGGTCAAGGATGCCATCGAGCGATCGGGCTTTAGGGCATACGAGAGGTGGAACTCCTACTCTCGCATCAAAGCCGAGCAACCGCAGTTGCGCCCTCCAGATCTTTGGGGGCCTTCTCCCAAGCTTCCGCCGCAGATGACAGTCTTGCAGGCAAGTATGAATATCGACGGGGCAGCAGGCACCGAGATGCCCCACTACGACGGCACTCGAGGTTCCATCTCTTACCTGCAATACGATTTGGTGAGCCTGGCCTACCGTCTTCCAAACATCCACAAATCCGCAGTCGTTGGCGTAGGTGGCGGTCGTGACATTTTGACAGCCCACTACTTCGGCATACCCGACATCACCGGTGTGGAACTGAATCCCATCTTCGTCAATCTGCTCACCAGCAATCCCTACTACAAAGACTTCAGCGGTGTCAGCACCTTGCCGAATCTGAAGCTGCATGTCGACGACGCTCGCAGCTGGTTCGCCAGCACGCACGAAAAGTTCGATCTCGTCCAGATGAGCATGATCGACACCTGGGCAGCAACAGGCGCAGGGGCGTTCAGCCTTAGCGAAAACGGCCTGTACACACTCGAGGGCTGGCGCGCCTTTCTCCGCCCCATCAATGACAATGGCATCTTCACTGTCAGCCGCTGGTATAGTCCCGGCAACATCGACGAAACCGGACGGATGATAGGTCTCGCCACCGCCGTTCTGTTGGACTCTGGCGCCAAGGATGCGCGTCCGCATATGTTCGTCGCCAGTGCCGGCAGCATCGCCACACTTGTGTTGTCCAAGAGACCATTCACTCCCGAACAATTGAATATTCTGCACAATACGGTCAGTGAACTCGGCTTCAACATACTGCTGGCTCCGGATCAACCAGCGCAATCTCCGTTATTGCGTGCAATTGTCGAAAGCCCCGACCTCGCCACACTGGATCGCGTCACCGACAGCGCCTCTCTCGATCTCACCGTCTCTACGGATAAAAGGCCTTTTTTCTTCAACCAGCTGCGCTTCCATAACATCCCAGGCCTCCTGTGGCAGACCTTCCGCTACCACAAGGCTTTGACAGCCGGCGTGATACAAGGCAATTTGATCGCCTCCTGTGTTCTCGCCCTTATCCTCTTTATCTCAATCATCGCAGTGATCCTGACAGTCCTTCTGCCGTTGAGAGGTGCGGTTCGTCAAACGCCTCGTCCTCTGCTCACCGCCGGCAGCCTCTACTTTTCGCTCATCGGCATGGGCTTCATGCTGGCCGAGATCGCTCTCCTGCAGTGGTTCAGCGTCTATCTGGGTCACCCCATCTACTCTTTGAGCGTGAGCCTGTTCAGTCTTATTCTCGCCTCTGGCCTGGGCAGCTTGACGTCAGATCGCCTGAAACTGGATGTGCGCGGCAAACTGCTTGCCTGGGCCCTTCTCGTCGTTGCTTATCTCGTGGCCATGTCCCAAGTTCTTCCCTCCATCTTCCAGCACACCAATGATCAGGAACGACTTGTGCGCATCTGCATCTCGATAGCGATCATCCTGCCTCTGGGCTTTTTACTCGGCTTTGCCTTCCCCACAGGAATGCGTCTGGTTGAAGCGGTCGACTCGCAACCGACGCCCTGGTTCTGGGGAATCAATGGCGCAACCGGTGTCCTGGCATCGGTTCTGGGGGTAACGTTCAGCATGGCGCTGGGGATTAACATCACGATGCTTCTCGCTGCTGCTTGCTATCTCCTATTGATCCCAGTTAGTTTTTCCCTCCTTGGAATGAGGCAGCGATTCCCAGCTCCGAATCTTCAGCAGCCCACCTAAATTGCGGGCTGCACGTCCGGCGATAGATTGGCTTGCAGAATTTTATGGTAGTTCGTTCGATCCTCCATCCAACCGGATCTCATGCCTCTGTGTAAAATATCGCTTACAGACAGAACCATCTAAGCGTTCAGGAGACATGCATCAATGATCAAGCTGACCCCAGGAAAACTCGCAGGACTCAAAGCCGTCTCCGACCACCGCGGCGTCATCGCCGCCGCCGCCATGGACCAGCGCGGCTCCCTGCAGAAGTCCCTCGCCAAGGAGCGTGGCGCCGCCGCCGACGCCCACGACCTCGAAGTCTTCAAGACCCTCGTCACCTCCGTCCTCACCAAGCACGCCTCCGCCATCCTGCTCGACCCCGAGTTCGGCCTTCCCGCCTCCAAGGACCGTAACGGCAAGGGCCTCCTGCTCGCCTACGAGAAGACCGGCTACGACGCCAACACCCCCGGCCGCCTCCCCGACCTCCTCGACGTCTGGAGCGTTCGCCGCCTCAAGGAAGCCGGAGCCGATGCCATCAAGATCCTGCTCTACTACACCCCCGAAGACTCCATGGAGATCAACGACGTCAAGCAGGCATGGATCGAGCGCATCGGCGACGAGTGCGTCGCCCACGACATCCCCTTCTTCGCCGAGTTCATCTGCTACGACCACACCGGTGGCGATGAGAAGACCGTCGCCTTCGCAAAGAAGAAGCCTCTCCTCGTCTCCGGCACCATGGCCGAGTTCGGCAAAGCAAGTACAACGTCGACGTGCTCAAGGTCGAAGTGCCCGTCGACATGGCCTTCGTCTCCGGCACCAAATCCTTCAAGGGCGAGGAAGCCTACACCCGCGCCGAAGCCCTCCAGCACTTCCGCGACTCCGCCAGCATGACCCACCTGCCCTTCATCTACCTCTCGGCCGGCGTCTCCAACCCCGTCTTCATCGAAACCCTCGAGCTCGCAGTCGAGTCCGGCACCAGCTTCAACGGCGTCCTCTGCGGCCGCGCCACCTGGAAAGACGGCATCGCCATCTACGCCAAGCAGGGTGCCAAGGCCTTTGAAGACTGGCTCAACACCATCGGCGTAGAAAACATCAACAACGTCAACAACTGCCCTCAAAGGCGCCCACTCCTGGCACAACAAAGTCGAAACCAAATAACTCACATCAATCAAACGAAAGAAAAGGCGCTGCTTGTATGCAGCGCCTTTCTATTTTTTTTGAGAAGAAGAAAAATCTACTCCCACTCAATCGTCCCCGGCGGCTTCGAGGTAATGTCATACACCACGCGATTGATCCCCCGCACCTCGCTCACAATCCGGCTCGAAATCGTCCGCAGCACCTCATACGGCAGCGGAGCCCAGTCCGCCGTCATCCCATCCTCGCTCTCCACCGCCCGCACCGCGCAGGTATTCGCGTACGTCCGCTGGTCCCCCATCACCCCAACCGACTTCACCGGCAGCAGCACCGCAAAGCTCTGCCACACCTTGCGATACAGCCCCGCCTTCTTGATCTCCTCCACCACAATCTGGTCCGCCTCCTGCAGAATCGCCACGCGCTCCGCCGTCACCTCACCCAGAATCCTCACCGCCAACCCCGGCCCCGGGAACGGCTGCCGCTCGATAATCTCCTCCGGCATCCCCAGGTCCCGCCCAATCCGCCGCACCTCATCCTTGAACAGATCCCGCAGCGGCTCAATCAACTTCAGCTTCATATCCGCCGGCAACCCACCCACATTGTGGTGGCTCTTGATCGTATGCGCACGGCCCATGCACGCTCGACGACTCGATCACATCCGGATACAGCGTCCCCTGCACCAGCCACGCAACCTCTTCCCCTGCACTCTTCTCCGCTTCAAAGATCTTCTTCGCCTCATCATCAAACACGGCAATAAACTCGTTCCCAATCACCTTCCGCTTCTTCTCCGGATCAGTCACTCCCTCAAGCTTCTCCAGAAACCTCTGCGAAGCATCCACCGCAACCACATTCAGCCCAAGCTGCTCGCGCATCGTCGTCTGCACCTTCGCAAACTCGTCCTTGCGCAGCACGCCGTTGTTCACGAAGATGCAGGTCAGCCGGTCGCCAATCGCCTTCGCCACCAGCACCGCAGCAACCGACGAATCCACGCCTCCGCTCAACCCGCAGATCGCATGTCCACTCCCAACCTGCGCGCGCACCCGCTCCACCGTCGACTGGATAAAGTGCTCCGGAGTCCAATCCTGCTTCGCCCCGCAGATATCCAGGCAGAAGTTCTTCAGCAGCTCCATCCCCTGCGGCGTATGCGCAACCTCAGGATGAAACTGCACCGCCCAGATCCTCCGCGCCTCATCCGCAATTCCGGCAACAGCATTCGCCGTCTCTCGCCGTCAGCTCAAACCCTGCTGGCAGCGTCTCCGCATGATCGCCATGCGACATCCAAACATCCAACGTCCTCGGCAGCCCGCGAAACAGAGGCGTCTCCGCCACCACCGTCACCTCGGCATGCCCATACTCCCGCGCCGCCGCCGCCCACCACCTTCCCGCCCAGGTGATGCACAATAAACTGCAGCCCATAGCAGATCCCCAGCACCGGCACACCCAGTCGCCAGCACGCCTGTATCCGCAGCCGGAGCATCCGCGTCATACACCGAACACGGCCCACCCGAAAGGATCACTCCCTTCGGATTCAGCGCCTTCACCTGTTCCAGCGGAGCGGTACAGGGCAGCACAACGGAAAAAACATTGAACTCGCGAATACGCCGCGCAATCAGCTGCGTATACTGCGACCCAAAATCCAGAATGACGATCGTAGAGGTGTCCACCTACCCAGTGTAAACGGGCCGGTGACGCCTGCTCTTAGTAGTTTGAATCCTTCTGGTGCGCATTCTCGATCCCGGTCACCACGCCAATGCCCAGCATGATCACATCGATCGCGAAGATATAGGCTTGGGGAATATGACTCAGATGCGCAAGCCAGGACACGGCGGCCATCAAAAGAAGATACCCAATAGCATAAAAAGCAGAGGACATGATCTTTCTCCTGAAAGGAAGTAGAAGGGCCCCTGAAACTAAGATGCAAAATCTGTACTTTTGTGCTTAACCGCGAAGAAAATTTTCTTCACTCTCAAACGCCCGCCACAGCTCAAGATAAGCCACCTGCCGCGCCACATGGAAGAAGTCCGAAGCCAGAAGGTAAACAACCGTCACCCCTATCCACCACCATGCAAGAAACTGCGGCGTCGTCACACTCTCAAACGGCAGCGGAGTCGCAGAAAACACCATCGCCAGCACAATCAACGCGATCTTCACGATCCCCATCACCAGATTGATCTCGACCAGCTTCGATTTCAGCGGCCCCAACCGAAACGCCGCCGCAAACTCCCCCCACACCTAGCCCCTGCAGCATCGCCAGCAGCGGCGCCACCGACAACGCCCAACTCACCACCGCCCACAGCGTAAACAACCCCAGCGTAGTCACAATCACCAGCGCAAAATACCGCACCAGATTCGGCTCCTCCCCGCAGCTACCGGCCCGGTCACGGTCCACTCCGCCACCCGCTCCATGCACCAGAACCACCCCACGAAGCTCCCCAGCAGCGCCACCACTCGCACCGCCTGCAGCACCATCAGCGTCCCTACTCTGCGCATGCAGCCGCCCATCCGCCCGCCGCAGCACCACCGTCCGCCCCACCGCCGACACCACCACCCACACCACCACCATCACCGGCGCCAGCCACAACGCCACGCTCAACATCCGGCGGCAGCAACAGCCTGCCATACGCCTTCGCCCATCGGTCGCCGCAGACGCCCATCGGATCCAGCACCGTCATATTCCGCAGTCGCGTCCATAGTCCAGCGGCCGTCGCCTGCAAGATCTTCAGTCCCTGATACCGCAGTACCAGCAGCGCCGGAACCCCATACGCCCACCGCCACAGCACCTCCAGCGCCGTCAGCGAAGGCCGCCGCCAGCACTCCGAAAGCGTATGCACAAACGACTGCGTCCCCCGCACCGTTCCCGCGGCAATCACCATACCATCCTGCGGCACCGGGCCTTTAGAGTCAGGCTCCACTACTTCACCACGAGATTCACAAGCTTACCCGGCACCACAATCACCTTCACCACCGTCTTGCCCTCCACCCGCGCCTTCACCTTCTCATCGGCCAGCGCCGCAGCCTTCACCGCAGCCTCGTCGCTCCCCGCCGGCACCTTCACCACAGTCACCAGCTTGCCATTCACCTGCACCGGAATCTCAATCTCATCCTCCCGCGCCAGCTCTTCATTCACCACCGGCCACGCCGTGCGAAACACCACGCCTTCACCGCCAACCTGCTCCCACATCTCCGCCGCAAAGAACGGCGCAAACGGAGCCAGCAGCAAGATCAATCCTCGAAACACCTCTGCATACCACTCGCCGGCGAAATCTCACCCGCATCCATCGCCGCCTCATGCGCCGTAATCTCATTCACCAGAATCATGATCGACGAGATCGAAGTATTGAAGTGCCACCGCCCATCGAAATCCTGCGTGATCTTCGCGATCGTCTGGTGCAACTTCCGCAACAACGCCTGGTCCTTCGGCGTCTGCATCGCAGTCCCGCCCGAACTCACTGTCCCGGAGTACTTCGTCGTCAACCGATACACCTTGCTCAGAAACCGCGAGATCCCCGCAACGCCTTCCTCCTGCCACTCCAGATCCCGATCCGGCGGAGCAGCAAACAACGCATACATCCTCGTCGCATCCGCCCCATAGCGCGCAATCATGTCGTCGGGCGACACCACATTGCCCTTCGACTTCGACATCTTCGCGCCGTCCTTAATCACCATTCCCTGCGTAAACAGCCGCTCCGCAGGCTCGTCGTTCTTGATCAATCCCAGATCCCGCATCACCTTGGTCCAGAACCGCGAGTAGATCAGATGCAGAATCGCATGCTCAACCCCGCCGATGTACTGATCGATCGGGAACCAGTAGTTCGCCTTATCCGAATCAAACGGCGCGTTCGAATTCTTCGCATCCGTATACCGATAGAAGTACCAGCTCGAATCGACGAACGTATCCATCGTGTCCGTCTCACGCCGAGCCTTCCCACCGCACTTCGGACACGTCGCATTCACAAACTCCGCCACCCGCCCCAGCGGCGAGCCATTCGTCTGCGTAATATCAATCTGCTCCGGCAACAAGATCGGCAGCTCACTCTCCGCTACCGGCAACGGTTCACTCCGGCGAACACTTGTCGCAATACACCATCGGTATCGGTGTCCCCCAGTACCTCTGCCGGCTCACGCCCCAGTCCTTCAGCCGATACGTAACCGTCGGAGTACCAAATCCCTTCGCCTTGGCAAACGCAGCCATCTTCTCCTGCGCCTCCAGGCAGCTCTCCCCGGTCCACTCTCCCGAATCGATCAGCACAGCATCCTCTTCCGCAAGATAAGGAAGTTCATCCACCCCCAAATCTCCGCCCTTCTGAGCGACGCGAAGACCCCCCGCACTTTGCTCTTGCGCTCCCCCGGCACGCGGAGCAATAACCCGACGCAACGGCAACCCATACTTCTGCGCAAACTCAAAGTCCCGCTCATCATGCGCCGGCACGCTCATAATCGCGCCCGTCCCATAGTCGGCCAGAATGTAATTCGCCACCCAGATCGGCACCCGTTCTCCATTGAACGGATTCACCGCAAAACGCCCTGTATTCACACCATGTTTCTCAATAGCGCCCAGCGCATCGTCTTCGCGAGCCTTCTTCTGCTCCTCCAGCAGTCCTTCAATCTTCTCGCGCAGCGCATCATCCTCCAGCGCAAACGCCTTCGCCACCGCATGCTCCGGCGCAAGCTGAACCGAAGTAGCTCCAAAGATCGTATCCACCCGCGTCGTAAACACGGTGATCTTCAAGGGTGTCGCCTCTGGCAACTGAGAACTGGCAACTGAGAACTCAACATGAGCCCCTTCGCTCCGCCCGATCCAGTTCCGCTGCATCGTCCGAACTTTTTCCGGCCAACCCTCCAGCTTGTCGAGTCCCTCCAGCAACTCATCCGCATACTTCGTAATTCGCAAGAACCACTGCGTCAAATCCCGCAGCTCAACCACCGTATCTTCGTGCCGCCAGCAACGGCCACCGATCACCTGCTCGTTCGCCAGCACCGTCTGGCACTCCGGACACCAGTTCACCTTGCTCTTCTTCCGGTAAGCCAGCCCCTTCTCAAACATCTTCAGAAAAAACCACTGGTTCCACCGGTAGTAGTCGGGCAAACAAGTCGTGACCTCGGTGGACCAGTCGTAACTGAACCCCATCCGCCGCATCTGCGTCCGCATCGCCGCAATATTTCCCAGCGTCCACTCTCGCGGGGGCACCCCGTTCTTCAGCGCAGCGTTCTCCGCCGGCAGTCCGAATGCATCCCATCCCATCGGGTGCAGCACGTTATACCCGCGCATCCACATATGCCGCGCCAGCGCATCGCCAATGGAGTAGTTCCGAACATGCCCCATATGCAGCTTCCCACTCGGATACGGCAACATCTCCAGGCAGTAATACTTCTCCTTGCCCGAATCATGACCCTCCGCCGCATACAGCGAAGCATCCGCGTCCCACCGCACCTGCCACTTCGGTTCAATCTCCGCACGGACTATACCGCGCCGGCTGTTCGCTCTCGTTCTTCCCAATCTCTGACATATCTCTTTATTGTAAATTCACCCCGCCGACAGCGCCCGCAACACCCCGACATTCCGCGCCTCATCCCCCGGCGCGTCCACCGGCGTCTCCGCAATAAACGCCGCATGCGCAAAACGCTCATCATGCAGCAACCGCCGAAACGCTGCCGCCCCAATCGTTCCTTCACCAATATGCTCATGCCGGTCCAGCTTCGACCCCATCGCCGCCTTCGCATCGTTGCAATGCCACACCTTCACCGCATCGAACCCCACCGTATCCCCCACCACCATCATCGTCTCCATATATCCGTCCGGCGAAACGATGTCATACCCCGCCACATGCACATGGCACGTATCCAGACACACTGCCACAGGAGCACAAGGCTTCAACCGCTCCACCAGCTCCGCTACCTGCTCCAGCTTCCCTCCCAGCGAAAACTCCGCCCCCGCAGTATTCTCAATCAAAATCCTGAAATCCTTTCCCTGCCATGGCACTCCATCGATCGCCTTCTCAATCGACTCCGCCGCCAGCCGCAATCCTTCCTCGCGCGTCAACCCCTTCCAGCTCCCCGGATGCAGCACCAAATACTCTGCCCCCAGCGCCAGCGCCCGCTCCACTTCACCGCGAAACGCAGCCACGCCATTCACCCGCACACTCTCCGTCTGGCTGCAAAGATTAATCAGATAACTCGCATGGACCGCAACCGGACCAACATCAAATTTCGCCCGCAACTCCCGCATCTTCGCGGCATCTTCCGGCTTCACTGCAGCGGCCTTCCACTGTCGCGGGCTCGACGAAAATATCTGAAACGTATTCGCTCCAGCCGCCACTGCCCGTTCGACAGCGGTCCATGTCCCGCCCGCCGTTCCCACATGCACGCCAATCTGCCTCTTCACCGCATTTGCCATCCCTCAAGCCTACCCCAGATGGTATGCTGAGGCCCACCGGCAAACCCGCTCTGAGAGGTCCTCAATGCCCGCCCCACAAAACTTCAAGAACCACACGCGCTTTTACCCACCCTTTCACTTCTTCATCCTGCCTTTGCTTCTTCTCAACTTCATCTTCTCCATCTACGTCACAATTCACGACTGGCCCCGCTACGAGCACACCCATATCTGGTGGATCGTTATGTCGGTCGTATTCTTCGTCATGGCCGGCATCGCTCGCGGAGGCGCCCTCGCAGTGCAGGACCGCATCATCCGCCTCGAAGAGCGCCTCCGCCTCGCCGCGCTCCTCCCCGCCGAAGACCGCGCACACATCGACGAGCTCTCCACCAAACAGCTCATCGCCCTCCGCTTCGCCTCAGACGCCGAGCTCCCCGCCCTCGTCCGCAAGACCCTCACTCAGAACCTCGAACCCAAAGCCATCAAGCAAAGCATCGTCAACTGGCGCGGAGACTACGACCGCGTCTAGATCAGCTCCTGGCAGCAGACTAGTTAGAAAGCATTGGCATTCTGCCCCTTGAGCTTGTCGAAGGGATGAATTCCCGCGTCTCGCTGTCGCATGTTCTTCTTAAGAAATCTGGGCTCTCGCACAATATCCAAAAGAGAATAAAGTCCGTTCGTGCATTGGCTCTTCGACGCCTAATACACATCCCGCTGGTATCTCTTCTGCTTTTTCATCGTCGCAAGATACTCCGCCGCATGCTCCAGCGTTCCGTTCGAACCCTTCGCAATCGAATCCAGCAGCGCCAGCTCCACATCCTTCGCCATGCGAGTAGCATCGCCGCACACATAGAAGTAAGCGCCGCGCTCCAACCATGCAAACAGCTCTGCGGAGTGCTCCTGCATCCTGTCCTGCACATAAATCTTCTTCGCCTGGTCGCGCGAAAATGCCGTATCCAGCCGTGTCAGCACACCATCCCGGTGCATCGCCTGAAACTGCTCCCGGTACAGATAGTCCAGCTTCTCCCGTTGCTCTCCGAAGAACAACCAGTTCTGCCCCTTCTGCCCTGTGGCCTGACGCTCCTCCAAAAAAGCGCGAAACGGCGCAATCCCCGTCCCCGGCCCAATCATGATCACCGGCGCCGACGTGTCCTCCGGCATTCTGAAGTTCACATTCGCATGGAGAAAAATCGGCAGTCTCGTTCCCACTTCCGCGCGATCGCCTAACTGACCACTCGCCACTCCCTCCCGGCTCCGTCCATGCGACTCATACCGGACCACCCGCACCGTCATCTGTGCATTGTCTCGATGCATCTTCTGGCTCGATGCAATCGAGTACAGCCTCGGCACCAACCGCTGCAGCACATTGAACAGCTCCTGCGGCTGCTTCACGACGCCCGGAAAATCTCCCAGCAGATCGACAAACTCCCGCCCCCAGCAATACTCCTCCGCCCGAGCCTTATTCTCAGGCATCGTCAACAACTTCAACTCCTCAAGCGCAGGAGCGAGCTTCGCGTACTGCTTCACGCTGCCTCGCATCAGTTTGCCGATGCTCAGCCGCGTCCGCAGCGCCTCCTCCAAACTGATCTCAACCTTGTAATGATCCAGAACCCGCTCGTCACCCTTGAACTTCAGCGCACCCAACATATCCGCCACCGCCTCAGCCCGGTTCTCCGGCAGGATCCCCACCGAATCTCCCGGCGTATAAATCATTCCTTCGTCCAGTGTCAGCTCGACGTGCCGCGTCTCCTTCTCCGACCCTTCGGCCGTCAGCAGCTCGTTCACTCTCACAGTGGATAGAAAGGGGTTATTTCGCGTGTACTTCGATCCGTGTCCCACCAGGCCCTGAGCGTCCCGCAGTTCAACCTCGATCATGCCACCATGGTAGAACGTATCCCTCCAAAACGCAGCCCTTTCGTTCGACCGCACAAACCCCACAAAATGGTTATTCCCTTTGCCACGGGCAGCCAGCTATTGGCGCATTACCTACAAATCATTGATGGCAACTGGCTTATCTTCAAAATTTTCGCGCGCAGAGAAGAATCAAGTCCATCACCGCGTACTCTGCTTCAACAGGATAGGAAAATCGTACTCAGCCTCAAAATCTGCCAGGCTTATCAACCTCAGCCCGCATCGCCCCGGCAAGCTCTTTCGACCTTCCCAACACCTGATCGCTCGACTCCGTATCGACAACCAGCGCAGGGCACTGAATCCTCGCCGCAGCCTCCAGCGCATCGCTCCAGGCATCCTTGCTACTTGTAGGAACATTCCCACGGCCATCGGTCACTAGCACCAGCAACGTCTCATCCGTAACAAATCGATGAGCCACCTCCAGAGCATCCGCCAGCGGAGTCCGCCCTCCTGTCGGAAGATACTCAAGCGCTGCCAGCACAGCCGTCACATCATTCGTCGGTTCCACCAGAACCTCGGCCGCCTCACCACGAAACACGATCACTGCAACCTCATCGCGCCTGCGCATCGAGCGTTCCATCAATCCTGCCACTGCTCCCTTCACCGCTCGCATTCGATCACGCGCCGCATGCGAGCCGCTCGAGTCGACGACAAAAAGAAATCGCGCTCCAACCAGTGGCTCCCTTACCTTCTCGTAGAGATCCTCCAGCCGCGGCTTCGGCTGACCCGTCTGCGCCACCGCTTCAAGCACCGAACTGCGAACGTCCAGCTCTCCCGGACGCTCCGTTCTCCTGCTCCGTGCAACCGGCCCCGGAGCCTGCCCCTTCCGTGCACCGTTAGCTCCACTCGCTCCATCATCGGCGCTCCAGCGCAACTCCGGCGCCTTCATCGGCTGCGATGAAAACTGCCGTTCGCCCGCGCCACCACTGTCGCTACGCTCACCTGCATCCTGCGGCGGCAGCTCAGGTCGCTGCATCTCAGAGCGCGGAGGCGGCGACTGCGGTGGTCGAGGCGGCCGCCCCGCACGATGCGCCAGCGCCAGCGGCAGCACTGTATCGATATGCTCTTCAAGAACCGTCTCGCAACCCAACAGCGCAGCCTGCGCACAACTCGCACGAGCAATCGCAAGGTCTGCCCTAAGCGACACAACACCAACCTCACAGACAATCGTGCTGATGCGTTCCAGCATCTCCGAGGAAAGTTGAACAAACGGCAGTCGCGCACGAGCAGCAACCACCTGCCGCTGCAAATGCAACTGCTCATCAGCCCAGCGTCACCGAGAACTTTTTCGGATCGACGTCGTAAGCGATACGCCGCTCCACCACCTCACACCGCTCCGCAACCGATCCGGTTACAGAGACATCAACCACCAGGGCGAATCGATCCAGAAGCTGGGGACGCAACGAACCCTCTTCCGGGTTCATGCTGCCCATCAACACAAACCGAGCCTCCTGCACCGCGCTGAAGCCCTCACGCTCTATCGTGCTCACGCCAGTAGCAGCCGCATCCAGCAGAGCATCGGCAAGATGATCCGCCAGCAGATTCACCTCGTCGACGTAAAGCACCCCGCCATTCGCCTCTGCCAGCAACCCATGACGAAGCGCCGGCTCGCCCTTCAACGTGCTGCTCAAATCGATTCCACCCAGCAGCCGATCCTCCGTAATTCCAATGGGAAGATTCACAAACCGCGCAGGCTTCGGTAACAGCTCCGCAAGCGCCCGCGCCGTCGTCGTCTTTCCCGCACCTTTATCTCCACGCAGCAACACACCCAGGCGCCAGTCGATCGCAGCCAGCAGCAACGCCATCTTCAACTGCTCTTGACCAACAATGGCCGCAAAGGGATAAGCGGGTCGTGTCATACAGCGCTCCTTCTCGTCTCGCCCACGCGCTTCCAGCAGCGTCTCACTGTCCAGCAAAACGCCACGCAACGCATCCAGTGTCTCTGCCTTCGGCTGCTCCCATAGCCCACGTTCCTTCGCCTCAAGCAGTCGTTCCGCAATAGCATTCAGCGCCCACGGATTCGACTGCTTCAGAAACTCCTGCGTATCCGCATCCAGCGCATAGTGCTCCGCCAGCCCTTCATACACAAAGTCCGGTGCAATATGTGCTGTCGCATCGAAGCCGAAGATATAGTCCACCGTCGCCGTCAACTCCAGCCCACCTTTATACCCATGCCGCTTGATGCTCTCAATCCACTTCGGGTTGATCACCCTCGAACGATACACGCGCAACGCCTCTTCGCGCAGGTCGCGCACCCGTACCGCATCCGGCCTCGAGCTATCGCCAAAATAAGCCTTCGGTTGCACTCCAGTAAGTGCACGAATCGTCGCCACCATGCCACCATGAAACTGGAAGTAGTCATCCGAGTCGAAGATATCGTGCTCGCGATTATCCTGGTTATGCAGCGCAACCTGCACGCTCTTCAACCGCTCCGCAAATATCTCCCGCGCATCAACGCCATTCGCTTCTTTTCCGTACGCATACCCGCCCCACTCCAGAAACACCTTCGCAATGTCCCCATCTGTCTTCCAATGATGCGTCTCCATCAGCGCCTGAATGCCCGCCCCATACGTTCCAGGCTTCGCACCAAAGATTCGATATCGCGCCGACGCCTCGGCCTCTTCCATTCCCTGGTCCTTATTCTTTTCCAGATCGCGCAGGTAATGCTTCCGCGGAAAATTCATCTCAGTCGGCTCGTCCTGTGGACAACCAGCGCAACTGCATCATCGATCATGTCGATCAAATGCGGAAATGCGTCGCGGAAAAATCCGCTGATGCGCAACGTAACATCAATACGCGGACGGCCAAGCTTCTCTAACGGAATAAGAGTGACCCCCTCCGGCCGTCGAGATTGTTTATTCCACACCGGCTGCACGCCAAACAGAGCCAACACCTCGCTGACATCATCGCCATGCGTCCGCATCTGCGATGTACCCCACGCACTTAGCCCAACTGTCTCCGGATAGCAATTCTCCTCCACGCGATAGCGTTCAATCGCCTCTCGCGCAAGTTGCTGCCCCACACGCCACGCCGCCTCCGAAGGCAACGCCCGCGGGTCAACCGCATAAAAATTCCTCCCCGTCGGCAGAATATGTGCCATCCCACGCGTCGGCGCACCAGATGGCCCCGCAGGAATGTAGCGCCCTTCCAGCGCATCGAGAACGTGCTCCACCTCTTCACCAGCACGCTCTAGATTCGGCACAATCTGCTCGCACGCAAAGGTAAGCACAGCGGTAATCTCGCTCGACACCGATCCGACCACCACGCGTTGCACTTCATCCAGCCGATCGACGCGAAAGCCTAGCTCCTCAAGCCTCGTATACAGCTCCAACACCATCGCCTCAAGTGCTTCAAGCGCATCAGCATGCGTCTGGCAAAGAGCCGTACCGACTGCGATCGGCGAATCAAACTTCTTTCCCGGCACATCGAGAAGAGATTGGTAATCGAATCCACGACTGCGAGCCACCGCATCCAGCAGGCTTGGCGCCCCTGCATTTCTCAGCCGCGTCATCGCGCGAAGCATCTCCGGCAGCGGAGGCATATTCCCAAGCACATGCAGCCCATCACGAATCTGCGCCATGCCCAGCTCGCACAAATATCCGTCGATGTCCTCGATCAAATGCGCAACTTCGCTTCCACTCATCTCCGCAAGCGAGACAGGCACACCCTCCGGCGTCAGTTCATCATCCCAATCGTGCTTGTGGTCGCCATGATCGCGAGAGAGCATATTTCGCAGATCAAGATCAGCCTTCAAATTCGCATCCTGGATCAGCTCCCATATCTGCTGCTGAATAAAAGGCAGCTTCGATGCGTCAAGCTTCTCCACCGCATAATATTCATTGACCAGTTGATTCAAGGCGGCAAGCGGCCCATAGGTCTCAGCGCTCGTCATCGGCGGCGTCAAATGATCCACAATCACAGCATGTCCGCGACGCTTCGACTGGCTCCCCTCACCCGGATCATTAATGATGAACGGGTAGATCAGCGGCATATCTTCGAGCAGCATATCCGGAAAGCAATCTCCCGACAGGCCCACAGACTTCCCCGGCAACCACTCAAGCGTTCCATGCTTGCCGACATGCACAATCGCATCCGCACCCCAACCACCTGCCTCCACCGGAGTCGCCAGCCATTGATAGAACGCAGCATAATGGTGCGTCGGCGGAAGATCCGGCGTGTGATAAATCGCATCTGGATTCAGCCCATAACCACGAGGCGGCTGAATTGCGATCAACGCATTTTCCAGGTGCATCGCCGCAAACAAGTAGTCATTCGCAGCCGTCCACGGCTCAAAATCCATCGCAGCAATCTTCGTGGCGACCTCGGTCATCAGCTTTTTATCGATCTTCGGAGACGATGACCGCAGCGTATAACCCTGATCTCCAGGCTGCCCCCACATCTCCCGCATACGCTTCTGCGGCGCTTCCGGAAAATGTTCGAATCTCTGCCGATACACTGCACGCGAGTATCGGTGCGCGCGAGATGCATCGAGAGGATGGCCGTCATCGTAGGTCCCTCGCGAAAGCAGATCCTGTATCAGCTCATCAGACGATCCCGGCAGCGCACCAATCGAGTAGCGGCGTCCTTTCATCGCGCGAAGAAGATTCAACAGGCTCGCCGGCGAATCCAACCCCACCGCATTGCCAACCTGCGCCGCCTTTGTCGACGAATTCGTCAACACAAACGCGACTCGTTTATACGCATTCGGCAAACTCTGCAGTCTCGCAAGACGAGCCGCCATCCCCGCAACCCGATCCATACGCTCCTTGTGCGGAACATAAAGATCACCCGTGTGAGCGGCACTTCTCTCCTTGAACGAAATCGGCACCGAGACAATGCGGCCATCAAACTCCGGAAGCGCCACATTGATCGCCGTATCCAGCGCATTCAGCCCACGCCGCGACACCTCCCAATTCCCCTGCGCCATCCCACTCGAAATCGCCTGAATCACAGGCACTCCCAGGCGTTCAAATACCGACACGTTGTCACCGGCAAGCGTCACATCCCCGGTATTAATCTCCCCCAGTGCAAACGACAAAGTCGTAATCACAACATTGGCGCGCCCTTCAACCAAACGCAGCACGGCGGGAAAACCGTCGTCCATCGTCTTCAGGCTTGAAGTAAAGATGCACAACGCATTCAAGCCGCGAGACTCCAACGCCTCCGCAAGAGCATCCACAAAAGCCGTGTTGCCACTCAGCAGATGAGCGCGATAAAACAAAACCGCAGCCGTGGGCTTCGCTGGATCCGCACGAAGGAGCCAATCCTCATACTCCGCATGCTCCATGTCCTGCATGTAGATGCCATGCTCAGGAGGAGTCAGTGGCTCATCGTAACCGTGCCCGGTCAGCAGAAGCCGATCCGACAGATACTTCAGGCACTCCACCATGTTTCCTGTACCACCACGTTCCAGGTATGTCGTAACGGACGCAATCACATCCGGCTCAACGGTCCCCACACGCAGAAACTCAGGGTTCAACTCCCCGGTGCCACTCACCACCACCAGAAATCGGTCTTGAGCAACACACAGCGCACGCAGCTGCGCAAAACCCGCCACAGAAGTCAGCGGCCCATGCAGACGCAGAACGATAATGCGCGCTCGCGACAAGGCCCCTTCCAACAGCGCACTCATCTGCTCCTCGCTGCGCAGCCCGTTCAGCGAATAAGGAAACACATCGATTCCAGCAGGAAGAGCAGAGCGCGCATTTTGCAGTGTTACCAGGTCTGTATCGGCATGAGACAGAAGAGCCATCCCTTGCACCTTCTGCTTCTCACCTTCAATCGAGATAGAAACAGGCACCGCCGGCCTCGCATCCCAATCATAAAAATTGAAAACGTACTCCAGCAGCTCCTCCGGCGGCTGCAAAAAGCGATCCGCCTCCAACATCGTGTCGATGTAAGCAAATATCTGCTTCACCTGCCAGGGGCTATTCACAGAGTGAAACCACACCGATCGCCCATCGAAGACCAGGCTCGCCACATTCGACAACACGCATGGTCCAAGGCATCCTGCCTTCGTCAGATGAACGGTGTTCCGCATCTTGCGCCGCGTCCACTCTTCTTTGTACGTATCCACCGGCACCTGCGCGTAGCCACGTTCCGTCCTTCCGCAGCAGCACCCGGTAAAACAGTAAGAGAGGTGAGCGCGCCGCTGAACAATGTTCACCGGCCGGCCATCGGCTCGCACAACGCGTTGACGTCGCATCTCAGCCACGGGCCACCTCCCGATCGAAGCCGTCTCCGATCAGTTGAAGCGATTGATGACGAGCATTACATCCGAAAAAAGTGGCGATCATGCATCTTCCTGTTCTCCGCAGAAGTCTGCTGGCTACTCTCAGGTAGGTCTCCTGGCTTGGAGGTTGCAGGTATCACCTGCATCGCTGCTTTACCTTCCCCAGCCATCGGCCGAGTGGTACATCAAAGCAGCTTTCCTCACTTACAGTGGCGGAACCGCGCCGGCTCTTCACCGGACTTCCCTGTTATGCCCGGGTGGGCACCTGAGATAGGTTTCGTTATACCACAGCATCACGAAACCGATTGTCAGCCTTGCGTAAGCGAATCGACCGTCGCGATTGGCCGTGTGATCGACTGTTGTTTACAGAGACATCCTGGGCCACGCATACTATTAGGCAATCAAAGTTATTGCGAGGTTAGCATCGAAGACTTTGTCTCCGCACCAAACAACCCCGACGATTCCGCAATCGAACACTCCACGCAATCCGCCACCGCCGCTCCCGTACTAACGGAAGAACCTGCGTTTACCCCTCCAGAGCAACCCCGCCGGCCACAGCACGGTGGAGGCAGACGCAGCCTGCTTCTCGCCCTTCTGGTAGCAGGCCTTGTGGCGCTCATCTTCATCGTCTTCAGGCAATCCCCGCCGCTCACCGCTCCCTGGCGGCAAAGCTACGATCCCGCACACAACTGGCTGCTCTCCGCCGCTCTGTCCGCCGTACCTTTACTCGTTCTTCTCGTAGCGATGGCAGTCCTCCGAATCAAAGGCCATATCGCCGCCATAGCTGGTCTGCTGACGGCGCTCGCAATCGCTCTCATCGTCTTTCACATGCCGGCTCGCGTCGCGTTATTGGCAACTGGCCTTGGTGCCGGCTACGGTCTCTTCCCTATCTGCTGGATCGTGGTACCTGTTCTCTTCCTCTATCAACTCACTGTGCGCTCCGGCAGATTCGCGCAGCTTCAGAACTGCCTCGTAGGCGTCACACCCGACGGTCGTCTGCAGCTTCTCCTCATCGCATTCGCATTCGGCGCCTTCTTCGAAGGCGCCGCAGGCTTCGGAACTCCCGTCGCCGTCTGCGGATCCATCCTCATCGGGCTCGGCTTCCCTCCACTCCAGGCCGCGGGCCTCGCTCTACTCGCCAACACCGCTCCCGTCGCCTTCGGAGCACTCGGCATTCCCACCGTCGCGCTTCACGGCGTCACCAATCTCGACACACTTCTTCTCACTCGAGTCACCGCCCGCATCCTCACTCCCTTCTGCGTCATCGTGCCCTTCTGGCTCATCTGGGCCTTCGCCGGCTTTGGCGGCATGCTCGAAGTGTGGCCCGCCATCCTCGTCGCCGGCGCCACCTTCGGCGCGATCCAGCTTCTCGTCGCCACCTTCCACGGCCCCTGGCTGGTCGATATCTCCGCCTCCGTCATCACCATGGCGACTCTCATCGCCTTCTTCCGCGTCTGGAAACCAAAGCGCATCCTCAACGCCGCCTGCCGCGACATTACTCAAGAACCGCCGCCATGCAACACCAACGGCGGCAGAGACATCCTGCGCGCAGCCCTGCCGTGGATCATTCTCACGCTCTGCGTCGTCCTGTGGGGCATGCCCGCCGTCTCACAAAAGATTGATGCCGCCAGCATAAAAATTCCGATCAGCGGCTTTCATCAGATGGTGTTGCGCATGCCACCCGCAGTCCCTGCGCCAGCCGCCGAGCCAGCAGTCTTCAACTTCAACTGGCTCTCCGCCACCGGCACTGGCATCTTTTTAGCTGCGATCCTCGCCGGTCTCTTCATGGGAATGCGGCCTCGCGCCATCGCACGCGTATTCTTCGAAACCATGCTGTCGGTTCGTTTCACTCTGGTCACAATCGCCGCGCTGATGGCCATCGGCTTCATCACCCGTTACTGCGGCATGGATGCAACGCTCGGTCTCGCCTTCGCCCGCACCGGAGTCTTCTACCCCTTCTTCGGCACCCTCATCGGCTGGATCGGCACCGCCTCCACCGGCTCCGACACCTCATCCAACGTTCTCTTCGGCAGTCTGCAGAAGCTCACCGCGCAACAGCTCAACCTCTCGCCCTATCTCATGGCCTCGGCCAACTCAGCAGGAGGCGTCATGGGCAAGATGGTCGCTCCTCAAAGCATCGTCGTCGCCACCACCGCGACCGAATCCTACGGCAGCGAAGGCAACATCCTGCGCTTCGTCTTCCTCCATAGCTTCGTGCTCGCCTGTCTCGCCGGCCTTCTCATCTCGTTGATCGCCTACTGGCCAGCCCTAACCCGCCTGATACTTCACTAGCCGCTACGCCACACCATCACCTGAACAGCGGCGACATATAGGCCACGTAGCGTAGAAATAGTTGAAGATCATTGCAACAGTTGATCGTTATAAATTGTCATCCTGAGCGCAGTCGAAGGACCTGCAGTTTGCTGGCAACGCCAGCACTTTCGATCCCGCCTAGGCACTAACGGTCATCAAGCGCAGTTCAGGTGAAACAATCAGCGAAGCCTCCGTACGCGCCTGCACCGCCGCCGCATCGAAACCCTCCGCGACCTCGGTCAGCACCAGCCCCTCCGGCGTTACATGAATCCAGCAAAGCTCGGTCACAATATCATGCACGACACTCTGTCCCGTCAGCGGTAGCGTGCACTTCTTCAAAATCCGCGAGTCGCCATCCTTCGTCTGGTGTTCCATCGCAACAATCACTCGCCGCGCGCCTGCCACCAGGTCCATAGCGCCGCCCATCCCCTTCACCATCTTGCCCGGAATCGTCCAGTTCGCAAGATCGCCGCGCTCATCCACCTGCATCGCACCCAGAATGCTCATGTCCATATGGCCGCCGCGAATCATCGCAAACGACTCCTCACTGCCAAAGAACGAGCACCCTGGAATCTCCGTCACGGTCTGTTTTCCGGCATTGATCAGATCAGGGTCCTGCTGGTCGGCGCTCGGCGGTCCACCCACACCAAGCATTCCATTCTCCGACTGAAACATTACGTCGATCCCCTTCGGAATATACCCGGCAATCATCGTCGGCAACCCGATCCCAAGATTGACATAAAAACCATCCTTGAACTCGCGGGCAATCCGCCTCGCAATCCGCTCTTTTCCTGTCATGCCGCACCTCCCGCCTGACTAGACGCCTTGATAAACTCCCTGATGAACTCCGACTCAATCGGCTTGCGGTACGCCGCGCCAACCAGAATGCGATTCACATAGATCCCCGGCGTAACAATGTGGTCCGGATCGAGCTCTCCCGGTTCCACCAACTCCTCCACCTCCGCAATCGTCAGATCCGCCGCCGTCGCCATCACCGCATTAAAGTTCCTCGCGGTCTTGCGATACACCAAGTTGCCCAGGCGGTCACCCTTCCACGCCTTCACCAGCGCAACATCCGCATGCAGCGCGTGCTCCAGCACATACGTCCTGTTGCCAATCTTCCGCGTCTCTTTTCCCTCGGCAACAACCGTGCCCAACCCGGTCGGCACATAAAACGCCGGAATCCCCGCGCCGCCCGCACGAATACGTTCCGCCAGCGTGCCTTGCGGAATCAGTGTCAGATCCAGCTCACCCTTCAGCACCAGCGTCTCCAGCCGCCGATTCTCTCCCACGTAGCTCCCCACATGCGACGCGATCATCCCCGCCTCAAGCATCAACCCCATGCCAAAGCCATCGACACCCATGTTGTTACTTATCGTATGTAGTCCGGTAAGGCGGCGGCGTACTACCGCTTCAATCAGGTTCTCTGGAATCCCGCAAAGTCCAAAGCCCCCCAGCATCATGGTCGAGCCTGAAACAAGGTCTGCAACCGCTTCATCAGCGGATTGAACAACTTTATTCATCGATCTAAGATCCTCCGCGGCAGAGCACGCCACACCGCTGGTTTGTTATGCCTTACTTCGCGTGCGTCGAGAAGGTAAATGTCGTCATACTGTGCAGCGTCTCCCCCGGCTTCAACTCCGTCGTCGGAAAAGACGGATGATTCGGCGAGTCAGGAAAATGCTGCGTCTCCAGGCAAAGCGCCGAGTTCTTCCCATGGCCCTCCCCCGCTTTGCCAAACTTCGTCCCATCGAGAAAGTTGCTCGTATAGAACTGCACGCCAGGCTCAGTCGTCGTCACCGTCAGCACTCTGCCGCTCGTCGGGTCATACACTCGCGCCGCAGTCTTCACCTCGCCGTTTTTGCCGCGCAACACCCAGTTATGGTCGTAGCCCCCTGCGATCTTCAGCTGCTCATTCGCATCATGAATCCGCGCCCCAATCACAGTCGACTTGCGAAAATCGAACGGCGTGCCCTCCACTGGCGCCAGCACTCCCGTCGGAATCAACCCTGCATCCACCGGCGTGTACGTATCCGCAGGCAGCGTCAACTCGTTCCCCAGAATCGTTCCCTTCCCATCGCCAGCCAGGTTGAAGTAGGAGTGGTTCGTCAAATTCAGCACCGTAGCTTTATCCGTCGTAGCGCTATAGTCAATCCGCAGCGCACCATGATGCACCGTGTACCGCACATGCACCGTCAGCGTTCCCGGATATCCCTGATCGCCATCCTTGCTCACCAGCGTCATCTCCACGCCGTCCGCAATCGCGCGTCCCTGCCACACCAGCTTGTCGAACCCAACCGTTCCACCATGCAGCGAGTTCGCATTGTTGTTCGTCGGCACCTGGTAGTTGTGCCCATCAATCGAAAACTTCCCGAACGCAATCCGGTTCCCATACCGCCCGACGATCGCTCCAAAATAGGTCGTCTTGTCGTCAAGATAGCCGTCCAGCGCACTATAGCCAAGCACGACATTCGCCATCTTGCCGTCGCGGTCCGCTGTTTTTATCGAAACAACGCGCGCCCCATACGTCATGATGCTCGCCTCGATCCCATCGCCCTTCAGCGTGTACAGGTCGACCGCGGTGCCATCAGGCATCTTTCCAAACTCGGTCTTCGTCACCGAGCCATGTGCAGCCATCGCAGTCGTCATCATTAGCAGAATAACCTTTAGCCATCGCATCGTCATAGTCTTCGTCAGCCTCGCCCTTACTTCCCCCAGCAGCCACTTTCACTGCGGAATCGCCCATGTTTCAGCCGCCTCGCCACTATACGTCAAGGCCGCGGCTCCACGAAACAGCGGTAAGATGAACACATCTCCCAATCCCCGATCAGGACGGCCATGACCACGAAAACCCGAAGCTTTTCTCTTGCATTGCCCCTCTTGCTCGCCCTCTTCTGCCTCACCACCACCATCGCTTCAGCAGCATCTCCCGCAGATCCCTCTGGCCACTGGGTCGGCACCTGGGCCACTTCACCCTACGCCGCACTCAACCGCACCGACATGGGCGCCACCGACACCACCCTCCGCGAGATCGTCCACATCTCCCTCGGCGGCCCCTTCGTCCGCATCGTCCTCAGCAACGAGTTCGGCCTCGACCCCCTCACCATCGGCGCAGCACAGATCGCCCTCAGCACCAGCAAAGACGAGATCAACCCCACCTCCGCCAGCGCGCTCACCTTCGGCGGCCACCCCAGCATCACCATCCCACCCGGTGCCATGGCCGTCAGCGATCCGGCAAACTTAAATCTCCCCGCCTTCGCCGACGTCGCCGTCAGCCTCTTCATCCCAGCCCAGCCCATCCAGCAAATCTCGCAACACAGCTTCGCCGATCAAACCAACTACACCGTTCAAGGCAACGCCATCGGAGCAAGATCCCTCGAGTCCCCAAGAGAGATCTACAGCTGGCCCTTCCTCAAAGGAGTCGACGTCCAAACCACCAGCAAAGCCGCTGCCATCGTCACCTTCGGCGACAGCATCACCGACGGCGCCCTCAGCACCCGGGACGCCAACGCCCGCTGGCCCGACATCCTCGCTCGCCGCCTCCAGGCCAACAAGAAGACCGCACAACTCGCCGTCCTCAACCAGGGCATCGGCGGCAACCGCATCCTCCACGACACCACCGGCCCCTCCGCTCTCGCCCGCTTCGACCGCGACGTCCTCGCCCAGGCCGGCGTCAAGTATCTCGTCATCATGGAAGGCATCAACGACATCGGCCACGCCACCGACCCCAACAAGCCCTACGACCTCATCACCGCAGAAGACCTCATCGCCGGCCTCGGCCAGCTCGCCACCCGCGCCCATACCCACGGCATCAAGGTCATCGGCGCAACCCTCACGCCCTTCGTCGGAGCAAAGTACCAATCACCCGCAGGCGAACAGATGCGTCAGGCCATCAACCAATGGATTCGCACCACCAACCAGCTCGACGGCGTCATCGACTTCGACAAAGTCACCAACGACCCCACCCACCCCGGCATGTATCTCCCGCTCGACGACTCCGGCGACCACCTCCACCCCGGCGACGCCGGCTACAAAGCCATGGGCGAATCCATCGACCTCAAACTCTTCACCAAATAAACCAGCACCAGCGCATCACTCAGCCGAAACCTTCGCCCGCTCCCACGGCTGCAGCACCTTCACCGACGCCATCCCCGCCGCCGTCGCCGCCTGAATCCCCATCTCCGTATCTTCAAACACCAGGCAATCCTGCGGCGCAACTCCCAGCCTCTCCGCCGCAATCAGAAACGGCTCCGGATCGGGCTTGCTCTTCGCATAGTCCCCCGCACAAACCAGCGTCTCAAACCGATCCAGAATCCCCAGCGCACGCAGCGACTTCGTCACCGAATCCCGCGTACTCCCCGACACCACCGCAAACGGAATCTCTCCATGGCTCATTTGAATGTGCTCCAAGCACCTCCGGCACCGCCTTCAGCTCCGGCAGAATCTCGAAGTACATCGCCTCCTTGCGCCGGGACACCTCGTCCGACCGGCATCGTCAACCCCTCCCGCACATTCAGCGCGGCAATAATCTCCGCCACCGGCATCCCGCCCCACGCATAGAAGACCTCTTCGCCAAACTCGCACCCCCACTCCGCCAGCACCGTCTTCCACGCCACGTAGTGCAGCGGCATCGAATCCACAATCGTCCCATCGCAATCGAACAGATAAGCCTTGAACGGCCCCATCCGGCAACTTCAACTTCATCTCCACTCCCTCTCCCATACAAAATCACAAAACGGCAGGACGCCAGAGTCTCTACAACCCCAGTCGCACCTGCCGCTCGCAAACTGCAATCCTTACTTCAGTTCAATTCCGGCAAAGAAATACCCAATCTCAAACGCCGCCGTATCCTCGGCATCCGAACCATGAATCGCATTCTCGCCGATCGACGACGCGAACTTCTTGCGAATCGTCCCTTCCTCAGCCTGCGCCGGGTTGGTCGCGCCCATCAGCTTGCGCAGATCGGCAATCGCATTGTCTTTCTCCAGAACCATCGGAAAGATCGGCCCGCTCGACATGAACTCCGTCAACTCGCCAAAAAAGGGACGCGCCGCGTGAACGTGATAGAAGCCCTCGGCCTGCGCCTTCGAGATCGACATCCGCTTGATGGAAACAATCTTAAACCCTGCCTTTTCAATCTCGGCCAGGATAGCTCCGGTATAGCCCTTGCGAACGGCGTCCGGTTTGATGATGCTGAATGTGCGCTGTGACAACGTATTTCTCCTAGGTGAGTCTCTAGTACTTAGTGTAGAACAAGGCAATCGAACCGCGCCCGTTCCCCGTGGCGCAATTTCTCTCTGGAGCATTGCAGATGATGCGAAAGACGGCATGGATCTGGTTCGCGGGCTTCGTAGCATGGCTGGCCGACGCGCTCCTCAGCCTCCGCATGCACAACATGCTGCACGCCCGCCTGGCTCTGCTCGTCGCCATCGTCTTCTTTACCGCCGGCCTCTTCTACCGCCGCCAGACTTAATATCGCCAGCTCGTCACATCCGCCCCCGCCGGCGCTGTCTTCGCAATCCGGTCCAGAATCATCGGCAGATACATCGTGTTGTAGTGCAGCCTCGAATACGCATTCGGCAGGTTCGGATCCCCGTTCCAGCAGTGCTCCGCGCGTGGTCCATACTTCACCTCGCCCTCATACGCGACCCCATGGCCCGGCGTTCCGGTCGTCTTCAAAAAATCCTCCATCAGATAAACCGCATTGTTCAGAAAGTACGTGTCGTCGCTACCCACGTAGAGGTGGATCTTCCCCTGCAGCTTCGGCCCCAGCGTCACCCAGTCTCGTTGCAGCTTCGCGTTCAGATCAAAGTGCTCCTTCCAATACTCCGCCACCTTGTGGTCGATCACGCCCGTATCCTTATCAAAGATATCCGCAGGATAACCATCCGCTGCCACCGGCCCATACACCGCCTGCCAGATGTCGAGCTGCTCGCCCGATCGCCCCCGATCACCCAACGCCTCTTCATACCTCGCATTGTCGCGAAAACTCGCCAGCGTCTGACCCAGGTAGTTCCTCATTGAAGGTTGTTCGATCTCCTTATTCGCGCCTTCAATAAAGAACACGTTCTTGCGCGTATACATATCCGCCGTCATATTCGCATGAAAGTCAATCGGGTCAGGACACGCCACAAACGCCCCGTTATAGTGGTCCGGATAAAAGATCTGCGCAGCCAGCGACTCCCACCCACCCGTCGATCCGCCATACAGAAACCGCGCCCATCCCTGTCCGATGCCGCGAAACTTCTTTTCCAGCGCCGGTATCAGCTCCGTCTCAATCGCATCGCCATACGGTCCCAGGTTCGCCGAGTTCACCGCATACGAGTCGTCGTAGTACGGATTCGCATGTTGCAGCTTCACCACCAGGTACCGCGGAAATCCCGGGCTGATCCACTTCTGATAGTTCTTATACCCCTCCTCCTGCTGAATCCGGTTATACCCCGCAAGATGAAACCGCTCCGAGTAGTCCGGCTTCAGGTTCGCGTCAGGCGGCGTCGTCCGAAAGTCGCCAAACTCCTCCGTGAAGTGATCCTCAAAGATCATCACCGGAAAGTGCACGTTCGGATGCTCGTCAAACCCCTCCGGCACCAGCACCATCGCACTCAAAAACATCGGACGCCCCCAGAACTTCGTCAGCAGCTCGCTCTGGATGCGGATATTCCGCACATACTTCGTATCCACCGGCTCAGGAATCGGTGGGATTACCTGGTCCATCGAGATCACAATCGGCTCCCCACTCACACCGACATGGATCTTGCGCGGCTTGCTGTAGAGATTTCCCGGAGCGATATTCCAGTGATGCCCCTCGCCGCGATCAGCCGCCAACTTCACCGTCTTTCCATCGGAACGATGAAACGTCTCATAGACATTCAGCACCGCCTGCACCGTATAGTCGCCCGCAGGAACGTCCTTCAACGTACGAATCGGATATCCAATCGCTCTATCGTCCACCACAATACTTTGTCCCGCCTTCATCCCGTCCACCGTAACCCCAAAGACCATCTGGCTCGCCGCCGAATCGTCGATCTGCATCCGGGGTTCAGCCGAGGGGTTATTGGATAGCAGCAACATCAGTCGCCCATCCAGTGGCTTTGCCGACTGCGCCGCAGGAAACGAGATCGAAACAGCCTGAACGCCAGTCTGAGCAGTCACAGGCACACTAAGAGCCAGAGCAGACACCAATAAAAATCCCGGGATTCGCATGCTCGCAGTATACAAACCTGCCCTGTTCATGCAATTTCTCACGGAAAAACTTCCCAGCCAACCCATCCTCGTCACAGGTATCATCTCCTCAACCCGATTCCTATCCGAGTACGCAGGTACTCTTACAAAAAACCTTGCCAGTTCCGCGGAGAAAAGATGAAAGCACCCCACCTCGTAACAAAATGCGTGGCCGTCACGGCACTCCTGTCCAGCTTCGCCCTTGCACCCATCGCCAGCGCCGCCGCCAGCCTGCCCCCGGCCAAGCCGTTGAAGGTCCCCCAGCTCAAGTACGAAAAGTTCGTCATGCCCAACGGCCTCGTCGTCTTCATGCACGAAGACCATCGTCTCCCGCTCGTCGCCGTCGATCTCTGGTATCACGTCGGCCCATTGAATGAGCCCGCCGGCCGCACCGGCTTCGCCCACCTCTTCGAGCACATGATGTTCGAGGGCTCCGAACACGTCGGGGAAAAGGCCCACATCAAATACGTCGAAGGCGCAGGCGCAACCGACGTCAACGGCACCACCGACTTCGACCGCACCAACTACTTCGAGACCGTACCCAGCAACCAGCTCGAACTCGCCCTCTGGCTCGAAAGCGATCGCATGGGCTTCCTCCTCGAAGGCCTCGACCGCGAGAAGCTCACCAACCAGCGCGACGTCGTCCGCAACGAGCGTCGTCAGGGCGAGGGCACACCCTACGATCTCGCCGGCGAAAAGATCTATCAGCTTCTCTTTCCCAAAGACCACCCCTACTACGCCGACGTCATCGGCTCCCACGCCGACATCGAAGCCGCCCGCCTCAACGACGTACGCGACTTCTTCAAGCAGTTCTACACGCCAAACAACGCGAGCCTCGCCGTCGCCGGTGACTTCGACACCGTCAAGCTGAAGGCGCTCCTCACCAAATACTTCGGCCCCATCCCCAAAGGCGCCGCCGTCGCACCCGTCAAAACCGTCACGGCGCCCATCACCGAGCAGAAGCGCGCCACAGTTACGGACACCGTCAAACTCCCTCAGCTACGCATCGCCTTCCTCACCCCAGCGGCCTTCACTGCCGGCGACGCCGATGCTGATCTTCTCGTCGCCATCCTCGGCGGCGGAAAAGCCAGCCGCCTCAATCAGGAGCTCGTCTACAAGCAACAGGTCGCGCAGTCAGCCCGCTGCAACAACAGCTCTCTCAAACTCACCTCCATCACCGAGTGCACCATCACCGCCAAACCCAACGTCAAACTCGAAGACCTCGAAGCGACCTTCTGGCAGCAGGTCGCGAAGCTCCAGACCGAAGGCCCCACCAAAGAAGAGCTCGACTCCGCACGCACCGTCGATCTCACCCAGAAGATCAGCGGCCTCCAGCGCCTCGGCGGCTTCGGCGGAGTCGCCGACACCCTCAACCGCTACAACCAGTACACCGGCGACCCCGCCTACCTCGGCAAAGACCTCGCCCGCTACCAGTCCACCACCGTCGCCAGCCTCAAACAGGCCGCAGCCAAATACCTCAACAAGAATCAGGCCGTCGTCGTCTCCTGCGTCCCCGGCAAAAAAGTCGTCGACGACGTCCCCCGCAGCCCAGCCGACACCGATGCCAACGTCAAACTCACCCCACCCTACACCGCAGCCTTCGAAGAGCAGCAGAACTGGCGCAAGACCGTACCCGCAGCCGGCCCCGCCGTCGCCTTCAGTCTTCCTATCCCCAAAACCTTCACGCTGAAGAACGGCCTGCAGGTCTATCTCGTCGAAGACAAGCAACTCCCCGTCCTCTCCGCCAGCGTCGTCAGCCGTGCAGGCAGCGAAAACAACACCGCGCCAAAGGCTGGCCTCGCCACAATGACAGCCGCGTTGCTCAACGAAGGCACCACCACCCGCAACGCAACCCAGCTCGCCGAAGCTGCCGAGAGCATCGGCGCCCGCCTCAACACTGGCGCCTCCATGGACGGCGCCTCGGCAAACATCACCCTCCTGTCCAACAACACCGACGCCGGATTCGATCTCCTCTCCGACGTCATCCAGCACCCCGCCTTCAACCCCGACGACTTCGAGCGCATCCGCAAGCAGCGTCTCGTAGGCATCGCACAAGAGACCGACTCCACCATCGCAACCGGCCGCCGTGTCGGCCCTCGCCTGCTCTTCGGCGATCAGCCCTACGGCGAATCCCCCATCGGCACACTCGATAGCGTTCGCAGCCTCACCCGCGACGACATCACCACCTTCTACGCAGACCACTACGGCTCGGCCGACTCCGCGCTCATCCTCTCCGGCGACCTGTCGCTCGAAGAGGCCACCCGCCTCGCCGAGCACTACTTCGGCTCCTGGACCGGAACTGCCGCCGCAGAGGTCGCTCTTCCACCCGCGCCCGCGCCCCCAACCCTTCACATCGCGCTCGTCGACAAACCCGGTGCTCCCCAGACCGCGCTCATCGTCTATGGGCTCGGCGTGCCCATCACCACGCCCGATCTCCAGGCCATCCAGGTCATGAACTACATCCTCGGCGGAGCCTTCGCCAGCCGCATCAACATGAACCTCCGCGAGGTCCACGGCTTCACCTACGGCGCAAACTCCGTCTTCTCCACCTACCGCGACGGAGGCATCTTCCTCGCCGGCGGTCTCGTCAAAACCGACGTCACCGCTGCCGCAACCGAGCAGCTGATGCTCGAACTCAAGCGCATCCAGACCGAACCCCCAACCGAGGTAGAACTGAAGGAAGCGAAGATCGCGCGCGTTCAATCGCTTCCCGGCCAGTTCGAAACCACCAACGCCTCAGCCAACGCAATGGCCGAGATCTTCCTCTACAAACGGCCTCTCAACTACTACGCAACCCTGCCCGCGGCCTACCTCGCCGTCACCCAGCAGGACGTAGAGCGAGTCGCCAAAACCGATATTCACCCTGACCAACTCATCATCGTCGCCGTCGGCGATCGCTCAAAGATCGAGCCATCGCTGAAAGAACTCAACATCGCGCCAATCGAGCAGGTCGACGCAACCGGCAACCCCATCAAATAACCGCCACACAAACAACAAAAAGGCCGGAGAGCATCACTCTCCGGCCTTTCGTCTTCTCGAATCAAGGGTTATTGTTCTCTCAAAGCAACAGTTGCATACTCAAATCAACACTTGTCATCCTCAAAGCAACCGCTGTCACCCTCAAATCAACAGTTGTCATCCTTCGCCGAAGGCGGAGGACCGCTGTTCAACAGCACTAAGCCTTCCCCAGCACCCGAGCCATAGCCTCACCAATCTCAGCCGGCGACTTCACCACGTGAATCCCCGCCTCCGTCATCGCCTTCATCTTCTCCGCAGCCGTTCCCTCACCGCCAGAGATGATCGCCCCCGCATGTCCCATCCTGCGTCCCGGAGGAGCAGTCTGCCCAGCAATAAATCCAACCACCGGCTTCTTCACATTCTCTTTGATGTACTTCGCCGCAGCCTCTTCCGCCGACCCGCCGATCTCGCCGATCATGATGATCGCCTCGGTCTCCGGATCCTCATTCAGCAGCTTCAGCGCATCGATATGCGTCGTCCCAATAATCGGATCGCCGCCAATTCCAATCGCCGTCGACTGCCCAATCCCGCGCGTCGTCAACTGGTACACCGCCTCATACGTCAGCGTCCCCGACTTCGAAACGATCCCCACGTTTCCTTCCTTATGAATCCGCCCCGGCATAATCCCAACCTTCGCCTTACCCGGCGAGATCACACCCGGACAGTTCGGCCCAATCAGCCGCGACTTCGTACCCTTAACAAACTCCCAGGTCTTCACCATGTCGAGCACGGGAATCCCCTCGGTAATACAGATCACCAGAGGAACCCCGAGCAGCCGCAGCCTCCAGAATCCCATCCGCAGCAAACGGCGGCGGCACAAAGATCACCGACACATTCGCCCCCGTCTCCTTCACCGCCTCTTCAACGGTGTTGAACACCGGCCAGCCCTCATGCGTAGTCCCACCCTTACCCGGCGTCACGCCACCCACAACCTTCGTCCCATACTCCGCACAGGCCTTCGCATGAAACGACCCTTCACGCCCCGTAATCCCCTGCACAATCAGCCGCGTATTCTTATCAACCAAAACCGCCATTCGGACCTCTCTCGTCTTTCCCTAAGCAACTTTGTTTACGCTCATCGAAAGCGCATACTCGTAAAGCATCACGTCACTGACTTCGCCAGATGCGAGCCGTAACTCGTCAGTGATTTCTGCAGCAACCATGATGATTCTTACTCTTGAAGCGTTAAGTTGTGTACGTAGCCTTCCGCGATAATAGAGCGCTTGGCCAATGGTCATTTCATGACCACGGTTTACTTTGAGTTCGATAATTACTGGGTTGCCAGCTACGTCCTTCGCTAGTATGTCGATACGCCTGCCACCAACGTCAAACTCGACTGAAGGAGGGCTATCGCTCCAAGCTTAAGCCCGTTTTCGAGTATCCCCAAATTGCGAACAAGGTAGGCTTGCAGGTGCGCTTCGACTACAAAAGCGGGGTCTGCATGGAATTCAGACTCACTGGAAAGTTCACCTTGCGTGGTACTTGGAACCTCGGAAATACGATCCGTCTGCAGTTTCAGTCTGTATGTGCGGTTTTGCTTCTCGTACCAAAGTATTTGAGGCGCGGAAGTTTTTTCGGTGTGATTGACGTTTGCGCAAGAGCGGTAAAGCTGAGTTGAGAGCGTATTTGAGTTGAACCCCGAGTCGGGGTAATTCCTACCAATCCATGCCAACACCTGTGCTTTTGTTAGAGCAGGTCCATTGACCTCAAAGCAGGATCTAATTGCGGTTCTGATTTCCTGAATTTTCCCCATGCTCTAACCCTTCGCAGCAGCCACAGCAAAATCCGCGGCTTCCTTCATCGTCGTCCCTACCTGAAACTTCAATCCCGAATCCGCCAGAATCTTGCGGCCCTCTTCAACGTTCGTGCCCTCAAGCCGCAAAATAATCGGTATCTTCACACCCAGCTTTTTCGCCGCATTCACCACGCCCTGGCCAGCACATCCACGCGCAGAATCCCGCCAAAGATATTGATGAAGATCGCCTTCACATTCGGATCGCTCAGCAAAATCCCAAACGCATTCTCAATCTGCTCCTGGTTCGCGCCGCCGCCCACATCCAGAAAGTTCGCGGCGACTTCCACCCGCATACTGAATGATGTCCATCGTCGCCATCGCCAGCCCGGCACCGTTCACCATGCACGCAATCGTGCCGTCCAGCTTGATGTAGTTCAGCGCGAACTTCGAAGCCTCAACCTCCAGCGGATCCTCCTCCGCCATATCGCGAAGCTCCTTCAAATCCTTATGCCGGAACATCGCGTTATCGTCGAAATTGATCTTGCAATCGAGCGCCAGCAGCTTGTCATCCTTCGTCGTAATAAAAGGATTGATCTCCATCAGCGTCGAATCCGTCTCGACGAACGCCTTGTACAAGCCCGTCATAAACTTCACGGCATCGTTGATCTGCGTCGCCTTCAATCCCAGCTTGAACGCCAGCTTCCGCGCCTGATACGGCGCAAAACCCACCGCCGGATCGATGTACTCCTTATAGATAAGCTCCGGAGTCTTATGCGCGACCTCTTCAATCTCCATCCCGCCCGACTGCGAAGCCATAAACACCACCTTCGCCGAAGCCCGATCCAGCACCAACCCAAGATAAAGCTCGCGCTCAATCGCCGAACCCTCTTCGATCAGCAGCCGCTGCACCTTCTGCCCGGCAGGTCCGGTCTGGTGCGTCACCAGTTGCATCCCCAGAATCGCCTTCGCCGCCGCATTCGCCTCTTCGAGCGTCCTCGCCAGCTTCACGCCGCCACCCTTGCCGCGTCCGCCCGCATGAATCTGCGCCTTCACCACAACGACCTTGTTTCCCGCGCCAAACAAGCTCTTCGCCGCCGTGTCCGCCTGCTCCAACGTGGTCGCCATCTCGCCGCCCGGAACCGGCACGCCATACTTCCGCAGAATCTCTTTAGCCTGATACTCGTGAATTTTCATAGGTATTTTTTTTCGCGAACTTCCCCGCCCAAGAAGTGTAGCGGACGCAAAGAACCCCTAGCAATGCGAAACGCGAACAACCGTGCGGTTATCGTCTCTCGCGTTCTCTTTTAATCTTTTGCCGTCATCCTTTAAACAAGGCGAAACAGTGATCAAAAAGATAAAAGCAGATAAAAGTTAAACGACCAGCAAGCCACCAAACCAGCCACAACCCAATCGCTCGTATCGTTTTTTATCCCTTTGATCACCGTTACGCCTTAACCAACCTAAGGCCCAGGCGAAAAATCCCTCAGTTCCTCCACCGTCTTCGCATCCATCTGTACCAGCATCGCCACCACCAGCTCCACCGCCTCATCAAAATCCTGCCGGTTCACAATCCCGTTATGCGAATGCGTATACCGCACCGGCACCACTAAATTAATCGTCGGCGCTCCACCATCCATCGTCTGCATCTCCGCCGAATCATCCCCGTACCCCTGCACCAGATCCGTCTGCAGCGGCAGCCCCTTCGTCTGCGCGGTCTTGCGAGTAAACGCCACCATCTTCCGGTTCGCAATCGTGCTCGAGTCGTACAAAAACATCCCCGGCCCCGCACCCAGCTTCACCTGCGTCTCCTCCGGCCTGTCTCCCGGAACATCGCCCGTAATCCCACCCTCAATCGCAATCCCGATATCCGGCTTCACCACACTCACCGCCGCCCGCGCCCCGCGCAGCCCAACCTCCTCCTGCGTCGTCGCCACATAAAACAACTGATTCGCATGCGCCATAGAAGCCGTCCGTCGCATCGCCTCCAACAGCACCGCACATCCAATCCGATCGTCCCACGCCTTACCCAGATAATTCTTCGTCCCATTCATCACCAGGAACGGCGAATCCGGAACCACCGGATCACCCGGCTCCACGCCCAGCGCAGCAACCTCCGCGGCACTCTTCGCTCCGATATCCAGAAACACCGACTCCCGCGAAAACACCCGCGTCCGCTCCTCCGGCGTAATCACATGAATATCCCGAATCCCCGTCACCGCATGCACCGGCCCCTTCGACCCCACAATCACCCAACGCTGATCCACCAGCGCCTGATCCAGCCATCCTCCCAGCATCTGCATCGACAGAAACCCATTCGGCGTCACCCGCCGCACCATCCCTCCCAGCTCATCCATATGCGCGTCGATCATAATGCGCGGCCCCGTCTTGCCCTGCTGCGCAATCACCGACCCGGTCCCGTCATACTTCAACGGCTCCGTCGCCAGCGGCTTCATCTCGCCCACCATAATCGCCCGCACCGGCTCCTCTGCTCCCGGAGGCCCAGCCGCATTCGAAAGCTTCTCCAGCAACCCCACCACCCGGTCGCCCGTCTGCCCTGCTGCCATCTGTGCCGTCAACCCCACCAGGCACGCAAAAAAAACACACTCAACCCAACGAACAGAGATACGCATACGCGAAAATATATCACTGCCTCACCCCGCATCATCCGCCTGCGTTATCTATCAGCCAGCGTCATCACCTGCTAGGCTTAATTCAATGTCCCTCCAGCCTTATCTCAAGCGCATCATCGAAGATCACGAGATCCTCACCCGCACCGACGCCGCTCTTCTCCTCCAGGCCATCGTGCACGAGGAGGCCTCCGACGTCGAAATCGCCGCTCTCCTTGGCTCCCTCGCCACCCGCGGGCCAGTCCCCGCCGAGATCGCCGGCTTCGTCGACACCATGCGCGCCGCCGCCACTCCCATCCCCCTCACCGACGCCGAGCGATCCATCCTCGTCGACACCTGCGGCACCGGCGCCGACTCCAGCGGCACCTTCAACATCTCCACCGCCGCCGCCCTCGCCGCCGCCGCCGCCGGAGCCTCCGTCGCCAAACACGGCAACCGCGCCGTCACTTCCCGCTGCGGCTCCGCCGACGTCCTCGAAGCCCTCGGCATCCCCGTCACCGCCACACCCGCCGAAGACGCCGCCTCGCTGCGCAACCATCGCTTCGCCTTCCTTCTCGCGCGCTCGCTCCATCCCGTCATGAAGATGGTCATGCCCATCCGCCGCGCCATCGGCATTCGCACCATCTTTCATCTCGTCGGCCCGCTCTCGAACCCCGCCGGAGCCTCCTCGCAGATCGTCGGCGTCTACGCCCCTCATCTCGTCCCTCTCGTCGCCGACGCCATGGTCCTGCTCAACACCCGCCACGCCTTCATCGTCCACGGCAAAATCGGCAGCGCCGACGACAAAGCCGGATTAGACGAGTTCTCCATCTCCGGCCCCAGCCAGTTCGCCGAAGTCCACAATGGCGTCGTCACCCTCGGCACCATCACTCCCGAAGAAGTCGGCCTCGAGCGCGCTCCCATCGAAACTCTTCAGGGCGGCGACGCCCGCACTAACGCCGCCATCTTCCAGTCCATCTTCTCCGGCGAAAAGGGCCCGCGTCGCGATATCGTCCTCCTCAACGCCGCCGCCGTCCTCGTCACCGCCGAACTAGCCCCGGATCTGCGCACAGGCATCACCTTAGCCGCCAAAACCATCGACACCGGCGCCGTCACGGAACTCATAGCCGGACTCTCCCGTACTCAATAAAGCCAGTAGCTGTATCCTCCACGAGAGTCGGGTGCCTGATACCCGGACCTCAGGACACAGGCTTTCAGCATCTCTGGCAAACAGGAGTAACTCCACATGTCGACCTACCCACCGCCAACCTTCTCACTCGATCCAGCCCTGGTCACCACCGCCTTCGAACTTCCCGGCTACCGCATCGTCCGCAACGTCGGCGTCGTTCGCGGCATCGTCGTCCGATCCCGAAACGTCTTCGCCACCGTAGGCGGAAAACTCCAAACCCTCATCGGCGGCGACATCACCCTCTTCACCGAACTCTGCGAGAAGACCCGGCAGGACTCCTACGCCATGATGACCTTTCACGCCGCCCAGCTAGGCGCCAACGCCGTCATCGCCGTCCGCTACGACGCCAACGAGATCATGCAGGGCGCCACAGAAGTCCTCGCCTACGGCACCGCCGTAGTAGTCGAACGCCAATAACCCCTTCCACCGTTGCTCTTCTTGTTGTCATCCCGCAGCGCAGCGGAGGGATCTGCTTTTGCAGTTGCTTTTGCAGTTGCAATTGCAATTGCAATTGCAATTGTTCGTTCTACAACTTGCCGGGTGCCCCATCCTTCGCAGCCTCACCGCGAAGGGTGGGATGTACAACCTCACCCCGCCCTGCAGTTGCCCTTTCTCTCTCGCAACCAAAACCGTCAGCGGAACAGTCAGCGCATCTGCAAACTGCGCAGCACTACAGCGAATCTCTCTCAGCATTCATCCGATGCAGCACTCCCATCGCCATCACCCCCACCGCAGGCCCAGCCGCCAGCGGCAGAAAACTCCACCGCCACCCAACATGCGCCGCAATCACCGGCGTCATCCGTATCGAAACCAGCGTCAACGCAAACCCCAGCCCAAGCTGCAGCGCCAGCGCCGTCCCCACATAGCTCGAATCGCTAAGCTCGGTCGCCATCGCAGAAAACTGCGCCGAATCCCCAATCACCGTAACACCCCACAATACCGCCACCGCCAGAAACGCCCACGCCGGCCCATCGAACACAAACCCAATCGTCACCGCGCACAACCCCGACAGCGTCATCATCAGCCCCGCGGCAAACGTCCTGCTCGTACGATCCGCCAGCACGCCACCCAGCACCGCACCCACAATCCCCGAACCAATCACACCAAACGTCACCAGCGAAGCATTCCTTCCAACCCCCACTCCCAGCTGTCCCGACGCCGCCCGCACATACGCAAGAAACCATCCCCACATCGCATACAGCTCCCACATATGTCCGAAGTAGCCCAGATTCGCCAGCAACAACGGCCTGTTTCGCAACACCATCACCGCATTGCGAGGATCGAACACCGCCCGCGAAAACGCGGACGGCCCCTCCGCAGCAAAAAAAACAAACAGCGCCCCACCCACCAGCGTGCACCCTGAGGCAGTCATCACCACCGCCTGCCAATCAACCCGGTTCGTCAAATAACGAACCAAATGCGGCGACGCCGACCCCAGCGTCAACGCCGCAATCACCAGTCCCAGCGCCGTCCCTCGCCCCCGCACAAACCACGTCGAGGTCAGCTTCAACGCCGGCGGATAGATCCCGGCAAGCGCCACCCCCGTCACAAATCGCGCCGCCAGCAGCCATCCCGTCGAAGGCGCCCACAGCAAACAAAGATTCGCCGCCGCCGCCACCAGCGCACTCACTCCCATCAACCTGCGCAGCGGCACCAGGTCCGGAAGACTCACCAGGCTCGAAAGCAGCGCACCGGTAACAAATCCAAGCTGCACCGCATTCGTCAGCCACGAAACCTGCCCCGCAGAAAGGTGCCACAACGAAACCAGCTCCGGCGTAATCGCGGTCGCAGAAAACCACGTCGTCATGCACAGCACAACCCCCGTGCAGATCAACCCCAGCATGCGCCACCGCGCCCTCTCTCCTGGTGCTTCTATCGCCGCCGAACGTTGCACGAACCTGACCTTCTTCTAAAGTGGTTTAAATTTTTGGAAAAGCACCAGCGCCTCAGTCCCGCAAAAAAAGGCCGGTCACTCTCTTCGCCGGTTGATATCGTCGACCATACTCTCATGCCGCTCCCGGGCGAACAAGCTTAGTCACATCAACCTTGTCATCCCGCAGCGCAGCGAAGTCGAAGGACCTGCATTCTTCTTCCCTACCCCACACAAGTGCCCCAAATCTGCACTTCAACATCGCAACACAGCCACTTGATATACTCACTCCAACTTCAAGGAGATCACATGGCACGCGTCACCGGCATAGGCGGCATCTTCCTTCGCGCTCGCGACCCCAAAGCACTCACCGCCTGGTACGCAAAGCACCTCGGCATCCAGCTCTCCGACTACGGCGGCGCCACCTTCCTCTGGTCCGACGAAGTCCCCGCCACCACCGGCATGACCACCTGGTCTCTCTTCCCCGAAGACACCTCCAACTTCGGCAAGGGCAACGAAAAAGGCCCACAGCAAGCCATGGTCAACTACCGCGTCGACAATCTGGACGAACTCCTCACCCAGTTAGCCGCCGCAGGCGTCTCCATCGACCCCAAACGCGACGACTACGACTTCGGCCGCTTCGCCTGGATCACCGACCCTGAAGGCAACCGCCTCGAACTCTGGCAACCCCTCGTCACCCCATCGGACGAAGCCACCCAGACCTAAGCCACGCAAACCTGACGCAGATCGCTCAGACGATTCGGCGCGACACTTTATCGACTTCGAAAGTCCCACCGACGTCCCCGAAGAGACCATCTACTCCGACGATACGACTTATCCACACCCACCCAAAAATAAACTCGAAAAAGTGGCATATTTTTCGGCAGCCAAAATACGTCCGCTAACACACCACGATTCACCAGCAATCCACCGCAACGTCACCAGCAAAAAACCACGTTCTGCGCACCATTTTTCGCAAAACCCCCTGCAAAAACACCGTTCCACCATCGCCAAAAAAAATAACCCCACAAAATCCACCATCAACCTAGTTACCATTGCCGCATGACAATCCCACACCCCCGGGCAGAATCGAAGTCATCGTCGGCCCCATGTTCTCCGGCAAATCCGAAGAGCTCATCCGCCGCCTCAAGCGCGCCCGCATCGCCCGCCAGCGCGTAGCCTGCTTCAAACCCGACATCGACCTCCGCTACCACCGCACCGCCATCGCCAGCCACAGCTCGCAAACCCACGACGCCGCAGTCGTCACCCCAACATCCGACAGCCTCAAAGCCGAGCTCTTCGAATCCGGCCGCCTCACACGAGGTCGACGTCATCGGCATCGACGAAGTCCAGTTCTTCGACGCCGGCATCACCCACCTCGCCATGGAACTCGTTCATCTCGGCAAACGCGTCATCCTCGCCGGCCTCGACACCACCTTCGCCAACGAGCCCTTCGGCCCAGTCCCTGTCCTGATGGCGCTAGCCGACGAAGTCACCAAACTCTCCGCCGTCTGCATGGTCTGCGGCGCTCCCGCCATCCACACCCAGCGCCTCGGCCAAAGCCAGGAGCTAGTCGTCGTCGGCGCAGCCGGCCTCTACGAAGCCCGCTGCCGCACCCACTTCGAACCCTTCACCGACGAGCACCACACCGAACAGTTAGAGCTTCTCTCAACCCAAAAGTAAGCGCGAGCAACGCGAGGCCCACAGCCTCCATCCGCAGCCAAAAAAGGTATACCCGCCACGAAGTGGCCGCCCGCCGCGCAGGCGGCCCGTCCGGCAGGACTCATCAGTGCTTGCTCACCATCTCCATCACATCCTTGCGCAGCGCCAGCGAGCTACGCCAGCCGCGCATAGTACATATGCCCGCCCGGATACTCATGCACCTGCACCCGTGTCGGATCGCCCATGGTCGGAATCTGGCTCACCGTCAGCACCGACCCCATGAACGGGCACGAAAGATCCGCCCATCCATGCGCAATCACCACGCGCAGCTTCGGGTCCGTCGCACACCGCCACGCGCAGATCGGTCGCCGAAGCCGAACCCGAAAACGCGCCATTGCGTCGCACCCCGATCCCACGCCCGCGCAACCTCATCCGACAAGGCGTTATACCGCGCATCCGTCTTCCAACCCACCGTCTGCGTCACGAAGTTCACCATCGCCGTCGTCGTCGGCGCAATAATGCTCAACAGAATCGGGTCATTCGTCTCCTGCGTCGGGTTATACGGAAACGGATCGTACGCGGTCACGTTCGGGTCATACCGGCTGCCCAGCTTGCCCGTCTCGCGAAACTCCTCGCGCAGAAACGCCTGCGTCTCCAGCCGTCCGCCCGACTGCTTCACAAACGTCGGGTCAAGCCCCGTCAGCTCCGTCACCTTCTTCACCAGCCGCGGAGTCGCCGCCGGATCGCTGTTCCCCTTCATCAGATCCACCGCATACTCACCGCGCGTGTAGTCGATCACCGCGGCCATATTTTCGTTCGTCAGCTTGCCCTGCCGCTCATAGTTCGCCGCAACAATCGAAGGCAGCGTCAGTCATCCACGGAATCGGCGAGATATCCGGCGACCCACTCTGCGGAGCCAGCGCCGGCGACACCAGCACCAACCCATTCATCGCCACGCCGATCTGCGACTGCAGATAAGCCGTCAGCCGCGGCCCGCGATATCCGCCATAGCTCTCGCCGACGATGTACTTCCGCGACTGCAGCCGGTCATTCTTCACCAGCCAGTCGTAGACGCACTTCGAAAGATACTCAATGTCCTGGTCCGGCCCATAAAACTGCTTCTTCGCCTCCTCCAGCGACACCAGCGACCGCGAGAATCCCGTCCCAATCGGGTCGATGAAGACAATATCCGTAAAGTCCAGCCACGTTCCCGGATTGTCCTTCAGCACCGCCGGGTCCGACGGACTGTCGCCCCTCCGCGCCAAACGCCACCCTCTTCGGCCCAATCGCGCCAAGGTTCAAATAAACCGAAGCCGCACCCGGTCCGCCGTTGAACGCAAACGTCACCGGCCGGTCCTTGCCTTCCATCGATGTACGCGGTATAAACCACCTCGCCACTCAGTGCGCCTTTGCTGTCCCGCACCGCCAGCGTTCCCACGGTCGCGGTGTAGTGCAGTGTCTTTCCATCCATCTGGATCGTCTGTTCCACATGCGCATCGGCGGCAGCGGCGGCTCCGTCAACGCCATCCCCGGCGTTGCCGCTGGCTTCGGCTCTGGTAGCCGGCTTTGCATCTGCGCCCGCTTTGGCGTCGGAAGCAGCAGGCTCTGGGCCTGTTGGCGCGCCACCGCCCTCCGCGCTGCGCCACAGCGCACGGAAGAAGCCGTCATTGGAACGATGCCATAAAAGACACGAGGACACGACGAACTTCGAGAAGGAAAAAGACGTGGCTGAAATCATGGCCAAATTTTACATACATATCCCCTTTCCTCACGCAACCCGAACAAATACTTCTGTATTCTCAAGAGTAGACCTTGATCTGGAGATCAACCCATGCGCAACAACCTCCCCGCTCTCACTCTTTGCCTCCTCGCCATTCCGGCCTTTGCCAAAAACCCAAAAATCAACTCGTCGTTCCCATCAAGACCAGCACCGGAGAAGACGCCGGCACCGCCACCTTCCAGCAGGACAAGAACAAGCTCACCATCAAGCTCGAGCTCAAAAATCTTCCCGTCGGCGAGCACGCCGTCCACATCCACGCCAAAGCCTCTCTGCGACGCCCCCGACTTCAAAACCGCCGGCGGCCACTTCAACCCCGAGAACAAGCAGCACGGCATCCAGAACCCCATGGGCCACCACGCCGGCGACCTGCCCCAGAACATCGTCATCGGCGAAGGCCACGTAGGCCAGGCCACCTTCAAGGTCGACTACCTCTCCCTCGACCCGGCCGCGCCCAACAGCATCCTCGCCAACGGCGGCACCTCCATCATGGTCCACGAGAAGGCCGACGACATGAAGACCGACCCCACCGGCAACGCCGGCAACCGCATCGCCTGTGGCGTCATCACCGCCCCCACCCTCCCTAAGCATCCTAAGTCGAAGCTTGAAGCCCACGTTTCGATGTCCATTGAACCAACCGGAACGCCCATGCGTACTAGCAAACATGGGCGTTCTGCACATGGCGATTCCGATTCCAGCGAAGGGCACGGCCTTCCGGCTTCCAATCCGCGCCCAGGCGCACCGCCTCACTCCGTCTCTCCCGTGGCGAAACCAGTCCGCAGGTCCTCCAACAAATCAACCCGGTACCCCCCGTCACAGGCGGTACACTGCACCTACCGGCAAAACCGATAGAGGCAAAGTTGGAGCGCACCCCCGAACAGGAAGCCGCAAACGAAGCACTCGCCAAACTGGTGCGCCAGTGCATGGCCGGAGACTCGCAGGCCTGGCAGCAGCTCGTCGTCTCCCAACATCGCCGTATCTACGCCATCTGCTACCGTTTCACCGGCTCCGGCACCGACGCCGAAGACCTCACCCAGGAGGTCTTCCTCAAGCTCTACAAGAACCTCGCCAGCTTCGACACCCAGAAGGGCAGCTTCCAGACCTGGATCACCACCCTGGCCCGCAATCTCCTGGTCGACCACTTCCGCCGCACCCGCCTCGACCGCGCCTCCGACTCGCTCGACGCCACCTTCGACGGCGAAGACGACGGCCCCACCATGGCCGACCGCCTCGCCGATCCCCGGCCCTCGCAGGAGCACCACGTCGCCGGCCTCGAGCTCAAGGTGCAGCGTCCAGAATGCCCTCAAACAGCTCTCCCCGGAGCTCCGCGAAGCTGTTATTCTTCGCGATCTCGAGGATATGGATTACAAAGAGATATCCCAGGTTCTCCGCATTCCCGAAGGAACCGTAAAAAGCCGCATCAGTCGCGGCCGCGGGGAACTTGCAAGGCTGCTGCAACGTATAGAAAGTTAGGTGGACATAATGATAGAAAGAGAGGTGGTTTAGAGTGGCAGACTTCAACCAATTCGGCAGCGTCAAAGCCCCGCCAGGGCAGCGACCCGCAACACTGCGCACAGTGTGAAGCGATGCTCTCCGACGCACTCGACGGCACCCTCTCCGCCGCGGACCAGGCCACCTTCGACCTCCACATGGTCGGCTGCCCCAGTTGCGCCGCCATGCTCGCCGACGCCCAGCGCGGAGCCGCCTGGATGGAGATGCTCAAGTCTCCCCGGCCCGAGCCGCCCACCGCCCTGCTCGAGCGCATCCTCGCCGAAACCAGCGGCAAGACTGCCGCTCTCGCCAGCCCGCCAATCATCCTCGGCGCAACGACCGCCTCCGGACTCCCAACACCCTCCTCGGCCAACCCACTCTGATTCCATCTCTCGCCGCTCAGCCTGCCTTCGCCTCGACCAACGTCATCCCCTTCCGCACCCGCATCAGCCATGGCTTCCGCTCCCTCGGCCAGACCATGCTGCAGCCGCGCCTCGCCATGACCGCTGCCATGGCCTTCTTCTCCATCGCCCTTACCCTGAACCTCACCGGCGTTCGCCTCACCGATCTTCGCGCCAGCGACCTCAAACCCTCCAGCATCATGCGCAGCGCCTCCCAGGCCAAGGCCAGCGTCGTTCGCTACACCGACAACCTCCGCGTCGTCTACGAACTCGAATCCCGCGTCCGCGACCTGCAGCGCTCGTCGGACGACAACGGCTCCACCAGCACCCCGGCACCCCAGAACGACCCCCGCCTCCGACCAGCAACCCAGCAATCCAAGATCAGAAGCCCGGACAGCCCAGAAACAAGACCAGAAACAGACCAAGCCCAACCCCGGTTCCAGCCGCCGCGAGACCCCCGCCGGCAGCGTCCAGTTGGCCGAGTCCGTTCGCACCTCAGGCCCTGCTCCCCCTTCTCGTCACAAGCTTTTGTCGTCCTTAATCCCAGCGTCTTTAAGCAAGAAGGGGGATTGGTATGAACTGCGCAAACCATCCTGATCGTGAACGTACTGCCTTTTGCCAGAACTGCGGCAAACCGCTCTGCCCGGAGTGCACCCGCATCGTCGGCTCTGCCGTCTTCTGCGAACCCTGCCTCGCCGCCAAACTCGCCGGAGCCCCCCCGTGCCTGCCGCACCTACCGGCCGGCCACCTACACCTACACCGGCAACGCGGCGGCGTCAACTACAACGTCTCCGGCGCCATCCCGCCACCGCCGCTCCCCGGAGAACCCAACCCCGGCCTCGCCGCTCTGCTCGGCTTCATCCCCGGCGTCGGCGCCATGTACAACGGCCAGTACGCCAAAGGCGTCGTCCACCTCATCGTCTTCGCCATCCTCGTCTCGCTCGCCAACGAGCACGGCATCTTCGGCCTCTTCATCGCCGGCTGGGTCTGCTATCAGGTCATCGAGGCCCACCACACCGCCCGCGCCCGCCGCGACGGCACCCCGCTTCCCAATCCCTTCGGCCTGAACGATCTCGGCGAACGCCTCGGCTTCGGCAAAGCCTGGCCGGCCACCCCGGCACCATCAACGCTCAGCCAGGCACCGCTCCCGGAGCACGCCACCCCCTCCCGGCGCCTACGCCCCACCACGCCCCCGGCTATCCACCCCACCCGCCGCAGCCAGCTGGAGCGCGCCCTGGGACAGCTACACTGCCCACCCGCTCCCCCGCATTCCGCCCTACGGAACGCCGCCTATCCCCTCGATCCGAATCTCGATCCTCTCGTCCCCGTCGTAACCGTTTTCCCGCCGGCGCCATCTGGCTCATCGGACTCGGCTGCCTCTTCCTCATCGGCAACTCCAGCCTCTTCCACGGCTTTCCCGTCCATCGCCTCGTTCCCTTCTTCCTCATCGGCCTTGGCGTCTGGCTCTTCGTCCGCAAGATGACCGACACCGGCAGCAGCTCTCGCCGACGACGGCACCCCTGGCTACCAGTTCCGGCTCTTCCGCGCCCTTCGCGGCTCCGTCTGGGTTACTCTCATCGGCGTCCTCTTCCTGCTCGACAGCTTCGACATCCTCTCCTGGGGTCGCAGCTGGCCGGTCATCATCATCGTTGCCGGCCTTATGGCGATCTTCCAGCGCGTCTCCTTTATTCAGCGCCAACTCCGCAGCCATGGCCTCATCCGTATCCCTACACCGCTCCACCGGCCGCTCCCCCAGCCCCATCCGAGCCCGCCACCTCCATCGTCCCCTCCACCCAGCACGATCAGGAAGGGAGATAAGATCCATGGCAAACTATCCTCCGCCCTACCCACCTCCAGGTGCGCCCAGCGGCCCACCTTACGGAAACGACTGGAAGTATCAGCGCCGCATCCTCAAAGATCAGGCCCGCGCCCAGCGCGACATGCTTCGCGCCCAGCGCGACGCCTACCGCTACCAGACCCGCGGCCTTCGCCGCAGCTCGATCCTCGGCCCTCTTGTGCTCATCACCCTCGGCATTATCTTCCTGCTCGTTCAGACCGGCCACCTGCAGGCCTCATCGCTTCTGGGAGTGGTACGGCCGCTTCTGGCCGCTTCCTCCTCGTCGGCGCCGGCATCATCATGCTCCTCGAGTGGGCCTCGACCAGCACATCCAGTCCGACTCACGCAACCCCGCTACCGCCGTCGTGTTGGCGGAGGCGTCGTCACCCTCTCATCCTTCTCGCCATCACCGGTGTCATCTTCAGCGGCGTGCGCGACGGCGGCCACACCAAGCTCTTCAACGGCCTCAACATCAATCAGGACAATCTCGACGAGTTCCTCGGCGACAAGCACGAGAGCGATCAGACCCTTATCGCAGGCCTTCCCCGCCGGCGCCAGCCTCATCGGTCGACAACCCCCGCGGCGACGTCACCATCTCCGGCACCAGCGACGACAACCAGATTCACGTCACCGTCCACAAAGAGGTCTACACCCGCTCCGACTCCGACGCCGACAGCAAAGGCCCAGCGCCTCAGCCCCATCTCAACGCCAGCGGCAACACCGTCACCCTCACCATGCCCGCAATCGAAGGCGCCCGCGCCGACCTCACCATCACCGTCCCCGCCGCCGCCTCGCCCATCGTCACCGCCAACCATGGCGACGTCAAGATCAGCGCCATCAAGGGCTCCGTCATCGTCACCGCCAACCACGGCGACGTCGAACTCAGCGCCATCACCGGCGACAGTACCACGCACATCAACAACGGCAGCTCCGACTTCTCCGCCCACAGTGTCACCGGCGCCGCTCACCATCGAAGGCCGCGCCCACGACACCACCCTCTCCGACCTCAGCGGCCCCGTCACCATCCGCGGCGAGTTCTTCGGCGACACTCACTTCGAGCGCATCCGCGGCCCCATCAAGTTCCACACCAGCCGCACCGACTTCCAGCTCGGCCGTCTCGACGGCGAGGTCGACATCGGCAGCAACGCCGAGCTCACCGCCAGCAACGCCGTCGGCCCCGTCACCCTCACCACCTACAGCCGCAACATCACGCTCGACCGCATCGCCGGCGACGTCTTCGTCACCAATCGCAACGGCTCGGTCGACGTCACCAGCGCGCCACCCCTCAGCAACGTCACCATCGAAAATCGCAACGGCTCCGTCGACGTCACCGTCCCCGAGCAGTCCAGCTTCGCCTACCAGCTCGACGCCACCAACGGCGACATCGAAAGCGACTTCGCCCGACATCAAGAATCCGGACCAGGACGACAACAAGAGACATCGTCAGCGGCACCGTCGGCAACGGCGGCCCGCTCCTCCGCATCACAACCAGCCAGGGCGACGTCTCGCTGAAGAAAGCCAGCGTCCTGCCATTGCCTCCAACGCCCCCCGCACCACCAAAACTCACCATGGTTCCCTCTGTAGTAAGCGACGCCAAAGAGCAAGCCAGGGAAGCTGCCGCATCGGCGAAACAAGCTGCAAAGCAGGCCGCTGCCGAAGCAAAAGCTGCCGCAAAAGAGGCTGGCAAACATCCAGACCAGTAGCTGGCAGCTTCGCACCTGCCGCAATCCGCAGAAACATTACGGGCCTCATCGCAGCACCATCCGCTCGTCACCCAATCCGGCTCGCAGGCTAGTATCCATCGCGATAAATGGGCATTGACCAATCACTCCATGGAAACAGAAAAACCGCTGCTCCTCCTTAGGCCGCCGCCAGCGCCCACTCGTGATAAAAATCACACAGTCACCACAGGAGAAACGGCATGGGGCGTCACCCAGCAATCACACGCTGCACCTTGATCGCGATCTCTCTCTTCTCCATCGCACAAGCAGCCATCGCGCAACCGGCATTACCTTCGACCTTCAAAGAGCAGCTCGTTCACAGCCCTGCCGGCGCCGATATCTTCGTCCGCTCCGGCGGCGTCGGCCCCGCCGTAGTCCTCATCCACGGCTATGCAGAGACCAGCGACTCCTGGGCGCCTCTCGCCGCGGAGCTGCAAAAAAACTACACCGTCATCGTGCCCGACCTGCGTGGCATCGGCCGCTCCTCCCGCCCCGCCGGCGGCTACGACAAGAAGACCCAGGCCGCCGACATTCGCTCGGTCGTCACCACTCTCGGCTTCGACCGCACCTTCATCGTCTCGCACGACATCGGCATCATGGTCGCCTACGCCTACGCCGCCCTCTATCCCGGCAAGATCGAACGCCTCGTCGTCATGGATGCGCCCATCCCCGGCATCGCCCCATGGGATGACATCATCAAAGACCACAAGCTCTGGCACTTCTCCTTCTGGGGTCCCGACGAAGACCGCCTCGTACAGGGCCGCGAGCGCATCTACCTCGACCGCATCTGGAACGACTTCACCGCCAGCCCCAGCCAGCCCGACGAGCTCACCCGAAAGTTCTACGCCGCTCCAGTACGCCAAACCCGGAGCGATGCACGCCGGCTTCGAGCACTTCAAAGCCTTCTCGCAGGACGTCGAGGACAACAAAGTATTTCAGCGAACCAAGCTGACCATGCCCGTACTCGCCGTAGGCGGAGAAAAATCCTTCGGAGCGATTGAAGCCGTCGTCATGCGCAACGTCGCCGTCAACGTGCAAGAGGCTGTCGTGCCCAACGCCGGCCACTGGCTCATGGAAGAGAGTCCAACCTACACCGTCAATCTCATTCGCGACTATCTGAAAGATCCAACCGCTGCCACACCGGCCCATTAAAGCCATCAAACCTATACTGAGGCGAGTAACCCTTCATGCCGAGACGCAGTGCAGGTTTGCTAATGTATCGACGCAAGCCAAACGGCGTCGAAGTCTTCCTCGTTCACCCCGGCGGTCCGTTCTTCGCGAAAAAAGATCTCGGCTCATGGACGATACCCAAAGGCGAGTACCTCGAAGACGAGCAACCCTTACAAGCTGCCATTCGCGAATTTCAAGAAGAGACCGGTTTTCCTGCAGCCGGGATATTTCTCGATCTCGGTTCGATCAAGCAGGCAGGCGGAAAGATCGTCTCCGCATGGGCCTTTGAAGGCGACTGCGATCCAGCCAGATTAATCAGCAATCACTGTGAGATCGAGTGGCCCCCGCGCTCCGGCCGTTCCATCGAGATCCCCGAAGTCGACCGCGGAGCATGGTTCTCCATCACCAAAGCCACTGAGCATATCAAGCAAACCCAGATCCCTCTACTCGATCGGCTCTCGAAGACCTTGCACGATTGAAACTTTATTTTTTGTTCGTTACTTCTTCGCAAATGACCGAACCAATATCACCATGTTCCAGATATCGTCCGTCTTGCCGCGATCACCTTCAGGAGGCATCTGCCCTTTGCCGTTCTTGATGATGTAGAAAAGTTCTCCATCAGTCATGTCTTTCAGTGCCGCCGGATCGGTGTAGTCCTTGAGCGCAACCTTCATATCCGCAGCAACGTCGCCCTTGCCATTTCCGTTCACTCCATGGCACATAGCGCAATCGTATCCATACATCTTCTTAGCATGCGCCTGCGATTCAGCCGTCGGCTTTACCGGGTTCACCATCTTCACCGCTTCAGGGGGAATGCTCGCTTGAGCCGCTGCTGCAGCAGCCGGTTGCTGCACCGGACGAACGAACACGAATAACGCGAGAAGGACAAACCAAGAATTCAGCATAGGGCGTTCTGCTCCTGTCTTGTCGAACGGCATACTATGCCTCACGCAAGCCCGATGGGAAGCTTTATCTTTCGCGGAGCCGGTATCTACCGTTGGACACAACTCCCGGCGCTACACAAATCTCCCCAGAGACGCAGAAACTGATCATGTCCGAAAACCGCTAGTTTACGTCGAGCGAGAGTGCGATGATCGACTCATGGAACTGCCCTCTCGTGAAGTTTGTTATCGCGCCTTGCAAAGCAGGGACTCACGCTTTGACGGCTTGATCTTCGTAGGCATCAAATCGACGGGCATCTACTGTCGCCCCGTATGTCCCGCACGTACTGCAAAGCCTGAGAACTGCACCTTCTACGGCTCAGCCGCAGCCGCACAGGACGCCGGCTATCGTCCATGTCTTCGTTGCCGTCCCGAGACCGCTCCCGACATGGCCTCATGGCGCGGTACTTCGAACTCAGTCTCGCGAGCCCTGGCCCTCATCGCAGAAGGCGCCCTGGACGGAGAAGGAAATACCGTTGAAAGACTCGCCGAACGCCTCGGTTTGGGCGAACGCCAACTGCGACGCCTGTTCCTCCAGCATCTCGGCGCATCTCCCATCTCCGTCGCACAAACGCGGCGCGTGCTCTTCGCCAAACACCTCATCCATGAAACACGAATGCCAATGAAGGAGGTCGCCATGGCCTCCGGCTTCAGCAGTCTTCGGCGATTCAACGAAACATTTCTCAACCTCTTTCACCGCCCACCCAGCGCCCTGCGCAGAAAAGGTTCAACGAAACACGAAAACAAGGAAGACAAAGAAGACAAAGGCGTTACACTTCGCCTTCGCTATCGTCCACCCTACGACTGGCAGTCCATGCTCGGCTTCCTGCGCGCCCGCGCGATCCCCGGCGTAGAAGTTGTTGAGAGCGACCGCTACCTCCGCACGGTTGAAGTAGACGGCGCGTCGGGAAGTATCGAAGTCACGCACCTACCCGATCGACAAAGCCTTTGCGTCAGCATTCGTTTCCCCGATGTCCGTCTCCTGCCGGCGATCGTCGCCCGCGTTCGGCGACTGTTCGATCTTGGTGCCGACATCGAGACCATCGACGAACATCTGTCCGGCGACCCGGCGCTCGCTCCCCTGGTCGCGCAACGTCCCGGATTGCGTGCGCCCGGCGGTTGGGATGGCTTCGAGATCGCCGTACGAGCTGTTCTGGGGCAACAGATCAGCGTGTCCGCTGCACGTAAATTAGCCACCCAACTCGCCGCTCGACACGGCCGCGCTGTGCCAAGGTCCTTCCTGATCCACCCCGATCTGTCTCACGCATTTCCATCAGCAAAGCGGCTCGCCGCGGCCTCTTCACTCGGACTGGCCATGCCAAACGCACGTCTGACAGCACTGAAAGCAGTAGCCGCGGCGACCGTAGCCGACCCCAACCTGTTCCGCCCCTTCGGCGACATCGAGGACACAGTCTCTCGTCTGCGAACGATTCGCGGAGTCGGCGAATGGACCGCGCAGTACATCGCCCTCCGCGCCGTGCGAGAGATGGACGCATTTCCCGCAACCGACATCGGCCTCCTCCGCAGCGTCGCCTCCATCGACGGCGAAAAAACAACTCCGGCGCATCTCCTCAATCGCGCCGAATCCTGGCGACCATGGCGCGCCTACGCTGCACAGCATCTCTGGGCCGCCGACGGAAACTCCGCCACAACGCACCCACACATCTCACGTTGATCGTCCGCCTGGCTCTTCGAAGTGGCGTCTCAACGCATCACAACTGGGAAGGATAAGACCGTGAGTCTCGCCTGCAAGATAATGGAATCGCCTGTTGGAGAGCTGAACCTGGTCGCAAGCGACCAAGGCCTCGTAGCCATACTCTGGGAAAACGACAGCCCTCGTCGTGTCAGCCTTGACGAACTAACCACAAACGACCGGCAGCCTGTTCTCGTCGAGACCGAACGCCAGCTACGAGAGTACTTCGCCGGCAAACGAAAGACCTTCTCCGTCCCCCTCGACATGCGAGGCACTCGCTTCCAGAAAGACGTATGGGAAGCATTGCTCGCCATACCGTTCGGAGAGACCAGGAGCTACGGACAACTCGCCGCGCAACTAGGAAATCCTCGCGCAACGCGTGCCGTCGGCGCCGCAAACGGAAGAAACCCCATCTCCATCATCGTGCCGTGCCACCGCGTAATTGGATCCTCCGGAAAACTCACAGGCTTCGCCGGTGGCCTCGACACGAAAGCCCACCTGCTCCATCTGGAACAGTAAAACGCTCGCTTTCGAATGCATCGCCTGAGAATCGCCAGCCTTGATATATTGAATGTCTCAATAAATCCTGGCTCGCACGCGTCCTGCGCCCACCCCACACTGGAGAACACCTTGCGCCGTCGTTCCTTTATCGCCGCACTTCCACTCGCCGCCGCCGGCTCCATGGCCTCGGTCAGCTCCGCAAACGCCTTCAGCCAAACCCTCGCCACCGAGCCGAAAGAGATGCCAAAGTTCCAGCCCGCAGGTGCAGAAAGATTCGACCGTCCCGACGTCCACGCCGGCGACCGCATCGCCGGAGCCAGCTTCGCCAGCCGCTCCGCCGCCATGGGTTGCAGCGGAGCCGCCGGAACCGCGCATCCTCTCGCCACCCTCACAGCAATCGAGATCCTGAAAAAAGGCGGCTCCGCAATCGACGCCGCCATCGCCGCCAACGCCGTCCTCGGCTTCGTCGAACCCACCTCCTGCGGCGTCGGTGGCGACTGCTACGCCATGCTCTGGGACCCGAAGCTCAACAAAGTCGTCGGCCTCTCCGGCTCCGGCCGCTCTCCCAAAGCCCTCACCCTTGACATCGCCCGCGCCCACGCAAAAAACGGCGCTCTTCCCTCCTACGGCGCCGTCACCGTCTCTGTCCCCGGCGCAGTCGACGCCTGGTGGACCCTCCACCAGCGCTACGGCAAACTCAAGTGGGCCGAGCTCTTTCAGCCCGCCATCCACTACTGCGAAACCGGCTCCCCAACTCCGCAGATCATCGGCCACTACATCAAAATCGGCCTCGCCAACTTCACCGCTCCCGGCTCCGGCGTCGAAGAGACCGCCAACGCCCTCCACACCTTCGCCCCCAACGGCAAAGCGCCAGTCGAAGGCACCGTCCGCCGCAACCCCGACCTCGCCCGCACCTATCGCCTGATCGCCGAAGGCGGCCGCGACGCCTACTACGACGGCCCCATCGCCAAGACCATCGAAGCCTACTTCAAACGCATCGGCGGCTGGATCACCGCCGACGATCTCCGCGCCCAGCACGCCGAGTGGAGCGACCCCCTCGTCACCAACTATCGCGGCGTCGACGTCTACGCGCATCGCCGCCAACACCCAGGGCCTCGCCACCCTGCAGCTACTCAACATCCCCGAAAACTTCGACCTGCGCGGCATGGGCTTCCAGTCCGCCAACTCCCTGCACGTCCAGATCGAAGCCAAGCGCCTCGCCTACGAAGACCGCGCCCGCTACTACGCCGATCCGCACTTCGCCAAGATCCCCATCGAGTGGCTGAACTCCAAAGCCTACGCAGCCGAGCGCGCCAAGCTCATCAAGCCCGACTCGCATCCTCACGCCCATCCACCCCGGCAAGCGCCCAGCCACGGCGACACCACCTACTTCACCGTCGCCGACAGCGACGGCATGATGGTCTCGCATGATCCAGTCCAACTTCCGCGGCATGGGCTCCGGCCTCGTCGCCGACGGCCTCGGCTTCATGTTCCAGGACCGCGGCGAGCTCTTCTCCCTTCAGGACGGCCACCCCAACATCTACGCCCCCGGCAAGCGGCCCTTCCAGACCATCATCCCCGGCTTCGCCACCCGCGACGGCAAGCCCTGGATGTCCTTCGGCGTCATGGGCGGCGACATGCAGCCGCAGGGTCAGGCGCAGATCATCATCAACCGCGTCGACTACGGCCTCGACATCCAGGCCGCCGGCGACAGTCCCCGCTGGCATCACGAAGGCTCGTCACAATCCATGGGCGAAGACGCACCCGGCCTCGGCCCCAAAGGTCTGCTCCGCCTCGAATCCGGCGTCCCCGAATCCACGCGCAAAGCCCTCATCGCGCTAGGCTGGCCCATCGGCCCCTCCGACGGAGCCTACGGCCGCTACGAATGCATCGAACCCCACACCGACGGCCCCGACCGCTTCTACTCCGCCGCCAGCGAAATGCGAGCCGACGGCTGCGCCTTAGCCTATTAGTCGCACACCGCTTCTGTCGTTGTCTGTTCTTTTGGCTTGTCATTCCGCAGCGCAGCGGAGGAATCTGCTGTTGCAGTTGTCGCTGCCTTTTAGTTGTCATCCTTCGCCGCAGGCGGAGGATCTGCTTCTGTCTTTGACCTTTGCTTCTAGGTAGCCCAAGGCTTCAACCTTGGGTCTCTCGCGCCCAGGACATCGCCCTTTCTCGGCGACGACATGGGGGGCGAATGCCATCGGGGGACACCAACAAAGACGCGCGTTGCGGATGTAACAACGTTGGCCACAGAAAAATCTGGCATTTTTGCTACTTACTCGTTCGCTCCTTTGCCGTGCAGCTCTAAACGGTGGCATAGGCTATCTTTGTTTGTAACAGGGAGCCTAACTATGAAGCCGCTTGACTACATGACGCTTTTCGCCTTGCTCACGGGACCGGCAATCGCGGTCGGTATCCAGCTATGGTTTAGCAACCGTCAGGAGTTAAGGCGTCGGAAACTTGGGCTTTTGGACATCCTAATGCAATATCGCGGACGCATCGTCCACAGTGATAGCGTGCGTGCGCTCAACAGTATTGATGTTGTCTACTATGATTCCCCCACCGTGCGGTCAAAGTTCATGACATTTCTTGACTTCCTCGAAACCGATGAGATGAAGGCGAAACCTATCGCGCCCCACACCTCTGCGAGACTCGATGATCTCTTGACAGAGCTTCTGTCCGAGATGTGCAAAGCATTGGGTTATGATTTCGACCACACCCGCATAAAGTCGAAAGCCTATCGACCCCAAGCATTCGCCAATGAACAGCAATTCATCGAAGACGTACGCGGCGCGCTGATGCCCCTGCTAAAAGGCGAAACTCCACTGCACGTAAAGACAGACGACTAGGCACGGACGGGTGGCCCATGTCTAAATCGGGGTGCCCATCTTCGCGACGATCTTATCGTCTCTAAGGTGGACTTGGCGGGTGGCCCATACATAAGTTGAAACTATACTCTGGGTGGGCGGGTGGCCCACACATCAGGTGAAACCAATGCTCTGGGTGCCCCATTCATGCAGTCTCATCGCATGAGTGGGCCTCGCGCAAAAGCGCGAACTTTCCGATTTGAAGACCAGTCCGACCAGATCCGCTTTGCTACCCTACCTTCATGGATCGATCGAACGGCTACGAAAACATCGCAGCTCAGTTCCTCGCAGCTCGCGCCGCAGGCATCGGAGTCACAACCGTCCGTAAATGGGCTCGAACCCTTCCCCCCGGCGCCGCCGTCATCGACCTCGGCTGCGGGTCCGGCATCCCCATCACCCAGATCCTCGTAACCGAAGGCCTCAACGTCTGGGCTGTCGACGCATCCCCCTCCTTCGTCCTCGCATTCCAGCAAAACCTCCCCAGCACTCCCGTCGCCTGCGAAGCCGTTGAAGACTCGGCCTTTTTCGGCCGCACCTTCGACGCGGCCCTCGCATGGGGACTTCTGTTTCTCCTCTCCCCCGAACAGCAGCAGCTCCTGTTGCAGAGAATCGCCCACAGCCTCAACCCTCGCGGACGGCTCCTCTTCACCGCTCCCGCCCAGCCGGTCCTCTGGAACGATGTCATGACAGGACTCGAATCGCGCTCGCTTGGAGCCGAAGAGTACAAAACACAACTCCACTCCCTCGGCCTCTCTCTCCTCAATGAGCACGAAGACGAAGGCCAAAACCACTACTACGAAGCCATCAAATCCGCATAAATCATCGAGTTAAGGCAGCCTTTCGAGCGAAGCCCAAACCGCTTTGCTGTGCGTCACCATTGCCCAAATGCCATGCCGGGGCAACGCCAACCAACGCACAAGCCGTCAA